>CBIHOF010000013.1:0-169205 GCA_966211955.1 uncultured Comamonadaceae bacterium | reverse complement strand
CTGGTGTTGGCGCCGTACAGCGGGTGGTCGATGAGGCTGAAGCGAGAGCCGGCCGAGAAGTGCCGCGTGCTGCCCTGGCCCTCGAAGCGCTTGACGTCCAGCTCCAGCACCGCCAATGCAAGGGACGCGGCCCGATCCGCATGCTCGGCGTTCCCGTAGCGGTAAGCCCCCGAGCCGTCGTAGACCTCCAGCCGCGGCAGCTCACCCAGCGACAAGGCGGAGTCCACCGACGCGCTGGTGCCCGCCAGTTGCCGGTAGTTCCAGGATCCGACGGTCACGGCATTGGCACTCAGGTCCCGCGACGACGAGAACGCGGTCACGGCATCGCGCTGCCCGAGCAGGTTCGCACTCGCGTGCTGGCTCGCAAACCGCGCCTCGCCGAGGGAAGGGCGCGTCGCCAGCCGATCGCTGATCACCAGCACATGCCGGGCCTGGCGTTGGTCGTCCGCAGCAGACGCCGCCTCGTCGTCCAGGTGCTCGAAGTGATAGCTCAGGCCTTCTTCGGCCAAGAGCCGCTGCACGAAAGCGAGGTCGCTCTCGCGGTACTGCGTGCACAGGCTGCGCAGCCGAAGCGATTCCGTCACCTCCCAGCGCACATTGGCCTGCTCATGATCACGAAACACCTCTTCGATGATCTGCCGCGCGTCCTTGTCCTGGTACACGAAGCAATCGGTGCGATACGCCAGCAACGAGAGCCACGGCCGCATCACGAGCCGGTAGCGCGCCAAGCCCCCATCGCTGCCCATCTGCGAGGCCTGCACCACGTACCCATGCCACGGCCGATAGTCACCGCCGGGCTGCAGCAAGCGCACGCTGATCTGCTCGCCGATCAAGCCCTTCAACTCGAAATGCGCGCTCGTGGACAACGCGTCAAGCGTCAGCTCGAAAGGCTGCGACACCGCCTCGCGCATCACCAGCCGCTCAGGAATCAGCGCCAAGCTCGGCAGCGCTGTTTCCACCTGCAGCATGCGGCCATGCTGGTCGAGCAGCTTCTCGAAGTCGAGTCTCAATCGGTCCTCCCTGGCCGTGTCTTTTGTGGTGCGGGCGGAGGATACGCAGTAGCACCGACTTGGGGCCACCCCCAAAATCGGGAGGTCGTGCGTCGAATGAGAAACCGTTTGTAGCCCTGCGAAAAGTCATCCAGGCAACAAGCAACCGGCCAAGCGCGTGTGTTCTTCACAACGGCTTCGCACGCAGTTCACGGCACGGCGGCTAAGCTTGCCATCCATTGCGCTCGCGCGCGTGTGTCACCAACCGTCATCCACGTTCTCGTGATCTGTCTTCTTCCTCCGTCGTGCGCCGTGCGCCGCCTCGCAGCCACCTTGTTGATCGCAAGTGCCGCTGCCGCGCACGCTCAAACGGGCCTTGTCGCGCATCCGCGCCTGCAAGACGAAGGCATCAAGCCAGAAGCAAGCTTCGGGGATCGGATCGACCCTTGGAGCCGCTGGACGCTGCGCCTTCATGCCGACCCGGCGCTGGGCACCGATGCGGGCGCGCGAGCCGGAATGGACCTGCGCTTCGTCACCCAACGGCTGGATGCGCACGAGCTGCAGGCTGGCGCCGCCTTGAGCTTTTCGCCGGCGCTGCCCGATGCCGTTCAGGCCTGGCAGCCGTTTGATGACCAGCGGCCATCCCTCTTCATGCAAGACAGCTGGCGCTGGTCGTCGCAGGTGTCGCTCACGGCGGGTGCGCGGTTGATCGACGTGCCGGGTGGCGCGGCATTCCACCAACGCCTCTCGCTCGCGTGGCAACCGGTGAGCGACTGGACCTTGCGGCTGACCGATGGGGCGCTTCGGCAGGTGTCGCCACCGGTGAGCGGGCTGCGTGTGCAGCGCTTCCAGGGCGTGGAGCTGCAGACCGAGCAGTCCGCCGGCATCCTGCACGTGCAGGCCAAGCTTGCTTCGCAACTGGTCAACGATGTCGTGCAACCGCAAGTGCTGAACGCCGCCTCGATCGCGCTGACCGCGCCGCTCGATGACCGCTGGTCGGTCGGCGGCGATTCGCTCATCACGAGCCAGGGCAACCTCATGCGGTTCAAGCTGTCGGGCACCATGGCGCATGACCGGGCCAAGCTGTCGCTGGTCGTGCCGCGGCGGTTCCAGGGGCGCGCCATCGACCCGGCACTGAACGGCGGTCTACCGACGCTGGATACCGACGACAACCTCGGCTGGCGCACGCAGCTTGAAGTGCGCTTCTGAGCGCGGGCCCTCCTACATCGGGCGAAACAGGTGGCCGAATGCGCGGCTGACCTTCAACGGCCTTTGCAGCCCGCGCACGCTCAGGCTGTAGTGCCCGTTCTCGTCGCGCGTCGCGCTGACGATGGCGTTCGAATTGACCATCACGCTGCGATGCACCTGGATGAAATCGGTCGAATCGATGCGCGACATCAGCTCGCGCAGACTCATGCGCACCAGCGCCTCGCCGGCCGGCGTCACGACGTTCACGTACTTCTCGGTCGCCTCGAAGCACACAACATCGGCAACCGGGATCATCTTCACGGTGTTGCCCACGCCAGCACGGATGACCTTGATGCGCTCGCGCGAATCTGCTTCGGGTGCATTGCCTTCGCGCATGTCACCGACGGGCGCGGCGATGGATTGCATCCGCTGCATCAGCGCCGCCATGTCGCCCGCCTGGGGTGACGCCGCACGCTCTGCCAGTCTCGCCTTCAGCCGAGAAACGCTTTGCTGCAGGCGCTCGGCCGTGGCGGGCTTGAGCAGGTAGTCGACCGCCGCACGCTCGAACGCGGGGATGGCGAAGTTGTCGTAGGCGGTGATGAACACGAACAGCGGCTCGGCCCGCTCGTCGGGCCAATCGTCAGCGACGACCTCGGCCACCTCGATCCCCGTGCGGCCAGGCATCTTGATGTCGAGGAACATCACATCGGGCAGCGACTCCAGCGCCAGCTCCGTGGCCCGCAGGCCGTCGTCGGCAACGCCGACGATCCGAAGCTCGGGCCAGACTTGCTCCAGCAGGCGGGCCAGCGTGCGCGCGAGAACGGGTTCGTCCTCGGCGATGACGGCAGTCGGTGGGCGGCTCGGGGTCATGCAGGTCTCCTCGGCGTGCGGCGAAGGGGCTCGGTCATGCGGGGGCGCGCTCACCGCATGCGACTAATCAACTGGGGATGAACACCACGGCGCAGACGCCGGAGGGTTCACGACGTTCGAGGCTGAGGCGGGCCGCGGGGCCATAGAGCACGCGCAGGCGGTCCCGCACATGCTGCAGGCCATAGCTGGTGTTGGCCGGGCGCCCCGCGGGGTCTTCGTCGTCGAGCTCGTCGGCGGGCAGTCCCAAGCCGCTGTCGCTCACGCGTATCTCGATGCCCGCGGGCATGGCGCGCGCCACCACCTCGATGCTGCCGCGGCCGACCTTGGGCTCCAGGCCGTGCTTGATCGCGTTTTCCACCAGCGGCTGCAGCAGCATGGGCGGCACCTGGGTGCGCTCCAGCGCGGCGGGCAGGTCCAGCCGATAGCTCAGGCGTGGCCCCATGCGCAGCGCCATGATGTCGAGGTAGGCGCGCAGCTGCGCGAATTCCCGGCTGAGCGCCACCGATTCGGTCTGCGAGGCGGCCAGCGCGCTGCGCAGGTACACGATGAGCTGATCAATCATCAACTCGGCACGATCGACGTCCTCCCGGACCAGTGAACGCACATTGGCCAGCGAATTGAAAAGCATGTGCGGATCAAGCTGCGCGCGCAGCAGCCGAAGCTGGGCCTCGACGGCGAGGCGCTGCGCCTCGGATCGCGCAGCAGCTTCCTTCGCAAGCGTCTCCCGGGTCGCGAAGTAGTGCAGGCCGGCGCCGCCCACCAGCACGGTAAAGAGGATCGGGATCAGGCTGATTTGCTGGTGACCCACCATGCGCATCGGCTCGCCCAGCACGAGGAACGCGATCTGGTGCCCCACGAAGTAGCCCGTGGGAATCGCGACGAGGCCGATGAGCACCCAGCGCATCGTGGGGCTGAAGCCGACGAAGCGCTGCGTGCGCCGCAGCCAGAGCACGCAAGCCACCATGGTCAGCCCGACGCATTCGTGAAAGACGAGCAGGCGCGGGTAAGTCTCGAGCCCAGGAACGAGGAAGAACAGCAGAGTTGACGCGAGTGCCCAGAAGGCGGCAGAGCCGACGATCACCGGCACCGCGCCCTTCAGTCTGTCTGGCAGGTGGATGGCGACGTGGGTGGTTGACGAAGACATGGCGGGCGGTGCTGCGCATTGGTAGGTGCGATCAGACTGTAGAGCGCAGGGGGGCTCACCGCCAAGCGGCGGAGGGGGCGAAGGGGTGGGCTTGTCCATGAACTGTCGATTTCTTCGACCGAACGGTCACGCGGCGCTGGCCCGCTGCTTGAAAGGTGGGGCGTTCAGGCCGGGCTCGGGCGAGCAAGACTCGCGCGCTTGGGGCATATTCCGCGGACTGTCCAGACGTTGCCGAATTCCATGCCTTCCACCGCCTTTCCCTCGTCGCCCATCGAGCCGATGCTCGCGAAAGTCGCCGCCGCGCTGCCTGAGGAGCCGGGCTTTCTGTTTGAGCCGAAGTGGGACGGCTTTCGTGCGCTCGTGTTTCGAACAGCCAACCAGACGCTGATCCAGAGCCGCGACCTCAAGCCGCTGAACCGCTACTTCCCGGAGCTGGAGGAGGCCCTGCACGATGCGCTGCCCAAGGGCTGCGTGCTCGACGGTGAGATCGTGATTGCCTCGCGGCGCGGATTGGACTTCGATGCGCTGCAGCAGCGCATCCACCCGGCAGCGTCGCGCATCACGCGGCTCGCCAAGGAAACGCCGGCACGCTTCGTCGCCTTCGACCTCCTGGCTGCCGGTGGCAAACCGACGATGCAGCTGCCGCAGGCCGAACGCCGAACGCGGCTCGAGCGGCTGCTCAAGAGCGCCAAGCCGCCGCTGCACCTCACGCCTGTGACGCGTGAGCGCGTCGAAGCCGAACGATGGCTGGCCGAGTTCGAAGGTGCGGGCCTCGACGGCGTGATTGCGAAGCTCGAATCCGCCGTGTACCAGCCGGGCAAGCGGGCGATGCTCAAGATCAAGCACGTGCGCAGCGCCGATTGCGTGGTGGCAGGTTTCCGCTGGTACAAGGACCGCACCGATGCCGTGGGCTCGCTGCTGCTGGGCCTGTACGACGACGCCGGTGTGTTGCAGCACGTGGGCGTGACTTCGTCGTTCACGATGGCAATGCGCGGCGAACTGCTGCAGGAGCTCGCCCCGCTGCGCAAGGACGCCCTCGAATCGCACCCCTGGCGCGACTGGGGCAACGCATCCGTGGGCGACGAACACCGCATGCCCGGTGCGCAAAGCCGCTGGAGCGGCGGCAAGGACTTGAGCTGGCAAGCCTTGCGGCCCGAGCGTGTCTGCGAGGTGCGCTACGACCACCTGCAAGGCCGGCGCTTTCGCCACGCGACGACGTTCATGCGTTGGCGGCCCGACAAGCCAGCCGAGGACTGCCGCTTCGATCAACTCGAGGTGACGACCCCGTTCGAGCTGGCGAAGGTGTTCGGCGCCTGATCAGTTGCCGGTGACTGCGCGCACCGCGCGTTCATTTTGTTCGCAGCGCCGTGCGACGGCAGGCTCGTGGAAGGCGCAGCTCGAACCGCGTGGCGGCATCGTCCGAGGTCACGGCGATGGAGCCGCCGTGCGCGGTCGCGATTTCGCGCACCACGTACAAGCCGAGCCCGAGGTTGGCGCCCGCCACCTCGGATTCCGTGGACGCTCCCTCGCTGTCCGCACGCACGAGCGGGTCGAACAACTTGGGCAGCAGTTGCGGCGGGATCGGGCGCCCGCGGTTGGTCACCGTGAGCCGCACTTCATCCGGGCGTGTGCCATCCAGCTTGATGACGACGGGCGACCCGGGCGAGCCGTATTTCAATGCGTTGAACACGAGGTTGGACACGGCCTGGTGAAGCCTGCGCGCGTCCCATTCGCCGTCCATCGCGCCCGCGGCCTCGAGTTCGAGCGCGTGGCCGGAGCTGATCGCGGCAATCTCGTCGAGGATATGTCGGGTGAAATCCTCGAGCTGCAGGTTGGTCGGGTCGATGGCCAGGCCGGCACCCAGGCGATGGCGGGTGTATTCGAGCAGGTCGTCCAGCAGTGCACGCATCTGCGCCACGCTGCGCAGCACGACGGCAGACTGCGGCGAGTTGCCCGGCCGGGAGCGAGCGTCGAGGTGGGCGCATGCCGCGATGGTGCTCAGAGGCCCGCGCAAATCATGCCCGAGCATGCCGAGAAAAAGATCGCGCGTCTTGTCCACCTCGGCGACAAAAGCCTTGAGCGACTCGGCGATGGCCTGGTCCACGGCCTCGTTGAATCGGATCACGTCCTCGAGATCCTGTTCATGTTCGTCGGTGCTGTCCGCACTCCACAGCCGCAAGACGGTGGCCCGCAACGCGCGGTACTCGGCCACCATCTGGCTGACCTCAAAGCCTTGCCGTTCGCGCTGGCGCGCGTGGCTGCGCGAAGGCACGTCTGCCGAGCGAGACGCCTCCGTGCTGTTGCCTTCGGACTTCGCTTGCCGCTCATCGTCGTCCTGCGGAAGGCCCATGTTGGCGGCAATCTCCTCGAGGATGAGCTTGCCGTGGTCCAGCAAGTCGGCCTCGTGCATGTCGCCCGCAGCCGGCATCTGGCTGCGGGCGAAATCCACCCATCCGATCAGAAGCGGGTCGAGGTTGGCGCTGATGAATCTTGCAAGTCGCATGGGGTGCATGCCCGGTGGGCCGTTGGTTGGCCTGCGCTGCGGCTTGTGCCTGGGTCGGCGCGTCAGCTCATGTCAGCGCGCATCTCGTCGCAAAGTGTCGTGCCCGTGGCCGTCAGGCGCAAGCCGCCGCCGTTCCATTCGAGCCAGCGCAGCGCCACGTAGTCTTCGATCACTTTTTCGGACACGAGATCCGCGCGACGGCGAGAAAGCGAGTCGACCGCGGCGAGAAGCCCGAGGCGAAGTTGCTCGCGCTGCGAGAGCGTGGGCAGGGAATGTCGCATTGCATGCGGCGTGGTGGGCGGTGAGCGTTGTTGGGTCTTCATGGACTTCTCCGGTTGCAGCCGACCTTAACACCCGGACCCGGTCAGCTTTGTACCTGTGTCGGCGCGAAGGAGATTGCGTGTCGTCGATGGACGCATCGAATGCCGACCGGCGGCCGCAAGAGGAGCATGATGGCTGCAATTCGAGGAGAAACCATCATGTCATTGCCACCCGCGTTCTTCCACGAAGAATCCGCAAGCGTTCGATTCTGGGTCGAGGTCGAAGGTGCCTTCGTCGGCGCGACCATATCTCGCCAGACGCTGCACTACCGCTACAAGCCCGACAGTGGCAACGACGAAGCGCTCGCCACTTACCTGCAGAACGCAACCGAGATCGACGCGGCCGTGCGCCGCCGCGTGGCCGGCGGCTCGCGCGAGCCGGTGATGCTGCGGGACTTCGACGTGCGCCCGGCCGTGATCGGGTGAGTGACGACAGGCCGGGCTGGACCTGGCCCCGGGGCGACTCGTCAATGGGCAGGCTGAGTGGCTCCGGGTGCGGCGACGCGTTCGCGCTGCACGCTGTCTTCAGGCAACAGCAGCTTGCCGAACAGCATCCGCACCATCAGCAGCAACACGCCAGCGCCTGCCACCAGCGCCGCATGCAGGCCCCAGAACTCGCGACCGGGCATGGTCTCGAGAAAGCCCGCGAGCCAGCCGACGAAGGTGTTGCCGATGAACAGGTGCAGGTAATACATCCCGATCACCAGGCCCTCCAATCGCCTGGGTGAAGCGCGCGAGTACAGCGCCAGGCCCACCGGCAGGATGTTGGCGAAGCCGATGTCGTTGACGATGGTGTAGCCGAGCGTCCACGCGAAGCTGACCTTCTCCTGCGTGCCTTCGACCATGCCCGCGGCGATGACGATCATGGCCGGCCCGCCTGCGGCGACGATGGAGCCGAGCGCCATCTTCATCAGCTCGTCGGGCTCGCGCCTGCGGTTGGACCACCACTTCCAGAAGGCGATGGAGCCGACCATGGTGACCGTGCTCACGATGGCATCGACCGCCTGCAGCCACGTCACCGGCACCTGCCAGCCGAAGAGCACGAGGTCCATGTACTTTTGCGACCACAACGGGTAGGCGTTCTGGAACTGCTGGTTGCCGACGATGGTGAGCATGAGCACGGGGATGAGCGCGATCAGCAGGCCGAGCCGCGCCTTCTCGGCGCCGCTCATGCGCGCACGCTCGGCGGCCGGCTCGGAGCTGCCAGCCACGACGCTACGGCCGCGTGGCGGTGTCTCGGGCGGCAGCCATCGCCGGCCGGCCAGGTACACGAACAGGCCGATCACCATGCCCACGCCCGCGGCACCGAAGCCCCAGTGCCAGGCCACCTTCTCGCCCAGCGTGCCGCACACGATGGGCGCGAGGATCACGGCGATCTGCACCGCGAGCATGAAGATCTGGAAGGCGCTCGCGCGGCGCTTGTCGCCGGGCGCGTAAAGGTCGCCGACTTGCGCGGCGATGTTGCCCTTGAAGCAGCCCACGCCCAGCAGCAGGCAGACCACGGCTGCAATGAAGCTCGCCTCGAAGGCCATCAGGAAGTGCCCGAGCGCCATCAGGCTCGCGCCGATCACGACTGTCTTCGTGCGTCCGAGCACGCGGTCGGCCAGCAGCCCGCCGAACAGCGGCGTGAGGTACACGAAGCCCGCATACAAGCCGAACACGGCCGAGGCGAGCTGCTGGGGCGAGCGCGGCCCGGTGGCGCGTTCGATGAAGCCACGCAGCGCATCGATGCCCGCGACGTGGCCGATGTTCTCGGGCAGGAAGAGGTAGTTGCTGAGGTACAGCACCATCAGCGCCTGCATGCCGTAGTAGGAGAAGCGCTCCCACAGCTCGCAGAAGGCCAGCCAGCCGAGGCCGGCAGGATGGCCGAAGAACGCACGGTCGGCGCGATCACCGCGCTCGGGCGGCGCGGCGTCGATGGTGGGTGAAATCGTGGACACGGACACGGCTCCCGGACGGTGGGAAAGCCGGGAATGTCGTCGAAAGGGCGGGGCCGCACAACCCGCGCGGACCCCAGGTGAGCGCTTGTGACTGCAACAGGGACGTCGAACAATAGCGGCTCGGTCAAAAAGGACCCACATGTCCAGCTCAACAGCCGCAGCCCATCTTCCCGCCAATACAGAAGCGAAGACCTGGATCGGCCACCCCCGGGGCCTCTTCATCCTCTTCCTCACCGAGATGTGGGAGCGGGTCAGCTACTACGGCATGCGCTCGCTGCTTGTGCTGTACATGGTCAACCACCTGTTCATCCGGCCGGACGTCGGTGCCGAAGTGCTGGGCTTCAACGCGCTCAAGCACTCCCTTGAAGCGGCCTTCGGGCCGATGAGCACGCAGGCCTTGTCGTCGCAGGTGTACGGCCTGTACACCGGCTTCGTCTACTTCACGCCCTTCGTCGGCGGGCTGCTGGCCGACAGGCTGCTCGGCAGGCGCCGCTCGGTCATCGTGGGCGGCGTGCTGATGGCCATCGGGCACTTCCTCATGGCGGTGGAAAGCCTCTTCTTCGTCGCGCTGATGTTCCTCATCCTCGGCAACGGCTGCTTCAAGCCCAACATCTCGACGCAGGTCGGCGGCCTGTACGCACCGGGCGATCCGCGGCGTGACCGTGCGTTCTCCATCTTCTACGTGGGCATCAACCTCGGGGCCTTCATCGCGCCGCTGATCTGCGGCACGCTCGGGCAGGTGGTGGGCTGGCACTACGGCTTCGGCGCCGCGGGCGTGGGCATGGTCATCGGCATCGTGCTGTACGTGCTCAACATGGACAAGCTGCCTGAGGAGCCGTTGCCCACGCGCTCGACGACCACGCCGATCGCAGGCGTCGCGGCCTTCATCGTGGGCATTCCGCTGGGCATCGTGGCGCTGCTGTGGCTCATCACGCTGCCGCCGGCCGTGCCCATCACGCTGGCCGTGCTGGTGCTGGCGTCGGGCATCTGGTGGATGGTCCGCCTGCCGCGCGATGAGCGAGGCCGCGTCGTCGCGATTTCCGCCGCCTGCCTCGTCATCGCCGCGTTCTGGGCGGTGTATGAACAGCAGGGCAACACGCTGCAACTGTGGGCCGACCAGAACACGCAGTGGCCCAGCATCTTCGGCTTCACCATCCCGTCCACCTGGTACCAGTCATTCAACCCGTTCATGATCTGGCTGTTCGTGCCGCCGCTGAACATGTTCTGGGCCTGGCAGGCCGATCGCGGCCGCGAGCCGTCCAGCCTCGTCAAGATGGCGCTGGGCTGCGTGCTGCTGGGGGCGGGCTTCATCGTGATGATCGTCGCGTCCATCGGCATGGAGCCGACCGCGCAGCGCAGTGTGTTGTGGCTGGTGCTGGCCACCGCCATCTACACGCTCGGCGAGCTGTACCTGTCGCCGATCGGCCTGTCCTTCGTCACCAAGGTGGCCCCGGCGCGCATCGTGTCGATGATGATGGGCGTGTGGTTCCTCGCGAGCTTCATCGGCAACTACATGACGGGCTACCTCGGCACCTTCTACGAGAAGATGTCGTACCAGCAGTTCTTCGTGATGCTCACCGCCGTCGGCGTGGTGGCAGGGCTCATTCTCTACGTCATGAGCAAGCCGCTGGACCGCATCGTGGGCGCGCACGACCGGCACGAGGCGCATTGACCGACACCGGGCCCCAAGGTCTCGAACCCAAGACGCCGCGCACCATCATCGAGCGCAATCCCGCACTGCTCGCAGACCTACGCTTGACCTGCACATCGCTCAGGAGAATGCTGGCCGTGGGGCCGAGACTCTTCGAGTCAGGGATTGAATGGACACCACGAGCGCTTCTTCGCGTTCCTGCCAGCGCAGTGCCGATCTGCAGATGCACCGGCCGCTGGTAAAGCAGATCGCGCATCGCATCCGCCAGCGGCTGCCGCCCAACGTCGGCATGGACGAACTGGAGCAGGCCGGGTTGCTGGGCCTGAACCAGGCGCTGTCACGCTTCGAGGAAGGGCGCGGATCGAGCTTCGAGACCTACGCGGCGCGCCGCATCGAGGGATCGATGCTCGATGCCCTGCGCGAAATGGACACCTTGTCGCGCGACGCGCGTGGGCGACTGCGAGAGGTGCGCGCCGCGGTGCAGCGGCTGGAGCATCGGCTGGGCCGGCCGCCGCGTGCCAAGGAAGTGGCCAACGAGCTTGACTGGACGCTGGACCAGTTCCACGACGTGATGATCGATGCCGGCGCCGCCGACACGCGCACGGGCGACGAAGAGCTCGAGAACCACGAGGACGATTCGGCCATCTGGGCCAGCTCATCGAGCGAGCACGTCATCGACGAACACGCGGACCCGCTGCGCACGCTGCAGCAGCGACAGCGCCATGCCGCGCTGAACGCCGCCTTCGATGCGCTGGAAGAGGCCGAACGCTATGTGATGGAGGCCATCTACAAGCACGGCCTGCCGCTGAAGGACATCGGTGATGTGCTGGGCGTGAGCGAATCGCGCGTGTCGCGCATGTCGTCGGAGATCGTGGCGAAGCTGAGGATCCGGCTGCGGCAGTGGTGAGCGCGTTCAGTGGCGATGGCTCTCAGTCGAAGGCCATCCGCAGCGAGTCGAAGGACCGGAAGTACGGGTCCGTCAGCCACTGCGGAACGTCGGACGTCAACCGAAGCCTGGGGAGGCGGGTGATGATTTCCTTCAATGCGATGGGCATCACCTTCGCCACGAGCGGCGCGCCGATGCAGGTGTGGATGCCGTGGCCGAGGCCGTAGCTCTGCGCGGAAGGCGCCCGAGTGATGTCGAACACGTCGGCATTGGCGAACACCTTCTCGTCACGGTTTGCCGAGCCATACACGACGACCACGCGCGAGTCCTTCTTGATGGGCACGCCGCCCAGCACGGTGTCCGTCGCTGCGAAGCGGTCAGCCATCTGGAAGGGCGCATCGAAGCGAAGCATCTCGGCGATGGCGTTGGGCAGCAACGCCATGTTGGCCTGCAGTGCCTTCATTGGCGCTGCGCCGTCGCGCAGCAGGTTGTACAGCCCGGTGGCGATGAGGAACTGCGTGGACAGGTAGCCGCCGAGCGTGAAGTCTCGGCCCGTGAGCTTCACTTCGCCACGCGTCATGCCTTGCGCCTGGCCGTCGCGGGTCATGAGGCACATGAGACCCGGCGCGCCCATGGGGCAGCCGGACATCAGCGTGGACAGGTACCAGTCGATTTCCGTCATCGCTCGCAGCGCCTTCAATCGTTGCAGTACCGGCAGGGTGCGGTCGACGTAGCGAAGCATGGTGTCCGCCCAGTGATCCACATCCAGCGCCTTGGCCGCAGGCACGCCGAACAGGGTCATGAAGACGTTGCGCGGCACGCGCTTGGCGTAGGCCGACACGATGTCGGCCTCGGTGCCGCCAGCGAGCATGTCCTTCAGGGCCAAGTCAGACTCCATGGCGGCGTTGACGCTCGCGCTGGCAATGGCCTTGGCGAAGAGCGCATCGAGCATCGGGCGAACGGTGGTGTGCCGCGGCGGGTCCATGAAGAACAGGCCGCGTTCGTCCTTGCTGCCCGCCGGCTCCTTGAGGAAGGTGGCGGTGTCGTTGCACACCTGGGTGACCAGGTCGTGGCTGAACACCCAGTAGGCGTCATGGCGGCGGATGTGGTGGACCGGGGCGCATTGGCGGAACTGCGCGTAGTACGGGTAGGGGTTGCAGAGGAACGCCGGGTCCTTCGGGTCGAACGTGTCGGGGTCGAAGCCGGTCAAGGTGTCGGGCAGGGCTGCACCAGGCTGCACCGATGGCGGTGCGGCGAGCTGCTCGTTGTCGTCCAGGCCCTCGGCATCGAGCCCGGCCAACCGGCGCAGCGCCGCGAAGCCCGGCATGAAGATGTAGAGGCTGCCGCGGGTGTTGACCAGTCGCTTCAGGTTGAAGACGCGCGGCGCGTCGCCTTCCACCGGCGCGATGAACATGCCGCTCATGGTCTGCGCACCGATGATCGGGTCTTGCGTGTTCTGGATGCCGCTGGCGGCGATGTCGCCGTTGGCCCAGGTGCTCATCAGGAACTCGAACTGCCGCTCGAGGTTCGCGCAGATGAACACACCCATCAGGCCTTTTTCCGCCGGGGCGCCGTTGCGGCTCACGGTGTAGGGCATGCCACGGCGGATGATGCGGCGGCTGTAGGGCTTGCCGGCCACCAGGCCCGCGCGCGGGTTCATGCGGCGCATGTGGGCGCCGACGGGGCAGGCCTTGCCGTGGAAGTCGTTGCTGACGTGCGGATTCGCCTGCGTGGGCGCGTAGTCGAAGTTGTTGATGTCGGCTTCGCTGACGCCATTCACCGGGTAGTTGGCAGCCATGGATTGGACCAGCGGCAAGGGGTCGCCGTTGCGCCAGCGGCCCATGATCTTCGCGGCCACTTCTTCCTTGTCGATGCCGTATTTGTCGGATTCGGTGACGAGCATGCGCTCGAAGCCTTCCACGTCCTGTTCGAGGATGCGGACGGCCGCGAAGCTGCCGTTCTGCCCGAGCGATTCGGGCAGCTTGCCCAGCGACGAATTGCCGAAGATGTTCTTGAACTCGCGGCCGAGCAGGAACTCGCCCACGTCCACCTCGGGCTGCATGTCGGGCGAACTGCCGCTGACACCGGCGATGCGCGGCTGGGCGATGCTGTCGCGGTAGCCGAAGTGCACCGCCTCGCCCATGCTCTGGGCGTCTTGCGAGAAGAGCTCGTCGATGCCGCCGGTGCCCCACATGGCGCGCAGTTGCTGGGTCCGGGCGTCCAGCACGTCCGCGCTGTCCGCATAGAGCGACACGAAGACATGCTCATGCGAGCCCGGCGCCCCGAGAATCCATTGCGACGGCGCGCTGTCGTCGATGTCGCCATTGCGCCTCGCGCGGTTCTCGTCGGCTGGCCCTTGCAAGAAGGCGGCCGGGAACAGCGCAAGCTCGTCGTCCGGCACCTTCAACGCCGACAGGCCCGCGGCGGTGACGCCGATGTTCAGGAAGTACTTGGGGCGGGCGCCGGCCCAGTCGATCGCGTTGGTCAGCTGCGGCACCACTGTGTCGTCGCCTTCGAGCGTGGCCGCGAGAAAGAGTCGTGCGTGCCTGGCGTCGCGGATGCGCAATGCGAAGTGGCGCGCCACCTTGGCGCGGTAGCCGCGCAGGATGTTGCCCTGCACGTCGTCCAGGCGAATGGCATGCGGCCTCGCATCGGCAACCGGCGGCGGCAAGTCGGTTCGCGGCCCGTTGATGTCCAGCACCGTCTTCTGCGGATAGGACGAATACACCGGCCACGGGTCGACGCCCAGCACCTTGTTGTTCTTCTGGATGAACGCCCAGAACTCGTCCGGATGCGCATGCACGGGCAGCGGCGGCGCGTCCTTGACGAACATGAGGATGGCGCTGAAGACATCGCTGATGGATGCCGCGAAGTCCATCACGTAGGGCTCGAGGTCGCCATCGAACTCGGTCACGACCAGCAGGAACTGGTTGTCGCGTGTCGGCAGGAAGCGCGCGAAGTGGACGAAGTGCAGTTCCTGCAGTGCCTCGAAGGTGCGCTTTTGCACCGCCTGGATGGCCAGCATCAAGGCCGGCATCATCAACGGGCTCTTGAGCTCCAGCGAGAGGTTCAGGCCCCGGCTGACCTGCCCGCGCTGAGCGAGCGAGACAGCGAACTCGGCGAGCGGTGGATTGCGCATTCAGTTCCCCTTCCTGGTTTTTGAACCCGACATGATCCGTTTTGATGGATGCGGCGCATCCTCAAAACTGGCTAGATTCCAAGCGGCCATTTCGTGGCCTCACACGAGCAGGCGCGCCAGGTCTTCCTCGGACATGGCGGCACCTTCCGCAAGCCAGGCCTGGATGCCGATGGGGCCTGCTGGGGCATGGCCCGCGGCCAGCGCTTCGACGTCCGCGCGGATGCGCTGCTCCACCGCACTGCGCGTGCCTTCGCTGCGGCGGTAGAACGCGTCGGCGGCGCCTGCCAGCTGCAGGGCGCCGGCATGCTGGCCTTCGCGGGCGAGAAGCCACGCAAAGATGTCGCCGCGGGCGAGGAAGATGCCCGAGCGGCGCAGCAGCGGTATCGCCTCGAGCGAGACCTCGCGCGCCCGCTCGCACCGATTGCCCGCGATCAATGCGGCCATCAAGCCGGCCAGCGCATAGCAAAGCGTGAGGCCACCCCCGAGCCGGTTGCGCGCCTTGTCCGCCAGCGCCTCGAAGCGCTGGGCAGCATCGTCGGCGTGCCCCATCTTGAGGTGCATGTCCGCCAGGTCCGACAGCAGCACCAGCACATAGCGCTCGATGCCCGCGGACTCCGCCAGGTGAAAGGCATGCTGCAGGGTCTCGAGCGCGAGAGGAGTCTGGCCGGTGCGGTCTTCCAGCAGCCCTTGCACGCGCAACCGCCGCATGCGGTCGGCCAGCGGCGTGTCCGGCGTTTCCATCGCGGTGGCTTCATCCAGCGGCGCCTGCGCTTGCTGCGGCGTGTCGGTCTGCAGCATGGCCTCGGCGCGCATGCGCAGGCAGGCATGCAGGTGGCGCCGGTTGCCCAGTTCGCGAAAGAGCGCCTCCGACCTGGCAAGCGCTTCGATGCAGCGAGGGACCGGCAGGCGTCCATCAATGCCCAGCCGCCCGAGCCACTGCCAGTACTGCGCGACCAGCGACCGCGGAAGGCTTGCATCGACCCAAGGCTGCACGAACAGCAGACGATCCAGCCCCTCCACCACCAGGCCTTCCACGGCGAGCACCACCGATGCCGCGGTGGCCAGTTCAACCGCGGCGGCGCGGTCACCACCCTTGCCAGCGGCCCACGCGAACGCGGCGCGCACGTTGTTCATCTCGTGCATGAGCTGTTCGCTGTCGCGTCGCTTGACGGCACGCTCCAGCAACCGGCAAGTGGCCGCTGCATGCAGGCGCGACACGGCATCGGCTTCGCCCGCTTCCGCGAGCTTTTCCAGTGCGTAGCCGCGCGTGGTTTCCAGCAAGCGGTACCGCGGACGCGCACCGCTGTCCACGAGCACCAGCGACTTGTCGATGAGCGCGCCGACATGGTCGATCACGGCCCATGCATCGATGTGGTCGTCACAGGCCACGGCCTGCGCGGTCTCGATGGTGAACCCGCCGGAGAAGATGCCCAGCCGTCGAAACACCTTCTGCTCGTCCGCATTGAGCAACTGGTGGCTCCAGTCGAAGGCGGCGCGCAGCGTCTGGTGTCGCCTCAACGACACCCGTGCACCCCCCGTGAGCATGCGAAACCGCTCGCGCAGCCGCTCGCGGATGCCATCGAGCCCCAGCATGCGCACGCGCGCGGCCGCCAATTCCAGGGCCAGCGCGATGCCGTCCAGCTGCGTGCACACGTCGACGATGGCTCCCACATTGGCGGGCGTGACCTCGAAGCTGTCGTCCGTTGAACGCACGCGCTCGACAAAGAGCTGCACCGCGCCGAACTCGGTGGCGGTGCGCGCGTCGGCATCGGTGACAGACGGAATCGCCAGCGCCGCCAGGCGGAACAGGCGCTCGTCAGGCAGGCGCAAGAGCTCCTGGCTGGTGCACAGCAGGCGCGCCTGCGGCGCCTCGCTCAGCAGCGCAGCCGCAAAGCGGCCCACCGCCTCCAGCACGTGCTCGCAGTTGTCGAGCACGAGCAGCAGGTCTTGCCCACGCAGCGCGGCAATCAGCTCGTCGAGTTCCGCAGCGCGGCCCGGCAGCGTGATGTGCAAGGTCTGCGCGATCGTCGGGATGACCAGCGCCGGGTTGCCGATCGACGCCAGCTCGACCATCCACGCGCCGTGCAGATGGCGGCTGCACGCGGCATGTGCCACCGCCTGGGCCAGCCGCGTCTTGCCGATGCCGCCGGGGCCGACGATGCTCACCAGCGCGTTCGATTCGAGCAGCGCGCACACGTCCTTGAGATCGCCCCCGCGGCCGTACAGCGCCGGCAGCCTTGCAGGAAGGTTGGTGACGGGCTCGCAGCCGGTGTTGGTGAAGGCGGCATCGGCCTTGTCGGCTGCCATGGGTGCCGCGTCGGGTGGCGGCGCTTGCGTGGCGTCGCCCGGCACCTCCAGGCAGAAGCGGTACCCGCGGCCGGGCACGGTGGCAATGGCCTCGGGCCCGAGCAGCTTGCGCAGCGCGGACACGTGGACCTGCAGGTTGTTTTCTTCAACGACGACGTGGGGCCAGACGATGTCCAGCAATTCGTCCTTGGTCACCACCCGGTCGCGCCGCTCGATCAGGGCGATCAGCAGATCGAAGGCGCGCGAACCCACCGGGGCATTCTCGCCGTCGATGAGCAGGCGGCGCTCCGATGGAAGCACGCGCACGCGACCCAATTGCAGCGGTCCGGTGACCGTTGGCACTTTGTTCTTCCCCCCAGGATCTTCGTTCTCGAACGCCCCACACCCCGTTCGCCCGCGATGCTGACATGGCTTGCCCCCCAGTACAAGCCTCTGAAGCCTCCCACGCCACACTTCGTCAGGGCGATTCGTTCAGGATGATTCAGGATCGCACGATGCAGGCGCCAAAGACCTGAACCCCGACCCCGGCCAGACTGCGCACCAGGCGACGGGGAGTCCGGCCGTCTTGGAGCAAGCCATGGAAGCACGCATCGGTGTCTCGGGAGTCCATCCGGACGTGGGCCTCGGACGGTGCGACGGCATGTCGCACGATCGTCCCTCAGCGCGGGTCGCCGACGAGATGCTCATGCGCATCGTCAACGAGATCGACTACGGCATCCTGTGCGTCGACGCGATCGGGCGCGTCGTCTTCGCCAACCACGCGGCGCTCATCGACTGCGCGCAACCTGACGGCATCCTGTTCATTCCGGACGGCCAGGTGATGCCGCGGCTTGCCCAGTACCGCGGGGCGTACGCGAGGGCGCTGCAGGCTTGCGCCAACGGCAAGCGGACCCTGCTGAACCTGCAGGGTCACGATGACGGGGGCGAGGGGGCGGCGGGTCAATCACTTGCGGTGCTGCCGATTGGAGGAGGACAGGGGGATGGGGGGCAGGGCGGGGCCGATGGCGAGCACGTGGCAGCACCTGTGGTGCTGCTCGTGCTCGGCAAGCGGCAGGTCTGCGCCCCCTTGAGCACCGACTTCTTCGCCCGCTCCCACGGCCTGACGCTGGCCGAGACCACCGTGCTCAAGCGCCTGGGCGACGGCGCCCGCCCGGCCCTCATCGCGGCGGAGCTGAGCGTGGCGATCTCGACCGTGCGCTCGCACATCTCGAGCATTCGCCACAAGACGCAGTCACCGAGCATCGCCGACCTGCTGCGCAAGCTGACCGTCCTTCCGCCGATCCTGTCGGCGCTCAACCGCTCATCGCTCGCCATGTCGGTCGCGGCGCACTGACCCATGCGTGCGCCGGGGCGTGTCATGGTCGAACCGCGATTCGAGGGAAAGCTCTGCGTCGAGTGGCTGCACGAGAACGGTGCGGACCGGCGCATCCGGCTGATCCAGGAGCTGTGCTTCGTGGATGGGCGCGGCGAGCGGTGGCTGTTGAAGTCGGGCTCGGTCATCGACTCGGCGGGGATTCCGCGGGTGCTGTCATGGCCGATGTCGGACAGCCCTTTCACGGGGGCATATCGGCGCGCCGCCGTGATGCACAGTGCCGCCTGCGCCGGCAAGCTGCGGCCGGCCCGCGACGTGCACCGCATGTTCTATGAAGCGCTGGTGTGCGAAGGCATGGACCGCAGCCAGGCGCTGGAGCTCTATGCAGGCGTGCGCCTGTTCGGGCCGGATTGGCCCGCCCCGGGTGCCGAGGCGGACGACTACGACATGCGCCCGCAACGCACCATCGACGACGTGGAAGCGGCGCTGGACGCGATCCTGGACGATTGAGGGACGGCTTTCACCGCCTGATTTGCACGCAGTCCTCGCGCGCTCAGTTCGACTGCTGGGCAAGCGCGTGCAGCTTCTCCACCGTGGCCCAGTTGCGCGTCGTGCCGTGCTCGCCCGCGGTGCGGCCCACTGCCTTTGCCATCTGGCTCTCGATGATGCCGTTGGCGCACCACAGGTAGGCCGCGTGCTTGCCGACGGCGAAGGCCTCGGGTGACCAGTTGCGGCATGCGTGCTCGGCCAGGGTCTTGAGGGACGAGTCAGCCTGCGTGAACAGCACCAAGAGACGCGACGGATCGTCGGCCGTCTTCTTCAGCGGATGCTCGGCGATCACCGACGCGATGTCCGCGGCTGTCTTCACGACCACCGCGCAGCTCACGCCGAGCTGCGCTTCGATGCCGTCCTTGATCTTTTGCGCATGCGCCTTGGGCGTGCCTTTCGCGGCGCAGAAAACGACGTTGCCGCTGTTGAGCAGCGTGCGGACATCGGTGTAGCCAAGCGACACGAGCAGCTCGCGCAGATCGGCCATGGCGATCCGCTTGGCGCGGCCTACGTTGATCCCGCGCAGCAGGGCGATGTGGGGTGTCATGAACTGAAGCGTTCGAGGTTGCGAGCCTTGGCGCGCTCGGCTTCGACCTCGCGGTTGCGCGGTTCGGCGTTCGTCACCATCGAACGGATGAGCACGCGCGCGGCTGCGGCCACGTCTTCCACCGCGCGATCGAACGCAGCTTGATTCGCTTTCGAGGGCACATTGAAGCCGCTCAGCTTGCGCACGAACTGCAAGGAACCGTCACGGATCTCCAGCTCAGTGGCCGGAGGCTCGAAGTTGAACAGCGTACGAATGTTGCGGCACATCGTCAGTGGCCTTTCCGAGCGTGGGTGCTCTCTTGAATCATCGATCGGTTGCCGACGCCCGGTTATGGGCATGCTTGGGGCTGGCACAGGCGGTTGCCGCCGATTGTGCGGCATGCGTTTCGATGGCCGCGATCGTTGCGCGCACGCCTTGCAAGCGCCCATGCTTGTGCGCCATCATGGCGCCCGCTTGGAACGACCACAGGGAGCCCAGGAATGATCGCGAGCGCCGTCTTTGCCTTCCTTCACTTCACGGCCGTCTTCGGCATCTTCGTCACCGTCTTCTACGAATTCATGGCGCTGAGCGAACGGCCCACCGTGGCCGAGGCGCGCAAGATCCAGATGTGCGATCGCCTGTACGGCATCTTCGCCACGATGCTGCTCGTGGTGGGCTTCATCCGCGTGCTGTACCTCGAGAAGGGCCGAGAGTTCTATTTCTCCAATCCGTTCTTCCACGCCAAGCTCACGCTCTTCGTGCTGGTCGGGCTCCTGTCCATTTACCCGACGATCCGCTTCATCAAGTGGGGCGCGCAGACCAAGCTGGGCCAGCCGCCGGTGTTGGCGGCCGATGAGTTCAAGAAGATTCGCATGGTGCTGCACATCGAGCTCGCGCTGCTGCTTGGTGCAGCGCTGTGCGCGAGCTTGATGGCGCGTGGAATCAGGCTCTAGCCTTCAGGCTCCAGCCAGTTCCTGGCGATCAGTCGCCGACGCAGGTTCCGGCGTCTCGCATCGAATCGACGGTGGAGGCGATCGCGTCTTCGCTGCCGCCTTGGGCCTGCAACAAGGCGCGCACGCTCGCGCAAGTGGGCACGCCCGGCCTTGTGATGGACACCGAGTACTGGCCGACGTTCAGGTACTTGCCCGTGCCTTCGCCCGCGCCCGTGACGTGCAGGACATAGTCACCAGGCTGCAAGGTCAGGACGGCGCCGAAGTTCCCGGTGGACGTGGCCGAGGCGGGCAGGTCCGCGATGGCGGTGCCCGCGTCGTCCTTCAATTGCGCGCCCGTCACGTGGCCGTAGATGGTGCCCGGTGACTTGCAGTAGCGCGTGCTGCAGGAAATGATGGCCCGATACGACTTGGCCAGGAGCGTGTAGGGCGCTGCGCTGTAGACCACGAAGTGGATGTTGTCGGAGAACGGGCCATTGACGCTGTAGTTGGTCGGGCTGCTGTAGGCATAGTCCGCTGCGTGAGCCGCCAAAGTGATGAGTGTGCCAACGAATATCAGAGTCGATCTCATGTTTGCTCCTGCTTGCCCTGGCTGCATGCTTTGCGCTGATGAATGCGGCCCAGCCAGCAGGTCGTTCGACGCAGAATGGGCGCTCGCGGGGATGAGGAATCCGTCAGGCATGCCTTGTCAGGCAAATGCTTCTAGAACCAACGACCGTTCGCGAACACCGCAGTGACGCGCAGGACGAGTCAGGCAAGCATCGCGCCCATGGGTGTCGAGTGCTTAAGGCCTGTTTAAGTCGAATGAATCGAAATGCAAGCGAAGCACACCCATCGATGGTGTGCCAACGACCAATGAATTCGCGGGCGCTTGATGGCCCATCCGCGCGCCCTGCAACCCGGGAAGGCCCCAATCCGCTCTGAGGTGTCTTCTCGACAACTTGGCCGCGAGAATCGCGCGACTTTCATCGGAGCCTCGCTTGTCCAACCCTTGCTCGTCCAATCTGTACCCGAACCTTCTTGCGCCGCTTGACCTCGGCTTCACCACGCTGCCCAACCGTGTGCTCATGGGCAGCATGCACACGGGTCTCGAGGATGGGCGCCGGCACTTCCCGGCGATGGCGGAGTTCTTCGCGGAGCGGGCGAGAGGCGGTGTGGGCCTGATGGTGACGGGCGGTTTCGCGCCCAACATCGCGGGCTGGACCAAGCCTTTCGCGGGCACGCTTGCCACGCATGGTGCGGCCAGGCGCCACAAGATCGTGACGGACGCGGTCCACACCGAGGGCGGCAAGATCGCGCTGCAGATCCTTCACACCGGCCGCTATGGCTACCACCCGTTCTGCGTCGCGCCCTCGCGCATCCAGTCGCCCATCTCGCCGTTCGCGCCGCGCGAGCTGAGCGTGCGTGGCATCGAGCGGCAGGTCAGCGCCTTCGTGCGCTGCGCGTCGCTCGCGCGCGAGGCGGGCTACGATGGCGTGGAGGTGATGGGCAGCGAAGGCTACTTCATCAACCAGTTCCTCGTCACGCACACCAACCAGCGCACCGATGAATGGGGCGGCTCGTACGAGAACCGCATGCGGCTGCCGGTGGAGATCGTGCGTCGCGTGCGTGAAGCGGTGGGGCCGGACTTCATCATCATCTATCGGCTCTCGATGATCGACCTGATTCCAGGCGGCAGCAGCTGGGACGAGGTGGTGCAGCTCGCGAAGGCCATCGAGAGCGCGGGCGCGACCATCATCAACACCGGCATCGGCTGGCATGAGGCGCGCGTGCCGACCATCGCTACCAGCGTGCCGCGCGGCGCCTTCGCCTGGGTCACGCAGAAGATGCGGCGCGAGCTGCGCAATGCGGGACTCGCGATTCCGCTCGTCACGAGCAACCGCATCAACATGCCCGAGGTGGCCGAGCAGGTGCTGGCCGATGGCTGCGCGGACATGGTGAGCATGGCGCGGCCGCTGCTGGCCGACCCGGACTTCGTGAAGAAGGCAAGGGAAGGGCGGCGCGACGACATCAACACCTGCATCGCCTGCAACCAGGCCTGCCTGGACCATGCGTTCAAGGCACAGCTGGCGAGTTGCCTCGTCAACCCGCGCGCGGGTCGCGAGACGGAATTGAAGTTGCAACGCACGCCGAGCCGCAAGCGTGTCGCGGTGGTGGGCGCCGGGCCTGCGGGCCTGGCGGCGTCCACCACGCTCGCCGAACGCTGGCATGAGGTGCATCTGTTCGATGCGGCTGATCGAATCGGCGGCCAGTTCAACATGGCCAAGCGCATCCCCGGCAAGGAAGAGTTCCACGAGACCCTGCGCTACTTCGAGCGACGGTTGAAGCAGACGGGCGTGACGCTTCACCTGTCCACGCGCGTGTCGGCGAAGGACATTGAGGCAGGCCGCTACGACGAAGTCATCCTCGCCACCGGCGTGAAGCCGCGGCAGCCGGCCATTCCTGGCGCGGATGGGGCGAACGTGCTGAGCTACATCGACGTGCTGCTGCACGGCAAGCCGGTGGGCGAGCGTGTGGCCATCGTCGGCGCGGGCGGCATCGGGTTCGACGTGGCCGAATACCTGGTGACGGCCGAGGGCCAGTCGCCCACCATGAACCTGCCGGAGTGGATGCATGAATGGGGCGTGGCCGACCCGGCCGTGGTGCGCGGCGGCGTGGTGCGCGCGCAGCCGACGCCGCCGGCGCGGCAGGTCACCTTGCTGCAACGAAAGGCCGGCAAACCCGGCAAGGCGCTCGGCAAGACGACGGGGTGGATCCATCGAGCGGCCCTGCAGATGAAGCAGGTGGAGATGCTCGGCGGCGTCAACTACGAGCGCATCACGCCGCAGGGGCTCTTCGTCACCTATGGCGAGAAGCGCACTGACGGCCAGCTCATCGAATGCGACACGGTCGTGTTGTGCGCCGGCCAGGAGCCCTTGCGCGAGCTGCTCGCGCCGCTACAGGCGGCGGGCGTGAAGACGCACGTGATCGGCGGTGCGCATGAGGCGGCCGAGCTGGACGCCAAGCGCGCCATCGACCAGGGGACTCGGCTGGCGGCGATGATCTGAGCATCTTGCCCATCGTCACACGCGAACGCGCGGTGCATGCTTAAATCTCTTCCCTTCATCACAGAGGTGGCCCATGGCGTACATGCTCTTCATGGTTGAGCCGGTCGAACAGCGCAGCACGCGAACACCCGAGGAGGGGCGCGCGGTGTTCCAGCGCATGGTCGACTGGGGAGAAGATCTCAAGTCGCGCGGGCTGCTGGTGGGCATGCAGTCGCTGTCGGGCACCAACAGTGCCTCGCGTGTGCAGGTGCGCAACGGCCGCACGCGCGTGGTCGACGGCCCCTTTGCCGAGGCGAAGGAAATGGTCGGTGGCTATTTCCTCGTCGATGTGCAAACGCGCGATGAGGCACTGGCGCTTGCCGCGCAATGCCCGGCGGCCGAGTGGTGCACGGTGGAAGTACGGTCGCTCGCGCCCTGCTACGACGAGTCGAAGGCGGCGGCGGCAACGCACTAGGGTTTTCACTGAGCTCGATGGAGTGTCGATCCGGCAGCGGCTGGATCGTCGTGGGAATGAGAAGGCCTCATTCACCACCACCTGCCCCCGAGGAGATTCCATCATGCTCAAGACCGTCGGCATCCTCGTCATCCTGGCCATCGCGGCGCTGCTGCTGATCGCGTCCACGCGGCCCGACATCTTCCGCGTGCAGCGCAGCACGAGCATCCGTGCGCCTGCACAGGCCATCCATCCGCTGATCGGCGACTTGCAGCGCTTCAACACCTGGAACCCGTACAACCACAAGGACCCGAACATGAAGGGCAGCTACCGCGGCCCGCAGTCGGGCCCGGGCGCCCACTATGACTTCGAGGGCAACAAGGACGTGGGCCGGGGCAGCATCGAGATCATCGACTCGCAGCCGCCGCAGAAGGTGACGATGAAGCTGGACATGATCGAGCCGTTCGAGGGCCACAACATCGTGGAGTTCACGCTCGCGCCGCGCGGCGACACCACCGACGTGACCTGGGCCATGCACGGGCCGGCGCCTTTCATGGCGAAGCTCATGGGCCTCTTCTTCAACATGGACCGCATGATCGGCCGTGATTTCGAAGCGGGGCTTGCCAACCTCAAGGCCGCCGCAGAGCGCACGTGAAGCGTGATGCCGCAGCGCGATTGACGCTCGGCACCTGAATGAAGAAACCGCCCAGGCCTTGCGGCACTGGGCGGTTTTCGTTGGGGGCTTGCGAGCCTACTTCGTGGTCGTGGCCGGCGCCTGGACAGGCGGGGCGGGGTCGGCCGCCGGAGCCGTGGCCGTCACGGCCTTCTTGCTCACGCAGATGTTCGTGCCGAGGCTGCACTGGTGCGTCATCGCCTTGTCGGCTTGCGCCTGTTCTTCCGGGGTCATGGGTTGGGTGCTGCAGGCGCTTGCCATGAGCGCGATGCACACGATCGAGATGAACCGCATCTTGCCTTCCTGAATGTGGTCGAAGTGCGCGATTCTGCATGCGTTCCAGGATCTTCGGCACAGGCCTTGCATTACTCCCCTAGACCAGTGTTCGCACATCGCGCACCGGCCTGAACCCGCCTGAAGGAAGACTCGACATGACCGTTCGCCGCCTCCTCGCCGCCCTGCGGCTTCTTGCTGCCGCGCCCCTGCTGTTCGCGGCCACGGCCCATGCACAGACCGCGCTCGACGACGTGCTCGCGAAGAAGAACATTGCCATCGCCATCCCGACTGACTTTCCGCCCTATGGCTTCGTGGGCACCGACCTCAAGCCGCAGGGCCTGGACATCGACATGGCCAACTACATCGCGGCCAAGCTGGGCGTGGCCGCGGAGCTCGTGCCCGTGACCAGCGCGAATCGCGTGCCCTACCTGCAGACGCGCAAGGCGCAACTCGTCATCTCCACGCTGGGCAAGAACGCGGAGCGCGAGAAGGTCATCGATTTCACGAACGCCTACTCGCCGTTCTTCCAGGCGGTGTTCGGGCCGAAGGCGCTGGCAGTGAAGACGCCCGCGGACCTGGCCGGCAAGTCAGTGGGTGTGACGCGCGGCGCGATGGAAGACCTGGAGTTGGGCAAGATCGCGCCGTCGGGCGTGGAGGTGCGCCGTTTCGAGGACAACAACGCCACCGTCGCGGCCTACGTGTCGGGGCAGGTGCAGCTGCTCGCCACCGGCGCATCGGTGGCCGGCACGGTGATGAACAAGAACCCGCAGCTCACCACCGAATTCAAGCTCCTGCTCAAGGACTCGCCCAACTTCATCGGCGTGGCCAAGGGCGAGGACAAGCTGCGCCTGAAGGTCAACGAGATCATCGCGCAGGCCAAGGCCAGCGGCGACCTCGACAAGATGGCGGTGAAGTGGCTGGGCCGCCCGGCCGGCGAGCTGCCCTGAGCGCATCTGCTGAACAACGCTTGCCGACATGATCGCGCTTGATTTCGCGGCGGTGCTCGCCGAGTGGCCGCTGCTTGCCAAGGGCGCGGCGATGACGGTGCTGCTCACGGCCGTGTCCTCCGTGCTTGGCCTTGGGTTGGGCATCGGTGGGGCCTGGGCGCGCTGGCAAGGCCCGCGCTGGTTGGCCGCGCCGGTGGGCGCCTACGTGGAGGCCATCCGCAACACGCCCTTCATCGTGCAGCTGTTCTTCCTGTTCTTCGGCCTGCCCAGTCTTGGTGTGAAGTTGTCGCCCGAACTCGCGTCGGTGCTCGCGATGGTGATCAATCTTGGCGCATACGCCACCGAACTGGTGCGCGCCGGACTCATGGGCACACCCAAGGGGCAGATCGAAGCGGCGCAGAGCCTGGCGCTCACGCCGCGACAGGTTTTCCTGCGGGTGGTGTTGCCGCCCGCGCTCAAGCGGGTGTGGCCGTCGGTCGTGAGCCAGATCATCATCGTGATGCTCGGCTCGGCAGTGTGCGGCCAGATCTCCACGCAGGAGCTGTCGTACGCGTCCAACCTCATCCAGTCGCGCAATTTCCGTGCGTTCGAATCCTTCATCGTCGGCACGCTGATGTACCTGACGCTGTCGGTGCTCTTGCGCCACCTGCTGCACTGGGTCGGGCCGCGCCTGCTGTACGGGCGCTGAGGACGAGTCATGGTCGATTTCACCCTCTGGGACATCCTGCGCAACCTCGGCCTCGCGGCGCGATGGACCGTCCTTCTCTCGCTGATTGCATTCGCGGGCGGCGGGCTGATCGGCATGGCCTTGCTGGTGGTGCGCATCGCAAGGTGGCGCGGCGCAGAGCGCGCGGTGGCGGGCTATGTGCAGCTGTTCCAGGGCACGCCTTTGCTGATGCAGCTCTTCCTCGCGTACTTCGGCCTCGGCCTGCTGGGCATCGATGTGTCGGCCTGGGTCGCGGCAGCACTCGCACTCACGCTGTACAGCAGCGCCTTCCTCACCGAGATATGGCGCGGCTGCGTGGCCTCGGTGCCCAAGGGTCAATGGGAAGCCTCGCAGGCATTGGCGATGAGCCTGTGGGAGCAGCTGCGCCACGTCATCGGTCCTCAGGCACTGCGCATCGCCATCGCGCCGACGGTGGGCTTTCTCGTGCAGGTGGTGAAGGGCACGGCGCTCGCGTCTGTCATCGGCTTCATCGAGCTCACCAAGGCCGGCACGATGATCAGCAATGCCACCTTCCGGCCTTTCACCGTGTACGCCTGCGTGGCGTTGATGTATTTCGTGCTGTGCTTCCCGATCTCCGCCTGGAGCCGCACGCTGGAAAGGAAGATGCATGCCCATCGTTGACATCCGCGGCCTGCGCAAGCGCTTCGGCGCGAATGAGGTGCTCAAGGGCATTGACCTCGCGGTGGAACCCGGCGAGGTCATCGCCATCATCGGCAAGAGCGGCTCGGGCAAGAGCACGCTGCTGCGCTGCATCAACGGGCTGGAAACCTTCGATGAAGGCAGCCTCACCGTCGATGGGCAGGCGCTGCTGCACGGCGATGCGGGCGCGATGCGCTCGCTGCGCCAGCACGTGGGCATGATCTTCCAGAGCTTCAACCTGTTCCCGCATCTCAGCGTGGGCCGCAACGTGATGCTCGCGCCCATGCAGGTGAAGGCACGCAGCGCTGAAGAGGCGGCCAAGCAAGCTCGCAAGCTGCTCGAACGCGTGGGCCTGGCCGACAAGTTCGATGCACGGCCCGAGCAGCTCTCGGGCGGCCAGCAGCAACGCGTGGCCATTGCACGCGCGCTCGCGATGGAGCCTGCCGTGCTGCTGTGCGACGAGATCACGTCCGCACTTGATCCGGAGCTGGTGGGCGAGGTGCTGCGCGTGGTGGAGTCGCTTGCGGCCGACGGCATGACGCTGCTGATGGTCACGCACGAGATGACGTTCGCGCGCAAGGTGGCTGACCGCATCGTGTTCATGCATGCTGGCTGCGTGCACGAGATCGGACCGCCGCAGGCCATCTTCGGCGCGCCGAAGACGCCCGAGCTGCAGAAGTTCCTCGCCTCGATCGGCGACTGAACGTTGGTGAGCTCTGCAATTTGGGATATATTTCCCAAATGCACAGAGAGGACCTACCGCAAACGGCCTTGCAGCGCGCGCTCGCGACGCTGTTGCGTCCGTTGTGCCGTGTGCTGCTGCGCCATTCTGTGTCCTTTGGTGCCTTCGAGGACATCGCCAAGCGTGTCTATGTGCAAGTCGCGCTCGAAGAATTCGGCATTCCCGGTAAAAAGCCCTCGATTTCGCGCGCCTCCATTCTTTCGGGGCTGACTCGCAAGGAGGTGCAGCGCCTGGTGGCCGAATCCAACGGCAATGGCGAAGACACCTCCGACCGCTACAACCGAGCGGCCCGCGTACTCACCGGCTGGATCCGCGACCCCGATTTCGTCGACGCCAATGGCGAGCCGCGCTGCATCGCGCAAGACGGCGAGCTTGGCTTCGCGACGCTCGTGCGCCGCCACAGTGGTGACATGCCTGCGCGAGCGGTGCTCGACGAGCTGATCCGCGTGGGTGCCGTCGCGCAGCGCGAGGACGGCAGGTTGGAGCTGCTCACGCATGCCTACATCCCGCAGCGCAGCCCGGCCGACAAGCTGGGCATCCTCGGCAGCGACGTGGCCGATCTCATCGCCACCATCGACCACAACCTCGAGCACGGTGCCACCGACCCGCGCTACCAGCGCAAGGTGATGTACCAGAGCATTCCGGCATCCGATCTCGCGGCGTTCCGCAAGCTGAGTGCCGCGCAATCGCAGGCGCTGCTCGAGAAGCTGGATCGCTGGCTCGCCGAGCACGACACCGACATCCAGCCCGGCGAGGCGCGTGCGCGCGTGGGCGTCGGTATCCACTATTTTGAAGAACCGGCCTCGAAGAAGGCTGATCAAGGAGAGACGTCATGAAGTTTCGATTGGCATCTGCTTCGGCTGTGTTGGCAGCCGGCCTTGCGTTGTTTGGTTGCGGTGGCGGCGGTGGCGGCATCGGTGGCACCGGCCGGGTGGAAGGCACGATGCGCGTGTCGATCACCGATGCGCCGGCCTGCGGCTATGACGCGGTCTACATCACCGTGGACAGGGTGCGTGTCAATCAGAGTTCGACGGCGGCAGACGGCGACGGCGGCTGGACGGACATCGTCGTGAGCCCGGCCAAGCGCATCAACCTGCTGGATCTCACCAATGGCGCGCTCGAAGAGCTGGGCCAGGCGAACCTGCCGGCCGGCAAATACACGCAGCTGCGGCTTGTGTTGGTGGACAACGACGCCAGCCATCCGACCGCGAACGCTGTGGTGGTGACGGGTAGTGGCGGCGTCGAAACCCCGCTCGACACACCCAGTGCGCAGCAATCGGGCCTGAAGATCCAGACCGGCATCGACGTGCCCGAAGGCCAGGTCGCCGACGTCGCCATCGACTTCGACGCCTGCAAGTCGGTCGTCAAGCGCGGCAATTCGGGCAAGTACAACCTCAAGCCGGTGCTGCAGGCGGTGCCTGTCCTCAGCGATGCGGGCCTTCGCGTCACGGGCTACGTGGCGCCGGCCATCGCCTTGCCGAGCACGCTGGTGTCGGTGCAGTTCCAGGGTGTTCCGGTGAAGGCTACCGTGCCTGACACGACTGGCAAGTTCACGCTGTACCCGCTGCCCTCGGGCACCTACGACCTCGTCGTGACGTCGGACGGCCATGTGACCGCGGTGATGACCGGCGTGCCGGTCGTGAGCGGCACGCCAACGGCCGTGAGCAGCTCGACCGTCACCATCACGCCGCCCACGGCCACGATGCGCCCGGTCACCGGCACGGTCACGCCCGCCACCGCCACGGTGCTCGCGCTGCAGTCGCTGACCGGCGGCCCGACGGTGGAAGCCGCGTGGGCACCCGTCGATGCGAGCACCGGCGACTTCGCTTTCTCGCTGCCGATCCAGGCGCCGGTGAAGACGGCCTACGTCGCCAACCCGGTCTCGCTGGCTTTCACGGTGGACAGCGCCGCGGCGGGCAAGTACACCATTGAAGCGGCTTCGGCCGCCGTCACGAAGACCCAGGCGATCGACGTGTCTGCCCCGGTCACGCTGCTGCCTTTCACTTTCCCCTGATGTACCCCGGAGACAACCCATGAAGCGCCATCTCGTCCTCCTCCTTGCCACGCTCGGCGCAGCCGCCGCTGCCCAGGCGCAGACCAACGTCGGCGTCTCGGTCTCGGTGGTCAAGCCCGGCGTCTACGGCCGCATCGACATCGGCGCCGCGCCGCCGCCGCCGGTGGTGGTCGCGCAGCCGGTGATCATCACGCGCCCAGCGGTGGTGGTGCAGCAGCAGCCGCTGTACCTGTACGTGCCGCCCGGCCACCAGAAGAAGTGGGCCAAGCATTGCCACGAGTACAACGCCTGCGGCCAGCCGGTGTACTTCGTGCAGGAGCGCTGGGTCGAAGAGCGCTACGAGCATGAGCATGGCGGCGGCAAGGGCCATGGAAAAGGCAAGGGCAAGGGCCACGGCAAGCACGACGACTGACACGCTGTGAACGAACCCGGCCACGAGGTCTGAGCATGCCCCAGCTGCTGCGTCGAATCCACACCGTGCACTTGCAGGGCGTCGTGCCCGCAAGCTTCGATGCCGACATCGTGGCCGCCATCTCCTTGGCCCATGCACGAGGCGACAGCGGCCCGACAACCGTCATCGGCATCCGCAATGCATCGGGCAAGGTGTACCGCCTGGTGCATGCGGTGGGCGTGGCTGAATCGCTCGCCATCGCCGACCGGCTCGAGCGGCTAGGCCTGGTGGACGACCCCAATGAATTCGACAAGGCTCGCGAGGGCTGCGATTCCATCTTCTCGGTGCCGGCATGGCACCCATCGCAAACGGGCGGCCAGGAGCTTTGAGCGTTCCAGCTGGCGGTGATCACTCCAGCGTGATGTTCGCCTTCTTCACGAGCCGCGCGTAGCGTTCCTGTTCGACAAGACGATCAGGCGCCGGCCAAGGGCGGCGTGTTCCGCTGCCAGCGCAGCCAGACGAGTGCCAGCGCAATCGCCACCACCGGCGCGATGGTGCCGAAATTCATCCATGTCCATCCACCGCTGGTCACCAGCGCGCCCGAGGCGAAGGAGGTGACGGCGGTGGTGGTGAAGACGCAGAAGTCCATCGCCGCTTGTGCGGTCGTCTTCTCCTCCGGCCGGTACGACTGCGTGAACAGCGTCGTGCCGCCCACGTAGATGAAGTTCCAGCCCACGCCCAGCGTAAAGAGCGCCGCGAGGAAGTGCATCAGGTCCACGCCCGACAAGGCAACGCCAATGCACACCGCGTAGAGCAGCACGCCCGTGGCCATCACCCGCATCACGCCGAAGCGCTTGATGAGGCTGCCAGTGAAGAAGCTCGGCACGAACATGCCCAGCACGTGCCATTCGAGCACCAGCGCCGCGCTCTTGAACGGGTGCGAGCATTGCGACATGGCGATGGGCGTGGCGGCCATCAGGAGGTTCATCACGCCGAAGCCGAGCGAGCAGGCGATGACCGAGACGATGAACACCGGCTGCCGCGCGATCTCGGCGAGCGTGCGATTGGGGGTCGAGGCGCTCGGCCGTGGCAGCGGTGGGAAGTCGATGAACGAGATGGTGGCGATCGACAGCAGCGCCACCAGCACCAGCGCCACGTAGGCGCCAGCGAAGGCCGCGGGCAGGATGTCCTTGGTGGCGCTGGCGAGGTTGGGGCCCGTCACCGCGCCGATGATGCCGCCCGCCAGCACCCAGGAAATCGCGCGCTCCTTGAAGGCCGGCTGCACGATCTCGGTCGCGGCAAAGCGGTACAGCCCGGCGTTCGCGTTGTAGTAGCCGGCCACCATGGTGGCGGCCACCAGCAGCCAGAAGTTGCCTGTCACCGCGGCATAGGCGCAAGCCGCCGTCGATGCGATGGCGACCAGCAGCCCCACCTGGAAGGCACGCTTGCGGCCCCAGGCCAGTTGATGCCGCGCCACGAAAGGCGTCGACAGTGCGCCGCCCACGACATAGCCCATCACCGGCAGCGTCGCCATCCAGTGCGACGGCGCGATGTTCAGGCCGACCAGCCCGTTGATGGCGATGAAGGTCACGTTGTTCGTGAGGAAGAGACCTTGGCAGATGGTAAGCAGGATCAGAGGCACGTTCATCCGCCGCACTGTAGCCGCTTGTGCACGGGCGCCTGGCCGGCACAATGCAGCCTCATGCCGTCGCCGTTTTTCCTTCGCCGCCTCGTGCTGCTCGCGTTCATGGCGCTGCCGCTCGCGGCGTCCATCCGCGCTGCCGCGGCCGACGAGCTCGTGATCGACGTGGAGGACGAGGCCGACCCGTTCTCCCGCCCCGACGGCTCCGGCTATGCGAACGACGTGGTCCGCGCGGCGTTTCATGCCGTGGGCGTGAAGGCACGGCTGGAGGTCGTGCCCTATGCGCGCTGCAAGGCCAATGTGCTTGGGGCCAAGGTGGCGGCCTGCTTCAGCATGTCGTGGGAGCCGGGCTTCGCCGGCCGGCTCGCGTTCTCCGATGTGCCGCTCTTCAGCGTGCACGCGATGCTGGTCTCCGACCTGCGGCGCCCGATGAGCGCAAGGCGGCCCGAAGACATCCCTGCGGGCACGGTGGTGGGCATCGTCAACGGCTATGAATACCCGGCGGCGGTGGCGGCGCTCGCATCGCGTGGGGTCGTGCTCGAACCCACGGCCTCCGAAGAGACCAACCTGCGAAAACTCGCGGCCGGCCGAATCGATGCCGCGGTGTTGATGATCAGCACCCAGCCGGAGGATTCACCCGACCGCGCCACCCTCAAGGGCAGCAAGCGCTACGCGCCGGCAATGACGCTGGGGGTGATGGGTTCGCACATTGGCTTCAGCCTGCAGCACCGGGACGGCGACGCAGCCCGCCGGCAGTTCGACGAAGGGCTGCGGCGCATCCGGGCCGACGGCACGCTGGCACGGATCGCCAAGCGCTGGCGATCGCCCTGAGCCGCTTCGAACCGCGAATTCAGGACGCGAGCGCGAGCCGTCGGCGCGGCGCGAGTTGCGCCAGTTCGGCGAGGCGGTCGGCGTCCAGCACCGACAGCGAGCGGTGCTCCAGGCGGATCAGTCCATCGCGTTGCAGCGCCTTGAGGTGGCTGTTCACGCGCGGCCGGCTTGCGCCGAGCAGGTCGGCCCAGTCCTGCTGGGACAGGCGCACCACGGCTTGCAGCACGTCGGCGCTCTCACGCGATGCGATCTGCAGGATCTTGCGGGCGAGCCGCGCGCCCAGCGGCAAGGTGTGCAGCTCTTCGACCACGCGCGCGAGTTCGGCGAGCCGTGCATAGCTCATGCGCAGCAGCGCTTCGAGCAGCGGCGGATGCCGGCTCACCAGCTGCTTCATGGTCTCGGCGCGGATGGCCAGCACGGTGCAACCGGTCTGCGCGACGGCGTCGACCATCTGCGGCATGTCGTCCACCGACGAGAGCTGGCCGAACCAGTCGCCTGCGCGCATGAAGGCAAGCGTGAATGCCTTGCCGCTCATGAAGACCCCGCTCAAGCGCACGTGGCCGCGGCACACCGCAAACCAGTCGTCGCGACCGATGCCATGGCGGCACAGCGGCTCGTCAGCCATGAGCACATGCAGCCTCGCATGCTCGAGCAGCGCCTGCTGGGCATCGGCCGGCAGGTCGCGGAACCAGCGGCCTTGCTGAAGCGCGGCGCGTTCATGCGTGGCGAGGCCGAGCGAGACGGTCTGCGTCGCCCGGTTGGCCGGTGTCCAGGAAGGGGGGAAATGCGTCGTCTCCATCGTCCTGCTCTTGCGGTAGGGAGCCCGGAGTCTTGTCGCAAATCAGCTCGTCGTCAGTCGCCGATTCCGCCTCGATACTTGCATTTCGTGCCACCATGGCGCGCCATGAGACATGCCGCCCACACCGTCGCCGCCGCCTACCTGCGTGAGGTGCTGGCTGCGATGGAGCTCGATGCAGCCACGCTGCAAGACGCGTTGGAGGCCACCGGCATCGCGCCGGAGCTGCTCCACCAGCCCGCCGCCCGTGTCACGGAACGGCAGTTCGCGACGCTCTATCGCCTGCTTGCCATCCAATCCGACGACGAAATGCCGCGGATGTTTTCTCGGCCGTTGCGGCCGGGTGCACTCAAATTCACCTGTTTGAGTTTGCTCGAAGCGCGTGATTTGTTCACTGCATTGCACCGCTGGTCGATTTTCCTGCGCATGCTGCAAGACGATTTCCAGCTCGAGGTGAGCCGGGATGGCCCGGTCGCCAAGATCGTGCTCGTGCAGGAGCCCGGCCGTCCGCCGATCAAGCCGATCGCGCTGGACTTGATGCTCAAGCTCGTCCATGGCGTCACGTCCTGGCTGATCGATCGGCGCATTCCGCTCGTGGGGGTGGACTTCTCTTTTGCGCCCCCGCCCTGGGCCAAGGAATACGAGATCCTCTACCCGGGGCCGGTCTCGTACGGCATGTCGCGCAGTGCCTTGCACCTGGAGCCGGCGTACATGGCTCACCCGATCCGCCGCAAGCGCTCGGAGCTGCCCGAGTTTTTGCGCCGCGCACCCGAGGATTGGCTGTTCGTGCCATTTCGCGAGCCCCGGCTGGAGCACCGCCTTCGCGAATTTGCGGCATCGCGGCTGCCCATGGCCATCACCGGCGAGGACGCCGCACAGGCCCTGCACCTGTCCGTGCGCACGCTGCACCGGCGCCTGGCGGCCGAAGGTTCGAGCCTGCAATCGGTGAAGGACAGGCTGCGCCGCGACCTCGCCATCCAACGGCTCACCGGTTCCCAAGACGCGATCGCGGCGATTGCGGCGCAGCTTGGTTTCGACGGGCCGGCGTCGTTCCATCGCGCATTCAAGGGCTGGACGGGCAGCACGCCGGGCGCCTATCGCGCAGTGCCGCAGCGCCGGGCGGGATAGATCAGCCCGCGTGCAGGTGCTGGACCAGGATGGTCGTGCCGATGCTGATCAGCAGCACGCCACCGACGATCTCCGCGCGCTTGCCGGCGATGTTGCCCAGCACGCGGCCCAGCATCACGCCGGCCGTGACCATCATGAAGGTCGTGGCGCCGATGGCCGCGGCAATGGGCAGGATGCGCTCATCCAGAAACGCCAGGCCCACGCCCACCGCCATCGCATCGATGCTCGTGGCGAGGCCCGTGATGGCGAGCAGCCAGAACGAGTGGCGATCGGGCTTGTCTTCTTCTGCGTCGTCGGCGCCGTTCAGGCCCGCGAGGATCATGCGCACCCCGAGCACGCCGAGCAGCGTGAAGGCGATCCAGTGATCCCACTCGGCCACGTAGCGGGCGGCGGCCAGGCCCAGCGCCCAGCCGATGATCGGCGTCAGCGCCTCGATGCTGCCGAAGATGAGCCCGGTGCGCAGCGCCTCGCGCCAACGCGGGTTCTGCAAGGCGGTGCCCTTGCCGATCGCTGCGGCGAAGGCGTCGGTGGACATGGCGAGTGAGAGCAGGGCGGTGGACGCGAGGTTCATTTCAAAGCGTGGGGAGCGGCCCGTCGGCGGGCGCGTCGCCGAGGAGTTCGCCGATCAGCCGCAGCGCCATGTCGACGTTGTAGGGCTTGCGCAGGAAGGCGTCGTAGCCGTCGAACTGCTCGCGCACGACGGACTCCGACAAGCCGCTGTGCAGCAGGATCTTCGTGTGCGACAACTTGGGCAATGCGCGCACCTGACGGCCGAGTTCGGCGCCGTTCATGATCGGCATCATGTAGTCCACGATGATCAGGTCCGGCGCGACCTCCTTCGCACGTTCGAGCCCGTCGCGGCCGTTCGCGGCGCAGAACACGCGGTAGCCTTCCTCCTCGAGGATGAGCCCGAGCACCTCGGCATTCCCGAACTCATCGTCGACGACAAGGATGGTCTTCACGCAATGAATACCCGTTAGTCGCGAACGGCGTTCGGCGACGTGTGGGGCCCTTGTTCCGGGGTGGCGGGCGAGGCTGATGGAATCACGTCACCTTCTGCGGCGTGAGTTCCAGCAAGCGAGATGCCCGTTGAATTGATCACCAGCTGGTGGATGCCCGGGTCGAAATCGCTGTCGCGCATCTTGAGGATGGTGAGCAGCCGCTTGGCCACGCCGTCGTCTTGCACGTATCGGATGAAGAAGACGTTGTCGACAAAGCCCGACACGCCGAACTGCAACGACACCACGGACCCCACGGCGTCACGTGTCTCGAGGGTGAGCAGCACCGTGACGCCACGGCGGCGAAGCTCGTTGACGAGGCAGGAGAAGAAGCGCGTGACCCGTTCCGGGTAGACCGCTGCCTCGAAGAATGCCGACAGGCCATCGATGACCAGGCGCTTCACGCCGCGCTCGGCCACCGCTTCGAGCAGCCGGTGCGCGAGCTGGTCGATCATGTGCTCGGACTGCGAATGCCACAGGATGGACAGGGCGCCGCTGGCTTCGAGCGACTGCAAATCCATGCCGAAGCTTTTTGCCTTCGCGCGCAGCCTGCCGGGTGATTCGAAGAACCCGAAGAGCAGTCCTGGCTCTTGAGGCGTGCACCTTGATAGAAAGTGCAAACCCATGCTCGTCTTGCCAGTGCCGGTAGAACCCACCACCACGGTTGTGCTGGCGTGCGGCAGCCCCCGCAAACCGATGAGTCCGTCCAGCGAGCGGACGCCGGTGCTGAGGCCGCGCTCCAGGGGCTGGTCCGCGGGCCCCTCGGTGAACAGCGATTCGATGCGCGGGAATACCGTCAACCCGTCGTTGCTGATGCTGAAGGCGTGCTTGCCGCGGAGCACGCCGCTGCCGCGAAACTTGCGGACCTGGATGGCGCGCTCCGAGCGCGCCTCGAACAACCGGTCTTCGACCTGGATCAGGCCATCCACCATCGTGTGCTCGGCATTGATGCGCACCGAGTCGCCGCCGCTGGTCAGGAGAAACACCGTGCAGCCGTGGAAGACTGCGCTGGACTGGATCTCGTGGATGAACTTCTTGAGCTCGCTGTCGGTGCTGGCTGCATCGGCCGCGGCCACCAGGCCGTCGAGGATGAGGATGGTGGCCTGGCGCGCACGCATCTCGCGCCGCAGCACTGCCATCAGGCCCTTGAGCCCTTCGGACTGCAGGTCCTGGAAGGCGCTGATGTAGGACAGCTTGGCCGGCATCACCGACTCGTCGAAGAAGCGCATCGGCCGCAGGTGCTGCAGCATGCGCGCGTGCGATTCGGCCAGGAGCGTCACGTACACCGCGGAGCCGCCGGCGGCCACGTGGCTGAAGCACATCTGGTTGGCGAAGATGGTCTTGCCGCAGCCGGGCAGGCCCTGGACGATGTACACGCCCGACTTGAAGAACCCACCGCCCAGGATGGTGTCCAGGCCCGCGACGCCGCTGGGCAGTCGGTCCAGGGCGGGAACTCCCGGTTGCGAGGATGTCATGTCGTCTCCTTCGGAATCTTCACGGTGAACGTCGCACCCTCCCCCAGGGCGCTGCGCAGGGAGATGCTGCCTCCCAGCTCGGACACGAGTCTACGCACGATCCACAGGCCCAGGCCTGTCCCTGAACCCCGTGCGGTGTCCCGGGCCACCAAAAACTTTCCGAAGATGCGTTCCTGGTCGGCCTCGCTGATGCCGCGGCCGTCATCGGCCACGTCGATGAAAGCATGGTCTTGGTCTTCGCGGATGTCCACCGTGACCTTGCTGCATTGCGAATGCTTCAAGGCATTGAGGAGCAGGTTTTCCACGATCTGCTCCACCAGCATCGGGTCGGTGTGCACCGTGCAGTCCGCGCACGAAAGCAGCTCCACGTCGATGCGCCGGCCGCGCGCCTCGTGCGAGGCAGCCTCGACCACCAGGCCCACGACGTCGTTCAGGTTGATTTCCCGGGGAGCCACGGGATAAGCCCGGGCGTCCAGGCTCGCGAGCTCCAGCAGCATGGTCACGCGCTGCGAATATCGCGCCATGGCCGACTGAATCTTGGCCACGCGCTGGCCGATGTCGCCGTTGCCCTGGTTGTCCGCCATCGACTTGACCAGCGCCAGCTGCAGGCTGATGCCGTGCAGCGGGTTGCGCAGCTCGTGCGCGACGAGCGCCAGCAGATCGCCGCGGTGGGCGATATCCTGGTTGGCGTCGTCGTCCTGCTCGCGTGACATGGGGCGCAGTGTAGGCGGGGTGGCGAGGCGGTTCCGGGGGGGGGTTGGCGGGTGTGGTCTTCGAATCCTTTTCGCCGGCCCTGCCTGCCATAAGCTAGCGTCTTTGACATCACCATATGCCGATCGTCACCATCACCGTCAGAGGAAAGAAGTCATCCGAGTTCAAGTCCAAAGCCTTCACAGCTGTTCATGCGGCGCTGGTCGGCATCGGCGTGAATGAGCGGGACCGATTCCTGCGGATGCTCGAACTCGAGGAGTCGAGCTTTGACTTCGATCCATCGTTTCCTGATGCGGCGAGCCCGCGAACCGATGACTTCATGCTCATCGAGGTTCTGCTGGGTGTCGGCAGAAGCGTCAAGGTGAAGCGTCAGCTCGTGGAGGGCATCTCCGAAAGGCTCTGCGCGGCCGGCTTCGATCCAGAGCACGCGATGGTGTGTCTGCAAGACGTGCCCTGGGAGAACTGGTCTCCTGCCGGCGGGCGCTTGCCTCATGCATAGACGCGTGGCCCAGACGGCGTTCATCGTCCGCGTACCCGAAGCCGAGGCCGTGGTGGGAGACCTGCGCGAGCGTTTCGATCCCTCGGCCAGCGAAGGTGTGCCCGCGCACATTACGATTCTTTATCCGTTCATGTCGCCCGAGCTCGTGTCAGGGCAAGTGGTGGATGATGTTCGGCAGGCGCTTGGGCAGATGGCGTCATTTCACTTTCAGTTGTCCAGGATCGGGCGCTTTCCCGCTACCACCTATCTCGCACCGGAACCGGCTGCCGCGTTCATTGCGCTTACCCGATGTCTCGTCGAGCGCTTTCCCGCATATCTGCCGTACGGGGGTGAGCATGAAGGTGTCGTCCCGCATCTCACCGTCAGTGATGGGAGCGCGGACGAAGCTTCGGTTGCGGAGGCCGAGCTTATGGCAGCGATGGCCAGACATGGCGCGATCGCCAGCACTTGCGCAGAAGTCGCGCTGCTGGAAAACTCGACTGGCACGTGGAGGGAAATGCATGCCTTCCGTCTTTCATCTGGCGATTCATGGTGATCGAGCCGTTTGATGCTCCCAGCCCACGAGATCATCTTGCGATATGTCTGCGTGCACTCGAATGCGCTGCTCAGTGATACGACAGCACCAACCCATGGATCAACCGCGTCCACCCATCCAGCATCACGAACAGCAGCAGCTTGAACGGCAACGAAATCGTGGTCGGTGAAATCATCGACATGCCCAAGGCAAGCAGCACCGTCGCGACGATCAGGTCAACCACCACGAACACGAGGTAGATGACGAAGCCGATCTGAAATGCTCGCGTCAGCTCGCTCAGCGTAAAGCTCGGCACCAGCACCATGAAGTCATCCGCCTGCAAGGTGGCTGCCCGCTGCTGCGGCCACACGCTCTCGGCGGACTTGAGGAAGAACCGACGATCGCGCTCCTGGGTGTGCTTCTGCAGGAAAGCCTTGACCGGCGCCTTCGCCGCATCGAGCACCGCGACGATGTCGTTCAGGCCTTCTCCCTTTTGCCCAAGCTGCCGCCCGCGCAATGCATCGCCCACCTCCATGCCCACCGGCGCCATGATGTAGATGGACAGGATGATGGCGAGGCCATTGAGCACCATGTTCGGCGGCGTCTGCTGCAGGCCGAGGGCGGTGCGCAGCAGGCCGAAGACGATGACGAGCTTGGTGTAGCTCGTCATCATCAGCGCCACGAAAGGCGCGATGCCGAAGCCGACGATGAGCGCGACCAGTGTCGCGGGTTCGGGCAGGCCGGTTCCCATGCGCGCTTCAGATCTCGCTGGGCGCGAACTCGGACACGCGCACGCCGAGGCGGTCGCCCACCGCCACCAGGTGCCCCTTGCCCAGCACGTTGCCGTGCGCCAGGATGCGCACCGGGCTCTTGTTCAGCGGCTGCGCGAGGTCGAACACATGGCCTGCCCGGATGGCCCTCAGCTCGCCGAGCGAGAGCGACAGGTCGCCCACCTCGAAACGCAGGTTCACCTCCAACGAATCCAGGCGATCCAGCGGCAAGGGCGATGCGCCGCCGTCATCAGGCAGGGCGGTGGCTTCGGGCGTGTCTCGGTTCATGGGGGTGTCCTTCACTTGCTGGAGGGTGATGCGCGTGCCTTCGGCCAGGCCCACGAGCTGCCGGCCGCCCGCGCCGAGATCGGCGCTCACGAGCAGCGCGGCACCCGAGGAAGACCATTGCTCGATGCTCACGATGTCCCCCGGGCGGATGCCGGCGACTTCGCGCAAGGTGATCTGCGTGCTGCCCAGGCTGAACGGCAGCGGGATCCGCAGGTGGTCCAGGCGTTGCGCCGGCGCGGGGTGGGGCAGGGCGAGCGTCGACACGATGGCGTCCAAGGCCTTCGCGTCATCGAGCTGCAGCAGGCCGTTGAAGCGCCGGCCCTCGGGCGCCCGCAGCTCGAAGTGCACGGCGTGCTGCATGTCGATGCGTGGCGTTTCAGCCTTGGGCAGGCTCCATTCGAAGCGCAGGCGGGTGAGCTGTTCGAGCGAACGCGCGAGTGCGTGCAAGGCGTCGGCCCACAGCACGCAGCGCAGCTCCTTGGGCAGGAGATGCGCGCGTGGCTCATCAAGCAAGCCGGCGAGTGCGAGTGCATCAACATCGACGAGGCCCGCGTGCGCGCCGAGTTTGAAAGCAAAGGTCTCTTGCTGTCTCAAGTCGTTCGCAAGGGCGTTGGATGGTGCACGCCATTGCAGTGTCCATGTGCCACCCTTGATCGGCAGGCGCAGCGGCGCACACCCGCTGTAAAGGCGCGACGCGGCACGCGCCATCGCTTCGTCGATGCGCGGCAAGGACGGCGCTCGACCCAGCTCGGTCACCGTGTCCTTCAGGCCCTCTTCGTCTCGCGCCAGCAGTGTGCTCATCGTGTTCTCGACACGCACGCCAGGGTCGGCATGCGGTGAGGCAGCGTAGCGGCGCGATGCCGACACGGGAACTACGCAAAGTCGTAGTTGGCGCGTGAATCCATGCTGCGCGGTACTACGAATATTCGTTGTTGCCGTCTACGAGCCGCGAGACCTAGAGTCCGCTCCCATGGCTGCACAGACCACCTCACTCTCGAGTCCGGCGACACGCTTGCGTGACCTGTTCAGCGTGGCCGCGCGGCAGAACGATCTCGCGCTCGCGGGCCTGCTCGTGGCCATCGTGGCGCTGTTCGTGCTGCCGTTGCCCACGCCGCTCCTGGACCTGCTCATCGCGACCAACCTTGCCGTGAGCCTGGTGCTGCTGATCGTCGCGATGTACGTGCCTTCGGCGCTGTCGCTGTCCACCTTCCCGTCGCTGCTGCTGTTCACGACGCTTTTTCGGCTCGCGCTGAACATCGCGTCGACCAAGCTGATCCTCTTGCACGCCAACGCCGGCCACATCATCGACACCTTCGGCAAGCTGATCGTCGGCAACAACGTGGTGGTGGGCGGGGTCGTGTTCCTCATCATCGCGATCGTCCAGTTCATCGTGATCGCCAAGGGCTCGGAGCGCGTGGCCGAAGTCGCGGCGCGCTTCGCGCTCGACGCGATGCCCGGCAAGCAGATGAGCATCGATGCCGACGTGCGCGCAGGCATGCTGTCGTCGGCCGAGGCGCAAAAGCGCCGCCGGCTGCTGGAGCAGGAATGCCAGCTGCACGGCGCAATGGACGGTGCGATGAAGTTCGTCAAGGGCGACGCCATCGCGGGCATCGTCATCGCGCTGGTCAACATCCTCGCGGGCGTGGCCATCGGCACGCTCATGCTGGACATGAGCGTGAGCGCGGCGCTGCAGCGCTTTGCCATCCTCACGGTGGGCGACGGCATGGTGTCGCAGATCCCGTCGCTGCTGGTGTCGATCTCGGCCGGCATCATCATCACGCGAGTCACAGCCGCTGAATCTGGTGCCGACACGCAGCTCGCGCGGCAGATCAGCCAGCAGGTGCTTGCGCATCCCCGGGCGCTGCTCGTGGCCGGTCTTGCGATTGCCAGCTTCCTGCTCGTGCCGGGGTTTCCGAAGTGGGTGTTCGGGCTGCTTGCGGGCTCGGTGCTCGGCATGGCCTTCGTGACGCATCGCCTGCGTCAGCGCCGCCGCACGCCGGCCTGGATCTCGCACCGTGAGAGCGTCGAAGCGGGCGCCGCCGACCATGACGACGCCATCGCCGCGCCTCTGGCCGTGCGGCTCGCGCCTGGGCTGCGCGGGCTGGTGGACCGCCATGCACTGGACCTGAAGCTTGCCGCGATCAAGGGCGCACTCGAAGCAGACCTGGGTCCCGTGTTCCCCCGCTTGCAGGTGAGCCACTCGCCGTCGGTTGGATCGCCGGAGGCTTATCAGATCCTCGTGCAGGACGTGCCGGTCGCGCAGGCCTCCTTGCGACCAGGCTGGGTGCTGCTCGACCCGAAGGAGGCCGCCACGCCGCCGGCCAACGCCGAGGTCGGCGATCCCTTCGGCCCCTTCCAGCGGGTGGTGTGGGTGCCGCAGCCCGCGCAAACCATCGCCGTGCTGCAGCCCGAGGACGTGATCGGCGCGCACGTGGACCACACCGTGCGCCGCCACGCGCCGCGACTGCTCGGCCTGCAGGAGGTGCAGCGCCTCCTGCACACCGTGCAGCGCGACGCGCCCGAGCTCGCCGCCGAGGTGTCGCGCGTGGTGCCGCTGCAGCGCGTGGCCGAGGTGCTGCGCCGGCTGCTGCAAGAAGGCATTCCCATCCGCAACCTCAACACCATCTTCGAGACGCTCGTCATCTGGGCACCCAAGGAGCAGGACATCATCGCGCTGACCGAACTCGTGCGCATCGCGCTCGGCAGATACATCACGAGCCGCCACGTCGGCGCCGACCGCAAGCTCGAAGCCATCCTCTTCGAATCGACGCTGCAAGAGCGCGTGCAGAACGCGGTGGAGCGTTCGTCGCGTGGCAACCTGCTGCTGTTGAGCCCGGCAGCATCGCAAGACATCCGCGAGCAGGTGCGGCGCATCCTTGCCAATGCCCAGGCACGCGCCGTGGCTGTCACTTCATCAGACGTGCGCCGCTACGTGAAGACGCTGATCGAGCCGGTGGCGCCCGAACTCTCGGTGCTGTCGTACCAGGAGGTGGACGACGACGTCGCACTGCAGCCCGTCGGCTGGGTCACCAACCCGAAGGCGGCCTGAGCGATGACCCCGAACGAGCTTCTCGACATCACCCGCGATGCACTGATGATCGTCTTCTGGGTGTCGCTGCCGGTCGTGCTGGTGGCCACGATCTCGGCGCTGATCATCGCGGTGCTGCAGGCGGTCACGCAGATCCAGGACCAGAGCATCGGCCAGTCGGTGCGAATGATCGCGGTGATGCTGTCCATCGTCGTCTCGGCCGGCTGGCTGGGGCGCGACGTGATGCGCTTCGCCGAGCGCGCGATGACCACCGTGGCGAGGCTCACATGAACCATGCTGCTCGCATGAGGTCGCCGCGCGACTGGATGGTGTGCGTCCGGTTGGTGTGCTTCCTGTTCGCCATTGCGCTCGCAGGCAGCGCCGACGCGGCTGTCGTGCCGTGGAAGAGCCGGCCCTTCCAGATCATCGCCAACGAGAAGCCGCTGCCCGATTTCCTGCGCGAGCTGCTCGCCTCGCAGGGCATCACTGCGGTGATCGACCCGAAGGTGGCCGGCACCATCAGTGGCAAGTTCGGCGGCCAGGCGCAGAACATCCTCAACAGCGTCACCACCACCTACGGCCTGACCTGGTACTACGACGGCGCCTTCCTCTACATCGACATGGCGGCCGATGCGAAGAGCGAGGTACTGCCCATCTCGCGCGGCAATGGAAACAAGATTGCGGAGACGGTGGCCCGGCTGCACATCTCCGATCCGCGCTATCCGCTCGTCATCAACGAGAACGAAGGCACGGTCTTCATTTCGGGCCCGCGCCGCTACGTCGAGATGGTGCGCCAGGCGGTGAAGCTGTCGGACCAGCGCGCCGCGGCGCTCGACAAGGCCGAGGTGCGCATGTTCCCGCTCAAGTACGCCTGGGCGTCGGACGTGAAGGTCAATCGCTCCGGCAAGGAAACGAGCGTGCCGGGCGTGGTGAACGTGCTGCGAAGCCTTTACAGCCGCAGCAGTGCGACCGCAGGCGGCCCGGGCACCAACCGCATCGCGCCGGCCGCACTGCGCATGGGCGCCAACCGCGACATCCGCTTGTCCACCGGCGACACGGTGAACGCGCCGAAAGTCGAGATCGGTGGCGTGAGCGCACCAAGCGATGACGGCTCTGGCGGCGTCACCAACTACACGGTGAACGGCGCCGACCTGCCGCAGTTCCAGGCCGACACGCGCATGAACGCCGTGCTGGTACGCGACCTGCCCGAGCGCATGGCCCTGTACGCCAACCTCATCGAATCGATGGACACGCGGCCGCAGCTGGTGGAGATCGAGGTCACGATCATGGACATCAGCACCGACTCACTCGAGAGCCTGGGCATCGACTGGCGCCTGCACGGAAAGCACGGCGACGTGCAGTTCGGACGAGGCGATGCGCCGCCGCTCACATGGAACGGCGCGACCACCGAAGCCGGCCAGACCGGCGCCACCACGCCGGTAGGCGGCGTGTTCACCGCGTCCATCGGCAACGAGCTGCGCAACTACCTGCTCGCCCGCGTCAATGCGCTGCAGAAGAACGGCACGGCCAACTTCGTCGCGCGGCCCAAGGTGCTCACGCTCAACAACACCGAGGCAGTGCTCGAGAACCTGAGCGAGTTCCATGTGCGGGTGGATGGCTTCCAGGACGCGAGCCTGTTCAACATCACCGCTGGCACCGCCTTGCGCGTGACGCCGCTCATCATCGACGAGAAGACGGGCCGCGGCGTGATGATGTCGGTGAACATCGAGGACGGCGACCTGTCCAGCGAGACGGTGGACAAGATTCCCATCGTGCGACGCCGCACTGTCAACACGCAGGCCATCGTCGAAGAAAGCACCAGCCTGCTCATCGCCGGCTTCTCGTCGGAGGAGAAGGTGAATGGCCAGACGGGCGTGCCCATCCTCTCGGACATCCCGCTGCTGGGCAGGCTCTTCAAGTACAGCGAGAAGACGGGCAAGAACATGGAGCGCTTCTACCTCCTGAGCCCGAAGCTCGTCGTGCCTGCGGTGGCTGCGAGGTCCAACCCGCCCGCCGCGCCCACGACACCGGCCCCGCCGATCGCGCCCGCCACGCCCAGCACCACCGGAGGCTGACATGCATCCGAACAGTTCCACATCCGCACGCCCGGCGCCGTCGGCGACCGGCTGGTGCCTGCGCTTCCTGAGCGGCGCGCTGCGCGGACGCACGATCTCGCTCAAGCAAGGCACCAACGTGCTCGGCTCCGCGGGTGATTGCGACGTGATGCTGCCCAGCGGCGACGTGCAACCGCACCATTTGCAGCTGAACATCGGCGAGCTGCTGGTCTCGGCGCAAAAGCTGGGCGCGGCCACGGCGCAGCTCAATGGCGAGGAGATGCCGCCGCAGCGGCGCAGCGTGCTCGAAGGCGACGTGGTCTCGGTCGCGGGCATCGACTTCCAGCTCGACCGCAACCAGCCCGTCCAGGTGCAGGCCGAGGCGCAGGACAGCATGTTCATGAGCGCGGACGAGCACGATGCGCTCGCCGCCGACACGCTCCGGGTGCCGGTGGCCCCGGTGCGCCGCAAGGGCCGCTGGGTAGGCGGCGGCGCAGCCGTGGCGGGCGTGCTCGTGGTGCTGGGCCTCGCCTCGTGGGATGCGTCCGGCGTGCGTGGGCGCAGCACCGACAAGGCCAACCTGCAGGAGATCGAGCGCGTACTCGCCGCCTTCCCCGAGGTGGAGGCCGTGGCCGGCAGCAATGGGACGGTCGCGCTGCGCGGCTATGTCGAGTCCCGCGCCCGCAAGCAGGCGCTGGGGCAGGCCATCGAACCCTTCGGCCCGCAAGTGACGGCCAACGTGCTGAGCGCCGACGAGATGATCGAGCAGGCGCGCCGCTTCATCAGCGATCCGGGCGTGGCCATTGCCTACACAGGCCATGGCCGGCTCGTGGTGTCGGGCACGAGCGAGGACGACGCGCTCAAGCAGCAGGTGCGCCGCTTGAGCGAAGACCTGCACCCGGTGGTGCTCGTGTCCGACAAGGTGCAGTACCGCGCCAAGACCGTGACGCGCGACGAGAACGCCGAGCGCTCGCGCGAGCAGTGGGCGGCGTGGCAGAACGTGCTGCCATCGCGCATGGTGGGCATCACCGAGGACGCGAGCGGCATGCGGCACATCCAGCTCGCCAACGGCAGCCGCTACTACGAAGGCTCGGTGCTGAAGAGCGGCGCGGAGCTGACCCGCATCGAGGCTGACGGCCTCGTGGTGAGTGGCGGCGACGCCGCGAAGAAGAAGCAATGAACGCACATCTGATTCATGTGGATGTGCTTCGAGAGATTCCCGCGCGGGCCAATGCTCGTGCGCAGGAATGCCGCGGGAATGAATCTGCCCCGCGGTTCCGCGGGGGTGCACAAGCCCGCGGTCGATAGACCCCCTTGTTCCACACACAACCTTTGACCAGGAGAGACGCATGAGCGCAGTTGATACCTCGATCCAGCAAATGCAGCAAGCAGCGGCCGACAACGCCCGCCTGATGACCGCCAGCATGCAGGCGTCCACCTCCATCCAGGGCGCGGCTTCCACCGCGCACACGGTGGAAGGCGCCGCTGCCGCCGGCGGCGAAGTGGCCAAGTCCACCGGCAACGACATCCGCCAGGCGGCGAAGTCGTCGTGATCCTGCTGTAGCGAGACCCGCAGGGTGAGTGCGAGAAGCGGGCTCACCCTGCGCCCCCGAAGTCCACGAGGAGTTGCCCATGACCGATCCTGTCACGCTCAGCATGCCGCCGGTCGATGCGACGACAGCATCGCAGGCGCAAGCCCCGACCCCGAAGAGTTTCGACCCCGGCGAGACACGCATGTTCGCCAACCTGATGCAGGGCATGCCCGTGCCATCGGGCGCGGGCGGCGCACCCAGCGCCTTGCACGATGCGGCGATGGCCTATGCCTCGCAGCTCAACGGCAATGTGCGCTCGTATGAAGAGATGCGCCGCAGCCTGCTGGAATCCATCGACTTGTCGGACCCGATCAAGTCCATGTTCCTGCTCACCGACCACTCGATGCAGGCCCAGATGATGTTCACCAAGCTGCACATCTCCACCGGCTTGGCGAGCGCGGCGACCAGCCTGTTCGGCACGCTCCTGAAGAACCAGCAATGAGGAGAGCCGCCATGCGCTTCATCACCGTCACCTGCGCACTCGCCGCGCTGCTGCTCGCAGGCTGCAGCAAGGTGGGCCTGTATTCCGGCCTGAACGAACAAGAGACCAACGAGATCGTCGCGGCCCTGTCGGCCGACGGCATCAACGCTTCCAAGGAGCGTGCTGAAGGCAACGACTGGCAGGTGCTGGTCGACAAGGGCGACCTCGGCCGCTCGCTGGACATCCTGCGCGCGCAAGGCCTGCCCAACGACCGCTACGTCAGCATGGGCGAGGTCTTCCAGAAGCAGGGCCTCGTCTCCACGCCCTCTGAAGAGCGCATGCGCTACATCTATGCGATGTCGCAGGAGCTGTCGCAGACCCTGCGCAAGGTGGATGGCGTGGTGTCGGCGCGGGTGCACGTGGTGATTCCGGCCAATGACCCGCTGAGCGACAAGATCCGGCCCTCGTCGGCGGCGGTGTTCATCAAGCACCGGCCCGATGTGGACCTGCGCCTGCTCGTGCCCGCGGTGAAGGACCTCGTGGCCCACAGCATCGAAGGCCTGTCGCACGACCAGGTGTCGCTGTCGCTCTTCGAGGCACGCCGCGCGCCCGTCACGCCGCCGTCTGCGCAACCGGCGGCGCATGGTGATGCGATCTCCGGGTTGATCTCTTCGTCGACCGCGGCCGTGCTGATCGCGCTGCTGCTGGCGGCCGCCGCCTGCGTCGTGGTGCTTCCCGGGCTGCTCAAGCGCAACGACCTTGACTGGCGCACGTGGATGCGCCGGCAAGTCATCCGCCGTTGAATCATTGACCACGGAACCACACCCGGCATGGACCTGATGCGCCTGGCGATGCGGCAACAGCTGCACCCGGAACTCGACATGCACCCGAGCTGGCTGCCCGCGGGCTGGCCCGCGAAGTACCGCGCCATGTCTCGACTCAACGAGAGCGGGCAGGCGATGGTGTGCGAATGGGTGCGGCGCGAGCTGGGTGGGGACATGCCGACCTTCGACACGCCGCTGCGCCGCATGGCCTTGCTCGACGCGAGCTCGCTGCGGCGCCTGGCCGGCTACATCGGCATGGCCGCGCACAAGCCGCTGCTGCAGATGCGCGGCACCGGGCGGCAGCTGCGCCGCCAGGCCGAGCGCATCGAGCCGGGCGCGGCCGATTTCATCGTTCGTCGCGTGCCGGCGCTCAGCGAGCTCGCGATGAACACCACAGCGCTGCAGGAGCGGCCGATTGGCCTCGGGCGCGTGGTGATGAACCGAGGCTACCGGCTGCTGCTCGCCACGCTCAACCACGACGGCGATGCACTCATGCGCCGCGTGCGCCTGAAGCTGCCGCGCCATGCCTGCGCCGCGCCGCCGGTGCTCGCGCCGCGGCAACACCAACAACTGGAGGAACTGATGCTGATGTGCATCGTTCCTGAAAGGCTGCCGCAATGGGACTGGCTTTTCTGATCACGACCGAGAACCTGCAGCTCCTCAGCGAGCGCAAAGTTCTCAAGGAAGCGGAGTACGCCGCCTTGCTCGACGCCTCGCGGGTGATCGAGGAGGCGCGCGCGGAGGCCCAGCGCATCGTGGCCGAAGCCGCGCAGCAGGCCGAGGCGCAGCGCCGCCGCGGGCACGAGGAAGGCGTGAAGCTCGCCAAGGCCGAGTACGCGCAGCGGCTCGTGTCCGAGGCGATGGCTTCCGAACGCCAGCTGCGCACCTTGCGCAGCTCGATGGCGGGCATCGTCGTCAAGGCGCTGGGCCAGTTCATTGCCGATGCCGACCCGGCCGAGCTTTTCGAGGCGGCGCTCCTGCGCGTGGATGCACTCATTCGCGCCGAGCCCTTCATCAGCATCCGCGTGTCGCCGGCACAGGAGGCGACGCTTCGGCTGGTGCTGGCCCGGCTGAGCGGGGAGGCGCAATGGACGATGAGCATCTCGGTGCAGGCCGACGCGGCGCTCGCCGACGGCGAGTGCGTGGTGCAGACGAGTTCCGGCACCTTGAACATCGGTGTCGAGGCGCAGCTCGATGCCTTGCGCCGCGCGGTGGAGCAGGGCGGGCAGGGCGCGGCTTCAGCGCAGAGGGCTTGGTGATGGACCGCTTCGCCAATCCTGCAGCCATCCCCGACGCCGCGCGCGACATCGTCGCCGACCTCGAGCAGACGCTCGCCCGCGTCACGCCGGTGGGCATGCGCGGCCGGGTGAACCGCGCGGTGGGCATGCTCATCGACGCTTCGGGCATCCAGGCGCATGTGGGCGAACTCTGCGAGCTGACGACGCCGGGTGAGCCGCCGCTGCTCGCGGAGGTGGTGGGCTTCCAGGGCCACACTGCCTTGCTCACGCCGCTTGGGCCCACCACCGGCATCTCCGCGTTGACGCAGGTGATCCCCTCCGGTCGCGGTCACATCTGCCCGGTGGGCGCGGGCCTGCTCGGCCGCGTGCTGGATGCGCTCGGCAAGCCCATGGACGCGCTGGGCCCGCTCAACGTGCATGCGCATGCGCCGGTGCATCGCGAGCCGCTCAACCCCTTGCTGCGGCAGATGGTGGAACGGCCTCTTCCGACAGGCATTCGCGCGGTGGATGGCTTGCTCACCATCGGCGAAGGCCAGCGCGTGGGCGTGTTCTCGCCGCCGGGTGTGGGCAAGAGCACGCTGCTGGGCATGCTGGCGCGAGGTTCGACGGCGGACGTGAACGTGGTCGCGCTCATCGGCGAACGCGGCCGCGAGGTGAAGGAGTTCATCGAGCACAGCCTCGGGCCGCAAGGCATGGCCCGGACGGTGATGGTGGTGTCCACCTCCGACCGGCCGCCGATGGAGCGCATCAAGTCGGCCTATGTGGCCACGACGATTGCCGAACACTTTCGCGACCAGGGCAAGAAGGTGCTGCTGCTGGTGGATTCGCTCACTCGTTTCGCGCGGGCACAGCGTGAGATTGGCTTGGCCAGTGGGGAGCCGCCCACAAGGCGAAGCTATCCGCCGTCCATCTTCTCGATGCTGCCGCAGCTGCTCGAACGTGCGGGGCCGGGGCAGATCGGATCCATCACCGCCATCTACTCGGTGCTGACCGAGGGTGATGAAGAGAACGACCCGATCGCCGAGGAAGTGCGTTCCATCCTCGACGGCCACATCGTGCTGTCGCGCAAGCTGGCGTCGGCCAACCAGTACCCGGCCATCGACGTGCTCGCAAGCGTGAGCCGCGTGATGTCGCGCGTGGTCAGCCGCGAGCACATGGCCGCGGCCAACGCCTTGCGCGCAATGCTTGCCAAATACCAGGAGCTGGAGCTGCTGGTGCAGATCGGTGAGTACAAGACGGGCAATGATCCGGTGGCGGACGTTGCCATCCAGTCGCGCCCGGCGATGCTGGACTTCCTGGCGCAGCCGCCCGAGCGTGGGGTGTCCTTTGACGCCACGGTCACCGCGCTCAGCCGCTTTGGGCGGGGCCGATGAGCGTCGACTGGAAGCTGCTGGTCCAGCTGCGTCAGCGCCACAAGCTCGCCGCGCACGAGGCAGTCGTGCGCGAGCGGCGAGCGGCACAGGAGCGCGAGGCGCAGCTGATGCAGTCGCGCGGGGCACTCGATGAGCAGGTTCAGGCCAAGGCCGCGCTGTGGCAGCAGGCCTCAGCCGGCACCATCGACATGGGCGCACTGCGTCAGACCGCTGCGTGGAGCGGCGCGCTCGATCGCCACATCGCGCAGGCACGACGGCAGGTGTCCGATGCAGAACACCTCGCCTACGTGCAGGACCAGCGCGTGGAGCAGCGGCGCAGCGAGCTGCGCCAGGCCTGCGGTGACTTGAGCAAGGCTGAGCAGATGCAGGCGCGTGATCGGGCCGCGCAACGGCAGCTTGCAGAGACTCGCGCCGAAGACGTGGCTGAGGAACACGCCGTGCAGCGTTGGACCACCCGGAAGCCCGCATGACGACGCCGCTCGAACTCTCCGCCTTCGAAAGCCTCTTCACCCAAGCGGCGATGACGCTGCCGCGCCTGTTCGCCGTCTTCGCGGTCGTGCCCTTCCTCTCGGGCGGCATGCTCACCGGCATGGTCCGCAACGGCCTCTTGCTGATGCTCGCCATCTTCATGTCGCCCATCGCCGGCGACATGCCGCCGCTCAGCATGGGCATGTGGCTGCTCATTGCCGGCAAGGAGGCGCTGATCGGCCTGCTGCTGGGCCTGGGTTTCGGCATCTTCATCTGGGCCATCCAGAGCGTGGGCGACCTGATCGACTTCCAGACGGGCTCCAGCAACGCGTCCTTCTTTGACCCGGTGGCCGGCCACGACAACGGGCCCACCGGCGAGTTCCTCGGATGGCTTGTCATTACGCTCTTCGTCGCCGGCGGCGGCTTGCTCGCCCTGCTGGGTGTGATCGTCGATTCGTATCGCCTCTGGCCGGTGGCCTCGTTCTATCCCAACGTGGGCAAGGTGATCGAGGAGTTCGCCATCCGCCAGGGCGACACGCTGTTCCTGTGGATCGTGAAGCTCGCGTCGCCGGTGATCCTCGTGCTGCTGGTGGTGGAGATCGGCATCGGCCTCATCAGCCGCGTCGCGCCGCAGCTCAATGTGTTCGTGTTCGCGCAGCCCATCAAGAGCCTTCTCGCCACGCTGATGATGCTGCTCTTCCTCTACTTCGTGTACGAGTCGCTGCAGGAGTTCTTGCGCCCGTCCAACGGGGTGCTGGAGTTCCTGCGACTGTCCTTGTAGGGCTGGGCGAATGGCCGAGAAGGACCAGAAGCCGACAGCCAAGCGCCTGCGCGATGCGCGCAAGCGCGGCGAGGTGGTGCACAGCTCGGACGTGTCCAGCGCGGCCACCTTCGTGGTCGTGGTCGTCATGCTGTGGCTGATGGGCTCGACCGCCTTCAGCCTCCTGCGCGAGCTGTGGCGACATGCGACGAGCGAGGCGCTCTTCGCCGACCCGGCGGCACGCCTGCCCGAGCTGCTGCGCCACACCATGGAGGTCATGCTGTGGGGCACGATCCCGCTGATGGCCGTGACCGCCATCGCGGCCTTCGCCGGCTCGTTCTTCCAGGTCGGCGCGCTCGCGGCGTGGGAGCGCATCAAGCCCGATGTGTCGCGGCTCAACCCTGCGCAGGGCTTCCAGCGCATCTTCTCCACGCGCAACCTCGTCAACCTGCTGAAGATGGTGGTCAAGACGCTGCTGCTGGCCGCGCTGATGTTCGTCATCATCCGCGGCCTGCTCGACAGCGCGTTGAAGCTGGGCTACACGACGCCGCCCGTGGTGCTGGCTGCGGGCGGGCAATCGATCCTCCTCCTCTTCGCGTGGGCGGCGCTCATCTACGTGCTGATGGCGGCGCTCGACTACGTGCACCAGCACCATGAGTTCATCAAGCAGAACCGCATGTCGGTACAGGAGCTGCGGCAAGAGCACAAGGAGACGCAGGGGGATCCTGTGAACACTGCGCGCCGCCGTTCGGCGCACTTCGAGGCGGTGTACGCGAGCCTCGGCGATCGGGTGCGCGCCGCATCGGCGGTGATCCATTCCGCGAGCAACGCGGTGGCCCTGCAATACCTCGGCGAGAAAGACCTGCCGCGCGTGATCGCACGCGGCGAGGGTGACATGGCCGCCCAGATCCGCCGCTTCGCAGGCGAGGCCATGGTCCCCATGGAATTCGATGCACAGCTGGCCGGCCGCCTCTACGACGCGGTGCCGCAGGACCAGCCCATCCCGCGATCGCTGTATGCGCCCGTCGCCCGGCTGCTGCGATGGGCCACAGGACAAGAGTGACATCAGGAGAGAGCGAACATGAGCGTCGACAACATCCCCGGCACCTCCACCTACACGCCCACCGTGGGCAACGACCTCGCCTGGCAGCAGGCCGAGGAAGCACGCCGTCGCGCCGAGCAGGCCGCGCGCGAAGCGGCCGAGCGGGCACGCAAGGCGGCGGAGGCTGCGCGCAAGGCCGCGGACGAGGCGCGCAAGAAGGCAGACGAGGCGCGCAAGGCGGCCGAAGCAGCGCAGGCGAGGGCGGCGAAGAGCAAGGAGAAGGCCGACGAGGACGCGGCCAAGACCGCACGCGCGCAAGCCAAGAAGGACGAGCTCGATGCGCAGCACAAGGAGGCCGTGGCCAACCTGCGCGACAAGGAAAAGACGGTGGCCGACTGCAAGGTGGACGACCTTGTCAAGCACCGACCGGTGAACGCACCATCGGACGCGACCGTCACGGCCGAGAACGAGGTGGCCGCCGCGAAGAAGACGGTGGCGCTGTACGAGCCTGTGGCCGGCGTGCCGGCGCCTGCTGCTGCCGCCAGCGCCAAGACCAACGACCTGCTGAAGAAGGCGCAAGACGCCGGCAAGGTGGTGTTCGACCTGCAGGCCAAGGGCAAGAAGGCGAGCGACGCGCAAGTGAAGGCGGCCAACGACGCGGTGGGCGAGTGGCTGGACTCCGCCGAACAGGACATGCGCACCGCAGGCGCGTCGGCCACCGCCCATGGCGAAGACCCGAACGCGGCCATCAAGGCCGAGCACGACAAGATCATGAAGGACCTGGACGACGGCGGGGTGTTCAACCCCGACGCCTTCCGCAAGTACGTGGACCAGGGGCGCGACGACGTGCTCGCCGAAAGCCCGCAGATGCGCGAGCTCAGGGCCGAGCAGCATGACGCGCTGTCGGATGGCGCAAACCAGCTCACGACCGCACGAGCCGATGCGAAGACCGCCAACGCCGACGCCACGCGTGCCGAGACATACGCGGCAGGCTTCACGACCGCATCCACCGATTCGCAGGTGGATGCGCAGCAGGCCGCGAAGGCCGAGGCGCTGCGACTGCGCGCCCTGGCCAATGGCGCCGATGCGAAAGTGCACCAGCTGGAGACGCTGTACGAAGGCAAGCCCAACACCACCGACCCGCGCCTGAGCGTGCCCGGCACGGTGACGGCCGATTACGACCAGCGCATCGCCGACCTGGACGTGAAGGAGCTGGGTGCGAAGGTGGCCACGGCCAAGGCCAGCAATGACCAGAAGACGCTGGACACTCTGCAGCCGCAGCTGGACCAGGCCATCAACACCCAGACGCTCGCGCATGCCGCGAAGGACGCCGCGGACACCGGCGTCGCCACCACCAACCTGCAGGCGAACCAGAAGGACGCGCAGGCCGCCTACGACGCCGCGAAAGCGCACCAGCCCGAGCTCAAGACCGTCACCGGCTACACCCGCGGCGGCAAGTACACCTACAAGGTGGAGCCCGACGGTTACGACAAGACCTTCTGGCTCGACTACAACAACCCCGACGACCGCAAGCGGGTGCAGAAGATCGACGGCAAGTACTACCTCGTCGAAGACCAGCCGCTGTGGTTCGACGACAAGAAGACCGAGCTCGACCCCGACGCGGCACGGCTGTGGGAGGCCAACGAACAGCTCGCCAATGCCAAGACGAAGGCCGATGCTGCGTCGACCAGGTTCCAGAAGACCACGCTCGACTTGCTGGGTGCAGGTGACGGCGTTCCGGGCAAGCTGGACACCGGCCCGTGGCTCGCCAACGGCAAGAAGATCGGCGATGACCTCGGCAAGGCCAACACCGACGCCGCCACGGCGCAGCAGAAGCTGATCGACGGCATCAACCAGGGCGCGAGCCCGAAGGACCTGGCCAAGCTGCGCGCCGACGTGGGCACGGCGATGGAGACCCAGGCCGCCGCGCAGGCCAAGGCCGATGCGCTCAAGGCCATGCAGGACTTGCAGGACGCACGCCGCACGCGCGCCCTGGGCGGCGACGTGAGCGACGACAAGATGACGACGCTGGAGAACAACGCCGCCGCGGCCTACAAGAAGGCGCTGGACGCCCAGCCGAAGATCAACGCCGACACCGAAAACAACCTTCGCACCAAGCTGCTGCCGGACGCCAAGAAGGCCTTGCGCGATGCAGACGCCGCCGTCACCACCGCGAGGTTCGACGTGGACCATTGCGCGCCGTCTGAAGTGGCGGCCAAGCAGAAGATCCTCGACGACGCCACGGCAAACCGCGACAAGCTCGCGCTGCAAGTGGAGGACTACAACGCCACGCTGGGCACCATCGACGCCAAGCGTGCCGGCCTGTCGGCGAAGTGGGAGTACGACCACACCGCCTTCGTCAAGCCGACATTGGTGATGTATGCGGACAGCGAGGGCAATGGCATCTCGGCCGACCAGTACCCGGCCAACTACGACCCGACCTGGAACGTCCTGCCCGGCAAGGTGCCCGAAAACGCGCACGTGCGCTTCATCTGCGACCACTGGGAGGTGACCTTCGACAAGGACTCGAAGGTGATGGGCGTGAACGCCGACAAGAACCACGCGCCGTACTTCATCAAGGCCGGCACCTACACCATGAACCCGACGACCGCGCGGGTGTGGGAGACGACCAACCCCGACCGCTCCATCGGCGGCAGCATGGCCACGCGCGCCGAGGACGTGCGCAAGAACCTGGACCTGGTGCTGCCGAAGCAGCCGTCCACGCAGATCGGCCTGGACGGCAAGCCGACGCCCACGCTCAATCTCACCGACGACATGGCGGCGGCGAAGAAGGACCTGCAGAAGGACATCACCTCGATCAAGGACAAGCAGACGGACCTGCAGAACCGGATCGACTTTGGTGACAGTGCCTCGCCCGACCTGAAAAACCAGCTTGGCGCGGCGCAGACCGACCTGGACATCGCGAACTCGCAGATGCATGCCATCGACACCATCATGCAGTGGCAGGAGGCCAACCGCACGCTGCAGCAGTACAACGCCGATATCCGCGCGGGGAAGGCGGTGTCGCAGCCTTCAGGCAAGAGCTACCAGGAGATTGCCGACGACCTGGCCAACAAGGCGGTGGATGCCCGCCAGCAGTGGCTCACCACGCGCGACGGCAAATACATCGACGGCGCGAAGTCGCGGGTGGCCGATGCGCAGGCGGCGCACGACAAGTGGAAGGCCGACAACCCGCTGCTCGCCGGCAACGAGACCGCGTCGGACACCTGGAAGACGCTGCAGTCCGCCAAGGCGGACCTCGACCGGGGCTATCGCTTCCGTGCGCTGGATGCCAACCAGGGCGCGATGACCGCGCAGCAGGCGTACATCACTGCGAACCTCGACCCGGGCGGGGCCGACGACCCGCACGCGATGTACCGGCTCTTCATGAACAACCCGCAGGTGATGGCGCAGACCATCATCAACCAGCACTACGTGGAGTACGGCAGCGAGCCCATCGAGATGGATGGCCGCACGCGCATCTCCAACGAGGTGGGCATTGCGCTCGGTTGGAAGCCTTCGGTGGACCTGGACCCGAACGACCCGGCACGCACCGACGAGATCAAGCAGTCGCAAGACCTCTTCGGCAACGTGAGCGATGACCAGAAGAAGCTGCACAAGGCCACTGTCGACAAGATCATCGAACTCGGCGGCGACCGTGCGCGCGTGACCGTGCTGCCGGTGGTCTATGCGCTGGACGACGACCACGGCGGCATCGTGAAGACGGCCTTGTTCAAGGTGGAACGCGGCGGCGGGCAGCCGGCCAAGTTCGTGGACGAACAAGGGCACGAGTACAAGGACGTGGACGACTACCGCGCCAACAACAGCCTGCCGGTGGACGACGTGAACCTGGCGATGCCATCGGACGGCAAGTTCACGCTCGACGACCGCGGCAACGTGAAGCTGTTCACCGGCGATGCGCGCACGGAGGGAGGGTTCGAACACTTCCGCCGCAAGTCGCACCTGGACCTGTTCATCGGTGGCGCGGGTCTCATCGCGGGCGTCGTATTGACAGTCGGCTCGCTGGGCACCTTGTCGGTCCCTGGCGGCGCGCTGATGTTTGCATCGGGCTCCTTGATCGCGGCGGGCGCCTACGGCGTGGTGACCTCGGCCATGTCGCTGCAGAACCAGGCCGACCACGGCGTGAGCGTCAATCCGTTCAAGAACGAACAGGCGCGCATGGAGTGGGTGAACCTTGGCTTGTCGGCGGCGAGCATCCCGGTGGTGGGCGCATCGGGCCGTGCCTTGCAGCTCGCGATGAAGGCACGTGCCTCGATGGAGCTCGCCGAGACGGCGGCGAAGGCGGGCGATGCGGCTGCATTCGCCACTCACATGAGCGATGTCCAGACCTTCATGGCACGGTCGGCCGCGATCGGAAAGCCCGCGAGCATCGCGGCCAAGCCGCTCGGCTGGGGCAGTGCCGGCGCCATGGGCGATGGCGTTCGCAACCTGGTGCAGAACTGGGACCACTTGAGTCCGGGCGAACGCAGCGAGCAGCTTGGCATGCTTGGACTGAACGCGGCGGGCTTTGCATCGCCGGTGTTTGCCAAGGGCTATGTGCGGGTGCATACCGGCATCCAGTCGCGAATCGCGAACTTCGGCACCGAAGGCCCCACCACAGGCACGGGCCGGCCGGCAGGTGCGGGGTTCCAGGAGCCGGTCACGGCCGAGCCGATTGCAGCGAATGCAGAGCACCCTGTGCTGCAAGCGCAGCAGGGCGCCGATGGTGTGTGGCGAGTGGTGGGGCTGGACGAACACGCGACTCAACCCGCGCCGGCGACGGGCGAGCCCGGCGGCCGCCCGCCGCTGCCTGCCGGCGCGCAGGCCAGTGCCGGCAGGACGCCCGGCGCGCAGGTCGCCGTACCCACCGGCCACGACACCGCGCCGGTCGTGCCCGTCAATGTGGAGCCTGCGGTCATCGCCTTCCCTCGTGTGTCCGCCCCGGATGCACTCACCCCCTTCATGCCGTGGATGCAGTCCGATCCGGCGGGCGTGATCAACGCGTCGCCGCTCGCGCTGCCCGCGGGCGCGAGCCGCAAGGCCATCGCTTCAGGCAGCGAGACCAGCTCGACGCCCATCTCGCAGCCGGCCACCGAACACCAGCAACTGCACTCGCCGCACGCGCAGGAACACGCGAGGGCCGCATCGGCGATGCGGGCCCTCCTTGCAAAAGGGGCAGGGGTTCGGCAGCTCATCGACCTGGGCGCCAACCACGAGGTGTCCGCCGAAGGCAAGCCGCAGACCTTCCTCGCTCGCGAGGCGATCGGCGCCTACCGCACCATGAAAGCGTTCGGGCTCAGCTTGCGGCCTTCGAGCACGCAGGGCATCGACTTCCACGGCCCCAACTTCCACGGTGGCAAGGCCTGGAAGGACGTCTCTCTCAAGGGACCGTTCCTGATGGATCGCGGGCTGATGCCGCTGTCTGCGAGAGACCAGGCGATTGCGGTGGACCGGGTGGTCGGACACATCCTCGGCAACGCTGGCGTTGATGTGCATGTGGTCGACCTCTTCGGCCTGTCACCAGAGCACGCCCAGGCGATGCAGACACGGCTGACCTCACCCCAAGCGCTGGCCAGGCTCGACACCTTGGGCTCGCGCGTGGAGTTCATCCACGACCAGGTGCCCGAGGGTTACGCCTCGGCGCTCGACAAGATGAAGGGGCCGAAGTTCGGCGAGCTGTTCGTCGACGGACCACCGCCGGAGGTGAAGGGCGGGGCGGGCAAGGCGCCACGGCCCTTGCCCAAGGGCGGGCCGAAGGGAGCAGCCGGCAACCAGAAGCCGGCGGTGACCGTGCCCGTCAAGCAGGTGAGCTTGCCGCGCGTGGCCGGGAACCCCGGTGCGGCAACAGCGAAGACGGCGGGCACGGGAACGTCCTCGACGAAGCCCGTGGTCCAGACCACGTCCACGACGCCCACCGCAGGCGCCCACACGCAGCCGACGACCACGGCCGTGCCGGCTGCGCCAGTCCCCGCGGAAAGCATGATGTTCTCCACCGAGCAGTGGGCCACGCTCCTTTCGCCGTGGCTGTGGAATGGCGAAGTCAATTTCGGCGGTGACCGGCAGGTGTACGTCGTGAGCGTGCCAGGCAGCCGCGCCGCGCGGCCGCTGTCTTTCACGCCTGCCGAAGTCGTGGCGCGCGGCACCATTCCCGCGGGCGCCACCGACGTCACGTGGCACAGCGGCACGAAGGCCGACCCGTTGACCGCGCAGACCGTGCATGAGCTCTTCGGCAAGCCGGCCGATGGCCACACGCATGCGTTCGTCGTGTCCACCGAAGCTCCGCAAGCGCTCCAGGCTGGCCAGGGATTGAGCGACGTCGCCTGGGTGCGCGACCCCTACGATGCGCCCGGCGTGAACCCAGCGCTCAAGAGCGACCCAAGCTACGAGCAGGTCGAGCATGGCCACTTCCAGCGCAAGGGCGATCCGCAATACGACGAGGCGCGCAACTACCGGGCCTTCGGTGCCACCAAGGCGGTGATGAAGCGCACCGGCCCCGGCGCATCGCCCGAGCCGCAGCGCTTCGTCTCGCGCCGCGTGGCGACGAACACGCGCCGCGCGCCCATCCCGATGCAGGACTTGCAAGGCGGCTTGGTCGTCAACGACATCCACAACCACGGCAACGTCTTCGCGCATCCGCATTACCTGGAGCAGCTCAACTTCATCAAGCGAATGCTCGAGGGGATGAACAAGCGGGGCCTGATCAACGACCCGAAGGCGCAAGACCTGAGGATGATGATCTCGTACGAGATGATTCCCTACCTCACGCGGGCCAACCTCGGCGCGTGGCAGGGCTACACCAACCTGGACGTGGCGGAGATCCTGTCGCTCTACTCGCACCGCGACGACTGGAAGATCCTGTCGCAGTACGAGAAGCTGCCGCAGACGCTGGCAGAAGAAGGCCTGCCGCCGTCGCTTGCCAAAAACCTCATCCCGTCGATCACCGGCATTCCCACCTACGAGGGCGCTCCCTTCTCGACCGGCGACCAGTTGGCCCACCTGCTGCTGCACTTCAGCAAGCTCTACCCGATGGCCGGCGAGATCAACGGGCTCAAGGAGTTGAAGAGCCAGCTCGACGGCCGCACCAATCGCATGGACCCGCTTCGCTCCGACCGCTACGGCGAGACCGGCACCTACCTGAACAACGCGCTGGAGAAGTCGCTCGACGCCTACCGCGACGCAGGCCTCGTGACGGTTCTGCACATGGACTACAGCGCGATGGAGCTGTCCGGCCGCGACGGCCGGCCGGTCGCATCGCCGGGCGATTCCCGGCACTTCTTCAACCTGATGAACGTGCTCATGCGCCTGGGTTCGCACGACCTGAGCGACGTGCCCTACACCGACCCGCGCTATGTGATGACCGATGCGGAGGTGGCTCGCATCCAGGCCAAGGGCACGGTGAAGGATCCGCTGCTGCTCGTCAGCGCGCACATGGGCGTGGGCAACTGGGTGCGCGACAGCGCGCAGCATGCACAGCTGGTTCAATGGGCATCGCGCCATCCGCTGCTCGAGCACGTCAACTGGGACAGCTCGTGGATGCCGTCGATCCAGGCCTTGCTGCAAAACCCCAAGCACAGCGGCACCATGCTCGACATCCTGGCGAGCGGCCGCGTGTTCTACGGCGGCGACGTCACCAACTTCCAGTCCTTCGAGCAACTCGCCGCGCCCTGGTACCAGCAGCAAGACATCCTGCGCGCTCTCGAACAGCGCGACCCGCAGGCGCTTCGAACCTATGCGGGCGACGGCTTTCGCAACTTGTACGAGCAATCGAAACCACGCATCGACTGGTTCCGCTACCGTGCGGCGCATGAGCCACGGCATGCGGACTACATCGACGCCATGCCCGCCGAGCGTCGAGCCGACCTGAAGAATTTCGTGGCCAACTATGAGCGCCAGCACCCAGGCGTGAGCCCGTTGGGACCGCGGCCGAACCAGCTGATCGTGCCGGCCGGGGTTGCCAAGCCAGCGCGCCTTCCCAAGGCGGACATCAGCGATCCGGTGCTTGCGGCCGGTGTGCATCAGCAAGCGGCGCACGGCCAGATGCTGGTGGGCGGCCGCCCGCGCGAGCTCATGGGCTATGACGCAAACGACCGGCTCATCCTCCCTGACGGCGTGAAGCCCGCCGGGCAAGTCGCCCCGACCACTCGAACCACCACGCAGGCCGGCAAGCCGCAGACGGTGCGGCGCTACCTGCGCCAGGGGCCTTTCAATGCAGAGCAGCTGGGCCGGTTGCGCGACCCGGACGGCAATCAGTACACGCCCGAGGCATTGCAGGCCGCCGATGCCGCCGGCAAGGCGGGTGCACCGCGTTCACTGCAACTGACGACGCTGCTGGCGACCGAGTTCGTGACACTGCGCCAGAACGATGTGAACACGGCGCTCGAGGCGCAGGGCAAGCGGCAGATGAAGCAGATCCTCACCGTGCTGGGCGCCTCGGGGCTTGCGATGCTCGGCGGCGGGGCTGTCGCGATGGACGCCGGCCTGCTCACGCCGTGGGTGAGTGCCGCAGCCTTGGCCGAGCGAGGGACGCAGGGCCTCTTGCGCACGGGCCATCAGCAGATCAACCGCAAGGTCAGCGAAGGCTTCCAGGAAGAGGGCATCGTCACGCAGGAGATGCTGGACTTCATGGCCTCGCGGCTGGCGAAGTGGGGCCCGCGCTCGGCGCTGGACGAAGGTCGCTTCACGGGGCCCGAGGGCCTGGCCGATGCCGTGGCGCAAGCCAAGACCGACCTGCACTACCTGCTGAACCAGAAGATCAACACCCAGGCTGGCGAGACCCAGGACACGCGGCACGCGCTTGTGCAATCGGAGGCGACCTCGTGGGTTCCGCGCTTCGACCGGGCCGCGGGCGCCACCACGAGCGGCATCGAGCCGACCAACTTTCGCACGCCGCTGGGCCGCAGCATCTCGGGCGCGACGGCACTGGCCTACCAGGTGGGCTTCTGGGGGTCGCTGCAGGGACTGGCCGACCACCCGTCTGCCTTGCACGCGACGGCGATGGCCGCGCTTGCGCTGGGCAACGGCGCCTTGAGCGGCTATCACCTGACGGGGGCGGTGAGCGGGCAGTTCGGCCGCAACCTCACCGAGCTGCCGCTGTTCAGGCGGCTGTCGGGGCTGGGCGCATACCCCGCGCTCGCGGTGGGCAATGCCGCGCTCGCCGGTGACAACGTGGTCGCCGGCTTGCAGGCCGCGGCGCGGGGCAGCAACGTCGAAGCGACCCTGCATTTATCGCAGGCCTTCGTGAGCGGCGTGCTCGCGGGCGCGACGGGCTATCTCAGCCGTGCCGGCTTCCGCGCTGAGTTCGGACTTCCGCCGATCGAGTTCGCCAAGCAGAAGCTGTTCGGTTCGCAGGAAGGGCACTGGTCCGATGCCGGCCACGTGGACAAGCCCCGCAGCACGCCCAAGGCCACCATCGTCGCGGCATCGGGGCTGATCGGCCTCGCGCTCGTGACGGTGCTGGAGCAAATGTTCGGGGATGACAAGAAAAAGGGCGCGAAGCCCGGCGTGACCCCAGGAGGGCCAGGTCTGACGCCGTCGCCCACGAGCTCGTTCACGCCGACACCCACGCCGACACCCACTCCTGCATCGACGACGACCCCGGCGCCCACGACCTCAGGCAGTCCGACTCCGACACCAGGAACAAGCTCCCCGCCAGCAAGCACCCCGCCGCCAAAGGCGCGTCCGATCTTCGTCACGGTGGACAGCCGCGATCCCAGGGCTGCGTCCTTGTGGGCGATTGCCGGAAACCACGCCGACACCTTGTTGACCGCCGCGCAGCGTGCATCGCTGGACGGTGCGAACGGACAGGCGCAGGCGGCCCTGGCCAAGCTCCTGCAGATCAACCCGCAGCGTGGCTTTCGGCCAGAGCTCAACGACGGCCGCGTCAGCGATGTCCCGGGAGACCCGGACACGCTGCTGGACGGCTGGCAGATCAACGTGAATGCAACGGCACCATGATTCATGGTCCATCGGAAAAATCGATGACCTGACAGAAACGCTTTCTTCTTGACCGGCTCTTCGAGGCACCGCACAGTCGTCCGAAAAGGGCAGAGGACGCGAACGGCCTTGCAAGTGTTGCAAACGTATCGCGATGAAAAAGCGTGAGCCGCCTGCGGCCGATCTCTCGCCTTATGAGGTGCCAATGAGTCGGTTCGTCCAGGAGCAATTCGGTCATGGAATATTCGCCGCATCACGGAGCGCCTTGCGAGCCGGAATGGTTGCATGCCGTCCGTGCACGTCCGGGCGCGCAGCGCGCCAATGTCCTGCTCTACCAGGAGCCTGCCTCGCTCGGTCCGGCCGTGCGTGCGGCCTTGCCGCGCGGGCCATCGCTGCTGTCTGACCTGCTCGCCGCCGAGAGCCTGGCCGAGCGGCGACGCACGGTCGCGGCCGTGCTGCATGCGATCGGCTTCGAATGGCTGGCCTATGGTCGGCTGATGTCGCATGGCGACCGCGCGGACCCGATTTCGATGTGCGTGACGCACACCGACCCGGCCTGGGCCCAGCACTATTTCTCCCAGTCGTATCACGAGGTGGATCCGCGGCTTCGCGGCGGCCTGCAATCGAGCCTGCCCTACGCATGGACCATCGAGGGCCTGGACGAAGAGGCGCGCAGCTCGCCGCCGCAGTCGGCTCTGCGGCGCTTCGTGGCGGACCTCGCGGACACCGGCATGCGTGCCGGCGCCATGCTGGTGCTGCCTGGGCCCGCTGGCAGTGAACGCCACTTCGTGAGCCTGCTGACACGCACGCCGGGCAATGGCTGGATGGACGGTGCCCTGCTCGGCCAGGTGCTGACGCTCGGCTTGTGCGTGCATGAGTTCTCCACCCGCTACACCGAGGTGCCGGTGGCCGCCACCCCCGCTCCGACGCTCACGCCCATCCAGCGCGAGATCCTCGAGCTGGTGGCGCAGGGCGCAAGCGACAAGCAGATCGCCTACGAGCTCCACCTGTCGTCACACGCGGTGGACTACCACATGCGCCAGCTTCGCCGCCGCTTCGCCGTGCGCAATCGGGTGCAGCTCACGCAGGCCGCCACGCGCGGGCCGATGGACGTGACCGACAGCCGGCCGGCGGATCTCGACTTGATTCCTTGAGACTGGGCGAGCGCTCGGCGCGCAGGGTCGCGCCGAACGTGTTCGCACCGCTCTCAGCGGGCGGAGGCCAGTCGCTCGATCGCCGTGCGTGCGTCCTGTGCAGTGACGTTCCCGGGCGCGTTGCCGACGCGCTTCTCCATGTCGTCCAGCAGCGAGAGGCTTTGCTCGTAGCGCATCTTCGCCGCCGATCTGTCGCCCTGCGCCTGCAGCGCCTGGCCGAGATGGTAGAGGTTGGCCGCATGGGTGTAGATCGGGTAGGTGTCCTGCTTTGCCCCCTCGGGCAGTCCGTCGAAGACGTCCACGGCGGTTTGCAGGCGTTGCCTTGCGTCGGCGGTGTCGGCGGGGTTGCCGATGTCGATGAGTGCGGCGCCGAGTTGGCCGAGGCAGTGCGCGCGTTCGAACCGGTAGCGCGCATTGGTGGGGTCCGCGCCGCTGAGCTTGTCCCAGATGGCGAGCGCCTTGAGGTGTTGTGTGCGTGCCTCGGCCGGCCGGTGCAGGCGCAGCAGCGCACGGCCCACGTCGTCGCTCATCGCGGCCACGCGGGCCGCGAGCAAGGCATCGTCAGGCTTGCCCGCGGCCGCGCGCTCCAGCAGCGCGACACCTTGGGTGAATGCGTCGTGGGCGAGCGTCGCGGTTTCGGGCGTGGTGTCGCGTTCGAGGTAGCGGTCGCCAAGCTGAGAGTAATGGCTGCTGAGGTAGAGCTGCGCATCGCGCTGGTCAGGATTGCGCGAGAGGACACGCCGCAGCAGCGTCGCAGCCTTCTCCGACTCGACCATGAAGTCGTCCATCTTGCCGGCACCTTGCATGGCTTGCGCATGCTGGCCGTGGCTTGACGCCAGCAGCATCAGGTCGGCTTCGTCGTTCGGGTGCGCATCGGCAATTCTTTGTGCAATGACAACGGCCTTGCCGGCGGCGGAGAGTGCGGCGGCCGATTCATTGCGCATGACAAGCACGCCGGCCTGACGCTTGTACAGGTTCACCAGCTCCCGCTGGGCCGCCTCGCCCGGCACGCCGTCGAGCAGTGCGACGGCGCGTGCATAGCTTTTGAGCGCGCCGTCCGGGTCGCCCAGGTTGGCCGTGAAGGCGCGGCCCTGGATGTCGCCGATCTTTCGGTAGGCGGTCGCGAGCTCCACGCGAAGGCTTGCATCGCCGCCCGATTCGTTGCTCAGCTCTTCGAGGTACTTGAGGCTGTTCTGCACGAGCAGCTTGCGGGCCGGCGTGGCGCCGGGCAGCTCGGCGATGGCGTCGTGCACCTCGAACATGAAGGTGTTGGCAAGCCGCCGCACGCTTTGCGCATGGTGCTGTGCGCGCTCGCGCTGCTGCCGCGCCTGCACCGCTTCGTAGCTGGCGATGCCGATGCCGACGATGAGTGCGAGGTTGGCGAACAGCACCGCGCCCGCCACCGCCTTGTGCCGCAGCAGCAAGCGCCCCGCGCGGTAGCTGAAGGCGCCGCGACGCGCCTGCACCGGCAGGCCTTCGAGGTGCCGGAAGATGTCGTCGCCCAGCGCCTCGGCCGATGCATAGCGGCGATCGGGTTGCTTGCGCAGCGCCATGAGCACGACCGCGTCGAGGTCGCCCTGCAGCCGGCGTCGCAGGGTTCGCGAGGGGGGCTGGCCGCTCGCATCCGGCGCACGGCTGGGGCGCAGTGGTTCGGTGTCGCAGATGGCGCGAGTCAGCGCGTAGCTGTCGCCGGTGGTGTCGCCATAGGGGCTCGCGTGCGTGAGCAGGCGGTACAGCACCACGCCCAGTGCATAGATGTCGCTCGCCGGCGTGGCGGTTTCGCCGCGCACCTGCTCGGGGCTGGCGTACTCGGGCGTCAGCGCGCGCTGTGCGGTGGCCGTGACCGCCGCATCGTCCGCTGGCCCGATGCGCTTGGCGATGCCGAAATCCACGAGCTTCACCACGCCCTTCGCGGTGACGAGGATGTTGCTGGGCTTGAGGTCGCGGTGCACCACGCCTTGCCGGTGCGCGTACTCGACCACCTGGCACACGGTGCGGAACAGCCGCAGGCGCTCGTCGATGCCGAGCTCGTGCGATTCGCAGTAGGCGTCGATGGGCTGGCCGTCGACAAACTCCATCACGAAGTAGGGCGAGCCATCGTCGGCCACGCCCGCGTCGAGCATCTTCGCGAGGTTGGGGTGGTCCAGTGTCGCAAGGATGCGTCGCTCGGCGTCGAAGCGCTGCCGCAGGAACTCCGGGTCCGGGCTCTCGCGCATGAGCTTGACGGCGACTTGCTGTTCGTACTGGCCGTCGGCGCGCTTGCCGCGGTAGACCTCGCCCATGCCGCCGCGTGCGATGAGTGCGACGAGCTGGTAGGCGCCCAGACGGCGTCCGATCCAGGCCGGCGCGGACGGCGCGGACGGCGCGCCCAGCGCGTCGAGCAATTGTTTGCCCGGGTGCGTGTCCAGCGGCGTTCCGGTGCGGTCGCCGGCGGCGAGCAGGGATTCAAGTTCCTGGCGCAAGGCAGCATCGCCGTGGCATGCACGTTCGATGAACCCCGGCCGTTCATTGGCCGCGAGCGCCAGGCCTTCGGCCAACAGCGCCTTCAGGCGCTGCCACGCCTGCGGGTCCAGCGGCTGCGTCATGCGGGTTGCGGGGCGGCGCGGGCTGCGCCGCCGCCGAGTTCTCGCAGCAGCCAGGCCCGCCCGCATGCCCACTCGCGCTTGACGGTGGCCGGCGAGATCTCCAGTGCCGTGGCCGTCTCTTCCACGCTCAGGCCGCCGAAGAAGCGCATCTCGATGACCTCGCTTTGCCGCGGGTCGAGCTGCTCGAGTCTTTGCAGGGCCTTGTCCAGCGCGAGCACGTCGAGCCGGTCCCCGGCGGACGGCTCGACGGGCACGTTTTCAAGTTCGTCCAGCGACACCACCTGCGCACCGGCGCCGCGCTTGTCGGCCAGCCGTGCGCGGGCGTGGTCGACCAGGATGTGGCGCATGAGCCGGGATGCCAGGCCGAAGAACTGTGCGCGCGACTGCCACTGCATGTCGCTGCCCTTGGACAGGCGAATGAACACCTCGTGCACGAGGCCCGTGCGCTGCAGCGTGTGGCCATCGCGCTCGTGGCCGAGGTGGCGGCCAGCCAGGCGTTGCAGCTCCTTGTAGACCAGCGGCACGACGCGGTGGAAGGCGGCATCGTCGCCATTCGTCCAGCGCCGCAGCAGCTGGGTGACAGGGCCATAGGCCTGCGCGCCGTTCGACAGCTCTTCCACGTGTCCCCTCCGAGTGTTTGTGTCTTTGCCAAGTGGACGCGCGCAGCTTACGCCGCAGCTTCGCGCGAGGCTGAGTGCGTTTGTTACTTGCCCCGCGGATGAGTGGGGGCGCTTATCAGTACGTAATGACACGGTCCGATGGCGCGAACTGACTCGGCTTGGGACGAATTTCCCCGTGTCAATCTAGGGGGGGCCCCGGGATCGAGGGGTGGTCTGGGAAAATATTCCCATGACAATCCGGTCTCGTCCAAACACCAAGTCCGGGGGTCCCAAATGAAGCAGCTCTCCATCCGACAGGCCATACTCGCCGCCGCACTCGCGGTCGGCGCGTCGGCATCACAGGCCGCCACCTTCGAGTGCATCTCAGGCATTGCGAGCGATTGCGCGCAGGCCACGTCCAGCATCACCTGGAACTGGGACGGCAGCTTGTTCACCGTCACCAACGGCGGCACGGGGTACGTGGCCGAGGTGTATTTCGACCTGGGCGCCGGCATGGGCGCATCCTTCTCCGGCGGCACGGGCACGGTGCTCTTCGCACCCGGCGCCAGCCCCGGCTCGTTGCCTGGCGGCGTCAGCGTCGGCTTCGTGTCCGACGCCGCCTTCGACTCTGATGGCGGCAAGGGCCCGCCGGTCAACGGCATCAACAACGGCGAGAGCGCCAGCTTCCTGATCACCGGAGCGCTGCTGGGCAGCTTCGACTCCGGCGACATCGCCGCCGGCCTGCACGTGCGCTCGCTGGCCACGTCCAGCGTCAGCCTCGTGACCACGGTGTCGGCCGTGCCGGAACCTGAAACCTACGCGCTGATGCTCGCCGGCCTCGGCGTGATGGGTTGGTTGGCGCGCCGCCGCGCTGCCTGACGCGTGCCAGACACGAGCACGGCTTCGGGCGTGCTCACGACCTCGGCCAGCGGACGTCTCCACAGATCACGTGGAGCTGCCGCTGGCCGTTCTCATTGGGCATGTGGAAGGCGGTGGACACCGTCACGCACAGCCCGCCGCCGTGCAGCGTGCGATAGGGCCGCGTGATCTGCACCTTGCCCAGGCCATCGACCGCGCGGCGGAAGTAGGGCCTGCGGCCCCAGCGGGCGCCATCGGAATCCTGAAGCGGCGCGAACGTGCGGACACCGTCGCGCGAGCCCGTCCACACGTGCGACCCGACCTGGCGGCCGTCTGGTCCGAGCAGGTAGCAGACATCGGCCTGTTCCAGCGAGAGGAATGGCTTGCAGGCGTCGTCCATGCCGCGCCCGCCTTGAAGCAGCATGCTGGCCTGCCAGATGCCGTTGAGATAGGGCGCCGTCCTTTCGCGGTACTTGTCCTTGTCCTCGCGCCAGCCGCGGTCGAACAGATGCCACGCATCTTCGAGCGCCTGGCAGGCGCGTGATGGCAGCGTGAGGTCGGGCAGGGGCCGGCCGAAGAGATAGCCCTGCACCATGTCCACGTCGGCCTCGAGCGCGACAACCGCCTCGGCCATGGTCTCCACGCCTTCCATCAGCACCAGCGCGCCGCACTCGTGCAGCAGCGACACCATCTGCACGATCACGCGGCGGGCCTGCGTGTCCTGTGCCGCCCGCGCCACCAGGCTGCGGTCGAGCTTGACGATCTCGGGGCGCCAGCGCCAGACGCGGTCGAAGTTGGAATGCCCCGCGCCGAAGTCGTCGATCGCGATCAGGCAGCCCACGGCGCGCGCATTGGCGATGGCCGCGTCGAACTGCGCAGCATTGTTGGCGACCTCCTCGGTCACCTCGATGACGATGTGGCTCGGGTCGTAGCCGAAGTGCTGGCGCAGCCGCGTCGAGAAGCCATCCGCCGGGCCTCCCATGCCATAGGCAAACACATCGGGGTGGACGTTGATGAAGACCCACTGGTCGTCGGGCGCCTGGCGAAAGTAGTTGGCCATGTGCACCATGCGTGCCGTGCGGTCGCGCCACAGCAGCTCGGTGAAGGAGTTGCTTCGAAACACATCGGGCGGCGGCACGAGTGCGCCGTTGGCATTGCGCGCGCGCAGCAGTGCCTCGTGGCCCACCACGCGGCCGTGCGAGAGGCTGTAGATCGGCTGGAACGCGCTCTGGAAGAAGAGCCCTTCGCGCTGCGCAACGATGCGGCCGTCTTCCTCGCGCAGGCGAGCGATCAGGTGCTCGAAACTGTCGGTGGCGGCGGGCAGGGCAAGGGCGGACACGGCAGATACAGCAGATGCGGCGACGGGTCGCGCGCTCACAACTTGAACGCGCCCACCAGTTCCTTCAGGCCTTGTGCCTGCGTGGCCATGTCCGACGACGCCGTGGCCGCGTGCTTGACCAGCGCCGCGTTGTCCTGCGTGACGCGGTCCATGTGCTCGACGGCGCCGCTCACCTGGTCGATGGAATCGCTCTGGTGAACGAGGGTGGACGAGATCTCGCCCAGGATGTCGTTGACGCCGCGCACTTCCTTCACGATCTCCTGCATGGTGCCGCCGGCCTGGCGCACGAGCTCGGAGCCGTCCTGCACGTGCTGCACGGCGTCCATGATGAGGTGCTTGATTTCCTTCGCAGCCGTGGCGCTCTTCTTCGCAAGGCTCTGCACCTCGCCCGCCACCACTGCGAAACCGCGGCCCTGCTCGCCGGCCCGGGCGGCTTCCACCGCCGCATTGAGCGCGAGGATGTTGGTCTGGAAGGCAATGCCTTCGATCACCTCGATGATGTCCACGATGCGCTTGGAGCTCACGCTGATCGAGTCCATGGTGGTCACCACGCGCTCGACCACATTGCCGCCGCGCTCGGCAACGCCCGAGGCGTTCTGCGCCAGGCCGCTGGCCGAACGGGCGCGCTCTGCGTTGCGACGCACCACCGAGGTCAGCTCGCGCATGCTCGTGGCCGTCTGGCGCAAGGCGCTCGCCTGCTCCTCGGTGCGCTGGGAGATCGCGGCGTTGCCGCCGTCGATCTGACTGGAGGCGTCGGCGATGGCATCGGTCGTGCCCTTGATGCGGGTCACGAGGTCCGTGAGCGTGTCTTCCATGTCGCCCAGCACGCCGAGCAGGCGGCCGAATTCGCCGCCGCGCTCGCTGTGGAACTCCTGGCTCAGGTCGCCCGAGGCCACGGTCTCGGCAATGAGGATGGCCTCGGCCAGTGGTTCGTCGATGGCGCGGCCGACCAGCACCACGCAGGCCACGCCGCACAACAGGGCCATGGCGGCCAGCCCCCAGGCCCAGCCGCGGGCGGACGGGTCGCCCAATGCCAGCGCCACGGCCGCAAACGTGAAGCACAGCACGATCAGCATGCCAATCATCAGCAAGCTTCGCATCTTGAAGTTTGAAAGCATGCCGCTCTCCGGGATATCGTATCGAGAGGTCTTCGGCTCGAATGCCGCAAGCTTGAGCGTCGCGAGAACCCTATACTGCCGCGCATGGCACGCTGCGCAACCCCGTCGCTTCATCGCCCACGCATCGCCGTGGCGCTGGATGCCGGCATTGCGCGGGCGCTGCCTAAATCCAAAAAACAGCCGCTTGTCTGACCGGGGCAGCTGTTCCGTCGGACAAGCGACGGAACACTGCGAGCCCCGCGGCCAGCCGCACCAGCCTCGTTTCACCCGCCGCCCGTTCGACGCGTTTCCATCCGGTACAAACCTGGAGATCTGGCAATGTTCGATGGCAGTGGTGTGTGGGTGGCGATCGTGACTCCGTTCACGGAAACGTCTGAGCATTCGGTGGACCATGCAGCGCTCAAGCGCCTGGTGGCGAGCCTGAAGGCCGCAAGAGTGAAGGGCATCGTGGCGCTTGGTTCCACCGGCGAGCCATGGTCGCTTGACGAGTCGGAGCAGGCCGCCGTGCTCGACACCATCCTGAGTGAAGCCGGCGGCATGCCGGTGGTGGCGGGGCTGGGTGGCAACCATGTCGGTCGCTTGCATGAACGACTGGCGGTGTTCAACGGCCTGCCACTGGCCGGCGTGATCAGCGCGCCGCCGCCGTATGCACGGCCTTCGCAGGCGGCGCTGGTAGAACACTTCCAGCGGCTCGCGGACCTGTCTCGTGCGCCGTTCCTGCTTTATGACATTCCGTACCGTGCCGCCGTGGCGTTGGAGCTGCCCACCATCCTCACCCTGGCCGCGCACGGGAACATCGTGGGCATCAAGGACTGCGGCGGCTCCGCGGCGAAGACGCAGGCCCTCATCGAGGACGGTCGGCTCGCGGTGCTCGCAGGGGAAGACGCCCAGGTCTTCTCGACGCTGTGCCTGGGCGGCACCGGCGCCATCACCGCTGCAGCCAACGCCTGCCCTGAAGCTTTCGTCGCGATGTTCGAGGCGGTGCGCGATGGCCGCATCGACGACGCACGCAAGTTGCAGCATGCACTTCGACCCCTGATCGACGCGATGTTCGCGGAGCCGAACCCGGCGCTCGTCAAGGCGGCCCTGGGCGCGCGCGGCCTCATCGCTGACACGGTGCGCCCGCCCTTGCTCGGGTCGACCGATGCGGGCAGGGCAGGCATCGCCAAGGCGCTGGCGGCTTTCGACGCTGCGACTGGTGGTCGTCCACGGTGATGGCGTCGTGCCGCCAGCATCGCCGCCAGGAGGCCGAGGCGATTCAATCCTCGAAGGGCAGCCCCACGTAGTTTTCGGCCATCGATGTCGACGCGGCCCGGCTGCCCACGAGGTAATCGAGCTCGGCGTGCTGCAGCTTCTGGCCGATGCTGCCGGCATCGGGAAACTGGTGCATCAGGCTCGTGAACCACCACGAGAAGCGCGACGCCTTCCACACACGGCGCAGGCAGCGGTCGGAGTAGTGGTCGATGCCCGCATCGCTGCGCTCGGCATAGTGCTCGATGAAGGCGCGCGACAAGTAGCGCACGTCCGACGCCGCGAGGTTCAGCCCCTTGGCCCCCGTGGGCGGCACGATGTGCGCCGCGTCGCCCGCGAGGAAGAGCCGGCCGAAGCGCATTGGCTCGGCGACGAAGCTGCGCAGCGGCGCGATGCTCTTCTCGATGGACGGCCCGGTGACGATGGTCTCGGCAGCCCGCGGGTCGAGCCGGCGTCGCAGTTCGTCCCAGAAGGCGTCGTCGCTCCACTGCTCGGGGCGATCGTCGAGCGAGCACTGGACGTAGTAGCGGCTGCGCGTGGCCGAGCGCATCGAGCACAGTGCAAACCCGCGCTCGTGGTTGGAGTAGATCAGCTCATCGGACACCGGCGGCGTCTCGCTCAGCACGCCCAGCCAGCCAAAGGGGTAGATGCGTTCGTGCGTGGTCAGGGCGGCTTGCGGCACGCTCGCCCGGCTCACGCCGTGATAGCCATCGCAGCCGGCAATGAAGTCGCACTGCAGTTCGTGCAACTGGCCATCGTGGCGAAAGTGCACGCTGGGCGAGCGGCCCTCGAAGCCGTGCACGCTCACGTCCTTCGCCTCGTAGAAAGTCTTTGCATCGAGGCTGGCGCGAGCCTGCATCAGGTCGCGCGTTACCTCGGTCTGGCCGTAGACGATGACCTGCCGGCCGCCGGTGAGACCGTTCAGGTCGATGCGGTGGCGTTCGCCATCGAAGGCGAGCTCCACGCCGCCATGCACCAGGCCTTCGCGGTGCATGCGTTCGCCGACGCCGGCTTCGTCGAGCAGGTCGGCGGTGGTCTGTTCGAGCACGCCGGCACGGATGCGCCCGAGCACGTAGTCGGCGCTTTGCCGCTCCACGATGACGTTGGCAATGCCGGCGCGGGTCAGGAGCTGGCCGAGCAGAAGCCCCGAGGGGCCGGCACCGATGATGGCGACCTGGGTTCGCATGAGGCACCTTTGAGACAGCTTTGAAGCCGCCAGCTTAGGGCCGGCGCCAGCGGGGTTCAATGGACGGAACGCGCTGCGGCTTGCACAATTCGAACATGCACCGATCGTCCACCCGCAAGTCGCCCGTCCAGCTTCCCACCTACGCCCTGTACGGTGAGCACGGCCGAGCGCTGGATGTCGACTGGCTGCACGTCGAATCCATTGCCGCCCGCAGCCAGGTGAACGACTGGGAAATCAAGCCTCACCGGCACGAGGCGCTGTTTCAAATTCTGTACATCCGCCGCGGTCGGGTGGAGGTGCTGGCCGAAGGCGCCAGCCGGCGCATGCAGGGGCCTTGCGTGGTGACGGTGCCTGCCTTGTCGGCGCACGGCTTCAGCTTCTCACGCCGGGTCGACGGCATGGTGTTCACCGTGCTGGAGCAGCACCTGCGCGACTTGCTGGCGCACGAGCCTTCGCTGCAGGAGCAAGCCTTGCGGCTGCGCCATGAGCCGCTGCCCGACGCACACGTCGCCGGCATCGACGCCGCGGCCATGGCGCTGCGCGAGGAGTTCGCGGCGAGCGCACCCTGGCGCTCGCTGGCCATCGACGCCGCCTTGCTGCGCTTGGTGCTCGCCTTGCAGCGGGCATTCGGCGTGAGCGTGGCCGGCGAAGCACAGGGCGACCGCGCCATCGAGCATGTGAAGCGCTATCGAGCCCTGGTGGAGCGGCGGTTTCGCGAGCAGGCGAGGCTGTCAGACTGCGCCCGCGAGCTGAACATCACGCCCACCCAGTTAAACCGGGTGTGCCACCGCGTGCTCGGGCACTCGGCGCTGGCAGTGATGAACGCACGCATCGTGCTCGAGGCGCAGCGCGAACTGGCCTATACCACCTTGAGTGTCAAGCAGATCGGCCTGGGCCTGGGCTTTGCCGACCCGGCGTACTTCACGCGCTTCTTCCAGCGCGAGACAGGGCAGTCGCCGAGCGGCTGGCGCGCCAGCCGGGAATCGCGCGGCGCGCTGCCGCAGGCCGCTTGACGCACATGCGCATCAACGGACGATCTTGCCGTCCTTGCCGAGCGTGGTCACCTCGGTGAAGTAATGCTGCCCCTCGGGGTTGAAGTAGATGCCGCCGAGGTCGAAGTTCTTCATGCCGCGCAGCGCGTTGATGATGCCTTCGCGCGTCGGCCTGGTGCCCGCACGGTGCACCGCTTCGGTCAGGAGTCGCGCCGCCGCGAAGCCTTCGAGGCTTGCGTACGACACCGGCGCCGGCGCCTGTCCGCTGGATGCATTCAGCCGGTTGAATTCGCGCACGATGGGCGAAGCCACATTCCACGGGTAGGGCATGACCTGGCTCATCATCACGCCTCGGCCGTTGGCCGACACCGACTTGACGAACTCGTCATTCACCGCGTTGGACAGCACGCCGATCAGCATGGTGCGGTTGGTCTCGCGGACGCTGCGGATGATGCTGGCGCAGGCCTTGGGCGTGCAAGCCATGAGCGCCGCGGCCGGCTCCACCTTGAGCAAGCCGGCCACGGCCTGCGAGACGTCCAGCGTCTTGCGGTCGTAGTCGAAGGCGGCCACCGCCTCGACGCCGCGCGCCTTCAGCGCTGCCTGGTAGCCCTCCAGGCCTTCCTTGCCGAAGGCGTCCTGCTGGTAGACGATCGCGACCCGGCGGATGCCCACCGACACGAGCTGGTCCACCAGCCGGCGAGCCTCGTCGCGGTAGGTTCCGCGCAGGAAGAAGCCGTTCTTCGCGTTCTTGCGTACCGATTCCGCGCCGTTGAAGGGTGCCACGAGCGCGATGTTCATCGCGTCGAGCTCCTTTGACACAGCCTCCAGCGAGGGCGTGCTTCGGTAGCCGAACAGCGCAATGGCGTTGTCCGACTGCACCAGCTGGCGCGTGTAGTCGAGCGTGAGCTTGGGGTCGCGCTTGTCGTCGTACTGCTTGAGGATGAACTTGTGCGGCTCGCGGCCGCCCTTGTTCACGTGGTCGAACCACAGCCGGGCGCCTGCCACGTTCTCCGCGGCGACATCCTGGCCCGACAGCTCGGCGACCTGGCCGATGATGAGGTTGTCCGCCCATGCCTGGCCGCAGGCGAAAGCCAGGCTGGCGAGAAGGGCGAGGGTGCTTGCCTTCATGGGGTGTCTCCTCCGGCGGTGCGGTGGGGCGGCTTTCTCGGACGAGTCCGGTGCCGTCGTGTGCCGCGATGCTAGGGACAAGCCCCTGTCAGTTGGCTGTCGAGATGGTGTCTGCCGGCTGTCACGGGCGCGTCGCTCGCTTGCGGCTGTCGCGCATCTGCTTGACGCGCGGCGCCGCAGGCACCGCGACCGCAGCGTCCGGCGCGAACCGCTCCAGCATGAAGTCGATGAAGGTCGTGAGCTTGGGCACCGGCTGGCGGTCGCGCGGGTACAGCAGGTGCATCGGCCGCGGAGTGGGCAGGTGGTCTTCGAGCAGGGACACGAGGCGGCCGTTCGCGATGTCCTCACCCACCAGCGCCTCGGCCTGCATGACGAGGCCCGCGCCTTCCAGCGCGGCCATGCGCAAGGCGCCGCCGTGGTTGGAGATCAGCCGGCAGGCCGGGCCGATCTCCTCGTCCACGGCGCTCGATCGCAAAGACCATTGGCCATCGCGGTTCCAGTGCGAGAAGCCGAGGCACTGGTGGCTGGCCAGCTCGGCCAGGGTGCGCGGCGTGCCGGCGCGCTGGAGGTAGCTTGGTGCGCCGCAGATGCGCATGCGGTACGGCTGCAGGGGCCGCGCCACCAGCCCGGAATCCTTCAGGTGGCCGATGCGGATGGACACGTCGAAGCCGTCTTGCGCCATGTCGGCCACGTGGTCGTCGAGCGACAGTTCGACCGTCACTTCCGGCCATGCCGCGAGGTAGTGCGACAGCGCCGGTGCGAGGCGCATGGAGCCGAACACCACCGGCGCGGTGATGCGCAGGCGTCCGCGCGGCTGTCCGCGCAAGGCCTCGGCCCCGCGCTCCGCGGCCCGCACCTCGGCCAGGATGTCGCGGCAGCGTTCATAGAAATGCCGGCCCACCTCGGTGAGGCTTTGCCGCCTCGTCGTGCGGGTCAGCAGCCGTGCGCCGAGCCGGTCCTCGAGCAGTCGAAGGTGCTTGCCCACCATGGGCGCGGAGAGATCGAAACGCCTGGCTGCGGCCGACAGGCTGCCGTCGTCCACGACGGCCACGAAGACTTCCATGCTCAGCAAACGATCCACGATTCAGAACCCAGGGTTTCGAGTGATCGTCATGCTAGGTGATTTTTCTTCTCTGGTTTTGTTTCCAGAATCGCGGCACTCAACCACTTCCCAAGGAGAACCCATGAAAGTCGTCGTCATCGGAGCCACCGGCAACATCGGACGCGCCATCGTGACTGAGCTCGGCGCGCGCCACGAGGTCATCGAGGTTGGCAAGACGAATGGCCGGCACCAGGTCGACATCACGCAAGTCGACAGCGTGAAGGCCTTGTTCGAGCGACTGGGCCGGGTGGATGCGATCGTGTCTGCCGCGGGCGGCGTGCACTTCGCGCCCCTGACCGAGATGACGTCCGAGCAGTTCAGCATCGGCCTCAACAACAAGCTGCTCGGGCAGGTGAACCTCGCACTGGTCGGCCAGCATCACCTGAGCGATGGCGGCTCCATCACGCTCACCGGCGGCATCCTCGCCGACGAGCCGGTGCGGCAAGGCAGCAACGCGACGACGGTGAACGCCGCGCTTGAAGGCTTTGCGCGGGCTGCGGCCATCGAGTTGCCGCGGGGGCAGCGCATCAACGTCGTGAGCCCGACGGTGCTGACCGAATCGATGGTGACGTATCAATCCTTCTTCCGCGGTTTCGAGCCTGCTCCCGCCGCACGCGTGGCGCTGGCCTACAGCCGCAGCGTCGAAGGCTCCCAGACGGGGCGCGTCTACCGCGTCGGGTGAGCCCGCGAGTGCGAGCGGGTATCAGAGCTCGAACACGTCCTTGTACGACACGTAGATCGTGAGCATGAGGACGGGGATGAGCACGAACCAACCGAGACCGAAGGGAATGGAGGCGACGATGGCCGCGATGAAGTACAGGATGCCGTAGAGCAGGAAGGGCCCGATGTTCTTGAGGCTGGCCGAGAAGCTGGCCTTGAGCGCATCGACCGGCGGCGTGCCGCGGAAGATGACGAGGCCAGGCGCGAACCAGAACGCCATCGCGAGCACGAAGCCGAGCACGAAGCACAGCAGCATCGCGACGATGCCGGTGCCCAGCGCCGCCGCCACGCCGGCGCTGCTGGTGTGGCCACCGCCCATCACCATGCCCATGACGGCGCCGGCGCCCAGGAGGAATGCCACCACGCCGACGACGATGGACGCGCCCAGCAGCAGCGCACCGAGGATCACGAGCGGGGAGAGCGAGGCCGACTGGAAGGGGCTGAAGAGGTCCCCCACCTCCAGGGTGCCGCCGGCCTCGACCTTGCGCGCCGCCTGCATCCAGCCCGCGACGAAGACGGGCGCGAGCACCGCGGCCGCAATGCCGCCCAGCAGCGGGATGAACGCGAGCACCATGAAGATGACGATGTTGATGAGGCCGAGCACGACCCAGATCAGCGGGTTCTTCATGAAGATGGCCCATGCGTCGCCCCACCAGCTCACGCCGCGGCCGGCATCCACGGATTTCGGGGCGAGTGCGATCGTCGGGGTGGAATCCATGAAGAGCCTCCTGGGTCGTCGGGGTGGTGGAACGGCGCCGGGGGGGGGCGGCGGTTCGCGGGATTCTAGGTGGGGGAGGGGGCCTTGGCATCAGTGCATGAGGCGATTGCGGCTCCTAATCGACTCATGGGGTGAGTCGATTAGCTGTAGAATCGCCTCAAGCACTGAGTCGAAACTCGATGGATGCGCCTCAACTTATCTGGCAACAGGCTTCCTGGCCTGAATTGCGCTACGACGGCCAAGCAGTCGCGGCAGAGGTCGCACTCACGCGCCGCTCCCAGGGCGTCGTCGAAGGAAAACTCGCCGCCCTGGCCTTCGAGCAACGCCAGGAGCTGGCAGCCGACGCCTGGACCCAGGAAGCGATGTCCACGGCCGCCATCGAAGGCGAGCGCCTCGATCTGCTCGCCGTGCGTTCCTCCGTCGCGCGGCGGTTGGGCGTCGCGCACGCCAAGGGCCCCGTCGCGCCAAGGCATGTCGATGGGCTCCTGGACATCATGGACGATGCGGTCGTGAACGCCCATCGCGAAGTGACCGACGAGCGCGTTCAAGCTTGGCAGGCGGCGCTGTTTCCGACGGGTTTCTCGGGGATGGTGAAAGTGTTGGTCGGTGCGTATCGCCAGCACGAAGAGCCAATGCAGATCGTCAGCGGCCGGGCCGGTCGCGAGATCGTTCACTACGAAGCGCCGCCCTCGGCGTCAGTGCAGGCGGAAATGGCGCAGCTGCTGGACTGGTGCAATCAAGACACCCGGCACGAAAGCCTCGTCCGCGCAGCGCTGGCGCACTTGTGGTTCGAAACCATCCATCCGTTCGAGGACGGCAACGGCCGCGTCGGGCGGGTCCTGGTCGATCTCATCCTCGCGCGCGACGGCGGGGAACAGACTCGCCTCATCAGGATCTCGCAGCGCCTCTTGGAGCGCCGCGACGATTACTACGCCGAGCTGGAACTGGCGCAACACGGCCCCTTGGACGTGACGCGTTGGGTGCTGTGGTTTCTGGCCCAAGTGAGGGCGGCCTGCGACGCCGCATCCGCCGTGATCGACGAGTCGCTGGCAAAGGCGAGGTTCTGGAGCCGGCACCGCGAGAAGGACTTGAGCGCCCGGCAGCGAAAAGTCGTGAATGTCCTGCTCGATGCCGGGCCGGGTGGTTTCACCGGCGGCATGAGCACCCGCAAGTACGAAAGCCTCACCGGCGCGTCGCGAGCGACATCGTCGCGCGAGCTGGCGGAGCTGGAAGCGCTTGGCATCCTCGTGTCCAGCGGAGAGGGGCGCTCGACGCGGTACGACGTCGAGCTCGAGGACAAGGCCGGCTGACTCAGCGCACCGATTCGAGGAAGCCGATCAGGTCCGCCATCTCCGGCGGGCTGAGTTTCCCATCGAACTTCATCTTGCCTTGCGGCACGACGGCACGCGGCGCGGCGACGTAGTCGGCCACCGTCCTTGTGCTCCAGACGATGCGGCGCCGCCTTCGACATATCGATGCGAGAGCGCGTTCCTTGTCAGCGCGGCTTGACCGCCGCGGCCTCGTCCGCCAGCGCGCGCAAGGTCCCCATCGCCACCAGCACGCAGGTGCGCACCACCTCGCGGCGCGACTGCCTGTAGCGGCTCATGACCCAGGTGGCCGCGACCTGGATGGAAGCGCCGACGAGCGCGCGGCCGATGAGGGCGCGGCGTTCCGCGCTGAGCCTCGCCTGGGGCAGGGCCGCGTGGATGGGCGCGGCGGTGAGGTCGGCGAATGATCGGGTTTGCGCCTCGTACAGCGCATCGACTTCCGGGCTCACACCCAGCATCTCGTGCAGCACGATGCGGGCAAAGCGGGGTTCGCTCACCATGTCGAACCAGACCTCGTAGCCGGCAGTGCAGCGGCGCTCGATGTCGCGCAGGTTCTGCGGCTCGCCGCGGTGCTTTTCGAGCGTGTGTTCGAGCCGCTCGTGCAGCCTGTGCATCAGCGTGCCGTAGACGGCCACGAGCAGCGCTTCGAGGCTGTCGAAGCTTTCGTAGAAGTAGCGGTCGGTGAGTCCGGCTTCCACGCAGACGCCGCGCACCGTCGTGACGCGAAACCCGAGCGTGCCGAAGAGCTCGATGCCGGCTTCGACGAAGCGTTCGCGCCGCGCGGCCGTGCGTTCGCCGGGGCCGATGCCGGCATAGACCCGGCCGGAGGGCGGGGGGGCGTCGGCAGACGGCATGTCCGCACGGGCCGAACGACTGCGAGCCGGTCTGGTGGAAGTCGCCATGCCTGCATTTGACACGAAACAGGCCCGCACCTAGCATTGTGAAGATGCGCATCGTCAGATTCACGACACAAGATTCGTGACGCCTGATGCGCAGCCCGCAACGACAGGAGACACGATTGGCGGCAGGCACCCGATGGACCCTGGGCGGCGGCGTGGCGGTCATCACCGGCGCGGCCAGCGGCATCGGCGCGGCGCTGGCGTTGTGCCTCGCGCGACGCGGCGTGAACCTTGCGCTTGCCGACGTGAATGCAGCGGGGCTCGACGTGGTGGTGCAAGCCACGCGCGCTCGCGCCGTGCAGGTCAGCGGGCATGTGCTGGACGTGAGCAGCGCCGACGCGGTGGCCGCCTTGCCGCAGGCGGTGCTGGCAGTACACGGCAAGGTCACCATGCTCGTCAACAACGCCGGCGTGGCGCTGGGCGGCACCTTCGAGCAGGTCGATGCAGCGGATTTCGACTGGCTGATGAGCGTCAACTTCCATGGCCCCGTGCGCCTCGTGCGCGCCTTCCTGCCCATCCTCTCGCGCGAAAGGGCGGCGCAGATCGTCAACGTGTCCAGCATCTTCGGCATCGTCGCGCCACCCGGGCAGACGGCCTACTGCGCGAGCAAGTTCGCCTTGCGCGGTTTCTCGGAATCGCTGCGGCACGAACTTGAAGCGGCAGGCTCGCCCGTCGGCGTCACGCTCGTCCACCCCGGCGGCGTGCGCACCGCCATCGCCGAGAGCGCGCGCCTGCCCAAAGGCGCGGCCGGCGAGCAGATCGCACGTGAGCGCGCTGCCTGGCGAAGCGTGCTCACGCTGCCTCCCGAGACGGCGGCCGAGCGCATCACGCTGGCGATCGAGCGGCGCGAGTTGCGTGTGCTCGTCGGCACTGATGCGAAGCAGGCGGCATTTCTTCACCGGATCATGCCGGTGGGCTACTGGAAGCTCATGGCGCGCGACATCGCCCGGCGCATCGGCCGCCAGGCGGACGCGGCATGAAGGCGAGCTGGCAGGCGCGCGTCGCGAGCTTCATCGTGCGTCGCCGGGTCAAGCCGGCGCTGGGCGACATGAGCGACCTGGCCCGGGTTCGCCGGGTCTTCAACTCGCCATTGCCCTGGCCGCGTGGTGTGCGGTTCACCGAAGGCGTGGTGGGCGGCGTCCGCGGTGAATGGGTCGAGGCAGAGCAAGGCGGTGCCGCCCACGCCACGCTCATGTACATCCATGGCGGCGGCTTTGTCGGCTGCTCGCCGCGCACGCATCGGCCGCTCACGGCATCGTTGGCGCTCAAAGGCTTGCGGGTCTTCGTGCCCGACTACCGGCTTGCACCGGAACATCCTTTTCCTGCGGCGCTCGATGACGTACTCGCGGCATGGCGAGGCTTGCGATCGACGGTCGATGCCGCACCCGGCGCACAGCGCCTCACCGTCGCGGGCGACAGCGCGGGCGGCAACCTCTCGCTCGCCCTGATGGTCGCCTTGCGCGACGCTGGCGACCGCCTGCCCGACGCGGCCGTGCTGCTGTCGCCGGCCACGGATCTCACGGGCGGCAGCCTCTCGCTCACCGAGAACAGCGACCGCGACGCGATGTTCGTCGGCGTGGCCCTGGGCAACCTGGGCAACCGCTACATCGGCGATGCGGATGCGTCGAACCCATTGATCTCACCGCTGCTGGCGGACTTGAAAGGCCTGCCGCCGCTGTTCGTGCACGTGGGTCAGGACGAAGCCTTGCGCGACGACAGCATCCGCCTGGCAGAGAAGGCCCGCGCGGCCGGAGTGCAGGTGGAACTGCGCGTCTGGCCTGGCGTGCCGCATGTGTGGCAACTGCTGTGGCGATTGCCGGAAGCAAAGCGCTCCATCGCCGCGGCAGCGCGCTTCCTGCAGGAAGCCTCTTCGGCGCGCGAGGAGCAGCTCGACGTCGTCATCATCGGCGCCGGCCTTTCGGGCATCGGCGCCGCGGCGCATCTGCAAGAGCGCTGCCCCGACAAGCGCTACGCCATCCTCGAAGCGCGCGATGCCATCGGCGGCACCTGGGACCTGTTCCGCTACCCCGGCATCCGCTCCGACTCCGACATGTACACGCTCGGCTACAGCTTCAAGCCGTGGCCCAACCCGAAGGCCATCGCCGACGGCCCGTCCATCCGTGCATACGTGAGCGAGACGGCGCGCGAGCGCGGCATCGACCGGCAGATGCGCTTCGCGCACCGCGTGGTGAGCGCCGATTGGTCATCGGCCGATGCATGCTGGCACCTCGTGGCCGAGCGATGCGATGCGCAAGGCGAGCGTGAACCGGTGCGCCTTCGCGCCAACTTCCTGCTCGTGTGCAGCGGCTACTACAGCTATGCGCAAGGCCACCGCCCGTCCTTCCCCAACGAAGCGCAGTACCGCGGCACGCTCGTGCATCCCCAGTTCTGGCCCGAATCGCTCGACCACGCGGGCAAGCACGTGCTCGTCATCGGCAGCGGCGCGACGGCCGTCACGCTCGTGCCGGAGATGGCCAAGACCGCCGCGCACGTCACCATGCTGCAGCGCTCGCCGTCCTATGTCGTGGCGCTGCCATCGCGCGACGCGATCGCCGACGGCCTCAAGCGCGTGATGCCCGCGATGTGGGCCTACCGAATCGTTCGCGCGAAGAACGTGCTGCTCGCGATGCTTTTCTTCAAGCTGTCGCGGCGCTGGCCGCATCAGGTGAAGGAGCGGCTGCTGCGCGAGGTGAGCCGCCAGGTGGGGCCGGGGCAAGACGTCGACACCCATTTCAACCCGCGCTACAAGCCCTGGGACCAACGCGTGTGCATCGTGCCCGACGGCGACCTGTTCAAGGCCATCCGCGACGGCCGTGCCTCGGTCGTCACCGACCAGATCGAGAGCTTCACCGAGACCGGCGTTCGGCTCGCATCCGGCCAGGCCATCGACGCCGACATCGTCGTCACCGCCACCGGTTTGCAGCTCAACCTGCTGGGCGACGTGGCCATCAGCGTGGACGGCGTGCGCTGCGACTTCGCGAAGGCCATGGCCTACAAGGGCATGATGTTCAGCGGCGTCCCCAATCTCGCCTACACCTTCGGCTACACCAATGCCTCGTGGACGCTGAAGGCCGACCTCACGGCCCGCTACGTCTGCCGGCTGTTCGAGCACATGGACCGCCACGGTTATGCATCCGCCACGCCCCGGCGCGACCCGTCCGTGCAGGAGGCGCCGTTCCTGGATTTCAGCTCCGGCTACGTGCAGCGCGCGATCGACATGCTGCCCAAGCAGGGCGCGACGCGGCCCTGGCGCGTCTACCAGAACTACGTGCTGGACCTGGTCACGCTGCGGTGGGGGGCGGTGGCTGATGGGACGCTGGCGTTCAGTCGTGCGCAGGGCGGGGTTGGGGTGACCGATCTGGAACACAGAGGACACAGAGAGCCACAGAGGTCACAGGGCCGTTGATTTCCTCCGTGGGCTCCGTGCCTCCTCTGTGGGCGCTCTTTTCACCAGCGATGGTGCACCGACGGCTTGGCGTACTCCTCGTACACCTTTCGCACGCGCTCCATCACCTGCGTTGACAACTCGGGCAGATCGGCCGACGCCATGTTCTCGTCCACTTGCGACGGCCGCCGCCCGCCGGGAATGGCGCAGGTCACCGCCGGGTGCATGAGGATCCAGCGCAACGCGAACTGCGCGAGCGTCTGCCCGGGCGGCACGAGCGGCCGCAGCGCTTCCACGGCTTGCAAGCCGAGCTCGTAGTCCAGGCCGGAGAAGGTTTCACCACGGTCGAAAGCCGCGCCTTCGCGGTTGAAGCTGCGGTGGTCTTCCGCCTGGAAGGTGCTCTCGCGCGTGAGCCGGCCGCTGAGCAGGCCCGATGACAGCGGCAGCCGCGCAAGAATGCCCACGCGGCGCTTCACGGTCTGCTCGAACAAGAGTTCCGCCGGCCGTTGCCGGAAGATGTTGTAGATGATCTGCACCGATTGCACGCCCGGGTACTCGATGGCCTTGAGCGCTTCTTCGACCTTCTCCACGCTCACGCCGTAGTGGCGCAGCTTGCCGGCCTTCACCAGGCCATCGAGCGCGTCGAAGGCTTCGGGCATGTAGTAGACAGGCGTGGGCGGGCAATGCAGTTGCAGCAGGTCCAGCGCATCGACCTTCAAGTTCACCAGGCTGCGCTCGACGAAGGCCGTGAGGTTCTCGCGGTTGTAGCCCTCGGCCACGTGCGGCGAGAGCCGGCGGCCAGCCTTGGTGGCGACATGGAAGGGTTCGCTGCGTTCACTGCGCAGCCGGGCGATGAGCCGTTCGCTGCGTCCGTCACCGTACACGTCGGCGGTGTCGAAGAAGTTCACGCCCATGTCCAGCGCGCGGTGCAGCGTGGCCATCGCCTCGTCGTCGTTCGTCTGTCCCCAAGAGCCGCCGATGGCCCAGGCACCGAAGCTCACGCTCGAGACTTTCCAGCCGGTTCGTCCGAGTTCCCTGTATTGCATGTCGTCTCCTTCGAAGTGTGTTGCGGCACGCCCAGGCAGCAAGCCTGCGACGCTGGCGCGAATCGCGCATGCTAGGTCTTGCACAGGCAACGCGCCAATCGTGTTTCGAACCGCTGAGATCGCGAAAACGGCATGTCGGCATCGCCCGGGAAAACCCCGCGATGCCCCCCAGGAAAACCACGGAAACGCCCGTTGTCGATGACGTCGGCCGCGCGTGGCCGCCGGGCATGCGCATTGCCTCGGCGAGGGTCATCACGGCCAACAGGACCACCCCCGATGATCAGGAAAGACACTCGCTGTGCAGTGGCCGTGCACGGCGGCGCCGGCAACTCGCCGGACACCGTGGACGGTTGCATCGCGGCCGCACAACGCGCGTTCGACACCCTCAAGAGCAGGGCAGACAGCCTGAGCGCCGTCGTCGAAGCCGTCACCCACCTCGAGAACGATGGCCGCTTCAATGCCGGCCGTGGTGCCGAGATGGGCCTCGATGGCAGCTCCATCGAAATGGACGCATCGCTCATGGACTCGCGCGGTGTGCTCGCCGCCGTGGCCGCGGTGCGCGATGTGCGCAATCCGATCCTGCTTGCGCATGCGGTGTCGCGCACGCCGCACCGGCTGGTGGTGGGCGAGGGCGCGGAACGCCTTGCGAGGGTGTGCGGCTTGGCGCGCGCGGAGCACGACATCGACCGCCTGGTCAGGTCGTACCGGGAAACCGCCGCAAAGATCGCGAAGGACGAACCGGCGCTGCCGCTGCCCAACGCGCGCCGCAGCAACTTCGAGCAGCTGTGGAACTACGCGACGCCCTGGGACGAAGCGGTGAAGAAGCATGCCCACGGTACCGTGGGCGCGGTGGCGCGCGATGCGCAAGGTCACTTCGCCGTGGCGACATCGACCGGCGGCTCCATGCCTTCTCTGCTGGGCCGCGTGGGCGACACGCCGCTCATGGGCTGCGGCTTCTATTGCGGGCCGCGCGGCGCGGTGGGCGTCACGGGCATCGGCGAGCTGATCATCCCCGAGCTCGTCGCCTACCGCGTGTACCAGTGGATGGCCGACGGCGTGCCGCTGCAGCAGGCGCTGGACAACGGCGTCGATCTGTTCGACGACGAAGTGGAAATCGGCATCGTCGGCATCACCATCGACGACGTCGCCACGGCGAGCAACCGGCCCATGCCGGTCGCGATCAGGGAGTGTTGAAGGCGGCTCGATCCGACGGGCTCAACCGAGCGCGGTGTCCAGCATCATCATCAGCACGAAGCCGATCATCAGGCCCGCCGTCGCCCAGCGCTCGTGGCCCTGGCGGTGCGATTCCGGAATCATCTCGTGGCTGACCACGAAGAGCATCGCGCCTGCCGCGAAGGCCAGGCCCCAGGGCAAGAGTGGCGCGGAAACGGTCACCACGCCCGCACCGATGACGGCGCCCACCGGCTCGACCAGGCCTGACAGCGCACCGAGCGCGACCGACAGGCCGCGTCCATAGCCCACGCCGCGCAGGGCGACGGCGATCACCAGGCCTTCAGGCACGTCCTGGATGGCGATGCCGGTGGTGAGCGCGCTGGCGGTGAGCGGATCGGTGCCGCCGAATGCCACCCCGATCGCCAGGCCCTCCGGCAGGTTGTGGAGCGAGACCGCGAACACGAAGAGCCAGGTGCGTTTCAAGGCCAGGGCACGTTCGCGCGAGCCTTCAACACCTTTGATGAAGTGCTCGTGCGGCAACCAGTGGTCCATGGCCACCAGCATGGCCGCGCCTAGCATGATGCCGGCCGCCACGATCGACGCCGAGCCCCAGGGACCGTAGCCCTGTGCCTGCGCCGCCTTGATGCCCGGCACCACCAGCGAGAAGGCGCTGGCCGCGAGCATCACACCCGCGCCGAAGCCAAGCATGGTGTCGCGCGCCCGCTCGGACGTGCGCTGCGCGAGCATCACCGGCACCGTGCCCAGCGCCGTCGCACCGGCGGCGATGAGCCCGCCCCACAGCGCGTGCACGACCTTCGGATCGGCCGTGAGGGCGAAGCGCCATGCCGGCCACGCCAGCGCCAGCCCCGCCACCGCGAAGCTGATCAGCAGGAATCGCGCGAGCGGGATGGGAGGCGGGGCCGCCGCGTCGCGCGCGGCGGTGTGGACGTGGGCAGGCGGCATGGCTTGGCGGTGCAGCCGCTCAGGCGTGCGGATTGCGCTCGGTGCTCAGCTCTTCCTGGATCTCTCCAGTACCGAGCATGGCGCCGGTGAGCGGGTCGCTGTCCGGGTCGGAACGCGTGCGCAATGCGGCCTGCTCGACCACGTTGGCCTCGAAAGCCGAGATGTTGGTCTCGGCACCTCCGTCGCCGCCGTCCACCGCGCATTGCTCTTCGCGGTCGCTCACGTACTCGAAGTTCTCGTCGCTGTTCCACGGCCCGCGCATGTCGCCCGCACCTTGCGACATATTGAAGTACACGTTCGTGAATTGCGGCATGCCTTGCAATTTGCCCGGCGGGAAGTTCGGCTGGATGGCGTACAGCGCCTTCTCGAAGGACTGCTGATGAGCAATCTCACGCGTCATGAGAAAGCCCAGCGCTTCCTTCACGCCCGCGTCATCGGTGGCGTTGATGAGGCGCTCGTAGATGATCTTGGCGCGCGCCTCGGCGGCGATGTTGGATCGCAGGTCGGCGGTCGGGTCGCCGATGGTGTCGATGTAGCCGGCATTCCACGGCACGCCGCCCGAATTGATGAGCGCCGGCCCGCCGCCATACAGCACCTGCGTGAGGTGCGAATCGTTGCCTGCGCCTGTGATGGAGCGGTACATGTTGCCTTCCTCGTCCACGCCCTCGGCGATGCGGCCCTTGGCGCCCTTGTTGAGCATGGCAACGATGGTGCCGATGACTTCGAGGTGGCTCAGCTCTTCAGTGGCGATGTCCATCAGCATGTCTTTGCGGCCAGGGTCGTCTTCGGCGAGAGCCTGCGTGAAATAGCGGCAGGCGGCGGCCAGTTCGCCCTGCGGTCCGCCGAACTGCTCCAGCAGCAGGTTGGCGAGGCCGGGGTTGGATTCGCTCACGCGAACGGTGTATTGAAGGCGCTTGTTGTGGGCAAACATGGCGGCTCCTTTGAAGCGGTGGACAACGACGTCCGAGTTGGGTGAGCCTGACTTCAGCAATCGACGTTCCGCTCAGCCAAGCCCGGTGCGCGCGGCACTGGCGACGGGGAGCAAGGCAATCTGGGACCTGCCACAGTTGTGTAGGTATCAATACAAAGGTGTAGTATTCGCTACATGCAGTTTGCGACACCGCCCCGCTGGCTTCTCCTGGTCCTGTCGTTGCCGACGCAGAGCGCGACCGCGCGCATGCGCATCTGGCGGGCATTGAAGGCGCTCGGCTGCGCCGCGCTGCGAGACGGTGCCTACTTGCTACCCGCCACCGCCGAGCATGAAACGGCGTTTCGAGAGCTCGCCGAAGAATGCCTGCGCGAGGGCGGCAGCGCCTGGCTGATGGCGGCTGAGCCGAGCTCGGTCGAGGATGCACAGGCCTATCCCGCGCTCTTCAATCGCAGCGAGGACTACGCCGCGCAGGTCACCGCGTGGAAACAGTCCTCGACGACGCTGGCAACCCTCGCTGCGGCCGAGTTGACCCGCCTCCAGAAGAAGTTGCGACGCGACTACGACGCGCTGCGTGCGATCGATTTCTTCCCCAATGAAGCCACCATTGATGCCGAGGCTGCATGGACCGACTTCAGCAACCGGATCGACCGCCTCCTGTCGCCCGATGAACCGCGGGAGATGGATGCAGACGTGCCGCGCCTGGACCCGACCGATTACCAAGGCCGACTGTGGGCCACGCGCCGCCGCCTGTGGGTGGACCGCGTGGCCAGTGCCTGGCTCATCCGACGCTTCATCGACCACGAGGCGCGCTTCCAGTGGTTGGCCAAGCCGTCCGACTGCCCCCGCAAGGCGCTGGGCTTCGACTTCGATGGGGCGAGCTTCACCCATGTGGGCGAGCGCGTGACCTTCGAGGTGCTGATGGCGAGTTTCGGGCTCGAGGAAGACACCGCACTCGTGCGGCTGGGCGCCATGGTTCATTCGCTGGATGTCGGGGGCGAACCGGTCCCGGAGGCCGTGGGCTTCGAGGCCGTGCTTTCGGGAGCGCGTGAACGCGTGGCAGACGACGACGGGCTGCTCGTCGAGATGACCGCGGTGCTCGACTCGCTCTACGTCCATTTCCAGCGCAGCGGCCAAGGCGGCCAGCGCAACAAGACCAGGGGATGACTCCATGACCGACACCACGGCGCCCGGCTATTCGCTGTGGCAACTCGTGCGCTACATGCTGGCGCTGGGCACCTGGGGCTTCGGCGGGCCGGTGGCCCTGGTCGGCTACATGTACCGCGACCTCGTCGAGCAGCGCCACTGGATCTCCGAAGCCGAATACAAGGAAGGCATGACCCTCGCGCAGCTCATGCCGGGGCCGCTGGCCGCGCAGCTGGCGATCTACCTGGGCTTCGTCCACCATCGCCTGCTCGGCGCAACGATGGCCGGCATTGCCTTCGTGCTGCCGTCGTTCATCATGGTCGTGGGCATCGGTGCGGCCTATGTGTCCTTCGGCGGCATTCCGTGGATGCAGGCGGTGTTCTACGGCGTCGGTGCGTGCGTCATCGGCATCATCGCGATGAGTGCCTGCAAGCTCACGACCAAGAGCATCGGCCGCGACAAGCTGCTGTGGGCGATCTATCTCGTGAGCGCGGCCATCACGGTGGCCACGCACAACGAGATCGTGTGGCTCTTCCTCGGAGCGGGTGTGCTCGTGTGGTTGCTGCGCGCGCCCCCCAAGCGATTGTTGGGCGGCGGTGGCTTGAACAGCATCGCCGCATCGGCACCGGTGGCCGGCGTGCTCGCCGCGCAAGCCACCGACTGGCACAAGCTCGGCCAGATCGGGGCCTTCTTCGCCTATGCCGGCAGCTTCGTCTTCGGCAGCGGCCTGGCCATCGTGCCGTTTCTCTACAGCGGCGTGGTCAAGGACTATCACTGGCTCACCGACCGTCAGTTCGTCGACGCGGTGGCGGTCGCAATGATCACGCCGGGCCCGGTCGTCATCACCACCGGATTCATCGGCTACCTCGTGAGCGGCTTCCCCGGTGCGCTGGTGGCCGCACTGGGCACCTTCGTGCCGTGCTTCCTGTTCACGGTGTTGCCGGCGCCGTACTTCAAGAAGCACGGAAAACATCCGGCCATCGTCGCCTTCGTCGACGGCGTGACGGCCGCGGCCGTGGGCGCCCTGACCGGCGCGGTCATCGTGATTGCCCAGCGCTCCATCACCGACTGGGTGACGGCCGCGCTCGCGGTGATCACGGCCGGCTTGCTGTGGCGCTTCAAGAAGCTGCCCGAGCCGCTGATCGTCATCGCCGCGGCATTGATCGGCCTGGTCGTGCATCCGCTGATGACGCATTCGTGAACCCGTTCACCAAGGAACTCCCATGGACCTGCAACTTCGTCCGCTCATGCTCGACCTCGATCGCCTTGACGGCCTCTCGCCACGCCTGCTTGCGAGCCACCACGAGAACAACTACGCCGGCGCAGTGAAACGGCTGAACGCCATCCGAAAGCAGCTCGGCGATCTGGACGTCACTGCAGCGCCGGTGTTCACCATCAACGGCCTCAAGCGTGAAGAACTCATCGCGGCCAACTCCGCCTACCTGCACGAGCTGTACTTCGACGCGCTCGGTGGCGATGGCGTGCTGCCGTCGAACGGCCTGTCCACCGCGATGGAGCGCGACTTCGGCTCGGTCAAGCGATGGCACGACGAGTTCACCGCACTGGCCAAGGCGATGGGCGGGGGCTCGGGCTGGGCGCTGCTGTCGTGGTCGTCGCGTGAAGGCCGGCTCGTCAACCACTTTGCAGCGGATCACACGCAACTGCTCGGCGGGGCCGCGACCGTTCTTGCGCTGGACATGTACGAGCACGCGTATCACATGGACTTCGGCGCCAAGGCCGGCGCCTACGTCGACGCCTTCATGAAGAACATCCGATGGGACGCGGTCTACCGCCGCTATGGCTCCGCGGTGGCCGGCGATGCAGCGGCGTGGAGCACCGACCTGACGACGCTTGCGGCCAATGCGGACAAGGTTCGCATCCTCGATGTGAGGCGCCCCGAGCACCTGGCTCAAGCCACGCAGACCATCGCCAATGCGACCTGGCACGATCCGGCGCAACTCGATGCATGGACGAGCGCACTCGACATCTCGCAGCCTGTGGTCGTCTGCTGCGTCCATGGCCTGGACGTGGGCCGCTCAACCGCGATGGCCTTGCGTGCTCGCGGCTTCGACGCCCGATACCTCGCCGGCGGCATCGAGGCATGGCGCGCTGCGGGCTTGCCGGTCGAACCCAGGGAAGGCATGTCGTGAGCATGCCGCGCAACACCCAAGGAAATCCGGCTCTGCCAGGTTCCCGTGATATGTGAGGAGCGACAGCGCCGCCACCGACGGCTGGGCCAAGGTCGAGTCATGTACTGCGAAGCGCGAACAAAAACTCTATCCCCCTTCGCGTCGTTACCCGGACGACTTCCAGCGCGACGAGCTGCTGCATGAACTGGAGCTGGCATCGGGGCGCGTGTGATATCCGACACAATCGGCCGGCCTCAACCTCGAAAGCCGACGCTCATGAAGAAGCCCCGCTTGCTGCTGGCCGCACTTGTCGCCGCAGGTGTTCTCAACGCATGCACCGCGCCGGGCGCCGCCGATGAACGGCCCGCCGTCGCCGACCGCGGCAAGGACGCCGCCGTCCAGGCCATCGACACGGTGGTCGTCATCTACGCCGAAAACCGCGGCTTCGACACGCTGTACGGCACCTTCCCAGGGGCCAACGGCATCCCGGGGGTCAATCCTTCGTCCAGGGGCGGGGCCGAGCCACAGAAGGACTTCAATGGCGCGGTTCTCCCTGCGTTGCCGCCGGTCTGGGGCGGCGTGACCGCCGGCGGCCAGCCGGTGGCCATCCCTCAGGCGCAGACGGTGGGCATGGCCAACAAGCCGTTTCGCATCGACGACCCGGCGGGCTTCGGCGCCACCGGCACGAAGATCGGGCAGGACATCATCACCCGCGACCTGGTGCATGCGTTCTTCATCAACCAGATGCAGATCAACGGCGGACGCAACGACCGCTTCGCCGCGTACTCCGATGCCGGCGGCCTGAGCATGGGCTACTACGACGGCAGCGGCATGCGCATGTGGAAGGTGGCGCAGCAATACACGCTGGCCGACAACTTCTTCATGGGCGCCTTCGGCGGCTCGTACCTGAACCACCAGTACCTCGTCTGCGCCTGCGCGCCCATCTATCCGAACGCGCCCGATTCGCCGGCGCGTGGGCTCATTGCCGAGACGGAGGTGGACGCACACGGCGACTTCGTGCGGCTCATCCCGGGCAAGGACAACCCGGCCTCGGTGCTCGATGGCCGCCCGCAGTACAAGCGCTACGGCAACATCACGCCCAAGGAGCCCGATGGCACCTTCCGCGCGGTCAACACCATGCAGCCGCCGTACCAGCCCAGCGGCAACGAGCCCACCGCCGACCCGCGCCTGGCTGATGCGACCAAGCCCACGACCCTGCCCGCGCAGTCGCAGGCCACCATCGCCGACCGGCTGGACGCCAAGCGCGTGAGCTGGGCCTGGTACGCGGGCGGATGGAGCACCGTGACCGCCGGCACGCCCGAGGCGCGCAAGGAGATCTACGGCGGCCGCATCCTGTTCCAGCCGCACCACCAGCCGTTCAACTACTACACCGCCTTCGACCCGGTGGCGCATGCCGATGCTCGCGCCGCGCACTTCAAGGACTTCGACACGAGCTTCTTCGCCGACGCCGATGCCGGCAAGCTGCCCGCCGTCACCTTCTACAAGCCGCAAGGCAACCTCAACCAGCATGCCGGCTACGCCAACTTGCGCGACGGCGATGCGCACATCGCGCAGGTGATCGAGCGGCTGCAGAAGAGCCCGCAGTGGGCGCACATGCTGATCGTCGTCACCTACGACGAGAACGGCGGCTTCTACGACCACGCGCCGGTGCCGCGCGGCGACCGCTTCGGCCCCGGCACGCGCATCCCGGCGATCATCGTGTCGCCGCGTGCGAAGAAGGGCTTCATCGATACGACCGCCTACGACACCGGCTCCATCCTGCGATTCATCACGCGGCGCTTCGGCCTCGAGCCGCTGCCTGGCATCGTCGAGCGCGACAAGGCACTGGTGGCCAACGGATTCAAGCCCATGGGAGACTTGAGCGCCGCCTTGGAGTGAACTCGAATGCGGCTCAAGCACATCGAGGTGCTGCACGCGATCATGGTGTCGGGCTCGCTCAGCGGCGCGGCCCGGCTCCTGAACGTGAGCCAGCCGGCGGTCACGCAGAGCCTGCAGCATGCCGAGGTGCAGCTCGGCTACCCGCTCTTCAAGCGCGTGCGCAACCGGCTCATCCCGACGCAGGAGACGCTCGCGCTCTACAGCGAGGTGGACAAGCTCTTCGCGCAGTTGGAGTCGGTTCGAACCCTCGCGCGCAACTTGAAGGAGAGCGCGGAGTTCGAGCTGCGCATGCTCATCCCGCCGTCCTTGTCGTCGCATGTATTGCCTTTGGCGCTCAAGCGCTTTCGGCGCAAGTACAAGTCGCTCGCGCTCGACATCCGCACCTTGCATTCGCGCGACATCATCTCGGCGATCGCCTTGCGCGAGGCGGACGTGGGCGTGGTCTACGGCACGCATCCGCATCCGGCGGTGGAAGAGCAGTTGCTCGCGACCGGCCACCTCGTGTGCCTCATGCCGGGTTCCGCGAAACAAGGCGCTGGCAAGGGCCGCACCACGCTGCCGCTGACGGATCTCGCCGGCCAGCCGGTGATCCGCATCCATCACCAGGACCCGATCGGCTTCGTGCTCAATGACCTGGCCGCGCGGCTGGGCGTTGAGTTCGGCGCCGGAGTGACGGTGCAAACCTACCAGGCGGCGCTGTCGCTGGCCGAGCATGGATTCGGCCCGGCCATCGTCGATCAGTTCACGGTGGCCGGGCGGCGCTTCCAGGGTTTGTCGGCGCTGCGCATCGAGCCGCTCGTGCCGATCCAGCTCAATGCCATTCGCCCCAGGCTGGAGACGCAGATGGCGGCCGCCGGCCATTTCATCGAGTGCGTGAAGCACGTCGCGGCACGCATCGTCGCGGGGGACGACCCGGCCGGACCATAAGCCTGCCTTATGGTCGAAGGCTGGAACGGTATTGGCCGGCGGCGCGCAGCACGCCTAGAGTCGCGTCACCTCATCTCGACCGAAGCGTCCACGCCATGAAACTGCTGCCCCGCATCGTCCTTCCCGCCGCCGTTGCCTGCACGATGGCCTGCACCGTTGCCGGCGCCTTCGCCGAAAGTTCGCCCACGCTGGAACGCATCGCGCAGACCGGGTCCATCACGCTCGGCCACCGCGAGTCGTCCATTCCCTTCAGCTACCTCAACGGCACGCAGCCGGTGGGCTTTGCCATGGACTTGTGCATGCGCGTGGTCGATGCACTCAAGGTGCAGACCAAGCGGCCTGACCTGAAGGTGAACTACCAGATGGTCACCTCCTCGAACCGCCTGCCGCTGGTGCAGAACGGCACGGTGGACCTGGAATGCGGCTCCACCACCAACAACACCGTGCGCGCCAAGGAAGTGGCCTTCACGCTCAACCACTTCTACACCGGCACTCGGCTGCTGACGCGCAAGGATTCAGGCATCGGCAAGCTCGCTGACCTCAAGGGCAAGACGCTCGCGACGACCGCCGGCACGACCAACCTGCAGGTGCTGCGCCGGCTCATCCACGAATCCAACCTCGACGTGAACATGCTGTCCGCCAAGGACCATGCCGATGCGGTGCTGCTGGTCGAGTCGGGCCGGGCCGTGGCCTTCGGCATGGACGACATCCTGCTGTACGGCTTTGCCGCCGCGGCGCCCAAGCCTGCGGATTGGGCCGTGGTGGGCGAGCCCATCCAGGTCGAGCCCTACGCCATCATGCTGCGAAAGGACGACCCGGAGTTCAAGAAGGTGGTCGATGCGGCGATGCTCAAGACCATCCAGTCCGGCGAGTTCGAAGCGCTCTACCGCAAGTGGTTCCAGTCGCCGATTCCGCCAAAGAACGTGAACCTCAACGTGCCGATGAGCGAGGACCTGAAGCGCCACCTGAAGGCACCCACCGACCGGCCCAACCTGTGATGGCGCAGCGCCTGAACGACATGACACCGATCACGGTGCCTTCGCCTCGTTCGCCCGCGCAAGCACTGCCGCTGATCGGCGTGCTGGGCGGCATGGGGCCGGCGGCGACGGCCGACTTCTATCGCAAGCTGGTCGAGCTCACGCCGGCAGAGCGCGACCAGGATCACCTGCCGCTGCTCATTCGTGCGGTGCCGCAGATCGCGGACCGCGCCGCGTCCATCCTCGAAGGCGCACCATCGCCCGAGCCGCAACTGGTGAGCGGGGCGCTTTGGCTGCAAGCGAGCGGCGCGACGCTCGTCGTCATGCCCTGCAACACCGCCCACCTTTGGCATGCGGCCATCCAAGAGGCCTTGCAGGTGCCGATGCTGCACATCGTCGATGCGGTGCTCGATGAAGTGCAGCAGCGCTTCGCCGGCCGCGACACCCTGCGCCTGGGGCTGCTGGCCACTGCAGCGACCATCCGCTGCGGCTTGTATCCGACGCGGGCTGCGCAGGTGAAGGCCGCCGGCCGGACCGCCATCGGCTGGCTCGCACCCGACGACGAACACCAGGCCGCATGGGTCGACGCGGGCATCCGCGCGGTGAAGGCGCGCGACATGGTGCTGGCCCAGTCCCTGCTCGGCTCGGCCGCGAGCCAGTTGATCGGGCAGGGCGCCGACGCGATCGTGCTCGCCTGCACCGAGGTGCCGCTGGCGCTCGGGCCGCAGCCGGTTCCGATGCTCGATTCGACCCGGCTCTTGGCACAGGCAACGCTGCGCTGGGCGGGCCGGGACGTGTCGCCGCGGCCGCAGCCGCCTCAGGCGTGATGGATCAGCCGGCCTGATGGCGTCACCACGGCCACGTGAACGGCGGCGCAGCCTTCGTGCGAGCCGTCGCTGAAGGACAGCCGGTGGCCGCCGAGGTCCAGGTCGTCGATGGCTTCGAGCGCACGCAGCAGCCCAGGCGCATCCGGTCGTGAGGCACGCTTCAGGCCTTCGACCACGACACGCGCCTGCATGAACCCTTCGAGCGCCTGCACATGGCAGGGCACGCGGCCACCTGACGCTGCCGCCAGACGGGAAAACTCAGCCACCAGCGGAATGTCCGTGCAGTGCGGGTCGGGGACGGTTTGCGACAGCATCACCGTCTTCGCCGCGTCGCCGGTTTGCGCCACCAGGGTGTGCGGGTCCACGTCGGAGATGGTGGCGATGAGCGGTCGATAGTCGAGCCGGTGCGCCTGCCGGATGAACGAGGTGGCAGCCTGCGCGGTCGTGGCGAGCAGCACGGCATGCGTATTCGATTGGCGCACCGCGTCCACCAAGGGTGCGATGTCCTGCTGCGATCGAGGGTGGGCGATGGCGCGCAGCAGTGTCAGGCCGGTGCCGGCCACGCGGGCGCGCAGCGTCTGCTCGGTGTCGCTTCCGAATTCATCGTCCTGGCACACGAGGACCATCGAGCGGATCGAGGTTTTCGACAGCGTCTGCACGAGCCGCGCCAGCTCGCTCGCGTAGCTGGCGCGGATGTGGAAGAGGTTGCGGTCGAAGGGCGTGCGCAGTGATGAAGACCCACTGCCAGACGGCAAGGTCGGGATCTGCAGCCCACGCGCGGCCAGCTCCGCGGCCACGGCCAGCGTGTTGCGGGTTCCAAAGCTCAAGATGGCCACGGGCAGGTCCGCAGCGTCCAGCAGCTGCCGCGCCATCTGCGCCGAGCGGGCGCAGTCGTAGCCGTCGTCCAGCACCACGTGCCGGATGCGGTGGCCACGGACGCCACCGGTGCGGTTGGCTTCGTCGAAGCACAGGGAGGCGCCGGCTGCAAACATTGCGCCGGCGGCGGCCACGGCACCGGAGCCGGGGGCGATCTGGCCCACCACCAGCTGCGCATTCGCGCCGGGCGACATGCGCACGAAGCTCGAACGGAAGGCCGACAGGCAGCTGTGCAGGAGGGGTGTCATCCGCGCCGATTGTGTCGGCCGGCTTGCGCAATACCTTTGCCGTTTTCGACCCAGCCAGGCGCCGGAACAGCAATGTTTTTGCCGTTGTGAAACGAAAGAATTCCCGGCACTTCGATCGGCGCCCTTTGGGGGCTGCCCGACATCACCCCAACAGGAGAAACGCCAGTGCCACCCACGGCCATCGCTGACTCGAACCCGGGCGTTCAGCCCGCCGCCGAGGACGCCATCCGAAAGCTTTTTGTCGAGGCGCGCAGCTTCAACGCCTGGCGAAACCGGCCCGTCGCGCCCGGACTGCTCCATCGCCTGTTCGAATTGATGAGCTTCGGGCCCACATCCGCCAACTGCTCGCCGGCGCGCATCGTCTTCGTGACGAGCGACGCGGCGAAGGAGCGCTTGCTGCCAGCGCTGCACGAAGGCAACCGCGAGAAGACGCGCCGGGCTCCGGTGACGGCCGTCATCGGCTACGACATCGACTTCGCGCTTGCGCTGCCGCGGCTTTTTCCGCATGCGCCGGACGCGGCGTCCTGGTTCGCGGATCCTGGTCATGCAGCCGCGACCGCGTTTCGCAATGGCAGCCTGCAGGGCGGCTACTTCATCATGGCCGCCCGTTCACTGGGTCTGGATTGCGGCCCGATGTCGGGTTTCGACGAGGCGGCGGTCGACATGCTCTATTTCGCAGGCACCCGCATTCGCACGAACTTCCTGTGCAACCTCGGGCACGGCGACCCGTCGAGCCTCTTCCCGAGAAGCCCGCGGCTGGCCTTCGACGATGCCTGCCGCGTCGTCTGAGGGGCCGATCATGAGCAACCTGACGCGATTGAACGCCCAAGACCGCGAGACCGCCTTGTCGGCGCTCGCCGGCTGGAACGCCGTGGCCGACGGCAACGCCATCCGCAAGTGCTTCAGCTTCTCCTGCTTTTCACAGGCGTGGGGCTTCATGAGCCGCGTGGCGCTGGAAGCCGAGCGCATGAACCACCATCCTGAATGGAGCAACGTCTGGAACCGGGTCGACATCCTGCTGACCACGCATGACGCCGGCGGGCTGTCGTCCAACGACGTCCAGCTGGCCCGCAGAATCGACCGCTGTGCCTTCGAGGCCGGCGCCTGAGCGCTTCACAAGACACTCATGTTCCATCACATCCCAAGCGACGGCGGCGACGCCATTTTCAGCCTGCACGAGAAGTTCCTTGCCGACCGCCGCGCGAACAAGATCGACCTGAGCGTCGGCATGTATTTCGACGACGCTGGAAGGGTCCCGGTCATGAATGCGGTACGGCAGGCGGAGATGGAAGCGGCGCAGTCTCCGAGCCCCAAGCCCTACCAGCCGATGGAGGGCGCGGCAGCTTACCGGCAAGCGGTGCAGGGCCTGCTCTTCGGCGCAGGGCACCATGCCGTGCGCAGCGGGTGCATCGCAACCTTGCAGACACCGGGTGGCTCCAGCGCGCTGCGCCTGGGCGGCGACTTCCTGAAATCCTTCTTCGGCCGTGCCGGCGTTTGGCTGAGCGACCCCAGCTGGAGCAACCACAAGGCGATCTTCGCGGGTGCGGGCTTCGAGGTCCACAGCTACCCTTACCACGACCCTGCCACGCAACGGCTTCGCATCGACGCCATGCTCGAGCGGCTTCAGGGCTTGCCGGCGCACAGCATCGTGGTGCTGCACGCCTGTTGCCACAACCCCACCGGGCTGGATCTTTCGCACGAGCAGTGGCTGCAGGTCGCGCGGCTGTGCCGCGACCGGCAGCTCATCCCCTTCCTCGACTTCGCCTACCAGGGCTTCGGCGACGGCATCGAGGCGGATGCCCTGGCCGTGCGCGTCTTCCTCGATGCGGGCCTGCCCTTCCTCGTCGCGAGCTCGTTCTCGAAGAATTTCTCGCTGTACGGCGAGCGTTGCGGCGCCTTGAGCGTGGTCTGCCCGAATGCCGAGGAGGCCGAGCGGGTGATGAGCCAGCTGAAGGCGACGGTACGGCGCGTCTACTCCAATCCGCCGACGCATGGCGGGCTTCTCGTGGCACGCGTGCTCGGTTCGCCCGCGCTTCGCGCACGGTGGGAAGAGGAGCTCACGTCCATGCGGCAGCGCATCCGCTCGATGCGCGAGCGCGTCCACGCCGGCCTGAGCGCCGCCTTCCCAGCCGAAGATTTCGGCCACTACCTGACGCAGCGGGGGATGTTCAGCTACACCGGCCTGTCGGGCGCTCAGGTGGCGCACCTGCGGCAGGCCCATGCCATCTATGTGATCGACTCCGGCCGCATGTGCATGGCGGGCCTGAACGAGCGCAATGTGGATGTGGTCACCGAGGCGCTCGTGGAGACCCTGGGCCGCGTCGAACAAGCCGCCGCATGACGACGGACACCGGGTCGGCCGCGATGACTTTCGATTCCCGGCATGGTCTACTGCGGCCGTCTCCCACGGAAGAGTGCGCATGAATCGTCCAGCCCCACTGACCGACGTCGAGATGACGATCCTGGAGGAGTTGCAGCACGACGCCAGGCTGTCCAGCGCCGACCTGGCCGAGAAGCTCAACCTGTCGGTCACGCCCACCTGGCGTCGCGTGAAGAAGCTCGAACAGGCCGGGTTGATCCGCGGCTACCACGCGTTGCTCGACACCAAGCTGCTCGGCTTCGGCATCGAGTCGTTCCTCATGGTCAGCGTGCACACGCACGACGAACGCAACATCCAGCTCTTCGAAGCCGCGGTGGCCGCGATCGACGAGGTCATCTCCTGCCACATGGTGTCCGGCGGCGGCGACTTCCTCCTGCACGTGGTGGCGCGCGACATGGATGCCTACGCCGACTTCATCAGCCGGGTGGCAGGGACCTTGCCCGGCGTGCGCGAAACCCGCTCGGCTTTCGTGATGCGAACCATGAAGCAGTTCACGGGTTTGCCGGTTCGGCGGGCGGCCGGCCCGTAGCGATCCGCGGCGGCCAAGCCGCAAGCGGCGGGGATTGTTGTCAAAACCAGAACTGCGCATTGCCCCTGGCACCATTTTTCTTGCGCCGCCTGCTTCCTATAGTTCGACCCATCGGACGAGGCATTCACTCCTCGCCCCCGAAAGTCGAAAATGCTGAAGTTCTCCGCCGCCTTCCTCGCCACCGCCTTGTTGTCCACCGCCGCCTTTGCACAGGCGCTGCCGGCCGGCGACACGACAGCTTCCTCGCAAGCGTCTTTCGGCGTGCTGCGCTATGAAGTGCGGGCCGATCTCAACAAGGCCCGGGCTTCAGGTGCCTGGCCGGTGCGTGAGTCGAACGATGTGCAGGCTGTGGCCGCGGCGCCCGTTCACAAGGCCACGCATCGCATCCGCAAGGAATATCCGAACGTGATGGGCATGAGCATCGATGAATGGCTCGCCGGCCGCGCGGCCGCAGCGGCCCATACCGACGGGGAGTGACGGCGGTTGAGTCAGCGCGCAACGATGCGCTGGCTCATCTCCTGCGCCACCACGCGCAAGCTGCGGCTCACGCGTTCATGTGTCGCGAGCTCGGTCCAGAACTCATGCGCGGGGGCGGCCGCGCCACTGCCGGCGCTGGTGGCGTCAGGCTCGAAGGGCGCATAGTCGGCCGCGCCGCCGAGCAGGGGGTCCGGCCTCCAGCGCATGGGCAGCATGTCGTAGACGGGGGCGAGCGAGAAGCGCGGCCTGGACAAATCGTCCGGACGGATCATGAGCGCGAGGTTGCCCGAGTGCATGTCGGAGTTGCCGATGAGCCGGCCAAACTGAAGCAGGGCCACAGCCCGCGCCGCGTCCTCGGCTGACAGTCGCCGTTGGCGGGCCAGCGCCTCGCAGGTGGCGCCCCAGTTGGCATATGAATCTGCCACGAACGCTTTGTGAACGGAACCCACGGAGACTGCATGGCGCCGCCCCCGTTCGCCAACGCGGTCGAAACGTTGGCTGATGAGGTAGGACCGCGCGCCGCTGTCCACGACATGGGTCGCAGCGACGGGCGCGCCGTGGCGGGCAAGCACGGTGCTGGCCAGCGCCTCCGCATGAAGAAGATCGCTCCAGCGGTCTCCAAAGGGCGTGCCTTTCGGCGGCGTGAACTTCACGAGCACATGCTGTCCGTTCTCAAGCAGCGCCAGGAACTTGGGCTGTTCGCCGCCGGCGGACGAACCGGCGGGCAAGGTGCGCGCCACGTCGACGGCCAACGCGTCGAGCGCCGCGGCAAGGCGAGCAGGGGCCAGCGGAAGTGACAGGTGCTGTGGTGCGCCGACGGTTTCTCCAAGCGTGAGGGCGCCGGCCGGGTCATGCAGGTGCAAGGCGGCGAACAAGCTCGTTTCCACGTTCCACGCTTCAGGGTTCGACGGGACGCCGTGCGCCGAGAGGCGCAGCGCTTGAAGCCTGCCGAGGAAGCCTTGCGCCTGCAAAGGCGTCAGATACCACGGCAACGCGCCCGCGGTGACGCTTTCGACCAGTTCCGAGTCCACGTGAACCATGTCATTGGCCAGCAGGGACAGCGTGCCGATGCGGCGAACGCTTCCGTCTTCGGATGTCCAGTGGATTGGTTGCTGGGCAGGCATTCCGCGAATGGATTTTGGAAGTCCGTAACGGGTGGCCCGTCCGCGCCCCATGACCAGCACCTGCGAGGCGAGATCCGCCAGCAGTCGTGACACCGTCGGCTGACTCTTGCCAGTGGCAGACTGGATGTCCTGTGAGGTTGCCAAGCCACGCGCCGTCAACAGACCCAGGATTTGCTGATGGTTCGTGTCGAGAATAGGCATGGTTCATGAATAGATAATGAATAGATTCCATTATCTTCCAGATCACCAACTACACGTTGCTCGTCGCGCGCACCTCCTCGATGGTGGTGTGCCCGGCGAGCACCTTGTCGATGCCGTCCTGGCGCAGCGTGCGCATGCCTTCGCTCAGCGCAGTCGCCTGCAACGCCTCGGCGCGCGAGCCAGTTTGCACCAGGTGGCGCAGCTCGCGCGAAATGACCATCAGTTCGTGCAAGCCGACACGGCCTTTGAATCCGGTCTGGTCGCATTGCGGGCAACCAGGGCTCGTGTACATCTGCAGCCGCCCATCGCGGCCATGACGATCCATCCAATCGCGGTATACCGCGTCGCGGCTGATCGGCGTGGCGGTGGCGTCAAATGCGTGCATGTAGTCGGACAGCAGTTCATCCGCCTCCTCCTCGTTCGCCGGCCGGCCGGTACGGCATTGCGAGCACAGCCGACGGACCAGGCGCTGCGCCAGCACGGCCAGCAGCGAGTCTGCAAAGTTGAACGGGTCCATGCCCATGTCGAGCAGGCGCGTCACCGTCTCGGGCGCGCTGTTGGTGTGCAGCGTCGACAACACCAGATGGCCGGTGAGCGATGCCTCGACGGCCATCTGGGCGGTTTCCCTGTCGCGGATCTCGCCCACCATGATCACGTCCGGGTCGGCGCGCAGGAAGGTGCGCAGCGCCTTGGCGAAGGTCCAATCGATGCGCGGATTGATCTGCACCTGGCGCAGCCCGGGCTGCGTGATCTCGATCGGATCTTCGGCAGTCCAGATCTTTCGTTCAGGCACGTTGATGTGGCTGAGCGCAGAGTGCAAGGTGGTGGTCTTTCCTGAGCCGGTCGGGCCCACGCACAGCACCATTCCGTAGGGCCGCTCGATCGCATGCTTGAGCTGGGCGAGATTGCGCGGCGACAGCCCCAGCCTGTCCATCGGGATCGGCTTTGCCGAGGCCAGGATGCGCATCACCACGTCCTCCAGGCCGTTGTTGGTCGGGATTGTCGCGACGCGAAGCTCGATGCGATGCCGCGGTGAGAACCTCGCGAAGTTGATCTTGCCGTCCTGCGGCTTGCGCCTTTCGCTGATGTCGAGGTCGCACATGATCTTGATGCGCGCGATCATCGCGCTGCGATAGTTCGCCGGCAGCTCGAGGTAGGTGCGCAGCAGGCCGTCCTTGCGCAAGCGGATGCGGATCTTCTCGCGCCCCGGGTAGCTTTCAACGTGGATGTCGGATGCGCCTTCCTTGTGCGCCTCGATGATCATCCTGTCGATCATTCGCACGAGCGAGTTGTCGGACTGCTCGATCACGGTGTCGTCGTCGACCCGCTGCTGGCCTTCTTTCTCCAGCGTCTCGATCAGCTTGTCGGTACCGGTCAGATCGAAGTTGATCGACTGCACCGACCCACTCGGCGCCCCTCGGGTGCCGGAGGCAGCGCCGATCTTGTCGTACGCCGTGAACAGCACACTGCCCATGTCGCGGCATTGCGCCAGCACCGGCAAGACTTTCATCTGGGCGCTGAACTCCACCTCCTCGATGGCACTGCGCCGCGAAGGGTCGTCCAGCGCGATCACGAGACGCCCGTCGCGCAACAGCAAGGGCATCACTTGCAAGCGTTGCGCGGCATCGAAGCTGACCTTGCGCAACGCGTCAGGCTCGGCCGGAAAAACATCCAGATCGACCAGCGGGTACCCCATCGTGCGCGCCAGGGCGGCTTGCAGGTCGGTCCGGGTCACCAGGCCCATGCGCACCAGCAACTCACCAAGCGGCACGCTTCGATCGGATCGCTGCTGCAGCAGCGCGTCGCTCAGCTGGTCATCGTTGATCATGCCCAGCGATATGAGCGCTTCGCCGAGGCGCACCATCGGCATCCGTGCCTGGCGCTCGATGGCCTCGAGCAACTGCTCCGGCGACACCACCCGGCGCATGACCAGGATCTCGCCCAGCTTCTGCTTGCGCAGCTTGCGCTGCATCTCGATGGCCGAGTCGATATCGAGCGGCATCGCATTCCGCTGCTCGACCAGCACCTCGCCGATCCGGGAGCCAACATCGAAACGCTCGTACGCGCTGCGAGGAATGAACTGACGCAGCACGCCGCCGTCACTGTCGGCGGGCAGGAACAGGAACAGGCCGAAGTCGTTCTCGACCCAGCCGACCGTCTCGCCGGTCATTTCCGCGCCGCTGCCGAGTGCAATGCGAAAGCTCGAACGCGCACGCGGTGCGAGGATGTCGGCATGCGCACCGGTGGGTGAAGGCGTCAGGCGTTCGACCAGCGTCGTCAGCGTCAGCGCCCGAAACTGATCGAAGTGAAGAGGCACCGTGGTGTGTGCGGAATGCAGCTGGATGAGCGCCACCGCTTGTTCCGGCACGAAGAACGTCATGATGGCGCTCCTGCGCCTGCCCATCAAGTCGACGATCTCGCACGGCAGCGGCTCGGTCTGTGCCTTGGCGAGGGGAAAGCTCGCGCAGGGCGGGTTCGGCCAAACGAAGTCCTCGCCATTGAAGGCTTCGGCTGCCACCGCCACCCGACTCGCCACTGGCGCCTCCGGTGGCTTCCAATCGAGGGGCTTCAGGGTTTCTGTCATCGTGGGTCCCGGCTATGCATGCATCACGCGGTTGCGGCCCCGGCGCTTCGCGTCGTACAGGCGTCCATCCGCGATCCGCAGAATCTCTTCGATGGTGTCGCCGTCGGGTCCGGATTGCGCCAGGCCAATGCTCACCGTGATGTCGGTGACCCGCTGAGAGCCGATGCGCAAGGAATTGGTGGCGACAGCGTCCCGCAGACGCTCGGCAATCAAGCGTGCCGTCTCCATCGTCGTGTGAGGCAGCATGATCATGAACTCCTCCCCGCCGACGCGCGCGACGCCGTCGTACGGCCGGATCACGGCGGCGCACTGCTGGACGAACCACTTGAGCACGTCATCGCCGAAGTGGTGTCCGTAGCGGTCGTTGACTTCCTTGAAATTGTCCAGATCGAGCGCAAGCACCGAGAACGGCGCACCGCCGCGCGCGACCCGGAGAACTTCGGCTTCGGCGCGCTCCATGAATCGGCGCCGGTTGTCAGCGCCCGTCAGTGGATCGGTCGCAGCCATGCGTGCCAGCACGGTATTGGCGTGCAGAAGTTCCCGCACCGCGTTCTCGGCGCGCGCCGTGGCCTGGGCCAGTTGCACCATCAGCTCCGACTGGCTGTAGATCGTCGAGAACGACTGCGTGGTGTGGTACGCCTGAACCACCCCATAGCTCAGCAGGAAGAACCCAGCGGCGAAGATTGCATGAGCGAGCCACCACATGTGGTTCCACGGGCGCGCGAGGATGAACGCGACGGACGACAGCGCGAATGCGGTGACCGAGATTGCGAAAATCACCATCAGCGGGGAACGGATGCGTCGCAGCATCAGCACGAGCACGCTCAATGCAGAAATGGCGAGCGCACCGCCCTCCATGATGAGGCGCACGGCGGGGTCGCCGGCGATGGGTGACGTCGCGACCCCACCCACTGCCAGGTCCAACATCAGAAACAATCCGACCCACCACAGCAATGCGCGAGGCTGCATTCGTTGTTCCGGGGCCTCCGGCGCGCGGCCGTGTGACAGCAGGGCGACGAGAAGCAATATCGCCATTGCCAGTCGAGAGGCCGGCCCATACAGCAAGAACAGCCAGATCTTGTCATGCGCGAAACCGGTGAATGCACCATGCGGTGCATAGATCAGCGCAAAGCCGAGAAAGCTGAGCGTGAGCCAGCGCAACAAGGGTTCCCCGGATGATCGGTAGCAGCGCCACGCCACCCCGGCGATGAAGAGGTCGGCCAGCGTGGCTGCCCCGATGGCGACGACGTGGAAGGCGTGGTTGTCGAAAGCGAGGGTGGGGTCCTGGAAGAAGAACAGGTAGGCGATCAGGCATGCCGGACTCAGCGCGAATCCTGCAAGGAGCAGGCGTGCATAGTTCTTCGTCAACACGCGAATGGTCCGGGTCGGCTCGGTGGGCGAGATGACCACGGGAAGGTTGTCGACGACGAGAATTGCGTTCATGGTCAGCGGATCGGTCGAGGGACTCCCGACCCTGGAGCAACTTAACTCAATGCCTGCCGTGCTTCGGTGTGCCAGCGAACACAGTGGCGACATTTCGTCCCGTGATGCGGGCTTGGACGGTTGCTCAGCCAGGCCTGCTCCTGATGAGATGCGAGCGACGCGTGTTCCAGGCATCGAGCCATGCCGGCAGGCGCTCGCAGGGCATGGGGCGGCCGATGAAGTAACCCTGGGCGATGTCGCAGCCGATTTCACGCAGGAGATGCCAGTCGCTCTCGCTTTCGACGCCTTCCGCCACCGAACGCATGTCCAGCCGCTTGGCGATGCCCACACTGCCGTCCAGGATCGGGCGGATGATCTGGTTGTAGCGGGCGCCGTTCACGAACCCGCGATCGACCTTCAGTTCGGTGAACGGCACGTCGCGCAGTTGTGCGAGCGACGAGTGCCCCGTGCCGAAATCGTCGATCGACAGGCCGAAGCGCAGCATGCGCAGGCGCACCAGGCTTTCCAGCGGCGCACTGGACGTTGCCATCAGGCGACTTTCCGTGAGCTCCAGCGTGACGCCCCGGGGCTCGACGCCGGCAGTCCGGGCAATGCTTGCGACCTGTTGCGCAAAGCCCGGCGCGCGCAGGTTCTCTACCGAGACATTGACAGCCATCTCGATCTGCAAGGACTGCGCGTTCCAGCGCGCCTGCTGCGTCATCGCTTCCTGCAAGACCCACTGCGTCAGTGCGTCGATGGCGCCGCAGTCCTCGGCGGTTCCCACGAAGGCGTCCGGGTAGACCAGGCCGTGCTGCGGATGATTCCAGCGCACGAGCGCTTCCACGCCAGACAGCATGCCGGTGCCGAGATCGACCTGGGGTTGGTAGTGGAGCACCCATTGCCGCTCGCGGTTCGCGGCGTGCAACTCGGATGGCTCGAACGAGTGCACGGCAGACACCGGAGGTGCCTCAGCGAACGGCTTCCAGCTGTCGAGCAGCGCGCGCAATGCCGCCCGCCCGGCGGGCTTTTCGAGAGCGCCGAGGATGACCAGCTTGCCGGGTCCGAGGATCTTTTGCACCGTGTGCATGATGCGCATGCCTTCGCCGCTGAGCAGGATCACACTGCCATGAAATGGGGTTGCGCTCAGTCGCTGGAGAAACTCGATGCCGTCGATGCCGGGCATGTTCAAGTCACAGACGATCACGTCGACGGCCAGCGGCTCGCCGTGCAGCATCGCGAGTGCGGATTCGGAAGAGCCCGCGGTGCCGATCATCAGGTAGCCCATGCTTCGAAGCATGCGCGACTGCATGGTGAGCATGAACCTGTCGTCGTCGAGCAGGAGGATGCGCGGTTGACCTGGGGTGCCCGGCTGCGGGGTCGCGCGGGGCAGGCGGCGCGCCCGCCTGCGAGCCGGGTTCATCCAGCCGCACTGGCAGGCTGTCTGCGAAGGTGGGGCACATGGCCGGGGCGTCCTACCGTGAATCGATGAAGTCGTTCACGGCGGCCATCTCGACACCGAAACGCATCAACATGGCGCTCACCTTGTCCGTCTTTCCTGACTCCGCCAGTCGTTCGATGTCGGCGCAAATGTCGTCCAGGCGCCGCGCGCCGATGGAGCGCGCGGCGGATTTCAACTGGTGCGCGGCGTTCGACACCTGCCGCAATGCCCCCGTCTCGATGCCTTCGCTCAGCCGGCGGCCCGACTCGTTGGAACTCTGCCGGAAGGCCTGCAGCACGTCGTCGATCACGCCGGGTTCGCTGCCCACCAGCGCAGCCAGCACGGCAAGGTCGGCCGGCGGCGACGGCTCGTTCGATGCGATGGCGGCGTGTGGCAACGGCTCTGCGCGCGTCGGCCCGCCAAGCCATGCTTCCATTGCCGCCTTCAATTGCGGCACCCGTACCGGCTTGCTCAGATAGGCATCCATGCCGGCGGCAAGGCAGCGCTGTTCCTCGTCCTGCAATGCATTGGCGGTGAGCGCGACGATGGGCGTGCGGCGTCCAGCCCGTTCTTCGGCACGAATCGCGCCGGCGAGGGCGTAGCCGTCCATCCGGGGCATGTGCAAGTCGGTCAGGACCAATGCGTAGTCGCCCGTGCGCCATTGCTCCAGGGCCTGCAGCCCATTGCTCACCACGTCGGCCCCAAAGCCGAGCAGCTCCAGCTGCCGCGCGATCACGATCCGGTTCGTCTCGTCGTCCTCGGCGACAAGAACCCTGCGGCCATGAAGCGTCTCGTGCTCGTACGTCGACGCCGGAACCCCATGTACCGAGGGCGTCTCAGCGTTCTCGCTGAGCGCGGTGATCCGGCCCGAGGCCAGACCGAGCGCATCGAACAGGGTCCGGCGCGGCATGGAGTCGAGGTCGAGGGCGACCAGGTCCGGCGCCTCGGCGTGCGGACGCCGGCGCTTGCCCCACCCCAGCACGAGGAAGCGGATCTCGCACCCGGCAGGGCATGCGGCCATGGCTCGAAGCGTGGCGGGGGCGTGCTGCGTCTGGTCCGGAAGGATCAGCCACAGCTCGAGTCCAGGCGCACGTTCTGCCGCGCTGGCATGCACCAGGTCCGGCGACCGCTCGACCGTGACGCCCGCGCTTGCGAGATAGGAGCTCATGTCATTGCCCAGCGGCGCGTCGACGCCGATGACACGGCAGCGCACGCCGTTGAAGAGCGTCACCGTCTCGTCATCGCCGCCGTCGCCTTCTGCCACGGCGAAGTCCAGCCGGACGGTGAACGTGGACCCCTGGCCCGGCTCGCTGCTGACCGACAGGGTTCCACCCTTCAGGCGCACCAGCATGTCTGTGATGGCGAGACCGAGCCCGGTCCCGCCGAAGCGCCGCGCGGTCGACGCATTGGCCTGCGAGAACGGCGTGAAGAGTTGCAGCAACGTGGCTTGATCCATGCCGATACCGTTGTCGGCGACGGTCAGATTCACGCTGACACGCCCAGCCCGTCGATCGACGAGCGTTGCCCGCACCAGGACCCGCCCCGGTTGCGGTCGGCCACTTGAAAACTTGATCGCATTGCTGGTGAGGTTCACCAGAATCTGCCGCAGCCTCACGTGATCGCCGCGCACTGCGCGCGGGATGGCCGGGTCCACGAACACCGTCATCCGCACGTCTCGCGCGCTGGCCAGGTGATCCAGCATGCTGCACACCTTCTCGACGGTGTCGGCAAACCCCATCGGCTCGTTTTCCACCAGCATCTTGCCGGCTTCGATCTTTGAGAAATCAAGGATGTCGTCAATGATCGTGAGCAGCGAAAAGGCGGAGTCTCGGATCAGATCGATCATCTCCACCTGGTAACTCATGAGACTGGTCCGCTGCAAGACTTCGATCATGCCGATGACGCCGTTCATCGGCGTGCGGATCTCATGGCTCATCGTGGCCAGGAACGCTGACTTGGCCCGGTTGGCTTGCTCCGCTTCCTCGCGCGCGATGTCCAGTTCGAGGGTTCGCGCACGCACCCGGTCTTCGAGTTGCGCGTTCAGCTCCGAAATTTCCAGCTCGGCCAGCTTCAAGTCATGCACGTCGGTGCAGGTGCCGAACCATTTGAGGATGCCTCCTTCGCCGTCCCGCTGCGGCACAGCGCGCACCAGCCACCAGCGGTATTCGCCATCCGCGCGCTGCATGCGGCACTCGACTGCGTATGCCGACTTCGTCTGCGTCGCATGCAGCCACATGTCCCGCACGCGGGACTCGTCGTCCGGATGGAAGAGTGGCGTCGATCCGGCGCGCAGGTCCTCGCCGAGTGGAAGGCCGGTGTAGTCCATCCAATGCTTGTTTCGGTAGATCACTGAACCGTTCGGTTGCGCGACCCACACGATCTGCGGCAGAGATTCGGCCAGCGTCCGGAACTCGGCCTCGCTCGCCCTCAGTGCCGCCTGTGCGCGCTTTTGCTCGGTGACGACAATGGCCGAGGGGACCAGGAAGATCACTGTGCCGCTGTCGTCGCGCAGCGGTTGCAAAGTGAACTCGATGTCGATGAACTCGGCGTCTGTGCCGCGCAGTCGCACCTCGTAATGCGATGGTTCGCCACGCGCTGCTCGTTCGATGGCATGCCGCAGCTGATGCTGAACCTGTGGCGAATACGACCACCAATGGGTCTGCGCGAACGGCTCGCCCAGAACGTCTTCAGGCTTCAGGCCGGCGGCAATGAGCGGAGACTGGTTGACTTCCAGCAGAACGCCATCGGGCGTGAGAAGCCCCACGAACAACGACGGGCCGAGGCCATCGATGAGATGGCGCAACTGGGTGTAGTCGCGTCGGGCGGCGTCTTCCGCCTGCCTTCGCAAGGTCACGTCTCGGGCAGACCCCACGACGTAGTCGACATTGCCGTCTGGCGACAAGACCGGGGAAAAGACGTACTCGTAGCAAGCCCGCACGCCGTTGGAGCTGACGATGGGCGTTTCGTCGATGATGCGCCGCTTCGTCTCGACCACCTGTTGAATTCGCCGCTGCAGACGATCGGCGATGTCACGGTCGTAGCCCAGGTCGGCGAAGGTCTTGCCGATCATTCCATCGAGCGTCCTGTGCCACTGGGCGAGCAAAGGCTGGTTGGCAAAGACGAAACACCCGCCCCGATCGAAGACGTAGGCGAAGTCGCTGATCGACGAGAGCATGGTGCGAAGCATCCGGTCGCGACGCTGTGTCTTCAGGCTCATTGCCAGCAGCGCCACGGCTTGTTGATCGAGACGATGACGCCGCGGGAATCGAGCATCGCGACGCAGACGGGCATTGCGTCGAAGATGGCTGCCTGATGCATGGCATCGCGGCGATGCAGATGCTCTTCAAGACGTCGCATCTGTGACCCGCGACGATTGCGATCCGCGATTGGATTCGTCACGAGGGTCACGTGCGATCTCCAGCGCGGAGCTCAAGAGCTGACGCGGGCTGGGGGACGCATGGCAAGCCAGCCGGCTGCGACGGCGTATGGGGCAGTTTCTCTTTCACGAGCCTCCCTGGCGCGTTGATGCTGTACAGCATGCGCCTTTCAGAGACCCATCCCTGCTTGAACGATATTCCGCGAAGAGGGGCATTGGCCGTGCGCCGCGCCTGACGTCAACACAAAAAATTGCCCGATGGACTATGGGCGCAATGGCCTCACATGGCCCCCATGGACCATGATGCACAGCACGACACGGACCTGACCATCTTGATCGATCTTCATGCCCAAAAGCGACGCCTCGACATCCTGATCGACGGCAGGAAGCGTCGAGGCATGCCAACGCAGGAGCTTGAAGAACAACTGGCGATCAATCGCTCGAAGGCCAGTCACTTCGCGCTGCTGCTGCGCTTGCACACGGAAAGCAAGCCAAAGACCTGATGCTCCCAGCTGATGCAGAAATCAGCCGATGTGAGCATCAGGCCCGACAAGCCAGCGCCCCGGCGTGATGCGCGATGTGATCGGCCATGAAGCTTGCGATGAAGTAGTAGCCGTGGTCGTAACCCGCATGCCGGCGCAGCGTCAACGGCTGCCCCGCTGCGGCGCAGGCGGCTTCGAAGGCGTCGATGCCCAGCTGCTGAGCGAGAAACTTGTCCGCCAGGCCTTGATCGATCAAGAGCGGCGGCGCGCGACGGCCGGCCTTGATGAGCTCGGTGGCGTCGTGAGCACGCCAGGCCTCCCGGTCGTCGCCCAGGTAGCCGCTGAAGGCCTTGATGCCCCAGGGCGCCTGCATGGGTGCTGCAATCGGCGCGAATGCCGAGATGCTTTTGAAGAGATTCGGATGCTTCATGCCCAAGGTCAGCGCGCCATGGCCGCCCATGGAGTGGCCGAAGATGCCGACGCGGTCGGGGAGGGCGGCGAAGTGGTTGAAGATCAGCTCCGGCAGTTCGCGGCTCACGTACGAGTCCATCCGCCAGTGGCGCCGCCACGGGTCAAGAAGCGCGTCCAGGTAGAAGCCGGCCGCGGTGCCGAAGTCCCAGGCCTCATCGGCCCCTTCGATGCCGGTGTCGCGCGGGCTCGTGTCGGGCATGACCAGCATCAAACCGTGGTGTGCGGCGTGTTGCTGTGCGCCGGCCTTGATGGCGAAGGTCTCTTCGGTACAAGTCAGCCCGGCAAGATAGAACAACACCGGCACAGGACCCGCGCCCGCCTGCGGCGGACGGTACACGCCGAACTTCATGGGCAACCCGATGACGGACGACTCGTGGCGGTAGAAGCCCTGCACGCCACCAAAGCATGCGTGCTCGCTGATCGTCTCGATCGGCATCAGTAGATCACCACCGAGCGGATCGATTCGCCGCGCTTCATCAGCTCAAAGCCCTGGTTGATGTCCTCCAGCTTGAGCCGGTGCGTGATCAGGTCGTCGATGTTGATCTTGCCGTCCATGTACCAGTCGACGATCTTCGGCACGTCGGTGCGGCCGCGCGCGCCGCCGAAGGCCGAGCCTTCCCACTTGCGGCCGGTGACGAGCTGGAAGGGCCGCGTGCTGATCTCGGCACCGGCCTCGGCCACGCCGATGATGATGCTGCGGCCCCAGCCCTTGTGCGTGCACTCCAGTGCCTGCCGCATGACCTTGGTGTTGCCGATGCATTCGAAGCTGTAGTCGGCGCCGCCGTCCGTCAGCTGGATGATCGCGTCGACCACGTTCTCCGTCGTCGTCGGGTTGATGAAGTGCGTCATGCCGAATTGCCGCGCCATCGCCTCGCGTGCCGGGTTCAGGTCCACGCCGATGATCTTGTCGGCGCCCACCATCTTCGCGCCCTGGATGACATTGAGCCCGATGCCGCCCAGGCCGAACACCGCGACGTTCGCACCGGCTTCCACCTTGGCCGTGAACAGCACCGCGCCGATGCCGGTGGTGACGCCGCAGCCGATGTAGCAGACCTTGTCGAAGGGTGCGTCAGGGCGGATCTTGGCGAGTGCAATCTCGGGCACCACCGTGTGCTGCGCGAAGGTGCTCGTGCCCATGTAGTGCAGCACCGGCTTGCCGCCGATGGAAAAGCGCGAGGTGGCGTCGGGCATCAAGCCCTTGCCCTGCGTGCCGCGGATGAGCTGGCACAGGTTGGTCTTGCGCGAGAGGCAGAACTTGCATTGCCTGCATTCGGGCGTGTAGAGCGGTATGACGTGATCGCCGGGCTTCAGCGTCGTCACGCCGGCGCCGACCTCGAGCACGACACCCGCGCCTTCATGGCCGAGGATGGCGGGGAACAGCCCCTCCGGGTCAGCACCCGACAGCGTGTAGTAGTCGGTGTGACAGATGCCGGTCGCCTTCAATTCGATCAGCACCTCCCCGGCGCGCGGCCCGGCGACCTCGACCTCTTCGATGGTGAGTGGCTGTCCGGCCTTCCAGGCCACGGCTGCGCGGGTCTTCATTGGATGGATCTCCGTTCGATGGACGGGCCATTATGGCGAGCCATTTTTTTCGACCGGGCGCTCGCGGAATTGCGACGCTTGTCTCCGGCTTTTCGCGGGATGGGGGAGGTCAAGCGACGGCGTCTGCCGCCGATAAGCTTCGATGCCCACAAAGTGCCCGCTTCATCGCATCGCAGCCCGTCGAGCTGTGTCGGTCTTCTCCATGGCCACCGCGCTTCTTGCGACCGCATGCGGCGGAGGGGGCGGTGCTGGCAGCGACACGTCCACACCCCTCGCAACGCAGGTTGCACCGCCAGTGCCTACCCCGATCGACACGCCGCCCGCGCCGGTGCCGCCCCCCACGAGCACCACCACAACCACGCCCCCAGCCCCGGAAGCCTCACTCACCCGAGAGATCCTGCAGAACGCCCAGTTCGACGACGGCGTGCAGGGGTGGAATTACTCATACGTCACCGTCGTGGCAAGTGAGCTTCGTGCAAGCGCCAAGGCATTGAGCATCGGCTGGCAGGTGTCGCAGACGGTGCCAGCCGCCGATCTCGAACCGGGCAAGTCTTACACGCTGATCGTCAAGGCTCGCCGGGACACGGCGGACAGCAGCGCCAGCATCACGATGCGCTTTCGCAAGCCGCGCTATTCGGAGAGCTTTCGCACCTACACCGTCCCGGTCACTTCCGACAGCTGGCAGGACTACCGCATCGACTTCATCGCACCGGCCTACACCGGCATGGCCGACGTGATCCTCACCGCGCACAGCGGCGGGCTGAGGGTGGACAGCGCATCGCTCAAGAGCGCGTTGGCGCTGCCGCAGACCGAGCCCATCTCATTCAGCGCGGGCTCTTACGTGCCGGCTGGCTACACGCTCGCCTTCAACGACGAGTTCAACGGCACGACGCTCAATCGCAAGAAGTGGTTCACCCGCTACATCTACGGCGGCGAAACCTCGGACCACCTCAACGACGAGAAGCAGCATTACCGAGACAACGACAACCACCAGGTGGCCAACGGCGTGCTGAGCCTCGTGGCGCGCAAGGTGAGCAGCACGGCCGACTACGGCATGAACTACGAGTCGGGGATGATCCGCTCCGACTGGACCACCCGCTACGGCTACTTCGAGGCGCGGGTCAAGATGCCTGGCGGCGTCGGCATGTGGCCCGCGTTCTGGCTGAACGCCGACGTGGACGAGCAAGGCCGCCTCGGCTGGCCACCGGAGATCGACATCTTCGAGTTCGTGAACAACGGCGTGGAAGACCGCGTGAACATGGTCCACCAGAGCGTCATTCGCCAGACCAGCACGACGGCCGCCGACCTGCTGTACGCCGATGCCGACTTCCACGCGAACAACAACGACTACTACGCCGGCTTCAACTTCAACGAAGGTTGGCACACCATCGGCTGCGAGTGGGAGCCGGACCGCGTCACCTTCTACGTGGACGGCGTGAAGACGGCCACGCGCGCCTACACCTGGACGTACGCGGATGGCGGACTGGCCGGCCCTGCGCACATCCTGCTCAACCTCGCGGTGGGCGGCTCATGGGCCGGGCGGCACGGCATCGACGATTCGGCATTCCCGCAGGCGCTGCAGATCGATTGGGTGCGGGCGTACAAGAAGGGCTGAAATCGGCTCGCATCGAGCGAGGCCGCGAGGGTGCGCTTCAGCGGTGGCTGCCGTGGACGTGCCCGGCCGGTCGCCGCGGTGGACTGGTTCGGCGCGAAGCATCGGTCAGCTCGCTCAGGATGCCGCAGTCCTTCGCCATCTGGTGGGTCTGGCACTGGCGGCGCAAGGCCTGCAGGTCGCGCTGCAATGCCTTCAGCTCGCGCACGCGCTCGGCGACATGCCCGATGTGTTGATCCAGCAGCGCATTGACCTCGGCGCAATCGTCGCCCGGCGAATCCTTGAAGCGAAGGAGCACTCGTATCTCGTCGAGCGTCATGTCCAGCGTGCGGCAATGCCGGATGAAGGCCAGGCGCTCCACATGTGCATGCGCGTAGTCGCGATAGTTGCCCTGGGTCCGCGCGGGCGCCGGCAGCAGGCCTTCACGCTCATAGAAGCGCACCGACTCCACGGGCGTGCCGGTGGCCGCGGACAGTTCACCAATCTTCATGGTCTTTTCCTTCGGGCTTGACTCTGTACCCACTATAGGGTTCCCAATCTGACCTTGTCCTGAGAATGCCCTTGACCACGATGTCCGACCACTGCTGCTCCGCCCCCGCGAAACCCGCCGTCGACCCGAAATACCGTCGGGTGCTGTGGGTCGCACTCGCGCTCAACGCGCTGATGTTCGTGGTCGAACTCGCCGCGTCGTGGCAATCGGGCTCGGTCTCATTGATGGCCGACTCGATCGACTTCTTCGGCGACGCGGCCAACTATGCGCTGTCCCTCGCAGTGCTCGGCATGGCGATGTCGGTGCGTTCGAAGGCGGCCTTGTTCAAGGCGGCGTGCATGGGCGCGTTCGGCGTCTTCGTCCTCGGAAAGGCCCTGTGGAACCTGCACAGCGGGGTGCCACCCGAGCCGGCCACCATGGGCATCGTCGGCGTGGCCGCATTGGCCGTGAATGCCGGCGTCGCGTGGATGCTCTACGCCTTTCGCACAGGCGACGCGAACATGCGCTCCGTCTGGATCTGCTCGCGCAACGATGCGTTGGGGAACCTCGCGGTGATGCTCGCTGCCCTGGGCGTGCTGGGCACGGGCAACGCCTGGCCCGACTTGCTGGTCGCAAGCGTGATGGGCGTGCTTGCCCTGACAGGAGCCTTCACGGTCCTCGCGCACGCACGCGAGGAGTTGCGTTCGACTTGATGCAGTAGGCTTTCGGCCTGACATCGCTTCGCACGAGCAATGCCAGAGCGCACGAAGAGAAGGCGAGATGGATACGCGTTGATCGCCGCGGACTTAGGAGGCAACGCCTGCGAGGGCGTTCTGCGGCTCGTGGTCGCGCCGGTGTCCCACCTGTGACGCGGAGAATGCGCCACCGAGTCTTCCGAGGGTGGGGGTCGTTTGTGCGATTCGTGATTCAGGATCCCCGCGATCGCGGGGGTAATCCACTCGACGCGACTGCAACTATTCACGCCTTTCGGGAGGGAACCATGAAGCTCACACTGTCACTGCGACTTGCTGCCGCGTGCGCGGCGCTGTCCATCGGATTGACGGCGCAAGCCACCAACTACACATTCACGCGAATCGACGTTGCGGGCGCCACTGAAACTGAGGTCTGGGATGTCAACAACCATGGGCAGGTCGCCGGCGCAAGCGTTGACGGCGACGGTGTCCTTCGTGGCTTTGTCTACTCGAACGGCAGCTACACGTCGATTTCGGGGCCATCGGGCAGTCTCGACAGCGTGGCATTCGGTGTGAGCGATGGTGGGGCAGTTGTCGGCAGCTACTCCGACAGCGTATCGACGAGGGGATTCATCTACGAAGGCGGTGTCTACCAGGACTTCTACGTTCCAGGCAGCTTCTTCACCGTCGTTCGAGGCATTTCCTCAAACGGACGCTACATCACTGGTTCGTATGGCATGGGTGCCCTGTACCAGAACGCGTTCATCGTCGATCGAACAACCAACGAACTGCGCCTCGTGCAACCCGGCGCACTTCTGCAGGGCGTCACCGATGCCGGCTTGGCAGTCGGGAATTCGTTCCTGGGCGACAGGCTGCCTTTCATCTATGACTTCGCCACCGACTCCAGCACTTCTCAACCAATCCCTCAGGCGCGCTTTCGTGACGTGAGCAGTGACGGAACGATCGTCGGCTTCACGGTGGGTGACTCAACGACCAGCTTCATCGGCAAGGCGGGCAGTTTCGAAGACATCGCAGCGCCTGCAGGCTTTGTCGACTTCAACGTCGAGGGGTCCAACAATGCAGGCTGGATCGCAGGCTTCGCTTTCTCGCCAGACGACGCGCAGCCTTGGACACATGCATTCGTTGCCATCCCGACGGCCGTCCCTGAACCATCCACCTACGCGTTGTTGGCGTTGGGACTCGCCGCGCTCGGGTTGAGGTCCCGTCGGCGGTAGGAGGAGCGTGGAGACGCCGTCTTTGCCTGAGCGTCGAGCGCGGGCGACGACTCAGGCGAGTGCCGTGAACGACTGCCAGAGCGCACTCGCCACCGGCCCGACCGCGCGGCCACGCAGGCGAGCCACGACGATGTCCAGACGGCTGCGCTTGAAGTGCGAACCTTCGAGCGACACCAGCTTTCCTGAGCGAAGCTCGCGCTGCACCAGATGCAGCGGCATGTGGCCCCAGCCCATGCCGTGAACGATCAGGTCCTTCTTGGTCTGCTGGTCGGCAACCGTCCAGCTGTGGGCACCGGGAATCACGAAGTAGTCCCGCGGATCGCGTGACGCCGAGTCGCGGATGACGATCTGCACCAAGGGCTTCATCCGCTGCGGCGTGAGCTGGCGGGTGATGGGGAAAGGCAGGTAGCCGGCAGCCGCCACCGGCACCAGTTCAACGGGCTGCAGGTCCATCCACTCGAAGCGTGCGTCGCTCTTGTCGACGTGATGGACGATCAGGTCCGCCTCTTCGGCCAGCAGCCGCTCCCACGGGCCGCCGAGCGCTTCGAAGTGCAGGTGCAGACGCGTGCGCGGGCACTGGCCAAAGAAGCGACGCAGATGCTTGAGCACCGGTGCGGAAGGCGTCAGGTCGCCAACCACCACCTTCAGGTCCGGCTCTTCTCCTTGCGAAAGCTGGCGCGAGAAGTCATGCAGTGCAGTGGCACGCTCGAGCACCTGCAAGGCATGGCGATGAAAGGCCTCGCCCTCGGGCGTCAACTTCACGCGATAGGCGCTGCGATCGAGCAGGGCGAGCCCGGTGACGTGCTCGAGCTTGCGCACCGCCGCGTGCACGGCCGGATGGGTTCGGTTGAGCTTGCCGGCAGCGGCCTTGAAGCTGCCTTCACCGGCCACCGCATCGAGGCACATCAGTTCGTGGAGCGTGAAGTCCATGGTCAGTTTTCTTGACAGTCAAGGCGCTGATTATTGAATTTCCTTTGAACCTCTTGATGCGTAGCCTGCGAAGCCTTGTTCAACACACCTGGAGTTCGCGTGAAAGCTGTCGTTCGTCAACAGTACGGTGGTCCGGAGCAACTGCTCGTCCAAGACGTGCCCGATGCGGTGGCCGCGCCCGGCGAAGTGCTCGTCGCGGTCAAGGCCTTCGGCATCAACCGTGCCGAGCAGTATTTCCGGCAGGGCCTGTGGGGTGAGGTTGCCGCCATCTCAGGCATCGAATGCGTGGGCGTGGTGGCATCCGACCCAAGTGGCCGCCTATTGCCTGGCCAGCGCGTGTTGGCCCTGATGGGTGGCATGGGCCGCAGCCGCAGCGGAAGCTATGCGGAACTCGTGAGCGTGCCGGCGACGAACGTGGTGCCCGTCGGCACGAGCCTGCCGTGGGAGCGGCTTGCGACCCTGCCCGAAACCTTCGCCACCGCTTGGAGCTGCCTGCACGACAACCTTGTCGTCGATCGCGGCGACGTGGTGCTCGTGCGCGGCGCCAGCTCCGCCCTCGGGCAGGCCGCGATCCAGCTCGCCGCATTGGCCGGCGCGCAGGTGATCGCCACGGTCCGCAACCCGCAGAGAGCCGCTTTGGCCGAGGAGCTCGGCGCCCGATGGGTGGTGCGCGAAGGGCCGGAGCTCGCACCCGCCGTGCAAGGCCTGGCACCCGAAGGCGTGGATGCCGTTCTCGATCTCGTCGGGACGATCACCCTGCGCGAATCCCTGCGGCTTGCCAGGCGCGGGGCACGTGTGTGCATCGCAGGCTTCCTCGGCGGCGCAGAGCCGCTAGCGGCTTTCAATCCGATGACTGATCTGCCCAGCGGCCGGCACCTCAGCTTCTTCGGCAGCGCCTTCGTCTACGGCACCCACGAATATCCATTGACCGACGTGCCGTTCCAGCGCCTCGTGGACTGGGCCGAGCACTCGCGCTTGCGCGTGCAGCCCGTGCAGGTGTTCGGCCTGCAGGACATCCAGGAGGTGCACCGCAGGCTCGATGCCGAGTCGGCCGGAGGCAAGATGGTCGTGGTGGTCTGAACCCCGAGGCGGGAGTAAGCTCGCCAAACCCCGAAGCGGCGGCGAGGGCCCAGCGCTGCAGCAGTGCGAACCCGCGCCCCATGGTCGGGGACCGATCTTGAACGCGACGATGAAGGGACGACCGTGCTGATCATGTTCCGCCTGATGCTGGTTTTCATCCTGCTCTGTCCGTTGCGGAGCTTCTGCGTGGAGATCGTTCGCTACCCCCTTCCCGAGGCCGAAGGTGACCGACGGTTGGGGTATCCGGAACAGTTGCTGGAACTGGCGCTGTCCAAGAGCGGCACGGCCTACCGGATCGAACATCCAACGAGCCGCATGAACCAGGAGCGCCAGGTGCTGGAACTGGAGGCCGACCACTCCATCGACGTCGCGCCCATCCCGGCTTCCGCCGAGCGCGAGGCGCGGCTTCTGCCGATCCGCATTCCGTTGAACAAGGGGCTGCTGGGCTGGCGCCTTGGGCTGGTACGCAAAGGCGAGGAGGAAATGCTGGCCGACCTCAAGCAGGCCAGCGACCTCAAGAAGATTCGCATCGTGCAGGGCCACGAGTGGCCCGACACGGCGATCCTGCGGGACAACGGCATCACTGTGCTCACGGGCCCCAGTTACGAGGGCTTGTTCAAGATGCTGGCTGCCGGACGCTTCGACTATTTCCCCCGAAGCGTGATGGAAATCTGGAGCGAACTGGATGCCAACGCAGACAGTCTCGGGCTGGAGCGGCACGTGGCCCTTCACTACTTCTACGATTCCTATTTCTTCGTCAACAAGAAGAAGACAAAGCTTGCCGAAGACATCCGGCAGGGCCTGGAAAAGGCGATTGCGGACGGGTCCTTCGACCGGCTCTTCCTGCAGCATTGGGGCGAAGGCGTGCGAAGGGCACGCCTGGACGAACGCGTCGTGATCGAGCTGCGCAACCCACTGCTCTCACCCGAGACGCCGTCCAATCGACCGGAGCTGTGGTACGACCTCAAGCGTGGGCGTTAGGGCGCTCGACAGCGACGCTTTGGCGACATGGGCGAGGCACGACGCTGTGCTCGTCCGTGGCTCCGGATGGCGCAGCCGCGACCTTGACCGACTGTTGCAACGGCAACGGGGTGTACACGGTCGAGCTGGCGCATTTCGCGTCGCTTCAGCATCTTCCAAGGGCAATGGCACCTGCGCCGCCTGCACTGCCAGCAAGCCCTGAACTTTTTGTTGCAGCTCGCAGTTCCATCGTCCCCATCTGCATCTGCTTGCAGCTAGCCTCCGTCGAATTCCGCTACCTGCACGAAGGATGCTCATGGCCCAGTCCACCACCAAGCTTCGAGAAGTCGCTCAACCCGTGAAGGATCGTTCCGAATCCACCGCCCCCGTCGTTCGCGCCATCGACGTCGGCTTCGGCCTCGTCAAGCTCAGCCTGCGCACGGGCGATGGCGTCGGCTTCATCAACTTCCCCTCGATGGCGATTCCCGCCGATGCGAGCGCCGTGCGCACCCTCGGCACGCGTCGCCGCGACACCTTCGATGTGCCGGTGCACGGCGCGAACTACGAGGTGGGCCGCGACGTGGGTCTCGCGCAAGCCGGCGGAAGCTTCGGCCGCGACGTCACCGACGAGTTCTACCGCGGTGCCATCTACGAGGCACTCACCAAGGGCGCCTTGCGCTACATGGCCGAAGCAGGAGACTCCACCATCGACCTGCTCGTGCTCGGCCTGCCGGTCAACCAGTACAACGACGCCAAGCGCCGCGACCATCTTCGCGCGACCTACGAAGGCGACATCGACATTGGCGACGGCAAGAAGATCCAGGTGCGCAAGGTCATCGTGCAGGCGCAGCCCATGGGCGGCTACGCGGCGCTGGACGACCATCTGGAGGAACTCAACCGCGTCATCTCCGCCACCAAGGGCGCGCTGAAGCCGCTGGCCGCAGGCGAGGAGCTGGACGACCTCGCCGTGCTGATGGTGGACCCGGGCGAGCACACCCTCGACTGGCTGCTCATCCAGCAAGGCACGATCAACCCGCGCGCGAGCGGCGCGGCCTCGGACGCCGGCCGGCACCGGGTGGTGCGTGCGGTGCTCGAATCGCTCGCCGCGGACGTGGGTCGGCCCCTCGGCCCGGCGGTGATGCCGCGCATCAACGAAGCGCTGCGCACGAAGCAGCCGGTCAAGCTGAGCGGCGTGGCGCACGACCTGACGAGCTACGAGCCGGTGATCATGAGCGACATCGAGGACTCGATCAACCGCATGGTCGACGGCCTGCGCGACGCGCACGAGATCATCGATCTCATCGTGCTCGTGGGCGGCCACCCCGACCGGTACCGCGACGTGCTCTCGCGGCGCTTCCCGGCGATTCCGGTGTTCGTGATGCCGGAGTCGATGTCGGCCAACGTGCGCGGCTTCCAGATGATCGGCGAGGCCTTGAGCGAGGGATGACGACAGCCCGAGGATGTCCCTGACCATGGCCGTCGTGCATGTCGAACTGGACATCGACGGCGATGTCTACCCGGAGCTGTATGCGACGCTCGTCGCGCTGCGCCAGCCGATGCTGCGCGACGAGCGCATGCGGCAGCTCGCGGCCATGGGACTGGCGTGGGAAGCCGTGCGCCTGCGCGGCTTGGCGCTGGCGTCGCTTGCGACTGAGGCTGCGGCACCGGCCGTGGAGCGTGTTGCACCCGCAGCCCGAAGCGCCTCGCGCGCAGCTTCCAAGAGCCCGGCACGCAAGGCCGGAGGCAGGGCGGGGCCGTCCGACCCGGGGCACCTGCCGGTGCTCGTGGACATCGTGAGCAAGGGCCCGGACGAGATGCCTCCCGCCGAACCCGTGCTTGTCGAAGACGGGCCCATGCCACCGGTGGACCCCATGCCCATCAGCGCTGCAAGCCGCGGAGCCGGGTCGCGCACGCGGCTGCAGCGTATGAAGGACCGCGGCCTGTTCAAGAACGACTGAGCCGACCACCGGGGCATGTCGCCCTCACCGGTCCATCATTTGCCCGATGCCGCAGTGAGCTTCAGAAGCAGGTCCAGCCGCGAGCCGCGCCGGATCACTTCATCGACACGTGTCGCGCGCTCCGTCGGCGGCAGCGATGTGTCGTTGTTGATCGCCTGGCGCGCCTTGAACATCTCGATGTCCGCGACCGACACCAGTTGCCGGTTGTTGGACTGCCTGAATCCGGTGAGGTGGTTGATCTTGTCCAGGATGCGAAGCTGCTCCGCATCGCTGCCCCCGAAGCTCACGGTGTATTGAAGGATGCGCCGGCGCAACTCCGCCGGCAGGCTGGTCTTCCACAACAGCGGCGACTGCGGGATCAGCGGTGATTCCCAGATGACGCGCACGTCCTTCGCGAGCGCCGGATAGTCGCGCTCGAAGAGCTGCACCTCCTCGTCGTTCGCCGTGGCGACATCGACTTCGCCCTTGGCGGCCATCATGAGGTTCTTCTGGTGGCTGGCGTTCGAGACGCTCTTGAACAGGGCGCGCGCATCGTCGATGCCGTTCTTCTGGAAGGCGAAGTAGGTGGGGACGAGGTGGCCTGACGTGCTCTTGAGGTCGCCATCGCCGAAGCGAAGCTGCTTGCCGCGCTGCAGCACGTCGTTCAAGGCGCGCAGCGGCGACGAACGCGGCACGACGAGCACCGAGTGGTAGCCCGCACCGCCGCCCTTGGTGATCATCTGCGCATAGACCGCGCCGGCGCCCGACTCCACCACCTCCAGCGCCGGCGCGTTGCCCATCCACGCCAGGTCCACGTCGCCCCGCCGAAACGCCTGCACCAGTTCCCTGGGTTCGGTGAAGGTGCGCAAGTCCACAGGCTGCCGCAGCGCCTGCCCCATGCGCTCGACGAAGGGCCGCCAGTCATCGCGGGTCTGCTCGGCCGCATGCGGCGTGATGAGGCCGAACACCAACGGCCGGCCTGCGGCTGGTGCGTCTTGCGCGGCAGCGTCGGCCATGCACGGCACGCACGCGAGGAACAGCAGGTGCAGGGCCAGCAAGCGGCGACGGATCGTGCGCGTTGACGAAGGCGAACAAGGCATGGCAATCCCCTCACCCGGCAAAGCGGGCTGAACGACCAACAAGGGAAGGACGCGGGCGGGCTAGGCAGGCACGATGGACACCCCTCGGCCGTTCAGCCTCAGGCTGACGGCGTCGCCCGTTGTCCAGGTGCGTCCGGTCTCGGCGGACACGACGAAGATGGAGCCCAGCCCGGTGTCGATGCTGAGCTCCTGGAAACTGCCGAGGTAGGCGTGCTTGGCCACCGTGCCGAGCAGGCCTTCGCTGCCCAGCGATCCGAGCATCCACGCTTCGGGCCGGATGGCGGCCTTCACCGGGCCGGGCCTCACAGGCTGCCGTGGGCGGACCTGCAAGGGACCGAGGCGAACCGACCCGTCGGCATGGGCATCGGCGTCGAACAGCATGGCTTCGCCCATGAAACCGGCGACGAATGCACTGCGCGGCCGTTCGTACAGCTCCTGCGGCGTGCCGGCCTGGGCGATGGTGCCGGCATCCATCACGATGATCTGGTCGCTCACCGCGAGCGCCTCGCTCTGGTCGTGCGTGACGTAGGCAACGGTGAGACGCAGGCGCTGCTGCAACGCACGGATCTCGTCGCGCATGGACCGGCGCAGCCGCGCATCGAGGTTGGACAGCGGCTCGTCGAACAGCAGCACCGAGGGCTCCAGAACGAGGGCGCGCGCAAGCGCCACGCGCTGTTGCTGGCCGCCCGACAGCTCCGAAGGAAGGCGGTGGTCGTAGCCGGTGAGGCCGACAGTGGCGAGGCTGGCACGCGCGCGTGCGTTCGCAGACTCCTTGTCCACGCCGGTCACGGTGAGCCCGTAGCTCACGTTGCTCAGCACATCCATGTGCGGAAAAAGCGCATAGCTCTGGAACACCATGCTCACGTTGCGCTCGGCAGGCCCGAGCGTGGTGACGTTCTTGCCGTCGATGAGCACCTCGCCGCTGCTGGCGGACTCGAGCCCCGCAATCATGCGCAGCGTCGTCGTCTTGCCGCAGCCAGACGGGCCGAGGATGGTGGTGAGCGTGCCTTTGGGCACGGTGAAATCGATGCCCTTGACGATCAGCGGCGACTGCGCGCCGCCGTAGCGCTTGGTCACCTGGCGGAATTCGATGCCGGCGTGGGTCATGGGGAGTGCGTCCGAGGAAGAGTCAGGATTGAAGGGCGGTGCGGCGGCCGAGCTTGGGGTCGCCCACCACGAAGCGGATGAGTGCGGTCACGGCCGACATGAGCAGGATCAGCACCGTGCAATAGGCCAGCGCGACGCCGTAGTAGCCATTGGCGACGCGGCCGATGATGAACGTGGTGGACAGCTCGTTCTCCGCCGACACCAGGAAGATCACCGCCGACACCGTCGTCATCGAGCGCACGAAGCTGTAGATGAGGGCCGTGGCCAGCGCCGGCTTGAGCAGCGGCAGCACCACGCGGCGCAGCGTGGTGGCGGTGCCCGCGCGGAGCATCACCGAGGCTTCGTCCAGGGATCGATCCAGCTGCTTGAACGATGCCGTGCCCGCACGAACGCCCACGGGCAGGTTCCGGAAGATGAAGCACAGCACGATGATGAGACCGGTGCCAGTGAGCTCGAAGGGGGGCACGTTGAAGGCCAGCACATAGCTGATCCCCAGCACCGTGCCCGGGATGGCAAAGGCGAGCAGGGCGCCGAACTCGAAGGCCGATTGGCCACGGAACTTGTTGCGCGCCAGGAGCCATGCGATGAGCAGCCCGATGGCCGCGCACAGCGGCGATGCGATGGCAGCGAGCTTCACCGTGGTGAAGAGGGAGCCCCAGGCGCTGCCCGCGAACACGAGGCCCTGGTCGCCGAATTGAACGTCGAAGGCGGAGTGGAAGTGGGTGAGCGTGAAGCTGTAGTCGCGTCCCCAGTTCTGCACCAGCCCGCCGCTGAAGGCGAAAAGATAGACGGCGAGCGTGAAGACCAGCCACGGCAGTGCCACCCAGGTGCACACCCGGTGCACGACCTTGGGCAGCGGCAGCGGCACGCCCGAATCACCCTTGCCGGACACGGTGGTGAAGCCGCGGTTCGCGAGCAGGCGACGCTGCACGAAGAACACGCCCAGCGCAAACACCGTGAGGATCAGCGCGAGCCCGGCGGCCATGCCCTGGTCGAGCTGCGCGCCGACGATGGCGAAGTAGATCTCGGTGGACAAGACCGAGAACTGCCCGCCGACCACCAGCGGATTGCCGAAGTCGGCGATGCTTTCGATGAAGCCCACGAGGAAGGCGTTGGCCAGCCCCGGCATGAGCAGCGGCAGGGTCACCGACCGGAAGGTCTGCAGGCGGCCGGCACGCAGCGTCTGCGCGGCTTCTTCCAGCGAGGGGCTGATGCCTTGCAGCACACCGCGCACGATCATGAAGGCGATGGGCGTGAACGCGAAGAGCTGCGCCAGCCACACGCCGAACCAGCCGTAGAACCAGCGCGTGGGCGTGATGCCGAAAGCCCAGTTGAGGAACTCGTTGACCAGGCCGGCGCGCCCGAACAGGAGCACGAGCCCGAGGCCCACCACGAACGGCGGCGTGATGATGGGCAGCATCGCGAGCAGGTTGAGCGGGCGCTTGAGGCGGCTGGACCCGCGCTCGGCAAGCAGCGCAATCATCGCGCCGAGCGCGGTGGTGCCTGCGGCGGTGAGCAGCGCGAGGAACACCGTGTTCCAGGCCACGCCGCAAGTGCCCGAGAAGGCGAGGCAGCGCAGGCCCCACACGCGCTCGGACGCAATGCGATCGGGCAGGGCGCTCCACGCGAGATGCCCGGCCTCATCGAACAGCGCCGCAGCGAGCGCCTTGCCGACCGGGAAGGCGACGAAGAGCATCAGCAGCGCGCTGCACCCGACCACTGCGGACGCGACGAAGACATCGCCACGGAACAGGCCCAGGCGCGCAATGCCGGCGCCCAGCACCATGAGCAAGGCGGCCATCACGAAGAAGCCGCCCCAGCCCAGGCCGTGCTGACCACCGCCTGCGAAGCCGCCGAGCAGAAGGCCCGCGAGTCCGAGGACCGCGCCACTTGCCAGCACCACGCCTTGCCGCGGACCGGAGCTCATCGCGAGGTTCGCGAACGCGGCGACCGCCAGTCCTGCCAGACTCGCCCACATCCACGGCTGCCCCTGCAAGGCAGCCAGCGCGATGCCGCTGGCCGCTTCACCGGTGTCGAACATTCGCGGCACGGCGGACCACAGGCTGCGGCTCTGGAGGAAGTACCACGGCAGCAGCATGTAGGCTGCCACGCCGAACAGCACCCAGCCCGAGATGGCGCGCCGGCTGCGAAGCAAGTGAGGGTTGTTCATCGCTGCGCTGTCACTGGGGCTGGGTGAAGACGTTGCGTTCCCAGTTCACGATCAGGCGCCTGCGCTCGACGGCGCTGCCGTACTTCGCGTAGTCGTAGTCGATGAGCTTGATCTTCTTGTAGTCGGGCACCTTTGCATCCAGCGGCGTGGCCATGTTGGAGGGCAAGGTATAGACCTTGGCCGCAAACCCGAACTGCTGGGCCTGCGGCGTCAAGGCCCATTCGTAGAACTTCTTCGCGTTCTCGACGTTGCGCGCGCCCTTCACGATGGACATGGACGCGATCTCCGCGCCGGTGCCTTCCACGGGAATCGACAACTCCACCGGGAAGCCCTGCGCCTTCTCGTTCGGGATGTCGCCGAGGAAGCTGATGGACACGGTGGCTTCACCGCGCGCCACTGCCTTCAGCGGGCCCATGCCCGAACGCTGGTAGGTCGAGATGTTCTTGTGCAGGCGGCCGAGGTACTCCCAGCCCTTCTCGGGGCCCATCAACTGCACGAGCGTGGCGATGGTGGTGTAGGCGGTGCCGGCCGAACTCGGGTTGGACATCTGGATCTCGCCCTTGTATTCGGGCTTGAGCAGGTCGCTCCAGCTGTGCGGCACCGGCAGCTTCTTCTTGGCCAGCAATTCGGCGTTGTAGGCAAAGCCGAGCGCGCCCAGGTACAGGCCCACGGTGCGGTACTTGGCCTGCGCCGCCTGGCGCTGAGCCCACGGGTGCAGCTGCGCGAGGGTCGGCGACTTGTATTCGAGCGTGAGCTCCTGTTCCGCGGCCATCATGTGCGGGTCGCCGGTGCCGCCGAACCACAGGTCGGTCTTGGGGTTGGCGCGCTCGGCCAGGATCTGCGCGAGCGCTTCGCCGGTGCTCTTTTGCACCATGTTGACCTTGATGGCGCTCGTGCGCTCGAAAGCGGTCTTGGCCATCGAGCACCAGTCGGTGGCGGCCGAACAGATCACGTTGACCTGGTTGTCCTGCGCACTGGCGCTGCCGGCGGCCGTGGCAACGGCGACGGTTGCGAGCGCTGCGAGGAACGAGTGGCGTGTCATGGGGTGTCTCCTGCTGTCATGTCGGGAATGGTCGCCCCCGTGGCGGCATCGCGCTACGGGGAAACCCTGGTCAGTTCTGGAAAGCGATGTGAAATCCGCCGGGGTTCAGGGCGCGATTGCACCGCGCCCCTCGCACCGATCAGAACGAATAGCGAAGGCCGATGCCCGCGGCGGACACCTTCGAGCCGGTGCCGGCGCCCACGCCGCCGCTGTCGAAGTCGTACTTCGCGCGGCGCTGGTTGGACACCTGCGACACGTAGGCCTCGGCCAGCATCTGCTTGTTGAACAGGTAGTTGTAGGCCAGCACCACCTGGTGCGCACCGGTGTCCGTGCCGTCGCAGGTGCTGCCGTTGGCGATGCTGCAGCGGACGTTGGCGGCGCGGCCGTAGCCGCCATAGACGACGTGCTTGCCGAATTCGTGGCGCGCACCCATCGCCCAGCCGGTCTTCTTGAGGTAGGTTTTCTGCGTGCCGGTGGCGCTCACGTCGCCGAAGGACATGCGGTCATAGGCCGCGCCCAGCTGCGTGCCCGTGGGCAAGGTGTAGCGCAGGCCGATGCGGTAATCCTTGTCCTTGGTGTCGTTGGTCTTGACGGTGTTGTTCAAGGTGTTCGCGTCCTCCCGCAGCTCGTAGGCGGCTCGCAGATCCAAGGGCCCGCGCACGAACTGCACGGCCAGGCTCACGGTCTTGTCGTCCTGCGGCGCGCCTGTCGTGACGACGGCGTTGCTCTTGTTCTCGTTGGCGCCGAAGTACACGCGCGCCGAGAGGCCGCCGAAGCTTGCGGACTCGAAGCCCAGTGCGTTGTCGATGCGTGCATTGAACTTCGTCGATGCGCCGGTCTGGCCGCCAGAGCCCGACAGCGCCATCTGGTTGTCCTGCGGACCGGCGCCGGACGGCGAGAAGTCGGGCGTGCCGCTGATCCAGCGCGCCGCGCCGGTGAGGCGGCCGAGCTTGATGGTGCCGACGTTGGCGATCGCCACGCCCACATAGACGTCCTTGGGCGTGGACCACAGGCCCCCGGGCGTGTCCTTGGGCATTTCCTTGCCGCTGTTGTCTTCCTTGGTGCTCATGTCCACGTTCACGCCGGTCGAATACAGCGCGATGCCGGTGAGACCATCCGTCAGCGGGATGCTGCCCTTCACGCCGAAGTCCGAGCTGACGCTGCTCAGGCGCCAGCGCGATGGCTTGTCCTGTGCGGGATTGACGGACCCCGTCACGCTGACGTTCTCGAACTGGCCGTAGGCCGTGCCGAAGATCGTGACGCTGGCTTGCGCCTGCGAGAGGGCGGGTGCCGCGACGAATGCGGAACCGATGAGGGCGGGGAGCAGTTTTTGTTTCATGGAAGTCTCCGTTGATGAGAGGTGATGTCGCCGGCATGCATGGACGCATGCGGCGCTCACGAGCCGACCCCGCCTGCGGCGATGCAGGGTCGTGCGGGTGAATGGACTGAGAAGAAAGTGAGAAAGGAGGGGGAGCCCGCGGGCGCTATGGCCCGGCGCCCAACATCAGCGGCGGCGCGGCCAGCGCCACCTCGAAGGTCGCGCCCGCGCCCTTGCGGCCATGGGCGCGGATCCAGCCGCCGTGCCGCTCTGCGATGCGCCTCGCCAACGACAAGCCGATGCCCGTGCCTTCGAATCGGCGTGGGTCATGCAGGCGCACGAAGGGCTGGAAGAGCCGATCCGCTTCCTGCGGGTCGAAGCCCGCACCGTTGTCTTCCACGGTGACAAGCACCTTGCCTGCGTCGCCGGCAGAGGCCTTCACGCTCACCACCGGCGCCGTCGTCTCGCGTGTGTACTTGATGGCGTTGGACAGCAGGTTGCGCATCAGCAGCCGGATGTCGGAACGGCGGCCGCCAACGTGCATGCGTGGCTCGATGCGCCATTCAATGGGCGCATGGCCAGGCTCCACGGCCAGGTCGTCGCGCAGCTGCCTGCACATCTGCGCCAGGTCGATCGATTCGCCGCCGGGTGCGTCATTCGTGCCGCGCGCCAGTTGCAGCAGGTCGAGCATCGTCGAGTGGATGCGGTGCGCCGTGCTGGCCTGCAGCTCCAGCCAACGGCAGGAGTCCGCCTGGGAGGGCAGCTCCCGGGCGCGCTGGAGCAGCAGTTCGGCAATGGCGGTCACTTGTCCCATCGATGTCCCGATTTCATGGGCGAGCTCTCGTGCAAATGCATCGAGATCGCGGTTGGCGCGTTCCAGTGCGGCGGTGCGTTCGCACACGGCCCGCTCGAGTTCCTGTGCATTCATGGCGTCTCTCCTCGTCAGCAGCGCGCAGCACGCCGCGGGTGCGGCTGGTGTGTGCTTCGGCTGCGTGCGTTGGCGGCATCCATCCCTGCGTGTCCTGTGTCGTGTGGCCCTTGTCGCGGCATGAGTGAATGTTCGGTGTTCGCGCTCTGCGCGGCCACGGTGCTTGCACCGCGAGCCGGTGAAAGCCAAATGAAAGCGCGGCGAACGGAAGTCACGGATTGCAGCCACCTTTCCGTGCTTGCCCAGGGTTTCCCTATGGCAGGCCGGAAGGCACCGCGACAACATGCGCCGGTGAAAATCCTTCTTGTCGAAGACGACCTGGACCTGTCGGGTGCCTTGAGCCGCGTGCTCGCGCCGCTGGGCCATCAACTCGTGTGCTGCGCCGACGGGCTCGAGGCGCTGACGATGGCTCGCCGCCAGAGTTTCGATGCCATCGTGCTCGACCTGGGCCTGCCCACGCTGGACGGCCTGCAGATGCTTCAGCGCCTGCGCGACGGCGCAAGCACCACGCCCGTGCTGGTGGTGACGGCGCGCGGCTCCACCGAAGACAAGGTGATGGGCTTGAACCTCGGCGCCGACGACTATCTGGCCAAGCCCTTCGACCTCGACGAGCTCCAGGCACGGCTCAATGCACTGCTTCGCCGCAGCGCCGGAGAAGAGGAGCTGACCTGCGGCATGCTGAGGCTGGACCGCAAGTCGGGCATCTTCTACAACGACATGCGCCCGCTCGACCTGTCCCCGCGCGAGGCCGCACTGCTCAAGGCGCTGCTGCGCAAGCGCGGGCAGGTCGTCACCAAGGAGGCGCTGCGCGAGGCGGTCTTCGGCTCGCAAGCAGAAGCCTCGGCCGATGCGATCGAGGTGCTGGTGCATCGCCTTCGCAAGCGACTCACCGGCTCGTGCGTGGAGGTCATGACCCTGCGCGGCGTGGGCTACCTGCTGATCGACGAAGCCATCGCCGGCAAGGACGATTGAGATGCGCGCGCGTGCGGCCTTGAAATGGCTGGGCATGGAGCGCTCGATGCGGCGCTTCATCCTCACGGCCGTGGCGCTGGTGCTGGGCTTGCTCACGCTGCTCGACGCGGGCATCGAGTATCGGCAGGCATCGTCACGCGCGGCCGAGCAGCGCGACCGGGCGCTTGGCCGGGTGGCCTCGGGCTACCTGCGCGCCCTGCGTGCGCAAGAGGCCGATGCGTCACGCATACCCACGAGCGTCTTCCAGGAAGAGACGGGTGTGGGCGAGGCGCCGCGGCTGCTCTTTCGGGTCAGCAACGAAGCCGGCGAATGGCTGGGGGGCGACCGTGCGCTGCCCCTGCCGCAGGAGGCTGCCAGGCGGGCCTCCGGCGGCAGGCCGGAATTCCTCGACCTGCGCATCGGCGATGAAGCGTGGCGGGTCGCACTCGTGAAGGACCATCTGCTTGTTCGCGAGCATGCACAGCCCGTGCTCGTGCAGGTGGCCGAGCCCATGGACGGTCGGTCGCGCGCGCAGCGCGAGCTGCTGCTGGCCATCGGCGTGGGCAAGTCCACGCGCCTGGCCATCGTGCTCGCGCTGACGTGGATCGTCATCTGGCTGGGGCTCGAGCCCTTGCAGGCATTGCAGCGCGAGCTCAAGCGCCGCCGGCCCGACGACCTGTCGCTGGTCTCGCAGGAACGGCCCGAAGAGCTTGTGCCGCTGGTGAACACGCTCAACGAGCTGCTGGCCGCGCAGCGCGAATCGGTGGAGCACCAGAAGAAGTTCCTGGCCGATGCATCGCACCAGTTGCGCACACCCATCGCCGTGCTTCGCACCATGGTGCAAGGCGCGATTTCCGGGCAGACCACACCTGAGGACACCATGCCGAAGATGCTCGGCATCATCGACCGCGCCACGGGGCTCACCAACCAGTTGCTCTCGATGGCGAAGGCCGAGCAGCTGGCGCGCCGGCGCGATTGGGCACCCGTTCAGCTGGACGTGATCGCCAGGGACGTGGCGATGGACCTCGCACCCTTGATCGCGAAGAAGCGGCTCGATTTTTCCTTGCAGGCAACGCCCGTCACGCTCGTGGCCGACCCGTGGATGCTGGCCGAGTTGCTGAAGAACCTGGTGTCCAACGCCGTGCACCACTCGCCCAAGCGCGGCGCGCTGGGCATCGTCATCCGGCAGCTGCGGCAGGAGGTCGAGCTCATCGTGTGGGACCACGGCGGGGGCGTCGACGAGCAAGTGCTGGAACGGCTGTTCGAGCCGTTCAACGTGGCCAAGACCGGCACGGGCATCGGGCTCGGGCTGTCCATCTGCCGGCAGATCGCTCAGGCATTGAACGCGAGCGTCGATCTCTTCAATCGCATCGAAGCGGGCGAGATCGTCGGCGTGGATGCCGTGGTGCGCTGGCCTCACGCACAGCAGCCAGGAGCGCGGGAGGAGGGCGCCTGGCTGACGCAGCCGGAGCAGGGCATTCATGCGTGACGTGAGCTTCGAGGGCGTCGGCAAGCGTTTCGACGACGGGTCCTGGGGCGTGCGCGACGTGAGCTTCACCGCGCCCGCCGGCCGACTCACGACCTTGCTCGGGCCCTCGGGCAGTGGCAAATCGACACTCCTGCGCATCGCGGCAGGCTTCGAGTCGGCGAGCACCGGGCGTGTGCTGCTGGGCGACGAGGACGTGACACACCGGCCGCCGGAATCGCGCGGACTCACGCTGCTCTTTCAAAGCGGCGCCTTGTTTCCACACCTCGACGTGCTGGGCAACGTGGCCTATGGCCTGAAGCAATCCGGCACCAGCAGGGCACTTGCCGCGCAGCTTGCAAGCGAGGCGCTCGAACTGGTGGGGTTGCAAGGCATGGCCAGCGCTTCGTGCGACGAATTGTCAGGCGGCCAGCAACAGCGCGTGGCGCTCGCCAGGGCACTCGTGCTGCAACCCTCCGTCCTGCTGCTCGATGAACCGCTGTCGAACCTGGACGACCGGCTGCGGCGGCAGATGCGCGACGAGATCCGCACGCTGCAGCGCCGCCTCGGACTCACAGTCATCTACGTGACCCACGACGAGGCCGAGGCCATGGCGCTCAGCGATCAGCTCGTCATCATCAACGAAGGGCGGCTGATGCAAGCGGGCACGCCACGCGAGGTGTACGAACGCCCCGTGTGCGAATTCGTGGCGGCCTTCATGGGCGATGCAGGCATGTTCGACGTGCGCGTCGGCCCCGACGGCCACGCCCGCCTCGGTGCTGTCTCCGTGCGTTCATGGACGGGCCACCACCCGCCCGGCACGGTGCTGCGGCTGATGGTGCGGCCCGAGGCCTGGCGCATCCTGCCGGTGGGCCGCACCGGCACCGACGAGGGGTTGGCAGCGCGCGTCCTGCGCGGGGCGTATCTCGGGCATGGCGCGGAGTACGTGGTGGACACCGAGCTTGGCGAGTTGCTGGTGAAGACCTGGCATGCGGAATCGCTGCATCAGCCAGGCGCACCCGTCAGCCTGGCGCTGTCCGGCCATGGCGTGACGGTGATGGACGCTGACGCGCCCAGCAAGGTCTCGGCGGGCCCTGCCTACTGAGACGAACGCTTCTTCGAGGCGGGCGATTCCGCGTGGAACTGGTACGGGTCGCGGTATCGATTGACGATCTCCAGCCAGGAGCCGTCCGCTTTCATCTTGTCGATGGTGTCGGCGATCTTCCTGGCGGTCTCCTTCGGGAAGCCGGGCCCCGCCGCCACATAGGAAATCTTGGTCGGCCCGAGCTTGAGACCGTACTTCAGGTCAGCGGGGTTGAAACCGGCCAGCCGGTACACCCCGGGCGCCATGAGATCCGTCGTGATCCACGCGCCGATGCGTCCGTAAGTCAATTTCCTGGCGTTCGTCACGTCATCAATCGATTCCTCGACCCGTGTGAAGCCGGCCCGCTCCGCCTCGTCCTTGAAGCTCGTGCCGCTGACGTAGCCGACGACCAGCTTTCGCGCCTCCTCGAGCGAGGCCGGAGGTTCGGCCACCGTCACCAGCACCGTATCGAATGCCAAGATGGGGGCGATCCATTGAAAGTGCGGCTCCCGATCGGGGGTGCGGGTGAACGGGATGATGAGCAAGTCCGATTGGTCCAGGACTTCGCGCTGGGCCCGCAACCAGGGAAGAAACCTGAACGTGAGAGGGATGCCGGCCTTCTTGCCGGCTTCGCGAAGAATGTCCAGCACGACGCCCGAAGGTCGCCCGCCGGCATTGGTCGTCAACGGGGGAAATTCGGCAGCCACCACGGTGATGGCTGCTTCGGCCGCGACGGGGAGCGGAAGAAGCGCTGCGTGGAGCACAAGCAAGCCACCGGCAATGAATGTCGTCTTGCGCATGGTGAACCTCCTTGCCGAGTGGTGTGACCGGCAACGCGCAGTCGGAGTACGACCGCGTCCGCATCGTACTCGTTGCAATGCGCAGGCAGGGTGGCTCTACGGCACGATCCAGGCCGACAGCGCCTTCATGCCGGGCTTGTCGCCGGGCGTGAGCTGCACGATGCTTGCGCCCTTGGCCGCAAAGCGCTGGCCCGGGCCGAGGCTCACGTGTGGAAAGGTCGATGGCATCGGCGTCTGCGCCACCACATGCTCGACCCGCTCGACGAAGTAGTCGCGCGAGAAGCTGTCGGCCATGTGGCCGATGACATCGCTCACCACGGTCATCGCAAACTCCGTGTCGATCTGCACCGCTTCGTCGCTCGGCGCAATGCCCTTGTTGTGCAGCCAGAGCTTGCCGCGCAACAGGCGTGCCTCGCGCCTGGGCGGCAGATCGCCGGGGTAGATGAGGCGCAAGCTGGTGGCGTGGCGGGTCAAGGCTTCCGGTCGCTTGTTGCCAAGCAGTTGGTGCGACAGGTACACGGGCGCGCTGTCCGGAAGACTGGCTTGCTCCAGGTCCGTCGCGCCCAACCACAGGACCACGGCCCCGGGCTTCGTTGCCGCGACGCTTGTCCACAGGGCCGCGTCTGCGGGCCCATCGAAAGCGATGTCCTGGATTGCCGACTCGGCCTTGGAGGCCGCATGAAGCGCTGCCGCCGCGGTGGCACCGGGGCTGTCACGCCGGTACACCTGCACCACCGGGCCGGCATCGTGCTGGTCGCGCAAGTACGCGGCGAGCACCTGCGCCTCGAGCGTCATGCCGCGCGAGAAGTACACCGTGTACTGGTTGGGCCCGCTCAACATGGGCACGTCCGCCTGCGGAAACACCGTCGGCACCGCATGCCGTTCGCTGAATTCATGGATGGGCTGCCAACTTGCAGGGCCCAGGCCGCCCACCAGCGCGAACACGGGCTGCGTGGCGTACAGCGCGTCCAGCTGCGCACCCCAGGTGTCGCTCGGGCCGGTGAGTTCCCATTCGTGCAGGATCCATTTGCGGTACGCGCGGTACATGCGCATGTTGCCGGCCTCGCGGCGCGCTTCGTCGTGGCGTGCATTGGCGTCCTTGTCTTTGACGAATGCACGCATCACGTCGAGCATCGCGCGCCGCTTCTCGGCACTCGCTCCGGGCTGGATGACCGTGGCGAAATGGATCTCGCGCTCGTCGACGCCAGGCGAAGGCTGTGCGGACAGTGTGAGCAGGTAGGCGGTGATCGCCTTCATCTCGCGAGCGTCGAGCTGGTAGCGCGGCATCAGTGGGTCCAGCGGTTGACCCGCCGCGTCCACGCCCGTGGCGATCGCGCGCGCGATGAGCGCCTGCGCGTAGGGTGGGCGCGTGCGTGTGCCCAACTGCGCCTTGACGCGCGGCGCATGCAGCACGACCTCTTGCTGGCCGGTGAGCGCGGGCGCGGTGATCGGCCGTATCGTCAGCTGGCCTTCGGTGCCTCCGAAACCGCTGCGACGGTGGCATTTCTCGCAGGCCACCGGCTTTCCCGCAAGCGGCGTGTTGGCAGCGGCTAGGCTGATCAAGGGTCGGCCGTCGGCGCCGATGCCTTCTCGGTAGATGCGTTGCCCGAGCGCGAGTTCGTCGGGCGAGGCGGCATCGGCGCACAGCGGCGCCCACGCCATGACAACCCACAGGACAAGGCGAATCGGCTTCACTGCACCACGGCCCGTCGATATTCATCGGCCAACGCGCCGGGACTTGCGAACCCCTCGATGCGAACCCACGGCCGGTCGGGCCCGGCGTGCAAGAAGGTGAGCGGCTCATGGTTCATCTTGTCGCCACGGTAGGTCTCGAACGCACGCTGGATGCGCGTCACGTCTTCGATGCGGCCGGTGAGGAAGCGCCAGCGATCGGTGGCGTTGAAACGCTGGCCGTAGCTCTTGAGTTCAGCCGGCGTGTCGTTCTCCGGATCGATGGAAATCGACACCAGCCTCAGCCGCGCGCCTTGCGCACCAAGCTCGCCGGGCACCTGCGAGAACACCTGGCTCATCACGGGGCAGATGGCGCCGCAGCTCGTGAAGATGAAGTTGAGCATCACCGGCTCCGGCCCCGCCAGGAGCTCGCGCAGTCGCACGGCGCGCGCATCGGCGTCGGTGAGCGACACATCCGGGATGGCGACGTCGCGCAAAGACCGCTTGTAGCGGTCGCCCGTGGGGCCATGGTGCGCGCCGTCGTGAGCGAACGCGCGGGGGGACAGCGTCAAGAGGCCCGTGGCGGCGAGTGCGGTCACCACGGCGCGTCGGTGGAGATTCGTCATGGAGGTCTCCTCAGTGTGATGGCTGCGAACTGCGCAGCATCTCGAATGCAGCCAATGCGTCGACGAGGCGGCCTGCCTCGCCGAGGTCGTGTGCGGAGCCCAGCACGGCGTCTTCCAGTTCGCGCACCGATGCCGCGGGGAAAGCACCTGCGAGCAACGCGAACACGCCCGCCACGTGCGGCGCCGCGAGCGAGCTGCCCGACACGGTGGTGAACGACCAGCTTGCGCCGTGCGCCAGGTCGGTGGTGCGCACGTCGACGCCGGGCGCGACGAGGCGCGGAAACGCCGCGCCATCGCACGATGATGGGCCGCGGCTCGTCGCACGGGCGAGCTTGAGCTGGCGGTCCACCGCGCCCACCGACAGCCCGCCCGGGTTGTTGCCCGGGCTGCTGCTCGTGCCGGGTGCAGGGCCGTCATTGCCGGCGGCGAACACGACGACGATGCCCGCGCTTCGCAGCACGCGCAGGTCGCGCTCGAATTCGCGGATGCAGCCGCCCGCAGCGCGTCCGCTCAACGCCCAGGAGGCATTGACCACGTCGGGCGCATCTGCGGTCGACGGATTGCCGTCCGGGTCCATCAGCCATTGAAACGCGCGGTGGATGTCGCTCATGCTCGCGCGCCCGTTGCTGTCGTACAGCCGAGTCGCGATCCAACGTGCGTCGGGCGCCACGCCGGTGCCGCGGCGGCCGACGATCACGCCCAGCGCCTGCGTGCCGTGCCCGAGCTGGTCGTAGGGCGTGCTCTCTTCGCCATGCGGATCGAACCAGCCACCGGCACCGCCATGCCAGCTGCGGCCCAGGTCGGGGTGCGACAGGTCTGCGCCGGTGTCCATCGTCGCCACGACCACGTGGCTCGCGGTGTGGCCCCGCGCCCAGAGCTCTGGCGCATGCACGGCCGCGACGTTCCAGGCGGGCGAGGACATCGCGGCGCCGCCCTGATCCGCAGCCGCAGGTTCCGCCGAAATCGTGCCAAATGGCCGGGCGCGTGGCGCCGGCATGCGCTGCGGCCGGCCGCCTTGCACGAAAGCATCGAGATCGATGCTTTCGACGTCATCGCGCGCGGCGAGCTGCCTGACCGCCACCGCAGGCACGGTGACGGCGATGCCGTCGATGATCCACAGCGTCTTGATGCGCGTCGCGTCGACAGACGCAAGCATCGGCTCGATGGCAGCCCGGTGTTGCGCGGTCTGCGCCTGCAGGGCGAGCATGAGCCGGTTGTCGCGCGCGCGGCGGTCGCCGACCGCCAGCGATTGCGCATCGAGTCCACCGCCAAAGCGCACGATCACCGAGGTGTCGGCATGCGTGCCGTGCGTGGCGATGCGCTGCTGCAGTTCGCGGCTGACCGTGCCTGCCTGCGCCCCCCAGGCCACGAGGCACAGGGTCATGACGAGGAGCGATCGAATGCTTGTCATCGCTCGCCTGCCGCTCACTGCACGGTCAGGTCGGTGATCTTCAATTCGCCCAGCAACAGCGTCACCTTGTCGCCGCTGCGCACCGCCCGGCCGGGGTTGCCGAACATGATGAAGTAGTTGCGGTCGGTCGCGATCTTGTTGTTGCGCGACGTCTGCCGGATGCGGCCCAGCACCGGCGTGTCGGGCACGCCGAGCTTCGCCGCATGCGCTTCGTCGAACAGGTAGGGCTTCACGCGGCCATCGAGCAGCGGCGCGGCCTTGTGCGGATCGAGCACGCGGTAGCGGAAGTCGAGCATCGAGCCGGCCGCGCTCAAGCGCAGGCCCTCGACGTGGATGCCGTAGGCCGCCTCCACGTCGGGTACTGGCGTCGGCGCGCTTGCACAAGCGCCGAGCAGCGCGGCGATCACGAGCGTCGCCGAGGTTCGCAACAAGGTTGATCGCATGGTGGCGTGGCCCATCGTTCAGGGCAGCGTCGCAGCGCGGAACTCGTCGGCCGTCGAGCCCAGGCTTTGGAGCTGAATGCCGGCGCGCCCGCCACCCGTCCACGCAGTGGACTTCGGCAGTTGGACCCCGCCGAGGAAGCTTCCGTTGCCCCACACCAGGACCAGCCCCGTGTTGTCGGCCGTCGCGGTGAGCGTGCCGCCGCCCGACAGGGTCGCGGCCGGAAGCACCTTGTGGTTCACGTAAGTGGTGGTGTTGCTGCCGCCCAGCATCGTGGCGATGACGACCTGGTTGCTCACGCCGTCGAAGCGCACGCGGATCAGGTTGGCCGGCGCCTCGGCGCTGCCGCCCGAGGCCTTGAGCAGCACCGCCGCCTTGTCGGGGGTGCCGGTGATGTTCAGCGACACGCCTTGCCTGGCGCCATACGACGCCGCGTTGTAGATCGCCTGCCCGCCCAGCCCGACCGCGGACGCCACGACCTGGTTGCCCAGGATGTGCAGGTCGGGTCCGTTCGCGCCCGTGTCGGCTGCCTGGCTCCAGTTCACCGTGCCGAGCGACATGGCATCGGTGCGGTCGAAGCTGTCGACCTGCGCGCCCAGGCCGGGCAGGGTGGGTTCGGCGAGGTTCACCGTGACGGTGCCCGCGGCGGTGGCCTGGCCGTCGGTCACCTCGTAGGCGAAGGTGTCGGTCAAGGCGCCTGCCGTCGCGGGCGAGAACGTGATGGAGCCATCGGCATTGACCGTGTAGGCATTGCCCGCACCTGTCGTGCCACTTGCCGCCACCGCCTTGAGCGGGTATGGCCCGCCGTCCGCGTCGCTGTCGTTGGACAGCACGCCGGGCGCCGCCACGCTCAGCGCGATGCCGGCCATGCCGTTGTAGCTGTCGTTGCCGGTGGCGGGCGGAGTGTTCGGCGGCGGTGTCGCACCGGCGGCCAGCAGAGGCACCACGCCGAGGTTGAGGAAGGCCATCATGCCGCCGTCACCCGAAGCGCCCGCGTTCGACAGATCCAGGCGCCGATCCACCACGGCCACCGGCGTGGTCGCCGTCACCAGTGCATCGAGCGTCTTGGCGGCCGGCAGCAACGCGGTGTATTGCGGACGGCGGTTGGCGTAGGCATTGGCGTCCTCGGCCACCAGGTCCCAGCGGCGATCGACCAGCATGGGCACGTGGGTGGTGAGGCCTGCGTTGAGCATGCGCACGAGCGTCGTGCCGGGCATGCCCACGGGCTGAAGGTTTCGCAGACTCGAATGCGGGTACACCACGCCATTGATCAGGAAGTAGCGTGGCTTGTAGTTCAGCGTGCTGGTCATGTTGCCGCAATCGGGCGTGGCGATCGGGCAGGGCCCGTAGGTGCCGCCGGCCACCGCAGCATGCAAGTCCGGATCGATCTCGCTGTACAGCAGCGTGACCTGGCTGTTGTAGGCCGCGCCGGGATAGGCCTGCCCCGGCGTCGTCGCGACCGGATCGACCGCGTTGCGCGTGACCGCGCCATACAGCCCCATCTGCACCTGCACCTGCGGCTGCGTGCCGCTTTGGTACAGGTAGGTGCCAGGCCGCACGTTGCTCCACTGGTAAGTCGTGGCGTTGACGCTGTTGGCCGGTGCCTCGGCATCGAACGAGCGCACGCGGCGGCGGCCTTCGGCGTCGGTGAACCAGACGGGCGACATCGGCTTGACCAGCCCGTTGACGACCAGCGACGTGGGCTCGGGGAGCGCGTTCATCAGGTTGACGGTGAGCAGTGTGTCTCCTGCAGGCACCGACAGCGCGGGTCCTGGAACCTGCACGTCATTGCAAGCGGCACCGAAGCCGCTGGGGCACTCCGCGTAACCCCACATGCGGATGGCCGGCCCGCCGTTCGGATCAGGAATGTCCACCGCCGCGGCACGCAGGTTGTACTGGACCGCAGCAGCCGGAATCGACAGGAGTGACAACCCCGACACGGCCAGTGCCGTGACGCAGAGCTTGAATTGCTGTGTGGGCATGATTGCACTCTCCCCAATGAAGGCTGGTCTCATTTCAGTGCTCACAGGCTTGCGGCTGCGAAGTCGTCGATACGGGCGTTGGTGGGCAGCAGGATGCCGATGCGCCCGCCGCCGGTGCCTTGCGTCCACGCTCCGGCGCCCGCGGTCGGGATGCTCACGTTGCCGATGAAGGTCGTCGTGGCACCGGAGGTCTTCCATATCGAGACCACGCCGGTGGAATCCGCTTGTGCAGTGAGCTTGTCGCCGGCTGCGAACGTCGCAGGGAGGGTGCCGCGCGCGGTGAAGGTGGGAGGCGGGAACAAGGAGTTGCCATTGTTCGTGGTTGCCACGATCACGTTGCCGGCGCTGTAGAGCACGCGGATGTAGTTGGCCGGCGCCGCGTTCGAGCCACCGGACGCCTTGAGGAACAGGGCGGTATTGCTGGCCGGTGCCGAGACGAACGTGAAGGCCGCAGCCTGCTTCGCACCGAAGGGCGAACCGGCGCCGTTCCACATGGCCGTTCCGTTCACCAGGGCAAATGCCTGGTTGGCGTTGGTGCGGATGGCCGCGCTGCTCAGGATCGCCGTCTGGCTCCAGTTGGCACCGAGGGTGTTCGCGTTGGCGCGGTTGAAGTTGTCCGTGACCGCCAGGCTCGGCAGCGGCGGTTCGCCGCCGCCCCCACCACCCCCACCGCCACTGCCGTTGCTCGAACCATCGCCCAGGTCGACGGACCACGGCTCGATGATGAGCATGGTCATCATGCCGCCCGGGAAGATGTCGTCGGTGGTGACTTCCTTCTCATTGTGGGAGTGCCACATGTGGAAGTAGCCGCCGCTGCTGTTGAGGCCCGGGTGGCCCTGGGGGAGGCTGCCGGTCAGGCCGAGGAACGGGCTGCCCGCGAAGCTCTCGCCGTACGACAGGTCCAGCTGCCCGGCCACGGTCACCGGAATCGGCTTGTTGTGGTCGGCGCACCACTCGCGATAGTTCTTGTCGGTGGCCACGGCGTGGTAGCCGTTCGCATCCGGCGTGCACACGTGCGGGTTGTCGGCGGGGGTACCGTAGATGTCCCAGCCGATGCCCTTGCCCGTCCAGTCGTAGATCAGGTCCATCGTCTGACCGGGGATCGACCGCACGGTGAAGTCGGGCGAGCTCAGGTCCGGTGCGAGCGACGTGTTGTCCGGGTTGCTCGAGAGCACGCGCGCATCGCGAGCGATCGGCGTGGCGTGGTTGCCGTGGTGGTGGAAGGGGTGCAGGTCGCGGCCCGCGTTCACCACGCGCATCAGGAGCCGCTCGCCGGGGTGCATGCGAGGCAGGGCGTTGTAGGGCTGCGAGGGCAGCCAGTACACGAACTCGTCGAGCAGGGTGTCGGGCGCGTTGCGGCCATTGATGAACCAGATGCTCGGATGGATGTCGGTGGTGTCCACCAGCACCGGCATGCCAGACATCACCTGGCCGTACACCACCCAGTGGATCGCAGGGTCGATCTCGCTGAGCAGGAAGAGTGTCTCGCGGTCGTAGTCGGTGCCCGGCTGCTGGTAGGCCTTGCGCGCGGGGTGCGAATCCCGGGTGCCGAGCGCGTAGCCCGTGGGCCGCACGATGATCGTGCCGACCAGGCCCATCTCGACCTGCAAGTCGGCATTGGTGCCGCTTTGATAGAGGTACGTGCCCGGGCGGCTTGCCACGAAGGAGTAGGTCGGCCCGGACACCGCCACGCCGGCGGCATATTCGGCGGCGGTGACCGCACGCGCCTCGCTCGTGAGCGTGCCCGGCACACCGCCATCGGCCACCACGGCTTCCATGCCGGGAAAGACCATGGACACGCGCACGGGCAACATGTTGTTGAGCGTGATGCTGACCTTCTCGCCCTGGTTCACGATGAGCGTCGGGCCGGGGTACTGCATGGGCATCGCCGTGTGCGCATAGCCCCAGGCGTAGTGGCTGTTGCCGTCCGAGGTGCTGATGAAGTCGTGCTTGGCGGTGAGCGTGAAGGTGCGCGCGTTGCCGTTGCCGGCGCTCGGGTCTTCGCCGGTCCAGCCGTTGATGTCCGCGTGCGCAACGCCGAGGACGCAGGCCATCAACGCGACGAGACCGGCCCGGATCACCCGGGGCAGCATGTGGAGTACCGTCATTCTGTTCATTGCGCCTCTCCTGAGGTGGGCCGGTTGCGTGCTCTTCCCCGAGATCACTGGATGACGATTTCCGTCATCATTCCGCCGTAGTCCTGGTTGAAATTGCTGAGGTAGTTCAGGTTCGTCGTGTAGAGGAAGTAGGTGCCGGCGGGCACGTTCCTCGTGTCGATGAGCACCTCGACCGATTCGCCGCCGCCAAGCGTCACCGAGCTGGTGTCGTAGGCCAGCGACGTGCCGGTTGCGCCCTTGAGCTGGCGCGCGCCCGCACCCACCACCTTCATGGGCAGGCCCAGCGCCGTCACCGTGTAGTAGTTGGTGACGTTGAGGTTCGACAGGCGCAACAGGATGCGCTGCCCTTGCGTGGCCGTGACCAGCGCGTTGATCGGCTGGGAGACGTGGTTGTTGTTGAGCGAGTCGCCGAATTCGTCCTTCGGCGTGGGCAGCGGGTCGGGGTTGACCGTGTCGGGGTAGCCGCGCCCGTTGATCATCAGGTAGGTGTCCTTCATCTCCTTGAAGGGCAGGGGCTGCACGCCCAGGTGCAGCTCGTGGAACACGTGGTCCATGGAGCCGAGCTGCAGCGGCTTGGCCACGTCGTAGCCCGTGGAGCCATCGCCGTCGTTGTAGACGAACCTGGTGTAGGTCTTGCCGTCGTAGGCCTTGGACGTCCCGTCTTGCGAGGGCTTGACGTAGAGGTTGCCGAGCATCCCCATCTGCATGTGCTCGGTCGCCTCCTGGTGGCAGTGGTACATGTACGTGCCGGGGTCGTTCAGGCGGTAGAAGTACGTGACCGACGAGCCCATGTTCACGCCGAAGGAGCCCTCGGGCATGCCGTCGAACACCGGCGGCTGCTGCGGGAAGCCATGGAAATGGACGGTGTGTGGGTCGAAGAGGTCCGGCCGCATGGCCATCGAGACGTTGGTCAGCGTGAGGTAGAAGTCATGGCCTTGTTGCAGCTCGATGGTCGGCGCCGCAAAGTTCGCGGCCATTGAATCGAGCGCGATGTCGGCCGCGGTCATCGCCGTGGCGTCGGCGAAGCCGAAGGTGTAGAGCGGCCGGCCGTCGGCCATGGTGATGAAGCCATCACCGGCCGTGAGGTGCAGGCATTGCACGCCTGCGGGCAGGCTCGCCTTGATCTTGCCGTCGGCATCGACACCGTTGTTGCCCGGCCCGCACTGCACGAACACGGCGGCACCGGCGGGCGCGGCTGCACCGAACGCGCTCGCAGCCGCCACGCTGAGCAAGGCCTTGCGGAATGTCTTGGTGACCATGTTTGCGACTCCTTCTCTTTGATGCCCTTGGGACCCGTGTGACCGCTCGGCTCGACTCATCTGCCGGAGAGCACCGCCGCCTGAGTGCCGGCGTTGTCGACAAACGTCAGCAGACCCGCACGCAGCGCGTTGTTGGCCGCGGGTGTGAAGGTCACGGCGACGGAGCAGGTGGCGTTCACCGCAACGGTGCTGCCGCTGCAACCGTCGGAGCTCTTCGCAAACCCGGTGCCGATCACGGTCGCACTCGTCATGCTCAGTGGCGCCGTGCCCGTGTTGGTCACGATCACGCTCAAGGTCGTCGGCACGCTCACGTCACCGAAGGCGAGCGAGTTCGTGCTGAGCGATGCCACGGGCGCGAGGATCGTGTCAGTGTCGATGGCGGTGTTGTCCACCGGATTCGGATCGGTGACCCCGGCGGGCGGCGCCACCGTGACCGTGCTGGTGGACGCGCCTGCCGGAGCATTCGCCGGCACGCTGCCCACGAGGGTGTAGGTTGCCGTGCCGCCGACGGCCAGGTTCAGCGCGCCCGAGCGCGTCGTGTTGCCGGTGCCCGTGGCCGTGCACGAAGATCCCGCCGATGCGGAGCATGTCCATGACGTGACGGTCAGCCGTGCGCTGCCTGGCAATGAGTCGGTCAACGTGCCGGCCGCCACGGCCGTCGGGCCGTTGTTGGTCACCACGATCACATAGGTCACGCTTGCACCGCGTGCGGCGCTTGTCACGTTGTCCGTCATCGTGACACTCAGGTCGGCGCGGATCGGCAGCTCGTCGGCCCCGATGTCGACGCCGGAGACCGGTCGACTCTCTGCATCGAAGTCCGTCGCGGGAACACGATTCGCAGCGCTGCGGTTGTCGCCCGCGTTGACGGCCACCGACCCGTCGTTGATGTGATAGTCGGCGCGCAGCGTCCCGAAGGTCGCGCCTTCGGTGATGTCCCACGGTGTCAGCGGGCTGAAGATCACATTGATGAAGTTGCCGCCTTCGTCGAAGGTGAGGGCGGTGCGCATCACGGTGGTCTCGGGCAGCACGCCAGGCTGGTCGGGATCGGGGAGGGGCGTGAAGTTGATGGCCCGTACGAACTTGAGGTCCGTTGCCGTGGCTGCCGTGCAGCTGGTGCAGTTGGCCGCCGTGGTGGTGGCGTCGCTCACGATGCTGCGCGTGGACGCCAGGGCGGTGTGGCTCGCGTTGCCGACCACGCCAAGGTCCCAGATGCCCGCGTCGGTGAGCACGGTCGTCTGCGGCTGGTTCGGATCGGTCGGCGTGATGCTCCACTGGTACGACCGGTTGCCCCAGATGATGTTGTTCAGGATGGAGGGCACCGTCGTGCCGGCACCTGCGCGCAATGCGACGCCCGCGATCTGCGCGTTCGACTGCACCTTCGGACCGGCAGGGAACGACTCCTGGTTCGTCGCGGTGCTGGCGTTGTCGGCGATGGTGTTGTTGACCAGCCGGACGCCCGCGCCGCGGATCTCGGTGAACGCCACGCCGCCGCCCGCGAAGCCAGTCGCGTTGTTGACGATCATGTTGTTCGTGACAACCACGTCGTCCCCGGTGGCCGTGCGCGCGATGCTCACGCCGCCGCCCGCGCCGGAGCCGGCGTTGTTGTACTCGATCAGGTTGGCATCGACGTTCACGTCGCCCGTGCCCGGGGAATTGCCGCCGCCCACCGGAACCTGGCCGCCGATGAACAGGCCGCCGCCGGTCGGGTTCCCGCCCTGGAAGAAGGTCTGGTTCAGCACGATCTTGTTGCGCGCAATCGTGTTGGTGCCGCCTGACTGGCCCCAGTGGCTCACGCCGCCGCCGTCGGACATCGAGAAATTGCCGCAGACGTAGTTGCTCGCCACCGAGTAGTTGTTCGCGCCCGTGCCGATGGTGACGCCGCCGCCGCCGCCGGATTCGGTCGCACCGTTCTCTGCGATCCAGTTGTGGTGGATGGAGACATCGCGGTTCACCGCGTCGGTGAACACATCGCCGTTGACGAGCTCGGTGTGGCCGATGCGCACGCCACCGCCGTAGGTGCCGTAGTTGGCGACCACGCGGTTGTTCGTGACCTGCAGGTTGCAGGCATAGCCACTTGCGAGGATGCCGCCGCCCGCGTCGGAGCCGGTGACGGTGATCCCGTCGATGCGCAGTGCGTTGCCCGTGCCCGTGCAGTTGGTGCCGGCGGCGTTGCCGCGGCCAACCACCAGCACGCCCGGGCCTTCCTCGGCACCGAACAGCAGCGGTTCGTTGTTGCCCGAATTGATGCCGAGCGTCTGGCCGGGCAGCGGGTCGAAGCTCCTGTTGACGCCGGCGACGATCGTCGGATTGCCGGTGTCCGGGTCGATCGGCGTGTTGGCCGGGCAATGCGCGATGTCGGTCGAGCCGTTGGGCGTGCCGCAGCGCGCATCGACCTTCTTGTTCAACAGCGCGCGCCACGCGGCCAGGCCGCCCGAGCTCGCCTTGGAAGCGTTGATCGCCACCGAGCCCGCGCCCCAGCCCTGCAGGCGCACGCGCTTGTCCATGATCACGTACTCGTTGTAGGTGCCGGGCGCCACGGTGATGAGCTGGCCCGCGCTCGACTCGTCGATCGCGCGCTGGATCGACTTGCATGGGGGCGCCGCGCCGGCGCCGCAGCCCGTGGCATCCGTGCCACCCGGGTTCACGCGACGCGGCGGCGTGGCGCCGTCCGCATGCACGGTGAGTCCGACCACCGACTCGCGCCCGTTGTCACCGCGCGTGATGCTGAGCTGGCCGCTCACGCCATTGGGCACGTTGACCGTCAGCAGATCCTTGCTCCAGGCGCCCGACAGCGTGAGCACCGTGCTGCCGATGCGCACCGTTCCCGCCACGTTGCCGAAGCCGTAGTCGCGCGTGATCAGCTTGGGCGACGCGGGGTTCGTCGGGTCATATGCAGGGTTGGCCACCTCGACGGCGGAGCCCGAGGACACGATCGTCAACTGCCCGCCACCGGCCGGCACCCACGGGCCGTTCATGCCGTTGCTGGCGGAGTAGATCGCGGGCGTGCCGTCCTGGCATTCGCAGTCCAGCGGGTTCTTCTCGACCGAGGCGAAGGCCGCGATCGGGAGCACGGGGGTATCGAGGTAGGTCGTCTTGCCCGGCAGGTACTGCAGCGTGTAGCAGAACTGCGTGTACTTGCGGTTGAAGTACGGGTCGATGATCTTCTGGCCGAAGGTCGGGTTCGGCGTCACTCCGTCGGCCAGGGTTGCACGCTCGTCCGTGATCGGGCCGGGATGGTTCATGCACGAGACCATCATGCTCGGCATCACGCCCGACGGAAACGGCGGGTTGATCGTGAAGCTCGATGGCACGAGGAAGTTGTACGAGCCGAACTGGTCGGAGTACACGCGCGTGATCTCGCGGCCCGTCCAGTCCTGCACCGACACGGGCAGGTGCGGCGGGGCGTACTTCTCGCCGAAGGTCGGGGCGAAGCGGTTGAACTCGCTGGCCGTGTCGTCGAGGATGAAGCCAACGCCGTGGCCCGCCACCGGCGCCTCGGTGAACATGTAGAAGTCAGGCGCGGGGTTGGTGCCCGGCACCAGCGGCAGGGCCTTCATGTCGCACTTGCGCCATTTGTTGTTCGGGAATTGCGGGCTGCCGTAGTTGGGGTTGTCCTCGCCCGGGAACAGCGTGAGCTTGGCGGGAACATCGAGCTCCTCGCCCACGCACTCGAAGGGCAGGGCCACCGGGCGCGACATCAGCGCATCGCCAAACACCACGTTCTTGTCGCCGTTGCCCTGGTGCAGGTACCCCGGGGGCGCAACCGCTTCGACGATGTACTTGCCGCGGCCCTCGGCGCCGATGAGCATGGGCAGCTCGGCCTGGCCGGCCACGCGGCCGAAGGCATAGCCGCCGTCGAACACGGCCGGACGCACCTGGTTGAAGTTGTACAGGCCGTCGAAGCAGTCGAGGTCGGCAGTGATCGGGTCGAACGGAATGCCGCCGTTGCCCGCTGCCAGCGTGCTCGCGCTCTTCGGGCAGCCCTGCGGAATCTTGTCGTCCCAGCTGTCGGTGGTGCCGATGCCCACCGCGAGCTGGTCGCCGCTGCCCCACTTGAAGACGTCGCCTTCACTGAAGGTGGTTCCGTCGCCGCTGTTGACCACGTCTTCCGGACCGCGCGCACAAGTGCCTTCGTGCCAGCAGAAGGGGAAGTTGTCCACGTCAGGCTTCTTGTACTGGTAGCCCAGCGTGCTCAGGCCGGCCGCGCCGTCGACGCATTGGCCGCCGCCATCGTTCTTCGGCTTGTCGGGGATGCCGTCGCCGTCGCAATCGAGGTACAGGTTGACCTGCACGTGCGGAATGCCGGGCTCCCAGTTCTCGGCCGCGGCGAAGCGCGGGTCGTCCTCGGCGCGGGTGATGGCGTAGTGCACGATGCCCGCGATGCCGCCGTTCTCGTTGAAGGCATATGGCTGCTTGCCCCACTCGATGTGGTTGGTCAGGCCGAGGAAGCCTTGCATGCCTTCGAGCAGGATCACGCCCTGCTCCTGGCGGAAGAAGCGTGTCTGCCCAACGCTCGTGCAGCCATTGGGATCGAGCGCATTGGTGTTGGCATCGACCTCTTCCTGCGAGCACGGCTGCGGCTGCGGATTCAGCCGCAGCCACGGGTTGTACGCAAAGGCCGGATCGTTGCTGCCGTACTGGCCGATCTCGGCCTTCCACAGCTTGCTGATCACGCTCGGATCGGGGCTGGTCTTGGTGGGCGAGGTCGGATCGGCCACCACGGGGATCGCGCCGCCCGCGTCGGTGACGATGGTCGCCCCTGTCGCCTTGAAGCGCGCGTAGTCGATCTCCGCGATCATCCAGTTGAAGAACGGGAAGAGCTCGGTGAACGCGAAGGTGCCGTCCTTCTTGGTCGCGACCGACTGGTAGATGCTGCCGTCGCGGAAACGGATGTTGTTGGCGATGCCTTCGCCGAATGCTGGCTTCAGGTCGCCTGCGTTGTAGTGCCTGGTGACCTCATGCTCGATGCCGGTGACCGGGTCGACTTCGATGTAGGGCCGGTCCCAGGCCTTGGCGAAGTAGGGCAGGCCAGTGCCATCGATGTCCTGGAACACGCGGCCTTGGTAGCGCGCGAACCAACTGAACACCGGCACGTCGCCCATCGCGACATTGGCGTTGTTCACCGTCACCGTGGTGGTGCCGATGATCATGTCCAGCGGCTCGTCCCACACCACGAGTTCGTAGGTGCCATTGGGCACGTTGGGAATGGTGAAGGTGCTGTCCTTCTTGCAGGCGGTGGCGTACAGGCCGCGCGTGCCGCCGCCGGTCTCGTTCAGCCCGACCCAGCACTCGGGCACGGGTGCGCCGTTGAAGAACGTGTACTCGGGCGGGCGCGAGTTGTGGATGTTCACGACCCGCCCGGTGATGGTGCGGGTGCCGTTGAGCACCGGCGTGTTGTTGGTGTTGCGCGCGATGAAGCCAGAGCGCGTGAAGCCGATGAACACGTGGTGGCCCGGGGGGCCGTATTCCTGGAAGAACGAGGGCTCGTCGTTCTTGACCCAGGCATCCTGGCCGCGCGTGCCTTCGATGGTGGACGTCTGGTGCCAGTCGGAGCCCACCGGCGGCACGATGACCACGGTGTACTTCGCGGGGAACAGGTTCTTGATCGTCGCCGTGCCATCGGGCCCGGTAAGCACGATCCCCTTGCCGCGCTGGAGCACGGTGCCCTGGTCATCGCTGTAGGTGGTGCCCAACGGGTTGCCGAATGCATCCTGCGTCACTTGCCCGCCCGATTGGCCGTAGGTTCCGCCGGCTTCGAGCAGTTGCACGGTGAAGTTCGCAAGGCCCGTCTCCTGCGGGAGATCGGGCGCGCCATTGATGGGGCTGTTGTCCTCGAATGCGAACACCGACACCTGCGCGGTGGGCAGGTTGTAGGCATTGACGTAGACCGTGGCCGTGGCGCCCGAGGGTCCGAACACGACGGGCGCGCCGCCCATCTGGTAACCATCGGCCGCGATCGACACGTAGTAGCGGTTGGCCGTGTCGAGGGTGGGCAGCGGCTGCATGTAGAGGCGATACACGTCGGGGTCGCAGCCGGCGGGGCGCGGCGCGGCCGATGCGGCCGCGGCCGCGCAACCGGCGTGAGCCTTCGACGAGTCGGTGCCCGTGCGGCCCGCGGCGATCACCGGCATGTAGCTCGGGTGAAAGCTGAAGGAGTAGTTCGCCTTGGTGGCGGGCTGGCCGGGAACGGAGAGCTTGGTGGCGTCCTGCTCCACGGTCCAGCGGTAATCCGTGGTGATCTCGGTTTCGCTGCCGTCGGCGGCAACGCCGATGACCTTGATCGACAGCGGCATGGTGGCAGCCGTTGCACCCAGCGCGACGGCCGCGCATGCCAGCGTGGCCGCAATGCGCGCGAGGGACAGGCCGATCTTCTCGAACAACGTGGCGCTACTCTGGTTTGCCATGGTCACGCTCCCCCTCATGCTGGGCCAGTACACAAGAATCAACTGCGATGCGATGCCGCTAATCTCTCTTCACAGCCGGGCGCGCGACATCGGGCCGGGACGATTCGCGAGTCGGACACGTCGCGCCGCGGGGTCAGACGCGCCTGAGGGTTGGAGGGTGGGCCCCCATGGCGGACGGTCGTGCAGGGAACGCCCGCTGTTCACGCCACGTGTTTGCTGCTGGAATGCGCCAAGCTGAATGACGCAGGGTCACGTGCAGACAAATGGCCACGCCCGATACATCGCCACCAACCACGCAAAGCGGGGTGATCACCCGCCTGCGCGAAGCTTTGACAAAGCTTAAGGATCGCGACGGCCAGGACCCCCGCGTTTCAGGGGGTGGGCCAAGAAAGGCGTGGTCGTCGCCGAGCGCTGCGACCGGCACCTTGCTGGTTGGCATGGTGATCATTGGCGTGCTGACCTATTTGCAGGGTGTGGCGCTGGTCGAGCGCTCGGTGAGCCAGCGGCTCGAAGAGATCGCGCAGCTCAAGGAGTCGCTTGTGCAGTCGTGGATCGAGGACACGCGCCACGACGTTCATGTGTGGGCCGACAGCTGGGAGTTCATCGAGGCACTCGAAGCGCGAAAGACCGGGCGCACGCTCAGCGCCGAAACCACCAAGGACATGCAGGACGACCTCTGGCGCCTGACGCGAACATCGCACTTCGACTCGGTGCTTGTGCGCGACCCCGCATCGGGCGAGCGCTGGTTCGGAACCGTCGTCGGCGCCGATTCCGATCTGGCTCGCCAGCGTGCGCGAGACCTCGCGGCCGAGACATCCGATGCGGCCTGGCCTCGCGTCGGTGACGTGACGGGCACCACCGGCAGCGCACGGCGGATCCTGTTCCTTGACCTGGTCACGCCGGTGGCGGGCCCCGCGGGCCGTGCGCTCATTGAGGTCGACATCGATCCGGGCCGGGAGCTGTTCCACCTGGTGAGGCCGGGCGTCTCGCGGCGCGACTCCTCCGAGGTACTGCTCGTGCGCCGGGAGGGTTCCTCCGTGGTGGTGCTCAATGATTCGCTCGCGCATTCGCCGGGCCAGCAATTGAGGCACATCAAGAGCAGCGACACACAGTCGATGTGGGCTGCGTTCGATCGGAAGGGGCTGGGTTTCGTGCGCGGACTGGACGATGACGGCGATGCAGTCCTCGCCTACGCCGTGCTCGTGCGCGGCACGCCCTGGGTGCTGGTGGCCAAGCTCGATGAGGTCGAGGCGTTTGCAGAGTTGAATCGCATCATGAGCCTCGGACTGGTCATGGCCGGCGTGCTGCTGGCACTTTTCGCGTGGTGGTCGATTGCCAGGCAGAAGTACGTGGCCACCCGAAGCCGGCTGGAGCGCGAACGCATCGAGCACGCCGAGCACGTGGCCGAGCTGTCGCGCCGCGCCATGCTTTCGCAGGAAGAAGAGCGCCGTCGCATGGCGCGCGAACTGCACGACCGAACGTCGGCCAACCTCGCGGCCATCCAGCTCAATCTGAAGGCAGTGGAGCGAAGTGTCCTGCCAACCGCGCCCGAGGAGCAGGATCTCCTGCACGAGACGGGCCAGCTCCTGGGCGACACCATCATCAGCATCCGCGAGTTCTGTGCCGAGTTGCGGCCTGCGTTGCTCGACTATGCGGGGCTTGAGGAAGCCATTCGTTCGCTGGCCGCGCAGTTCGAGCGCCGCACCGGCATTGCCGCCGAAGTGGATCACCGCGGTGGCCTGTCCGGCCGGCTGCCGCCCGCGGTCGAGGCCGATGTGTTTCGCATCGTCCAGGAGGCTCTGCTCAATTGCGCCAAGCATTCGCAAGCCAATCGGGTGCGCATCGTGGTCAGCGAGCGAGGAGGGCACTTCAGCGTGGAGGTGGCCGACGATGGCGCGGGGTTCGACCCCACTGCGCTCGGCCAGGGCGGGCGCAAGGTCGGCCAGGGGCTGCTGAACATGCACGACCGCGCGGTACTCGCAGGTGGGCGGCTGACCATCGATTCCTCAGCCGGCGCGGGCACGCGCATCAGCTTCGCGCTCGAGAGCCCTCTGGCTGCGGCTTGAGTGCACTCGAAGATGGTAAGAAATCTGATGGGAAAGGTAGCCAATACCCGCCCTGAGAAGTAGCTGGTCTACGCCTCATCGAGTAGGTAACGCTGGGCTACCCTTTTCCTCACTTCTTGACGCTGGAGAAGCAGTGATGATTCGACTTCTGGTCGCCGACGATCACCGGATGTTCCGCCAAGGCCTGCGCCGCCTGCTGGAAGAGAACACCGACATGTGCGTGGTGGCGGAGGCCGCTGACTGCGGCGAAGTCTTCGACGCACTGCGCAACCACCCCATCGACGTGGCGGTGCTCGACCTGTCGATGCCCGGTCGAGGCGGCGTGGACCTCATCGCACATGCCAAGCACCTGCAGCGCAACATGCGGGTGCTCGTCATCACCACGCACGGCGGGGACCCGTACGTCACGCAGGCGCTGCGCGCCGGTGCGGATGGCTACATGACCAAGGAAAACGCCGCCGAAGACGTGGTGCGCGCCATCCGGCGCGTGGCCAGTGGCGGCCGATATGTCTGTTCGACGGTCGCCGAGCGGCTCGCCCAGGGCATTGCCACGCGTGACGAGGGCGAGCAGCTGCACACACGCCTGTCTGAGCGCGAATACAAGATTTTCGAAATGCTCGTGGTCGGCAAGCGCGGCTGGGAGATTGCCGACGAGCTGTCGCTGAGCGAAAAGACGGTCAGCACGCACAAGTCGCACGTGCTCAAGAAGATGAACATGACCAATCGCACCGAGCTCGTGCTCTACGCGATCAAGAACCAATTGGTGGACGTCTAGCGGCTGACGCCTCACGCGCGAGCGCCGATCGGACCTTTCCGCCTCGCCGGGTAATACGGCTGAGAGCAGGTTCAGACACGGCCAATGGTTAAGCGAGCAGGTCGCTCGGTACGCTTGCTTCGTGAGCAATCAGAGCGTGTGGCATTCCATGTTGAACACCTTCTCAGATGATGGGCGCATGCCATCGTGCGCCGTGGGCCAGAGTGGCCCTGCGCTATGCGGCACGCCAGGGCCGGGGCGTGAAGCGCTCAGTCCGCAGCAAGAAGCCTGCGTACGGCAGGCAATTCTCCTGGTCGAGGAGTTCCGCTCCGACTGCAGGAGCGGCGCAGACGCGCGGCTGCTGTCCGTGGAGTTGAAGGCCACGATCCGCTGCGCGCATCAGCTCTTCAGCGGCGGCTTTCGAGGCGAATGTGCGAGCCCGCAGTTCGCCGACGACAGCAACGCCTGCCTGGCCGACCTCCAGCGCATGTACGAGACGCTGACCTCAGGCGCCAAGCCGCCGCCGTTCGAACTTGCCCATGCGATGGATGCCCTCATCATCCAGCTCGCCCGGATCAAGGTGTTCACCGATTGGGTGCCGACCAAGGTCAGCTGAATGATCGTTCACGGCTTGACTGGTTCCAGGATCAGCAGCGCGACGTCGTTGCTGCGCATGGGGAGCTTCCACTGCAGCTTGCCGTCGCGGCCCACGCGAACGACCCGACTGAGCTCGGGCTTGTCCGCCGTCAACTGTTGAAGCTTCTTGAGCTGCGCATTGCTCAGCGCCTTCGGCGACCCCATCTCGAGGTAGGCAGTCTGCGCGTCGTTCGTCTTGTAGCCGGTGCGGTAGACCTGCAGCCGGTAGCTGCCCGCGGCCAGGCTGCTGAGGTTCAAGTTGACTGAGCGCGCATCCACAGCAGGCACCGGCTTGCCGAAGTACACGCTGTTGCTGGCGGGCTGCTCGACCTGCTGCCAGTCCCACGCCAGTACCGCGGTCTTCTTGCCGTCGGTGGCGGCCAGGAGGCAATCGTCCGTGCTTGGGATTTCCATCCCTTGCAAGGCGTTGAGGTACTTGTAGGCGAACCACGCGGGCTTGCGAACGCCTTCTCGCGTCATCAAGCCGAAGCCGCCGTGGAAAGGGGCGTCCGGCGGTCCGGGTTCCTCGAACAGGTCGCTGTAAGTCCAGTAGCTCATCGCCTGCGCGTGGCCGCGCGTGCTGCGCAACTTGGTCAAGATCCATGGCGCGCTGATGTAGCTGTCGTGCACGCGATCGCGCGGGTTGTAGCTCGTGCTCCATTCGGTGATGTACAGCGGCAGTCCGGGGAATCCCGAGGCTTCAATCTCCTGGCGCACGCGCTTGACGTCCCCGATGATCGACTCCGGATTCGGCGAAAGCTTGCGGTCGGACTGGCCGAATTCGTCGAGATAGCCTTCTTCGACGCCATACGTGTGCGTCGTCACGAAATCAACCGGCACGCCATTCGTCTTGGCATAGGCGAGGAGTTCGGGTACCCAGGCGGCGCCGGCAGTGGACGGGCCACCCACGCGGATGGCGGGATCGACTCGCTTGATCGTGCGCGCCGTGTTCGCGTACAGCTCGAAGTAGGCGCCCTGGTCGGCACGCTCCCAGAAGCCATCGAGGTTGGGTTCGTTCCACACTTCGAAGAGCCACTTGTGCACCTCCTGCGCACCATAGCGCTGGATCAAGTGGCGCGTGAAGGCATCGATCAGCTCCGACCAGGGCCCCGGCTGCGGATGCGAGGTGTTGCCCTTCCAATAGAAGATCGTCTGCCTGGACGTCGCCATGGCGTCCGGTGTGAAGCCCAGTTCGATAAAGGGCTTGATGCCGCGTGCGAGCAGCGCGTCGTACAGCTTGTCGATCGCGGTGAAGTCATAGGTGATGCGGCCATCGACCTTGCGCACGGTGCCCAGCGCGTCGTGAAAGATGTCGTGAAAACGCACGTAGCGAAACCCGAGTTCATCGACCGCAAGCTTCAGCTGCGCCAGGTTTTCCGCGCGCCCCGTGGTCCCGGGATAGTCGGCTCCCACGGAATGGTCGAAGAAGCGATCCATCGGCACTGTCGCACGCGATGCGTCCAGCTGTACCTGCCGCTGCGGTCCTTGCGCGTTCGCGGCCACGGCAACCATGCCAAGGGCCACGCCCAAGGTCATCCGACGAATATTGCGCACCTTCACTCCCTGTTGTACAGACATGAACGGGGCGCACGGTACCTCGGTCTTCGCGCGAACTCCTAACGATGACGTAACCATGGCCTATCGCTTGGGTGGGCCTGCACGCGATAGAAGTTCGTTAGCTCATAGAGAGGAGAGTCGGCGCACAACTCTTTAGTCTGCTGGTCAAGCGCAACAGGAGATGGATCTTGTCTGTAGAGAGGGCCGGCAACAAGCAACTGCTGAGAGGCGACAACCGCATGGCGGTCGTGCGTCGGCTGTGCTTCAACCCGGGCATGTCGCGCTCCGACCTGGCGAACACCCTCGGCCTGACGGGCTCCACCGTGACCACGCTCGTGCGCGAGCTGCTCGCGCAGGGATGGCTGATGGAGCGCGCGGTGATGACCACCGGCGACCTCGGGCGCCGGCCGACTCCACTGTTCATCGACCCGTTCCGCCTGATACTTCTCGGCGCTGAAGTCGGGGTCGGGTCTGTGCGCATCGTCGCGACTTCATTGCTGGGCGATGTGCTGGCGCGCCGCTCGTTCACCTTCGATCCGGCCGGGGACCCGAAAGACTGCATCGTCACCTTGTCACGTGTCTTGCTCGAGGTGCATGACACGTTCGACCGACCGGACCGGCAGGTCATCGGGGTCGGCGTGGGCTTGCCGGGCGCGGTCGACAACATCCGTGGCTTCCTGCACTTCGCACCCAACCTCGGCTGGCGCAACGTGCCCACCGGGGAGATGCTGGCCAGGCAGCTGTCGGCCACGCCCTTGGCCGCAATCCCGCTGTACGTGCAGAACGAGGCTGGCGCCGCGGCCATCGGCGAGATCGAGTTCAGCCCGGCCCATGTCGCGAACCCCTTGCTGTACTTGAGCATCAACGCAGGCCTGGGTGCGGGCGTGGCCGTCCGCGACAAGCTGCTCACCGGCAGCCGCGGCTTCGCCGGCGAAGTCGGACACATCGTGCTTGAGATCGACGGCGCCCCGTGCTCGTGCGGGCGCCGCGGATGCGCCGAAGCATTGATCAATGTCAAGGCGATGTCGGGCGCAGCCGGCGCCGTCGACAAGGCGGGCCGCCATCTGGGCGTCCTGCTGCAGAACCTGGCGGCCGCCTACGACCCCGGCTGCATCGTTCTCGGCGGCGAGCTGGTCGCGTTGGGCCAGGTGTTCCTCGAGCCGGCGCTGCACACGCTGCGCCTGTATGCCGCTGCCGCGAATATTGCTGCGCCCGTGGTGCGGCTCTCGTCCTTCGGTTCGGACGCCGTCGCCATCGGCGCGGCAGCCCTTGCACGCCATCGCTTGATGAATCCCTTGATCACCGGCCCTCGACCGATCGCGGCGCCAGTCACGGCATCTCCATTGCGTGAATCGCTGAAGGCTTTTGCATGAGCGGTATGAAACGATCAACTTCAATCAACTCGAACTTCCCAGCCGCGGCGCGCTCGCTCGCCTGATTTCTTGCCCGACATGACCAACATCAGACTTTCCAGACCACTGTCGTTCTCCATGCGCGCGCTTGTTGCCACCGGCGCACTCGCGTGCGCGTCCGTCAGCTTCGCGGCGCCGCCCGAAGCGATCGAAGCCCGCCTCACACTGCAGCAGGAAGCAGCCGGCCCGCGGATTGAACCGGACCTCTACGGTCAGTTCGCCGAGCACCTGGGCGCCGGAATCTACGGCGGCCTGTGGGTCGGGCCGCAGTCGAAGATCCCCAACACGCGCGGTTGGCGCAACGACGTCGTGCAGGCGCTGCGTCGGCTCGAGGTGCCGGTGGTGCGCTGGCCCGGCGGTTGCTTCGCCGACGACTACGACTGGCGCGACGGCATCGGTGACCCAGCCAAGCGACCGGTGCGCCTGAACCGCTGGTGGGGCGGGGTGGGCGAGACCAACCGGGTCGGGACGCACGAGTTCATGGACCTGGTCGAGCAACTCGGCGCCGAAGCCTTCGTCGCCGGCAACATGGGCTCGATGACGCCGCACCACATGAGCCATTGGCTCGAATACATGACGGCAAGCGGCAAATCCACTCTTACCGATGAGCGCCGCCGCAACGGCCGCGACAAGCCGTGGAAGGTCAAGTACTTCGGCATCGGCAACGAAGCCTGGGGTTGCGGCGGCAACATGCGGCCCGAGTACCAGTCCGACCTGCACAACCAGTACGCCACCTTCCTGTCGGGCGGCGTGATCCGCGTGGCGTCGGGTGACGGCACGGCCAACGATCACCTGATCGACGTGCTCATGGAGCGCTCGATCAACCACATGGACGCGCTCACGCTGCACTACTACACGGTGCCCGGCGGCTGGGAGCACAAGGGCGCGGCGGTCGGCTTCGATGCCGAGCGCTGGGCAAAGACGCTGCGCATCGCGATGGACATCGAGACGCGCATCGCGAAGATTTCCAGCCTGATGGACAAGCGCGACCCGGACAAGCGCGTGGCCCTGTATGTCGACGAATGGGGCACCTGGCACGACGCCGAGCCCGGCACCAACCCGGGCTTCCTGCAGCAGCAGAACACGCTGCGCGATGCGATGGTGGCAGCCGTCTCGCTCAACGTCTTCCAGCGCCACACTGACCGGGTGCGCATGACCAACATCGCGCAGATGGTGAACGTGCTGCAGGCGATGGTGCTCACCGACGGGCCGCGCATGCTGCTCACGCCGACCTACCACGTGTTCGACATGTACAAGCCGTTCAAGGGTGCCACGCCGCTGAAGGCATCGGTGGACACACCGCGCTGGCGCCGCGGCGACGTCGAGCTGCCGTCGGTGGACTTCACCGCCGCGCGCGCGGCCGACGGCTCGACGGTGCTCGCGCTCGTCAACCTCGACCCGGATCGACCGGCGCGCGTGAACACCAACCTGTCGGGCACCGCCCAGGGTCGCGTGCTGACTGCCGCTGCGATGGACGCGCACAACACCTTCGACCAACCACAGGCGCTGGTGCCGGCACCCTATGCCGCGAAGCCCGGTGCATCGGGCCTCGTGCTGGACCTGCCGCCGAAGTCGATCGTGGTCGTGACGGTGAAGTGAGGTGGGCGACACCATGACGAAGCGATTCCTGCTGGCGCTCGGCACCGCGATGGCCTCGCTGGCATTTGCGGCCGCGATGACGGCGTGCGCCGGCGGTGCGAGCCCCTCGGCGGCCCGACCCGCCGGCGACGACGGTGCTGCGACCCGCGGCATGCGCGAGCTCACCAGCGTGCAGTTGTCCAAGGAGATGTTGCCGGGCATCAACCTGGGCAACACGCTCGAAGCCCTCCCGACCGCCACGTCCTGGGGCCAGCCGGTGCCGACGCAAGCGCTGATGGATGGGTACAAGGCGGCCGGTTTCAAGTCGGTGCGCATCCCGGTTGCGTGGAGCCAATACGCCGACGCCGATCACAACATCAGCCCGGTGTGGATGGCGCACGTCAAGCAAGTGGTCGACTACGCGCGCAATGCTGGCCTGGTGGTGATCATCAACGTCCACTGGGACGGCGGCTGGATGGACCATCCCACCTACGACCGGCAGGCCGTGATCAACGGCCGGCTGGCGAAGTTGTGGACCCAGATCTGCGCTGCGTTCAAGGACTACGACGATCGCCTGGTGTTCGCCGGCACCAACGAGGTCGGCATGTCCAACACCTCGGGCCTGCCCAAGCCTGAGTGGGCGGCGGTGCAGAACAGCTTCAACCAGACCTTCGTGGACACGGTGCGCGCCACCGGCGGCAACAACGCCCGGCGCCATCTCGTGGTGCAAGGCTACTTCACCAACATCGACAACACGGTCGCCATCAACACGGTGCCCAGGGACAGCGTGCCCCACCGGTTGTTCATGGAGGTGCATTACTACGACCCGTACAACTTCACGCTCAATGGCGACAGCAAGGTGTGGCAGTGGGGCGCGAAGGCCACCGACCCCGCGGCCACCGAGGCCTGGGCCAACGAGCCGTGGGCAGATTCGCAGTTCCAGAAGATGAAGGCGCGCTTCGTGGACCAGGGTGTGGGCGTGATCGTCGGCGAGTACGGCGCCTACGTGAAGCCGAAGTACGCGGCGGCCGGCATGGCCACGTACCGGCGCGACTGGGCGCAATACGTCACGCATTCGATGGTGCAGCACGGCCTGGTGCCGATGTGGTGGGACACGGGCGAACTGATCGACCGCGACACGGGCGCTCAGAAGCTTCCCGAGCTGGTCCGCACGATCGTCGACGCTGCCCACTGACGTCTCGCCGACAACCACTTCCCGAGAACCATGAAGAAGCATTCCCCTCCGACGATCGGCGCTCCTGTGAGCTGGCTCGCCACCGCATTTGCGCTGGCGGTCACGGTCGCCAGCGCGCTCGCAGCCTGCGGCGGTGGAGGAGGGGATGCCGGCACTGCGTCGCCGGGCGCCACCGGCGGCGGCACCACGGCCGGCACCATGCGCGCGCTCACCAGCGTGCAGTTGTCGCAGGAGATGTCCCCGGGCATCAACCTCGGCAACACGCTCGAAGCCATCGGCGGTGAAACTGCCTGGGGCAACCCGCTGACCACGCAGGCCACGATGAACGGCTACAAGGCCGCCGGCTTCAAGACGGTGCGCATCCCGGTGGCGTACACGCAGTACGCCGATGCCGACAACAACATCAGCCCCACATGGCTGGCACGGGTGAAGCAGGTGGTGGACTACGCCCGCCATGCCGACCTGTACGTCGTCATCAACATCCACTGGGACGGCGGCTGGATGAACCACCCCACCTACGACCAGCAGACGGCCATCAACGCGAAGCTTGCGAAGTTCTGGACGCAGATCGGCAACACCTTCAAGGACTACGACGACCACCTGCTGTTCGCCGGCAGCAACGAGGTCGGCATGGATGCCCCCTGGGGAACGCCGGTGTCCGCCGAGTGGGCCAACGTGCAGAACGGCTTCAACCAGGCCTTCGTGAACGCGGTGCGCGCCACCGGCGGCAACAACGCCGTGCGCCACCTCGTCGTGCAGGCGTACTGGACGAGCATCGACTACGCGACGACGATCAACACCGTGCCCACCGACACGGCCGACAAGCGGCTGTTCATGGAGGTGCACTACTACGACCCGTTCGACTTCACCATCAACGGCGACAGCAGCATCTGGCAGTGGGGCTCGATCGCCACCGACCCCTCGGCCACCGAGACCTGGGCCAACGAGCCCTATGTCGATGCCGCGTTCCAGAAGATGAAGACGCACTACGTCGACAAGGGCGTGGCGGTCATCCTCGGCGAGTACGGCGTCTACCAGAAGCCGAAGTACCCGGCCATGGGCAAGTACGTCGACTACTGGGCGCAGTACGTCACGCACTCGGCCTATTCGCACGGCGCGGTGCCGATCTGGTGGGACACGGGCGCCGTGATCGACCGCAACACGGGTGCCGTGCGGCAGGCCGACGTGGTCAAGAGCCTGATGGACGGCGCGAAATGATGGGCTGCATGCGAAGCGTTCGCGCGATCACTGCCTTGGCGGCCGGCTGCCTGGCCATGCTTTGTGCATCAGGCGAAGCCGCCGAGGACGGCGCACGGCGCGTCTCGCCGGCGCGCGAGGCGGCCGATGCGAAGGCTGCCGCACTCGTGGCGCGCATGACGACCGACGAGAAGATCACGCAGCTGCTGAACGTGGCGCCGGCCATCCCGCGCCTGGACATTCCGGGCTATGGCTGGTGGACCGAGTCGCTGCACGGCGCCATCGGGCCGCGGCCCACCACGAACTTTCCCGAGCCGATCGGCCTGGCAGCGAGCTTCGACGCCGGCCTCGTCAAGGACGTGGCCTCGGCCATCAGCCTCGAGGTGCGCGCCCTGCACGGGCTGGGCGCCGTGGGGCTCAACACCTGGGCACCCAACATCAACATCTTCCGCGACCCGCGCTGGGGCCGCGGCCAGGAAACCTACGGCGAGGACCCGTACCTCACGGCGACGCTGGCCACCGCCTTCATCACCGGCATGCAGGGGCCGGACCCCGACCTGCCCGACGTGATCGCCACGCCCAAGCACTTCGCCGTGCACAGCGGCCCCGAGTCGACACGCCACACGGCCAATGTCTTCGCCACGCCGCACGACCTGGAAGACACCTACCTGCCGGCCTTCCGCGCGGCCATCGTCGATGCGAAGGCCGGCTCGGTCATGTGCGCCTACAACCGCGTCGACGGACTGCCCGCCTGCGCCAGCGGCCCGCTGCTGAGGGGCAAGCTGCGCGGCGCCTGGGGCTTCCAGGGCTACGTGGTGTCCGACTGCGACGCCGTGACCGACATCGACGAGAACCACAAGTTCGCGCCCGACGGCCCCACGGCCGTGGCGGCGGCGCTGAAGGCCGGTGTCGACAACGAATGCCAGACCGGCTATTGGTCCAAGGGGCCGGCACTGCTGAAGCGCTACAAGGACGCGCTGGCTCGCGGCCTGATCAGCAGCGACGACATCGACACCGCGCTGGTGCGGCTCTTCTCCGCCCGCCTGCGCACCGGCGCGTTGGGCGGCGGGGCCAAGCCTGCGGTGCCCGAGACGATGCTCGCCGCGCCGGCTCACCAGGCGCTGGCCTTGAAGAGCGCCGTCAAGAGCCTGGTGCTGCTGAAGAACGACGGCGTGCTGCCGCTGAAGGCCGGCGTGCGCATCGCCGTCATCGGCCCACTCGCCGACTCGACGCGCGTGCTGCGCGGCAACTACTCGTCCGAGCGCACGGCGGCTGCGGTGTCCGTCCTCGACGGCCTGCGGCAGGCGATGCCGAAGGCGAGCATCACCCACGTGCCCTTCACCGCGTCGATCACCGATGGCGACCCGGTGCCGGGCACGGCCTTCGTCACGCCTGACGGCAAGCCGGGACTGCTCGCGGCCTACTACAACGCCGCGGCGGACGGCAGCTATGAAGCGCAGCCGGTGGCGACTCGCGTCGAGACGCACGTGGTGTCCAACGCCGGCCTTGTCCAGAAGCTCGGAGGCCGCCACAAGGTGGTCTGGACCGGCTTCCTGGTGCCGCCCGAAAGCGGCACCTACCGCCTGGGCCTGAGCGCGCTCAAGGGCGAAGTGTCCACCGGCGGCACCGGCGTGCGCGCGACCGCATATTCGGGCTGGAACGAGCCGCCCAAGCTCACCGACGTGGTGCTGGAGAAGGGCCGGCGCTACGCCGTGCGGCTGGAGACCGAGCCCGGCGTCGGACCGTCTCCCGGGCTGCTGTGGAAGCGCGTCACCACCAACCTCGACAGCGAGCTGCAGGCCGCGGTCGCGAAGGCCGACGTGGTCGTCGCCGCGGTGGGCCTCACCTCCGACATCGAAGGCGAGGAGATGCCCATCGCCGTCGAAGGCTTTGCCGGCGGCGACCGCACGTCCATCGACCTGCCGGCCGACCAGCGTCGCCTGCTCGAAAGCGCGAAGGCGCTGGGCAAGCCCGTCGTCGTCGTGCTGATGAACGGCGGCGCGGTGGGCCTGGCGTGGGCCAAGGAACATGCCGCGGCGGTGCTCGAGGCGTGGTACCCGGGCCAGGGGGGCGGCCAGGCCATCGCGCAGGTCCTGGCCGGCCAGGCCGACCCCGGCGGCCGCCTGCCGCTGACCTTCTATCGCAGCGTGGCCGACCTGCCGGCCTTCGACGACTACACGATGAAGGGCCGCACCTACCGCTACTTCGGCGGCACGCCGGTGTACCCCTTCGGCTTCGGCCTGAGCTATGCGCAGTTCAACTTCAGCGGCCTGCGCGTGGAGCCGATCCGCGGCGTCGCGGACGAAGGCCTGCGCGTGAGCGCCACCGTGCGCAACACCAGCGCGCGCACCGGCGACGAGGTGGTGCAGCTTTACATCACGCCGCCCGCTTTCGAGGGCGCGCCGCGCCATGCGCTGCGCGGCGTTCAACGCGTGACGTTGCGGCCCGGCGAGGCGAGGGCGCTCACCTTCGAGCTTTCGCCGCGCGACCTGAGCTTCGTCACGGCCGAGGGCGAACGCCGGTTGATCCCGGGCAGCTACCAGCTGTCGGTGGGCTCGGGCCAGCCGGGCAGCGGCGTGGCCGCGCTGTCCGCCGGCTATGCCTTGCGCAGCGATGCGAAGTTGCCGGAGTAGCGGACGATGACGTCCACCACTCCCTCCCGCGCACGGCGCCGTTTCATCGCAACGGCCGGCCTGGCCCTCGCGCTGCCGGGCCTTGCGCACGCCAGGCTTCGGGTGGCCGAGCGCGAAGAGCGGCAGGACCTGTCGCTGTGGTACGAAAAGCCGGCCGGCCCTTGGGTCGAGGCGCTGCCGGTGGGCAACGGGCGCCTGGGCGCCATGGTGTTCGGCCGCCCGGCGCAGGAGCGCCTGCAGCTGAACATCGACACGCTGTTCGGCGGCGGCCCGTACAACCCCGACAACCCGGCCGCGCTCGAAGCGCTGCCGCGCGTGCGCGCGCTCATCGACGAAGGCCGCTTCATCGAGGCGCAGGAGCTGGCGACGAAGTCGCTGATGGCGCAGCCCATCGCGCAGATGCCCTACGGCACGGCCGGCGACCTGTTCCTGGAGATGAAGGGCCTGTCAGGCGCAGCCAGCTACCGCCGCTGGCTGGACCTGGACAGCGCGCTTGCGGTGACCCGCTTCACCGACGGCGCGGTGCGACATCGGCGCGAGGTGTTCTGCAGCGAACCCGACCAGGTGCTGGTGGTGCGCCTCGAAGCGCAGGGCGGCAGCTTCGACCTGGACATCGGCTACCGCCATTCGAAGAAGGACATCAACTTCGGCATGAAGGCCGATGCGCACGGCGCGTTCATGCTGGCCGGCGCCGAGTGGGACCACCACGAGCCATTGCGCAAAGCCGAACGCCCGGCCACGCTGGCGCTGTCTGCGGACGGTGCGAGTGCGCTGCTGATCCAGGGCCGCAACATCGGCGATGCGGGCATCGAGTCTGGGCTGCGTTTCGCGCTGCGCATCCAGGCCATGAGCGACGGCCGCGTTGCCGCGGTGGGCGACCGGATGGAGGTGCGCGGCGCGCGAACGCTGACGCTTTTGATCGCAGGCGCCACGAGCTTCGTGAGCCCCACCGACGTGAGCGGCGATCCGGTGGCCGCGGTGCGCAGCCGCACCGAAGCCGCCGCGCGAAAATCGCTGGCGCTGTTGAAGAAGCGCCACCTGCAGGCGCACCAGCCGCTGTTCCGGCGCATGGCCATCCGGCTCGGCGCGGACATGGCGCAGTCCGCCGGCCAGCGTCCGACCAACGAGCGCATCCATGCAGCCTCCACCGAGCTGCAGCCCGAGCTGGCCGCGCTGTACGTGCAGTACGCGCGCTACCTGCTGCTGTCCTCATCGCGCCCGGGCAGCGAGCCGGCCAACCTGCAGGGCCGCTGGAACGAGGGCGACTATCCGCCCTGGGGCGGCAAGTACACGATCAACATCAACACCGAGATGAACTACTGGCCCGCGGGGCCGGCCAATCTCGGCGAGTGCATGGAGCCGGTGCTGCGCATGGTGGAGCAGCTGTCGGTCCACGGCGAGCGCACCGCGCGCATTTGCTATGGCGCGCGCGGCTGGGTCGCGCACCACAACACCGACCTGTGGCGTGCGGCCGCGCCGGTGGACAACGCGCTGTGCGGCATCTGGCCCTGCGGCGGCGCGTGGCTGTGCAACACCTTGTGGGACCACCATGAGTACCACCCCGACCCCGTGCTGCTGCGTCGGCTCTACCCGCTGCTCAAGGGCGCCTCACTGTTCTTCCTCGACACGCTGGTCGATGACCGCAAGGGCCGCGGCCTGGTCACCTCGCCGTCGGTGTCGCCCGAGAACGAACACCATCCGGGCGCAGCGCTGTGTGCTGGCCCCGCGATGGACCGCCAGATCGTGCGCGACCTGTTCGGCCATACCTTGCAGGCGCACACGCTGCTGAAGGAGGGCGACGCCACGTTCGAGGAGGCGCTGCGCCTGGCACGCGGGCGCCTGGCGGTCGACCGCGTCGGCGCGCAGGGCCAGCTGCAGGAGTGGCTGGAGGACTGGGACGCGAGCGCGCCCGACCAACGGCACCGGCACGTGTCGCACCTGTACGCGGTGTACCCGAGCGGGCAGATCAACCTGCGCGACACGCCGGCGCTGGCGCAGGCGGCCAAGGTGACGCTGAACACGCGCGGCGACCAGTCCACCGGCTGGGCCACCGCGTGGCGTATCGCGCTGTGGGCGCGGCTGGGCGATGGCGAGCGTGCGCATTCGATCCTGCAGGGCCTGCTGGGGCCGGTGCGCACCTATCCGAACATGTTCGATTCGCATCCGCCGTTCCAGATCGATGGCAACTTTGGCGGCGCGGCCGGCATCCTGGAAATGATCGTCCAGTCATGGGGCGGAGAAGTCCACCTGCTGCCGGCGCTGCCGCGGGCGTGGGGGCAGGGCGCCGTGCGCGGCGTGCGCGTGCGCGGCGGCATCGAGCTCGACCTCACCTGGGCCGACGGCCGGCCGACGCGCCTGGCCCTTCGCGGCCGGCGCGGCCAGGCGGTGCAACTGCGCCATCTCGGCCGCGCGTTCAGCGTCCGCCTGGACCACAAGGGTTTCGCAGACATCAACGCTGCCGCAATGAACGGCACGAGCACGGGGGGAACTGCTTCAGCTTGAGATCCCGGCGGCTTCAACGACGGCTGGCCGTTGAAGCCGCGCTTCCCCCGGGGCGTTGCGTCGGGGGCTCGTGACGAGTCCGGCCTGTTCGCACAAGACAATCGACGGAGACAAATTTGAAACTCAAGAAAAGCGTATTGCTTTCGCTGGTCGCACTGAGCGCACCGGCATGGGCGCAGACCTGCCAGCCCAGTGCTGTCACCCCCTATCTCAACGTCAACGGCACCACCGCGTGGGCGATGAAGTCCTCGGCCTCGCTGAACACGGGTTCGACCGTCGTGCTCGGGCCGCAGCCGTTCGCCGGCACCTGGTCGTGGAGCGGATGCGGCACCTCGGGTTCTTCGCGCGAGCAGACCATCAAGCTCACCAACGGCGGCACCACCGCAAGCACCTGCACGGCCACGGCCACCTACACCAACAGCTGCGGCGCCAGGACGACGCAGCAGTTCAGCTTCACCGTCTGGCCGGCGATGGCCGCCAATGCCGGCAAGTTCATCATGGTCGACCAGTTCGGCTACCAGACCAACGCGAAGAAGGTGGCGGTGTTGCGCACGCCCAAGGTCGGCTACGACAGCAACCAGAGCTTCTGGCCGCAGCAGCTCAGCGTGGTGAACTCGGCCACGGGTGCGACCGTGTACAGCTGGTGGCCTACCGAATGGAACAGCCGAGCCACCGACCCTGCGTCGGGCGACCAGGTGTGGTACTTCGACTTCAGCAGCGTCACCACCCCGGGCACCTACGAGATCGTGGACAGCGGCAACGACCACCAGAGATCGGCACGCTTCGAGATCGGCGACAACCCCTACCGCAACGTGCTGATCCAGGCCGTGCGGATGTTCTATTACCAGCGCCTGGGCCAAGCCAAGAGCGTGGCCAATGCCGGAGCCAACTGGGCCGACGGCGCCAGCAACCTCGGCGCCGGGCAGGATCCGCAAGCGCGGCGGTTCCTCGACAAGAACAACGCCTCCACCGCGCGCGACCTGCGCGGCGGCTGGGCCGACGCCGGTGACTTCAACAAGTACACCAGCTGGGAGGCCGGCTACACCCAGGAACTGCTGGACGTCTACCTCCAGAACCCCACGGTGTTCACCGACGACTTCAACATCCCCGAGTCGTACAACGGCATTCCGGACATCCTCGACGAAGCGAAGTGGGGCCTGGACTACCTGAAACGCCTGCAGAACAGCGATGGCTCGGTGCTGTCGATCGTCGGCGTCGGGGGCGCCAGCCCGCCGTCGGCCGACACCGGCCCCAGCTACTACGGCGACGCCAGCACCTCCGCCACGCTGGCCGCAGCCGCGGCCTTTGCGCATGGCGCCAAGGTCCTGGGCAGCCTGAACAATTCGTCGCTGACCAGCTATGTGGCGGACCTGCAGCAGCGCGCCATCAATGCCTACAACTGGGCAGTGGCCCACCCCAGCGTCGTCTTCCAGAACAACTCTTCCGCGAACGGGACCCAGGGCCTCGGTGTCGGCCAGCAGGAAACCGACGACAACGGGCGCATCAATCTGCGCATGGGCGCGGCCATCAAGCTGTTCGCCCTCACGGGCAACAGCGCCTACCGCGACTATGTCGATCAGCACTACACCATGGGTCAGATGTTCCCGCCGAATTGGTCCCTGTCGGGGTTCAGTGCCGGCGATGCGCGCCCCCTGCTGTACTACGCGTCGCTGCCCGGCGCGACCACCGGCACGGTGAATGCGATCCGCCAGAAATACGTGGAGCTGATGAACCGCTCCGACTACGACAACTGGGGCGCCGTCGAGTCGCAGCGGGACGCGTACCGCGCCAAGATCGGCACCTACACCTGGGCCAGCAACAGCACCAAGGCCAACGCGGGCACGCTGTTCACGGAGGAGGGGTACTACGGCATCAGCACCCACACGGCCGACCAGGTGGCCAACGCCGCGCTCGACTACCTGCACTACCTGCACGGCGTGAACCCGTTGAGCAAGGTCTATCTCTCCAACATGTACAGCTTCGGTGCCGAGAATTCCGTCAACCAGCTCTGGCACACCTGGTACTTCGACGGCACCAAGTGGGATGACGCGAAGACCTCGCTCTACGGCCCCGCACCGGGCTACCTGGTCGGCGGCCCGGCCGGCAACCAGTGGGACTGGGATGGCTCATGCAATGGCAGCAATCCTCCTTCTGGATGCGGCTCGAGCCGGCCGACGCCGCCCTACGGCCAACCCGGGGCGAAGTCCTACCTCGACTTCAACACCGGCTGGCCGCTGAACTCCTGGTCGATCGCCGAGCCGTCCAACGGCTACCAAGTGGCGTACCTCCGCCTGCTGGCCCGTTTCGTGAAGTGATGCAAGGTTGATGATGAAAGCACGAGTGCTGAAAGATCTGGTCTGCGGGCTCGTGCTCGCCGGCGCCGCTGCCCTTGCGGCGGGGGCGCCGCCGATTCCCTACGCCACCGAGCATGTGATCGCGCCGGGCGACTCCGATGCCGTCATCGCCGAGAAGGCGGCCAAGGTGCTGCCGCGGCCGAACCAGTCGGAATGGATGCGGCTGGAGCGCACCTTCTTCCTGCACTTCGGCGTGAACACCTTCAACGAAGTGGAGTGGGGCAACGGCAAGGAGGAACCGTCCATCTTCAACCCCACCGCACTCGATGCGACGCAGTGGCTGCGCGCGGTGAAACAGCTCGACGGCAAGATGCTCGTGCTGGTCGCGAAGCATCACGACGGCTTCTCGATGTGGCCCACCCGCTATACCGCGCATTCGTCGGCCGCGAGCCCCTGGCGCGGCGGCAAGGGCGACCTGGTGCGCGAGGTCTCTGACGCAGCGCGCCAAGCCGGCGTGAAGCTGGGCATCTACCTGTCGCCGGCCGATCTTTACCAGCTCAAGACCAACCCGAAGAACCCGGCCGGCTACTACGGCAACGGCAGCGCGGCGCTGAAGTCCACCATACCGACCGACCCGGCGAGTTTCAAGAGCGATCCGTCGAAGGGCCGCGCGCCGACGCCGGGCTTCAAGACCTACAGCTACGAGGTCGACGACTACAACCGCTACTTCCTCAACCAGCTCTATGAGCTGCTCACCGAATACGGCCCGGTGCACGAGGTGTGGTTCGACGGCGCGAACCCCGACCCGAGCGTGACGCAGACCTACGACTACGCGGCCTGGTACGACCTGATCCGCAAGCTGCAGCCCAAGGCCGTGATCATGGGCAAGGGGCCTGACGTGCGCTGGGTGGGTTCGGAAAGCGGCTACGGCCGCACCACCGAATGGAGCGTGATCCCGCTGCCCAAGGCGCCCGGCGAGTTCATCTGGCCCGACATGCAAGGCGGCGATCTCGCAAGCCGTGCGCAGCTCAAGCCGGGGTCGCACCTGTGGTGGTACCCGGCCGAGACCAACGTCACCATCCTCGGCAACGGCCAGTGGTTCTGGGCGCGCAGCAAGCGGCCGCGCCCGGTGACGCAGCTGGTGGACATCTACTACGCGTCCATCGGGCGCAATGGCAACCTGATCCTCAATCTCTCGCCCGACAACCGCGGGCTGGTGCCTGACGACCAGGTCACGGCGCTGGGCCAGATGGCCGAGATCGTGCGCGACACCTTCGCGCGCAACCTCGCCGCCGGCGCCAAGGTGTCGGCCGACCATGCCGCGCCAAAGCGCGGCGCGGCGGCCGTGCTCGACGGCTCGCTCGACACCTGGTGGGAAGCGGCGCCAGGCCACAACGGCGGCACGCTGACGCTCACGCTGCCCAAGCCGGTGAGCTTCGACGTGGTCTCGCTGCAGGAAGCGGTCGACCGCCGCGGGCAGCGCATCGAAGCCTTCGCCATCGAGACCTGGAACGGCTCGGGCTGGGTAGCGGCCCAGCAAATCAACTCCGACTCGCTCACCACCGTGGGCCACCGCAGGCTCATCCGCCTGCAATCGCCGGTGACCACCGATCGCGTGCGCGTGCGCATCACCGCGTCACGCGCCGAGCCCACGCTGGCCGAGGTAGGGCTGTACAAGCAATCGGTCGAGATGCTGCCGCCGGCCATTGCCGACCGCGGCGCCGACGGCACGGTGGGCATCAGCCACCCGGCGGGCGGGAAGATCGTCTTCACCACCGACGGCTCCGTACCGACCGCGAACTCGCCCGTGTACACCGCGCCGCTGGCACTGGCGATGAGCGGCGTCGTCAAGGCCGCGCGCGTGATGCCGGATGGGCGGCTGGGCGTGGTCGGCACGCGCAACTTCGCCGGCCTGTCGCCGCGCGGCTGGAAGGTGCTGTCGGTGGACAGCGAGGAAATCGAGCGAGGCAACAACGGCGCGGCGCTCGCCATCGACGGTGATTCGAACACCTACTGGCACACCCGCTGGAGCGCGGACCTGAAGCTGCCGCACGTGATCGCCATCGACATGGGCCAGGTGCATCGCATCGCCGGCTTCGTGTACCTGCCGCGACAGGACGGCCTGCTCAATGGCACGGCCGAGAACTACCGCTTCGAGACCAGCGAGGACGGCGTGACGTGGACCGCCGCCGTCGAGCGCGGCACCTTCGCCAACGTGCGCAACAACCCCGACCTGCAGGAAGTGCACTTCGCGCCGGTGAAGGCGCGCTACTTCCGCTTCACCGCGCTGGACGAGGTGTGGCGCAACGGCTGGACCAGTGCCGCCGAACTCTCCGTGATCCCCGCGGACCGCGAATGAACCGATTCCTTCTTGGAGCTCCATGATGAACAGCAAACAACTCATCGTCCTTTCGGTGCTGCTCGGCAGCCTCGTGGCCGGCTGTGGTGGCGGTAGCGGCGCCAGTGGTGGCACCGGCGGCGACACCTCGGGCACGAACGGTGGCAACAACGGTGG
>CBIHOF010000012.1:0-175846 GCA_966211955.1 uncultured Comamonadaceae bacterium | reverse complement strand
CCGGCAAGCTGCAGTTCTTCGGCGAGCATGCATCGCTGGTCGATGCGCAGGCCTTCAGTCAGTGGCTGGTGCCGCTGCGCCAATGCGAGTGGGTGGTCTACGCCAAGCGGCCGTTTGCCGGGCCCGAGGCGGTTCTCGCCTACCTGTCGCGCTACACCCACCGCGTGGCGATCTCCAACAGCAGGCTCATCGCGGTGGACGGGCACGCCGTCACCTTCCGCTGGAAGGACTATCGGGCCAAGAGCCGAACACGCTACAAGACCATGACGCTGGACGCCGGCGAGTTCATGCGCCGCTTCCTGCTGCATGTGCTGCCCAGTGGCTTTCATCGCATCCGCCATTACGGCCTGCTGGCCAACTGCAGCCGCAGCGCCAACCTCGCCCTCGCTCGCCAACTGCTGCAGGTACCACCGCACGAACCTCAGCGAGACGTTGATGCGTTCGACGACGGGCGGCCGACCTTCGTCTGCCCGCACTGCGGCCACGCGATGATCGTCGTGCAGATCTTCACGCGCGGAGAGTCGATCCGCGCTCCACCGCAGCGGTCGACACCATGAACGCTGTCCACGGCCCACACGGTGCACTCTCGGCGGCTCTTCGTCAGTCGCCGCTGCAATCTTGTGCCTATCAACCTCCGCCTGGTGCTCGCTGGGTCCGGCAGGCCTGGCCGTTCACGGCGCTCTGCGCCGCCCTCGCTGCTCACCCCGGCATCAGGCGCCCTCGCGCTTTCCGCAAGCACCGCGACACTGCCACCGCGCGCCTCCAATCGCCATAACGTCCGGCGGCATCCCGCCACCTGCGCCGCGGTTTCCTCCCTCGAGGCTTGTTCAACACCCGCCCTCCATTCGGGGACGCTCGCGGTTTTGGTGCCCCACCCGGGCAGGTGTCGAACAAACCTAAACGGTAGAGGTCCTTGATGGCCATCCCTCCAGCGACAACTTCCGACCCACACCCGACATTCACTTGGCGGTCTTGGTCGTCGCAAAGCGGTCCGGTGGCACCGGGCTCCTCGCTCAACGGCTCAGCGTTAGCGGGCACCTCTCATTCGGTCCGCCACCCAGTCGACGAACACACGCACCCGAGGTGACAGCTGCCGGTGATGCGGGTACAGCACCGACACCGGCATGGGTGCCGGCCGGTGCTTGCCCAACACCTCGCGCAGCGTGCCGTCCGCGAGTTGCCGCTCGACGTGATAGCGCGGCAACTGGATGAAGCCGAGTCCCGCTTCGCAGCAGGCCACGTAGGCATCGGCATGGCTGACCGTGACTGAGCCGCGAAGCTGCATCGTGCGCGGCTCCTCGTCGACGCGGAACTCGAACGGCAGGATCTTGCCCGTCGATCCCGCGTAGTTGACGGCGCGGTGGGCCTTGAACTCCTCCAGCGTGCGCGGTGTTCCATGCAGCGCGAGGTAGGCGCTGCTTGCGCAGGTGACCTGGCCCAGGAGCGCCACCCGGCGGCCGATCATGCTCGACTCGCGCGGCTCACCGGCGCGCAGCACGCAGTCGACACCTTCGCGCACCAGGTCGACGAGTCGATCACCCATGCCGATCTCGAGTTCGACCTCGGGGTACTTCGCGAAGAACTCGCCGATGTGCGGCAACAGGAAGTGCATCCCCAGCGTGCCCTGCAGGTCGACGCGCAGCTTCCCCTTGGGCGCGGCCGCTGATCGGCTGAACACCGATTCCGCCTCCTCCACATCGGCCAGCAACCGCACGCACCGCTCGAAGTACGCCTCGCCGTCCAGCGTCGCGCTGACCTGGCGGGTCGTCCTGTGCAGCAAGCGAACGCCGAGCCGCTTCTCCAACTGCTGGATCGTGTGGGTGACGGTGGCGCGCGGCAGTTGAATGTCGTCGGCGGCCTTGGTGAAGCTCTTGAGCTCGACGATCCGGACGAACACGCGCATGGCATCGAGGCGGTCCATGGGCTTTCCTGGATTGTTTATTTGGTTTGGACAGTGATGGCGAATCTACTGCATTTATCCGCGAATCAATAAACACAAGAATTCGCTCACCCCAACCACTTTCCAGGAGCCCTGCCATGAACCCCTCCCCCGTCGCCATCGTCACCGGAGCCTCGCGCGGCATCGGCGCCGCCATCGCCCAGCGCCTGGCGAAGGACGGCCATGCCGTCGTCGTCAACTACGCCGGCAACGCCGATGAAGCTGCAAAGGTCGTCGCCGCCATCAGGGCCGCGGGCGGCCAAGCCACGGCGATCCAGGCCGACGTGGCCGATGCGTCGGCCGTGCGCCGCCTGTTCGACGAGGCCGAGCGGCTCTACGGCGGCGTCGACGTGCTTGTCAACAACGCCGGCATCATGCCGCCCCAACTCCCGCCGCTGGCCGACACCGACGACAAGACCTTCGACGGCCTGTTCTCGGTGAACGTGAGGGGCAGCTTCAACACGATGCGTGAAGCGGCGGCGCGGCTGCGCGGCGGCGGGCGCATCGTCAACTTCTCGTCGAGCGTCATCGGGCTCGCGCTGCCTGGCTATGCCGTGTATGCGGCGACCAAGGCGGCCATCGAGACCATGACGAACATCCTCGCGAAGGAAATGCGCGGCAAGGGGATCACGGTCAACGCCATCGCCCCAGGGCCGACGGCCACGGCCCTCTTCCTCAACGGCAAGTCGCCTGAAGCGATCGCGCGGCTGGAGAAGGCGGCGCCGCTCGAGCGCCTCGGCACGCCCGAGGACATCGCCAGCGCGGTGGCCTTTCTCGCCGGGCCGGACGGCGCCTGGGTCAACGGCCAGGCGCTTCGTGTCAACGGCGGCATCGTCTGAAGCGATCCACTCTCTCTGCAAAGGAGCCATCATGAAATCCGTCATCCTCGTCACCGGCGCCTCGACCGGCATCGGCCACCTCACGTCTCGCGCGCTCGCAGCGGCTGGCCACACGGTGTACGCCAGCATGCGCGACATCCACGGGCGCAACGCGGCGCATGTGCGCGAGCTCCGCGACTGGAGCTTCGCCCAGGGATACGACCTTCGCGCTGTCGAGCTCGACGTGCTGTCGCAGGATTCCGCCGACGCGGCGGTGCAGACCATCGTCGGCGAGCAAGGCCGCCTCGACGTCGTCGTGCACAACGCCGGCCACCTGGTCGTCGGGCCGACGGAGGCCTTCACGCCTGAGGAGATCGTCAAGGTGTTCGACACCAACGTGCTCGGCACCCAGCGTGTCAACAAGGCGGTGCTGCCGGTGTTGCGCAATCAGCAGTCCGGCCTGCTGCTGTGGGTGAGCAGCACGACGACGCGCGGCGGCTTCCCGCCGTTCCTCGGGCCCTATGCCGCAGCGAAGGCGGCGATGGATTCGCTGGCGATCACGCTGTCGTACGAGGTGGCGCGCTTCGGCATCGAGACCTCCATCGTCGTGCCCGGCGCCTTCACGAAAGGCACGGCGCACTTTCCGAACGCGGGCAAGCCGGCCGATGCGGTGACTGCTGCGGCCTACTCGCGGTACGACGGGCTGATGGACCAGGTCGGCGCTCGGCTGAGCGCGCTTACACCCGACCACGCCGACCCAGTCGCGGTCGCGGACGAGATCGCACGCATCGTCGCCCTGCCCGCCGGGACTCGCCCGTTCCGTTCGGTGGTCGACTTCATCGATGATGGCGCGGCCGCCGTCACCGAGGTGGCCGAAAGGGTACGCGAAGAGTTCGCGCGGCGCATCGGCATCGCGGACCTGCTCAAGCCGAGCGTCGTGTCATGAACGAATGCCCGCGTTTGTCCCTGGGACGCGGGATGCTCGCGCTGGCGTTCTTGGGGCCGGGCGGCATGCATCTGCTCGATCCTTGGCGCGAGTTCGAGGTGCCATCGTCTGTCGCGATCGCCTTGCTCGAGTGCGCTGCCGGCCTGGCCGTCCTGCTGGGCTGGAAAATGCGCCCGGTCGCGCTTGCACTGCCCGCCTTCCTGGTGGGCGACGCGTTCGCTGCCCATGCTTTCTGGCAGGCGGTGCCGCCCGACCAGCAGAACCAGTTGCTGCACTTCTTCAAGAATGCTGCCCTCGTGGGCGCCTTCTTGCTTCACGGGGCCCGCCGGTCTGCAGCTTCGTAGGCGTCGTCACGTGAAGATTCCTGACGATCCCTTGTTCGTCCACTCTCCATACCGGCCTGTGGCGGAGGGCCGCTTCTGGCCGAAAGTGTCAGAAGATGGCGAAATGAACAACGACTTCACCCGCTGAGCGTGCGTAACGTAAAGAGGTTGCGAAGGCCGTTAGCCACGCATATAGGGCAGCCGCTGGCAAATGATCCCCTGGATATGCCGCTTTGAAGGCTGCGTTCGCCTCAACCAGGGTCTTTGGCGCTGGACGGCTCGCAGCTTCGTACAGCTCCGCTTCTGCTGACTCGGCGTCCATACCATGAGGCAAGTCCGCTGATTCCAAAATGGCCGCGATTCCTCCTGGGTGCGTGCGGCACTCAAGCAGTAGCGCCTCTACTGCGGCCAGCGCCGAATCTAGTTCGTCTCCAGAAAGAACATCAACATGGTCGCCACCGACCATACGGCTTCGGCCGCCATCGCTGCTCGTCCAGTGTCTTGTAAACACCCGCAATTCGTGCGGAGCTCGCTCACTCGCCAGCGCGTGCAAGGCGCAAAACAGGGCCCCGTCGACGTCCAACACATCGATCGCGGCACCCTTTGACAGCACCAGGTCCATGTTTCCAGTGTCGGCAATGGCGCGAGCTTCATCAGGTGTCACCAGGACGACACGGCCTGCGGCAAAGTAAGGCATGAGGCAAATCCGGTTTAGCGTGACGCGACTCGACGGCCCCATGATATTCGTAGGCGGCAGCAGGAACGGACAGGACGTGCCCTTCCACCTTGAGACCGAAGCGATGGTGTGCAAGGAGTTGACCTTGCTGGAGCACACGCAGCGCTGCGGCTACCCCCTGGACGCCCCCGCGCCCACCCCCAGGAAAATGGAGCGCTGGGTACTGAGGTGGTGGCATTGGGCCGACGGGTCCAAGACCTACTACATGGCAGAGGGTGGCGCGTCGAATGTGGCGGTTGAGTCGATCGCTGGCCGCGTCTTGCGAGAGCATCGTCAGCGTGGTGGTATGACCTGAGATGACCGTCGCGGCCCTATGGTAAGAGCGCGTGGAACGGCAAGCCCGGCGCGGTGATCAGCGTTTCGCCCGATGCGATGGGCGGCTTCGGAGCCAACCACCACCTGCGCCAGTCGATGGTGTTTCTGAACATGCCGATGCTCCAGCAGCCGGAGGCCTAATTCGGTGTGCTGCCTGCGGATCAACGGATTCGGCAGCAAAGGCCTCCTCGCGTGCCTGCGCGCTCGGCCACTGCGCATCGCTGTACCAGAGGCCACCACGCGACGCGCCTGCCCGCATGCTGCGTGGGACCGCCTGCGCGCAATGTAGCGGCTGATCCGCCGCGCCCGCCTCCCGCACACCGCCTTCGAGGAAGGAACATTGATTGCTGAGAACCGGCATGCACGCCAAGACCCAGCCAACGCCGATGCCCTCGCCCTCGACCGATGTGATCCGGATCGTGGGGGCGCGGGAGAACAACCTGCGCAACGTCAGCGTCGAGATTCCGAAGAAGCGCATCACTGTCTTCACCGGCGTCTCGGGGTCCGGCAAGTCTTCGCTCGTCTTCGACACGATCGCGGCCGAGTCGCAGCGGCAGTTGAACGACACCTTCTCCTCGTTCGTGCGGCATCGCCTGCCGCACCATGCGCAGCCCGACGCCGACTCGCTGGAGAACCTCTGTGCGGCCATCGTTGTCGACCAGCGCCGCCTTGGCGGCAACGTCCGCTCCACCGTCGGCACGGCCACCGACATCCTCGCGCTAATGCGCCTGCTGTTCTCTCGCATGGGGCAGCCTTTCGTCGGGTACTCCAACGTCTTCTCGTTCAACCACCCCGACGGCATGTGCGCGGACTGCCAAGGCCTGGGCAAAGTCGACACCATCGACGTGGATCGGCTCTTCGACCGGGAGCGGTCGCTCAACCAGGGCGCCATCCGCTTCGGTGCCTTCGCCGTCGGTGGATACCGATGGAAGCGCTACGCGCACAGCGGCCTCTTCGACAACGACAAGGCACTGAAGGACTACACCGCCGACGAGTGGGAGACCCTGCTGCACGCGCAGGACGTGCGCATCACGAACCCTGGCCCCGGCTGGCCGCCCTCGGCCCGCTACGAAGGCGTGTTGCCGCGCATTCGACGCAGCTTCCTCGGCCGCAGCATCGACGAGGTCAAGGGACTGGACCGTGACGAATGGGATCGGTTGGTGATGGCCGGGCCCTGCCCCGCCTGCCACGGCGCGCGGCTCAACGACAAGATACTGAGCTGCCGGATCGATGGCAGGAACATCGCCGACTGGTGCGAGCTGAGGTGGGTGAACTGGTGACGATCGCCAGCCGCATCGATGCGCCGCTGGCCGCCACGATGGTCCCGGCGCTCGTGCATCGGCTGCAACACCTCGTCGACATCGGCTTGGGCTACCTGAGTCTGGGCCGCGAGACGGCCAGCCTGTCCGGCGGGGAATCGCAGCGGGTGAAGATGGTGCGCCACCTGGGCAGCAGCCTGAGCGACATGAGCTACATCTTCGACGAGCCCAGCACTGGCCTGCATCCGCGGGATGTCGCGCGACTGACCGAGCTGCTGCGCCACCTTCGCGACAAGGGCAACACAGTGCTGGTGGTCGAGCACGACCCGGACGTCATCGTGGCGGCGGACCACGTCATTGACATTGGCCCGAAGGCGGGCGACGCGGGCGGAACCGTGGTCTTCGAAGGCAGCGTGGTCCAGTTGCGGCAGGCCGACACGCTCACCGGGCGCCATCTGTCGCGCCCTGCACTCGTCAATACCACGCCGCGCAGCCCCAGCGGCTGGCTGCCGCTCACACATGCCAGGTTGCACAACCTGAAGGACGTGAACGTGTCGATCCCGCGCGGCGTGCTGACGGTGGTGACCGGCGTCGCGGGCTCGGGCAAGAGCAGCCTGATCAACGGCGCCTTTGTGCGCGCCTACCCCGAGGCGGTGTGCATCGACCAAGGCGCAATCGGTGCATCGCGGCGTTCGAACATCGCCACGTACATCGGCATCTTCGACGCCATCCGCAAAGGCTTCGCCCGGGTGAACGCAGCCAGCGCCTCGCTGTTCAGCGCCAATGCCGGCGGAGCATGTCCAGTGTGCAAGGGCATCGGAACCGTGGAGACGGACCTCGCGTTCATGGAGCCCATCGTCAGCATTTGCGAGGTCTGCCGTGGATCGCGCTTCACGGACCAGGTCCTGCAGTACCGACTGCGCGGCAAGACCATCGCCGAGGTGCTCGCCATGCGCGTCACCGAAGCCCGCGCCTTCTTCGATGAGGAAGACATCGCTGCTGCGCTGGCGCGGCTCGAGGAGGTCGGCTTGGCCTACCTCTCGCTGGGCCAGCCGCTGTCCAGCTTGTCCGGTGGCGAGCGGCAGCGCCTGAAGTTGGCGACCGAGCTTGCGAACCCGGGCCAGATCTACGTGTTCGACGAGCCCACCACCGGGCTGCATCTGTCAGACATCGACCGCCTGCTCGGAATGTTCGGACGGCTCATCGCCCGCGGCGCCACGGTCGTCGTGATCGAGCATCACCTCGACGTGATCGCACGGGCGGACTGGCTCATCGACATGGGACCTGACGCGGGACAGCGGGGCGGACGGGTGATGTTCGAAGGCACGGTGGCGGACATGATCTCCAAGGGCTCGGGCGACACGGCAGCTCATCTGCGGCGACATTGCGGCTATTCACCCCAGGTCGAACCGTGACGATCGGCGTGTCGAGAAGGTAACGAGGGCCTGTCCCAGACGCTTCACGGTCACGAGAGGTATCGACCGTGAAAATCACGCGAAGCGCCCAATGTCCTTGAGCCCGCCCTCGTTGGCACCTGATCAGCGTGTGCGGCGCGGTTCGCTCTTGCTTCGCAGTAGCGCGCCCGCGCTCGCACTGCCGCGCGTCGCGGGCTTGTCGGCCGATCGTTTCGCGGGCTTGACGAGACCGCTCGCCGCCGCGACGACGATCGATTCGTACTCGGCGGCGTAGTGCCTGCGCATTCGCGCGATCTCTTGCGTGTACTTGCGCGCTAGCTGCTTCTTCTTAGTCTCCGACAGTAGCCGCCCGGCGACCTGGAAGAACTTCGACTCCTCCTCCTTCAGGTGATGGCGCACCTTGAAGCTCAGCTTCTTCGCGGTTGCGATCCAGCCGGCCTCCTTCTTGTTCCGCACGGACAAGTCGTCCAGCAACTCGTCAATCTCGTGGTGCTCGTGCAGCGCATGGCGCGACGCGTCGAGGCCGCCGTCCTCCATCAGCAGAGGGACGTACAGCTGACGTTCCTCGGCCGCCGCGTGCGCCATCAGCTCGACCTTCAACTGCAGGAAGAGCACTTGACGCGCAGCCATGTCGCCGCGCGATGCCGTGAGCTTGCGGCACAGGTCACGCTGCAGGTCGTGGCTCTCGCGGATGGCGTCGAAGATCATGTGGCAGCTCCCGGATCACATCGTTCGGACGGGGTATTGTGTGTTTAATCAGCGACCAAGCGCGGGCGCACGTACAGCGCCCGCGTTCGGAAAAGGAGTGCCACCAGCATAAGGGGCCCATCCCCCGACTTGGGGTAAGAAAATGCTGACATCGAGTAGCGCTGTCCTCCGCTCTGGAACATTCGGACACATCGCTATCGTCCACTGCAGCGCGAACACGAGGTCGCGCCCGTATTGAACAGCTGACGTCGTGCAGGTGTTCACCTTCCCAACCTCCAGTGGACAACCCATGAAACACTCTTTGATTGCTTCGGCATTGCTCATGTCCGTCGGTCTCGCCAACGCCAGCGTCACGCTGGTGGGCGGCACCGAACGTCACTTCAGCGGCTACGACGCACCGCCGGTGCTGACCTCGCCGCAGAGCGTGGGCCTCGAGGACGCATTGCTCGTCTCCGACAACCCCCTGGACCGCCTCACCGCGACCTTCCTGGGCAAGGAGGCGGCGCACGTGAACCAGTTCTACGTGAACAACGTGCTCGTCTTCGACAACCTCGCGACGGCGCCGAGCACCTACGGCCCCTTCGCTGTCGGCACGCCGATGAACTTCAGCTTCCGTGACGTCAACGACGGCACCAATGTCGACAACGGCGGCAACGCCCTCGCCTTCGCAAGCTATGTGGTGCTGGGAACGTTCGGCTCCGACGGCTCGTTCAACGCTTACAAGGGGGAGCATGGCGAGTTCGACTACGTGCTCGGCTTCAACGACGGCCTGAAGATCGACGCTGACTTCGACGACCTCGTCGTCGGCGTCACCGTCGCCGCCGTGCCGGAGCCCGAGACCTATGCCCTCATGCTCGCCGGTCTCGGCGTGGTGGGCTTCGTCGCACGTCGCCGTCGCCAGGCCTGATGCGCGTGTGATTGGTGGGAACGAGGCCGGCGGAAGCCGGCCTCGTTGCATGTGGGGTGCGTGTTTGCACCGTCATTGAGGGCATGGTCGCGCGCCAGCGTCTTCAATGCGATTGGTTGTGACCGGCCGGGTGTTGACGAACGCGCACGGCGCGGCAGTGAGAAGTGGCCGAAGCGCAGTCCGTACGTGGCATTGAAGTCGCTGCGCTGGACATCGACGTGCCCGATCAGGGGCACCGTCCCACGCCAATGACGGAGCCGATCTGCCGTGTCGTCTGGTCGACGGCACTGCGCTCCGCGTATTCTTCCGTCGGCTGCCGGCTCACCGTCGCACGCGAAAGCGGCGGAAGGACGAGGCCCACGCCTACGTCGCTCTGGAAGAGGCTGGGCAAGCAAGTGCTGGGTGGAAGTCTGTCTAGGGTGCGGGGTTATCGCTATGACGACCTATCCAACGTCGGCCCGGCGTGCAGGCCGTGCGGGCATTGGTTCGTGTTGTCGTGGAGGAAGGAATGCCATCCGCGCCGCGACGGCCGTGGCCGCCGCTCCTTCTTACTTGCTCGTTGCAGCCTTGCTAACCGCGACCTTGTGATGGCGGTGGTGCTTGGGATGATGGGCTGTCGTCTTGTGGTTGCTGCTCGAGGTCCCACTGGTGGCCACCTTTTGGTCCTGAGCCTTCAGCTCGGCGGCTTTGCGCTCGACGCTGGCGGCCTTCGCCGGGTCGGTACTCGTCGTCACGCCCTTTGTGTCTGTCGTGGTTTGGCCCATGCTGACGACTGCAGTCAGGGCAAGCGCACAAGCGGTAAGCATCTTCTTCATGGCGGGTCCTTCGCTTTGAGTTGGCAGGCAAGAGCGCCTTGCTGGTTCCTCAACGCGACCGCCGGACCTCGCGTTTACGCCGAAGCACCTCAATCGGCAAGCGATTGGAGCCCCCTCGTTGAAGGCCTCTTGCGAAAGGAAGGCACACGCGATGGCGCCGAGGGCATTGCGACAGCTGGCTCATTCCAGCGAAGGAGAATCACTTTGCGAGCCGACCGATGGCGCGTGTGTCGAACGTTGAAGTTGGACCTCCCGATGCGAAGGCATCGACGGCAAAATCACTCGCGTCATCGCGCCAACCCTTCGGAGCGGGCCTCAGCGTGCAGGTCGTCCAGCGCCTTGCCGAGCAGCAGAACCAGCTCGTCGATTTCTGCCTCAGTGCAGATGAGCGGCGGTGTGATCATCTGGAAATCACCAAACTCGCCCTTGTTCGCGCGCCGGTTGTACAAGGCGATGCCGTGCTTCAGGCCATGCAGCGTCAGGCGCGCGGGCGCGTTCCAGGCGACGGGCAGCTGGCGCTTGGCTTCCTTGTCGCTGACCAGCTCGATCGCCGTCAGCAGGCCGAGACCGCGCACGTCCCCGAGCATCGGAGAGCATTCGGCCAGCTGCAGCAACCGATCCCGAAGGTAGATGCCCCGTGCCGCGGCCCGGGATGCCAGATCGTGTTCCACCACCTGGTCGAGCACCGCGTTGGCTACGGCGCAGGACAGCGGATTGGTGAAGTAGGTGTGGCCGTGGACGAAGCCCCCGCTGCCGGCCACGGCATCTACCATGTGATCCGGCGCGAGCAGTGCACCCAGGGGGGTGTAGCCGGCCGCGAGTCCCTTGGCTAGGGTGACCAAGTCGGGCCGAGCCCCCTCCCAGTGATGAGCGCAGAGGAAGGTACCCGTTCGGCCGGCGCCACTCATGATCTCGTCAAAAATAAGCAGCACGCCATGCCGATCGCAGATCTCGCGCACGGTACGGAAATAGCTGGGTGACGAAACGACAGCGCCCGTCGAAAGACCTCCAATCGGCTCCATGATGAACGCCAGCACCGTCTCGGATCCCGCCTGCACGATCGCACGCTCCAGTTCTGCAGCACACGAGCGTTCGAAGCTTTCCTGCGTATGAGCCTGCGGCAGCCGATACGACAGAGGCGCCGGAACCTTCGGCTGTTCGACGACCATGGGACCGTAAAGCGCATGCGTGCTCGTATCCCCCGTAACGCCAAGCGCCCCCAAGGTGCCGCCGTGGTAGCTCGGGTTGCGCGAGATGACTTTGAATCTCTTGCCCTGTCCGGTGACGACAGCGTACTGGCGCGCGAACTTGATCGCGGATTCATTTGCCTCGGAACCGCCGGAGATGAAGAAGGCGCGATCGAAGCCGTCGCCGGCGAGGGCGCAAATGCGGTCGGAAAGTCGGATGTTGTGCTCGCTCTCGAAGAATCGAGGGTACGCGTAAGTGACCTTCGACGCTTGATCGCGCATCGCCTCAAGCACATGTGAATTTCCATGACCGATGTTCGTGACCACCGCGCCGGAAGTCGCATCCAGGTAACGCCGGCCGTCGACATCCCACAGGTAGATGCCTTCAGCGCGCGCGATCTGCGGCGGGCGCCTTGTGCCCTTCGGTGCGTAGAAGCCGAGGACGGAGCCGCCCTTCGGCGTGTCGCCAACGGTGGGAACGGAGGTCTGATGCAAGGTGGTCATGGTATTTCCGGATCTGCTGCGCCATGCGAGGCATAAGACGCGCACGACTAAAACGTAACACACGGCGCCAAGTGGCGCTTGAGCCTCGATGTCCAGCCGCTGCAAAGGTCGGGGCAGAAGACCTTTTCGTAGTCGACCAATCCGAACCGTCCCGCACCTGTCAGACGATAGCCAAACTGCGTCTGTCGTGGCCCGACCAGCGTGTCGCCGGGGGACGATGTCGGTGGGCAGAACGAGGTTGAATGGTCCGGGATACAGCTCGCGCCGGCGCAGCACCTCGATGCAGCTTGCGCACCATCGCGCGGGCGCCGGCCTCGCTGTCCGACTCGGCGTTCACCATCCCGTTCAGCGGACTGTCGGCGTGCACCGACACCATCGGCGTGTGTGGCGGCAACCATGCCGAGACGCGTACTGGCGCGCCTCGTCCAAGCTGCCCAGCGTGAAGACGACCGCCGTCTTACCGGCGGCCGTGGATCGATTTGTCGGTGGCCGCCACGACGCGCGAACGGCACGCCGCAAGGGGGCATCATCTCGCCGCTGTTGGCCAACATCGCCTTGGGTCTGTTCGAAGAGCGATACGAGCGGTGGGTGGAGCGCCGGACCAAGCTGCGGGCACACAGGAAGAGCAACGGCCTGAAGGCGGCCTTGGCGAGCGCTTGAGAAAGACGGTCAACTTGCGAACGGCGCGGATGTAGCCTTCCTGGGTCCGGGACTCCAGCTTGCGCATGCGCATGTCTTCGATCATGCGTTGACGCAGCGGCGACCCGTGCGAGTGGTCGTGTCCATGGCGGGCATCGCCGGCGCGAATTGGCGCTTCTGGAAGCTCGACGCCGGCTTTGCACCATTGCCGTTCAACACCCTCATTGGCTCCGCGCGCTGGGCTACATCTTCACGACGCCGCCCGACATGCCAAACCTCTCCGACGGCGGGCTCGGGTTGCAAAGCGAGCCGCTGGGGTGCGCGAGCTTCGAGATGCCGCGCGGGCGCGGGGCGCCGCGCCCGCATGGTCACCCAGGAGTTGCGCACTCAGCAGGTGAGGCCGGCCGATGGGCATGCCGGCACGCTGGAGGTCACTTGCTTGACTTACCCCAACACGTGTAATTCACCCAGTAAGTGTTTCCCGAATGCGTGGTTGTATGAGTTGTATATGAGCCGGGATAGTTACGCCAGTGAGCTATATCCCAACATGCACTCGCGGCAGACGGGTGGGTTTTAATATATGCGTCTAGATCACTTTTTGCTGTGGTTGTCCAGGTACGGCCACCAGTAAGTCTGGTGCCGGCTTGGGCGGACGAAGCCGCGCCCAAGGCGCAGACGGCCATCGCAGCAGCGATGTAGGTTTTCAGTTTGCTTGACATTACTGTTTCCATTAAGTTAAGTTTAAAAATGACCGCATTGCGATCACATCGGGCCGTACTGCGTGGCCCACCTAGCTAGCTTCTCGCAGGGCGCGTAACGCCTTTGAGTTGCGAGGACATGCTAGGAGGGGCGTCCAACTGGTCCACATGCGTGGAACCACTATCTCGCTACATCGTCGTCGATGCAGCGATGCGCAAGCTCCACCGTCAGACCCGTACAGCACGGTCGTGTCGCCGACGGCGTTGCCGAGCCGTGGGCCCTACAAGGTGCCTAAGCTGGTGGAGTTCGTCGACGCGCAGTCTTGTCCAACGAGGAATGAGCCTGGAGGGGGCCTGGGCCCGGCGATTTGGCGGCTGAAGGGCAGCTCGCCGGCGCGGAAGTTCTCGGCACCATGGCCGGCGCGCACGCGGCTGCGGTCTTCGCGGAAGGACACGTCGAGCACACAGTGGCAGCCGTTTTCGATTCGACCAGTGCTGGCGAATCTGCACCAGTCTTGCGGATGCGGCGCAGTGGTTCACAGCAGGATTTGCTCCACTGCGCACGGATCCACTCGGCATCGGCCGTGATCTGGGCGCTCGGATTCGTCGCTGCAATCGCAGCTACGCCGCGCAATCGGTGCCGCGCGTGTTGCAGCGCATCTTGCTCTTCGTCGGGGACGTGCTCGCCACGATCGGCAATGCCATCGCGATGTTGGCCACCGTTGTGACTGAAGCCGGCTACCTCGCCGACGACGGGGACGGCGCCGGCGTTACCACCACTGGATCACCGCCCAGAGCCTGCACCACGGCCACCTGACTGTTGTTGAGGCTCAGCTGGTTGTCGGCCCACGCGTTCTCGGCCTGGCGCAGGGCCTCCTGCGCATCGAGCCAGGTGCGCAGCGGCACGGCCCCGGCGCGGTATCGCACCGCAGTCAGACGCTCCACCTCACGGGCGGCGTTCAGCACACGCTTGGCGAGCACCGACTGCAGCGCCCAGTTTCGGCGCGCGCTGAGTGCAGTGTCCACTTCGCTCAGCGCGCGCAACAGGGTGTCGCGGAACTGCAGTTCGGCCTGCTCCTTTTGCAGCTTGCCGGTCTCCACGGCGCGTTGATAGTCGCCGCGCCGCATGGCGGCCAGGCCCACAGATCCGGCCAGCGACATGACTGGGTTCTGGAGCGCCTGGCGCAGGGATGTGCTGGACCCTCCCAGATCCCCCGACAGCGAGATCGAGGGGTAGAAGGACTTGACGCTGGCCTGGTTGTTGGCATGCAGCCCGCGCAAACGCAACTCGGCGGCGCGCAGGTCGGGCCTGCGCGACAGCAGCTCTGCCGGAAGCCCTGGCTCCACCGGTGGCGGTGCATTGCTTGGCAGCCCCTGGGGCAGTTCGAGCGGCGCGCCCAGCGGGCTGGCCACCAGCAGCGCCAGCGCATTGCGCGATTCGACCAGCGACTGCTGCAGCGAAATGCGACGGGCCTCGGCACTGGTCAATGTCACCTGCGCCTCCGACATCTCCAGCACGGAGGCCGCCCCAAACCGCTGCTGCACTTTCACGAAGTCCACGTTGCGGCGGGCGTAGGCAATGCTGCGCTCTTGGTTGGCAATCAACTGCTGCGTGTAGCCGATCTGCCAGTAGGTGCGAAGCACGGTCGCAACGAGCGACAACCTGAGTGTTGCTTGGTCGAGTTCCACCGCCTGGGCTTCGTACTCCTGCGCCGCGCGCTGGTCGCTCAGCCGGTTCCAGAGGTCCAGTTCATAGCCGAAGCCCAGTGAATACGACTGGCCCTTCGAGGTTTCGCCTGTCCTGAGGGTGCGAGATTGCGAAGCGCCAGTCTGTGCCGAAACGCTGGGCTCCAGGGCCACGGCCGCGGTTTGCGCGCGCACGCGCGCCTCGCGCACGCGCAGCATGCCCACGCGAAGATCGATGTTTTGCGCCAGCGCCAGGCCGACCAGATGGTCCAGCCGCGGGTCGCGCCAGCGCGTCCACCACTGTTCGTGCATGCCGGCCGATGGCTGGCCTGGGCCGCCGGTCGTCCATTGCGCCGGCCACGACAGCTCGGGCGCCACATATGGCATGGAGGTGCAGCCGGAGATCAACGCGGCGCAGGCGCCGACCTTGATCACGCTACAGAGGCCGGCCCTCAAGGACATGATTTTCATTCTCTTGCCAACGCTTCCACCGGGTCGAGCCGCGCCGCTCGCTGCGCCGGCACGAACCCGAAAACCAGGCCCAGCACCAAGGGCACCACGAATGCAAAGGCCGTCGCGGTGGCGGAAAACAGCATCGGAAACTCGTCCACCAAGCTCACGAAGACGACACCGGCGCCGCGAGCCAGCAGCACGCCGGCGGCCGCGCCGAGCAAACACATAAGCGTGGCTTCGATGATGAACTGCAGCCCGATGTCGCCCGGGCGGGCCCCCACGGCCATGCGAATGCCGATCTCGCGGCCCCGCTGCGCCACGGACATCAGCATGATGTTCGTCACGCCGATGCCCGCCACGATCAGCGAGGCGAGCGCGATGGACACGGCGAGGACGCCGAACACGCGCTGGCTGCGCTCCTGGGCCTCGCGCATGCGGTCGACGTTTTGTATGAAGAAGTCCCGCGCCCCACGCCGCTGCGCCAGCACCGCATCGACGGCGCGCTCGGCGGCGTCGGTCGGCATGTGCTCGGCCACCTTGAGCGCCAGCATTTCCGGAGGCTGCCTCGCGATGCGGTTCATCACTGTGGTGTACGGCACGTACACCTTCAGGTTGGACGCGTCGCTCCCGTCGAGCGCGATCGCCACCCCCGTGATGCGGGCCGGAAGGCGGCCGAGCAGAATCGTTTTGCCGATCGGGTTCGGCTCATCCGGCAGCATCCGCATGCGAGTGGCCTGGTCGATCACGACGTCGGCCGCGGAGCGCTCCACGTCGTCGGCAGTGAAGGTCCTGCCTTCGATGATCCGCATGGGGAAGACCCGGAAGTAGTCCTGCCCCACGCCGGAGAGCTGGACGGAGACGGTTTTGGCGCCCACCTGCAACGTGACCCCTTGCGTCACCACGGGGGTCACACCGTCCACGAACGGCAGCGCCTTGAGGGCGCTGGCGTCCTCGGGGCTGAGCGGCATGGCAGCCTTGGCCCGCTGGTCGCCGAGCCCGGCGCCGGGCATGATCTGCAGGCTGCGGCGTGCCATGGCTTGCAGTTCCCGCATGACCTTCTCCTGCCCTCCCTCGAGCAGCGCCTGCACGCACAGCACCACCGACACGCCGATCGCGATGCCCAGCACCGTGAGGCCGGTGCGCAGCTTGTGGACCAGCACCTCCTGCCACGCCAGGCGCAGCATCTCGGCCCAGTAGCCCCAGCCGCGCATACCCGGCTGGCCCGCTTGCACCGGCAGTTCGCCCGGCTCCTCGACGCTGGACACCTTGTCGTTGCGGCGGTCCGCCACGACGCAACCTTCGCTGAACTCGATGATGCGTTCGGCATGCGAGGCCACGGCCAGGTCGTGCGTCACGACGATCACGGTGCGGCCTTGCTGGTGCAGCCGGTGCAACAAGCGCAGGACTTCGTGCGCGCTGTTCGAATCCAAGGCGCCGGTGGGCTCGTCGGCAAGGATCACCTGTGCACCGTTCATCAGTGCACGGGCCACGGCAACGCGCTGCTGCTGGCCGCCCGACAACTGGTTCGGAAGATGGCCGCGCCGTTCCGACAGGCCCACCGCCTGCAGCAGCGCCATGGCGCGCTCGCGCCGGGTCGAGGGCCGCTCGGCACCGTAGACCGCCGGCATCTCCACGTTCTGCAGGGCGTTCAGCCCGGCCAGGAGCAGGTAGCGCTGAAAGACGAACCCGAAGTGTCGGTTGCGCAACTCGGCCAGTTGATCGGCCGTCATCGAATCGGTGGCCTGCCCGCCGATCAGGTAGCTGCCCTGCGTGGGCCTATCCATGCAGCCCAGCACGTTCATCAGCGTCGATTTGCCGGAGCCCGAGGTACCGACGATGGCCACGAACTCGCCCGCATGAATGGACAGGCTGATGTCGCGCAAGGCCGTGACCGAATCGCTGCCCGCCTCGAAAGTGCGGCTGACCTCCAGCAGTCGCAGCAGCGGCTGATCCATGGCGGCACCTGAACTGCTCATCAACACTACGGCGCGGGGGCGCTGCCCTGGGACGTTGAATCGGGCGGCGTGGGTTGCACCACCACGCGGTCGGCCTCGGAGAGGCCGTCCACGACCTGCGCGCGGGTCTTGTTGTCCAGGCCTACGGTGATCCACTGCTGCTGCACGCGTCCTGTGGCGTTCAGCACGGAGATGGAGCGCCGCCCGTTGGCACCGCGCTGCTGCAGCGCTGCCGACGGCACGGTGAGGACGCCGCTTTGCTGGCGCAGCACGATGCGGATCTGCACGGTCATGCCGACCCGCAGCGTGCCGTCGGGGTTGGGCGTCTCCAGCAGACCGCTGTAGTACACGGCCGATGCGCCGCCCGGCGACGAATCACTTTGCATCGAGTCCGGCGCCAGCTCGACGCCCTTCAGCACCGCGGTGCGCTGCCGATCCGGCTCGCCCAGGGTGGTGAAGAAGGCTTTCTGGCCCGGCGCGACCCGTACCACGTCAGCCTCCGAGATGTCGGCGCGGATCTTCATCTTGTCCATCCGGGCGACTTTGACGACCACCGGGGCCGAAGTGCTGGCGTTGAGCGTCTGGCCCTGCTGCGTGACCACCGCCACCACCACTCCATCCATCGGCGAGACGATCCGGGTGTAGCCGAGGTTCACGTTGGCCGTGTCCAGCGCCACGCTCGCCTCTTCGAGCTGCGCCTTCAGCGCATCGATATCGGCACGGGCGACCTCCACCGCGTTCTCGGCAACCTCGTAGGCCTCGCGAGAGGCTACCCCATGCTTGTACATGCCCTTTTGCCGCTGGAGCACGAGCAGCGCCTGCTTGAGCACCGATTCCTTGGCACGCATCTGCGCCTGCAGTGCCCCCTTCTGCGCTTCGGCTTGCCGAAGGGCATTGCGCTGGGTGCTGTCGTCGATCTCCGCGATCAGTTGCCCCTTGGTGACGTGCTCGCCGAGCGTGACATGCAGCGCCTTTACAGCGCCCGTGACCTGGGTGCCGACATTGACCAGTTCGATGGCCTGCAGCGTGCCGGTGGCCGTGACGGATTCTTCGATGTCTTCGCGCTGCACGAGTTCGACCGTGAAGGCGGGATCGGGCTTCTTGCCCGACAACACGGCATGGACGCTCCATGAACCGAGCAGGCCCAGGGCAAGCACGAGTCCGACCGCGCCAATGTGCTTGCGTCGAAGACGCCAGGGGCTGTCGGAAGTCATACGGCTATCGTCCTTGACTGAATCGGCGGTCGGCGCACGGGGTGGGTGGTTCCGCGTGCGATGAATCTCGCACCCTGCTTCTACTGGTTCGTATCCCGCGTTCACGGGGGTCTGCGCCGTGTCACGACGGGTGGACACCGAGGCGCCGGCGCGGAAATCGCGTGACGCGCCGGAGCTGTCGCCGCCGTCGCCCGACGCCGGCAGCATCACCACGCCGCCGATCGGCGCAACCAGTTCCGCCGCATCGTGCCGTGCCTGCAGCTCGCGCAGCCTTTCCTGGCGGTTCTGCACCTCCAGCTCCAACACACGCATCGACGCGCCGCTTTGGCGTTCGCGCAGCGCTTTTCACTTCGTCTTGCCCGGCATACACCTGGTCATCGGACGTTTCCGCCTCGCGCTGCGAGGAATCCAGCGCCATGCGAGCCACTATCCCCTGCTCATAAAGCTCCTTGGTCTCGGCCAGGCGCCGGTGGGCGGCGGCTGTTCATTGGCAACGACCGATGTGGTTCGCCGTTGTCTTCAGCTCAGATTGCGCACTTGCGCCTTCACTCCTTCCGAGCACCCATCTGGCGTCGCCCTTTCCTTCAATTGCTGGACGAGAGCAACCTGCTTGCGCAGCCTAGTAAGGCAATGGGCCAATTCATATGCTTTGGTCATGGAATGCGACGCGACGTGATCGCAAGGAATCCCGAACCCCTCGTTTGATCGACCAGGAAACCACATGACCACCATTCTTCACATCGACTCCAGCATCCTCGGTGACTACTCGGTGAGCCGAGCCCTCACCGCAGACATCGTCGCTCGGCAGCAAGCCCTTCATCCAGGCGCCAACGTGATACGTCGCGACCTCGTCGCCGATGCAGCCATGCATCTGTCCGGCGTCCACCTGGCCGTCTTCCAGGGCGGCCCGATCGGCAGCGCCGATCTCGGCCAGGACCTCGCCACCGGCGGCGCCTACATCGACGACCTCTTCGCCGCCGACATCATTGTGATCGGCGCGCCGATGTACAACTTTTCCATCCCTTCGCAGTTGAAGGCCTGGATCGATCGCGTATCCGTCGCCGGGCGCACCTTCAAGTACGGGCCCAATGGTCCCGAGGGTCTCGTGACGGGCAAGAAGGTCTTCGTCGCCTCCGCACGCGGCGGCGTGCACTCCGCCGGAAGCCCTTCGGCAGCCATGGACCATCAGGAAACCTACCTGCTGTCTGCACTCGCTTTTATCGGCATGAGTGACGTCACGATCATCCGTGCTGAAGGCCTGGCGCTGGGCGACGAGGCCAAAGCCGCCGCCATCGCGCGCGCCAAGGCGCAGGTCCTGGCGCTCGCCGCCTGATCGCGCCACACCAACGCATTCACATTTCAAGGAATCCAACATGTCCCAGAACAACCACTACGCGGCTGTCGGCCGTCTCTTGCTGGCCAGCCTCTTCATCCTCAGCGGTTTCAGCAAGATCGGCGCATCGGAAGCAACGCAAGGCTATATCGCCTCGATCGGCATGCCGGTGCCGATGCTGGCCTATCTGGCCGCGATCGTCATCGAACTGGGCGGTGGGATTCTTCTCCTGGTCGGATACCGCGCCCGCGTCGTGAGCCTGCTCTTGGCGGCCTTCACAGTTGTCGCGGCCCTGTTCTTTCATCGCAACTTCGGCGATCAGAACCAGATGATCCACTTCCTGAAGAACATCGCCATCGCGGGCGGCTTGCTGCAGATTGCGGCATTCGGAACGGGCAGCCTCAGTCTCGACGCCCGGCGCCTCGCCACGGCTTGATCCTGCGCGCCGAACTGGCGCGGCCCCTTTAAGCACGGATCCGACTTGATCGACGTCGAGCCGGGGGGACGCCAGCCTTGTCCGGTCGCCTCGACGAAACACACATCATTCGAACCATCATGAAAGCATTGACACTTTCCTCACTGACCGTGGTCATCAGCATGGTCGCCGCAAGCGCCTTGGCCCAGAACAACACCGACGACGCGCGCGCAATGGCCGCACGTGACACCGCCCGCCAAGAGCGCGAGTCCTGGATCCACCCGCCGGTGGCCGAGACGGTGGCACCCTGGGATTACATGGGGCAGGCACATCAACGCGAGCGTGTGGCCCAATGGCACGCGTCGCAGATCGCGGTGCGTGCCTGCGAGGCCCACGCACGGTCGCGACCCCTGCCCGTGAACTCGGAACAAGGCGCTCGCGCAGAGGCCCAGCGTGCGCTCGCCGAGAACGCGTTGGCCGAGCGCGCTGTCACGCTTCGCTCGGCTGCAGCGACGCAGTCGACACCGCTCGCGACGCAATGACCGCGCTGCGCAACGCTCCCACGTTGCGCGTGGTTGGCCCCCGAGAGACCCGCGCAGGTCGATAGGAGCGGACAACATAGTTCTCCGAGCCGACCGCCGTGCCGACGCGTGATTCCCGCCGTGGACAGATCGACTCTGCGCGTCAGGCACGCGTCCCCTCCGCGCTACGCATCTAGGCGCTGACAGTGCCAAGTCGCGCCATGCCATGACTGCCCTGCACCGGCGCCCCTCACAGTCCGGCAGCGGGACGGATGCCGACCTCTCAGCGTTCGAGCACGGCGTGCTCCACCACGCCGGCGAGGGGGTCGATCGGTTCATTCCATGGGGCGCGTTCGATCATCGCCAGCGTGTCGCCGTAGCCCGCTTGCCAACGCGCCCGCACTCCGGGTCCGGTGAAGTCGATGTCCTTGGTGTGACTCTCACCCGCCAACCGAGGCGCGAGCAGTTTGAGCACATGCATGGTCGCGCCGCACCCGGATGAGGCCAGTTCCTTCACGTCGGGATCCGATTGTTTGGCGGCTGGAATCTGCTTGCCCAACTCTCGGATCACACGACGCAGATGCTGAATCTGCTTTTGCCGCGCCAGGTGGCTCTCGGCCCGGCTGGCGTACTGAATGTCCTTTTGCCGCCCCATCACCTGCAAGATCGACTGAGGCTCGGGGCCATCCGGCTGCCAGACATTGACGGCGAAGATCACAGAGCTGCGCCGCGGTTCGTCATCGAGCACCACTTCGATCGGCGTGTTGGAGTAGATGCCCCCGTCCCAGTAGGGTTCACCATCGATGCGCACTGCCGGGAACGCGGGTGGCAGCGCGCCGGAAGCCATCAGGTGGTCAATGGACAACTTCTCCTGTTCGCTGTCGAAGTAGCGCATCTGGCCACTGCGGGCATTGACCGCGCCGACGGTGAGGCGCGTGCTGCCCCGGCCCATGTACTCGGCGTTGACGAGCGCGGACAGGTTCTCGCGCAAAGGTGCTGTGCTGTAGTACGACGCCGCCTCGATGCCGACGTCTGCCTGCACCCCGAGCATCGCCGCCGGGTTGGGCACGAAAAAGTTCGGAATGCCATGCACGACTGTGTTCATCGTTGCCAGAAGACTGTCCAGGCCCAACCAGGCCGGCGCTCCGACCGGCGCGGGCTGGTGCTCGGCGAAGTTCCAGAACGCCCTCAGGCGCTCCAGTCGCTGCGAGACGGGATTGCCGGCGATCAACCCGCCGTTGATCGCCCCGATGGAGGTGCCGATCACCCAATCGGGCTCAATGCCTTGCTCGTGCATCGCCTGATACACCCCCGCCTGGTAGGCCCCGAGTGCGCCACCGCCTTGAAGCGCCAACACGACCTGCCCTGGCAAACGCCTGCGCTTGCTCGCGGCCGTCATGCCACGACCCGCTCGGAGGGTGCCGCGGCTGGAGACGGATGCTTGTAGTCGTGAAGCACGCGCCCGTAAGGCAGCGTCAGGTCGGCGATGAAGTGCAGCCCTCCAAGCACTTTGCGCACTGGCAGGTCGGCGACCGGCGCATTCACGTGCGGCACCAGGTGCAGCCTTGCCGGCCCGGACCACGCCCCGTGGACGCGGATGTCGCACAGTTCGAAGCCCACCAGCTGCGCGATTGCGAGCGATCCATCGACGTCTGGAATGAGTTTCAGGTTCACTTGCGTCTTGGTCATCTTCTCGATGATCGAGTCCGACGAACAGGCCTTTCGGCCCACCAAGTCGTACAGCAGGTGCTGGTGCTTGTAACTCATGGTGCCCACGGCGACCTGCACTCCGGCGTAGTCGAGCGTGCCAGTCAAGGTGTCGTGGACGATACCGAGCTTTGGATTGCCGCGCTTCTTCGGGAATCCCCAGATCTCGCGTCCGCCGGCAATCGGCGGCTCGTCGTCGAGGTACATCTGGGCCGTGAAGTTCACGTGCTTGCCATTCAATAGCGCCGGGATCACGATGCCCGATTCGGTGTAGTCGCCGAACCCCGACGAATCGGGCATGCGGATGAACTCGTACATGACGGTGTTGCTGCCGTCGGGCTGCAAGGGCGCGGGCAAGGCGTTCCTGATCGCCTCGGGATCGGACTCGTAGCTGACGATCAGGTATTCGCGATCGACAAAGCGGTAAGGCCCCCTGGGGTAGGACGGTGAGGCCATCGGCATCGACACCAGGTCGAGAACAGAGTCGGATTTCACGGGACGAATCCTTGGGTAACTGCGAGTGCAGTCAGTGAGCGGTCCAACCGCCATCGATCGGCAGGATCGCACCGGTGATCGATGCGGCGCCATCGCTGCACAGGAAGGTCGTCAATGCCGCAACCTCTTCGACGGTCACGAACTTCTTAGTCGGCTGCGCGGCGAGAAGCACGTCGCGTATCACGTCAGCCTCGCTGATGCCACGTGCCTTCGCGGTGTCGGGAATCTGCTTCTCCACCAGGGGCGTGAGCACATAGCCGGGACACACCGCGTTGACGGTGATGCCCATTTCGGCGACCTCGAGCGCCACCGTCTTGGTGAGACCGGCAACGCCATGCTTGGCGGCCACATAGGCCGACTTGTAGGGACTTGCCACGAGCGCATGCGCCGACGCGATGTTGACCACCCTGCCCCAGCCGCGGCTCTTCATTGCCGGCACTGCCAGGCGCACAGTGTGGAAACTCGCCGACAGATTGATGGCCAGGATGGCATCCCACTTGTCGGGCGGAAACTCATCGACCGCCGCGACATGCTGGATGCCCGCGTTGTTGACGAGCAGGTCGATGGCGCCGAACTCGCTCAGTGCCTTGTGCATCATGTCTTCGATGGCAACCTGCCTGCTCATGTCGGCACCGTCGTAGCGCACGGTCACGCCAAAGCGCTCGGCCAGCTCGGCGCGCAGCCGTTCGATCTCCGCAGCGTCGCCGAAGCCATTAAGGATCAGGTTGGCGCCGCCGGAGGCCAGGGCTCGCGCGATGCCCAGGCCGATGCCTGAGGTTGAGCCCGTGACGAGGGCCGTCTTGCCTTTGAACATGGGTTGTGTACTCCGACTCGCCGGACGCCTCGCGTCTTAATGCTGCAGCCACCTCGTTTGTCTGGGGCGACTGCGCTTCCAGCACCCAATGAATGTACGTACGGCCCCACGCCTTCACCAGACGATGGCTTGGATTGCACTCGTCCAGTCTTTGAAGCAATCGGCGCAGGCTGTCGCCATCCATTCGTCGCGATCTGGGTCACATCTCCTGGGGAACGCCAAGGGCGCTATGACCCCAACATTCATCGCGTGCCTGCCGGGCAACCTATGGGCGCAGTGGTGTCGATGTCGCATCCAGTTCGCCGACTTTCTCGACGACGAGATCGATGAACGCCGACACGGCGAGCGGAAGATGGCGTCGGCTGGGGTAGAGCACATTCAGGCCGTGACCAGGACGCTGGTATTCGGGCAGCACGGGGACAAGGCGACCGGCCTGCAAGTCCTTCATGAGGATGGCCCTCGGAAGCAGCGTGATGCCCAACCCAGCCAGCGTGGCCTTGCGAAGGGCCTGCGCCGTGTTGCCGCTGAAGCGAGCGGCAACCTGCACAGTTTCATCGATGCCGTCGGGTCCGGCCAGGCGCCAGGTCACATGATTGCTGCCAGGCTGCGCAAAGGTCACGCAATCGTGCTCCAGCAGGTCCTGCAGTGTGTTGGGCGCCCCCCTCGCTGCAAGGTAAGCCGGGCTGGCCACCAGCCCGTCGTTGCCTGCCGACAGGACCTGCCGCCCGATGTAGTCCGAGTCTTCGAGGGGACCACCACGAAACGCCACGTCGATGCGATCCGCGATCAGGTCCACCTTCGAATCGCTGAGCAGCAAGGCGAGTCGAACCCTGGGATAGGTTGCCAGGAACTCGGCCACCCACTCCATCACGAACATGTCGAGAAAGTCGGCCGGTGCGGCAACGCGAACAAGCCCGCTCGGCTCCTGGCTTCCCGAGCTCAGCTCTTGCCCGGCATCGAACAGTCCGGCGACTGCATCGGCACAACGTGAGTAGAACTCCTCGCCTGCGCTGGTGAGGGTGAGCTTGCGGGTCGAGCGTTGCAACAGCCGCGTGCCGAGATGTTCCTCGAGTCCCTGGACGCGTCTGCTGACAGTGTTCGATGGGACGCCGAGGCGCCGCGCCGCTTCGGCAAAGCTGCCACTGCGCACGACCTGCACGAATAAGGCAATGTCGTTCAGATCGAGCATGAAACCCCTTTGCTTTGAAATTTGGACGAGTGCGCTCCGATTGCACCGGCTAGTCAGTCGATCCTACCGCTCCTATCGTTCACACGTCGACTGCAGCAGCCCAGACCTCATGTCTTCGCCGAGCCCACTTCACTTCAACTCCAAGGACGACAGATGACCGCATCACTAGCCATTCCCGGCACCTCGAAGCTTGATCAAGCATCGAGCGCCGGCGCGCGGGCCATCGTCCACCGCACGCATGGCAGCACCCATGGACCGATCACGCGTCTGGTGAGCCCGAGTGACCTCGGCAGGCTCCTGAAGCCATTCGTATTTCTTGACCTCAACAGTTTCAGCGCCGGTCATGGCAGCCAGGGTTTCGCGATGCATCCGCATTCAGGCATCGCCACGTTGACGTTCGTGATGACAGGCAACCTTCTCTACGAAGACACGACCGGCAAGAAGGGTGTGCTGCTCGCTGGCGGCGTGGAGTGGATGCGCTCCGGCAACGGTGTGTGGCACATCGGTGCACCGGTCGGTGACTCGCCGATGTCGGGCTTTCAACTCTGGGTCGCCTTGCCTGCCTCGGAAGAGAACGCACACGCGGAAAGCCTTTATCTGGCACCTTCAGACGTTCCACACGAAGGCCCGGCCCGTGTGCTGCTTGGAAGCTACGGCAAGGCCCGCAGCCCGATTCCAGCACCTTCTGGCATGAATTACCTTGCGGTGAGTTTGAAGGACGGCGAGCGCTGGCGATACACGCCGCTCGCCGGCCACACCGTGGCGTGGTTGGCGGTCAGCGCGGGACGACTCGACGTGAATGGGTCGGTGGGCACCGGTGAACTCGCCGTGTTCGAGGAATCGGAACAAGCCATCGACTGCGTGGCCCGTGGCGACACGTCTTTCGTCCTCGGCTCGGCGGTGAAGCATCCACACGACCTGGTGATGGGTTACTACTCGGTGCACACCAGCAAGGCCGCCCTCGCACAGGGAGAGGCTGAAATTCAGCGCATCGGCGCCGAGCTGCGACGTGACAAGCGGATCGGCTAAAGCACCGTCGTATGCATCGACCGGCCGGTACCCACTGAGTTGTCCGCAAATTCAGTCGGAACCACCGATCGACAACTCTTTGTCCCACCGGAGTCGCTCCATGACCCATGTATTGACTACCGGCGACATCTTCGTGTGCTGGAACGGCACGACTCATTTGAAAGTATCAATCGATCGGAGGATCACATGAAGCGTAGAGAGATGCTTGTTAGCGGCGCTGCGGTTGGCGCAGCGACATTGCTGAGTGCGTCGGCGACAGCGGCAACCGAAGTCGCCGCTGGTGCAGGCGGTGTATCCAGTTCGAAAACCAAAGGAAATGACATGACAAACAAGTGGATGATTGACCCCAACGATGCTGTATTGCTGCTGATAGATCATCAGAGCGGCTTGTTCCAGTTGGTCCGTGATATGGAGTACAGGGAACTCCGCAACAACGTAGTTGCTCTTGCGAAGGCAGCGAAGATCGCGAAGATCCCGACCGTTGCAACGGCCTCCGTTCCCGGTGGTCCGAATGGTCCGATCATTCCCGATATCCTTCAGAGCAACCCCGATGTGGTGTACGTTCCGCGCAGCGGCCCGATCAACGCGTGGGATCACCGCCCCTTTGTCGAAGCCATCGAGAAGACCAAGCGGAAGACATTGCTCATCGCAGGCACGCTCACGAGCATTTGCATGGTATTTCCTGCACTCAGCGCCCTCGCAGAGGGATACAAAGTGTTCTGCATTGTGGATGCCTCGGGCAATTGGTCGAAGATGGCCACCGACATCTCCATTGCCCGGGTCACGCAGGCCGGCGCGATGCCAATTGACACGTTCGCGGCGATTACAGAGGTGATGCACACTTGGAATCGCCCAGAAGCAATGGAATTCGCCAAGGTCTTTGTCGACCACGTCGAACCCGCATATGGGGCGTTGTTTGAAAGCTATGACATGGCACAAAAGAACGTGAAAAGTAAGCTCAGGGAAAAAACTGGACTTGGGTGATCTGGCGACAGGTGGCCCCTCCAGTCTTCAACTTGGAGGAAGTTGCAGAAACGATCGATGCCTCATTACGCGAGCGACGCCATGGACCAAAACACGAAAAATACAAGCAATGGCGACACAATGGGAGCCACGGTGGTCATCACTCATCGGGTGCGTGATGGCAGGCAAGCTGAGTACGAAGAATGGATGAACGAAATCGGGCCGCTTTGCCGATCATTTGCTGGCAATCTTGACTGGCAGATCATCCATCCGGTTCCAGGTCTCTCCTGGACCTACACGATCATTATTCGGTTTGACACCACAGCGCATCTGCGGGCCTGGACGGAGTCACCAGTTCGAAGTCAGCTCATCGAAGGAGTCAAGCCGCTTCTTGCCAGTGGCGACGATTTCTTCGTTCGTAGCGGTCTGGATTTCTGGTTTGCCCCAATGGAAGCCAAGACCAAGGTGCCCGCCCGCTGGCGACAGAGTCTGGTGACCTGGTCTGTGATTTATCCCCTGACCCTCGGCGTTCCCATGATCGTCTCACCGGCGCTGCAGGTCTTAGGCATCCCCGACCATCGTTTGTTCACTACTCTTGTTGTTACGGGAACGATCGTCGTGCTCATGGTCTACGTCATCATGCCGCGCTATACAAAGCTCGTGAAGCGATGGCTGTTTGCCTGAGCGATCAGCGATTTCCGCAGTGCACGCTTGGCGCGAATTTCTGGTTGCATAGAGAGCACAACCCTCATCATGGTTCCTTCCCCTTTCGATGTGGGCGCTGAGGCCGTTATCGTCAATTCCGTCTTATGGCTCAAGCTGGTTGTCGAGAGTGTGGGTGCGCTCGTCATCGGAATCGGGATGGTGGCCTCTTTCGTTGAGTTCGCACGAACCTATGTCACGCATCAGAATCGTGAGAGCAACTCGGTGAGGCAGACACTGGCGCGATACATGGCGCTCGCGTTGGAGTTTCAGTTGGGTGCCGACATTCTCGCAACGTCCGTCGCACCCAGTTGGGACATGCTTGGAAAGCTAGGCGCCATCGCCGTCCTTCGAACAGCGTTGAACTATTTTCTGGCGCGTGAAATGGAGAAAGCATAGTCACGTTCCCGTCCTTGAAGACGCCGCGACGACTACTACTCAATCGATGGCAATCTTGGAGTACCTCGAAGAACGCTATCCCGACGTACCGTTGCTACCAACCAGACTGGAGGACCGAGCATTCGTGCGAAGTCTTGCCCTGCATGTCGCTTGCGACATGCACCCACTGAACAATCTGCGAGTGCTCAAGTACCTTGTCGGCGATCTGCAAGTCACCGAACAGCAGAAGACACAATGGATCCAGCACTGGATAGGCCTTGGTCTCAAGGCGCTAGAGGCACAAATCGCGACTTCGGGCAGGAGTGGTCGATTCTCGTTCGGAGATTCTCCGACGCTTGCCGACTGCTGCCTCATTCCGCAACTGTTCAGCGCGGAGCGATTCAACGTGGATCTGGGTGACTTCCCATCGCTACTGAGGATCTCGCGTGCTTGTTCAGAAATGGAGGCGTTTCGCGCGGCGCACCCGGCCAGGCAACCCGACACCGAATGATGCCGTGCACTCGATGGCGCACGTGACAGATAGCGACTGTCTGGAGGTCTGCAATCGGACGAACAAAGTTCGAGGACATGAGGACTGGCACCGCGGCACTGCTTTGCCCCATCACGGAAGAATCTCGGTGGATGCATGGTGCTCGCAAAGCACGTTCGGCGACTTTGCGCTCGACGCTGGCGGCCTTCGCCGGGGCGGTACTCGTCGTCACGCCCTTTGTGTCTGTCGTGGTTTGGCCCATGCTGACGACTGCAGTCAGGGCAAGCGCACAAGCGGTACCGGCCACTTGCTGTCGGTCCCGGATGGCGCTCGATAGCGGACGGACGCCGACAGCGGACACCGGAAACGCTTCGAGCGGTGGCCGCACCCGCGCCGCTGTTACGGCTCGCTCAATGTTTCGTCCCCGTTTTCTATCGCGACCGGGACAGCGGGTCTTGAAGGTGTCTCATGGCGGTCCTCGCGAGCATGGGTGTCCATGCTCTATCGCTCATGCTGCTCCAACAGTACGACCAGCTTCAGTTCGGATGCGTTTGCGACGCGCAGTGTGAGCTGTTGATAGAGGAGTGTTCCGGCAGGGATATCCATGCAATGGAAATCATGCAGTCTCGCTGGCGCCGGAGGCGCCGTCATACCTGTGAGTCGGGTTCGGCGGCCTTCTTCGACTTGGGCCGTCCCGTCTTGAGCGCCTGGACGTTGCCGATGGCAGCGGCGAAGTCGGCGTCGGCCATGGCCGCGAGTGCCTTGACGCCGGCGCGCAGCACCTCGCTCTTCTTCAACGGCCGGCCGGCCTGGGCACTGCGCTGCTTGAGCGAGTCGATCACGGCGTACTCGGACTTGGGCATGGTGAAGCTGTCGCGTACCAGCTTCGTCTTGACGAGTTTCGGCTGTTCCACAGCCGGAGTTACCGACTTCGGGGGCTTGGCCGCGACCTTGCGCCTCGTCGGGACCGTTGCACCCGCAGCAATTTCCGCCGTCGGCTTTCTGGGGCCGCGCTTCTTCGCGGCGACGGCCTTGGTTGCGACCTTCGACACGGGCTTGCTTGCGGCCTTGCTGGTCTTGGGGGTCTTGGCGGCTTTTCTGCTTGCTTGACTTGTGGTGCTCATCTTCAGGTTTCCTTCCTAACGGTATAAACAGTATATATCGTATATACGGTTACGAACCCGATTGGGCGGTGGCCTCTCGGGGTGAATCGGCGCTTTCCCGAACAGCACAAGCTGCCCGGCGCGCACGGCAAGAATCGCTGGGTTCCTCTCTCTCAACGCACTCACCGACCCAAAAGCGCAGCCGGTCGAACCACCGACAAGCAGCCGCGCAGCGCATGCGATCAGCGGCACGTCGACGCTGGCGCGGATTGCCAGCCAACTTGCTTCATCGCACCCGCAGCAACGTCACCTCCTCCGGATCAAAGGCCTCGAACGACTCCCGCACGAACGACAGGAAGGCCTGGATGCGCGGCGCGAGGCTGGCGCTCTTTCGATGGAGCGCGTAGACATTGAACCCGTCGGTGCACTCCCAGTCCGGCAGCAACCGTCGCAGGCGCCCGCTCTGCACGAGCGACGGGTCGAAACACGCCATGCGAACGACACCGACGCCGGCGAGCGCCGCGACGATCAGTCCTTCGCGATCGGGCGTGATCACGCGTGCCTTGACGTGCACCGAGGTGGTCTCGCCCGCGCGCTCGAAATTCCATTGCTCGGCGGGCAGCTGCATCCAGGGCCCATGGAACACCAGGCAGCGATGGCCCGTCAGTTCGTCGGGCGACTGCGGCTCGCCGAAGCGGCGTATGTAGTCGGGTGATGCATAGATGCCTGGGCGTCCGAGAGCCAAGCGGTGCGCGACGAGGCGTGAAGACGGCGGCTCGCCCACCATCAGCAGCACGTCGAAGTTTTCCGACTGCATGGCCTTCGGGTCCTGGATCGGTTTGAAATCGAGCTGCAGGTCGGGGTACCGGTTCAGCAGGTGCGCGAGGCGCGGCCAGATGATGTATCGGCCGATCGGCACCGGCAACCCGACACGCAGGGTGCCGGCCACCGAGCGCGTGCGGCGCGCGACAGTCGCTTCAAGTTCCTGCAGACGCGACAGGATGTCGAGGGCGCGCTCGTAGACCTGCACGCCGTCTTCGGTGAGCTGGATGCGTCGGGTGCTGCGCAGCAGCAGCGTCACACCCAGCGAGCCTTCGAGGTCGGCGAGCCCGCGGCTGACGGCCGACGGCGTCAGGCCGAGGCTGCGGCCGGCTGCGACGAGGCTGCCCTGGTCGACCACGCGCACCAGCATCTCAAGGCGACTGCTGTTGTCCATGGGATCTCCTTCGGCGAACCGCTCATTGTTGAGGAAAACTCACCATCGGATTGCTTCGGCGTGGCTCGACGCGGGCTCCCGCGGCGCCTAGAGTGAACGCATATGCAACCCAATCACGCCATGCTCCTCGACCACCCACCCCTCTCGCCTGTGCGCCGCCGCTTGCTGGCGTGGGCCATCGGCGCGTCGAGCACGGCGTGGTCGCCAGTTCGCGCCGGTGGCTCGCCCGCAGGCGTGGTGCGGATTCTGGTCGGCTCGGCACCGGGTTCGGTGATGGATGTGGCGGCCCGCCAGATCGCCGAGGCATTGGCGTCGCAAACGGGCGAGACGGTCCTGGTCGACAGCCGCCCCTCGGCCGGCGGCATTGTGGCGCTCGAAGCCTTGCGCCAAGCGGCCCCCGATGGCCGCACGCTGAGCCTCGTCCATGCAATGCAAATGAGCGCCGCGCCCGGCCTGTTCCCGCGCTTGCCGTACGACCCGCAGGTCGACTTTGCGCTGCTGGGTGTGCTGTTCAAAGGCCCGCAGGTGTTGACGCTCAACCCCGCCGTCGGGGCCTCGTCGTGGTCCGACCTTCTGCGGCTGCTGAAGGCGCACCCCGGCAGGTACCGCTACTCAACGCCTGGCAACGGCACACCGCAGCACCTGACGATGGAGCTGATCAAGGCCACCACGGGCATCGACGTTCAGCACATCCCCTACCGCGGCCCTGCGGCGACGGCGGCCGTGGTCTCCGGCGAGGTCGATCTGATGCTTGAGGGCGTGATGCCCGTGTTGCCGCTCATCCACGTCGACAAGTTGCGCGCGGTGGCCGTGGGCGGGCTGCAGCGCGTGGCCGTGCTGCCCGAGGTCCCGACGTTCGACGAGCTCGGTGTGGCGGGGGTCGGCACTGTATGGATCGGCATGGTGGCGCCGAAGGCCACGCCGGCCGACATCGTGCAGCGACTGAACGCCGAGCTGTCACGGGCAGTGACTTCATCCGCCTTGCGCGCTGCGTTTGAGAGCACCGGAAGAATCGTCAGCCCCGGCTCGCCGGCCGAAATGGCCGCGACGATCCGAAGCGAAACCCCGATCTGGCGCGCCATCGTGCAGCGCGCTCGCATCACACCCGATTGAAACCGCCGCCTCGCGGGGCTGGCCCACAAGACATCGCGCTAGCACTGCGTTGTGTGCAAGAAAGCATTGAAAGACGCGGCGGCGACCCCTCGCGTTTCTTTCTGTTCGGCCACTCGGCCGGGGCATCGCACGTGGCGGCCTATGTGGCCAGGCCCGAGTTCCACGCGGCGCGAACACGGCATGCGGGGGCGATGATGTTGTCCGGCGTGTACCGGGTGACGCCCGAGTTGTGGCGCAATCGCCTGCGGGCGGCGGGGCGACCGTTCGCGTCGGCGACCTTCGCGGCCCACAGTCACGTGTCGGAGGCCTACTCCATCCACAGCCGCGGCCGAACCGTCGGTGACGCCTTGTGGGCGTTCGTCGAGGCGAATCGGTGATGGTGTCAGCTTCGGTCTACCAGCGCAGCGATGCGGTACTGAAGAGTGCCCTATCAAGCCCGGGCGCCCCAATTGCTGGTGAGCAAACCCACCACTCTTTTGGAACGCACATGCGAGCCCTCTTCATTGCAACGAACAGCAATCAATTGCCCTCTGGACATCCTACCGGCCTGTGGACGGAAGAGTTTGCCGTGCCCTACATGGCGGCACGTCAAGCCGGGGTCGAGGTGGTCGTCGCCTCGCCGCTGGGTGGCGCCATACCACTGGACGCGAAGTCGTCGCCGAGCGACAGGGAACACGAAGCGTGGGCTCCTGCGTTGGCTGCCTTGCGCAACAGCGTCACATTGGCGTCCGTGCAGCATGAAGATTTCGACGCCATCTTCATCCCGGGTGGCCACGGCCCGATGGTCGATCTGGCACACCACGAGGCCCTGCATGACCTCGTCGCGCGGCACGACGCCGCTGGCAAGCTGATTGCGGCCGTCTGCCATGGTCCGGCGGCACTCGTCTACGCCCAGCGAGCCAACGGCGCGCCGTTCTTTGACGGGCGCCGCGCGACTGGATTCACCAACGCCGAGGAGCGCTTGGCCGGACTGCACGACGAAGTGCCGTTTCTTCTGGAAGATGTCATGAAGTCCAAAGGCGCAGACTTCCATTCCGCCCTGCTACCCCTGCTGAGCCACATCGAGCACGACGGCAATCTGCTCACCGGCCAGAATCCACGCTCGAGCGAGGCGATTGCAAAGGCGATGGTCGGCGCGCTGACGAAGGGAACGGCTCACGTGTAGGCCGCATCTCCCCGACGCCAGACGCATACCAAAGGATCTGTGGGACATCTGAAGTCGCCCCTGGGGACGGCGCGGACGCTCAAGAATATCCAAACCATGCTTTGCCCCGGCCCTGGTGAACCATCAGCAGCTACGCGCAGGAGTGACCGCCGATGACCGCCGCCGACGCACGACGCCCCGCCCTGCGCCAGCCACCCGGCGAGCGCATCTTTGCTGTCGACTGCAAACTCTCTTACACCTTGCTCGGCGACACGCACTTCCTGTTCATCGTGCATGCCTTGAACGGCATGGACCAGGAGGTGCTGGAGGAATCCCTTCGCATCACGCCCTCGCTCGACCACGACGTTCATGTCGAGGAAGCGCTCGGTCACCGCATCCTGCGGCTGAAGGCGCCGATCGGCCCGCTCACGCTGCGCTATCGCGCCAAGGTTCGCCTGAGCCGACCAGTTCCCGACACGCAGGCGCAGGAAGTGCCCATCGAGGACTTGCCCTACGCGGTGCTGGGGGACCTCATGCCCACGAGATATTGCGAATCAGACCGGCTCGCGTCGGCCGCCTGGAAGATGTTCGGCGACCTCCAGCCGGGGTACTCCCGCGTGAGAGCGGTGAGCGAGTGGATTCGCGAGCACGTCGACTACCGTATCGGTTCCACCGACGGCACCACCACCGCTTGCGACGTCTTCCTTCAGCGCGCTGGCGTGTGCCGTGACTTTGCGCACCTCGGAGTGGCCATGTGTCGGGCGCTCAACATCCCCGCACGCCTGGCCGTCGGCTATGCTCGTTTCGACACGCCTCCCCCAGACTTCCATGCCGTGTTCGAAGCCTTCCTCGGTGGCCGATGGGAACTCTTCGACCCGACCGGCATGACAGACCCAGCCGACCTGGTGCGAATCGCCGTGGGCCGCGATGCAGGCGACGTTGCCTTTGCGACCTTGTTCGGTTCGGTGGAGACCCGGCTCATCCGGCCCGAGGTGGAACAGGTTCGATCTCGTCGCGCTCGATCGAGGTGAAGTAGCTGGGAATTCGCGCGACGTGAGGTCGCCAGGCGCACGTCGGCATCGTCGTGCAGCCGCTCGAGATGCGGCTGGTACCACTCGATGCCGGCCAGATCGCGTCGCCGCCCCGCTCGATGCGCAGCGATTCGTTCAGCAGGCACCCGGATGCCCATCGCTTCCATGCGAGGAACCATGCGGACGGTGTCGTGGTTGCCGAGCACGGCATAGACCGGTTCTCCGAGATGCGGCCGCAATCTCGCTCGGCTTCATGGCTGGCTTGCGGCGCAATCGATGGCGGTGAGTTCCACGCTGTCATTCCACGACAAGCATCATCGCCGCGATTGACAGGTGTCAACGAAGGGCAAGACCCTGCGGTCCATGCTGTTTGCCTGCGTGCGAATGCGAAAGGACGTTGTCATGCTCCACCAAAGCTCCATCGTCATCGGCACCCGGCGCCTGGAGGGCGAGCTGTGCATGGACGACCATGCGCGTGGCCTGGTCGTCTTCGCGCACGGCAGCGGCAGCAGCCGACACAGCCCGCGCAACCTGCAGGTTGCACAGGCCCTGCAGCGGCGAAACCTGGGCACCTTGATGTTCGATCTGCTCACGCCCGACGAGGCTGAAGACAGGCGTCACGTCTTCGACATCGCACTGCTGGGGCAACGGGTGCTGCAAGCGCTGGACGCCCTCCCCGCTTCGGCAGGCGACCTGCCCGTGGGGCTGTTCGGCGCAAGCACGGGTGCGGCTGCGGCCTTGGTCGCCGCAGCAAGCCGGCCGCAAACGGTCAAGGCTGTCGTCTCCCGCGGCGGCCGTCCGGACCTCGCGCGCGACCAACTTCCCCAGGTGCGCGCGGCAACCTTGCTGATCGTCGGCGCCGCGGACACCGAAGTGATCGAACTCAATCGGTCGGCGTATGCACTCCTGCGCTGCGACAAGCGCATCGAGATCGTGCCCCGGGCGACGCATCTGTTCGAAGAGCCGGGCGCACTCGAAGAGGTCGCCCGCCTGGCGAGCGACTGGTTCGTCGAACACCTGCGCCGTGGCGACGAGGCAGGCTGAGGCATGCGAGCGCCGCCCGGCGGGTCACGCGGACGGCACGATGTAGGCCTGGCTGGCACCGGTCATCTGCAATGTCTGGGCATCGACGACGAGGACCGGCTGCGGCCCATCGGCCACCGCGGCCACTGCCAGCTCGCCATGCTGCGGTGCGCCGATCATGCGCACGAGGAGAAGGTCCAGCGGCGCCCTGAGCACGCTCACCGCTCCTGCCCGTGAGGCGTGCACCGCCATCCGCCGCATTCTGCGACGGGGCGCGAGCGGCGCCACGCCAGCGGGTCGGCACTCATCTGCACGGGCGATCGTCCACCGTTCGTGTGCGCTCGACTTGAGCAGCGTCAAGGCCAGGCGCGGTTGCCGGCAGCGGAGGACGGCGATGCAGCCTCGGCGGGCGGCAAGACTTCGGGGTCAGACGCAAACGCAGCAGTGATCATCGGGCTCACCACGACCGTTCGACAGGCTTGGCCGGGGATGCCGCTTCGGGCGGCGACACGTCGGCATCGACGTCGAAATAGAAGAATGCCTGGTGGTGGTCGCCGGGGTGGATGGTGGTGACGTGCTGCTGCTTGCGCCCCGCCAGGTCAGCTTCCACCGTGTAGCGCCCGAGCGGCAAGTCGATCATGAGCCAGGGGCCATCCAGCGCCGCGTCGAAGAGCACCCGCTGCTGTGAATCCGTCACCTTGATGCGCACGTCGGAAAGGTAGGCACCCGTCCCTTTCGCCGCCGTAACCACCCACAGGCTGAAACGCTCGCGCTGCGACCGCAGCGCGAGCTGTTCTGAATCGGACACGCCACCGGTGACGAAGACGCGCCCTTCGGCTGTGACACCCTCCTGGGCGGCCACCGCATCTCCGCAGGCGATGAAGGCCGCGGCGGCCACCGCGCAGGCGCACACGGTGACATGAGACAAGCTACGGTTCATGGAAGCACTCCTTTGCGGCGAACCCACATTGGCGCCGTCAAATTCACTCTAGTGAGCGTTGCGCGGCGTGCCTTGACGTGGATCAGCGCGTCCATGTTCGAGGGCATCGATCTTCACCTGCACATTCCGGCGGGCGCGATCCCGAAGGATGGCCCGAGCGCGGGGGTTGCGATGTTCATCTCGCTGGCCTCGCTGTTCACCGACCGACCGGTGCGCCACGACATTGCGATGACGGGGGAGATCAGCCGTAGTGCGTGCAGCAGGCGTTGCTCCAGCAACGCCAAGCAGTCGAACAACGCGGTATCAAGGGAGGTCGGTGCATGCGCTACACCGGCCATGGCATGGCCAGCGCAGTGATGACCGCGCAAAGGACCGCCGCCAGCACGACGGCCAGCCACTCTTCGCGCTCGAACTCTCTATCCTCGCCGCTGTCTTCCAGGAAGAAGTGGTGCTCTTTCATCATCTCAGTTCGTACCGCAAGCTGAAGCGCCATGGACGACCATTCTGCAGAGCGGGCTCCCCGCTTGATTGACATTCGTCAACGGTGAAGCTGCGCACGCCGCGCTGCCAAAGCGCCTCCAACACAGCTGTTTCGAGATGTCACTGCGGCTTCAATGCCCGCATGGGCTTGGACGATTCTCAAATGCCCGTGCGCTTGCCATCCGGTCGCGCGCGAGCCAGCATCATCGCTATCGCGGCGCTGCTCGAAGTCTCGTTCAGTGGCTGTCGATTTGCGGGGCGGCCAGGAGCCTCGCCGGGTTCGCCCCCCGGCGCGCACTGCGACTACCGCCCGTGCGACGAGGCAACGACGCGCGGCACCTTGCCGCTGCGCCCGCGCACGAGCGCCGGCACGCAGCGCCCCGTCAGCGCCACGTCGGGCATGCGCTGCGCGTGCAGGTAGCGGGACAAGGCCGAGAGCGCCTTGTCGAGCTCGGCGGCGCCTTGCGAGCCTGGGTCCGCCAGCAGCAGCTCCAGTGCCCTGTCGTTGACCTGCCGCAGCTGAAAGTCGAAGACCTGCGCATCTTCTTCGAGCACCGTCGTGAGTGCCAGGGCCCCCAGCAACACCGCGTGCCCGTGCTTGTCCTTCATGGTCAAGGAATCGTCGACGCGCCCTTCCACCTCGATCACCGGGAACGGCGACCCGCAGTCGCAGGCCTGCGACGCGATGCGCACGCGGTCTCCCAGTTCGTAGCGGATGAGCGGCTGCACGAGGTTGGCCAGGTTGGTGAGCAAGACCGTGTCGCCGGTCTTGCCGTCAGGCACCGGGCGGCCATGGGCGTCCACCGATTCGAGGATGGCCCAATCGCTGTTCAAGTGCAGCTTGCCGCACCGGCATTCGCTGGCCAGAGAAAGGAATTCGGAAGCGCCATAGCTTTGCGCAACCCGGCAGGCGAATGCCGAAGCGATGAACGCCCGCATGCGCGCCGAGAGTGACTCGCCGCCGGTCCAGACCTCGCGCAACGGAATGCTCAGCCGCCCCGCCCGATGCTCCTGGGCGAGCATCGCGGCCGCGCTCGGGTAGCTCATCAACACGGTCGGGGCGAACTCGTTGAGCGCGCGCACCAGCGATGGCAAGGGGTCGAGGAAGGAGAAGCTGCGCAGGCTGGGCGCGAGCCACGGATACAGCCGGCACAGCCGCAGCACCGTGGTGTTGCTCGCGAAGTGGCCGCCCGTGGCGCCCACGAAGGCCGTTCGCTCGCAGGCGTACCAGGGGTCCAGGCCGCGGCGGGCAGCGTCGAGCACCGGCCGCCGCACCATCTCCAGCGCGTCGTAGACGGCCAGCGCGTTCTCGTCCTGCACGAAGATGCCGGGCTCGCCGGTGCTGCCCGAGCTTTCCCACACCTGGTAGCGGCCGAGGTAGGCCTGCCCTGCCAGGTCGCGATCGGCGATGAACTCCCGGACCGACCCGATCGTGACGGCCGGATCGGTCACCCAGCGGTCGAAGTCGTCCATGAGCGAGCGCTTGGTCATCACCGGAAGTTCGCACAACGGCGGCGTCGCGCCGGCGTGTCCGAGCAGGCTGCGCCACGCGGGCGAACGTGTGCGCGCATGCGCGAGCAGGCGCGCAAGGCGCTCGGCGCGCAGATGCTCGATGTGCTCTCGCGAGGCTGCCGACGCCGACAGCGCATCGAGCGCCGCCGAGCCGGCAAGCCATGCAGACGACCAGGCAGTCATGTCCATCCCTCGGCAGGGCCGGTTCCACCGATTCAAGCACCCGCACAAGACTTCCATTTGCGCTGTGTCAACCGTGTCTCGCGGCGGCGGGGAAAAGATTGTCGGCAACGCCCAACCCAGCAAGGAAGCAAGCCCATGAGTGCCAAGCAACTTCTCTTTCGCGAAGAAGCGCGCGACAAGATCCGCCGCGGTGTCGATGCGCTGGCCGATGCCGTCAAGGTGACCCTCGGTCCCCGCGGGCGCACCGTCATCCTCGACCGCGACTTCGGGCCGCCGCAGATCGTCAACTCCGGCGTGGTGGTGGCGCGCGCCATCGAGCTCGAAGACCGCTTCGAGCACATGGGCGCGCAGCTGCTGCGCGAAGTGGCCTCGCGCACGAGCGAGATGGCTGGTGACGGAACAACCACGGCCACGGTGCTCGCGCACGGGCTGATTGAGGAAGGCCTGAAGTACCTCGCGGCGGGCATGAACCCGATGGACCTCAAGCGTGGCATCGACCACGCCATCGAACGCGTGGTGGCGGAGCTGAAGCAACTGGCCCAGCCGTGCGCGAACTCGCAGGAGATCGCCCACGTGGCCACCATCTCCGCCAACAACGACCGCTCCATCGGCGAGCTGGTGGCGCGGGCCATGGACAAGGTCGGGCGCGAAGGCGCGGTGTCCATCGAGGACGGCTCGGGCATGGCCAGCGAGCTCGAGGTGGTGGAAGGACTTCAGTTCGACCGCGGCTACCTGTCGGCCTACTTCATCAACAACACCGAACGGCAGGCGGCCATTCTGGAAAATGCCGCCGTCTTGCTGTGCGACCACAAGCTGGGCAGCGTGCAGGAGCTCGTGCCCTTGCTCGAGGCCAGCGCCAAGGCCGGGGCGCCCCTGCTCGTGATCGCGGAAGACATCGAGAGCGAAGCGCTGGCCACGCTCGTCATCAACAGCGTGCGCGGCGTGCTCAAGGTATGCGCGGTGAAGGCACCGGGCTTCGGCGACCGGCGCAAGGCCATGCTGCAGGACCTGGCGCTGCTGACCGGCGGCGTCGTGGTGTCCGAGGAGCTGGGCAACACCTTGTCCAAGGTCAACTTCGAACAGCTGGGTCGCGCCCGCCGCATCGAAGTCGACAAGGACAGCACCACCCTCATCGGCGGCGCGGGCGACCCGGCGCACATTGCCGAGCGCGTTGCGGCGCTCAAGAAGGAGCGTGAATCGCTGACGAGCGAGTACGAGCGCAAGCAGCTGGACGACCGCATCTCCAAGCTCGCGGGCGGCGTGGCGATCATCAAGGTCGGCGCGGCCACCGAGACCGAACTGAAGGAGCGCAAGCTGCGGGTGGAAGACGCGCTGCACGCCACGCGCGCCGCAGTGGAAGAAGGGATCGTGCCGGGCGGCGGCGTGGCCCTGCTGCGCGCCCGCAAGGCCCTGGCCGACGTGGTGCTGCCCACGCTGGACCAGAACTCGGGCCTGAAGATCGTGGCGCGCGCCCTGGAAGAGCCGCTGCGCCGCATCGTGAGCAACGCCGCGGACGAGCCGTCCATCGTCTTGCATCGGGTGGAAGCGTCCGACAAGCGAAGCTTCGGCTACAACGCCGCCACGCGCGAGTACGGCGACCTGCTGGAGATGGGCGTGATCGACCCGGCGAAGGTGACGCGGCTGGCACTGCAGAACGCCGGCTCGATCGCAAGCCTCGTGCTCACGACCGATTGCATGATTGCCAATGCGCCGGCCAAGGAGACCGAAGCGGCAGCGAACCTCGGCGAGCGCCCCGGCATGTACTGAACCCGCCACCGGACCTGTCGGTCCCGCAGCGGCTCAGGCCTTGCCGAAGCCAACCGTCTGCGAGAGCAGCACTTCCTGGTCGTGGGGCAGGCCGAGCGCGTGCGCGATGGCGTCGCGGCTGATCCACGCGCGAAGCACGGTGGACAAGCCAGATGACGCGCAAAACAGGTACACGTTCTGCGCGATCGCGCCCGCCGCCACGCTTGCGAACATCGTCCGCTGGACCACCGGCACGGCCCTCATGCGGGCGTGGTCGGCGATGTACACGAGGTCCAGCGGCGCGTCGTCGACGAAGTCCTGGTAGCCCGTCACGCGGCGCAGGTCGGCGGCGGCCACGAGTTCGAGTGCATGGGCCGAGGGGTTGAAGCGGTAGGTGCCTTCGGGCAACGCAACCACGATGTCGATCTCGCGCGCGTCGAGTGCGGACGGTGCCGTGCGGCCGCCTTCTTCGCGGTTGACGCCATCCGCCGCCCACAGCAGGGACGACAGCAGCGGCAACGGCAGCGGCTCGCTGCGGTATTCGCGCGACGAGCGGCGCCGCGACAAGGCGTCCATGAGGCCCAGGCCGCCGCTGGTCTCGGGCGGCGGAAGCTGGATGCTCTTGACGGCATCGCCATGCGACGGCGCCGGGTGCAGCGCACCCATGGCGCCCAGCACCATCTTCGTCAGCGTGCTCATCGCGCGCCCGCGTGACGACGGGTGGCCTTGCGTGCCGCCGGCAGTGCCTTGGCGGCCTTCACCGACTTCGCGACCCGAGCCACGCCTGCAGCCTTCGCCTTCGCGGCCCTGGTGGCATTCGCATCGGCGATCTCGTCCATGCCTTCGACCACACCGTCCATGACTTGCCGGACCGCGTCGGCGGCCAGGGCGCCCATGGAGGTTCCCGTCTGCGCGGCCGAGCGCACGGCGGCACGCAGCCCGGCGCGCGCGTTCGCACCCGACTCGTGAAGGCCGGCGGCGATGCCCTCGACCGCCCGGCGTGCCACGTCGGCCACATCGGCCCGGACCCTGACGGCCTCGCGCATGGCGGTCTTGACGATTTCAGCCGCTGCCTTGGCAATGTTGCCCTGGGCGTCCTGCACGCCCGCGACGGCGCCGCGCGCCACGCCCTTGATGCTCACTGCAAGGCTGGTGCCGGCCTCTTCGGTGGCACATGCCGCGCCGATGACCACGTCGCGCAGCACACCCGCGATCTCGCGCGCCACGGAGTCGCCCGCACGAAGTGCATCGGCCACCGTGCGCCGTACCACGCCCGCGATCTCGGCTTCGAATTTCTGCAAACCCTTCATGCTCGTCGCCAGTCCGCCCTGCACGGCCTGGCCTGCCGGGCCGAGGACGCCCCGTCGAGCAACGGATGGCTTCGATGCGCCGTTGCCGCGGGTTCGGGGCGCCGCGCTGCGCGACGCGGCAGCGGGACGGGCTCTGCGAGTGGTGGTGATCGTGCTGGTGGTGGCCATGTCGATGTCTCCTGAAGAAGTGCTAACCGTGTCGCGTGATGTCGGGACACCCACCATCTTGGTCACGGTCCCATCGGCAGGACTTGATGAAGATCACACGGGCGACAACACGTCGCGCTGCTTACAAGCCTCGGCGTCTTCGAAAGTCCCGCATCAGCGTCTGCCCCGCGCGCAGCTGCGACGTGAGCAGCCGCAGCGTCTTTACGGTCGGCCGCTACATCCCGAAGCCATGGAGCGAGTCCGAGCTGGTGGCCGACCTGCGTGCCGCTCTGGCCTTCGACCCATGCGCCACCCCGAGCGCCGACGAGCTGGAATGGCGCCGGCTCGAGGCGCAGGAGCCGGGCATCACGCAGGTCGACTGGGGCCCCAACGGCGAGGTGCTGATGCCAGGCCATCTGCCGACGCGCCCAAGCGAGTTGTGAACCGGCCGCGGCGCAATCCCTTGCCCGACGAAACGCGCGCCACGACTGGGGACGGCACCTCAGATTTCGGCACCAGCCTCGTGCGACCCGCTTGTGCCCTACTCCATGAGCACGAGCACCTGCCCGCTCGTCACCAACTGACCCTGCCGGCACAGCACGCGCCGCACCCGCCCCGCGCATGGCGACTGCACGCTGACTTCCATCTTCATCGACTCCACGACGATCAGGGTCTGGCCTTCTGCCACCTCATCGCCGGCCTCCACCTGCACCGACCACACGCCGCCCGCCACCGGCGCGGCCACGGGCTCGCCATCGAGCGCCTGCGCGTCCTCCGGCGCCGGCTCTTCCTGGGATTCGGCCGAGTCGGCGATGCCCGCGGCACGCCAGCGTTCGCGCTCTTCTTCGAAGGCGGCCTGCTGGCGCTGCTTGAAGCGGCCGATGTCGTCGGCGTTCTCGGCGAGGAAACGCCGGTAATCCGACAGCCGGAAGCTGCCGTCCTCGATGCGCAATGAGGCCTTGCCGGCCACGAAGTCGCGCCGCAGCACGGCGAGCTCCTGCGCCGTCACGGGATAGAAGCGGATGCGGTCGAAGAAGCGCAGCAGCCACGGCCGCCCCGCCTCGAACTCGCGCGTGACGCGCCAGCGGTTCCACATCTGCACCGTGCGGCCGACGAACTGGTAGCCGCCCGGGCCCTCCATGCCGTACACGCAAAGGTATGCACCGCCGATGCCCACCGCGTTCTCCGGCGTCCAGGTGCGTGCGGGGTTGTACTTCGTCGTCACCAGCCGGTGGCGCGGGTCCACCGGCGTGGCCACGGGTGCGCCCAGGTACACGTCGCCCAGGCCCAGCACCAGGTAGCTGGCCTGGAACACGATGTCGAACACCGCCTGCACGTCCGGCAGGCCGTTGATGCGGCGGATGAACTCGATGTTGCTCGGGCACCAGGGCGCGTCCGCGCGCACCGACTGCATGTACTTGTCGATGGCCAGGCGCGTGGCCGGGTCGTCCCACGACAGCGGCAGCCAGACGATGCGGCTGGGCACTTCGCCGTCGTGCGCGTCCAGGCTGGCCTGCGCCTCCAGCAGCAGCGGCATGAGCCGGCTCAAAGGGAGACGCAGGGGGTCGTAGTGCACCTGCAGCGAGCGGATGCCAGGGGTGAGGTCGATCACGCCGTGAAGGCGGCCCTCGTCGCGCCAGGCCTGAAGGCGGGTCATCAGCGCGTGGACGAGGAAGCGCAACTCCAGGTCGAGTTGCAGCTCGCCGAACTCCACCAGCAGGTTCGCATCCCCCGCGCGGCGGAACACCAGCTCCACGCCCTGCGGCCCCCGCGGCACGCGATGCAGCACCGCGCCCTGCTCAGGCAGCGACGCGACGCCATCGCACGGCGCGGCCGGCAGCATGTCGCAGGCCAGCGCGAGGTGCTGCGCGCGCGCCAGTGCTTCGGCCTGCGACTGCGTCATCGCGACGAAGCGCACCGTGTGTCCCGGCGCGAGCTGGCCCAGCTTCCACAGCTCGGCCTGCACCACCGTGGCCGGGCACACGAAGCCGCCGAGGCTGGGGCCGTCGGGGCCGAGGATCACCGGCATGTCGCCGGTGAAGTCGATCGCGCCGATGGCGTAGGCGTTGTCGTGGATGTTCGATGGGTGAAGGCCGGCCTCGCCGCCGTCTGTCCGCGCCCATTGCGGCTTCGGTCCGATCAGGCGCACGCCGGTGCGGCTCGAGTTGTGGTGCACCTGCCAGTCGGTGGCGAAGAAGGTGGCGATGTCGTGCTCGGTGAAGAAGTCGGGCGCGGCGTGCGGGCCGACGAGCACCCCGATCTCCCAGTGCGTGCCGCAGTGAGGCGCCAGCTCCCTCGCCTGCGATGCGGACAGCGCCGCCCGCGGCTCGTGTGCAGCCACGTGGAGCACGTCGCCGGCACGCAGCACGCGGCCGCCGTGGCCTCCGAACTGCCCGAGGGTGAAGGTGGAGCGACTGCCGAGGTACTCGGGCACGTCGAAGCCGCCGGCCACCGCGAGGTAGGCCCGGCAACCACCACCGTGCAGCCGGCCGATGCGCAAGACCTGCCCCGCCGCCACGTCGAGCACGTCGCCCATCGACACCGGTTCGCCGTCGAGCGACAGCTCCATCGATGCGCCGCACAACGCCACGCGCCCGGTGCCGCGGAACCGCAGCGTGGGGCCGGCGGCGGTGATCTCCAGTGCCGCGGCGCCATCGGCATTGCCCACCAGCCGATTCGCCAGCCGCAGCGACAAGGCGTCCATCGGCCCAGAGGGCGGCACGCCCACCTGCCAGTAGCCCAGCCGGCCCGGCCAGTCCTGCACGCTCGTCTGCACGCCGGGTGCCAGCACTTCGATCGCGCTGCTGTGCGGCTGGAATGAGGCAAGGCTGCGCGTGGTGTGGCTGCCGCGGGCGAAGGGTTCGAAGCCCATCACCTGGCGCAGGTAGTTGAGGTTGCTCTCGAGCCCGGCGATGCGCGTGGCTTCCAGGCCCTGCGCCAGCCGGGCCAGCGCCTGCTCGCGCGTGTCGGCATGGGCGATCAGCTTGGCCAGCATCGGGTCGTAGAACGCGCTGACCTCGGTGCCGGGTTCGACCCAGGTGTCCACGCGCAGGCCTTGCGGGAAGCTCGCCGCGGTGAGCATGCCCGTTGACGGCTGGAAGTTGCGCCACGGGTCCTCGGCGTACAGGCGGGCCTGCACCGCATGCCCGCGGGGCTCGATGCGAAGCGTGTCCAGCGACGGCATGTCGTGCGCGGCGAGCCGCACCATCCACTCCACCAGGTCCACGCCGGTCACCATCTCGGTGACGCCGTGCTCTACCTGCAGACGGGCATTCACCTCGAGGAAGAAGAACTCCTGCGTGGCCGCATCGACCACGTACTCCACCGTGCCGGCCGAGCGATAGCGCGCGCTGCGGGCCAGTCGCTGTGCGGTGTCCAGCAGCGCCGCGCGGACGTCTGCGCGCAGGTTGGGTGCGGGCGTCTCCTCCACCACCTTCTGGTTGCGCCGCTGCAGCGAACAGTCGCGCTCGCCCAGGGCCAGCACGCCGCCGGCGCCGTCGCCGAAGATCTGCACCTCGATGTGGCGCGCATTGGCGATGTAGCGCTCGAGGAACACGCCAGCATCCGAGAAGTTGCTTTGCGCGAGGCGCCGCACGCTGTCGAATGCCGTGCGCAGCAAGCCCGCGTCGGTGCACATCTGCATGCCGATGCCGCCGCCGCCGGCGCTGCTCTTGAGCATGACCGGGTAGCCGATGCGCTCGGCCTCGGCCAGCGCCGTGTCGAGGTCGGGCAGCAGGCCGGTGCCGGGCAGCAGCGGCACGCCGGCTTCGATGGCCAGCGCGCGCGCCGTGTGCTTGAGTCCGAACACCCGCATCTGCTCGGGCGTCGGCCCGATGAAGGCCAGGCCGGCGGCTTCGCAGGCCTCGACGAAGTGCGGGTTCTCCGAGAGAAAGCCGTAGCCGGGATGGATGGCCTGTGCCCCCGTCTGCAGCGCGGCCTCGATCAGGCGCTGCTTGTCCAGGTAGCTCGCGGCGGCTTCCGGCGGCCCGATGCACACCGCCTCGTCGGCCATGCGCACGTGGGCGGATTCGGCATCGGCTTCGGAATACACCGCGACCGATGCCACCCCCATGCGGCGCAAGGTGCGGAAGATGCGGCAGGCGATCGCGCCGCGGTTGGCGACCAGGACCTTGCGGAACATCATGGCGCGTCCCACACGAGGCATCGCACCGGCGTGGGGTTGTAGGCGTTGCAGGGGTTGTTGACCTGCGGGCAGTTGGAGATGAGAACCACCACGTCCATCTCGGCGCGCATTTCCACGTACTTGCCCGGCGCGGAGATGCCGTCGGCAAACGTGAGGCCGCCTTCGGGTGTCACCGGCACGTTCATGAAGAAATTGATGTTCGACGCCACGCGGCGCTTGTGCAGCGGCGAGCCCTCGGCCGTGATCGCGGCCATGAAGCTGTCTCGGCAGCTGTGCATCGGCCGCTTCTCCAGGCCGTAGCGCACGGTGTTGCTTTCGCAGCTGCAGGCGCCCCCCAGCGTGTCGTGCCGGCCGCAGGTGTCGGCCACGATGCTCAACATCGCGCGGCCCTCGTTGGACATCAGCCGGCTGCCCACGCCGAGGTAGAGCGCGCCTTGCGCCTGGATGGTGTGGGTGAGGCTGTATTGCTCGTCGGGGTCCTCGGCGTTGAAGAACACCGTGTCCACGGCCTGGTTGCCTTCGAGGTCGACAATGCGCAGCACCTGGCCGCGCGAAACGCGCTGCATCCACGGGTCGCCCGCGCGGACCACCTGGTCGAGCGTGGCTTGCGCCGGATCCAGCTCACTGGTCTTCAGCAGGTTCATGTCCGTCCTCATCGGAGGAAGTAGCGTTCGGTGTTGACGAAGCCGCGCTCGTTCTCGGGGCAGCGCAGGCGGCACGGGTCGTCGGCGCCGGCCGTTCCGGAGTGCCACGCCAACAGCTTCACGGGGCCCGGCGCATAGCGCGGCGACGGGTCCAGCGGATGCGGTGCAGCCGACAAGGCCACGAGCACGTCCATCTCGAAGCGCAGGTCCACGTGCTGGCCCGCGCGGCGGTGCCCGGCCTCGAAGCGCAGCCGGCCTTCGCCATCGGCCACCGCCTTGCTGAAGAGGTTCAGCGGCGTGGCCATGTCGCCCCGGCCGAGCCCCCATTTCGCGAGCTCCACCAGCAGCCCCTCGCGGCCGGCGCGGTGCATGGCATTGCGATGCGTCTGGTAGTCGGCGCTGCCGTACTTCGACTGCATCGTGGCCGCATCCAGCGCACCGCACAGCGGGTCGTGCCAGCCGCAGGTGTCTTCTGCGATCGAGCACAAGACGCGGCCCATGTCCGAGTAGCAGACGCAGCCGGCTGCGAGGTGCGCCGTGTGCTGCGCCTTCAAGGTGTCGGGCATGTTGTAGCGCTCGGCGGGCCGCTCGTGGTTGTGGAACAGCGCGCTCACGTTGGCGCGCCCTTCGACGTCCATGAGCCGCAGCGTGCTGCCACGCCGCAGCACGCCCGACCAGTGGCAGCCGCCGGGCAGGTCTTCCTCCCACAGCACGAGCGCCGCGTCGAAGCGGGTGGAATGCGCGGGCACCGCGGCGCGCGCCAGCGGTGGCAGCGTGGCAAGCAGTTCGCTCATGGCGCTCAGAACGAGTACTTCACGCCCAACACCGCGGCGCCGCGTCCGAGGAAGCGCGCATTGGAGTCGGTGTAGAAGCTGCGGTCGGCGTTGGTGCCCATCAGCGCGGCGGTGCCCGAGAGGCCGCTGCCGAAGTCCTTGGCCAGCGTGAGCGAGGCGTCGGTGTAGTTGGCCGGCAGTGCCTGGTGGGGAATCCACTGATGGCCCACGTGCGGCGTGAGCGTGAAGCCGTTGCCCAGGTCGAAGGCGGCGCTCAGGTCGAGGTACTGGCTTCCGTGGCTGTCGAGGTTGCCGAGGAAGTTGCTGACGCTGCGGTTGTACTTGAGCGTGACGATCTTGTAGGTCATCGAGCCGTACACCTCCGTCGTGTCCGCGTTGCCGAACAGGCCCGCGCCGGGCGTGCTGGCATCGCCGGAGTTGTTGCCCGGGTAGCGGTAGGTGATCACGCCCACGTCGTAGGAAAGGTTCGACGTGATGGCGTCGCGGAAGCCGCCGTACAGGTCCAGCTCCCAGCTGCCCTTGGTGGCGAGGTTGAACTCCTTCACCCAGTTCACGTTGGAGGCGAAGGTGCCGGCATAGAAGCCTGCCTTGTGCGCGAAGTCGACGCCCCCCTGGATGGCGGGCTTGTACGAGGTCTGGGCGATGCCGCGCACGCGGTAGTCGGACACCGCGCCCACATTGAAGGTCAGCGAATATTCGGGTTCGGGGCCGGTGCTCTGCGCCATCGCGGCGGTGGCCGACAGCAACGCGAGCGGCAGCAGGAGGGTCTTGGTCTGCATGGTCTTCCTCGTCGGGTGGGTTGGATGTGATTCGGTTACTTCGCCCGCTTGGCCGTGCGGGTCGGCTTGGAACGGGCGGCGGGCGTTTGCACGGGCGGCATGGCCGCTGCATGCACTTGCAGGCGGCCGCCCAGCACGCCGCGGCAGGTGAGCATGCGCTGGGCGATCTCCTGCAGGCGGCTGCCGCGGCCCTGCACCAGCAGCACCTCCAGCACCTGCGCCTGGCTCAGCTGCACGTGCAGCGAGCTGATCACCTCGTCGATGTGCTGGTACTGCAGGTCGGCCAGCCGGGTCTGCAAGCCTCGCACCGAGCGGTCGTAGTGCAAGGTCAGGGTGCCCACCATCACGTCGTCGTCGAGCTCATTGCGCGACTCCACGATCTGTGCGTGCACCACCTCCGCGATGGCCTGGGAGCGGCTGTTGTAGCCGCGCTGGATCACCAGCTGGTCGAGGTCTTCCAGCAGCGCGGCGGGCAAGGAGACGCTGATGCGTCCGACGCCGGCCTTGTCTTCCTTGTTGTCGTGTTTCATCGGCTACTCGATGTTGTCGGTCACGTCGGTGAGGCGCAGCATGGGCGCCGCGTCGTCTTCCTCGTCCTCTGCCGGGTGGGCATTTGGGGGATGAATCAGCTGCTCCAGGCGCGCCTTGGTGGCCATGAACTCGGCACCGGCGCACTGTTCGGCCGAACGAGGCCTGGGCACCGGAACCTCGATCACTTCCTGCACTTCGCCGGGGTGCGCCTTGAGGACCAGGATGCGGTCGGCGAGGTACACGGCTTCGTCGAGGTCGTGCGTGATGAACAGCACGGTGATGTCGACGTTGCGCCAGATGTCGAGCAGGTGCTTCTGCATCTTTGCCCGCGTTTGCGCGTCGAGCGCGCCGAAGGGCTCGTCCATCAGCAGGATGCGCGGTTCGTTGGCCAGCGCCCGGGCGATGGCCACGCGCTGCCTCATGCCGCCTGAGAGCTGGTGCGGAAAGGCGTCGGCGAATTTCGTCAGTCCCACGAGCTCCAGCCATTCGCGTGCACGGCTCTCGGCCATGGTGCTCGAGCTGCCTGCCATCAGCGGCCCGAACATCACGTTGCGCTTGACCGTGAGCCAGGGAAAGAGCGAGTAGCCCTGGAACACCATGCCGCGGTCGCGGCCGGGGCCGGCCACCGGCGCGCCGTCGAGCAGCACCTGGCCCGAGCTCGCCTTCTCCAGGCCCGCGAGGATGCGGATCAGCGTGGACTTGCCGCAGCCCGATGGCCCGATCACGCACACGAACTCGCGGCGGTGCACCCTCAGGTCGATGTCGCGCAGGGCTTCGGTGTCGCCATTCGGCCCCCGATAGACCTTGCCGAGGCCGCGCGTCTCCAGCACGACCTCGCGTTGGTACAGCCGCTGGAAGCGCTCGGCGACCTCGGGGCGTTGCTGCAAGTACAGCGGCGGTGTCGCGTTCATGCGTGACATCTCAGTCCTTCCTCCCGTTGCGGTCCCAGGGGAAGAGCGCGCGGCCGAGCCGCTCCAGCACCAGGTCGCTGCCGAAGCCGATCACGCCGATGATCACGATGGCGGCGTAGACCTTGTCGAAGTGCTGGTAGCGCGCTTGCTGCGTGATGAAGAAGGTGATGCCCGAGCTCGTGCCGATCAACTCCGCGACGATGAGGTAGGTCCACGCCCAGCCGAGCAGGATGCGCTGGTCGCGGTAGAGGTCGGGAAGGATGCCGGGCAGCACCACGCTGCGGATCAGCTTCCAGCCGCGCGCGCCCAGCGTGCGGCCCGCTTCGACCAGCGTGGCTTCCAGCTTGCGCGTGGTGTTGGCGATGATCAGCACCTGCTGGAAGAAGGTGCCGATCACGATGATTGCGATCTTGGGTGCGTCATAGATGCCCAGCACCGCGACGGCCAGCGCGCCGAAGGCGGGCGCCGGCAGGTAGCGGAAGAACTCGATGAAGGGCTCGCTCAGGCGGCCGAGCGCCGGGTACGCGCCCGCACAGATGCCCAGCGGCAGGCCGATGAGCGACGAGATCACGAAGCCCCAGAAGATGATGCGGATGCTGTGCCACAGGCTCTCGTGCAGCCAGGGCGCGTCGCGTTGCTCAGGTGGGCTGGTGAAGGCGGTGTGCAGCGCGGCCAGCACCTCGTGCGGTGCCGGCAGGTACACGGGGTTGGCCGCCTCACCCGCGGGCATCGGCTTGCCGGCGCTGCGCGCCTCGGCCGCCTCGCGGTCGAAGTCGGCGCGCGCCACCAGCATGCCGGGCTGGAAGTAGTCCACCGCGCCGGCCGACTGCACCCGCACCATCGGATGCCACACGAAGGGCACGTAGCTCACCAGGCACCACAGCAGCAGCGGCACGGCGAATGAGCCGATGGTGAAGGCAGCAACCGGCCGGCGGACCCAGGCCGCCAGCGCACGCGACACACGGTTCATCTGCCACTCACTTCGCAGCGGCGATCGACGCGATTGCCGCGCTGGTCAGCGAGGGGTCGATGTAGCCATCGACCTTCTGGCTGAAGCTGTACACCTTGTTGTACCAGTTGAAGGTGTTGGCCACTTCGGTCGACCCGTAGAGCGACTTGTAGTCACTGCCCTTCTCGTACACCTTGCGGCCTTCGTCGAGCGTGAGCAGGCGCGTGCCTTTGAGCAGCGGCAGGTATTCGGCGGGGCTCACGCCCGAGCGGGCGGCCATGATCCTCACCGCATCGGGCTGGGTCTTCGGGTCGTCCACGTAGGCGACCACGCGGTCCCAGAGCTTCACCACCTTCTGCCAGTCCGCGCGGCGCGCGTTGAGGCTGGCCGGGTTGACCGCGAGCACGTCGTAGATCAGCCCGGGCTCCTCGGCCGAGGTCTGCACGGCCTTCGAACCCGGCACCGCCTTCAGGGCCTGACCGGCGATCGGCTGCCACGCACCGACCGCCGCGATGTCGGGGCTGGCAAACACCTGCGGCAGTTCATTGGTCTTGGCATTGACGATCTCGATGTCGCCCGGCTTCATGCCCAGCCGCTTCATGGCGGCCCGCAGCAGCAGGTGCTCGACCAGGCCGGTCTCGACGGCGACCTTCTTGCCCTTCAGCTCGGCCAGGCTCTTGATGCCCGGCTTGGCGATGATCATGTCGTTGCCGTTGGAGTAGTCGGTGACGAGGACCATCACGCCCTTGGCCCCGCCCGCGCCGGTGACCAGCGTGTCGCCGTTGGTCATCAGCACGGCGTCCAGCTTGCCGGCGGTGAAGGCATCCATCGAGGCTGAATAGTCGAACCAGTCGAAGCGCACGTCGACACCGGCTTCCTTGAACCACCCCTTCTCGATCGCGACCTGCCAGGCCACCCAGCCTGGCCAGTCGCTATAGCCGATGCGAAGCGGCTCGGCGGCCCATGAAGTGGCACTCGCTGTGATCGCGCAGACCGACAGTGCCAGTCGGGAAAGGAGGCGGAGCGCGGTCCGCCGGGAAGGATGATGAGCCATGGTCGACCTCTCGCTGGTGGTACGAATCCGTGAAAACGTAATACTGCTTCGCGAGACGATTGCACGATGTGTGCCAGCAGTCTTCCCTCTGGAGCGGCGAGGAGCGCATCGCGGCGGAGGCAGCATCCTGGTGCGGTGCGCCTCGGAACAGGGCACGGCGTGCACCGCCCGGGGACTCAAGCTCCGAATGTCGGCTACAGGCTCGGGGCGCACACCGAGTGCAGATGTGCGCAGTCATTCGGACGGCGTCCTTTGGTCAGCTGCCCATGGCCGTCAGCTCCAGGAGTTCGAGCAGCACTCGAGGCATCACGCGCCGAGTGACCGTGTGATGTAGATCGCCGTCATTCAGCCGAGGACTGCGAATGTCTCACTTCAGTCTCCGCTTGCGGTACTCCCCGGGTTGCAGCCCGTTCCAGCGCTTGAAGGCCCGGTGAAAGGCGCTGGCGTCGTGAAAGCCCAGCTCGGTGCCGATCTCGTCAATGCTGGAGTTGCTGTGACAGAGACGGTCGATGGCCAGGTCGCTACGGACCTGGTCCTTGATGCCCTGGTAGCTCGTGCCCTCGAGCTCGAGACGGCGCCGCAGTGTCGTGGGGGCAGTCTCCAGCTCAGCGGCCACGTCTTCGAACAGGGGCCAGCGTTCGCCTCTCGCGCAGTTGCGCAAACGTCGCCGCACGCGTGCCGTCCAGCTGTCTTCGTTCTTGTACTTGAGAAAGACCGACTGCGGCGCAGTGCGCAAGAACTGGCCCAGCGTGGCCACACTCTGCGCCACGGGCCCCGCCAAGACCTTGGCATCGAATCGAATGCTGGTGCAAGGCGCGTCGAAGCCCAGGTGCTGCGAGAACATCAACGTGTACTCCCTCGCGTGCGCTGGCCGCGGCAGCGCGAATTCGACCCGATTGAGGTGGACGCGCCGGCCCATCAGCCAGCACATCAACCCATGCAACAGCACGAGAAACGACTCGTCGGCGAAACGACGATCGGCCTCGGGCGCGATGCGGTTGTGAATGCGAACCACGGCCTCCTGGCCTTCCAGGCGCAGTTCTCCATCGATGTCGTCGAGAAACACTGCAAGCCCGCGAAGGATGCGCTTCAGGGCGCGTTCAAGGTTCTCGCAGCCAAGCACCGCCTGGCACAACAGCGCGAAGCTGCCGACCTTCATGGCGCGGCGATCAAGGCCGAAGAATTCGTCGTCGAGTTCCCGGGCGACGGCCAGCCACAGGGCCGAGAACGACGGCGCCGACACGCGAGCATTGGATGCACCGAGCACTTGCGCGGGAATGCCGGCGGCGACCAACACCTTCGCCCTGGCCGACGGCGTGAGCTTGGCCACCGCAGCGTTGACGAAGTACATCGACACGGTGTCTTTTTCGGGGTTGCTGACCATGTCTGAGTGCAGTTCGTAAGCACGCGAATTATCGGCCGGCGGCTGTCCAAAAACTCCACTCGTCTGGACACGCAGGTCATGGCGTACCGACGTGGCGCTGCATAGAGTCTCGCGCCAGGAGCCCCAATCGATGACCGACCTGTCTGCAGAGTACAAGGCACTGGCCGCCTACAAGCCCGTGAACAAGGTGCGCTTCGTCACCGCCGCCGCGCTGTTCGACGGCCACGACGCCGCCATCAACATCATGCGCCGCATCCTGCAGGGGATGGGCGCGGAAGTGATACACCTCGGGCACAACCGCTCTGTCGAAGAAGTCGTGACCGCCGCCTTGCAGGAAGACGCGCAAGGCATCGCCATCAGCTCGTACCAGGGCGGGCACATCGAGTACTTCAAGTACATCGTCGATCTGCTCCGCGAGCGCGGCGGCGAGCACATCCAGGTGTTCGGTGGCGGGGGCGGCGTGATCGTCCCGGCCGAGATCCGCGAGCTGCAAGCCTATGGCGTGAGCCGCATATTCAGCCCCGAAGACGGTCAGCGCATGGGCCTGCAGGGCATGATCGGCGAAATGATGATGCGCTGCGACCACAGCCTGTCGTCGTACGCGCCGACCTCGCTGGACGCCATCAGCGGCCACACAGGCGCCGCCTGGCGCGCACTGGCGCAGCTTCTCACGGCGGTGGAAAACCACGATGCCGATCCCGCGTTGATGCAAGAGTTGCAAGCGCGCGCCCGGGCTTCGAAGGTACCCGTGCTCGGCATCACCGGCACGGGTGGCGCAGGCAAGTCGTCACTGACGGATGAGCTAATCCGACGCCTGCGCCTGGACCAGGACGACCGACTGCGGATCGCCGTCATCAGCATCGACCCCTCGCGCCGCAAGAGCGGTGGCGCCCTGCTGGGCGACCGCATCCGCATGAACGCGATTGCGCCGTGGACACGCGCGTGCGGGCCGAGCGCCGGGCCGCCCCAAGCCGGTCCGCATCCCATCGGGAGATCGATCGACGCGCCCGTCGATCGAGGCGCTCGCGTTTTCGTGCGCAGCCTCGCAACCCGCGACACTGGCAGCGAGATCAGCAAGGCCCTGCCCGATGTGCTGGCCGCGGTCAAGGTGGCAGGCTTCGACCTGGTGATCGTCGAGACCTCCGGCATCGGCCAAGGCGATGCCGCCATCGTGCCGCTGGTCGACGTGCCGATGTACGTGATGACGCCCGAGTTCGGCGCCGCCAGCCAGCTGGAGAAGATCGACATGCTCGACTTCGCCGAGTTCGTTGCCATCAACAAGTTCGATCGCAAGGGCGCGGCCGACGCGCTGCGCGACGTGGCCAAGCAGGTGCAGCGCAACCGCGAAGCCTTCACGACCATGCCTGACCAGATGCCGGTCTTTGGCACCATGGCCAGCCGCTTCAACGACGACGGCGTGACCGCGCTGTACCAGGCGCTGCGTGCGCGCCTCGCGGGCCTGGGCCTGCCGCTGAAGGAAGGTCGCCTGCCCTTGGTCAACACGCGCCACAGCACGCACCAGACGCCTGTCGTGCCTGGCGCTCGAGTGCGCTACCTGTCCGAGATCTCCGACACCGTGCGCGGCTACAAGCGCCACGCTCGCGAGCAATCTCGTCTGGCGCGTGAAGCACAGCAGCTGAAGGCCGCATGCCGCATGCTGCAGGCCAGCGCGGCCGACGACGGACACGAAGCGCTGGGCTCGCAGCTCACGGTGCTCGCGGAGGGCCGCGAGAGTCAACTCGACGCGCACAGCCGCCAACTGCTCGCGCAGTGGCCTGAGCTGAAGAAGGGCTATGCCGGCGACGAGTACGTCGTGAAGATCCGCGACAAGGAGATCCGCACCGCCCTCACCTACACGTCGCTCTCGGGCAGCAAGATCCGCAAGGTGGCGCTGCCGCAGTACGAAGACCATGGCGAGCTGTTGAAGTGGCTGCTTCTCGACAACGTGCCCGGCAGCTTCCCGTACAGCGCCGGCACCTTCCCGTTCAAGCGTGAAGGCGAGGACCCGACCCGCATGTTTGCCGGCGAAGGCGACGCATTCCGCACCAACCGGCGCTTCAAGCTCGTCTCCGAGGGCATGCCGGCCAAGCGCCTGTCGACCGCATTCGACAGCGTCACGCTCTACGGCAACGACCCCGACCAGCGCCCCGACATCTACGGCAAGATCGGCAACTCGGGCGTGAGCATCGCCACTCTCGACGACCTGAAGGTGCTGTACGACGGCTTCGACCTGTGCGACCCCGCCACCTCGGTGTCGATGACGATCAACGGCCCGGCGCCCACGATTCTTGCGATGTTCATGAACACCGCGATCGATCAGCAAATGGCCAGGTTTGCCGCCGACAACGGCCGGGCGCCGAACGAGGACGAGCGGCTGAAGATCCGCGCCTGGGCGCTGGCCAATGTGCGCGGCACCGTGCAGGCCGACATCCTGAAGGAAGACCAGGGCCAGAACACCTGCATCTTCTCGACCGAGTTCTCGCTCAAGGTGATGGGCGACATCGCCGAGTACTTCGTGCAACACGACGTGCGCAACTTCTACTCGGTGAGCATCAGCGGCTATCACATCGCAGAAGCCGGCGCCAACCCGATCTCGCAGCTCGCCTTCACGCTGAGCAACGGCTTCACCTTCGTCGAAGCCTATCTTGCCCGAGGCATGCACATCGATGATTTCGCGCCCAACCTGAGCTTCTTCTTCAGCAACGGCATGGACCCGGAGTACACCGTTCTCGGCCGCGTGGCGCGTCGGATCTGGGCCGTGGCCATGCGCAACAAGTACGGGGCGAACGAGCGCTCGCAAAAGCTCAAGTACCACATTCAGACTTCGGGTCGCAGCCTGCACGCACAGGAGATCCAGTTCAATGACATCCGCACGACGCTGCAGGCCTTGATCGCGATCTACGACAACTGCAACTCGCTACACACAAATGCATTCGACGAGGCCATCACCACGCCCACCGAAGACAGCGTGCGCCGTGCCATGGCGATCCAGCTCATCATCAACCGCGAGTGGGGCCTGGCCAAGAACGAGAACCCCAACCAGGGCGCGTTCATCGTCGACGAGCTGACCGAGCTGGTGGAAGAAGCCGTGCTCAAGGAGTTCGAGAGGATCGCCGAGCGCGGCGGCGTGCTCGGCGCCATGGAAACAGGCTACCAGCGAGGCCAGATCCAGGAAGAGAGCATGCACTACGAGATGCTCAAGCACACCGGCGAGTACCCGATCATCGGCGTGAACACCTTCCGCAACCCGAATAGCGAGGCCGCACCCGAGAGCATCGAACTCGCGCGCTCCACAGACGACGAGAAGCAGTCTCAGCTGACCCGCTTGCACGACTTCCAATCCCGCCACGCCGACGCGGCACCGGCCATGCTGGCGCGCTTGCAGCAGGCGGTGATCGCCAATCACAACGTGTTCGATGTGCTGATGGATGCCGTGCGTGTTTGCTCACTCGGGCAGATCACCAACACCCTGTTCGAAGTGGGCGGCCAGTACCGCCGCAGCATGTAGTGCGGTGACCGCGATGTCCCGACAAGTCATTCGCGACATGAAACGCAGCATGGCCGTGGCGGCCAGACCCGGCGCAAGTGCGCTGGCACAAAAGCTGGCCAAGGAATCCGCACTCGCACTGCTCGAGCGCAGCATCGTCTTCGGCCACGGACGCCTGGCAGTCATCCGCCTGGCGATGGCGATCGATTCGGGGGCCGACGTCACGGCCGCACACTGGCGCTATTGCGAAGATGCGGTCAAGAGAAGCAAGGACCTCACCCTGCAGGCCGTGCTGCGTGGTGCCGTTGCCGCCGCAGCGCATTCATATGCCGCCGCAGGCGCCCCGAACCTGGGTGCCGCTAGCACACCGGGCACAGTCCCGCTCTGATAAGGGTCAACGATAGTAGTCGGTCTCAAGGGCCCGCTGTATCCTAAAAAAAACGAACAAGCTCGTTTGTTAATAAACAGCCTCCAAGCCATTCCTCGGGACGCCGCAGGGGCCTGCGTGAATTTCTTTACAGACAAGACAGGAGACATACGTGAGACTGAAGATCGACAAACCGTTGGGGATGCGCACGCAGCTGTCAATGGTCGGGGCTGCCGTCGCGGCATTGCTCCATGGCCCTGCGGCGGCGCTCCAGGTCGACGTTGGCAACCCGGAGGCGGAACTGCGCTTCGACAACACGATCCGCTACAACGCCGGATGGCGGATGGAAAAGCGCGACCAGGTCCTGGCTGACACCTGGGGTCTGCAGGGCGGCGAGTACAAGTTCGACAAGGGTGACCTGATCACCAATCGCGTCGACCTGTTGACCGAACTGGATTACGTCTACAAGAAGAGCTTCGGCTTCCGCGTTTCGGCCGCCTCCTGGTACGACGCCGCCTACGACGACCAGGTCAAGGGCAACCCGGCCTATCAGGCTGCATCGCTTGGCACCGCCTATCCGGGCAACGTCTACACGCCGGCCGTCGCCCGCTACTACCTGCACTCCGGTGAATTCCTCGACGCGTTCGTGTTCGGCCGCACGAGCCTGGCTGCCGACATGCCGCTCGACGTGAAGCTCGGGCGCCACACGGTGATCTACGGCGAGGCACTGTTCACGCCGATCCACGGCGCTTCCTATTCGCAGGGCCCGGTCGACTTCCGCAAGGCACTGGCCACGCCGGGTGTCGAAGCGAAGGAGCTGTTCCTGCCGATCAACCAGCTGTCGGGCCACCTGCAGGTCAACGAGAGCCTGTCCGTGAACGCGCAGTACTTCTTCGAGTGGAAGCCCTATCGCATCTACGAGGGCGGCACGTACTTCACCTACGCCGACCCGTTCTTCCAGGGTGGCACCAACTACCTCGGGATCCCGTTCAACGGCGACCTCTCGACGGGCCCCGACGCGAGGCCGAAGGATCGCGGCAACTGGGGGGTCAACGTCAAGTGGTCGCCGACATGGCTGAACGGCACCGCCGGGCTGACCGTGCGCAAGTTCGACGACAAGGTGATGGGCGTGCTGAGCCCGGGCGGCACCTTCAGCGAGCTGCACAACGCCTACGCGAAGGACGTGAAACTCGCGGGGCTGAGCTATGCCACCCAGGTGGCCGGCGTCTCCATCGGGTCCGAGCTGGTGTATCGACGGAACACCGCGCTGAACACCGTCTTCGGCTCGGCAGGGCTTGCCCGCGGCAACAGCGTGCATGCGCTGGTGAACGCACTCGCCTACATCGGCAAGACGCCGCTGTTCGATTCGTCGACGGTGCTCGCCGAAATCACTTACAGCAAAGTGCAGAAGGTCGATTCGAGCACCGCGGCGCACTTTAACCACGTGGACTACAACTGCGCGGTCGGCGGCAAGGACGCAGGCTGCTCGACCAACTCGGCGTGGGGCCTGTCGCTGTCGGCCACACCGACGTGGTTCCAGGTGTTTCCGAGCGTCGACCTGACGATGCCGATGTCGTACAGCCGCGGCCTGAAAGGGAACTCGCCGGTGCCCTTCGGCGGCAACGAGGGCAGCGGTCAATGGAGCCTGGGCGTCGGCGCGGATGTGAAGGGCAAGTACAAGTTCGACCTGGCCTACAACGACTACTTCGGCAGCTACACGGCAGGCCCGAATCTGTTCGCGGCCGTGCCGGGCATCGGCGCGTCGCAGATGGCCTACTCGAACGGCGGCAATGCGATCCTGCACGATCGTGGCTGGCTGTCGTTCACGTTCAAGACGGCATTCTGAGAACAAACAGGAGACAAAAGCATGACTCGCAAGACACACCTGGTCGGCGCAGCGGCAGTCGCGGCCGTCCTGGCCCACGCGGGCACGGCCGCGGCCGCAGTCACCGCAGAGGAAGCCAAGGCACTGGGCACCACTCTCACCCCCTGGGGTGCGATCCAAGCCGGCAACAAGGAGGGCACGATCCCGGCCTACACCGGCCCGGCCAAGCCCCCGTCCAACTTCGACGCGAAGAACCCCGGCTACCGCCCCGACCCGTTCCCGACCGACAAGCCCTTGTTCTCGATCGACGCCAAGAACATGGCGCAATACGCCGACAAGCTCAGCGAGGGCATCAAGGCGGCCATGCGCAAGTACCCCACCTACCGCATCGACGTCTACCCATCGCGCCGTACCGCGAACTATCCGAAGTGGTATTTGGATAACACGATGAAGAACGCCACCGGCGGCTGCAAGACGGCCAACGACGGCTTGCAGATCACCGGTTGCTTCGGCGGGCTGCCCTTCCCGGTGCCCAAGACCGGCAGCGAGGTCATGTGGAACCGGCAGTTCAAGTTCGATGCGTCGGCGGTCATGTCACCCTACATGACCGGCACCGTGGTCGACACCCAAGGAAACCGCACCGTCACCGGCGTCGGGACGATGTGGATCCAGTACGACTATCTCGATCCGGCCCGCACCACCGTCATCGGCGACCAGGAGATCTTTGCGAGGCTGCGCATCGACTACAACGAGCCGGCGCGCAAGGCGGGCGAGAAACTGATCGTCCATGACTCGATCGACAACCTGAACATCGGCCGGCGCGCCTGGTCGTACTTGCCGGGCATGAGGCGCGTCAAGCTCGCGCCCGACATCGCCTACGACACCCCGAGCCCGACCGGCGGCGGTGCCGGCACGGTGGACGAAGCCGCGGTGTTCTACGGCAGCCTCGACCGCTACGACTTCAAGCTGGTGGGCAAGAAGGAGCTCTACATCCCCTACAACACCTTCAAGGTCAGGGATCCCAAGCAGTGCCCGAGCGCGGTGGCCATGAGCACGAAGAACCATCTGAACCCGGACTGCGTTCGTTGGGAACTGCACCGCGTGTGGGAAGTGAAGGCGACGCTCAAGCCGGGCAAGCGGCACGTCTACCCGACCCGCACCATCTACTGGGACGAAGACCTTCCCGGCGTGGGCATCTCGGACAACTACGACTCCACCGGCCAGGTCTTTCGCGTGACGCATTCCCTGCCGATCTCGTACTACGAAACGCCCGGCCATTCCACCGATGAGTGGGTGACGATGGACTTGGCCACCGGCAACTATGCCCGCCAGGAAGACGTCACCGACAAGGGCGGCTGGGTCGTGATTCCCTTCAAGCCGGCGTCGTTCTTCGCTTCGGAAGCCCTGGCGGGCGAAGGCGTTCGCTGAACGAGCTTCGACGTGCCCTCGCGAGCCGCCCGTCAAACGGGCAGCTCGCCCTTTCAGGAAGAGGCAGACAGCGTGATCTCCCGCAGTACTTCGATGGTGCATGCCCTGCTCGCAGGCCTGATGCTGTCGCTGGCCGCCCCGGCGCCGGCGTTCAAGAATCCGCAGGATGTGCCTGCAGTTGCCAGCGAACAGGCAGCCCGCAGCCCGCTGCTGGCGGTGACCCGCGCCGGCACGCGCATCGTCGCGGTCGGCTTGCGCGGGCACATCGTGTATTCCGATGACGCGGGCAAGACCTGGAAGCAGGCGGTGGTACCGGTCAGCAGCGACCTGCTGGCGGTGTCGTTCCCGTCGCCGCAGCTCGGCTGGGCGGTCGGGCACGGCGGCGTCGTGCTGCACAGCACCGATGGCGGTGCCACCTGGGCACGCCAGCTCGAAGGCCGGCAGGCCGCTGCGATCGCGATTCGCCACTACGAGGCCCAACAAGGCAGCAACCCTGCGGCGCAGGTTCTGCTCAAGCGAGAAAGAGACCTGGCGGCCGCCGGCGGCACGCAGGCCTTCCTCGACGTCCACTTCGAGAACGACAGCACGGGCTATGTCGTCGGCACCTTCAACCGGATCTATCGCACCGACGACGCGGGCAAGACCTGGACCCCGTGGATGGAATGCACCGACAACCCCAACGAGCTGCACTTCTATGCCGTGCGCGGCGGCGCCGACGGACTCTATCTGGCCGGCGAACAAGGCATGGTCTGGCGGTTCGACACCGCGACGCGGCGCTTCGTGCCGATCCCGACGCCGTACAAGGGCACCTTGTTCGGCCTGGTGACTGACGGGGCCGGCAACCTGCTGGTGTTTGGCATGCGCGGCAGCCTGTTCCGCAGCCATGACCAAGGCAAATCCTGGTCGCGCATCGCCACGACGAGCTCTGCCGGCATCACCGCGGGCACGGCCCTGCCCGGTGGCGGCATCGTGCTCGTCAACCAGGCCGGCGGCATCGAGTTGAGCCGCGACCAGGGGCTGAGCTTCAGCGCCCTGCGCGCCGCCAAGCCCATGCCCTACTTCGGCGTCGCCGTGTTGGACAAGCAGCGCATCGGGCTGGTCGGGGCCGAAGGCGTGAGGCTTGAATCGATCCCCCAACACGCGGCCACGCCTGACATCGCCAAACCACGGCTTTGACGGCCCCCGGCCAAGTCGCGATTCACCCAGCAAGCAGAGACACACAGATGGACGACCCCACCCGGCACGACAGTGCCCCCGTCATCGCCGACCCCAAGGACTTCGATCACGGCTCGGGCAGTTGGGTGGAGCGGCTGGTGTTCAATCACCGGCTGGTGCTGATACTGGCCTGCTTGCTGCTGACGGCCTTCTGCGCCTTCCAGCTCAAGGGCCTGGTGGTCAGCGCGAGCTTCGACAAGATGCTGCCGCACAGCCAGCCATACATCAAGAACTACCTCGAGAACCGCGGCCAGCTGCGTGGCTTGGGCGATTCCGTGCGGGTCGTGGTCGAAGCGCCCGAGGGCGACATCTTCAACCCCGGCTACCTGGCCACGCTTGCGAAGATCAACGACGACATCTTCACCCTGCCCGGCGTTGACCGCGCCTGGATGAAGTCGGTCTTCACGCCGGTGGTGCGCTGGGCCGAGGTGACCGAAGAAGGCTTCACCGGCGGGCCGGTGCTGCCCAACGACTTCAACGGCAGCGCCAAGTCCATCGATGATCTGCGCATCAACATCGCGCGCGCCGGCGTGGTCGGCAGCCTGGTCGCCAACGACTACAAGTCCAGCATGATCGTGATTCCGCTGCTGGCGGCCGATGCAAACGGCAAGCCGGTGGACTACCAACAGTTGTCGGCGTCACTGGAGTCCATCCGCGCGAAATACACCGCCGACTCCTCACCGACACCACCCGTTCGGATGTACGTCATCGGTTTCGCCAAGTTGGCCGGCGACCTCATCGACGGTCTGCAGAAGGTCATGGCCTTCTTCCTGATCGCCGCTGCCGTCGCCACGCTGATCATCTACGCCTTCACCCGCTGCCTGCGCAGCACGACGCTCGTGCTCGCCTGCTCCATCGTCGCGGTGATCTGGCAACTCGGGATGGTCGCCACGCTCGGCCATGGGCTCGATCCATTCTCGATCCTGGTTCCGTTCCTCGTGTTTGCGATCGGGGTAAGCCACGGCGCGCAGAAGATGAACGGCATCATGCAGGACGTCGGCCGCGGTACCCACAAGTGGGTCGCCGCGCGCTACACCTTCAGGCGCCTGTTCCTGGCCGGGCTCACCGCGCTGCTGGCCGACGCCGTCGGCTTCGCGGTGCTGATGGTGATCGACATTCCAGTCATCCGCGAGCTGGCCTTGACCGCCAGCCTCGGCGTGGCGGTGCTGATCTTCACCAACCTGCTGCTGCTGCCGGTGCTGTTGTCGTACGTCGGCGTCAGCCCGCAAGCCGCGCAACGCAGCCTGAAGCAAGATCGCGACGAGGTGCGAGGCGGTGTCCTGCCGGCGCTCTGGCGCGGCCTCGACCGATTCACCGAACGCCGCCATGCCGGCGCCGCCATCGTCGTGTCGGTACTGCTCGGCATCGTCGGCTTCGTCTATGGCCAGAATCTCAAGGTCGGTGACCTGGACGCCGGCGCACCCGAGCTTCGACCCGAGTCCCGCTACAACCGCGACAACGCCTACATCACCTCCCACTACGGCATCTCGAGCGACGTGTTCGCCGTGATGGTGAAAACCAGGCCCGACCAGTGCCGCTCCTTCGAGACACTGACCGACACCGATCGGTTGGGCTGGAGACTGGCCCAGGTGCCGGGCGTACAGCGCGTCGCTTCGCTGGCCGACACGATTCGGGCCTACACGGCCGGAGGTTTCGAAGGCAATCCGAAGTGGATGACGGTCAGCGACAACCAGAGCATCATCGACGCCCAGGTCAACAACGCGCTCAGCTGGAACTCGGAGTTCATCAACACGCAGTGCTCGCTGATACCGGTGCTGGCGTACCTCGCCGACCACAAGGCACAGACGCTGGAACGAGTGGTCGAGGCGGCCAGCGCGTTTGCCGCCGCGAACGACACCGATGACCGCAAGTTCCTGCTCGCCGCAGGCAGCGCCGGGATCGATGCCGCGACCAACATCGTCGTGAAGGAAGCCAACCGCACGATGCTGTTCTACGTGTACGGCGCGGTGATCCTTCTGTGCGCGATCACCTTCCGAAGCTGGCGCGCGGTGGTGGTAGCCGTGCTGCCCCTGGTGCTGACATCGATCCTCGCCGAGGCGCTGATGGTGCGCCTGGGCATTGGCGTCAAGGTGGCGACACTGCCGGTGGTGGCGCTGGGCGTGGGCATCGGCGTGGATTACGCGCTTTACCTGCTGAGCGTGCAACTGGCCCAGCAGCGCCTGGGCTGCACGCTCGCCGAGGCCTATCGGCGCGCGGTGTCGTTCACCGGCAAGGTGGTGGGCCTGGTGGGCGTGACGCTGGCCGCAGGGGTGGTCACCTGGGCCTGGTCACCGATCAAGTTCCAGGCCGACATGGGCATCCTGCTGACCTTCATGTTCGTCTGGAACATGCTCGGCGCGCTGATCCTGATCCCCGCCTTGTCGCACTTCCTGCTGCAAGGCGAGGCCGACCGCAAGGCGGCGGCGCAGGCCGCCGGGGCAGGCGGCCATGCAAGGGCGGCCGGGGTTTGAGAAGAAGGCAGCCAGCCTGGCGGTGGGACGGCGTGACGCCATTTGCCGGTGCGGGCAAGGAACTTCTTTGGGCGACCATGGGTGACACCTGCGCCGCCATCTTGGAAGCGATCTCGGCATAACCATCGAGGGGTCAGACTGGCCAAAGGCACCCGTCCATACGGCGCGGCCGTCGACTCCTTTCTCCAGTCCAGGACAGGGCCGTCCAGGGCTCCGTTCGCGCCACGCACACACAGGCTGCGAATCGCCAACGGAGTTCAGTGCCGCATAGAGGTGGTGGCACAATTTCCGCGCTTCAGGCGCAGGCATCGACATTGGCGCCGCAAACAGCACCAGCAACGGGAGGAAATGAAGTGAATGCCAAACCGCGGGCGCGTGGCCCTCTGGCGATGTTGTTCGCCCTCAGTGCGTTGACTGCCTGTGGCGGCGGAGGGTCATCCAGTCCCGCCGCTGCACCACCAGCGCCCCCACCTGCGTCCCCAGCATTGGTGGTCACTGACTACAACATGCCCGACGGCACGGGAAGCAGCAGTTCAGCTGTGTATGGCAGCATCGCCACCGTCGGCTATGCGGAGTTCAACAACGCCACGGCAGTCGTCGCGCAGTCGTCCGGCGGCGTCATGAATCTGTCGGGATCTGTGCCAACTGGGAACTCGTATTCCGGTCTGCTGGCGCTGGTGTACCCGCCGATGTCCAACTTCGAGCCGGCACTGAACACCGGGCGCATCGCGCCGCAGAACTATTCAAATCAGCAAGAGCTACGCATCGTGGCGGGCTCGACAAGCGCGACGCGCCTCCAGGTACAACTGGTTCCTCAAGGCGGTCCGTTCAACGGATGCGTGCCGACGGCTGAGATGCCGGTTAATGACGCCGCCACTGAACGCACGCTCAAGCTGGACGCTTCCGATTGGGCGATCCCCAGTCATTGCAGCGCGACCGAACGGACGCTGACACTCGCTGGCACCTTGGCGCATCTGCAAACCATCACGGTGGGCATCACGCAAGACCAAGTCCCGGCGCTCGCCGACGGATCGCAGCGCAGCTTCAGCATCGGCCGCATCACCTTTGCCGGCAATGATGTTGCGCCGATCAACCGCAGCGAAGTCGTATCGGTCTACAACGCGCCGAACGGCCTGGGCGATTCGCTGTCCGCCCAAAACGGCGGCTTCGGCTTCGATCTGTTCTCGCGCAATGGCGATGCCACTGCCACGGTATCGGCTGCGCAGGGTCTGGTGCGCGCCGGCGTCATGGTCCCTGCGGGCAACGACTATGGCGGGTTGATGTTGGTGGCGGCGGGCCCTGGGTCAACCTGGTTTCCGTCGCGGGCTGATCAGACCTCCGGAACCGGCGCCATCGTCGATGGTCACTTCGGCTCGGAGTCGCGACTACGCATTCAAGTCGGCAGTGTGTCTGCCGGGCATGTCCTGGTCAGGCTGTACCCGACGCAAGGGCCTGTGAGTTCGTGCGTACCAAGCTTTGTCTTGCCCGTCGATTGGATGGCGGTGTCACGCGACATTGCGCTCAACGATGCCGGTTGGTTCGTTCCCGACTACTGCTCCGCCTCCGAACGCGCGCTGACTGCGAGCGCTGCGGTAGCGGACCTGCATTCGGTGGCGGTTGGGCTCACGGAGCGCAGCGTGAGCACGATCGCGGATGGAATCGCACGCGATTTCACGCTTGGGGAGATTGCGTTCGTTCATTAAGTCGGCATCATCGCCGGCCGTCCTCGGTAAAGACGGGTTCGCTGTTGGGAGTCTTTTGACTTGATCAAGGCATGATTCGAACGAGTTAAGACCAAGGAGTGCCGCGATGAACTGGCGACAACGAATGACGGTTCTGCAGCTCGCGGCCATGGCGGCCTCGCTGATCGTTGCCAAGATTCTTTGGGCGACCACGCTCTGGTATGAATGGATCGCGTTGGCCGTCGCTGGTGCATGTGCGCTTGCTCTGGGGCTAGTGCCAGCCATTCAGAACTGCAAGGCCAGCATCTGCTCTTCTGAGTCCTTGAGATAGTTCTTGACCAGCACATGTTCGAGGAAGCCAGTGTGGTTGAACACGGCATCACGCAGCGCTGACAAGGGCCAAGGCGTGCGGTGGAACAGGTTGCCCATGCGCCGCGCCATGTTGGCGTGCTTGTTGGTGTAGGCAACGCGCTGGGTGTCGTAGGCCGCGAGGCCCTGGGCCAGCTGCTGCCGGTCCGCCAGGTCAACGCCGTCCAAACACCGCGAGAGCCAGAAGCCGTCCTCGATGGCCATGCCCATGCCATAGGCGGCATAGGGTGAGACTGGATGCACAGCGTCGCCCACGAAGGACACGCGGCCGCGCGACCAGCTTGACAGCGGCGCGCGGTTGTAGATTTCCCATCGGAAGGCGTTGTGCTCGAAGTCCGTCGCTTCGAACAGGCGCGGGATCGGGTCGGCCCAGCCTTCGATGAGGCGCCCCACGTGGCGCTTCATGTCGCCCTCGAAGCGCTGGCCCTCGTTCCAGGGTTCGACCACCCACCACTCGAAGGCCGGCCGGCCCTGGTGCAGGATGGGGAAGAAGCTGGCCTGGACGCGAGGGGAATGCGAGATCCAGCCCACGTCGCGCGGCACATCGTCGGCGTGGCACCACGCGAGCCACACCGTGATGCCGCAGTGGAACAGCTTCGGGTCGCCGAACACCTGCTGAGACACCGCCGAGCGAATGCCGTCTGCCCCGACCAGCAGGTCGGCTTCCCATGGCGTGCCGTTCTCAAAATGCACGCGCACGGCGTCTGGCGTTTCTTCGAATCCGATGCAGAGGTGGTTCGGATACAGCAGCTCGGAGGGCAGCACCTTGAGCATCCGCTCGATGGCTTCGGAGCGCAGCATGCCGTAGTGCCAGCCGGGCAAGCCGGCCGCCTTCTCCGCCTGCGCGTTGAACGGCAACCGCACGCGCAGCCGCCCCTTCCAATCGCGAAACTCGGTGACCGCCATCGCCCCAAGACAATCGATATCGATACCGTAGCTGCGCATGATCGACAGCACCGGCAGCGACAACAGCACCGCCCCACCAAGCGGGGTGACCTGGGGCGCGCGCTCGAACAAGCGCACCTCGTGGCCGGCCTGGTGCATCGCGATCGCAGTGGAGATGCCCCCGGGGCCGGCGCCGATGACGGCGACCCGGCGGCGCGGGCTCTTGGGATGTTGGGATGGGATTGGCATGGAATGAACTGATCGTCGTGGGATGATTCAATGTTATCAATGCTTACTTTGCCACGGTGCCGGGGTTAACCCGATCTGCATCGCCACCCAAATGCCAACGACATATCACCATGGGAACCTTCGCAACGCCCTCCTTGAGGAAGCGATGCGCATCGTCGATGCGTGACGGCCCGGAGGCCGTGTCGCTGCGCGAACTGGCCACGGCGGCGGGCGTGTCGGCGGCCGCGCCGTACCAGCACTTCGCCGATCGTTCGGCGGTGTTGGCGGGCGTTGCGCTGAAGGGCTACCAGGACATGAACGAGCAGTTGCGCAAGTTCTCCTCGGCGAGGAGCAGCCGGAAGAACCTGCGGTCGGCGCTCGCGTCGCGCGGCCCGAACTGCCTGCCGTGTCATCGTCGTGATCCTGACCGACGGAGGGGGCGCGACATCAGCTCGGTACTGTTCGAGGGCGTGATCGACCCGGCAGCCGCAGCACTCAGCCGCCTCCCGGCGGCCCGGCGCCTTCTGAGCGACTCCGAATCTCAGCGCGGCGCGAACGCCGGATCGCGCCGCTGCATGAACGCGCTCACGCCCTCGCCGAAGCTGTCGGCGTCGATCAAATCGCGCTGGCGAGCAGCCTCGTAGGCGAGCTGCGCCGACAGGTCCTGCGTGCGAGCGGCCTCTGACGCGCGCCGCGTTTCCAGCGCCGCATGGGCTGGCGCCGCCGCGAGGCGCCGCGCCAGCGCGAAGGCCTCTTCGCGCAGCGCCGCGTCGTCCACGCAGGCCCAGATCAATCCCCATTGCGCGGCCTGCTCGGCGCTCAGCCGATCGCCGAGCAGGGTCAGCGCGATGAAGCGCGCGCGGCCCACCTGCGCCGGCAGGAACCAGCTGGCGCCGAGATCGGGCAGCAGGCCAAGGCGCGGCATCGAAGGCAGGTAGAAGTAGGCCGAGCGGGCCGCGATCACCACGTCGGCGGCCAGCGCCAAGCCCGCGCCACCGCCGACCGCCGCCCCGTTGAGGGCACACAGCACGGGCACGGGCAAGGCCCGCAACTCCAGGATCAGCGGATTCGACTCGGCCTGCATCGCCGCGGCGGTGCGTTCGCCGAGGCTCGGGCCGTGCGGCTGCGGCGCGGCCATCGCGCTGAGGTCGGCACCGGCACAAAAGGCCTTGCCGGCCCCGGTGAGCAGCAGAGCGCGGACCCGGCGGTCTTCGCGCACCGTGGCCAACGCTTCGCGCAGTTGGGCGCACAGCGCGGCCGACAAGGCGTTGAGCTTGGCAGGCTCGTTCAGCGTCACGATGGCGACGCCGTCATCGAGCTGGTAGTCGACTCGCGAGGATGAAGACATGGACACTCCTGATCGAAGCTGGCGTCGCTACAACCCGCGGGCGATCACTTCCTTCATGATCTCGTTGGCGCCGCCGTAGATGCGCTGGACCCGCGCATCGACATACATGCGCGCGATCTCGAACTCGTTCATGTAGCCGTAGCCGCCGAACAACTGCAAGCAGGCATCGACCACCTCGCCCTGCAGGTCCGATGCCCACCACTTGACCATCGATGCCGTCACGGTGTCGAGCCGTCCGGCCAGCAGGTCGGTAATGCAGGCATCGACGAAAGCGCGCGCCACCTTGATGCGGGTGGCCACCTCGGCGAGCTTGAAGCGGGTGTTCTGCAGCTCGATCAGCGGTTTGCCGAAGACCTGGCGTTCGCGCGCGTGGCGCAGCGTGGCCTCGAAGGCCCCCTGCATCATGCCGACCGCAATGACACCGACCGCGAGCCGCTCGTACGGCAGGTCGGACATCAACTGCGCAAAGCCCCTGCCCTCTTCGCCCCCGAGAAGCTGGTCGGCGCTCACCCGGACATCGTCGAAGAACAGTTCCGCGGTGTCCTGCGCCTTCAGGCCGATCTTGTCGAGCAGCGGGCCGACGCGGTAGCCGGCGCAGCCTTCGGTCTCCACGATCAGGATCGACATGCCTCGCGCGCGCAGGGCCAAGTCAGTGCGCGCGACGACCAGCACCAGGCCGGCCAGGTAGCCGTTGGTGATGAAGGTCTTGGCGCCGTTGAGCAGGTAGTGGCCGTCATCGCCCTTCACGGCCCGCGTAGTGATGTTTTGCAAGTCCGAGCCGGCACCGGGCTCCGTCATTGCGATGGCGCCGACCAGCTCGCCGCGCGCCATGCGCGGCAGGTAGCGCAGCTTCTGTGCTTCGGTGCCGTGGTTGAGAAGATAGTGCGCCACGATGCTGTGCACCGAGACGCTCATGCCCGTCAGGCTGCGGCGCGCCAACTCTTCATAGAGAACAGCCTCATGCCGGAAGTCGCCGCCCGCGCCGCCGTAGGCCTCGGGAATGTCCGCGCACAAAAGCCCCAACGCACCGGCCCGTCGCCACACGGCGTGCCCGACGTGTCCGCGTTGTCGCGCCTGTGCGTCATCGGGCAGCACCTCGCTGTCGATGAAGCGCACGACGGTGTCGCGGTACAGGTCGAGGTCCGGGTCGGTCCAGGCCGGCTTGAACTCAATGCCCATGCGCAGCGCCCGCTGGTGACCACGCGCCGGTGATCATGGCAAGGGCATGCCGATGGCTCGCGCCACGTTGCGCTGGAAGTCCTGCAGCGCGATCTCGTTGCGGCCGAGCACGACGCGAAACCCCGCCGGCGCCGTGGCGAGGTTGGCCCAGGCCCGGCTGGCCGTCGTGTAGTCCTCGGTCTGCACGACGAAGGCCGTGGCGTCGTAGGCTTGAGCGACTTCCTCGCGGTGCGCCGGCGAGTCGTGGTCGCGGTGCGCATAGACCGCGAAGTGAACCCGCGTCTCGCCGACCGTGGCACCAGGAAACAGCCTGAAGATCTGGGTGTACGACTTGCCGCCGCCGACCGAACCGATGAAGAACATGGTGTTCGGAAACACGAAGTGCAGCGCGCTGTATTCCTCCTGCGGCCATTCCGATTCGGGGGTGCCGGCAAGCAGCGTCTGGGCCCTGCTCGGGAAGACCAGGCGGTAGTGGTGCCCGAAGGCTTCGTAGCAGCCGATGTTGGACGTGAAGTACGGCGCGAGCGTGTCGCGGTGCAGGCTGGCGAAGTGATACGACTCCCCGTAGGTGTCCATCACGTACTTCCAGTTCGCGTCGGCCGGCAGGACCCCGGACTTCACCGGCAGCGCGTCGCCCAGCTCGAGCTGGGCGAGTTCGGTGCCGAAGCTGCCGAGGTGGGCCTCGATGTCGAGCGCCTCCTTGCCAGGAGAAGGCCGCACGAAGACCATGCCGTTCCATTCGGCCACCGGCACGCGGATCAGCTCGCGCTGGGCAAAGTCGATGCCTTCGAAGCCGTCACGCCCCGGCACGCCCTTGAGCTTGCCGTCGAGCGTGAAGGTCCACGCGTGAAACGGGCAGCTGATGGCAGGCCGTCGCGTGCATTCCGTCACCAGCTTGGCGCCGCGGTGCGTGCACATGTTGAGGTAGGCGTTCACCGTGCCGTCCTGCGCGCGAACGATCAGGATCGGCGTGCCCGTCTCCTCGAACAGCCGGGTGTCGCCAGGCAGCGGGATATCGCCCGACAGACAGGCCAGGACCGGCCGCTCTTCGAACAGGACACGCTTTTCGACGCCGAAACGCTGCGCGTCGGTATAGACCGATGCGGCCATCGACAGGGGCTCGGCCGCCATGTCGGTCGTGCCCCCCGCTGCGACATGGGCCACCATGCGGCGAAGCAGCTCGGCGCCAACATCGCGGCGGCGTGCCTTCCAGTCCACCGCGGCGCTCGCTTGATTCATGATCGTCTTCTCCGAATGGCAAATAACAAACGATCTTGCTCGTTTGTTTGTACATTAATGGCGCGCTTGCTGTTTGCCAACTGGCATTCACCCTGATCTTTTAAAAGTAGCTCGCGCACTACTATTTTAACCAGACCGACGGAGACCATCGATGAGCATCTGTTTGCAGGCGACACTGGAGATCGAGGGCACCGGGTTCGCCCGCTTCACCGAAACCATGAGCGAGGTGGTGCCCCTCCTCGAGGCCGTGGGCTGGAAGCTCGACGCGGCCTACATGCACTGCACGGGGCGGCTCAACACGGTCGTCGACCTCTGGCAGCTGGAGGACTACAACCACTTTCAGCGAGGCATGCAGGCCTTGATGGCCCACCCGCGATTCCCCGCCATCCACAAGGTGCTCGGGGAAACCGTACGCAACGAGACCCTCGTCTTCCTGCAGAGGTTCTCCTACGCCCGCTGATCGAGCTTTAGCGCGGTGCCATGCGAAGTGCGCCGTCCAGGCGCACGCACTCGCCGTTGAAGTAGCCATTGCGAATCATCGCCTCGACCAGCGCGGCGAATTCCGCCGGCTCGCCGAGGCGCTTCGGGCAAGGCACGGACGCCGACAGTGCGGCGTGCACATGCTCGGGCAATCCGTTCAGCAGCGGGGTGTTGAAGAGCCCCGGCATGATGGTGTTGACGCGGATGGCCTCGTTCATCAGGTCGCGTGCGATCGGAAGCGTCATGCCGACGATGCCCGCCTTGGAGGCCGAGTACGCGGCCTGCCCGATCTGGCCGTCCTGCGCCGCCACCGAAGCCGTGTTCACCACCACGCCGCGCTCACCGTCGGGCAACGGTGCCAGCGCGAGCATGCCGGCGGTCGACTTGGCGATGCAGCGGAAGCTGCCGACCAGGTTGATCCGCACCACACGCTCGAAGACCTCGAGTGGAAAGTGCCGCGCCGCGCCGCCGTTCTTGTCGCGGCTGGCCGTCTTCGCGGCGTCACCGACGCCCGCGCAGTTGACCAGCACACGCTCCTGGCCGTGCGCGTCGCGCGCCCGGGCGAAGCCGGCATCGACCTGCGCTTCGTCGGTGACGTCGACCTTGCAGAACAGGCCGCCCAGCTCCTCGGCCAGCGCCTGCCCACGCGCCGGGTTGAGGTCGAACAGGGCCACCTTGACCCTATGCGCAGCCAGCATGCGAGCGCAGGCCTCGCCAAGGCCGGATGCGCCGCCGGTGACGACGGCGGCGATCGAAGAATCGAGTTTCATTGGCTGCTCCCCGGTCAGAGTCGCTCGACGATGGTGACGTTGGCCATGCCCCCGCCCTCGCACATCGTCTGCAAGCCATAGCGCTCGCCGCGCTGGCGCAAGGCGTGGATCAACGTGCCCATCAGCTTGGTACCGGAGGCGCCCAGCGGATGGCCGAGCGAAATCGCGCCGCCATGCACATTGAGCCGCTCGGGGTCGGCGTCCAGCTCGCGCAACCAGGCCAGCGGCACCGACGCAAAAGCTTCGTTGACTTCGTAGAGGTCGATGTCGGCGATCGACATGCCGGCCTTCTTCAAGGCCAGTTGCGTGGCCGGAATGGGCGCTTCGAGCATGATGACCGGGTCGTGTCCCAGCACGCTCATGTGATGGATGCGCGCGAGCGGTTCGACCCCCAGTGCCTTCAGCCCTCGCTCGTTGACGACCAGCACGCCCGACGCACCGTCGCAGACCTGGCTCGCATTGGCGGCCGTGATGACGCCGCCTTCCTGCATCAGCTTGACGGCGGCGATGCGCTCCAGCGTCGCGTCCAGGCGCACGCCTTCGTCGTCGGTGTGCAGGGCGGTCGAGCCATCTGCCAGGCTCACTTCCACCGGCACGATCTCGTCCTTGAAGCAGCCGCCACGCAACGCCGCGGCGGCGAGCTGGTGGCTCTTGAGCGCATAGGCGTCGAGCTCGGTCTTCGCAAGGCCGTACTTCCTGGCCATCATCTCGGCGCCGACGAACTGGCTGAAGTCGCCGTCGGGGTAGCGCGCACGGATCGCGGGGCTCATGTAGAAGCCCATGTCGTTCCTGCGCGGCAGGTCCTGCGGCGAGAACATCGGCACCCGGGTCATGCTCTCGACACCGGCGGCGATGACCGCGTCCATCGTGCCCGACATCACCGCCTGCGCCGCGAAATGCAGCGCCTGCTGCGACGACCCGCATTGCCGGTCGATGGTGGTCGCCGGCACGCTTTGCGGCAGCCGGGAGGCCAGCACCGCGTTGCGCCCGACGTTGGTCGACTGCTCGCCGATCTGGCTCACGCAACCCATGATCACGTCGTCGACCTGCGCCGGATCGATGCCGCTGCGATCGACCAGCGCGTTCAGCACCTGCGCCGCGAGGTCGGCCGGGTGCCAGCCCGCAAGCCGGCCGCCGCGGCGCCCGCCGGCGGTGCGTGCGGCAGCAACGATGTAGGCCTGTGTCATGTTCAAGTCTCCTGAATCTGTGTGGATGATGAAAGCCGCTGTTCAAGCCGTGTAGAAACGAGTGCCGGCGGCGGCCATGCGCTTCATCGCCGGCGTCACCTGGTACGGTTCGCCGAGCCCGGCGTATCGCTCGCTGAGGGCAACCACCTGGGCCAGGCCCAGCCAGTCGGCGTACTTGAGCGCGCCGCCCGCGTAGCGCGGGAAGCCGATGCCCAGCACCAGTGCCATGTCGAGCTCGGCCGCGCTCGACACCACGCCGTCCTCGAGCGCCGCCGCGGCCTCGATGATCATCGGCAGCATCAGGCGCTGGACGATCTCCTGCTCGCTGAAATCACGCCGGCCGCGCGGCTGCACCTGCGCGATCAGCGCCGCGCTGTCCGGCGCCGGCTGCTTGACGCGCCGGCCCGTAGCGTCCGCCGTGTAGCGGTAGAACCCGAGGCCCGTCTTCTGGCCGAAGCGCTTGTGTTCGACCATCAGCGACAGCACGTCCTGCCAGGTCGTGGTCATGCGCTGCGGGTAGCCAGCGGCAATGACCTTGGCGACGTGGCTGCCGACGTCCATGCCCACCACGTCCATCAGCCAGGCCGGCCCCATCGGCCAGCCGAAGGCTTCCATCACGGCGTCCACCTGTTCGAAGTCGGCGCCGTCGGCGACGAGCTGCGAGAAGGCGCGTGTGTAGGGGATCAGGATGCGGTTGACGAGGAACCCCGGGCAGTCCTTGACGACGATCGGCGTCTTGCCCATCGCCAGCGCATAGCCCACCGCGGCGGCGACGCTCGCGTCGCTGGTCTGCGGCCCCTGGATGATCTCGACCAGCGGCATCGCCGGCACCGGGTTGAAGAAGTGCATGCCGACGAAGTTCTCGGGCCGCGCAAGCGCCGTCGCCAGATCGGCGATGCGCAAGGACGAGGTGTTGGTCGCGATGATCGCGTCGTCGCGCAGATGCGTCTCGAGTTCGGCCAGCACGCGGCGCTTGACCTCGAGGTTCTCGACGACCGCCTCGACCACCACATCGACTTCGGCGAACCCGGCGAAGTCGAGCTGCGGCACGATGGTCGCGAGGATCTCGTCGGCCTGCTGCGCCGTGCGCCGCCCGGCCTTGACCTGGCGAGCCAGCAGCTTGCTCGCCTCGCCCAGACCGAGGTCGAGCGCGGCCGGCGCGATGTCCTTCATGCGCACCGGCACGCCCTTGACCGCGCTCGCATAGGCGATGCCGCCGCCCATGGGCCCGGCGCCGAGAACGGCTGCATTCTTGAACGGCCGGGCTTGCCTGGCCTGCGCCCGCAGCCGCTTCTTGTGGCCTTGCTCGCTCAGGAAGGCCTGGATCAGGCTGTCGGCCGCCTGCGTCCTCGCGACCTGGATGAAGCCGCGCATTTCGACGTCGAGCGCGGCCGCGCAGGGCAAGGCCCAGGCGGCCTCGATCACCGCCAGCGCCATCTGCGCCGCAGGCTGGTGCGGGGGACTGGTGCGCGCAATCTGCAGCGCGGCTTGCGCCAGCAGGGCGCGGGCGGCCTCGGCGTCGACGGCCAGCGCAGCTTGTTTGGTGGCGCGGCGGCGCTGCCACTCGGCGGGGTTGGCGATGGCGCGTTCCAGCAGCGCGAGTGCGGCGCTGCGCAGGGCCTCGGGCGCGACGGACTCGTCGATCACGCCGGCACGCTGGGCGGCATCGGCCGCCCGGGGCTTGCCATCGCTGACCCAGTCGATCGCGAGCTGCAGACCGGTTGCAGCGTCGGTTGCAGCGCCGGCCACGCGAGGCAGGCGCACGGTGCCGCCGAGCCCGGGGAACAGGCCGAGCTGCACTTCCGGGAGGCCGACCTGCGCCGCACTCGACATCGCGCGGAAGTCGCCGCTCAAGGCCAGCTCCAGCCCGCCCCCCAGCGCAAAACCGTTGATCGCGACGACCACCGGCATCGGCAGGTCCTGCAGCGCCGACAGCGCAGCGTTGGAGCGCTGCATGCGGGCGACCAGCGCGTCCTCCGGTCGCCTGAAGAGCTCGCCGAATTCGGTGATGTCGGCGCCGACGATGAACACGTCCTTGGCGCTGGTCACGAGCACGCCGCGTAGCTGATCAGCCGACGCGGCGATCGCTGCCGCCGCCGCAGCGACTTCGTCGAGCGCGCGTGTGTCGAGCTTGTTGATCGACTCGCCGCTGCGATCGAAGCAAAGCTCGGCATGGCCATCGGAGTGGCGCGTCACGCGCAGTGTGTGTCCTTGGAAGAGGTCTTGAGTCATGGCGGTGGGCTAGGCCTTCTCGGTGATGGAACAGAGTGGGATGGAGGGCACGAAGGCCCGTTCGCGCAAAATTCGATTCCTACAATGGCTTGGGCCGCGGGTACTGCGGACAACGAGACGATGCAACCTCCCTCGAAGAATCGACGCCCGCAACCCGGCAGCCTCGGGCTCGCCGAAACGGCCACGACCGGCCGCGTCTACAGCAGCGCGTCGATGCACGACCGCCGCGTGCGCATCCTCGAGGAGACCCGGCGTGCGATCGAGGAAGGCGGCATCGAGAACCTGAGCGTGCGCGAGCTTTGCAAGCGCGCCGGCATCGCCCAGCGCACCCTGTACAACGCGTTCGGCAGCAAGGATCGGGTGGTCGGGTTGGCGATCCGCGACCACTACCTGGCCCAGCTCGGGCGAATGAAGTTCGCGAGCCGGGAGGACAGCATCGAAGGCGTGATCGAGCGCATGGCGCGTGTCAGCCAGCGCGCCACGCGCCAGAAGAACTATCTCAAGGCCATCCTGGAGGTGTACTTCTCGTCGGTGCCGCACCCCGACATCGTCGGCGTGACGCGCGACATCGCGCTCGGCAACGTCATGCCCTGGCTGACGCGGCTGCAGGCGAGCGGGCAGATGAACCCGCATCTTCCGCTCGACGAGGTGGCTGGCAACATGGCCGACCTGGTGTTGCTCATCATGCGTCGATGGACGGTGGGGGAAATCACCGCCTCGGCAATGCAGGACCAGGTGGTGCGCGCCTTCCTGAACCTGGCGGTCGGCGCGACCGTCGGCCGTGCGCAGGCGAATGCACTGGCCTTGCTCGGCGGCCTCGCCCCGGGCGCGCGCTCCTAGAAGGCGGCCGGGCTTGGCGCCGGGCGCCGTCGTTCTCGTGTTCATCGGTGTCGTTCCTGCGCCCGCTCGCCGCCGTTGAAAAGTAGCAAGCGTATCAGTTTTGTGATTTGCGCGGATGTGCAACTTCGCTGCAAGCGACGCGTGCCGGCACGCGACATCGGCACTAAGGGTCAACGATAGTTGGCAGGCCCCGGCTTCTTCAGTAACCTAAAAACAAACGAACATGCACGTTTGTTTATTGTAGCCGCGCAAGCAGCTCAAAGGGTCTCAGATGACACGCATGAAGGGCAAGGTGGCCGTGATCACGGGCGCCGCCTCGGGATTGGGCGAAGCGGACGCCGTGGCGCTCGCCCGAGAGGGCGCGTCGGTGGTCGTCACCGACGTCGACGAAGGTGCCGGCCGCCGGGTTGCCGCCCAGGTCGGCGGCATCTTCGCGCGCCACGATGTGCGCAGCGCCGACGACTGGCGCCAGGTGGTCGGCACCACCCTCGAGCGCTTCGGCCGCATGGACGTGCTCGTCAACAACGCCGGCATCGTGTTCCCGAGCGACATCGAGACCACCACGCTGGAACAGTACCGCTTGACCAATGCGATCCATGCGGAAGGAACGTTTCTCGGCTGCAAGTTCGCCGTCGAGGCCATGAAGGAACGCGGCGGTTCCATCATCAACATCGCGTCCATCACCGCGCTGCGCGCGTCCCCGCAGGTGCTGCCCTACGCTGCCGCCAAGGGTGCGATCCGCGCCATGAGCCTGGCCGTGGCCGGGCACTGCCGCGACAAGGGCTACCCCATCCGCTGCAACGCGATCTTCCCCGGCGTGATGGCCACGCCCCTGGTCGTCTCGGTGGTCGGCGAGAACTACCCCGGCGCCGGCCGGCCCGACGACGTGGCGAACATGGTGCTCTATCTGGCATCGGACGAATCCCGGTTCATCACCGGTGCCGAGTTCGTGATCGACAACGGCGCCTCCGCGCGCCTCGCAAGCTGAGATTCCACACCTTCCTCACGCCAACCTCACGAACATCGGCCATGACCTCACGCAAATCACTCATCGCGCAACTCGGCACCGTCATGCAGATGGCCTATGTGCCCAAGGATTTCGACGCTGCGCTGCGCCACTGGACCGAGACCATGGGCGTGGGGCCGTTCTTCCTGATGGAGCACGTCGGCTTGCAGAACGTCAAGCACGAGGGCAAGCCCACGGAGATCGACTTCTCCATTGCCATCGCCTACTGGGGCGACGTGCAGATCGAGCTCGTGCAACAGCACAACGACGCCTCGTCCATCTACAAGTCATGGCTCGACGACGGACGCGAAGGCCTGCATCACGTGTGCATCGTGGTCGACAACCTGAGCCACGCCCGTGCGGTGTGCGCCGAGGCGGGCGCGCGGGTGGTCCAGGAGGCCGATATCGCAGGCGGCGGGCACGTCATCTACGTCGACACCGGCGGCGGCCCCGGCGGCCTGGTCGAAATCATCCAACTGCCCCAGGGCACGCTCGACGGCTTCGCCTACCTGCGCCAGCAATGCCGCGACTGGGACGGCACCGAGCCGCTGCGCAAACTGGGCTGAACTGCACCCCGCGCCATGACCACATCCACCTCCGAAGCCCCTTCTCACCCCGGCCGCATCGACTGCGTGCTGGTGGCGTCCGGCAAATACCACGACATCGACTACGCACGCCTGGAGCTGTTGAAGCACCTCGCTGCCGACGAGCGCGTGCGGGTGCGCGTGTTCGAGGACTACGCCAACCTCGACGCGATCCGCGCTGCCGACTTCCTCGTGACCTACACCTGCGACGTCATGCCCAGCCTGGAGCAGCAGGAAGCGCTGCGCGCCTGGGTCGAGGGCGGCGGGCGCTGGATCGCCCTGCACGGCACCAATTCGATCCTGCGCTTCCTGGCCAGCGGCCTGGTGGATTCGCCGGCCTGGGCACCGCATTGGATGCAGACGCTGGGCACGCAGTTCATCGCCCACCCGCCCATCGCGCCCTACCGCGTCGACGTGGCCGACCCGACCCATCCGCTGGTGAAGGGCATCGAGCCCTTCGAGACCAGCGACGAGCTTTACCTGAGCGACATCCACGCCGACCTGCACGTGCTGCTCGACACCGAGTTCGAGGGCGACGCCACCGGCTTCGTGCGCGAACACTGGCCACGCGCGCGGCATCCGGTGATGTACCTGCGCGCCCTCGGCCAGGGTGCCGTGCTGTACCTGACGCTGGGTCATTGCCGCGGCCACTATGACCTGCGTCCCTTGATGGACTACTACCCCGCCGTGGACCGCTGCGCCTGGGAGCTGCCGGTCTTCCACGAGTTGCTGCGGCGCAGCCTGAGCTGGGCCAAGACCCCGCTGCCTCCCCTGCCCCAAGGCGCTTGAACCCAGGCGTCTCGCGACGCCACGACACCCGGCGTGCGCGCACGCACGCCTCACCCTGAACGACATCAACAGGAGCACACATGGAACTCGGACTGCGCGGCAAGAAAGTCATCATCAACGGCGGCAGCCGGGGCCTGGGCAAGGCAGCGCTGGAAATCTACGCCAAGGAAGGCTGCGACATCGCCTTCTTCTCGCGCGACGCCGCGCGCACCGAAACCACGGTCGCCGAGCTCAAGGCCATCGGCGGCGGCAAGGTGTTCGGCGATGCGCTGGACATGAACGACATGGCCGCCTACGTCTCGTGGCTGAAGAGCGCGGTGGAACGCCTGGGCGGCTGCGACATCTTCATCCACAACGCCAGTTCGTCCGGCGCGCAGGGCACCACCGACTGGGACCTCACCTACAAGCTCGACATGCTGGGCGCGGTGCGCGGCTGCGAAACGCTGGAAGCCGCACTCGAAGCCTCGGGCAATGGTTCCGTCATCCTGATGAGCTCGACCGCAGCGGTCGAGACCTTCATCTACCCGCAGGCCTTCAACGCCATCAAGGCCGCGATCCTCACCTACGGCAAACAACTGTCGCAGCTGTGGGCAGCCAAGAAGATCCGCGTCAACATGGTCAGCCCCGGCCCGGTCGAATACCCGGGGGGCAACTGGTCGGCCATCAAGCAACACATGCCCGAGCTGTACAACAAGACGGTGGCCGAAACGCCGATGGGCCGCCTGGGCGCCCCCGAGGACGTGGCCAACACCGTGGTCTTCCTGTCCAGCCCGAAGGCCTCGTACATCACCGGCACGAACGTGGTGATCGACGGCGGCTACACCAAGCGTGTGCAGTTCTGACCCCGACCCGAGGCCCGACATGCAGCTCTACAACTCGATCGGCCCCAACCCGCGCCTGGTGCGGATCTTCGCGGCGGAAAAAGGCGTGACACTGCCGCTGGTGGAGGTGGACATCCTCGCCGCGGCGGAGAACCGCCGCGAGCCCTTCCTCTCGCTCAACCCGATGGGCAGCACACCCGTGCTGCAGATGGACGACGGCCGCGTGCTGGCCGAGACCGTGGCCATCTGCGAATACCTCGAGGAAACCTGCCCGGGGCCGAAGCTGATCGGCGCCACGGCGCCAGAGCGTGGCGTGACCCGCATGTGGGTGCGCCGCGTCGAGCATCTGGTCAAGGATCCGATGGTCGCCGGCTTTCGCGGCGCCGAAGGACTCGATCTGTTCCGCGAGCGCGTGCATTGCCTGCCGAATGCGTCGGCCGATTTCAAGCAGATCACCCAGGAAGGCCTGGACTGGTTCGAGGCGCAGATCGGCGAGCGTGCGTTCATCGCGGGCGACAAGCTGACGCTGGCCGACATCGTGTTGTTCAGCTTCGTCGAGTTCGGCGCGCTGGTCGGACAGGGTCTGGCCCCGCGGCATGCGCGCCTCTCGGCTTGGCATGCGCGCATGGCGCAGCGACCCAGCGCGGGGGCTTGATCGCCTTGTTCACATGTCACGTTCACCAGGTGGAACCGTGATGCATGACGGCGACGCGAGCTTCCCATGGTCGGATGCCTACCTGCTCGGGCACTCGGCCTTGGACAGCACGCACCGCGAATTCGTCGAGGTCGTCAACGCCATGCTGAGCAGCAACGACGCCGGCTTCGCGGATCGCCTGCAAGCGTTCATCACCCACGCCGAATCTCACTTCGGCGAAGAGGACAGATGGATGGCCGAGAGTGGTTTTCCGGCCATGGAGTGCCACGTGGACGAGCATGCCGCCGTGCTGCGTTCTGCGCGCGACGTGCTGGAGCGGGTCGTCGCCGGTGACCATGCCATCGGCCGAGAACTGGCCGCGGAGCTGGCGCGCTGGTTTCCTGGCCACGCGGATCACCTGGATTCGGCCCTGGCCCATTGGCTGGTGAAGAAGCGCTTTGGCGGCGCACCCTTGGTGCTGCGGCGTCGCCCGTAGCGCGACGAGCGACTCCTCGGTCAAAGCAGCAAGCCTGCTGCTCGGAAACCCACCGGCACGATGCCGGCGGGTGATGTGGGTCATCGCGCCACGTCGTCCCTGACGAGTGGCGCCTCCTCCAGCGTGCGCCCTGCCCCACGCGCGAACGCCTTGTGCATGTTGTGCAGCGCCGGTTCGTTGCGACCGAAGGTGTTGAAGGAGCGAATGCCGCCGTTCAGGCTCTTCATCACGTTCGAGGAGACCCAGTAGTCTTCCCTTTCCACGATGTCGCGCACGAACTCGAAGTGGCTCTGTGGATCGTTCACGCCCCAGCCGGCTGCGCTTTCCTCGGCACGCCAGTAGCAACGGTAGCGCGTCAGGTGCTCGTCGACGCTGCGGCCCGGATAGAGCTGGAAGAACTCCACCGCTGAAGGCGACACGAGCAGGGAGATGTTGGGGTAGATGAAGTGCACGAACTGGAACTCGCCGAAGATCTCCTTGCCCCATTGCGCTTGCGGAACATCCCTCAGCTTGTTGATCGTGTGGTTCGGAAACGCGACGCGATGGTTGCGCCGGTCCGGGCCGAAGAAGTCGACCACCGACAGGTTGCCGATCGACACGTCGCCGAGCGTGGCCTTGTGCAGGGGCGTGAAGTGATAGCCCTCGCAGAAGGTGTCGAGCGCCAGCTTCCAGTTCGTCTTCGGGCGCCACTCATGCGTGTCGACATGCTTCACCGTGCCGAGGTTCCAGGCCGCGAACAGCGGCGCCATCTCGCCCAGGATCTCGTCGACGGACACCCGCACGTCAGGGGCCAGGCCGGCGAAGATCATTCCGTACTTCTCTTCGACCGGCAGCTTCACGAGGTCGTAGAACGACTTGTCGACCACCCCGAAGGTTTTCTCCTCGTAGATCGAGCGCAGCTTGCCCTTCAAGTCGAAGCCCCAGGCGTGGTACGGGCAGCTGAGCGTCGCCGTCTTGCCGCAGCCTTCCTTCAGGCGTGCCGAACGATGGGTGCAGGTGTTCAGGAACGCGTTGACCTGCCCAGTGTTGTCACGCGTGAGCAGCACCGGCACGCCCAGGTCATCGAAGGTGTAGTACGTGCCGGGGCCGGGCAGGTCGCTGCTGAAGCAGACCAGCTGCGGGGTCTCCCTGAAGAGGGTCTTCTTCTCGTGCTCGAACAATACCGGGTCGGTGTAGATCGACGTCGGGACCCGGAACACGTCGGGTGCGCTGTCGGTGGTGCCCGCATCCAGGTGGGCGTGCACGCGGTTCACGATGTCCACGTAGGCTTGTCTCTCGTCCATGCTTTGCTCCAGGCTTGTTCGATTGCGGCGTTCAAAGGTCCAGCACCAGCCGCGGGCTCTTGGCGCGCGAGCAGCAAGGCAGGAACTGGTCGTTCAGCAGCTTTTCTTCGTCCGTCAGGTACATGTCGCGGTGATCGGGCTCGCCTTCGATGACACGCGTCAGGCAGCTTCCGCAAACGCCTTGTTCGCACGACACCGGCACGTCGATGCGATGCGCCCGCAAGGCCTGGACCACCGACTGGCTCGCCGCCACGGCGATGGTCTTGCCGCTGCTGGCGATCTGCACCTCGAAGGCCCCGCCGTCCGCAGTGGGGTCCGCCTGCGCCGCGAAGTGTTCGAAGTGAATCTGTGGCGCGTTCCAACCCGCGGCCTTGGCCCCGGCGCAGACGAAGTCGATGAAGCCGCGCGGGCCGCACACGTACAAGTGGGTGTCCGCGTCGGGCGCGGCCAGCACGGCCTGCAGGTCCAGGCGCTGGGCCGGTTCGCCATCGTCATGGTGGAAATGGACTCGATCGGCGAACGAAGAGGCCTGGATGCGTGCCATGAATGCGGTGCGCTCCGGCGAGCGGCTGCAGTAGTGCATCTCGAACGTGCTCGCGTCCCGGGCCAGCCGCTCGGCCATGCACAGGATCGGCGTCACGCCGATGCCGCCGGCGAACAGCACGTAGCGCCGGGCCGGCACCAAGGCAAAGTGGTTGCGCGGCGCGCCGATGCGGATGACCTGGCCCTCGGCGAGCTGCTCATGCACCGCCAGCGACCCGCCGCGCGAGTTCGGGTCGCGCAGCACGCCGATCACGTAGCGATGGGTTTCGCTCGGGTCGTTGCACAGCGAGTAGGGGCGCACCAGCCCGGGCTTGACCTCGACATCGATGTGCGCGCCGGCGCTGAACGCCGGCAGCGGCACGCCGCCCAGCGGCGCCAGCTCGAGCGCCACGATGTCGAGCGCGGCGACCGACCTTTTGGCGATGCGAACCTCGCGCAAGGCAACGCTGCTCATGACGTCACGCCGCGCAAGCGAGCCCGAATGTCCAGCCGCAGCTGATCCTTGCGCACCTTGCCCGAGGCGGTGCGCGGAAGGCTCTCGACCACCTCCAGCCGCTCCGGATATTTCTGCCGCGCCACGCCGACCGTCGTCATGCTGGTCAGCACATCGTCCAGGCTGAGGCTGTACCCGGCCTTGACGATCACGTAGGCGCAGACGGTCTCGCCAAGTCGCTCGTGCGGCATCGACACCACCGCCGCCTCCGAGACCGCCGGGTGGCGGTGCAGGATGTCCTCGACTTCCTTGGCGCTGATCTTTTCGCCGCCGCGGTTGATCAGGTCCTTCTTGCGGCCGGTGATGACGATGGCGCGCTCGGGGGTCAGCCGGCCGAGATCGCCCGTGGCGAAGAAGCCCTGTGCATCGAAGCTCTCGGCCGACTGCGCCGGGTTGGCATAACCAAGCGACATGGCCGGGCCGCGCACGCAGATCTCGCCTTCCTGGCCCAGCAGCAGCTCGCGGCCGTCGTCGCCCACGATGCGCACCTCGTAGTGCACCACTTCGCCATCGGTCTCGGCGGCCAGGTCGGTCGTGCCGTCACGCACGAAACCCAGCGTGACGAGCGGCGCCTCGCTGGAGCCGAAGACGCGGAAGGCGCGACAGTTCTGCAGCGCCTCGCCGGCCTGGCGGATCAGTGCCGGCGGCACCTCGGCACCGCCACAGGCGAACAGCCGCAGCGAGGGCAGGCGCGAGCCACGGCACCTGGCTTCTTCGATCAGCTCGTGCAGGAAGGGCGTGGCACCCATGCTCGCGCTGACCTGTTCGCGTTCGATGATGTCGACCGCCTCGGCCGCATTCCAGCGCTCCATGAACACGGTGCGGGCACCGCAGCACAACGGCAGCTCCATGCCGTAGCTGAAGCCGGTGATGTGGGTCACCGGCGAGGCCATCAGCACCGTGTCGCCCGCCTTCTGGCCCCAATGGTCGAAGGCATGGCGCAGGGTGGCGGGACCGGTGTTGTGGGAGTGCAGAACGCCCTTGGGCCGGCCGGTGGTGCCCGAGGTGTACAGCAGCAGCTTGACGCCGTTCGGGTCCACGCGCGGACGCCTGGTCAAGCTGCGGCGTTCGCCCACCAGGGCCTCGTAGCTGTCTGCCTGGGGGGCCTCGCCGCGGACCGTGGAGAGCAACTGCAGTGCGGGCAGCGAGGGCGCCAGCCGCTGCATCATCGCGGCGAAGTCGAAGCCGCGGTAAGTCGTCGGAAAGAACGCCGCCTTGGCACCCGAGTCGGCCAGCATGTAGGCCAGTTCGGCGTCGCGGTAGATCGGCACGATGGGCGTGACGACCAGGCCCAGCATTGCGGCGGCGAGATCGATCACCAGCGCCTCGCGCCAGTTCGGCAGCTGGAAGCTCACCACGTCGCCGGCCACCAGGCCGCGATGCTGCAGGCCCGCGGCCAAGGCCTGCGCCTCGGCCAGCAACTCGCCGACGCGGCAGGGTCGGCCTTCGAAGACATGCGTCACCCGGTCGGGCTCGCGTTCGGCAAGCGCCTCGGCGAACTCGGCCACCGTCTTGTCGAGCCAGACGCCGCTGTCGCGGTAGCGTGCGATGAAGGCCGCGGACTGGGGCGAGTGCCAAGTACGGATCGGGGTGGTGGCGAAGGCGGTGGACATCGCAGGACTTCCTTGCATGGCGCGCGTCACGCGGCCGCCAGCGACGCGTCGACGAAACGGTTGAAGTGTTCGTCGCGGCTGCCGAACAGTGCGTTGATCACCATCACCCGGCGAAAGTAGTGGCTGACGTCGAGCTCGTCGGTGACGCCCAGGCCGCCGTGCATCTGCACCGCGTCGTTGGCGACGCGGCGCGCGGCCGCGCCGACGTAGGCCTTGGCGCCGCTGACGATGCGCGCGCGTTCGGCGGCCGGCCGGTCCAGCGCGCGCTGCGCCGCGCGGCTCAGCGCACGCACTTCCTCCTGAAGCAGGAACATGTCGACCATGCGGTGTTGCAGCACCTGGTTGCTGCCGATGGTCTTGCCGAACTGCTTGCGTACCTTGAGGTAATCACAGGTAATGGCGACCAGGCTTCGCACCACGCCAAGCGCTTCCGCACACAAGGCCACGGCCGCCTCGTCACGCGCTTCGGCGATGACCGCGTCCGCGTCGCCCGAGCCCAGTCGCTCGACTGCGGTGCCTTCGAAGCGCAGCGTGGCGGCGCCCCGGCCGTCGACCAGGCGATAGGCGCTGCGCTGCACACCGGCCGACGTGGCATCGACGAAGCACAGCACCGCGGCGCCGTCGGCGTCGCGTGCGCTGACGATCAGACTGTCAGCGACATCCCCATGCAGCACGCTGAGCTTGCTGCCGAACAGGCGGTCGCCGCGCAACTCGCAGCCGGAATCGTCGGGATCGTCTTCGCAGGCGAAGGCGAGCTTCAGCGAGCCATCGGCAAGCTGCGGCAGCCATGCGGCCCGTTGCGCCGCGCTGGCGGCTTTCAGGACGAGCCCGGTGCCCACGACCGCACTCGCCAGCAAGGGCTCCATCAGCAAACGCGCACCAACGACTTCCATCAGCGCGCCGATGGCCGCAGCGTCGGCGGCGATGCCGCCCTCTTCTTCCGGCAAGCGAAGCGCGAGCCAGCCGAATTCCGCGAAGTCGCGCCAAGCCTTTGCGGCATGGCCGAGCGGATCGTCCAGCACTGCGCGCCGCTGCAGGAAGCTGTAGTGCTCGGCGGCATAGCGCGTTGCGCTGTCGCGCAGCATCGTGATGGTCTCGATGTCGGTACTCATAGTCCCAGCACCACCTTGGCAAGGATGTTTCTCTGCACTTCCGACGAGCCGCCGAAGATGGTGGCGGCGCGGTTGTAGAAGTGGTCCTTGAGGATGCCGCCCGCATCGTCGGGCCCGAGCGGCGGCAGCCCCGCGCTGTGCAGGGCCGCGGGGTCGTAGGCCGCGCCGGCCAGCCCCAGGGCGTCGACCGTGGCCTCGGCGATGTCCTGGTAGAGCTCGGTGCCGCGCAGCTTGATCAGCGACGCTTCGGCACCGTTCTCCGAGCCGTCCATCATTGCCTCCACCGCCTGGTAGGCGGCCTCCTCGAGGGCGAAGGCGCGCAGCTCGAAGTCGCCGATGCGGTTGCGCATGAGCGGCTGATCGACGAGGCGCGCCGCGCCCGAGCGGGTCTCGACGCCCAAGCGCTTCAGGCGCTGCAACACATGCTGGACCATGCCGACGATCGCGCCCGCCGTGCGCTCGTTGCGCAGCAGGAACTTGGCGTAGGTCCAGCCACCGCCCTCGACACCCACGAGGTTGTCGACCGGCACGCGCACGTTCTCCAGCCACACCTCGTTGACGTGTGCGTAGCCATCCATCGTGCGGATCGGCTTGACCGTGATGCCGGGACTGCGCATGTCGATCAACAGGAAGGAGATGCCCTTTTGCGGGGCCGCATCACGGTCTGTCCTCACCAGGCAGAACAGCCAGTCGGCCCATTGCGCGTAGGTCGTCCAGACCTTCTGGCCGTTGACCACATAGTGATCGCCGTCGCGCCGCGCCTCGGTGCGCAGCGCAGCCAGGTCGGAGCCGGCGCCGGGTTCGGAATAGCCCTGGGCCCAGAACTCTTCGCTGCTGATGATGCCGGGCAGGAATCGCTGCTTCTGCGCCTCGGAGCCATAGGTGTAGATCACCGGGCCGACGTACTTGACGCCGAACGGGATCACCCAAGGGCAGCCGTGGCGCGCCAACTCGTCTTCGAAGACGAATCGCTCGAGCGCCGACCAGCCCGCCCCACCGTGCGCTTCGGGCCAGTGGCCGACGACCCAGCCCTGGCGCTGCAGCAGCCGCATCCATTGCAGGTAATCGGCCTTGTCCAGCACCTGGTGGCGCTCGGACTTGCGCCGCAGGTCGGCCGGCATGACGTGGGCGCAGAAGTGGCGGATCTCTTCGCGCAGCCGCAGGGCGCGCGCGGCAGCCTGCTCATGGGTCGTATCGCTCATGCCCTGCCCTCCTCGGACAAGCGCAGCAGTTGCACACCCCGGTTCAGTCCGTGGAACATGCGGCTCATCGCGGTCTCCAGGTTCTCCAGTCCGTCGAGGATCTCGATCTGGTACTTGAGGCTGCCGTCGAGCAGCCAGCGTTGCAGCTTGGCGCTGACTTCGGCGTAGCGGTCGAAGTAGTCGCGCACGAGAAAGCCTTCGATGCGCGCCGCCTTCACGACGAGCTGCATCAGCGCCCGGGCGTTCTGCGTGCCACCTTTGTTGTAGCTCGCGACCATGCCGCACAGCGCAATGCGGGCGCGGTTGTTGATGCGATCGAGCAGCAGGTCCAGGACCGGGCCGCCGACGTTTTCGAACACCGCGTCGATGCCCTTGGGGCACAGCGCGTCGAGCCGCGCGGCGACGTCCTGGTTCTTGTAGTCGATGGTTGCGGCGACACCGCATTCGTCGCGAAGCCAGGCGCACTTCTCGGCCCCGCCGGCAATGCCGACGACATGCAGGTCCAGCTTCTGGCCGATCTGGCAGACCAGCGAGCCGACGCTGCCCGCCGCCGCCGTCACCACCAGCGTTTCACCGGCCTTCGGGCGGCAGATGTCGGTCAGGCCGGCATAGGCGGTGAGCCCTTGCACGTCAAGCACGCTGCGGTAGGCCGCGAGCGGCACGTCGGGGTGCGGCGCGAGCGGCATCAGCTGCTCCGGCGGCGCGACGAACCACTCCTGTGCGCCGCCCATGCCGTTCACAAAGGTGCCTGCTGGCAGGGCCGGAGAGTTCGATGCTTCGACCCTGCCGAGCGTGATGCCCATCATCACCTGCCCCAGCGGCTGCGCCGGCACGTAGCTGTCTTTCTCGTTCATCCACAGGCGCATGGCCGGCGGCACGAGCAGGTAGATGTTGCGCACCAGGACCTCGTTCGGGCCGGGCACCGGCCGGTCGACACCTCGAATCTCGAAGTGCTCCGCGCCGACCTCACCCTCGGGCCGTGCCTGCAGCACCCACTGCCGGTTCCGGCTCATTCGGCACCGCCCAGCCCGAGGTACTTGTCGAGCGTCACATGGTGGTGCCGGATGCGGCTTTCCTGGTAGCTCGCCAGGCTCACCTTGCCGCGCTGGCTGGCACGCATGCCCTTCATCATGTGCGGCAGGTTGCGCATGTCCTCTTCGAACACGCCACCCAGCGCACCGATCTCCGGTGCGCTGGTGAAGGGCTCGTCGTCGCCCAGGCGCTTCAGCGGCGCCGCGGCGGGACGCTCGGTGCCCTTGGGATGGCGGCCCAGCACATAGATGTCGAAGATGCAGCTGTTCTGGTCGTCGCCGTCGGGAATGAAGCGGTAGACGATGTTGCCGAAGTAGCCGGCCCAGACCTGGAAGTTCGGGAACACCGAGTAGAGGATCGCGTCCTCCAGCTCGGCCAAGGTCGCCTTGGAAAGATCGTCTCCCGACAAGGCTGCGAAGGCCTGGCGGTTGAGCTCGCCGACGTATTGGCGTGCCGTCATGCCCTCGGGCAGCACATGGGCCGAGCCGTCGGTGTCGGACATGCGGCCCGAGAGCGCCAGGATGTCGTGCAGGGTCATCGCGTCGCTCACCCCGCCCAGGTTCGGGCTGACCACGCCCATCGGCGTGATGGCCCGCGCGACGTGCTCGTCGAACACGTCGTACTGGCTGTCCACGCAACCGGTGAAGGTCATGATGCCGGGGTGCGTGGCCTTGGTGTGCATGGCCTCGAAGAAGGCTTCCTGCCCGACCTTCCAGTTGCAGGCGATGCGCCGCTGCACATGCGCGATGGCATGCGAGCGGTCCATCATGTATGACGCGAAGTGCTCCGGCAGCACGCCCAGAAACTCGATCAGCGGCTGCGCCTCGAGGTCGAAATTGATGAAGACGAAGCCGCCCCAGCTCTCGACGCGCACCTGCGGCAGTTCGAGCTTGGCGTCGTCCAGGTGCTTGAAGTCCCAGCTGCAGGGTTTGCTCTGGAATCGGCCTCGCAAGTCCCAGGTGAAGCCGTGGAACGGGCACTTCAGCTGGGCGGTGCAGCCGCTCTGGGTGCGCAGGGCGCGGCCGCGGTGCAGGCAGGAGTTGTAGAAGCCGCGGATCACGCCATCGTCGCCGCGCATGAGGATGACCGAGCGCTCGACGATGTCGTAGACCACGTGGTCGCCGGCGTTCGGAATCTCTTCTTCGCGAGCCACGAACTGCCAGGCCTTGGGCCACATCTTCTCGGCCTCCAGCCGATGGAAGGCATGCGAGGTGTAGCGCGACACGTCCAGGTCGTCGTCGTTGAAGCGCGGCGGCACCGACTTCAGGTAGGCCGGAACCTCGACCGTTTCCTGCGCCAGCAGCTCCTGGAACTTCATCGGGTCTCCCGCCGTTTCGGGGGGGTGGAAGAAGATCTGCTTTTCGTGCGGCTTGTTCATGGGTCGTCTCCTCGGTGGATGTGGCGCAGGTAGAGGTCGATCAGGTTTGCAGGATCGTCACGGCGCTGACGCCGGGTGCGCCGTAGACATGCGTGTAGCCCAGCCTCGGACCGCCCGGCACCTGGCGCGCCCCGGCCTGCCCGCGCAACTGGGTGCAGATCTCGATGACCTGGCGCAGCCCGGAAGCGCCGATCGGCTCGCCATTGGCCATGCAGCCGCCGTCGGTGTTGATCGGCAGGCGGCCGCCGACGTCGGTCTCGCCGCGCTCGAGCAGACGCTCCTGTTCGCCGTGCTCGCAGAAGCCGTTCTCGGCCATGTGGATGATCTCGGAGCCGCTGTCGGTGTCCTGGATCTGGATCACGCCGATGTCGGCGGGCGCCACGCCCGCCTCTTCGAACGCGGCCTTCGACGCCGTCACCGTCGGCGCCGGAGCGGCCTCGCGGGCCAGGCTGGGGCTGAAGACTTCGAACGAGCCGTGGTGGCGCGTGCGCATCAGGGCGGCCTTCACGAGCACCGGCGTGCGCGTGTACTTGTGGGCCGCCTTTGCGCTGCACAGCACCAGCGCGGCACCGCCTTCGGCAGGGTTGCAGAACATGTATTTGCGCAGCGGCAGGTTGACCGGCGCCGACTCGGCGATCTCGGCATGGCTCAGCTCCTGCCGCCGCCACGCATCGGGGTTCAGCGCGCCATTGCGAAACGAACGCTGCGCGGCCAGCACCAGCGCACGCTCCGACAAACCATGCTCGTACAGGTAGCGTTGCGTCTTGAGGGCGAAGAACTGCGTCGTCAGCATCAGGCCGGTCTCGCCGTACCAGTCCTCCAGGCCCCAATCGGCGGGCTTCGCGTTGAAGGCGCCGCGCGGGTGCTTGTCGAAGCCCACCGCCACGCCGATTTCGGCCACGCCCGAGCGGATGGCCGAGACCACGCTGGCCAGCGCACTGCCGCCGGTGGCGCAGCCATTGGCGACGTTGACGAACGGGATGCCGGTCAGCCCGAGCAGGTTGCTCAGCGCGTCGGCGTTGCCCGCGGCCGAGCTTCCGCCGTAGGCCACGCCGACGGCGTCCCACGGTACCCCGGCGTCCGCCAAGGCGGCGCGCAGCGCGCGTGCGCCCTGCTCGAGCCCGGACAGGTGATCGCTGCGGCCGAACGGGTGCAGGCCGATGCCGATGATGGCGACGTCATCACTCACGCTGCACTCCTTTGCGCAAGCGGCTCCGGCGCGGCCTGGGCCGGGCGGAACGCGAAGGTGAAGACGGGCTCTGCGTCGGACGGGCGGCGATACGGTTCCAGCGTCAACTCCATCGGCATGCCGATGTGCAATTGCGAGGGATCGGCCAGCGTCAGGCGGCTCTCGACCTTGAGCCCCGACGCCATCTCGACATAGCCCACGCCGTAGGGCGTGAAGTCGGCCTCGCTTTCGCCGCTGTTGTACGGCGGCTTGGGGCAAAAGCCCTGCACCGTCCACGACCACAAGCGCCCTTCGCGGCCCAGGTCGCACGGCTCCAGCTCGGTCGCGCTGCAACGCGTGCAGCCGCGTGCGGCCGGGAAGTAGACCTCGCCGCATCGGGTGCAGCGGCTGCCCATCAGGGTCGGGCGGGTGCCTCCGAGATTCAGCAGATGGGCGGCGGCCAGCTTGACGCGAGGTTCGGAATTCGTCTCGTGCATCATTAAAACGATCGTGTTTGTTTGTTTAATAGGCCGGCAAAAGGCGTCTGCCTCTTGGACACCAAACCCGTCATGCCGCACTCCGCTTGGCCACCCGGCCGCCCTTCAGCGCGTTGGGGCCGTGCACCGCCCGATACGCCTTGTCGAATTCGGTCTGGGACACGAGCGCCAAAAGGTCGAGCAGGCGCTGCAGCCGGGCTCCCTTGACGTAGCCCACCGGGTCGATAGCCAGGCCCTGCATGGTCGAGAAGATCAGGTCGCGCAGCAGCTCGCTTGCGCCCGGGACTTCGGCCCAGACCGGAAACCGGTTCAGCACGGTGGCGGAGATTTTCTTGTCGAGCGCCTCTTCCAGCGGCACCATCACCGCATTCAAGGCCTTGTCGGTGCGAGCGCCGCGCATCAGCTCGTGCAATGCGACGAACGAGGGCCGCGCGTAGTACTTCTGCAGCAGCGTGATTGTCTCGCGCATGTTCTCGAGCACAGGGATGCCGTCAGCCAAGGCCTTGACCTTCCCGATGGCGTCGTCGTACTCCTGAGCCCGCAGATCGGTGATGTACTTCGCCGCGGCGCTGAACACCGCGGCACGAGACTTGAAGTGATGTGTCATCGCGCCGCGCGAGACGCCTGCCTTCTGCGCGATCTTGTCGGTGGTCGTCTGCGCGTAGCCGAGCTCGATCAGGCACTGCATGGTCGCCTCGAGGATCTGCGTCTGCGTGAGCAGGCTTTTCTCCGCCTGCCAGGTACCGCCGGCCGTCGCGGGCCGGGTGCGGCCGCCGGCTGTGCGTGTCTTCTTGGTCGTGGGCATGTTCGTCAATGGGTCGGTGAGTCGATCGAATGAGGGGCCACTCTATGCGAAGCCCGCCGTCGAGCGCGAGATCCTAGCAGCCGCGTGCCGGCCGGCGTGCCACTGCGCCCGGGCGCCCTCACGACAAGCGAATCGAATGCCCATGATCCACGGTTACCACGCTGCCGCTCATGTACGACGATGCCTCGCTGGCGAGCAGCAGCAGCGGCCCGTCCAGCTCTTCCAGGCGGCCCAGGCGCTTCGGCGGCAGCGCCGCCACTTCACGTTGGCCTGCCTCGGTCTCGAAGAAGGGGTTGGTCATGTCGGTCGGAAAGTAGCCCGGCGCAATCGCGTTGACGCGGATGCGGTGCGGCAGGAGGTCCAGCGCCATGTACTGCGTCATGTGGATCAACGCCGCCTTGCTCGTCCCGTAGTTGATGAACATCGCCTTCGCCAGGTGGCCCAGGATGGAGGCGATGTGAACGATGGAGCCCGGCTGCTCTTTCGCGATCAGGCGCCGGCTCATTTCGCGCGACACGCGGTACGGCGCCGACAGGTTCACGTCCAGCACCGAGGACCATTGTTCGTCGCTCATCTCCGGGAACGCCGCCGGCGCCGACAGGCCGGCGTTGTTGACCAGCACGTCCACCGTGCCGAGCGCTGCTTCGACCGCATCGAAGCCCTGCCGGATGGAGGCCGGGTCGGTCACGTCCATCGCGCAGCCGAAGGCCTGGCCGCCGGCCTCGCGGATCGATCCCGCGACTGCCTCCACGCGGTCGGCGCGCCGCGCCACGCACGCAACCTTGGCGCCGGCCCGCGCCAGCACGCTCGCGAAGTGGGCACCGAAGCCTGAGCTGGCGCCGGTGACCAGGGCCACCCGGCCGGCAAGCGAGAACGTCTGCATGGCGGAATTCATCGGGCTCGTTGCAGTCATGGCGGTCGTCATTGCGGTCGGTGGGTGGGTGTGTCCGAAAGCGTCGCGGGATGCGCGAGCGCTTCGGCGATGAACCTGCAGAAGCGGGCGGCATCCGCGCCGTTGATCACGCGGTGGTCGTAACTCAGGGACAGCGGCAGCATGCGGCGGCTGTGCACCTGGCCGTCGTCCAGGACGAGCCGGTCCATCGCACGAGTCACCCCGAGGATGGCCACCTCCGGCGCATTGATGATGGGCGTGAAGGCCGTGCCGCCGATGGCACCCAGCGAGCTGATGGAGAAGCAGCCGCCGGACATCTCACTCATCGGCAAGCCTTTGGTGCGTGCCCGCTCGGCCTTGTCGGCAAGCTCGGCCGCCAACTGCCCGATGGACTTCTTGTCGCAGTCGCGGATCACCGGCACCACCAGTCCGCCGGGTGTCTCGACCGCCACGCCGATGTGGTGATACCGCTTGAGCACGAGTTTGTCGCCGCCTGCGGCCAACGAGGCGTTGAAGCGCGGAAAGGCCATCAGCGCGCGCACCACCGCCTTGATCAGGAATGGCACCAGGCTGAGCTTGATGTCCTGCGCCTGCCCGATCTCGCGGCGCATCGCCTCGACCGCGTCGATCTCGGCCTCGTCATGGTGGGTCACGTGCGGAATCTGGGCCCAGTTGCGCGACAGGAACGCGGCAACGAGCTTCTGCGTGCGAGTCAGCTCGACGGTTTCGACTTCGCCGAACTGGGCGTGGTCCACCACCGGCATCGGCGGCAGATTGGCCGGCCATGAGGGCGCCGTGGCCATGGGTGCTGCGGTGGTCTGCACGGCCATCACGCAATCTCGCCGATGACGGTGCCGACCTCGTAGACCTCGCCCGCCTGCTTCAGGATCTTCAGCACGCCGTCGACCGGGGCCTCGATTTCCTGCACCGATTTCTCGCTCTCAAGCGCATACAACGGGTCGCCCTTGGCGACGCTCGCGCCATCGGCCACCATCCATTCGACGAGGTTGGCTTCGTTCACGGAAAAGCCGAGTTTGGGCAGCAGGATTTGCATGGTCATCGCATGGGCTCAGGCGAGCGTTTCGAGGATCGCGGCGCGGATGCGCGCTGCGGTGGGGATGAAGGCCGACTCCAGCGGCTTCGAGAATGGCACTGGTGAGCGCGCAGCGCCGACGCGGCCCACCGGGGCCTTCAGGCGGCCGAACAGATCCTTGTGCAGCCGCGTTGCAACCTCCGCGCCCACGCCGAAGTCGACCTGGGCTTCGTGCGCCACGACGGCGCGCCCGGTCTTGCCGACGGAGCGGCATACCGTGGCCATGTCCAGCGGCGCGATCGTGCGCAGGTCGACGACCTCGACCGAGATGTTTTCCTTGGCCAGTTGATCGGCCGCCGCCATGACTTCAAGCATCGTGCGGCTGTAGCTGATGACGCTGACATCGCTGCCTTCGCGGACCACCTTGGCCTGGCCGATGGGCACCCGCGCACCCGGCGCCGGCGCATCGCCTGGCACGAAGTAGAGCGGGAGGTTCTCGATGAAGATGCACGGGTCTTCGTCGAAGATGCACGACAGCAGCAGCCCGTACGCGTCGGCCGGGTTCGAGGGCGCGACGACCTTCAGGCCGGCGGTGTGGCCGAACCAGCTCTCCAGGTAGTCGGCATGCTGGCCGCCGGTGCCGAATCCGGCCCCGGTGGCCGTGCGGATGGTCAGCGGCACATGGGTCTGGCCGCCGGTCATGAAGCGCAGCTTGGCGGCGTGGTTGACGATCTGGTCCATGCCGACAGTCATGAAGTTCATCAGCATGATCTCGGCCACCGGCCGCATGCCGCCCAGCGCGGCGCCGACCGCCGCGCCCATGATGGCCTGCTCGGCGATCGGCGTGGACTTGACCCGCTCGGTGCCGTACTTGGTGGACAGGCCCGCCGTGCACTTGAAGACGCCGCCGCCTTGTTTGTCGGCAATGTCCTCGCCCAGCACGACCACGCTGGCGTCCGCGGCCATCGCATCGTCCAGGGCCAGCGCGATCGCCTGGACCATGTTGATCTTTTTCTGTGTGGTGGCGCTCATACCGCGGTCTCCATCGCGTAGACATCCTTCTCGAGCTCGGACAGGTCCGGGAAGGGACTCTCGAGACCGAAGCGAACCGCCTCTTCGAAGACTTCCTCGTTGGTGCGCTCGACGTCCTTCAGCGCGCCGTCGGTGGCATGGCCTTGTGCAATCAGCCATGCGCGCAGGCGTGGCAGCGGATCGGCGGCCATCGCCTCGGCCATCTCTTCCTTCGGGATGTAGTGGCTGTCGTCACCGAGCAGATGACCGCGGAAGCGGAAAGTCTTGGCCTCCAGCAAGGTCGGGCCATCGCCCGCGCGAGCGCGGTCGACGGCGGCCTTGGCCGCCGACCACATCGCCAGCGCATCGTTGCCATCGACCTCGACACCGGTCATGCCATAGGCGACGGCACGATCGGCGATGGTGCGCGACGAGGTGCCGAGCTCGTACCTGGTGTGCTCGGCATAGCCGTTGTTCTGGCACACGAAGATCACCGGCAGCTTCCACACCGAGGCCAGGTTGAGCGCCTCGTGGAACGCGCCGATGTTGGTGGCGCCGTCGCCGAAGTTGCAGACGGTGACCTGCCCCGACTTGCGCAGTTGCGCCGACCAGGCCAAGCCGTTGGCGATGGGCAGGCCCGCCCCCACGATGCCGGTGGTCACCGGCAGGCCGGAGGCGAGGTGGGTGATGTGCATCGGACCGCCCTTGCCCTTGCAGGTGCCGGTGGCCTTGCCCATGAATTCGGCAACGAAAGGCTTGAGCGGAATGCCCTTGGCCAGCTGGTCGTGGATGCCGCGGTAGGTGGTCACCACGTAGTCGCTGGGCAGCAGGTTCACCGAGATCGCGGCGGGGATCAGCTCCTGGCCGCGCGGCGAATAGTAGGGCGACGCGATCTGCCCGGCCTTGATCAATTCGATGAACCGGTCGTCAGCCTGCTTGATCAGGGTTGCGATGCGGTAGATCTCCAGCAGGGTGGCCCTGCCCGGCGATGCCGTTTCAGTCATTTCTGTCACCTCTCGATCGGAGAATTGCCCGGGTGCCGAATCCGCAACGACATCCGCAAATTACAGACAAGCTAGTTTGTTTTTTTCAAGTATATCGAGCATGCGCTGCGATTTGCCCAGGGGTTTATCCGTAAGTTGCGCGCGAGCTCGGCGCTCAGCAGCCCTTGTAGGACGGTGGCCTCTTGGCCAGGAAGGCGGCCACCCCTTCGCTGAAGTCCTGGGTCGCCAGGCAGGTGGAAAAACCCTTCCGTTCGGCGTCCAGCTGGCCGGCCAGGTCGCGCGAAAACGAGTCCCGCATCAGGCGCTTGATGATGCCTTGGGCCACCGGTGCGCCACTCGCGAGCCTCGATGCGAGCTGGTCGGTTTCGTCGGCCAGCGCCGCAGCCGGAACGACGCGGTTGACGAGGCCCATCTGCAGCGCCTGTGACGAGTCGATGCTGTCGCACAGCAAGGCGATCTCGAGCGCACGTCGCACGCCCACCAGGCGCGGCAGGTGCCAGGAGCCGCCCACATCGCAGCTCGCACCGAGCTTGGCATAGGCGAAGTTGAAGCGTGTTCCTTCGGCAGCGATGGCCAGGTCGCAGCCCAACGCGAGGCTCATGCCGGCACCGGCAACCGCGCCGTGCAGGCTGGCAATGACGATGGCCGGCGTGCGGCTCAAGTGCATCAAGCCCTCGTGCATTGGATCGATCAACGTCTCGGGTACCGACTGCGGATCGTCGCGAAACTGCGCGATGTCGCCGCCCGCCATGAAGGCACGGCCCTCCCCGCTGAGCACGACCACTCGCACGGCCGGGTCCGTGGCAATGGCGTGGCAGGCCTCGCGAAAGGCCCCCGCCAAGGCGCTGTCGGCGGCATTGAGAACATCGGGGCGGTTGAAGCGGATACGCGCAATCGCACCCTCGCGTCGGTAGATCACGGGGGAGGTGCTTGCGCTCATGGCATTCATGGGTTGTCTCCGCGCGGCATCGAAGCCAGGTACTTGGGGTTGCTCTCTTCGACCCTGTGGCGCGTCACGGCCTGCAGATGGAGGAGCACTTGCGCACGCATCTCACCCTCATCGGCCTGGCCTTCGCGCAGGCGCGTGCACAACATGCGATTCAAGGCCACGAGTTGCGCGCGCAGCGGTGCGTCGTGGGCCTCAGCGCCAGCCGGGGGGAGGGAAAGAAGCTGCCCGAGGGCCGCGAGCTCCCGGCGCTCATGGGCGTCGCCTGCGTTCAGTTGCCGGCCGGCGATCGCCATCGCATTGGCGATCATCAGGGCGGCATGGCGCTTGTCCGCCGGCAACGCAGGCAGCAGTTCGTCGCGCAGGAGGGCTCGGGCGGTGTCGAGCAATTGATCGCCGGTGGGGAGATCGCGCATCAGTGGGCCTGCGTCATCGTCAGGATTTCGTACTCCAGCTCCGGCACGATGTGGCCGGTCAGCGCAAGCAGCAGCGAAATCTCTTCGCCGCAGAGGTGGCGCTCGGCCTGCTGGATGGCGATGACGGCCCACGACACATGGGCCATCACTTCCCAGTAGTGGACCCAGCTGCGCTCCAGCGGCCGCGCGCTGACGCGCTCGTAGCCGCGGTAGAAGTCCTCGCGCTCGCCGATGCCGCCGGCCTCGCGCGCATTCGCACCGAAGCGCCAGCACTTGGCGCAGAACCAGCCGATGTCCTGCAGCGGGTCGCCCCAGCCGGCGAATTCCCAGTCCAGGATGCCGCTCAGGCCCAGCGCATCGACCATGTAGTTGCCGGTGCGGAAATCCCCGTGGCACAGCACGACGTCGCCGCGCGGCGGCGCATGCCGCTCCAGCCAGCGCAGCCCCCATTCGAGCGCGGGATGCGGCGTGTGATGGCCGTCGAGGCTGGCGCGCAAACGCCGGATCGCATCGAGCGCCGGTGCGCCGTCGCAGGCCGGCAGGAAGCCGAGATCGGCACGCGGCGGCCGGATCGAATGAATCCGCGCGAGTTCGCCGCCCAGCCGTTCGACCAGCTGCACCCGGTCGCCGCCGAGCCGCGCGTCCTTGACCAGCACATGGCCCGCGGCCGTGCCGTCGATGCAGCGCATCACGAAGAACGGGCGGCCGATGTGCTCGCGGTCTTCGCACAGCCACAGCGGCGTCGGTACCGTGACCCCGGCCGCGAAAGCCGCCCCGAGCAAGGCGAACTCCTGCGCCCGGCCGTGGCTGACCGCAACCCCCGAAGGCGAATCGGTTCTGACGACGAAGGAATGCTCACCCTCGTGCGCACCGCCGTCGATCTGGGTGCGAATGCGCCAGTTCTCCTGGATGGCTCCGCCGGACAGCAGCAGGCTGTCGACAATGCGCACCCGCTGCGCCGCCGCCTTCTGCGCGATGAACCGTTCAAGCCCGCCGCGCAGCGTGTCGGGCATCGGGCCTGTGGTCACGGGTGCACGCCCGGCGAGACGCCCTTGAAGATGCGCTTGGCCAGGCTCCAGCGATGCACCTCCGAAGGGCCGTCGTAGATGCGGAAGGCGCGCACGTCGGCAAAGATGCGAGCGACGATGGTTTCACCCGTCACGCCCTGCCCTCCCAGCAACTGCACGCTGCGGTCGACCACGCGCCAGATCGCCTCCGAGGCGATCACCTTGCTCATGCTCGACTCGGCCAGGCCCAGGCTGCCCTGGTCGAGCACCCATGCGGTGTGCCAGATCGACAGGCGTGAGACATGGAGGTCCATTTCGTTGTCGGCCAGGCTGAAGCCCACACCCTCGTGCTGGCCCAGCGGCTTGCCGAAGGCATGGCGACGCCGGGTGTAGGCGACCGCCGTGTCGTGCGCTCGGCGCGCCGCGCCGAGCCAGCGCATGCAGTGCGTGAGCCGGGCCGGCGAGAGCCGCACCTGGGCCGCCTTGAAACCCTCGCCGAGCTCGCCGAGGATGTCGGCCGCCGGCACGCGCAGGTTGTCGAACCGCACCACGCCGTGGCCGCCCGGAAAGCAGCTGTCGAGCGTGTCCATGGCACGCTCGATGGTGATGCCGGGCCGGTCCATGTCGGACAGGAAGAGCGTCGCCCGACCGTCTTCGAGCTTGGCCATGATGATCGCGAACGCAGCGCCGTCGGCGCCGGTGATGAACCACTTGCGACCATTGATCACGTAGTCGGCGCCGTCGCGCATCGCCGTGGTTTGCAGCATGCTCGGGTCGGACCCGGCGCCGGGGTCGGGCTCGGTCATGCAAAAGCACGAACGGGTCTCGCCTGCGGCCAGCGGCCGCAACCACCGATCCTGTTGCGCCGGGCTGGCCAGCGCCTCCAGCAGGTGCATGTTGCCTTCGTCGGGCGCGAAGATGTTCAGCGCCAGCGGACCAAGCGGCGAATAGCCGGCCTCCTCGAACACGATGGCCTTGCCGCGGTGGTCGAGACCCAGGCCGCCAAACGGCTTTCCCACGTGGGCCGACAGCAAGCCGGCCGCGCGGCCCTTGGCGATCAGCTCCCGGCGCAGGGCCTCGGTCGGGCCGTGCGACGTCTGGCGCGGATCTCGCTCCATCGGAATGATCTCGTCGGCAATGAACTGCCGCGTGCGTTGCTGCAGTTCGCGCAGCGGCGCGGGGATGTCGAAGTTCATGCGTGCTCGGACACTGTTCAGATGCGTTCGAAGATCGCGGCGATGCCCTGGCCACCGCCGATGCACATGGTGACCAGCGCGTAGCGCCCGCCGATGCGCTGCAGCTCGTGGATCGCCTTGACGGTGATGATGGCGCCGGTCGCGCCGACCGGGTGCCCGAGCGAAATGCCCGAGCCGTTGGGGTTGACCTTGGCCGGGTCGAGGTCGAGTTCCTGCATCACCGCGCAGGCCTGCGCCGCGAAGGCCTCGTTGGCTTCGATCACGTCGAGGTCGTGCACGCGCAGGCCCGCGCGCTGCAGCGCCTTGCGCGTGGCCGGCACCGGGCCGATGCCCATGAAGTCCGGCTCGACACCGGCATGGGCACACGCCACCAGGCGCGCCAGCGGCTTGAGACCCTGCGCTTGCGCGGCTTTGGCATCGGCCAGCACCACGGCGGCCGCGCCGTCGTTGATGCCCGAGGAATTGCCTGGCGTGACGAGACCGCCCTCCTTCTTGAACGCCGGCTTCATGCGGGCGAGCTGCTCGCCGGTCACGTCGCCGCGCACATGCTCGTCCGTATCGAACAGCGCGGGCCCTTTGCGCGAGGGCAGCTCGACCGGCACGATCTGTGCCTTGAAGCGCCCTTCGGCAATGGCGCGTGCAGCACGCCGCTGGCTTTCGAGCGCCAGCGCGTCCTGCATGTCACGCGTGATGCCGTGGCGAGCCGCGACGTTCTCTGCCGTGACGCCCATGTGGATCTTGCTGAAGGGGTCGTGCAGGATGCCGGCCATGTAGTCGAGCAACTGCGAATCGCCCATGCGGATGCCCCAGCGCCCGGCGGTCATCAGGTACGGACCGCGGCTCATTGACTCGGCACCGGCCCCAATGGCGATGTCGGTGTCCCCCAAGGCGATGGACTGGGCGGCGCAGGCGATGGCCTGCAGCCCGGACCCGCAGAGCCGGTTGACGTTGAACGCGATGGCCTCGTGGGGAATGCCTGCCTCGATGGCCGCCGCGCGGCTGAGGTAGGCGTCGGACGGTTCGCTCGGAATGACGTTGCCCATCACCACCTGGCCCACCCCGGCCGGCGCGGCGCCGGAGCGCTGCAAGGCGCTGCGCACCGTGGTGCTGGCCAATTGGCGCAGCGGCACGTCCTTGAGCGAGCCCCCGAAGGAGCCGATGGCGGTGCGGGCCATTCCCACGACCACGATTTCGCGCTGGGTCATCAATGCTTCTTTCTATCCAAGTGGCGTGGAGCGGACCGCCCCGCGGAGGGACGCTGGCCATGAAGACGAGTCAATCATAGTCAACAAACAAACCTGTTTGTTCGTTTTCTAATAGTGAAAAACCCGGGGTCGCCAGGCTCTGGCAACTTTCTTCGCGCACGTTCGTGACCGCGTATCGGCGACGAGCCGAAGTCTCACCGGGCCAGCACTCTTTCCAGGTTCGCGGTGAGCGACTCGCGAGTGAAGGGCTTGACGACGAACGCCGCGGCACCGGCTTCCATGCTGCTGAGAAGCGTTTCGCGTCGAGCGTCTCCAGTCATCATGATGATCGGAATGTCGGCCAGGTGCGGCGCGGCCTTGATCTGATGGGTGAGCGAAACGCCGTCCTGGCCGGGGAGACGCACGTCCATCAGGATGATGTCCGGGCGCGCACGTCGCAGCAGGCTGAGCGCTTCGATGCCGTCGCCTGCGAACACTGTCTCGTAGGTCTTGAGGTCCAGCGACCGGTCGATCAACCGCCGCGTGAAATCGTCGTCGTCGACGACCATCACGACCCAGCGGATCTTGCTCACCTTCTCCGTCAGAACGCGAGTTCCGGCGAGCGCCGGCTCCAATTGGTCCTTGAAGCGTCTTGCCCAGCTGTCCATCGAGTCCAGGCCGCCCCTGGACATCGACTGGCGCACGGCCGCGATCTGTCGCTGCCCGTCGGCAAGCTGCGCGTCGAGCAACTGCTCGAGCTCGCCGAGCTGTCGGGTATGCGAACGAAGGTCGCCTGTGCTTGGCCCTGCGGAATTGGCGACCATCATCTCGCGGCTCGCCATCCAGATGCTCATGGTGAGCCTCGGTCCGTCATGCGCGTGCGGCCAGTACAGCACATAGTCGTCAAAGTACTCCTTCCTGCACAGCTCGGCCGCGCTCCACACCTCTTCCTTGTTGCAAAGGATGACAGTGCGATGCGGTTGCTGGTGCACCAATCGACTCAGCCGATAGAGCCCGAGGTAGTAGCGTTGCGCCTTGTCCAGCGAGTCGAAGGCGAGCACGAGAACATCGGGCTTGAAGGTCTCGAAGTCCTGCACCGCGAGGTCGGGGTTCGTCGACAAACGCAGATTGCCGAATTCTTCCTTCAGCTGGCGCAGGACCTGGCTCGCGTCGTCGAGGCTATCGGCCGAGACCATTACCCGCGCAGAGCCCGGATGAATCTTCATGCCTCGACGACAAGTTGCGCCATACGGGTTCGCCATTGCTCGAGCCAGATCGGAACTTTGTCCTGTGCCATCGGCCGGCCGATGAACCACCCTTGCGCAAAATCGCAGCCGATCTCACGCAGCAGATGCCAGTCTTCTTCTGTTTCGACGCCCTCTGCCACCGACTGCATCTTCAGGCGCTTGGCGATGCCGATGCTGCCCTCCAGCATCGGTCGGATGATCTGGTTGTGGCGGGCTCCGTGCACGAAGCCACGGTCGACTTTCAACTCGGTGAAGGGCACGTCGCGCAATTGGGCAAGCGACGAATGCCCGGTGCCGAAGTCGTCGATCGACAAGCCGAACCGCTGCATGCGCAAGCGCACCAGATTCTCGAGGGGAAGAGCGACGGAGACATGAGCCGGCTCTCGGTGATCTCCAGCGTCAATTCGTGCGGCGTGCTGCGGCTATTGCTCACCATGGCGCCCACGCGTTGCGCGAAGTCGCTGGAGAGCAGGTTCTCCATCGACACATTCACCGCCATGTGAAGCGCCAACCCGCCTTGGCGCCAGCGTGCCAGCTGCCCGAGCGCTTCGCGCAGCACCCAGTCGGTCAGGGCATCGATTGCGCCGCACTCCTCAGCGATGCCGATGAAGCGATCCGGATAGATCAGACCATGCGTCGGATGGTTCCAGCGCACGAGCGCTTCCATGCCGACGAGACTCCCGGTCTTCAGGTCCACCTTCGGCTGGTAGTGCAACACCCATTGCCCCGCGCGGTTCGCAGCCTGCACATCCGGCACGGTGAAGACAGGCTCGTCGGCGACCACGGCCGGTGCCGTCGGCGGCTTCCAGCAATCGAGCAGCGCGCGCAGGGCCACGCGGCTGGCCGGCTTCTCCAATGCGCCGAGAATCACCAGTTGCCCGTTCGCCAGCAGCCTTTGCACCGTGTGCATGATGCGCGCGCCTTCTCCGCTCAGAAGGATCACGCTGCCGCGAAATGCTCTCTTGTTCAGCCGCTGAAGGAATTCGATTCCGTCCATGCCCGGCATGTTCAGGTCGCACAAGACCACATCGACTGCTTGCGGGTCTTGGCGCAACAGAGCCAGTGCTGCCTCGCCGCTGCCGGCCGTACCGATCATCGGATAGCCCATGCTCCTGAGCATGCGCGACTGCATTCCGAGCATGAACGAGTCGTCGTCGACAAGAAGGACGCTCGGTTGGATGCGCGGCGGCTGAGGAGACGCCGCCGAGGGAAGCTCTGCCGGACCGAGACCCAGCGGAAGGGTCTCGTGGAAGGGCGGCCATATGTCAGACATGATGTACCTGTCGCGCCGGGATGAAGGTGTCCACCGCGAGCGACGACACTTCGGCACTGTTGTCCACGCCCCTGACCGACGTCGGCGTCATGATGTGATGTCTTGCGTGCCGAGCGCCTGAAGAACGGGCATCGCATTGCTGAGAGTGCCCACGATCTTGCAGACCGGGCCCGGCGAGAGCTTCAGCAATGTCGGTGTCATGAAGACCCCGTCCGCCAGGGCTCGCTTCGGTTCGAGGAGGACATCCACGACCTCGATCTCATACCGGTCCTGCAGATGAGTACGGCACAGCGCGTTCAGGTTGGAGCGCGCCGCCATCGAATTCTGCGTATCGCCCGCAACGAAGAGGCGGAAACTGAAGACCGCGAGGTTCATGGTGTCGGCGACACGGGCGACACGTTTGTAGGGTCGGCTCCACGCAGCTCGCGCATGCGGCTGCGTCCGCGCGCGAGCTCGCCTTCACGGCTTTCCCTGGTGCGCGTCAGCAGCGTCTTCTCGACCTGCTTGGCGAGCAACTCGGTCTGGACCGATTTGACGCGTACTTCCAGCTCGGCCTCTTCGGCATCGAGCCTGACGAGGTTGAGCTGTCCGGCGACTTCGGCTACCTCCTTGGCCACACGTTCGGCGCTTTCCTTTTCCCAGCGCATCGTCCCCATCAACACCTCGCCACCCGCGGTGTAGATGTCGGCCAGGGTGACGCCCTTGTCGCTGAGGATGAGTTCGCGCACCTGGTTGGAATGCGCCGTGCCGCGGGACTTGATGATGGACATGCCGCGGTTGCGTTCGCCCGCCTGGACCAGGTAGTTCAGATGGATCCAGGTGTCGGCGAGCGTGGAGATCTGCAATGGCGAACGACCGTCGAGCTGGCCGGCCATTTCATCGAGCAAGCTGGTGCACACCATCGTGATGCCGTCGGACTTCGTCCAGTCGATGAGGCGCTCAGCCACACCGTGCGCAGTCAATTCGTTGCCGGCCTTCGACAAGGTCGACACCGGATCGATCACGATGCAGCGGGCCTTGTGCTCCTTGGCCAGCGCCTTGATGCGCACCAGCAGCGTCTCGGCACTGCCGGTGATGGTGCGCGCCGAGATCATGCGCAGCAGCCCGCTTTGGGCGTAGGGGCCGAGGTTGATTCCCACCGACGTGAGGTTGCGCATCACCTCGCTGCCGTCGGAATCGAAACCCACGAACATGGTGCGCTCGCCGCGCTTGCAGGCAGCTTCCGCAAACGCGCCGCTCAAGGTCGTCTTGGCGGTACCTGGAAAGCCGGTGATCAATACGCTGGCCCCGCGGTAGTAGCCGCCGCCCAGCATCAGGTCGAGCCGTTCCACCCCGCTGGTCACACGCTCGCTCGTGACCTCGGCATCCACACGCCCGAGGGTGCGCGAGATGGCGACGTCGAATCCGTTCTTGCCGATGACGAAGGGCGACTCGTTCTCGTCGAACGCAGAGCCGCGGTACTTCAGCACCCGAAGATTGCGCTGCGAGACGCCCAACTCCACCCGATGGTTCAAGATCACCGCGCAGTCCACCATGAACTGCATGAACCCGAACGCCTCGCCGCGGGTCGAATTCTCGTCAGCGGATCCGGCCTTGGCCGTGATCAGGCCGGTGAGGTTTCGCTCCAGCAACAATTGGTGCAATCGATAGACCTCGCGCCTTCGCGCCGGCGCATCGGGCAGCAGTGCCAGTACGACATCGAGTGCATCGAACACGATGCGGCGAGCCTTCATGGCGTCGACCTGCGCCCCCAGGGCCGCAAGCATCCCGCTGAGGTCGAAGGTGCCTGACTGAATCAACTCGGGGGTGGGCTGGACGTCCAGAAAGAACAGCCTCTTCGGTTGCATCGGGCCCAGGTTCCAGCCGAAGGCTTCGAAGTTGGCCACGATCCGCTCCGGCGTCTCCTCGAAGGCGACGAATATGCCCGCTTCATCGCAGGAACGAATGCCATGCGCCAGGAATTGCACGGCGAATATGGTCTTGCCCGAGCCCGGTCCGCCCAGCAACACCGTGGTGCGGCCACGCGGGAGGCCCCCTGCGGTGATCTCGTCGAAGCCACTGATGCCCGTTGGCGCCTTTCCCATCGGGTCCGCCACGATCGCGGCCTGCGTCTTCATGGCGCAGCAGAAGCTGAAGATGGTGTTCGAGCGTGATTCATGATCATCCCTGAGAGGTTGTCTGGAGACTGTGGGCCGAGCGATACAGGCGAGCGATAGGACGAAGGGAGGTCCGGACGTAGTCCAAACGCCCTTGCGCCGTGTTCGGTGGATCACGTCCACCCGTGTTCCGGAATGGCCGTCCCTATCGGGTATCAAGGAATTGGTGGACGGCGCGCAGCTCGCTGTCGAAAGCTGCCATCAAAGCGGCCAACGCGGCGCTGCGCGGCGCGCTGATGGATACCTCTTCGATGTCGGCACAGATCTGCCCAAGTCGTGCGGCACCGATGGACCGTGCCGCCGACTTGAGCTTGTGGGCGATCTCGGCCACAGCCTGAACGGCAGCGCCGCCCTGTGCTTGCACGAACTCGTGCGCCGAACGCGCCGTGTTCGCGCGAAAGGCGTCCAGCACTTCCTGCAACACCTGCGCGTCGTCGCCGATGAGCTCGGACAGCACGTCGAGGTCGACCGGCGGCGGCGCGATTGCGGCGGGCGCGTCGGGCGCGGGCTCGCTCAGGCGCGGCAGCGCCGGGCGCAACCAGCGGTCGAGCGCCGCCTTCAACAGCGCCAGACGCACCGGCTTCGTCAGATAGCCGTCCATGCCGGCCTGCCGGCAGTGCAGCTCCTCGTCGCGCAAGGCATTGGCGGTCAACGCGAGGATGGGCAGTCGCGGGCCGCCGCCTTCCTCGGCGCGCACCGCTGCGGCCAGCGCGTAGCCGTCCATGCCCGGCATGTGCAGGTCGGTCAGCAGCAAGGCATGACCGCCGCGCCGCCAACTCGCCAGGGCTTCGATGCCGTTGCCGGCCATCTCGGCGCGGTAGCCGAGCAGCGCGAGCTGTTTCGTGAGCACCTGCTGATTGATCTCATTGTCTTCCGCGACCAGGATCAGCGGGTCCGTGCCCGACAGTTCCTCCGGCCCCAGGGGCGCCGGACGGGTGCCGCCTTCTTCGAATGCCTCGGCATCGTCCTCGGCCGTCTCCAGCCCGCTCGCGAGTGCGACGGCGCGCAGGAAGACCGCTCGGTGCAGACAATCGCCGTCCAGGCCCACCTGGTCAGGTTTCTGCCGGCGCGGCAGGTGTCGCCGACCGGTTTCGATGACGACGAAGGCGGGCACCATCCCGCGACGCCGCAGCGCGAAACGGCAGGCCCCGAGAACTGCGTCGATGCCCTCCGGCGGGTCTGCGACAACGACGGCGCAGGGGCCTGGGTCGATGCGCTGCAACCAAACCAATCCCTCGGCCAGGGTCGACGCGCAATGCGCCGCGCAGCCCGCGTGCGTGAGGTAGTCGGCAAGGTCGGCTGCCGGCCCGGCTGCGCCCAACAACAGGCAGCGCAGCCCCAGCAGCGGCTGCGCGACGGGCGCCACGAAGGCGGTATCGCCGTCCCCCGGCGGCAAGGTCATCGGCAGCCGCACCGTGAAGATGGCGCCCTCGTCCGCCTGGCTGCTGACCGCAATCCCGCCGCCCATCATCTTGACGAGGCGCTGCGAGATGCTGAGCCCCAGCCCGGTGCCGCCGAAATGCCGCGTCGTGCTTGCGTCGGCCTGCGTGAAGGGCGAGAACAGGCGGGCCAATGTCTCGGCGTGCATGCCGAGGCCGTTGTCGGTCACCACCAGCGCCAGCGTGTCTTCGCCGGCGTCAGCCGCGATGCGCAGCGCCCGCAGCGACACCGAGCCCGGGCGCGACTGGCCGCTGCTGAACTTGATCGCGTTTCCGACCAGGTTCATCAGCACCTGGCGCAGCCGCCCTGCGTCGCCCAGCAGGCGGGGCGGCAGCCGAGGGTCGATGTACATGAGCAGCCTGACGCCCTTGTTCTCCGATGGCCTGCGCAAGGCGTCGCAGACCCCTTCGACCACCGCCGCCACGTCCATCGGCGCGTGCTCGATCTCGAACTGGCCGGCCTCGATCTTCGAGAAGTCGAGCACGTCGTCGACGATGGCCAGCAAGGCATAGGCCGACTCGCGCACGGTCTTGACCATCTCGCGCTGGTTCGGCCGCAAGCGGCTCTCCTCGAGCACGTCGATCATGCCGATGACGCCATTCATCGGCGTGCGGATCTCGTGGCTCATGGTGGCGAGGAACGAGGACTTGGCGCGGTTGGCCTGCTCGGCGAGCTCGCTCGCGCGCTCCAGTTCGAGGGTGCGGTGGCGCACCCGGTCTTCGAGCTCGGCATTAAGCTCGCGCAATGCCTCCTCGGCGCGGCGGCGTTCGCTGATGTCGCGTATGACGACGACAAAGTGCTTGACGCCCTCGCCCCCCGTGGCGACCGGCGTGATATCGAGCTCGATGGGGTACGCGCGGCCGTCCTTGGTATGGCTTGTCATCTCGGCGTGCACCGGCACCCCGAGGTCGACCGCGCAGCGGATGCGGTCGACCTCGGCAGCATCCGCCGAGGAGTCGACGAGCATCCAGGGCGACCGGCCGATCACCTCCGCCCGCGCATGGCCGGTCTGGCGCACGAAGGCATCGTTGACGAAAACGATGCGCCGGCCGTCAAGCGGGTTCGGTGCCGGCTCGGTAATGATGACGATGTCGTTCAACTGCGCCACGCTGGCCTCCAGCAGCTTGAGCTGCTGTCGCGCCGCGTGGGTTTCGGTGATGTCGCGGAAGTACACCGCCAGCCCGTCGTCGGACGGGTGGCAGTCGACGCCGAACCATCCCTGCAATGGCGGATAAAAGGCCTCATAGCTGACGCCCTTCTCGCCGCCCATCGCGCGCCGGTAGTGGTGCTCGAAGACAGTGCCCACCAGCTCGGGGTAGATGTCCCACATGACGCGCCCGAGCATCGTGTCTCGCTGCTGCCCCAGCAGCCGCTCGGCCTGGCGGTTGATGTAGGTGTAGCGCCAATCGCGGTCGACGGTGATGAACGCGTCGGTGATGCTCTCGAGCGTGTTGCTCAGCCGCTGCGCCAGCAGCTGCGTCTGCAGTGCCGCCAGCTTGCGCTCGGTGATGTCCTGCAGTGCGCCCTGGATGCGAACGATCCGGCCCTCGGTGTCGCGCACCGCTTCGCCGATGGTGCGCACCCAGAAGCGGCGTCCGGTCGCCGAGATCTTCTCGGCTTCGATGTCGTAGGGCTCGCCGGACGTGATGCAGCGCTCGACGGCATCGTGGGCAGCGCCGCGGTGCTCGGGAACGAAGGCGGCCAACCCAAGCTCGATCGACGGTGAATGGCCGACGGGTTCGTCGTGCAGGCGGGCGACCATGTCGGACCAGTTGAGCCGTCGTAGCGACAAGTCGAAGGTCCAGCCGCCGACCTTTGCCACGCGGCCCGCCATGTCGAGCATCGCCTTGCTGTCGCGCAGCTCCTGCTGGGCGAGCCTGTCGTCGGTGATGTCGCGGGCGATGCCGATGACGCCGATCACCTCACCCTTGGCATCGCGGTGGGGGGCGCGCGTCGAGTGGAACAGGCGCCGCCCGTTCACGCCGGTGAGCCACTTCTCGGTCGCCTGCACCTTGGCCGTCGCGAACATCGTGCGGTCGTCGTCGATGAGCGCTTCGGCCTCGGTGGCACCGTACAAAGCCAGGTCGTCGCCGCCCAGGATCTGGTCGATCGAACGCCCGGCGAAGTCGGCCAGTGCCTTGTTGCACAGCACGTAACGGCCACTGGTGTCCTTGATGTACACGATGTCGGGGGTGCCGTCGGCGACTGCCTGCAGCAATTCAGTACCGCGCCGCGTCGCCTGCTCGGCGCGCGCGCGCGCGCTGACATTGATGTGCATCACCACCGCGCCGGCCAGTCGCCCGGACTCCAGCGGCGTCGCCAGGAGCATGAACCAGCGTTGCTCCGCGGGCGAGTCGCAGGAGTACTCGAACGAGAAGCTGCTGCGTTCGCCCGCCAGCACGGCGCGCAGGCCCGCGGCAACCGCCCAGGCCTCGGCCGCTCCCGGGCTCGGTGACGGACCGCAGGCGTCGAGGTAGTTCATGCCCACGCAATGTTTGGCATCGCGCAGCCCGTTCTCGTCGGCGAAGCGGCGCCAACCCTCGTTCACCGCGACGATGACGCCTTGGGCATCGAGCACGGCCACATGTGCCGGCAGCGCGTTGAGCAGCGCCGTCTGCTTGTCCGCCTCGTGTTGCCGCAGCTGCTCCTCGGCGCTGCGCAGAAGGAAGACGCGCCCGGACTGGCTGGCCACCGTGTCCACCTCCCCGGCAGTCAGCGCCTCGAGCTGCTGCTCGGTCTCGTGCAGGGTCTCGATCAGTGCGGCGATGCGCGCGTGCCGGCTCGTTTCGGCGGCGTGGAGGGCTGGTTTCATGGCCTTGCCGACGCCATGAAGCCGTCGTCGACGACGACAATGAACTTGAACACCTCGGACGAGGTGGCGGCACCGCATGTCGGGTCGTGCCCGTGTCCCGACTGCCCGGACTGCATCATGTGATTCAGTCCGCCTGCCGCCGCGAACTTCGAATCTTCGCAAGAGCTGTCATACGGGAGCGAGTGGCGGCGTTGGCACGCGGCGATGGCATGGTGGGCGTGTCAGTGGTGTGTCAATCGCGGTGACCGGGCTCTGTCAGCCTCTCTGTCAGTCACGCGCTGGGTGGTTCTCCCAACACCATAGTCGCCGGCGCCGGCGCCGTCTGTGCGGCAGCGCACAGACGCGTGCGAGGCGGGCCTGGTTTCTGTGCGGCAGCAGACAGACGCCATCTTGGCGTGGTGTCAAGAACGCTGAACCAGATTGATTCAAGCAGCGTCGATGCCCGCGACCTTGCCTGAAGCCGGCAATTTCGGCCCTCCGGCCTGTGAGCCTTGAAGCGACTGCATTACAGGGACGAGCGCGGCCCGGACGCGATCCAGCCGAGTGTCGATTTCCCGATCTGACGCATCCTGCATGCAGGCCGCCTCAAGATCGGCAGCAACCTCGCTGAGCCGTCGTGCTCCCAGGATGGCTGCCTCCGTCTTGAGGTCGTGGGCCATGCGCGATGCCGTGACTCGATCGCCAGCGGCGGCAAGAAACCTCTCGCTGAACTGGCTGCTGCTCTCGGCAAACATCGTCAGCAACCGGCCATGGAGCGCACTGCCCGGCTCGACACCGCTTTCCCGCAAGGCGTCGTCGTCAAAGGGTTCCACGCAAGCACGCGCGCTACGCGCGGCATTGGCCGAGCCCATCCAGCGGGCCAGCGTGGCAAACAGCCGACCAGGCCTGATTGGCTTGGAGACATAGTCGTTCATTCCTGCCGCCAGCGCCCTGTCCCGGTCGCCGACCATCGCGTTGGCCGTCATCGCAATCACCGGCAACTGCGACCAACGGGCGTCCTGGCGCAGTCGCCGGGTGGTCTCGTAGCCATCGAGTTCCGGCATCTGGCAGTCCATCAGAACGCCGTCGAAAACCCGCCTCTCCAGCATTTCCAGCGCGCGCACGCCGTTGTCCGCGATCACGACCCGGATACCGGCCCGGCGCAGCAGTTCGCAGGCCAGTTCCTGGTTGACCGGGTTGTCCTCGACGAGCAGCAGACGGGCGCCGGCCAACGACCGCCGCTGGCGCGCGAAGGTCTCATTTTCGCGTTCGACGGTCGCGGCGCCCCGTCGCACCGGAAGCAGCACGTCCAGGCAAGCGTCGAGGAATGTAGACGGCGTGACAGGCTTGGCCAGCATCGCGGCGACCGGCGCCGCGGCCTCTGTCGCGCGCTGTCGTGCCTCGTCGCGGCTGAACGCGGTGACCATCAGCACCGCCGGCAGCTTGTGGCGAAGCGTCATTGCGGTCAGCCGGCGCGCGACCTCCACGCCGTCCATGCCGGGCATCTTCCAGTCCAGCAGCACGAGATCGAAGGAACGCGCGGCGCTGTCTGCGTCGACGATGGCCTTCAGCGCGCTGGCGCCATCGGCGGCAGTGTCCGCATGGAGCGACATCGCGCGCGCCATGTCCGCCATCTGTGCGCGCGCGCATTCGTTGTCGTCGACCACGAGTACCCGCAGCCCGTGGAGTTGTTCCACTCCGCGTTGCGCGTCAATGGCCGCCTCGGGCAGGCCGAACCGGGCGCTGAAGTGGAACGTGCTGCCGCGCCCGTATTCGCTGTCCACGGCGATCTCGCCGCCCATCATCTGCACCAGGCGGCGGCTGATGACCAGGCCCAGGCCCGTGCCACCGAAGCGCCTGGTGGTGGAGCTGTCGGCCTGCGAGAACGGCTGGAACAAGCGAGCGATTTCCTCTGGCCGCAGCCCGATGCCGGTGTCGCGAACCTCGAAGACAAGCCGAATGGAGTGCGCGTCGCGTTCCACCTGTGCGACGGACAGCAGCACCTCGCCACGCTCGGTGAACTTCACCGCGTTGCTGGCCAGGTTCAGCAGCACCTGGCCGAGCCGGGTCGGGTCCCCGAGGAGGCGGCGTGGCAGTCGCGGCGGCAACGCATAGACCAGCTCGACACCTCGCTCCTCGGCCTTCAGCCCCACCACGCCGGCCAGTCCATTCAGTACGTCGTCCAGATCGAACTCGACACATTCCATCTCCAGGTGGCCCGCCTCGATCTTGGACAGGTCCAGGATGTCATTCAGGATCGCCAGCAGCGACTCCGCTGCTTGTTGCACGTGATTGACGTAGTGGGCCTGCCTGTCGCTCAAGCCGCTTTGCAGCGCCAGGTGGGACATGCCGAGGATGGCGTTCATGGGGGTACGGATCTCGTGGCTCATGTTGGCCAGGAAGATCGACTTGGCTTCGTTGGCTGCCTCGGCCAGGAGCCGCGCCTGGCGCTCGGCATCGGCGCGGCGCCGCTCGCTGAGATCGAGCACGAAGCCGACTGTCTGGGGCGGTGGCCCTTCAATGAGGATGCCTCCCACCATCACCGGCACGCGCGTGCCGTCCTTGCGAACGTATTCCTTTTCGAACAGCTGGTAGCGCCCTCCTTGCTGCAGGTCCAGCCGTGCGCGTTCATCGGCCTCCCGGTATTCGGGCGACGTCATGAGATCGGTGGTGAGCACGCCCGACAACATCTCCTCGCGCGAGTACCCGACGATGCGCAGGTAGGCATCGTTGGCCTCCACGATGCGGCCATCGAGATCGGTGATGCGCACGGCGATCAGGTTCGAATCAACCAGCTGGGTGATGCGTGCCTGCCACTCGACGGACGCGGCTTCGGCTCGCCGGCGCTGCTCGTTCTCTTCCCTCAGGGCGGCATACAAGCCTGCGGTCTCGAGCGAGATCGCCGCCTGCGCTGCCAGCATGCCCAGCATGCTGGCGTGTGCGGAGGTGAATGCATGCGTGCCCTGCAGATGTTCGAGGTACAGCACGCCCATGGTCTGAGACCGCCTGAGCAGCGGTACGCACAGCACCGAGCGAGGCTGGACGTGGCGGAGGTAGGCTTCTGCGGCGAACGCGTGGGGCTGCGTCGCGTCGGCCAGCAGGACGTGCTCTGCGCTGCGCCGGACGTAGTTGAGCAGGCCACCCGGATGCCGTTCGTCGGCGTCTTCCACCGGCGTGGCGGGCCGGTGCACGTCCACCGCGAGCTCGTCGCCGTGCACGTGCGCGTCGGCAGCCAGTTCGAATCGTTCGCCGGCCATCACGTACAGGCGGCCGGCCTGCGCACCGCCCTGTTCGAGCGCGATGCGCATCAGGGTCTGCAGCAGCGCATCGAGGTCGAGCTGGCTCGACAGCGCCTGCATGGCCTTCATGACGGCCAGCGTGTCAATGGGGATGGCCGCCACAGCCGCCGCCCGAAGTGCAGGGTGAGCCACTTCCAGCTGCCGCAGCTTGGCCGTAGCGCCCCAGCGTGCGTACGACGCGTGCGCATCGGCCAGATAGGCATCAGCCATGCGCGGCATGCCGCGAGACCGATGGAACACGGCCGCCCGCTCGCAGGCAATTGCTTCTTGGTGCGTCAGGGCGCCGACCCGTGCAGCCGTGATCGCCTCCTCGTAGAGCCGCTCGGCCTGCAGCTCCTGTCCCTGCAGGCGGGCCAGCTCGGCAGCGACGAGGGCGCGCCGAGTGGCGTAGTTCTCAGGGCACTGCTCGGACCATCTCGCCAGGTCGGCCGCAGCCTGCTCGATGGTCTGCAGTGCGGCACTCTGCTCGGGCGGCGACAGATCACCGTGCGCTGCGGCCAGCGCCAACGCCCGGTAGAAAACGAATGTCGGCCGTACCGCCATCGCGAAGACCGCGCGGAGCACGCCTTCCGTGCGGGCCGCGGCCTGCAATGACGCCTGCGGATCGCCGACGATGAACGCGGCCACCTGCTCGAGCATGTGCACGATGCCCAGTCCGGCGAGGCTCTTCTGCTCGACCATGCGCCGAACCGTCGCGGCGTGCTCGTACCCGTCGCCGTCGAACGATGCCGGCGCGCGAGTTCGCCCTTGCAGGCAGCGCGCGAACTGTCCGAAGCACTGCACGACTTCGAGTGTTCCGCCGCTGTGCGTGGCGAGCAGGAAGTCGATGCTGCGGCCCGCCTGCGACGACAGCTCGTCGAGCCGTTCGCCGGACTCCACCATGTACAGGCAGGTGTTGACGGCAATCAGCGCGGCATGCGCGAAGTTCCCGACCTCCATGCAAGCGGCGAACCCGCGGTCGAGGATCGGCCGGCCGCTGGCGAACGGCCGGCGCCAGAAGTGGATGAATCCGGCGTGAGAGAAGAGCAGCATGCCGCGGCGCTTGCGATCGTCCAGGCGCTCGTTCAACCGCAGGGCCAGCTGCGAATACTCGTACGCGCAGGTGATGTCGTCGAAGGTCGCAAGAAGCACACGTGCGTAGTAGGTGTAGACAACCGCGCTCTCTTCGCAATTGCCGTGGCGCAGCACCAGCCGCGTGGCACGCAGCACCAGCAACGGGAAGATGTCCGGGCGGGCGATGTAGATGCCTGTGAATGAATCGACGATCAGCCCGAGCACCGTGCGCGTCTCGGGCTCTTCGAGCGGCGGCGCGTTGAGCAAGGCCTCGATGTCGCGGCCGGCCAGTTCTCGTTCAACCTCCTGGCGCGCCTGTTGCACCAGCGACTGCGCGCCGGCGTCTGGAAAACCAATGCCAAACAGACCCAAGGCATCGAGCGCAGCGGTCGCGGCCGCGCCGAAGTGGCCGGGCACCAGGCGCAGGCGGATGCGCAGGCCGTGGACGCGCGCGCGCTCGGAATGCGATTGCGCCCTTGCCAGCAGCGCCTCGAGTCGGGTGTCGGCGTCGTCGAAGCGGGCGATGAGGAACTCGCACTCGGCAAGGTCGAATTCGAGCGCGAAGGTCTCGTCGCGGCGCGACTCCCAACTGCCCACGGGCCATGCGGCGACCGCCCGCGCCAGGTGCTCGTGCGCCAGGCCGAACGCAAGTCCCGCTCTTGCCTTGCGCCCCGCGCGGGCGTTCAGGTGGGCGAGTTGCAGCAACTCCTCGTCGTCGGTGATGAGACTGGCGCCGAGATTGACCTGGTGAACAACTTCGAAGAGGTGCTCGTCCAGTGCTTGCGGCTCAAGTCCGTCGAGCAGCCTGCGACCGATGCGCAGGTGCCACGCCGGTCGTTCTGCCGGCGCGATGAGAGCCTGCGCCGCCTCGTGCACGCGGTCGTGCGGGAATCGAAAGCGGCCGCCGGTGCAGACGACGACGCCGGCACTCGTCGCGTCCGCCAGCGTGTCGACGATGTCTGCTCGCGACGTCCCCATCGCGAGGGCCAGCAGCTGGACCGTCCCACTGCCACCCAGGCAGGCGGCGTGCTGCAGCGCTTCCCGCGTCGTCGAGCGCAGGCGTCGCAGGCGGCGTTCGACGAGGTCGATGACGTCGTCCGACAGCTGGCGCGCGCGGATGCGATCGAGATCCCATATCCACGCCTGGCGCTGGGCGTCGAAGTTCAGCAGGCCTCCGGCACGAAGTTCGGAAAGGAGCTGGAGGACGAAGAACGGGTTGCCTCGGATTCGTGGAGGCATCAGCGCGGCCAGCGGTTCGGCATCGGCGACCGAGCCGTGCAAGGCCTCGGCGACGAGCGCCGCCATGGATTCATGTCCGAGCGGGGCCAGCGCGATGCGGGCTGGCTGCACACCTTCAGCTGCCGCGCGATCGAGCATCCTGGAAAGCGGATGCGCAGCGTCGACAGCTTCGTCACGATAGGTGCCCACGACCAGCAGCGCACCCGCGACGCTGCCGGCCAGCAGGTCGCGCAGCAGTCCGAGGCTGGCAGCATCTGCCCACTGCAGGTCGTCGAGAAAAATGACCAGCGGATGCTCAGCGCGGGCAAACACCCCGATGAAGCGGGCCATCACCCAGCGCAGTCGGTTCTGCGCCTCCGCGGGGGCCACTTCCGACAGCGCCGGCTGCGGGCCGATCACCAGCCCCAGCGAAGGCACGATGTCGACGACGACCTGCCCGCTGGTTCCGAGCGCGTCGGCCAATGCAGCGCGCCATGCGGCGACGCGAGGCTCGGGCTCGGCCAACACCTGCTTCACCAGCTCTTGCAGAGCCTGCGCGAACGCGGCGTAGGGGACATCGCGGCGCTGCGAGTCGAACTTGGCTGCAAGGAAGCGGCCGCGAGTCGCGGCCCACGATGCATGCCAGGACTGAACCAGCGTGGTCTTGCCGATGCCGGGCGGACCCGACAACAAGACCAGGTGCGGCCGCGCCGTGACGACGGCGCGTTCATAGGCCTCGCGCAAGGCCACCTGCTCCGGCTCCCGGCCGTGCAGGAGGCGTGGCGCCTCGATCTCGTCCGGCGGGTCGTCAGCGCCGAGCACGAAGGGCGAAACCGTGCCCGCCCTCTCCCACTGCGCCTGGCAGTGCAGCAGATCCTGCAGCAGTCCATGCGCATGTCGGTAGCGGTGCTCGGCGGTCTTCGCCAAGAGCTTCAGCACCAGGTTGGACAAGGGGGCCGGCACGTGCGGCGCGACTGCCGACAGCGCAGGCGCCATGCGTGCCGTGTGGCAGTGCGCCCACTCCAGCGGGTCGGCAGCGTCGTACGGCAGGCGCCCGGCCAGCACCCGATAGAGCAGCAGTCCGAGCTGGTAGAAGTCGGCGCGATGGTCGACCGCGCGGTTCATGCGCCCGGTCTGCTCGGGTGCCACCCACGCCCAATCGTCGACCCTCAGCGACTCACCCGGGCTTGCGCCACGCCGTTCAACTGCCGCGCTGAGGTCGGCGATCCAGGCATCGCCGCAGTGGCGCTCCAGCAGGATGTTGGCCGGGCGCAAGTCGCCATGTGGCACGTTCGCCGAATGCAGCCCGGCCAGCGTACGCGCCAGGCTGCAGCCCATGCGCAGCGCGGCACGCACGTCGAATGGCGGGCCGTCAATCGCATCTGCAAGGGCCACGACGTCGCGATCCGCCAGCACCATCGCCGGCAGCGCGCCCTCGGTCGTCAGCTCGGATGGACACACGAGTCCTGGAACATCCAGCTCGCGCAGCAACGCGAACTCTTTGCGAAAGTTGGTGAAGTCCGCAGCGGCGACCTTCAGCAATGCCGCCGGGCCATCCTCGCCCCGTCGGGCGTGGCCAATCCGTGAAGCACGGGTCCTGGCGATCCAGGCGACGGGCTTCCATTGTTCGTGTGTCATCCTCAACCTCGGAACAATCAACCGCTCACTGAGTGATCACTCGACCGGTATCTGCACCGCACCGCCTGGACAAGTCAGGCCGTGAAATGTCTCACAGCCCGCTCGAGAACGCCTGGAATCCGGCATGAAGCATGCATCGTGGAAGTCGACAACCAAATGTAAGCCCCCAAGCGTCACGCGCCCCATGTGCCAGTTGTTCGCACTCAACAGCAATGCACCGACCGAGGTGACCTTCGCGTTCACCGGGTTCTCCGCCCGCGGCGGCGCGACCGGCGAGCATGCCGACGGCTTCGGCCTGGCCTTCCATGACGGTGCCGCCTGCCGCTATTTCGTGGACGACGGACGCGCCAGTGATGCGGCGCTGGCCTGCTTCCTGCGCCAGCACGCGATTCGCGCACGCACGGTGCTCGCGCACATCCGCAAAGCCACGCAAGGGGCCGTGCAGTTGTCCAACTGCCACCCTTTTGTGCGCGAATGGCAGGGGCGGCACTGGTCGTTTTGCCACAACGGTGACCTCAAGGGTTTCCACCCCCGCATGAACGGCAGCCACCTGCCCGTCGGCGACACCGACAGTGAGCGGGCCTTCTGCTTCATGCTGCAGGAACTGCGGCGCCGGTTCCGCCGGCGTGTGCCGCCGGGCTGGCAAGTCCTCGCGCCGGCGATCGCCGAGCTGGCGGCCGACATTTCGCGTCACGGGGTGTTCAATTTCGTCCTTTCCGACGGACAGGCGATGTACGCGCATGGTTCGACCCGGCTCCATGCCGTGCGGCGACAGCACCCTTTCGCGACAGCCCACCTCGTGGACCACGACTTGACGCTCGACCTTGGCGCCGCCAACGGCCTGCACGATCGCATGGTGCTGGTGGCGACCGAACCCTTGACCCGCAACGAGCCCTGGGAGCCTTTCGCCGCGGGCGAGTTGCGCGTCTTCGTCGATGGCGAGCAGGTCTGGCAGGCGCAGCCCAGGCGCCCTGCCGCCAGGGTGGATTCGGCTCGCGAGGCCCCTGCCCTCGCAGCCTGAGGCGGCACGCCCCGAAGGGCATCGCTCCTGGCGCGAGCCGGAAGCGACAATTTCCGCCATGATCGCGGCCCAGACGCACCGCGCCGCTGCGCGCGCCCATTTCAAACGCGACCCATGGCAGCCACCAACCCGAGCATCCTTGAGCGACTGAAGTCGCTCTCCACCGAGCGCCTCGCAGGCATACGCCGCGGCGTGGAGAAGGAGTCCCTGCGCGTACTCCCCGATGGCAGCCTCGCGCACACGCCCCATCCGGCGGCGCTGGGCTCGGCCCTGACGCACCCGTGCATCACCACCGACTTCAGCGAGTCGCAGGTCGAGCTCATCACCGGCGTGCATGGCAGCGCCGAGTCTTGCCTGCACGAGCTGACGCGCATCCACCAGTTCGTGTACCGCGCCATGGACGATGAGCGGCTATGGGTTGCGAGCATGCCCTGCCGCGTCCCGCCGGACGCGCAGATTCCGATCGCCCGCTACGGCTCGTCGAACATCGGGCGCGCGAAGAGCGTCTACCGAGTCGGCATCGGCCACCGCTACGGCCGACGCATGCAGACCATCTCGGGCATTCACTACAATTGGTCCATGCCCGGCATCAACACGGCCGACTACTTCGCGCTGATCCGCAACTTCCGCCGCCGCGCGTTCCTGCTGATCACCCTGTTCGGCGCCTCGCCGGCCGTGGATGCGAGCTTCGTCGCCGACCGTCCGCACGGCCTGCAGCCGCTGGCCGCAGACACCTTCGGACGGCCGCACGCCACCTCCCTGCGCATGGGCCGACTGGGCTACCAGAGCAACGCACAGGCGGCGCTCGCCGTCAGCTACAACTGCCTCGAGAGTTATGCGGCATCTCTGCATGAAGCCATGGTCCGGCCCTACCCCGCCTACGAGGCGATCGGCGTGCAGGGCGACGACGGCGAATACCGGCAGCTCTCCACGACGCTGCTACAGATCGAGAACGAGTTCTACGGCACGATCCGCCCGAAGCGCGTGATCAAGAAAGGAGAGCGCCCTCTGCATGCGCTGCGCGAGCGCGGCGTCGAGTACATCGAGGTGCGCTGCATGGACCTCGACCCCTTCGTGCCGATCGGCATCGCGCCGGCCACGGCCCGCTTCCTCGACGTGTTCCTCCTTCACTGCCTGCTCGCCGACAGCCCGCCCGACACGCCGGACGAGTGCGCCGCGCTGGCGCGCAACCAGGAGGCCGTGTCCGGTCGTGGCCGCGAACCCGGGCTGCGGCTGGAGCGAGATGGTCGCGAGGTCGATCTCGTCGAGTGGGGCCAGGAACTGATCGACGAGTTCGCGCCGATCGCCGCCGTGCTCGATGAACGACTCGGCAGCACAGCCCACGACGAAGCCCTTCAGGCGGCGCGCGCGGCGCTGGCCGACGCGAGCACGCTGCCGTCGGCGCGCGTCCTGGCAGCAATGGCCGACGGGTTCGCGGGCTCGCACCTCGAGTTCGTGCGCTCGCGCAGCGAGTCGGCACGGCAGGCGCTGCTGGCGCTCCCTTGGTCCGACGCGGACGCCGCGAGTTTCCGCGCGCTCGCCGAGGCGTCGCATCGCGAGCAGGCAGCGGTCGAGGCTTCGGACCCTCTGTCGTTCGAGGCCTTCCGGCAGCACTACCTTTCGCCGTTGCAACTGCAGCCCTAGGACGCCGGAGGCTTCGCGATCTGCCGCGGCGTCTGCCCGAGGAATCGCTTGAGCGAATGGGTCAGGTGCGCTTGGTCGGTGAATTCCAGCTCCGCGGCAACTTGCGAGGCTGTCTGCCCCTCGCGCAGCAGCCGCGCTGCCTCGTGGGCGCGGGCAATCTGCTGGAAGGCCTTGAGGCTCAGGCCGGTGACTTCGGCAAAGTGGCGCTGGATGCTGCGCTCATCGAGGCGCTGCCGCACGCCTTGCAGAGCACGCGAGACCACCGGGTCGCGCTCCAGCACACCTTTGCGCGCGAGCGCAGCCACGAGGTGCTCGACGTTGTCGAAGCTGGGCACCTCGAAGCGTTCAGGGCCGATCCAGAAACTGCGGTCGGCCTCCACAGGGCACACCAAGCCCTGGCTGAAGGTCATGCGCCCCGGCAGGCGGGGCATGTAGACCTCGGGCTTGAAGGCGATGGTGAGCATCTCGTCGCCAGCGCGGCTGTCCACGGCCAGGGGCGCTGCGATCTGGCCCGTCTGGATGACCATCAGCGGGCCATCGCCGCGACGCACGAAGAGCAGGTCCCAGGAACCATCGGGCAAGGCCACTTCGCGCGCGTCTGCCGCATGGCGAATTCGGCGGACCTTCGCCACCAGGGGCGAATCCGCCATGCGCTCTTGCTCAGTGATCGTTCCTTCCATCGGAGGCAGTTTGTGCCTGCAGGCCGCCGAAGAAGCGGCGCAGGTCATCGATGACGAGTTGAGGGTCCGTTTCGTTGGCGAAGTGGCCGCCGCGCGGCATCTCGGACCACTGTACCAGCCGGGTGTGAGAGCGGGCCGCGAAGTTCCGCACTGAGCGGAAGTCGTTCGGGAACACCGCCACTGCTGTCGGCGTGGGGTTGGGAAGGTCGCGATAGCCCGCACCGGTGGTGGCGTTGGCAAGGTAGAACTCCGCCGCCTGCCCACCCGTGCCGGTGAACCAGTACAGCGACACATGCGTGAGGAACCGGTCGCGGTCGACCTCCGCTGCACGCTCGCCTTCGAAGCCGAAGAACAGCTCGGCGTTCCATGACAGCAGCGCGGCTGGCGAGTCGACCAGGCCATACGCCAGCGTACCCGGGCGCTTGGACTGGATGTCGACGTAGCCGGCGTACTTGCGGAAGTAGTCCAGGCCCTTGAAGCCCTCCATCTCGAAAGGCGACAGCCCTTCCATCTCGCCGGGCGTGCCATTGGGAAAGGCGAAGATCTGCTGCACATGGACTCCGGCCAGGCCCTCGGGCGCGAGGACGCCCAGCTCGCGTCCGATCAGCGCGCCCACGTCTCCGCCTTGCGCGCCGTAGCGGGTGTAGCCCAGCCGTTTCATCAGCGTGTCCCAGGCCGCCGCGGTGCGTGCTGCATCCCAGCCCGTCGCAGACAGCGGCGACGACAGCCCCATGCCTGGCACTGACGGGATCACCACGTCGAAAGCCAGCGAAGCATCGAGGCCATGGCTGCGCGGGTCGGTCAGCGGGCCGATCAGGTCCAGGTACTCGGCAGGGGAGCTGGGCCAGCCGTGCGTGAGGATCAGGGGGAACGCCTTGGGCTCCTTCGACTTCACGTGGATGAAGTGGATGGTCTGGCCATCGATCTCGGTCAGGAATTGCGGATGGCGGTTCAACAACGCCTCCTGTGCGCGCCAGTCGAACCCGTCGGCCCAGTAGGCCGCCAGCTCACGCACGAGCGACAAGGACTGGCCGTGGCTGTAGCCCGGGTCCACCGGCTGCGGCCAGCGCGTGGCGGCCAGGCGGCGGCGCAAGTCCGCAATCTGCTCTTGCGGGATGTCGATGCGGAACGGGCGGATCGTGGTGTTCATCTTGGGCTCCTTGTGTGTCAGTGGCAATGACCGCACTTTCGCGCCAACGAGCTTGCCGATCTTGTAGAAAACCGACACGGCCGGTGGTTGAGTAGCTCGGCCGGCTGTCTCCTGCGGACACGAGCGAAAAAGATCCTTCGATGAGGTGCGGACCTCAGGGAATTTCCCAGGTGTTTGGAGCGACGTTGCTCAGGCCAAATGTGCTGCGGCATGACATCGACAAGCCCTCCCCTGCTCCTCGTGACTGGCGCCGCCGGCAAGGTCGGCCGTGCCTTTGTCGCTCGGCTGCTCGGCGACGCTCGCTTCGCCCGTTGGCGCGTGCGCGCGTTGTGCCACCAGCGAGCGATGCCCGACCATGAACGCATGGAGTCGGTGTTCGGAGCCATCCAGGACCGCACTGCCGTGCTGCATGCCCTCGTCGGTGTGACCCACGTGCTGCATCTGGCCACCAGCAAGGAGACGCCCGACGACGCGATGGACGTGTCGGTGAAGGGACTGTTCTGGCTGCTGGAGGCCTGCCGCACCAGCGAGACGTTTCGCCAGTTCATCCTGATCGGCGGCGATGCATCCGTCGGGCACTTCCACTACCCCCACCCCGTGCCGGTGGTCGAGACGCAGCCTCACAGCGCCTACCCCGGCTGCTATGCGCTGTCGAAGGTGCTCGAAGAGACGATGCTGCAGCAGTACTACGTGCAATACGACCTCAACGGATGCTGCCTGCGCGCGCCCTGGATCATGGAAAAGGACGACCTGCGCTTTCACCTGAGCTTCGGTCCCGACGTATTCGGCGGGCCGCGATGGTGCGACCTGGTCGGCGCGGACGCCGCGGCCGAGCATGTGCGCACCGGCGCCATACCCGTGCTGCTCGACCAAGCCGGTGCGGGCCTGTTGCGCAACTTCGTGCATGTCGACGATCTCGTCGAGGCCATCCTCTGCGCCATCGACGAGCCGCGTGCGCATCAGCAGCTGATGAACGTGTGCATGGACGAGCCCATCGACTACGTGCGTCTGGGCGACTACCTCAAGCGCACGCGCGGCTGCCCGCTGGTGCCCATCCGCGAGCGCTATCACTCAACCTGGCTCGACAACACCAAGGCGCGCTTCCTGCTGCGCTGGCGGCCCCTCTACGACCTGGAGCGCATGGTGGACGCGGCCTGGGCGTATGAGCGCCGGGCCGACGATCCACGCCACATCTCGTACCCAGGCTGACCCGTCAGAAGGGTGAGTCGGGGAAGTAGTACTTCTTCGCGTTGTCCTTCGTGATCAACACCGACGGGATGATCGTCTTCTCTGGCAGCGGCTCGCCCTTCGCGCGTGCTCGCGCCGTGAGGCGCATGGCGTCGGCAATCATGCTCGGCGAGTAGGTCACGTCGGCGGTCACGAGCTTGTCGCCATCCATCACCTTCTTGACGTATTGCTTGGAGCCGGCGCCGCCAAGCACGAGCTTGATGTCGTGGCGCTTGGCCTGCTCGATCGCCTTCTGCACGCCAACCGCCATGTCGTCATCCGACGCCCAGACGGCATCGATTTCCTTGAAGCGCGTCAGGTAGTCCTGCATCACCTTGAACGCGTCATCGCGGTTCCAGTTGCCGTGCTTGGCGTCCAGCACCTTGATGTCCGGGTGGTCCTTCATCACGGCATTGAACGCATCGACGCGCTCGTTATCGATCACCGTCGGGATGCCGCGCAGTACCACCACGTTGCCCTTGCCGCCGATGGCCTTCGCCAGGTACTCGCCCGACACCTTGCCGAAGCCTGGGTTGTCGCCGGCAACATAGGCGTTCTGCGCGCTCGCGTCGGTCAGTCCGCGGTCGACCACGGTCACGAACACGCCCTTGCTCTTCACCTGGGCAACTGGCTGGGTCAACGGCGCGGATTCGAAGGGCAGGATCACGAGCGTGTCGATCTTGCTCACCGTCGCGAGGTCTTGCACCTGGTTGGCCTGCTCGGAGGCGGAACCCGCGGTCTTGACGATCACCTTCAGCCCCGGGATCTCCTTCTCCAGCTCGGTGCCGGTGCGCTTGGCCCAGTAGACGACGCCGCCGGTCCAGCCGTGCGTGGCCGATGGAATCGACACGCCCATCACGACCTTCTTCTGCGCTGCAGCTGGCAGTGCGGTCAACGAGGCCATGGTGGCCAGTGCCAGGGCGCTACATGCAAAGAGTCTGCGGTTCATGCTTGTCTCCGATTTGTTGATTGAAGATGTCGTCGGCAGCCGCGACCTCGTCCGGCCTGCCGACACCGTCAGCGCCGCCCCCGCTGCAAGAAGGCCACGATGATGATCACCACGCCCTGCACCGCCGCGTTGAGGTACACGCTGATGATGCTGGTCAGGTTCAGGATGTTGCTGATGACAGACAGCAGCACGGCACCCACCACGGTGCCGAACACGCTGCCGCTGCCGCCCTTGAGTGCCGTCCCGCCGACGATCACGGCGGCAATCGCTTCGAGTTCCCACAGCAGGCCGGTCGTCGGCGACGCGGACCCCAGCCGTGGCACATACAGCACCGTCGCCACGCCGACGCTTGCGCCGAGCAGCACGTAGGACACGATCTTCACGCGGTCCACGGCCACCGCCGCGTAGCGCGCCACTTGCTCGTTGCTGCCTATGGCCTGCACGTAGCGGCCGTAGCGCGTGTTGTTGAGCAGGTAGGCGCCGGCGAAGGCCATGGCGGCGAAGACCCAGATCGGCACCGGCAAGCCGAGCAGGCTGCCGTAGTAGATCGGCGCATAGGCGTCAGCGAGCGTGCCATCGAGCGTGATCGCGCCGCCGTCGGCGAGCCAGGTCAGCACGGCGCGAAAGATGCCGAGCGTGCCGAGCGTGACGATGAACGGCTCGATGCTTCCCTTGGTGATGAGCAGGCCGTGCGCGAGGCCGAACAACGCGCCCATGGCGATCGCCGCAGCCAAGCCCACCAGCACGACCGCCGCGGCCGAGCCGAGGTGCGGCGCGAGCGCATTCATGAGCAGGATCTCGGCGCCGGCAATCAGCGCGGCCATCGAGCCCACCGACAAGTCGATGCCGCCGCCGGTGATGACGAAGCACATGCCCACCGCGATGATGCCGATGAACGCCGTGCGCGTCAGCACGTTCATCACGTTGTCCCAGGCGCCGAAATCCGAGTTGAGAAGCTGGCCCGCAATGCAGACGAGCACGAGCCCGATCAGCGGTCGCGCCCCCACCAGCCGGCGCCTCAGGCGCCGCGCGAAGGCCGGCTTGCTCACGGGCTCGGCGGCAACGCCGAGAGCCCCGGCGGCGCTGTCAGTGGGTACCTGTGACATGCGCGATGAGTTCCTCTTCGGTGAGTTGGGTGACACCAAGCGTTGCCTGCACGCGCCCGCTGCGCATCACGACCACGCGATGGCACAGGCCGATCAGCTCGACCAGCTCGGACGAGATCACGACGATGCCGCGGCCCTCGTCCGCCAGCCGGCGGATCAGGAAATAGATGTCGCGCTTGGAGCCGACGTCGACACCACGCGTGGGCTCGTCCAGCACGACCACGCGCGGCCCCGGTTGCAGCACCTTGGCGATCGCGAGCTTCTGCTGGTTGCCGCCCGACAGCGAGGACGCGGGCGCGTCGAGGTCGTTGCAGCGGATGCCGAACTCGGCCACCGCCTGCTGCAGCGCGCGCCGCTCGGAGCGGTGGTCGAGCCAGGGACGGGCATGGCGATCAAGGTCCATCAGCGTGAGGTTGTCCAGCAGCGGCAACTTCACGTGCAGGCCGCGTCCCTTGCGGTCCTCGCTGAGGTAGGTCAGCCCGTGGCGCGCAGCCTGCTTCGGAGAAGCGAAGCGAACCGGCAAACCGGCCAGCCGGATCTCGCCACCGCTGCTCGGCCGCAGCCCGAGCAGGCCTTCGAACAGCTCGGTGCGACCGGAGCCGACCAGCCCGGCGAAGCCGAGGATCTCACCGGCACGCAGATCGAAGCTCACGTCGCGTGCCCACCCCTGCACCGTCAGGCCGTGCACCTCCAGGAGCGGCGGGCCATCGGGCACCGGCGCCTTGGGCGGGAACATGTCCGACAGTTCGCGTCCCACCATCAGGTTGGCCATCTCCTGGCGCGTGACGCTGGCCGTCGGCGCACGAGCGACGAAGCGGCCGTCGCGCATCACGACGATCTCGTCGGTGATGCGCTCCACCTCGTCAAGCTTGTGAGAGATGTAGACGATGGCCACGCCCTGCCCGCGCAGGCGGCGAATCAGCGAGAACAAGCGCTCGATCTCGGTGGGCGTGAGCGTCGCGGTGGGCTCGTCCATCACGAGCAGGCGCGCGCGCCGTGACAGTGCCTTGGCAATCTCGACCAGCTGCTTCTCGGCCACGATGAGGTCCCGAGTGCGCGTGTCGGGGTCGATGTCCAGGCCCACCTGCTGCAGCGCCTTCATCGCCTCGCGCCGCATCGCGGCATGGTCCAGCCGAAAGCCGCGCATGAGCTCGTGGCCGAGGAAGATGTTCTGCGCAATCGTCAGGTCGTCAGCGAGGTTGAACTCCTGGTGGATCATCACGATCCCGGCCGCTTCGGCCGCGCGCGAATCGGCAAAGTTCTGGGCAGCCCCGTCGATCACCAACTCGCCGCTGTTCATCGTCTCGTAGCCGGCGAGGATCTTCATGAGCGTCGTCTTGCCGGCGCCGTTTTCGCCGAGCAGGCCGAGGACGCGCCCGGGTTCGAGGTCGAAGCTCACGCCGTGCAGCACGCGCACCGGCCCGAAGGCCTTGACCACCTCGCGGAAGCTCACCTGCAGCGCCATGCCCTGTCCTGTCCTGCCGCTACAGCGACACCCAGCGCCCGCCTTCGGCCGACGAGCGCACCGAGGCCTCGATGAAGGCCATGCCCTCGATGCCGTCGTCGAGCGTCGGGAAGTTGACAGCCGCGGGCACGGCCTCGCCGCTGCGGCTCGCGCGAATCGCCTGCGCGATCTCGGCATAGATGGTGGCGAAGGCTTCGAGGTAGCCCTCCGGGTGGCCGGAGGGCAGCCGCGTGACGCGCTGCCCATCGGGCAGCACCGCGGCCGTGCCGCGCGACAGCACGCGCACCGGTTCGCCGAAGGGTGCATGCCGCAACTGGTTCGGGTGCTCCTGCTCCCACTCGAGGCCGCCGCGGCTGCCGTACACCCGCAGCCGCAGGCCGTTCTCGTTGCCGGGCGCGACCTGGCTCGCCCACAGCATCCCGCGCCCGCCATTGTTGAAGCGCAGCATCACCTGCACGTTGTCGTCGAGCACGCGGCCTGTCACGAAGCTGCTGAGCTCGGCCGCAAGCTCCGTGGTCTTGAGCCCGGTCACGTAGTGCAGCAGGTTGAAGGCGTGCGTGCCGACGTCGCCGATGCAGCCGCCCGCGCCGGAGCGCTTCGGGTCCGCGCGCCAGGTGGCCTGCTTCTGGCCTGTGGCTTCGAGCCGCTCGGTCAGCCAGTCCTGCGCGTACTCCACCTGCACGACACGGATGTCGCCGATCGTCCCTTCGCGCACCATCTGGCGCGCGTGCCGCACCATCGGGTGGCCGGTGTAGTTGTGCGTGACGGCGAAGAGCCGCCCGGTCTCCTGCACGATGGTCTTCAGCCGTTTCGCGTCGGCGAGCGTGGTCGTGACCGGCTTGTCGCAGATGACGTGGATGCCGGCGCGCAGGAATGCCTCGGCTGCCGGTGCGTGCTGGTCGTTCGGCGTGACGATGGCAACCGCCTCGATGCCATCAGGGCGCGCGCCCTCCTCGCGTGCCATCGTGATGTAGTCGGGATAGGCGCGCGCCAGGCCGATCGCCTCGGCCGAGCGCAGCGCCTTGCCCGGCTCCGACGACAGCGCGCCGGCCACCAGCTCATAGTGGTCGTCCAGCCGCGCGGCGATGCGGTGCACGGCGCCGATGAATGCGCCCTCGCCGCCACCGACCATGCCCAGTCGGATGCGCCGACCGGCGCCAGAAGCGTTGTGCGCTGCTTCGATGGCCATGTTGTCCGCTCCCTCAGCGCCTGGCCAGGCCAAGCATGCGATCGATCTGCGCGCGATCGGTGCCGCCGCCGGCGAAGTCGTCGAAGGCTTTCTCGGTGACGCGGATCATGTGCCGCTTGATGAACTCCGCACCTTCCGCCGCCCCCGCCTCCGGGTGCTTCAGCGCGCACTCCCATTCGAGCACCGCCCAGCCCTCGTAGCCGTATTGCGCCATCTTGGAGAAGATGGCGCCGAAGTCGATCTGGCCGTCGCCCAGCGAGCGGAACCGGCCGGCGCGGTTGATCCACGGCTGGTAGCCCGAGTACACGCCCTGCCGGCCGGTCGGGCGGAACTCGGCATCCTTGATGTGAAGCGCCTTGATGCGCTCGTGGTAGATGTCGATGAACTCGAGATAGTCGAGCTGTTGCAGCAGGAAATGCGACGGGTCGTAGTTGAGGCAGCACCGCGGGTGCTGGTTCACGCGATCCAGGAACATCTCGAAGGTGGCGCCGTCGAACAAGTCCTCGCCCGGGTGCAGCTCGAAGCACACATGGCAGCCCGCATCCTCGAAGGCATCGAAGATCGGGCGCCAGCGCTTGGCGAGTTCGTCGAATGCCGCTTCAACCAGCCCGGCAGGCCGCTGCGGCCACGGGTACAGGTAGGGCCACGCGAGCGCGCCAGGAAAGCTCACATTGCTCGTCAAGCCGAGATTGCGGCCGGCCTTGGCAGACAGCAGCATCTGCTGCACGGCCCAGCGTTGGCGCTCGCCCGGGTTGCCCCGCACGCTGGCCGGCGCAAACCCATCGAAGGCCTCGTCGTAGGCCGGATGCACGGCCACCAGCTGGCCCTGCAGGTGCGTGCCGAGCTCGGTGATCTCGACACCGTTGGCTTTGGCGATGCCCTTGATCTCATCGCAGTAGGTGCGCGATTCCGCGGCGCGCTGCAGGTCGAACAGGCGGCCATCCCATGACGGAATCTGCACACCCTTGAAGCCGAGCCGGCCGGCCCATCGGGTGATGTCGTCCCAGGAGCTGAAGGGCGTGTCGTCGCCGGCGAATTGGGCGAGGTAAACGCCCGGTCCCTTGAGGTTGGTGGCCATGCGGTCTCCTTCGCAGTGGATTCAGCAGACGTCAGAGGTAGCTTGCGACCAGGTGTTCCAGCCGCTCCTGCCGCGCCGAGTGCGGCAGCGGTTCGATCCCCCGTTGCTCGACGTCGCGGGCGAGGTCCTCGAGCGACTGTGAACCGCCAAGTATGGCGCGGCCTCGCTCGCCGTTCCAGCCGGCATAACGCGCGTCGACATGGCGCTGCAGCGCGCCGTCGAGCACCATGGCCTCGGCGATGAGCAACGCTCGCGCGCACAGGTCCATGGCGCCCGCGTGGGCCCACACGAGGTCGTCGGGCTCTATCGATTGGCGCCGCAACTTCGCATCGAAGTTGAGCCCGCCGGCACCGATGCCGCCGCCGCGCAGCACGTGGTACAGCGCGAGCGCCACCTGCTGCAGGTTGTGCGGAAACTGGTCCGTGTCCCAGCCGAGCATCTCGTCGCCGCGGTTCATGTCGATCGAGCCGAAGATGCCCAGCGCCTGCGCGAGAGCGATCTCATGCTCGAAGGTGTGGCCCGCGAGCAGCGCGTGGTTCTGCTCGATGTTGACCTTCACCTCGCGCTCGAGGCCATGGGTGCGCAGGAAGCCATGCACCGCCGCGACGTCGAAGTCGTACTGGTGCTTGGTGGGTTCACCCGGCTTGGGCTCGATCAGGATCTGGCCCTTGAAGCCGATCTTGTGCTTGTGCTCGACCACCATCGACAGGAAGCGCCCCATCTGCGCAAGCTCTCGTTTCACATCGGTGTTGAGCAGGGTTTCGTAGCCTTCGCGGCCGCCCCACAAGACGTAGTTCTCGCCGCCCAGTCGATGCGTGACCTCGAGCACATTGCACACCTGCGCCGCAGCATAGGCAAAGACCTCGGGGTCGGGGTTGGTGGCGGCGCCCGCCATGTAGCGCGGGTGCGAGAACAGGTTGGCCGTGCCCCACAGCAGGCGCACACCGGTGCTCTCCATCTTTCGCTCCAGCACATCCGACACTCGCCGCACGTTGTCGTTCGATTCAGCGAGCGTGCGGCCCTCGGGCGCGATGTCGCGGTCGTGGAAGGTGAAGAAAGGCACGTCCAGAACCTGGAACAGCTCGAAGGCCACGTCGGCCTTGTGCATCGCCTGCTCCATGGCGTCGCCACTGCCGTGCCAGGGGCGCGCGTACGTGGCGTCGCCGAAGGGGTCGGTCCCGGTGCCGACGAAGCTGTGCCAATAGCACGCTGCAAAGCGCAGCTGGTCTTGCATGCGGCGGCCGAGCACGAGCCGGTCTTTGTCGTACCAGCGGTAGGCGAAGGGCTCGGCATCGCTGGGCCTGAAGCCCTCGCCGTGGAAGCGCAGCGCCTGCTTGAACGAGAAGTACGGGCCCCGGGGCCCGGCGAGAACGGAGGGGGAAGTCACAGCCATGAGATGGACTCCAGAGCGGTCAAGGCCAATGAGTGGGCCGGGTGCTTGGCACCTCTGCTCGGGGCTGCATCCCCCCAACCGGGATGCAGCGGCCTTGATGATGAGGTGCGCACCTCATTTGTGTGGAGATGGTTTTCCCGGAGCATTGCACTCGCAAATGCGCAAAAGAACGGGGCCAGCCTGCGAAGGCGGGCCCCGGAAAAGGTACCGAGCGGGCGCTTGGTGAACCCGAGTCCCTGCAGCGTCGAAGCGGGCCGTCGATGGCTGCGAATCAACAGGGACAGCCGGTACCCAGGAGTTGCTGTTGAGTGTTCGGGTGTTGCAGCCTCACTCGTTGGTGCTGCGCGAGCGAAGACGATCGAACAGGACGGCAATCACGATGAAGCTGCCGACAAACGTGCCTTGCCAGAAGGTGCTGATGCCCAGCAGCGTCAGGCTGTTGCGTATCACCTCGATCAGCGCCGCCCCGATCACTGCGCCGAGCGCCGTGCCGATGCCCCCGGACAGGTTGGCGCCGCCAATCACCGCGGCGGCGATCACCGTCAGCTCCATCCCTTGCCCGAGGCCGGTGGTGATCGTGCCCAGCCAACCCACCTCGAGGATTCCTGCGATCCCGGCACACAGCGCGGACACCATGTACACGCTGACCTTCATCGCCTTCACGCTCACGCCTGTCACGATCGCCGCGCGCTCGTTGCCGCCGATGGCGAAGAGATGGCGCCCCCATCGCGTCCAGCGGAACGACAAGCTCGCCACCACGAGCAGGACCAACAGGAAGATCAATGGATTCGGGATCCGGATCGGGTCGGTGAACGGCAACGCCAACTGCACGAACCCGCCGCCGAGCGCCAGCAGCGCCGGTTGGTCCGGCCCGAACGAATAGACCATCCGGTTGTTCGACAAGACCATCGCGAGGCTGCGCGCAATCGACAGCATGCCGAGCGTGACGACAAAGGGCGGCACGCCGACGTAGGCGATCAATACCCCGTTGAAGGCACCCACGGCCAGTGCAGCGCCGAGCGCAAGCGGCACGGCCAGCCAGATCGACATGCCGGCGTTCATCGTCATGCCGATCACCATGCCCGAGAGAACCAGCACCGCACCGACGGACAAATCGATGCCGCCGGTGACGATGACCGCGGTCATGCCGATCGCGATGATCGCGACGAAAGCGAAATTGCGCGCGACGTTGAACAGGTTCTGCTGCGTGGCGAACACATCGCTCGCGAAGGTCAGCGCGACGAAGGCCAGCACGGCCGCCATGGACACCCAGAAGGTCTGCTGGCCCACGAGCCACGAGAACCAGTGGTGGTGGGCCCGCTTGGCGATCACTTGTTCGAGACTGACATCCATGGTGCGCGGGCTCTGGTGCGTGAGGAGTGTCAGGCGGCCGCGATGGCGCCGGTGATGAGGCCGGTGACCTCCTCGGGAGAGCTTTTCGCGACCGCCTTGTCGGCCACCTTCTCGCCGCGCCGCAGCACCACCACACGGTCGGCCACCGAGAACACGTCGGGCATGCGGTGGCTGATCAGGACCACGGCAATGTGGTGCTCGCGCAAACGGCGTATCAGGCTCAGCACCTCTGCCACCTGGCGCACGCTGATGGCAGCGGTCGGCTCGTCCATCAAGACGATCTTGGCGTCCGACAGCCGCGTGCGGGCGATGGCGACCGCCTGGCGCTGGCCGCCCGACATGCGGCGCACGAGGTCGCGTGGCCGCGTCTCCGACTTCAGCTCGGCGAACAGCTCGCCGGCGCGCTGGTACATCGTGGGGTAGTCGATCCAGCGCAAGGGCCCGAACCCGCGCATCAGCTCACGGCCGAGGAACACGTTTTCCGCGGCGCTGAGGTTGTCGCACAGCGCGAGGTCCTGGTAGACGATCTCCACGCCCTCGCGGCGCGCGTCCGACGGCTTGTGGAAGTGCACCGGCCGACGCTGCATGGTCATCGTGCCGGCGCTGGGCGGGAAGTTGCCGGCAATGATCTTGACCAGCGTGGACTTGCCGGCGCCGTTGTCTCCCATCAGGCCGACGACCTCGCCTGCGTGCAGTGCCAGCGACACGTCGGTCAGCGCGCGGATGGCGCCGAAGTGTTTCGAGATGCCCGAGAGTTCCAGTATCGACATGCTGCGCCGGGTCCGTCGTTCGATGGTGCCCAGTGGCGCACCTGGGCGAGCTCCTCTGCGCGTCTTGGCGGGTGTTCAGTCAGGTCCGCATCACTTCGCCGGACATGTGGCGAGGTTGGTCGGCACGCATTCATCCAGGCCCGTGTACAGCGGATCGGCCGGCTTCTTTCCGTTGATGAGGTCGATCAGCACCGCCGGCGCACGGTGGCCCATCTCGAATGGGCGCTGGCCGATCTGCGCGTGGCTGCGCCCGGCCTTGAGTGCATCGAGCTGCGGCGGCAGCGTGTCGCCGGCAATGACGATCAGGTCCTTGGACTTCAGCCTGGCCATCACCTGGTCGGTGACCTGCGCGTAGGCCTGTGGCCCGAACTGTGCCCACCCGCCGATCAGGATGAAGGCGTCGAGCTTCGGGTTCTTGGTGAACACGTCGGCCATCTGCTGGTTCGCGAGGTCGATCTGGTCATTGGTGAACACCGGGCAGCCATCGATCTCGGTCCAGCCGCCGGTGGCCTTGAGCCGCTCGACGCCCTTCTTTGCGCCGATGGTGTCGCGAAAGCCTGCTGCACGCGCGTTGATGTTGTCTGCCGCGACATTCCCCAGCTGCAGGCAGACGGTCCCCCCCTTGGGCTTGAGCTGCTTCAAGTGCTTGGCCATCAGCACGCCCATGTCGTAGTTGTTCGTGCCGAGGTAGGTCCGGCGCAAGGCGCGGTCCGCCGCCGTGAGGTCGGCGTCGATCGTCATGATCGGCATCTTCGGCTGCCGGGCCTTGAGCATGTTGGCCATGGCCGGCGCGTTGGACGGCGAGATCGCGATGCCGGCCACGCCCTTGTTGATCAGGTCCTCGACGATCTGCACCTCGCCGGCCTCGTCGGCGCTCGATGCCGGGCCGGTGTACAGGCAGGTGTACTCGGAGTTCGGGTTCTCCTTGTTCCACAACGCACAGCCGTCGCCAAGCACGGTGAAGAACGGGTTGTCCAGGCCCTTGACCACCACGGCCAGCGTCTTCTTCTGCGCCTGGGCCCAGCCCGGCGTCGCGGCGAAGATCGCTGCCAAGAGTGCGGCTAGTGCCACACCCACCCTGAGCAATGTCTTGTTCATGTGGCTGCTCCTGTCCGGTGCGTGGCAAATTATGAGGTGCGTACCTCATCGCAGGGCTGGTGGTTTCCCGCAGACGGGTCAGCTTGATGAGGAGCGTGCCTCGCTAGATATGATTGCCGGCATGCCAGATTCCAAACGCGCCAGCCTGCATGACGTCGCCCGCACTGCCGGCGTGAGCCTCGCCACGGTGGATCGCGTACTGCATGGCCGCGCCGGGGTTCGCGCTGACACCGTGGCGCATGTGCAGGCCGTGGTCCAGCGCCTGGGCTACCGCCCCGACCCCGCTGCAGCGCGCCTCGCGCGCAAGACCCGAGCCCGACTGGTGTTCGTGCTGCCGTCAGGCACCAACACCTTCGTCGACATGATCGACAGCCAGGTGCACGCGTTGATGCCGTGGCTGAACGAGCAGCGTGCCGTGGCAAGCATCCAGCGGGCCGACGCCTTTTCACCGGAAGCGCTTGCGCATCACCTTGCCGGCCTGCGCGGTCGCTTCGAGGCGGTGGTGGTGATGGGCGTGGACCATCCTCTCGTGCGCGCCGCCATCGACGACCTCGTGGCGCACGATGTCGTGGTGCTCACGCTGGTCTCCGATGTGCCCGCATCACGCCGCAGCCGCTTCATCGGCATCGACAACGTGACGGCCGGCCGTACTGCGGCATCCCTGCTTGGCCGCTTCGTCGGGTCGCGCGCCGGCAGCGTCGGCATCGTCATGGGCAGCAGGGCCTTGCGTGACCACGCTGACCGGCTCTTCGGCTTCGAGCAGGTCATGAAGGGCGAGCATGACCACCTGCGGCTGCTCCCGGTGATCGAAGGCCACGATTCGACCAAGCGCACCGATCCGCTCGTGACCGAGCTGCTGCGCCGTGAACCCGATCTGGTGGGCTTGTACAGCATCGGCGCCGGAAACCGGGGCATCCAGGCCGCCCTCGAACGCAGCGGCCGCGCATCCAGCATCGTCTGGGTTTGCCACGAGCTCACGGCCCATGCCCGCAAGGCCTTGCTGACCGGCGTGGCCGATGCCGTGATCAACCAGGATGCCGGCCATGAGGTGCGCTCGGCGTGCCGCCTGGCCCTGGCCGCGCTGTCGGGGGAACACGTGCTGCCGGATCAGGAACGCATTGGCGTGGACATCTTCCTGCGGGACAACATGCCCTGACTCGTTTCTCGATCGGTGCAGACTGGACAATCCGCGCCGGCTGGTCCATCGTTGGCATCCCGGGTACAAGCGCGTCGGAAGCCACCATGAGAATTGCTGTGCGAGCGGCCAGTCTCCACGCCAAGCTGATGCTGGCGCTCGGCCTGGTGGTGATCGCAATGGCCGCGGTATCGGTCACGGTCCTGACCAACCAGGAGCGTGGGCGCCGCATGCGCGAGCTGGATGCCCGTGCCGAGCGCATTGCCGACCTCTTCAGCCGGTCGCTGGCGCCCACGATGTGGACAGTGGACTGGGATTCGATCCAGGGACAGCTGGAGGCACTGGCGCCCAACCCTGAAGTCGTGCGCTTCCGCGTCACGGCAGTGAACCACGGCATGGTGTCGGAAGTGGTGCGCCAGCCGGCGGCCAACATGTCCAAGCTGGTGGTGCTGACGCGCCCCATCGTCTACACGCCCAAGGGTGGCCCGCCGCAGGAGCTGGGGCAAGTGGAGGTGGCATTCACCCGTGACATCGCCGAGCAGGCCATCCAGCGCACGCGAAACACCATCACGGCGCTCGTCGCCACGGTGATGGTGGTCTTGTACGCAGTGACCTTCCTGCTGCTCAGGCGCCTGGTGAGCCGGCCGATCGTGGAGATGGAGAAGATGGTCGACCGCATCTCCTCGGGCGACTTTGCCGCGCGTTGCAACGTGGGCACCGACGACGAGCTCGGCCAGCTCGCGACGCGGGTCAACGCCATGGCCGCGGCGCTGGACCGGTCCACCCATGAGCGCAAGCAGGCGCTGGACGATCTGCGCCGCCACCACGACGAGCTCGAGCACGCCGTGCGTGATCGCACCGCGCAGCTCGAAGATGCCAAGGAACGGGCCGAAGTGGCCAACCAGGCCAAGAGCGACTTCCTCGCCAACATGAGCCACGAGATCCGCACGCCCATGAACGCGATCCTCGGCATGGCGCACCTCGCGCTGCAAAGCGGCCTCACCGCGCGGCAGCAGAACTTCGTGCAGAAGATCCACACTTCGGCGGAGTCTCTCTTGGGCGTCATCAACGACATCCTCGATTTCTCGAAGATCGAGGCCGGCAAGCTCGACATCGAGCATGTGGATTTCGACCTCGCGGACGTGCTCGACAGCCTGGCCAATGTGGTGGGCATGAAAGCGGAGGAAAAAGGACTGGAGCTGCTGTTCGCCGAGCCGGCGGACCTGCCGCAGGCGCTCGTCGGCGACCCGTTGCGGCTGAGCCAGGTGCTGCTCAACCTGTGCAACAACGCGGTGAAGTTCACCGAGCGCGGAGCGGTCTCGCTGGCCGTCGAAGCCCCACGCACCCAGGACCATTCGGTCGACCTGCGCTTCGAGGTGCGCGACACCGGCATCGGCATCGACGAGGCGCAGCGCGAGCGGCTGTTCCAGGCCTTCGAGCAGGCCGACACCTCCACCAGCCGCCGCCACGGCGGCACGGGGCTGGGCCTTGCCATCAGCCGGCAGCTCGTGCGGCTGATGGGCGGCGAGCTCGAACTGCAGAGCACGCCTGGAGAAGGCAGCCGCTTCTACTTCACGTTGCGCCTTGCCTTGCAGCCGGACGCTGCGGGCCGGCCGCCGCTTCGCCACGAAGGACTGCTCGGAACCCGCGCACTGGTGGTCGACGACAACGAGCAAGCACGCGAGCTGCTCTCCGGGATGATCCAGTCGCTTGGCCTGAAACCCGACACCGCCGAGGACGGCGAGCAGGCGCTGCGTCGCATCGCGGATGCCGAAGCGGCTGGAACACCCTATGACATCGTGCTGCTCGACTGGAAGATGCCGCGCATGGACGGCATCGATTGCGCGCGGCGCATCCGCGAAGAGGCGCGCGCGGGCCGGCGCTCGCCCATGGTGCTCATGCTCACGGCATTCTCGCGCGACGAGGTGCTGCGGCGCATCGAGGAGCAAGGCGTGCAGATCGCCTCGCTGCTGACCAAGCCGGTCACACCCTCGTCCTTGTTCGACGCGTGCTGCAAGGCGCTGGGCCTCGCATCGCTGGCGCTCGTGCGCGCCGAGCGCCGCAAGGGTGCACTGCAGCAGCATCTGTCCAGGCTGAAGGGCGCGCGCATCCTGCTGGTCGAAGACAACGAGATCAACCGAGAGGTGGCACTCGACCTGCTGCACGACGAGGGCATCGTCGTGGAGACGGCGTCCGATGGCCGGCAGGCCCTGGAGATTCTCGAACGGGAACGGTTCGACGGCGTCCTGATGGACTGCCAGATGCCGGTGATGGACGGGTTCGCCGCCACCAGCGCGCTGCGCGAGCGACCGGCGCTGCGCGACCTGCCCGTGATTGCCATGACGGCCAATGCGATGGTCGGCGACAGGGAGCGGGCGCTGGCAGCAGGCATGAACGACCACATCGCCAAGCCCATCGTCATCGACGAGATGTTCGCCACGCTGGCCCGATGGATCAAGCCAGCTTCCGGGTCTTCACCCAACCCTTCGCCGAACGCATCGTCCGCGTCCTCGCCAGCCGTCGCCGCGACCGGTACGGCGGCCCTCCCCTCGCTGCCAGGCATGGATGCGCGCGTTGCGCTCGCGCGCATGCGTTCCAACGAAGCACTCTTCGCGCGGACACTGCAGCTCTTTCTCGTCGGACAGGGCGATTTCGTCGAACGCTTTGGCTCGGCCTGGGCGCTAGGCGATATCGAAGCGGCTCGCGAGATGGCGCATGACCTTCACGGGGTGGCAGGCACGCTCGGCATGCAACCATTGCAGCAAGCCGCGTCGGCGCTCACGCAGGCATGCAAGGCCCGCGATGCGCAAGCAGTCCAGGCGCGCCTGCAGGAGCTGTCGGCACTGCTGGAACCCATCCTTCAGGGTCTGCGTGCCTGGGCCGAGGGCCGAGCGCGGCGTGTCGCATCGGGTTGATCACAAGGAGCGAACGTGCAGCATTCAATCGCATCCGCGTGTCGCCTTTCTCCTTCGCAAACGGCAAGAGGCAGCCGGCGGCACTGGCTGAAGGTCTGCGCCGGCGCATGCCTGCTCGGGCCAGCATTCATCGCGCGGTCCCAGACCTCGCTGCGGCTGTCGCGCCTGGAAAACGTTCCCGACCAGGCCGTCGGAGCGGAGATTCTTGCCGCCGTCTACCGCCGTGCCCGCATCGAGGTCACCTTCGTCGACCTGCCGGCCAAGCGCTCGCTGCTCGAATCCAGCGAAGGCCGCGTGGACGGTGAGGTGCAGCGAATTCTTGCCGTCCAGGACCAGTACCCGTCCCTGATCGCCGTGCACCCGAGCTTCAACTTCATCGAGCCCACCGTCTTCGTCACCGACGCCGACCTGCAGGTGGATGGCTGGAAGTCGATCGCGACCCATTCCATCGGCATCGTCCGCGGCGTGGGTTCGTCGGAGCGCGGCACCGCCGGGATGCCGCGCGTCGAGGCCGTCACGACGATGGAACAGTTGATGCAGTCGCTTGTTGCCAAACGTTTCGAGGTGGCGGTCAACGATCGTTTCAGCGGCTTGCTGGTGATCCGTCGATTGAAGCTCGAGCACGCCGTCCGGCCCCTGTCGCCCGCGCTGGAACACATCCCGCTCTTTCACTTCCTGCACGAGAGGCACCGCGACCTGGTGCCCAGGATCGAGAAAGTCCTGCGCGAGATGCAGGCCAGCGGCGAGCTGGAGCGGGTGCGCCAGCAGGCGATGGCCAAGAGCCTGAAGGATGAGGAACGACGCTGAGTGTGCGCCTGATCAGGGATGTCTCTATGCCCTGCCCGCTGAAGCCGGGGGATGCTTGGCGGGCGCACAACGCGCGAAGGAACAACCATGGAACAGCAGTCCCCGCTCAAGGGAGCCCGCGTACTCCTCGTGGAGGACAACGCGATCAACCGCGAGGTGGCGCTGGATCTCCTCGACTCCGAAGGCGTCATCGTCGAAGTGGCCCTGCACGGCCGGGAAGCGCTGGAAAAGCTCGCGACCCAGCGTTTCGATGCCGTCCTGATGGACTGCCAGATGCCGATCATGGACGGCTTCGCCGCCACGCAGGCGCTGCGCCAGCGCCCGGAGCTGCGCGACTTGCCGGTGATCGCCATGACGGGCAACGCGATCGAGGGCGACCGCGAGAAGGCGTTGGCCGCCGGAATGAACGACTACATCGCCAAACCGATCGACATCGACGAGGTGCTGCAGACGCTGGCGCGCTGGGTCTCGAAGCGGGCGCCGCCGGCTGTGCCTGCAGCGGCGCGGGCGGCGCTGGACCTGCATTCGCTGCCCGGCGTCGACGCGGCCACTGCGCTTGCGCGCTTGCGCGGCAACGACAAGGTCATTCGCAGGACGCTGCTGCGTTTCCTGCAGGTGAACGAGGATTTCGTCGCCAAGTTCAAGGCGACGTGGGACATCGCCGACCCCGCGCCCGGGCGGCGCCTGGCGCACGACCTGCAGTCTCTTGCGGGCATGCTGTGCATGGCCGATGTACGCCAGGCCGCGCTGGCACTGGAGCAGGCGTGTGTCGCCGTGGACGACCAGGCGGTGCAGGCGCGGCTGCAGGACCTGTCGGTCGCCCTGGAGCCGGTGATCCAGGGGCTGGTGTCGTGTGCCGCGCAACTGGCTGAGGGGTAGCCCGGCCGCACGCAGCCCTCAGGCCCCCTGCGTGGCGGGAGGCACCTCAGCAACATCCTGCAGCGACGAGATGCGCCAGCCGTTGCGCCCGGCGCGTTTCACCTCGTAGAGCGCGATGTCCGCGGACTTGTAGAGATCCTCGGGCGTCCGAACACCCCGTGGGCACAGCGCGCCGCCGGCACTTGCACGCGGGTGCAAGATTCTGCTCGCGTGCATGATCGGTGGCGCCAAGGCAGCGAAGACCCGCTCGCAGAGCCCTTGCACGGCGGCAAGGCCTTCGACGTCGGGCAGCAGGATCGCGAATTCGTCGCCGCCAAGCCGGGCGACGCGGTCGGTTTCGCGCACCGCCGACAGCAGGCGCTGCGCCACGGCGACCAGCATGGCGTCGCCCGCGTCGTGGCCGAGCGTGTCGTTGATCTGCTTGAAGTGGTCGAGATCGATCAGCACGAGCGCAAGGCAATGTCCGCTGCGCAGGCTGGCGGCCACCATCCGCTTGATTTCTTCGTTGAACATGCGGCGGTTCGCCAGGCCGGTCATGCCGTCGAAGTACGCGATCTGCTCGAGCTGGCGCTGGCTGTCCTCGAGTTGCGCCGTGCGCTCGGCCACGAGGGCCTTCAGCACCCGCTCGCGGCGCCGCAGCACCAAGGTGCGCGCGTGCATCAGCAGCAGCAGCATGCCGCCCGCAATGACGGCCAGCGCGACGCGCGCCCCCACCGTCTCGTGCCAGGCCGGCTGCACGTGCAGCGGCATCGACACGGTGTCGGACCAGGCCCCCTTGGCCGTCGCCGCGCGCAGTTCCAGCACGTGGTCACCGGGGGGAAGGTTGGTATAGGCCGCAAAGCGGTGGTTCGCATCGGTGTTGACCCACTGCGTGTCCACGCCCTGAAGGCGGTATTGGTAGCGCACGGTCGCCGGTGCGCAATAGTGAAGGCCTGCGAATTCGACCTGCAGGCTGCGCCGACCGTGGCTGAGTTGCAGCGGCGCGCTGTCGTGGCCGGGCTGATAGGCGGTGATCCGCTGGCCGTCCCCCAGGCGGACCTCGGTGACCACGAGGCGAGGGGGCGACGTCGAGGCGCGGATGCGTTGGCGCGGGTCGATGATGGTCAAGCCGCCCGAGCCGCCGAACAGCACCTGCCCCCCAGCGGTGACGGCCCCCGAACCGCTCCAGTACACGAGAACGCCGAGGCCTTCGGCGGAACCGATGGGAACCGTCTCCAGGCTGTCGTGCGCAATGCGCAAGATGCCGTCATCGGTGCTGGCCCAGACGTCACCCTGGGGGTCGATGGCCAGCGCATTGACTGCATTGGTGGGCCCCTCGGCGGAGGCGACTCGCCGCAGGTTCATGGGGCCCTGCGGTGACGGCTCGAACACGCGGATGCCGGAGCCATAGCTTGCGACCCAGATGCGTCCCTGCGCGTCCTTGACGATCGACGCGGTGTAACCGCCCGGTGTGCCGATGCGGCCGGGTGCATCCTGCGGCAACTGCTGCACACGCATCGTGGCCGTGTCGAGCGTCGCAAGGCCCGAGCGGGTGCCGATCCACAACCTGCCATCGACGTCGGGCAAGAGCGCGGTGATGCGCTGGTCCTCCAGCCCGTCCCCGGCCTGGCGCGCCGACACGCGAAGCGTCGCGCCATCGCCCACCTGCAGGCCCCACAGGCCATCGAGGCCGCCGATCCACAGGCGGTCGCCTTGCCAGGCAATGGTCCAGACGTCGGCGGTCGGCGATCGGCCGGGCACCGTGAGCCGCTGCACGCGCCAGCCGTTGATGGTGACCCGGTACAGGCCGCGCCGCGTGCCCGCGTACACGTGCCGCCCATCCGGGGACAGCACCATGCAGATCACCCTGCCATCGGGCAAGGCCGTCTGCGGCGAAGACGTTTCGGGCCGCAAGCTGCGCAGGCGCCCCGCCGCGGGCGAGACGATGTCGATGCCACCTTCGCCCGTGCTGAGCCACACCGATCCATCCGGCATGGGCAACACGAAGGGAATGTTCGACGTGATCAGGCCGCCCTTGCGTGCCCCGACATCGTGGTCGCCGCCGAACCAAGTGGCAATGCCGGTCTGCTCCGCGTCATGAAAACTCACGCCGACGTCGGTTGCGGCCCAGACGAATCCCTGCTGGTCGCGGAACAGTGCCATCACCTCATTCTTCGGAAGGCTGCCGCTCACGTTCTCGATGTGATTGGCACGACTCACCTGACGGTGCCGATAGTCAACGCGGAAGATGCCCTGGCCTCCAGTGCCCACCCAGACCTCACCCGGCCGGGCTTCCACCATGGTGTGCACGAGGATCGTGGCGAGCCCGGCCGGCGGTTCAGGCAGGCGCTCGTGCAATGGCCTGGCCTGAGGGCTGTCGGGGTCGACCGTGAACGCGCCATGGGCGCGCGTGCCGACCCAGATGCGGCCGTCGCTGTCTTCCAGCATGCAGCTGACCATGGCCTGGCCGGCCTCCAGCCTGCCAAGGGGGACATTCACGAACAGGCCGTTCGCGCCGCGCCGGTAGACGCCACGATCGGTGCCGGCCCAGAGCGCACCGTGGCGATCCACGAGCACCGCATGCACGCCGGTCGTCGGCAGGCCGAGGGCGGCGGCCCAATCTGCATGGCGCCGGACAGTGTGCCGCGACGGATCGAGGCGATCGAGCCCGCCGCCCGTCCCCACCAGCAAGCTGCCGTCAACGTCTTCCGCAATGCCGAAGACGCTCTTGCGGCTGAACGCTGTTGCGGGCACGGGAAGTTCGAAGCGCTCATGCACCTCGTCGTACCGTGCGATGCCTCCGGCGCTGGTCCCGACCCACAAGCGGCCCTGGGAATCGGTTCGCAGCGCCAGCACGTAGCTGTCGGGCAAGGTGCCGGAGTCCGCCACGTCGCTGAGAAAGGTCTTCAGCTTGTAGCCGTCCCAGCGCATCAGGCCGGCTTGGCCACCGAGCCACAGGAAGCCCTGCCGATCCTGCGCGAGTGCGGTGACGATCACCGGCGTGTTGATCGCCTGGTGGAATGCAGCGTCGCCCCGGGCGCCCCACGTCTCGTCGGCCGGCGCGGCGCCCTGGCACAGGCTTGACCATGCCGTTGCGAAACATGCGACCGCAAGTCGAAATCCACGGAACAACTGATACAACCTGGAGCGCATGACGGTCATCGCCGAAAGTCAAAGCTTCCGCCCAGGATGACATCGGCCGCAATCTCGGTTTCTGGAGGCCCGTCGGACCGAGCAACCGGCACTTTCGAGTCGTTCGTCACGCGCGGCACGACCCGCACGCAACCCGGGGCGGCAGAACTCTGCTCGACCAGCGCGCTGTTCTGCTGCACCGCCTGGTCCAGGTTCTGCATCTTTTCATTGCGATGCCATCCTTCACCGACGAAGCGACGAGCGCTGGGTCGTCAGTGCGGCGGCGTCGCGGGGCGCACCCAGCGCGCCAGGGTCTCGTACATCTCGTCGATGACGATCGGCTTGACGATGTGGTCGTTCATGCCGGCGGCCAGTGCCTTCTCGCGGTCGCCAATCAGCGCATTGGCAGTCATCGCAATCACCGGCAGGTCCCGCAACTGCGGCTGCCTGCGCAGTTCGCGGGTCGCCTCATAGCCGTCGAGCACGGGCATCTGGCAGTCCATCAACACGCCGTCGAAGCGCTCGCGTGCCAGCATCTCGAGCGCCTCCTGGCCGTTCGAGGCAGTGGCGACGGTCACGCCGGCATCGTGCAGCAGCATTTCGGCGATCTCGAGGTTGACGAGGTTGTCTTCCACCAGCAGCACGTGCGCGCCTCGCAACACCGACGGGTCGGCTGGCGGCGGCGCCACCTGCTTCACGAGCGATTCGTGCTGGAGCGCGAAGTACAGATCGAAGCCGAAGCGACTGCCCTGTCCCGGCGTGCTCTCGAGGTCGATGTCACCTCCCATCAGTCGCACCAGGCGGTGGCTGATGGTCAGGCCCAGCCCCGTGCCGCCATATCGTCTGCTGGTGGAGGCGTCGCCCTGCGTGAACGGCCGAAACAGCTGCTGCTGCACGTTGCCAGGCATGCCGATGCCGGTGTCCTTGACCTCGAAGCGCAGGTGCGCGGCGGCTTCATCGCGTTCGAAGACCTGCACGGTGAACGTCACGCTGCCGCGTTCAGTGAACTTGACTGCGTTCTGGCCGAGGTTCAGCAGCACCTGGCGAAGGCGCGAGGGGTCGCCCACCAGGGCCGTCGGCAGACCGGGGGGCAGCTCGATCCGCAGCGCCAGCCCCTTGGCCTGGGCACTCATCCCGATGATGTCCGCCACGCCATCGAGCACCTCGCGCAAGTCGAAGGGTATGGATTCAAGCTCCAGGTGCCCCGCCTCGATCTTCGAGAAGTCCAGGATGTCGTTGATGATGCCCAGCAGCGAGGTGGCCGCACTGTTGATCTTCTGCACCCGGTCGCGATGGGGCTCGTCCAGGCCACTTTGGAGCAGCACGTGCGACATGCCGATGATGGCGTTCATCGGCGTGCGGATCTCGTGGCTCATGTTGGCCAGGAAGGCACTCTTGGCCTCGCTGGCGATCTCGGCCGCCCGCCGCGCCTCGCGGTCGGATTCGGCCTGCCGGCGCTCGGTGATGTCGCGCGCAATGCCCGCCGTGCCCGCCACGTGTCCATTGGCGTCGATCAGCGCTGTCTTGATGGTTTCGATGAGCCGGATGCTGCCGTCGGCATGCGCATGCTGCTCCTCGATGCGACGGGTCTCGCGTGACGCCATCACTTCAGCGTCATTGGCGCGGTAGCTCAGTGCCAGGTCCGGCGGATGGACATCGAGGTCGCTCTTGCCGAGCATCTCGCGCGGGTCGGCGAAGCCTTTGGCCGTCGCGAAGGCGCGGTTGACCGCCGTGAAGCGACCCTCGGTGTCCTTCATCCACGCCAGGTCGGGCATGTGGTCGAGGATGGCTGCCATGCGGGCATCGGCATTGCGCAGTTCCAGCGCCTGCCGGGACAGTCGCTCGCGCATCGCATTCAGCGCGTCCACCAGCTGGTCCAGCTCGTCACCCTCGATGCGCGCGCGCCGCAGCCGCAAGGGTTCCGCATCCCCTTCCAGGCTGACGCTGCCCGCCGACGCTGCGATGTCCAGCAGGTGGCGCGTCGCCAGCTTGTGCACGACAAAGAGGATGAAGAAGGCCACCAGGAAGGTCTTGGCGGCATTGCTGAGCAGGATGACGACGGCCTGCGCCGCCAGGCCTCGGTAGATGTCGGCCAGAGTGGCCTCCACACGAAGCGTCCCGATCGTCCGGGGGGTCTGGCCACAGCAAGCGAGTGGGAATTCCTTCACCACGCCACTGCCCTGCCGCTCGCCGCGAAAGACGACAAAGGGCCGACCCGAGCCACTGGTCTCGCGCACCTCGGCTGCGCGGATCGAGGGCAGGCGCACGATGCCGTCCAACTGCTCCTCGAGTTGGCGCTTGTCCACGGCCCAGAGGCTCTCGGCCAGGCTGCGCGCACTGGCCTGCTGAATCTCGCCAAAACGCCCTTCCAGCCGTGCACGTTCGCTGCGGTAGCTCAGGCTCAGCTGAAGCACCGTGAGCACCAGCGTGACGAGGGTGCTGAAAAGCACCACCCGCAGCAGCAGCGCGACTGCGATGCCGCCGTGCGGGCTGCGCCACGGCGCAGCCCACCAGCCGCGCACAGGCGACATCAGTTCGCGGGTCGGCGCGCGACCGTTTGCTGGCTCCTTCGGCGTGGAGGGCGTCATGCGGCGGAAAGTATAGGGGACGGCATGCGGCAGCCTGACTGCGCTGCGGCCTCTGTCAGCCACCTGCGTCCAGGGTTAGGATTCGCACTGGGAGGAGATTGGAGTGGTCATGCGATTGCTCGCACCTCTCGTGCTCGCCCTGGTGCTTTTCGCGCAGAGTGCCGCCGCCCAGGTCGTCCGCTTTCCACGCCCAGAGTTCGAAGGCGACCGCCGCTTCGAGTACGCAACGCAGTTGCTCAAGCTGGCGCTGTCGAAGATGGACCCGCAATACCGGGTCGAACTCGCCGATGTCCCGATGAACCAGGAACGCCAGATCCTCGAGCTCGAGGCCGGGCGCGCGATCGACGTGGCGCCCATGCCAACTTCGGCCGAGCGCGAGAGGCGCTTGCTCGCGGTGTACATCCCCATCAACCGGGGCGTGCTCGGCTGGCGCCTCGGACTCATGCGCCGCGGCGACGCGGCGCGGTTTGCCGACGTGAACACCCTGGACGACCTCAAGCGGGTGAGCATCGCCCAGGGCATGTATTGGCCCGACACGGACATCCTGCGCGCCAACGGCATTGCCGTCATCACGGGGCCAACCTACGAGGGATTGTTCAAGATGATCGCCGGCAGCCGCTTCGACTACTTTCCGCGCAGCGTCATGGAGATCTGGAACGAACAGGCCAGCAACGCCGATGCGCTGGAGGTCGAGCCGCGCATCGCCCTGCACTACCCGTACTACGCGTCGTACTTCATGCTCAACAAGGGCAACACCAAGCTCGCGGAGGTCATTCGCCAGGGGCTGGAGAAGGCGCTCGCCGACGGCTCAGCCGACCGACTCTTCGAACAGCATCACGGCGAGAGCCTGCGCCGGGCGCAATTGGACAAGCGGGTGGTCATCGAGCTGAAGAATCCGCTCGTCACGCCCGGCACGCCGGTGAACCGGCCCGAACTCTGGTACGACCTTCGTCACAAGTAGCGGCACCCATGTTCCGCCAGAACGCGGCGATGCTGGCCACGAACACCCGGCCTGTCGCACTTCCAGGATTTGCCGCGTCGCGAAGACGAGCATTCGTGCATTGACCGATGATTCGCGCCATGCCCTTCGCCCCTCTTGTCCCTCTTGCCCCTTCCTCCCTTCTTCCCCGATTGGCCGCCTGCTGCATGCTGGCTCTCGCCACCCTCACCGCCGCGGCCGACCCATGGATCACGCTGCATTCATTGGGCGATCCGCCCCGCTACATGCGGCGCGACGCCGATGCAGGCTCACTCGTCCATCGCGGGCCATGGGCACTGTTTCGCGAGCGAATGGTCCTCGTCGATGGACACAAGGTGCAGCCCTACACCGGCGTGCAGGACTTCGCGATCAACTGCTTGACGGGCGCGCGCGACACGATCCGCTACAACCGGCAAGCCCCTGGACCCGGCGAGGAGCGAGTCGTGGTCCACACGCTCGAGGAAGCGGAGCGGCATCAGTACCCGTCCACGCGGCTGTCCCTGCTGCATCCGAGGCCTGACCTCGACGCCGCGCAGGTCGGGTTTGCATGCGCTTGTCCAGCGGCACTCAAAGCCCCGCCGCCGAGCGAGGCGCTCATCCGACTCGCGTACGACACGCTGTTCGAGCCCGTCCGGCGCACGACCGAATATCGGCTTCGCTATCTGCAGGCGGACTCGGCTTCGGCGGCGAAGGGGCTGGTGCAGCGCCTGAAGAACGGCGAGCCCTTCGACAAGCTGGCCGATGCCGAATCCATCAACCGGCAGTTCCCCGGCGGCGACATGGGCTTCCATGCGGAGTACGAGTGGCCGGTGACGGATGGCCGCGTGTTTCGCTCGCTTCGGCCGGGCCAGTACACCCAAGAGCCACAGAAGGACGGCACCCTCTACCTGCTGGAAGAAGTGCGCGTGCTTCCCGCGCCGCCGCTCGCGCAGGTGCGCGAGCAGGTCGGCGAATTCGTCAAGCGAGCCGACGCGTGCAATTGGAGTTGGCGCCGCTGAGAAACAAGTGCCTGGGTCCGTCGATCGGTTGTCGATCTGGCCGCTCTTCGATCGTCGTAGGGGTGAGGCAGCGCAATCCGCCTGCCCGTCATGTCGAACCCACTCAGCAAAGGACCCGCCATGCCTTCCTGGACGAACGCTCTGCGCGAGCACTACCGTTGGATCATCGTTGTCGCCGGCGGCGTGCTCGGCTGCGTGGCGATCGGCGGGCTCTTTTCGCTGCCGGTGTTCCTGCGGCCGATCGCCGAGGACACGGGGTGGTCCACCACGGGCATCTCCACCGCCATGACGTTCGCCTTCCTGGCGCTTGCGTTCGGCAGCATTGCCTGGGGCTCCCTCTCGGACCGGGTGGGCCCGCGCATCGTGGTGTGGGCTGGTTCAGCGCTGCTCACGGCAGGTCTCGCGCTGGCGAGCATCGCGACATCGCTCCTCGCGTTCCAGGTGTTGTTCGGCGTGGTCGTGGGCCTCGGCGCGGCGGCAATCTTTGCGCCGATGATGGCGTGCGTCACCGGGTGGTTCGACACGCGCCGCAGTCTCGCGGTGTCACTGGTGTCGGCCGGCATGGGCATGGCGCCGATGACCATGTCGCCGCTGGCCGCGTGGCTGGTGCAAACGCACCACTGGCGCACATCGCTGCAAATCATTGCGGCCTTGGTGGCCGCCATCATGGTGCCTGTGGCACTGCTGGTGCGGCGCCCGCCCGCGCTCGCGCAACCGGCCGCCGCAATCCCATCAGGCGCCGCGCACGAGCCGATCATGTCCGTCGCGCAAGCCGTGCGCTCGGTGCCCTTCCTGATCCTGGTACTGACAAGCTTCCTGAGCTGCGCCACGCACTCGGGCCCGATCTTCCACACGGTGAGCTATGCCGTCACCTGCGGCATCCCGCTGATGGCGGCGGTGTCGATCTACAGCCTCGAGGGCCTGGCCGGGATGGGCGGCCGGCTCGTGTTCGGCCTGTTGGGGGACCGCTTCGGGGCCGCGCGTGTCTTGGTGCTGGCGCTGCTTGGCCAGGCGATCGTGGTGCTGGGCTATGTGGTCGCGCGCGGGCTCGGCAGCTTCTACACCGTCGCTGCGCTGTTCGGCTTTACCTATGCGGGCGTGATGCCGCTGTTCGCCGTGATCGCCCGCGAGAACTTTCCGCTGCGCATGATGGGCACGGTGATCGGCGGCACCATGATGGCCAGCAGCCTGGGCATGGCGCTCGGGCCCGTGCTGGGCGGGCTGATCTACGACTCGTTTTCGAGTTATTCGTGGCTCTTCATCGGCGCGTTCTCGCTGGGCATCGGCGCCTTCCTGGCCGCGCTCGCTTTCAGCCGGCTGCCGGGGCGCAAGATGCTGGCTGCGGTGGCATAGGTGCTGGGTGGATCGCTCGTTGTGAATGTCGATCCGACACCCGCCCGCGGCGCTCAGCCTGCCGCGGCACCCGCCTGTGCAGCAAGCCAGAACGCGTCAGCGGCCTTTCCCAGCGCGGCACGGTCGCGGTACAGGCGGATTTCCAGATCGATCGACCACTCTTCGGGCGCAGCCACGACAAGCCGGCCGCCTGTGATGTCGTCGCCGACCAGGAGTTGCGGCAGCCAGGCCAAGCCGCGGCCATCGAGCACCATGGTGCGCAGCACGGATGCCAGGTGCGCCGTCAGGACGTTCGACGCGTGCAGGCGGTCGAGGGCTGGCCCCTTCAGCTCGCGCAGGATGCGACCCAGGCCCGACTCGGCGCTGTAACTCAGCAGATTGACCGCGCTCGACTTGCCGTCCGATGGCAGGCGATGGATCGGGCGACCGCCCTTGTCGGGCGCCGACACGGGAATCAGCCGATCCTTGCCAACGACCACGCTCGGGCAACCGGCCTCGTCCAACGGTCCACGCACCCTGGCGTGGCCGTGGGCGAGCATGAACTGCGCCTGGCTTTGAAGCACGAGTGTTTCGCACTTCTGCTGCACGTCCGAGACGAGCTGGATGGGACCGACGGTCGTCTGCGTTTCCAGCATGCGCAGCCAGCGGGGCATGAAGGTGAACGACAGCGCGTGCGTCGAGGCGAAGCGCAGCGTCGTGGAGCTGGCCTGCGCAATGGCCCGGGCTTCACCCGGGATGCGAGCGACTTCGGCCTGCAGGTTCTGCGCGACCTGGCGAAACCATTGGCCGACCTCGGTCAGCTGGGCCGGCTGTGAGCTGCGGTCAAACAAGTCGACCCCAAGCCACTCTTCCAGGGCGCGCACGCGGCGGCTGAACGCGGGCTGCGTCATGTGGCGCTCGTCGGCCGCGCGCGAGAAGTTGCCGCTGGCCGCCAATGCAGCGAAGTCGTCGAGCCACGAGAGCTTCATGGTCATGGCGGTGCTTTCAAGGCATCAAAGACTAGACAAACAGCATTGGGCAAGCGCGGCGTCGGCGACGATCATTTCAACAACGCAACCCACCCGACCTGCAGGAGATACCCCGTGAAGATCGTCGAGATTCGTGAGAAGACCATCCCCATCAGCTCTCCCATCCGCAACGCCTACATCGACTTTAGCAAGATGAACCTCAGCCTCGTGGCCGTCGTCACCGACGTCATCCGCGACGGCAAGGCCGTGGTGGGTTACGGCTTCAACTCCAACGGCCGCTACGGCCAGGGCCACATGATGCGTGAGCGCTTCATCCCGCGCATCCTGGAGACCAAGCCTGAAGACCTGATCGACGCCAGCGGCAAGAACCTCGATCCGCACAAGATCTGGAATGCCATGTTCAAGAACGAGAAGCCGGGTGGCCACGGAGAGCGCTCGGTGGCAATCGGCACCATCGACATGGCCGTGTGGGACGCCGTGGCCAAGATCGAGGGCAAGCCGCTGTTCCAACTGCTGTCGGATCGCTACGGCGACGGCAAGCCCAACCGCAAGATCTTCGTCTACGCCGCCGGTGGCTACTACTACCCAGGCCAGGACTACAAGAAGCTCCAGGACGAGATGAAGAGCTACATCGACCGCGGCTACACGGTGGTGAAGAAAAAGATCGGCGGCGCGTCGCTGGACGAGGACCTGCGACGCATCGACGCCATCATGGAAGTGCTGCAAGACGGCCAGAAGCTGTGCGTCGATGCCAACGGCCGCTTCGACCTCGAGACCGCGATTGCCTATGCCAAGGCGCTGTCGCAGTACGACCTGTTCTGGTATGAGGAGCCGGGCGATCCGCTGGACTTCGAGCTGCAGGCCACGCTGCGCCAGTACTACAAGAACCCGATGGCCACCGGCGAGGACCTGTTCTCGATGCAGGACGCGCGCAACCTGATCCGCTACGGCGGCATGCGTCCCGACCGAGACTGGCTGCAGTTCGACTGCGCACTCAGCTACGGATTGGTCGAGTACCTGCGTACGCTTGAGATGCTGAAGGAACACGGCTGGTCGCCGAGCCGCTGCATTCCGCACGGTGGGCACCAGATGTCGCTGAACATCGCGGCCGGCCTGGGCTTGGGCGGCAACGAGTCGTACCCGGACCTGTTCCAGCCCTTCGGTGGATTCCCCGACGGCGTGAAGGTCGACAACAGCTACGTCACGCTGCCTGACCTGCCGGGCATCGGCTTCGAAGGCAAAGCCGACCTGTTCCGCGAGATGAAGGCGCTGGCCGGCTGATCGCCCGGCGGGGTCGAGCGCCCCGTTTCGTTCCTCATGCCCGGCATGCGCGCGCGGCACTTTCAGTCTGGCGCGCACGGGGTGCGTGCGCCAAGCCCTGGGCCGCGATGCAGAATCGCCCCAACGACGGCCTCGCGCTCCGGCACAGCCACATCGAGCGCATGGCGTGGGTCGGAGACGGCACTCGGCGCGGACTTGTCGGTGCGAAGTCCCTGGGGGTCGCACCGGAGCACTCTTGATGAACTACCGCCATCTGCATTACTTCTGGGTGGTCGCCAAGGAGGGCGGCTTCGCCCGCGCCGCCAAACGCCTGGACATGGCGCTGCAGACCATCAGCACGCAAGTGCGCGAACTCGAGAAGACACTCGGACATCAGTTGCTCAAGCCGGACGGACGCGGGGTGGCCCTGACCGAGGCGGGCGAGGCCGCCTTCGCACGCGCCGAGGAGATATTTCAGCTCGGGCAGATGATTCCGGAGCAGGTGCGCGAAGCCGCGAGCGGCAAGGTGGCGCGCCTGGCCATCGGCATGTCGGACGGCATCTCGAAGCTGGCAGTGCATGCCCTGCTGGAGCCCGTGCTGGCCACGCCCTCGCTGCGGCTGCTGTGCCACGAAGGCGAGTTCGAAGAACTCCTGGCCGAGCTCGCGCTGCATCGCCTGGACCTCGTGCTGTCCGGCTACCCGGCGCCGCGAAACCCCAACCTTCGCCTCACCACCGAGCGGCTGGCCGAGTCGCCTGTCGCGTGGTACGGGTCAGCGGCCCATGTGCGCCGCGCCGATGTGGAACAGTTTCCGCAATCGCTGAACCGGCTGCCGGTGCTGCTGCCCACCGGGCACTCGGCCTTGCGCGCCAGGCTCGACCACTGGTTCGAGACGAACGGCCTGCAGCCGCGCGTTGTCGGCGAGTTCGAGGACAGCGCCCTTCTGGCGGTGTTTGCCGCACGCGGCCTCGGCGTCTTTCCGGTGAGCCGCCTTGGCGCCGGGGACGCAGGCTGGATGCACGGGCTTCGTCCGCTCGGGCGCTGTGACGACGTGACCGAAGAGATCCACGCCATCCGCTCGCGCCGCGGTCAACACCACCCCTTGGTGCTGCAGATCATCGACGCGGCGCGCGCCTGACCTTGGCGCTCCCCTCAGGTTTTTCAGAAGTAAAGCCTCCAGAAAAGCTGCTTTTTTAGAACAGACCGCAGGTCCAGACTCCAGCTGTCACCCAGTCCAAGGAGTACTGCGATGAAAGTTCTGTTCAAGGCCCGGGCCCCGCAGGCCCACGAGATGCGCGAGCTGACCGAGCGCCGTGTGCGCTTCGCGCTGCGCCGCCTCGGATGGCTCGTTCCCCGTGCCGAGGTGCACATGTCGGACGTGAACGGCGGCCGCGGCGGCATCGACAAGCGCTGTCAGGTGGAGCTCAAGACCGACGGCGCCGGCTCGGTGGTCGTCACCTCCGTGGCGCGCGACTGGCGAACCGCGCTGGACAACGCGCTGGCCCGAGCCGCGCGGTCGCTGGTGCGCTTGTGGCGCCGCGACACCGATTCACGGCGACTGCGCCAGCGCCTGGTCAGCCTCGAACGCTGACCGCCATTCAACAACCGGAGCATTCACCATGAACTCTTTGATTCCCATCCCATCCGGCGGCACGGACGCCGGCGTATCCGCAGGCCAGCGCAACCGCGTGCTGCGCAACACCTACTGGCTCCTCGCGCTGTCCATGGTGCCAACCGTGCTGGGTGCCTGGATCGGCGTGTCGACCGGCGTCGCCAGCGCGATGTCGCCGGGCGTCGGGCTGATCGTGTTCCTGGCGGGCGCCTTCGGGTTCATGTTCGCGATCGAGAAGACCAAGAACTCCTCGGCCGGCGTGCCGGTGCTGCTGGCCTTCACCTTCTTCATGGGCCTGATGCTGTCGCGGCTGATCGGCCAGGTGCTCGGCCTGGGCAACGGCGCCAGTCTGGTCATGCTCGCCTTCGCGGGCACCGGTGCGATCTTCCTTGGCATGGCGAGCCTGTCGTCGGTGATCAAGCGCGACTTGTCATCGATGGGCAAGTTCCTCTTCATCGGCGCCGTCATGCTGCTGGTGGCGGGCATCGCCAACTTCTTCATCCAGTCGAGCGCACTCATGATCACGCTGTCGGTGCTGGCCATCGGGATCTTTTCGGCGTTCATTCTTCATGACCTCAAGCGCGTGCAGGATGGCCTCGAAACCAACTACATCAGCGCCACGCTGGGTGTCTATCTGAGCATCTACAACGTGTTCCAGTCGCTGCTGGCCGTGCTCGGTCTCACGTCCGGCCGGGAAGAGTGACCGCTCGACACTAGGACGACCCCGCCTTGCGCCGCTGCCGCCTCGGGCCCTGCTGCAGTTCGACAGGCGGCCCGGTGTAGCGGCCTCGCGGCCGTATCACCGAGTCGACGCTGAGCTGTTCCATGCCGTGGGCGAGCAGGCCCACGCTGCGCGCAACGGCGAACAGCGCAAACGCCGCATCCTCGGGGAGCCGATAGCGCACGACCAGCGCGGCCAGCGCCACGTCGACGCTCGGCAGCAACCCGGTCAAGGAGACGACCCGCTCGATCAGTCTCGCGATCTGCTTCGGTGGCTGGAAGTCGGCCATCAGTGCTGCAGCCCGTGGATCGCCGTCGGGATAGATCGGGTGACCAAAGCCGGGGATCGGGGTTGCCGAGGACAAGTAGCGGTCCACCACTGCGTCGGGGCCGCTTCGCTCCACTTCGTCGAACAGCACGCGTACCCTGCCCGACGCATCGCCGTGCAGCGGACCGGAGAAGGTCGTCAGGCCGGCCAGCAGGCAAGCGGACAGCGACGCCCCGGTGGACGCCGTGATGCGCGATGAGAAGGCCGAGCTCGTGATCTCGTGGTCCGCCAGCAGGACCAGGGTCTTGCGGATCAGGCCTGCCACTGCGCGCGGTTGCCGCCAGCCGCGCGCCAGCCTGTCGTGCAAGAGCAGCTTCTGATCGCTCGACGCGCCGAAGGCCGTTGCCAGCCGCGCGACCAGGCTGGCCGACTCCTCCAGCAGCACCTTCGCGGCGCGCCCGCGGGGTGAATGACCGGTGGCGGCCAGGGCGGCCAATTGCGTGAAAGCCCGTACGCGGCCGGCAGGCATGGTCGCAGACGGTTCTTCTGCCGCCGCCGCGAAGACCAGGCGCTGCTCGCTGCCCCACAGCAAGGCCGCGGCGTCCTCCAGCGTCCCCGTCTCGGCCAAGGCCACGACGTCGACCCCGCGGTAATACAGGCGGCCGCCGGCAAACGTCGAGATCGACGTCGGGATGCTGGGTTCTGCGCCGAACAGGGTATTGGCCGCCAGGGTCTCCCTGTTCCTCCCGTTCTCCTTGCGATGAACGAGATGGGCGACGTCTTCCGACCGATACAGGCTGCGCCGGGAATCCTGCGGGTCCGGGCTGACGGCGATTCGCCCTCGGCTGACGTAGGCGTAGATGGTTTGTGGGCGAACCTTGAGCTGCCGCCTTGCTTCGTCGAGCGTGATCCAGGTTGCCATCGTTCGATCTCCTTCCGATCGGCTCCATCATATTGACTTGTGAATCAACATCAAGCTGAAGGCAACTCCGTCAATTCAACATCATTCTCATGGTACGAGTTGAGATGCATTGATATTGATGATCAATATTGACGCCGGCCCCCACGACTGCCTAGCATGTGGACAAGCGAAATCGCATTGCAGCCACCCGTCGGAGACAAGCCATGAACATCGCCCGCCCGTTCGCCGCCCTCGCCCTGTGCGCCGTCATGTCGCAACCGGCGCTCGCCGACGCGTATCCATCCAAGCCGATCACCATCGTGGTCGGCTCCAGCGCGGGCAGTACCACCGATGGGCTCGCCCGAGCGATCGGGCAGGAGATCACCGCAGAGACGAAGTTGCCGGTGATCGTCGACAACAAGGCCGGTGCAAGCGGCGGCATCGCGGCACAAGCCGTGGCACGTGCACCTGCCGACGGGTACACGCTGTTCATCACGACGAACACGACGCAGGCCGCGAATCCGCACCTGTTCCGCAAGCTTGGCTACGACCCGGTGAAGGACTTCGCGCCCATCGGTGCGCTCGTGAAGGGCTACCTGCTGCTGGTCACCAATCCAAATGTGAAGGCGCAAAACGTGAGCGAGCTGATCGCGGCGGCCAAGAAGAAGCCGCTGACCTTCGGTGCCGGCAGCTCATCGGCACGTGTCGCATCCGAGTTGTTCCAGCAGATGACGCACACGCAACTGACCTACGTGCCGTACAAGGCCAACCCGCCCGCGGTCATCGATCTCGTGGGCGGGCAGATCGACATGATGATCGTCGACCTGACGACGAGCCTGCCGCAGGTCAAGGCCGGCAAGCTGAAGGCGCTGGGCGTCAGCAGCCCGAAGCGCTCGGCGCTCGCCCCCGACCTGCCGACCATCGCCGAGGCCGGCCTGCCCGGCTATGAGATCAGCTACTGGAACGCGGTCTACGCGCCGGCCGGCACGCCTGCGCCGGTTGTTCAACGAATCAACGAGTTGATGCAGCGCGCACTGGCAACGCCGGGCGTGCGCCGGTTCGTCGAGCAAAACGGCATGGAGCCATTCACGTCCACGCCAGCCGAGCTCGCCACCTTCCAGGCCGCCGAATACAAGCGCTGGGGCGGCGTCATCAAGGCCGCCGGCATCGAGCCCGAGTAAACCGAAGAACCCGAGCAAGCGACCATGAAGCCGAACATCCTCCAGCTGAACCCGATCCTTGTGCCGTCGGTCAACGAACGCCTGCATGCGCTGTACACCATGCATCGCCTGTACGAGCTGCCCGACCCGCAGGCCTTCATCGACGAGCACGGCGCGACGATCCGCGGCGTCATCACCGGCGGCCACACCGGCATCGCGCGCGAGATGATGGAAAAACTGCCGGCGCTCGAAATCGTTGCCGTCAACGGAGTGGGCACGGACGCCGTGGACCTGGACTACGCCCGTGCCCGCAAGCTGCCCGTAACAGGAACCTTCGGCGCGTTGACCGAGGACGTGGCGGACATGGCCGTCGCCTTGCTGCTGGCAACCTGCCGCAACGTCTGCGCAGTCGATCGCTTCGTGCGTTCGGGCGCGTGGGTGCGGCACCCTCAGCCGGGCGCAATTTTGCTGGCGCGCCGCTTCAGCGGCATGTGCGTGGGCATCGTCGGTCTCGGGCGCGTGGGCCGCGCCGTGGCGACGCGGGTGAGCGCCTTCGGCTGCCCCGTGAGCTACACCGACCTGCTGCCGATGACAGATGTTGCGTGGACCTTCGTCCCGGACCTTCGGCAGCTCGCCCGAGACAGCGACGCCCTGATCGTGTGCGCGGCCGCCGACAAGGCTGAAGGCATCATCGATGCGGCCGTGCTTGATGCGCTCGGGCCGCAGGGCTTTCTGGTCAACGTGGCGCGCGGCCGCCTGGTTCGCGAGGCGGACCTGGTGCAGGCACTGCGCGAAAAGCGCATCGCGGGCGCCGGGCTCGACGTGTTCGTCGATGAGCCGCACGTGCCGCCCGTGTTGTTCGAGTTCGACAACGTGACACTGCAGGCCCATCGCGCCAGCGCCACGGTCGAGACGCGCACGGCCATGGCCGAGATGGTGCTTGCGAGCCTGGCCCAGGCATTGGCCGGCGAGCGGCCGCTGCAAAGCCTGACGACGTAGCGAGCCCTCGCAGGGCTCGTTGCGCGGGCCGCTCATCCGAGGGCGTGGTCAGTCGATCCTGCAAATGAACAAAACAAAACCTCAGTTCTGATCACATTTCGCCAAATAGCATCACTTTCTGCCGCAACTTTGCGTTTAGTCAACCCGCGACACGACCGATAGTCCATCTGCGGCTTCACTTCGGACTGCATAGCGATCAGGGAGATCTCTCATCTTCTGTGTTCCGCATCGCTGTCGCGTGGTCGGCGATCGTGCCTCGTAACGGAGCGAGGCGACGTGCCGACCCGTGGACATTCAATCATGACCAGGCGATGACTCGCGTGGCCTGCGGGCCCGCGACCGCCAGCTCCACGGAGTTTAGAAATGCAAAGTCTGAGAAACCTGAGGATCGGGGTGCGCCTCGGCCTGGCCTTCATGTTCGTCCTGCTGCTGCTGGTGGGCATCATCGGCGTCGGCATCGCCCGGCTGGCCGATGTGAACCAGGAACTGCACACCGTCGTCGACAACCGTTATCCGAAGGTGCTGCTCGCCTTCGAGATCCAGGACAACGTCAACAGCATCGTGCGCAACGTGCGTGCCGTGCTGATCGAGCGCACGCCTGAAGGCGTCAAGAAGACGACGGGCGAGATCGCCTCGGCGCGGGGGAAGGTCGCCGAGGACATGGACAAGCTCGACAAGATCCTGCAAGCCCCCGAGACCCGGGCCATCTTTGCCCAGGCGAAGGAGCTCCGCGCCAAGTTCGTGGCTGACCAGGTCGAGTTCAACAGCTTGATGGACGCGGGCAAAAAGGACGCCGCCACCGACCTTGTGCTCGGCCGCATGCGCGCCGACCAGCACAACTACCAGATGGCGATCAACAGCCTCGTGGGCGAGCTGAGCAATCAGGTCCACCAGGCGGGCGAGGAGGCGACACGCATCCATGACCGTGGACGCATGGTGATGCTGGTGCTTGGCGCCACGGCAGTCCTGATGGCCGCGGTGTTCGCCTACCTCGTGACGCGGTCGATCACGACCCCGATCAACCGCGCCGTTCACGTCGCGCAGACCGTGGCGGCAGGCGACCTCACGTCGCAGATCGTCGTGGACAGCACCGATGAAACGGGCAAGCTCCTGGGGGCGCTCAAGACGATGAATGTGAATCTCGTGGGGATCGTCTCGCAGGTTCGCCAGAGCAGCGACAGCATCGCCACCGGCTCGAGCCAGATCGCCACCGGCAACCAGGACCTGTCGCAACGCACGGAGGAGCAGGCGTCCAATCTTCAGCAGACGGCAGCGTCGATGGAGCAGCTCACGAGCACCGTGAAGAACAACGCGGACACGGCCCGGGCGGCGAATCAGCTGGCCAATTCAGCGCGCGACGTGGCCGCGCAAGGCGGCGTGGTGGTGGGCCAAGTTGTCGACACCATGGACCAGATCACGGCCGCGAGCAAGAAGATCGCCGACATCATCGGGGTCATCGATGGCATTGCCTTCCAGACCAACATCCTTGCCCTGAATGCCGCGGTCGAAGCCGCGCGTGCCGGCGAACAGGGCCGCGGTTTTGCGGTGGTGGCCGGCGAGGTCCGCACGCTCGCGCAGCGCAGCGCCCAGGCCGCGAAGGAGATCAAGACGCTGATCGGCGACAGCGTCGAGAAGGTGGAGACCGGCAGCCGCCTGGTGGGCGACGCCGGCCGGACCATGACGGACATCGTCTCCCAGGTGCGGCGCGTCAACGACATGCTCGGCGAAATCACCGCCGCGACCAGCGAACAGACCACCGGCATCGGCCAGATCAACGACGCAGTGACGCAGCTCGATCAGGTCACCCAGCAGAACGCGGCATTGGTCGAAGAGTCGGCTGCGGCTGCGGAAAGCCTGAAACAGCAAGCCAACCGACTGGTGGATGCCGTGTCCGTGTTCAAGACCGGCGCGGCCAGCGTCGTCTAGTTCGCGGGCTGCGTCGCCAGCCCCGCCCGGAACCGCAGGTAGTCTTCTGCGCTCTGCTGCGGTCGCTCGATCATGGGGATGTGTCCGACATGCGGCATCACGATCACCCTGGAGCGTGGCAGCAGTGTGTGCAGCATGTCCGCCGTGCCCACGTGCAGCAGGCGGTCTTCGTCGCCCCAGACGATCAGCGTCGGGGTCGCCAGGCCGCGCACCTGTTGCATGACGGAGTCGGTCGCGATCTGCTCGAACACGCGGCGTTCGACGGCCTGGTTCTCGATGCGCTCCTTCGCCATCACATTGACCATCATCCGCGGGATGTACGGTGGGTCACTCATCGCGAAGGTGAGCAGATGCGCGAAGTCGTCTTCGTTGGTGACGAGCAGCGGATTGCGGCCGGTCGTCTCGATGATCCGGCGCAGCTCGCTGACCGGTGCTTCCGGAATGCCGGCTGCATCGAGCAGCCACAGGCTTGAGACCTCGCTGGGATATTGCGCCGCGTAGCTCAGCACGATGGCGCCACCCATGGAGTTGCCGCCGAAGTGCGCGTTGCCCAATGACAGCGCGCGCACGAAGCCGTGCAGGCGCTCGGCCTGCGCGGCATAGGTATAGGGGGCGTCCTGCGGGTGTGACGACTCGCCAAAGCCCGGAAGGTCAGGAACGATGACGCGGTAGTGCGGCGTCAGCCAGCGCGCCACGCGGGTGAAGTTGTCCTTGTTGCCGCCGAAGCCGTGGACCAGCACGAGCGGCTCGCCCTGCCCGCCTTCCAGGTACGCCATGTGCAGGCCATCGGGCAAGGCCACGTCCCGGCGCACCAGCTCGGCCCGGCTGCGTTCGAAGGAAATCGCCGCATCGGTGACGCGCGGCGCGAGGCTCGTGCAACCGCCCAACAAGGCGCAGGCGAAGAGGATGAAAGCAATGGCGTGATGGCGGGAGAACATTCGATGCAGTTGCTGGCCGAGGACGCGGCAATGTAGCTCACCGGCGTCGCGCCTCGCTCAGCTCCTGAATTCATCCGCCGCGATTCCGAACTTTCTCAGCTTGTCATGCAGCGTCTGCCTGGCGATGCCGAGGGCCGTGGCGGTGGCGGGCGGGTCCCCGCCGTGCCGTCGCAGCTCCTCGATGATCACGGCGCGCTCGAAGCGTTCGACCTGGTGCGGCAGCCCGAGCGGCAGCCCCGGCTCCTCGGTGCTGCGCACTTGCGTCAGCCGGTCGCCGAGCAGTCCCAGCACGAAGCGGTCTGCCACGTTGCGCAGCTCGCGCACGTTGCCGGGCCAGGCGTAGGCCATCAGGTCGGCCAGCTGCGCATTGGTGACGAGCGGCGCAGCGCGCTCGTACCGGCTGGCCGCCATCAGCGTGAAGTGCTCGAACAGCAGAGGGATGTCCTCGCGCCGTTCGCGCAGCGGCGGCAGCTCGATGATCGCGACCCCGATGCGGTAGTAGAGGTCGGACCGGAACTTGTGCTCGTCGCTCAGCAACTTGAGGTCGTCCTTGCTGGCGGCGACGATGCGGCAGTCGAAGGGAATGGCCTTGTTCGATCCCACGCGTTCGATGCAGCGCTCCTGCAGTGCGCGCAGCAGCTTGATCTGCACGGCCATCGGCATGCTCTCGATCTCGTCGAGGAACAAGGTGCCGCCGTGTGCATGCTCGAACTTTCCGATGCGCACCTTGTTGGCGCTCGTGAAGGCCCCGGGCTCGTGGCCGAAGAGCTCGCTCTCGGCCAGCGCCTCGGGCAGCCCGCCGCAGTTGAGCGGCACGAAGTTCTGCCGGCGGCGCTCGCTGTGGTCGTGCAGGCAGCGCGCGACGAGCTCCTTGCCGGTGCCGGTCTCGCCGTAGATCAGCACGTCGGCCGAGGTCTGGGCGAGCGTCATCACCGTGCGCCGCACTTGCTGGATCTGCGCGGAGCGGCCGATCAGCACCGACTGGATGCCGTGCCAGTTGTCCAGCGCTTCACGCAGCACGCGCACCTGCAAGGTCAGCTGGCGACGCTCGACGGCATGGCGCACGATGCCCACCAGCCGCTCGGAGGTGAAAGGCTTCTCGATGAAGTCGTAGGCGCCCTCGCGCATGGCCTGCACGGCCATCGCGATGTGCCCGTGCCCCGTCACGAGCACCACCGGAATCTCGGGATCGATCTTGCGGATCTCGGGCAGCCAGTCGGTGCCGCTCAGCCCCGGCAGGCGCACGTCGCAGATGACGATCGCCGGCAGGCCGAAGGCAATCATGCCGCGGGCGCGCTCGACGCTCGCAAACGATTCGACCTTGAAGCCGTTCAGCGACAGCGCCTGCTCGGTGCTCAGGCGCACGTCCTCATCGTCTTCGACCAACAGGACCCGAATCGCAATACCTTCACTCACTTGCTGCTACTCCAAAGCGGCGGCACTCGGCAGATCGACGGTGAAGCACGCACCGCCGTCCTCGATGTTTTCGGCGCGAAGCGTGCCGCCTGCCGCACGCGCCAGTTGGGCGGAAATGACCAGCCCGAGCCCCAGCCCCGCACCGGCCGGCTTGCTGGTGACGAAGGGTTCGAACAGGCGGGCGAGGATGTCGGCGCGGATGCCCGGGCCGGTGTCGGTCACTGTCAGGACAGCACGCTCGCCATGGGCCCGTGCCTCGACCCGCAGCACGCGCCGGGGCGATGCCTGCATCGCGTCGATCGCGTTGCGCATCAGGTTGCTCAGCAGGCTGCCGACGGTGGATTCATCAGCCATCACGCTCAGATCAGGCGGCTGGATGTCGATCTCGACGCGGACGTCGTGCTCCTTCAGCTCGGCAACCAGCAGCGCCTGGGTGTCTGCGATGCTGCGCAGCAGTGCCACCGCCTGCGGCGGCTGGTCGCTCTTGTGGGCAAAGGTCTTGAGTCGCGAGGTCAGGCGCGCCAGGCGGTCGACCATGCTGGAGATGCGCTGCAGGTTGGCGCGGACCTCGTCGCGCCGGTCGTGGTCGAGCAGCAGGCCGGCGCTGTCGGACAACGTGCGCAGCGCCGTCAAGGGCTGGTTGAGCTCATGCACCATGCCCGCCGACATCTGCCCGAGCGCCGCCATCTTGCCGGCATGCACCAGGTCGCTCTGCGCCGCGCGCAACTGCGCGGTGCGTGCAATGACGGTGGACTCGAGGCTGTCGTGCGCTGCCTGCAAGGCTGCCTGGCTCGCCAGCTTCTGCCGCACCGCGCGCCGGCGCTGCCACAAAGTCACCGCCACGAGGACCAGCACCGCCATCGCCAGGCTCGCCGTGACGGCGGCGTAGCGCGCCGTCGCACGCACCGGTGCGGTGTCGTCGAGCACCACCAGCCGCCATGCCGCCTGCTGCAGCCTGCGGGTGGATGCCAGCTGCGACTGTGCATCCAGGCTCACCACCTGCATGTCGGGCGTCAAGGCCTGCAGCGCCATCCAGTGCAGCGGGTCGAGCGCGGCCGCGCCGTAGGGGCGCGAGCGCTGCACCTCGGCACGCTGCGCGGCATCGAGCGGCGCGATGGGCCGGTACTTCAATTCATCGCGCGTGGACAGGATGACGACACCGCGCTCGTCGATCAGCAGCACGTTGCCCGGCAGCTTGCGCCACGCCGCCTCGGACTCTTCGATGTTGATCTTGACCGCCGCCACGCCGCGCACGCCATCGCCGCGTCGCAAGGCGTACGACAGGTAATAGCCAGGCCTGCGGCTCGTGATGCCGATGCCGTAGAAGCGCCCGCGTCCGTTCTTGACGGCGTCGCTCACGTACGGCCGGAACGACAGGTCCTGGCCAACGGTGGTGCCTGGCTGGTCCCAGTCCGACGCCGCGACGGAAGTGCCGCTGCGATCGAGCACGTACAGCATCTCGGCGCCGACGGTCGCATTGACGCCGTTCAAATACCGGTTGGCCGCGTCGCGCAATTGCGGATTGGTCGGCGCGTCCAGCAGCGCCGGCACGACGGGCGACATCTCCAGCAGCGCGGGCAGATAGTCGTAGCGGGCGAGGTCGGCATCGAGGCCGCTTGCGAGCATGTCCAGCCGATGCTCGGCCGCCTCGCGCAGGCGTGCGAGGCCGGCTTGCATGGCGAGCTGATGCCCTGCATAGGCGGCCACCGCCACCAGCGCCACGGCGGCGCACCAGCGTGGCAAGCCGCGCCAGCGCCGAGCGCGCTGGGAACGCGAATCGAATGGAAGGGCCGGCGCCGTCGAGCTCATGAGCGGGGCATCGTACCGCGCCGCAAGGCCAGGGTTCGAGCTCACGCGTACTTCAACTCACCGGTCTTGCCACGGAACACGCGGTACGAAAACACCGTGTAGCCGGCGATCGCTGGCACCGAGATGCAGGTGCCGATCAGGATCGCCTTCAGCGCTTGCGGGCTGCTCGCCGCTTGCCAGATGGTCAGCTGGTCGAGCACGACATAGGGGTAGATGCTGTAGGCAAGACCCAGGAACCCAAGCACGAACACAAGCACCAGCAGCACGAAGGGCAGCCAGCAGACGGCGCCCCGAACATGGCGCGTCCCCAGGAGCGCGCGCACGGCGAGCAGGCTCACGCCGCACATCAGCGGAATCGACATCAAGGCGATGAACTCCGGCAGCGAGAACCAGCGCTCGCGAACCGTGGCACTCACCCAGGGGGTGGCCATGGAGATCAGCACCAGCCCACCGACCATCGGCGCCCAGGCGATGCGGGCCCACTGCACGGCGCGCTCTTGCAATGCGCCCTCTGTCTTCATGATCAGCCAGGTGGCTCCCATCAGCACATAGGCCATGGGCAGCGCCATGGCGATTGCGGCGGCGAAGAGCGGGTAGTTCCAGCCGGTGCCGAAGCCGCTGACGTAGCGGCCCAGCATCCAGCCCTGCGCCACCGCAGCGAGCGTCGAGCCGGCGAAGAAGAGCCGATCCCAGGTCGTCTTGTGCGTGTCCTTCGCCTTCACCCGAAAGTCGAAGGCGACGCCGCGCAGCGTCAGCCCGACCAGCATCAGCGCCACCGGCAGGTACAGCTCGCCGAGCACCAGGCCATGCGCCTTGGGGAAGGCGACGAGCAGGATGCCGACGCCCAGCACGAGCCAGGTCTCGTTGGCATCCCAGAACGGGCCGATGGACGCGATCAGCACGTCCTTCTCCTCCGCGGTCGCGCGGTGCATCAGCATGCCGACGCCGAGGTCGTAGCCGTCGCTGATGACGTAGACGAGCATGGACACCCCCATGAGCGCCATGAAGATGACGGGCAGCATCGCATCGAAGCTCATCACGTTCATGCGGCACCCCCGCTTGGAAGCACCGGCGACGTGATCGCGCCGGCGGGCGTGGCCGACTGTTCGAGCGCGTCGAGCTGCAGCAGTTGCTCGGGCTTTTCGGCCATGTACTTCAGCACGCTCACGTAGACCACGATCAGCGCGGCGTAGAGGACGAGATAGAGCGTCAGCGTCAGGCCGATCATCGACGTGCTCGGCACCGTCGTGGCAACGTCAGCGGTGCGAACGAGCCCATAGACGACGAAGGGCTGGCGGCCGATTTCCGTCACATACCAGCCGGCCACCGTCGCCACCCAGCCGGAGAAGGTCATGCCGGCGAAGAGCCACAGCAGCCGCCGCGGCAGGCGCTCGGGGCGCCATTGCGCGCGCCGGTACGTCCACCAGCCGAACCAGCTCGTCGCGAGCATCAGCAAGCCCATGCCGACCATCGCGCGGAAGGCGAAGAACAGCGGCAGCGGCGGCGGGTGCCGGTCGCGAAATTCGTCGAGCCCCTTGATCTCGCCGTCGATCTCGTGCGTGAGGATGAGGCTGGCGAGCTTGGGCACTTCGAGCACGAAGTGATTGCTGCGCGTCTGGCTGTCGGGAATGGCGAACAGCAGCAGCGGCGCACTGCGCTCCGTCTGCCACACGCCTTCCATCGCGGCAATCTTGGCCGGCTGGTGGTGCAGCGTGTTCAGGCCATGGAAGTCGCCCGCGACGATCTGCAGCGGGATCAGCACCGCCGCGAGCGTGAGGCCCACGCGCAGCACACGCGGGGCCGAGCGCTCAGCCCGGCCATGCAGCAATTGCCACGCGCTCAGCCCCGTGAGCAGAAACGCGCAGGTCAGCCCCGAGGCCAGCACCATGTGCGTGAAGCGGTACGGAAACGAGGGGTTGAAGACGACCTCCACCCAACTCTTCACGTGGTAGATGCCGTCGATGATCTCGTGGCCCGCGGGCGTCTGCATCCACGAGTTGAGCGCCAGGATCCAGAAAGCGCTGAGCGTCGTGCCGAAGGCGACGAAGAAGGTCGACATCAGGTGCACACGTTCGCTCACCTTGCCGTGGCCGAACAGCATCACCCCGAGAAAGCCGGCTTCCAGGAAGAACGCCGTCAGCACCTCGTAGGCCAGCAGCGGCCCCGCGATGTTGCCCACCTTCTGCATGAAGCCCGGCCAGTTGGTGCCGAACTGGAAGCTCATGGTGATGCCGCTGACCACGCCGAGCGCGAAGGTCAGCGCGAACACCTTGGTCCAGAAGCGGTAGGCGTCGAGCCACCCTTGTGCAGCCGCTTGGTCGGGGCCGTGCCGAGCCTTCAGCCACCGCAGCCGGAAGAACAGCAGCAACCAACCCATCGCAATGCTGATGGTCGGGAACAGGATGTGAAAGGTGATGTTGGCCGCGAACTGCATGCGCGACAGGAGCAGCGCGTCCATCATCACCGGCCTGCTACTTCTTGCGTGATGGCGCCGGGGCCGCGCCGCCTTGCTGGAGCGCTTCGGACATGCCGATCAGCACCCCGCTCACGAGCGTCGAATAGCTGTCGAGCATGGCTTGCGATGCGCTCATGCCCAGCGCACGCCCGCGTCGCAGGTTGCTCTGCGCACTGTCCATCAGCTCGGTGATGGTCGCGCTGGCCTGCGCACCAGTGCCGGTGCCCTTGCCCTGCGTCGCCTTCAGCACCTGCGCCCAAGGGCCTTCGAGCGATGCCTGCGCGCCCTCGGCCGCCTTGCGCAGCGCGGCGAAGAGCGTGTCCTCCATCTTCTCGATGTCGGCCAAGGCCTTCTTCACCTGCGTCTCGCGGACATCCGCCCCCTGGTCGAGGATCTGCTGCAGGGCCCGGCGGTTGGCCTGCACCGCCTTCTCGAGCGCAGCGTCCATGCCGGCGACCGCCTTCGTCAGCAAGCCCTCGACGTCGGCCGCCGGCAGCGAGCTGCCCGCCGCGCCGGTGGACGCCGCCTTGGCGATCGTGTTCAACACCTGCTTGATGTTCTTGAGGCTGAGCTCGCGCCCTTGCAGCGCCTTCAAGGTCGTCTCGGTGACGGTCTTGCGGATGGCCTCGCCCTGCTTGGCGCTGGCCTCGGAGAATTTGCTGATCAGCGCTTCCTGATCGATGCCGTGCTTGATCATCGTTGTTCTCTCATTGCATGTGTTGACCGCCGTTGATGGCGATGTTGGCTCCGGTGACGAACGCCGCTTCTTCCGAGGCGAGGTAGATGATCAGGCCCGCCACCTCCTCCGGCTTGCCCAGGCGGCCGACGGGAATGTGCGGCAGGATCTTGCTGTCCAGCACCTCCTTCGGGATGGCGGTGACCATCTTCGTGCCGATGTAGCCCGGCGAGATCGTGTTGACGGTGACGTTCTTGCGCGCGACTTCGAGCGCCAGCGCCTTCGTGAAGCCATGCACCCCCGCCTTGGCCGCCGAGTAGTTGGTCTGGCCGAAGGCGCCCTTGGACCCATTGACCGACGAGACGTTGATGATGCGGCCCCAGTTGCGTTCGACCATGCCGTCGGCGACCTGCTTGGTCATGTTGAACAGGCTGTCGAGGTTGGTGCGCAACACGGCATCCCAGTTGACCTTGTCCATCTTCTTGAAGGTCATGTCGCGCGTGATCCCTGCATTGTTCACGAGCACGTCCACGGCGCCAAGCTTTTCCTGGACCTCGGCCACTGCCCGGCCGCAGGATTCGAAGTCGGCCACGTCGCAGGGCACCGCGAGGATGGAATAGCCGTTGGACGCCATCTGCGCCAGCCACTCGGCGTGCGTCTTGTTGTCGGGCGAATAAGTCACCGCCACCTTGTAGCCCGCATCGACCATCTTGGTCGAGATCGTTTCGCCCAGGCCACCCATGCCGCCGGTCACGAGCACCACACGTTGTTTGGTCATGTCATTTCTCCTTTGGTTGATGAAAAGTGCGGGGTCAAGCGCGTTCGACGGCCAACGCCACGCCCATGCCGCCGCCAATGCACAGCGAGGCCAGGCCCTTGTTCGCGCCCCTGCGGCGCATCTCGTGCAGCAGCGTCACGAGCACGCGGCAGCCGGAAGCCCCGATCGGATGGCCGATGGCGATCGCCCCGCCATTGACGTTGATGCGGCTCGTGTCCCAGCCCATCTCCTGGTTGACGGCGCAGGCCTGCGCGGCGAATGCCTCGTTGATTTCCATCAGGTCCAGGTCCTGCGCCTTCCAGCCGGCCTTCTTCAGGCACAGGCGCGACGCAGGCACCGGCCCCATGCCCATCAGCGACGGGTCGAGCCCGGCGCTTGCATAGGCGCGGATCACCGCGAGCGGTTGCAGGCCGAGGGAAGCGGCGCGCTGGGCCGACATCACGAGCACCGCCGCCGCGCCGTCGTTCAGGCCGGAGGCGTTGCCGGCCGTCACCGAGCCCGCCTTGTCGAACGCCGGACGCAGGCCGGCGAGCGCCTCGGCGCTGGTCTTCTTGTTGATGAACTCGTCGGCCGAGAAGACGATGGGGTCGCCCTTCTTCTGCGCGATCGACAGCGGCAGGATCTCGTCGACAAAGCGCCCGGCTTCCTGCGCGGCCGCGGCCTTCTGCTGCGACGCGAGCGCCAGCGCATCCTGCTTCTCGCGCGAGATGCCGTATTCGCGGGCGACGTTCTCGGCCGTCGTGCCCATGTGGTACTGGTTGTACACGTCCCACAGGCCGTCGGTGATCATCGAGTCGGCCATCTTCCACTCGCCCATGCGGTTGCCTTCGCGCGAGTTCAGCAGCACATGGGGCGATGCGCTCATGTTCTCCTGGCCACCGGCCACGACGATCTCCGCATCCCCGCAGCGCACTGCCTGCGCGGCGAGCATCACGGCCTTCAGGCCCGAGCCGCAGACCTTGTTGATCGTCAGGCCCGGCACGGCATTCGACAGCCCCGCCTTGATGACGGTCTGGCGCGCCGGGTTCTGCCCGGATCCGGCGGTGAGCACCTGGCCCATGATCACTTCCGAGATCGCATCGGCAGGGACGCCGGCCCTGGCGAGCAGGCCCTTCACCACGTGCGCGCCGAGCTCGGGCGCCGCAATCTTGGCGAGCGTGCCGCCGAACTTGCCCACTGCCGTGCGTTGGGCAGCCACGATCACGATGTCGGTCATGCAAATCTCCTCGGGTTGAAGTGAAAGGTGGGCGGCGAGCTCATTCGGCTCGCGCCTTGACGTAGCGGCCGGGGGCCGGCTCGATGACGGGAAAGTCTGCGTTGCCATCGACGCGTGGCGCCGCAACGAGCGGCCCGGCGTGCGATGCGAGCCATTCGGTCCATGCGGGCCACCAGCTGCCTTCGACACTTTGCGCAGCGGCCAGCCACGAGGGCGCATCGGGCGCGAGGTCGCCTGTCCAGTGGTTGCGTTTGCGCTTGGCCGGCGGGTTGATCACGCCGGCGATGTGGCCGCTCGCGCCGAGCACGAATCGGGTCTCGCCGCCGAGCAACCGCGTGCTGGCGTAGGCGGTCTGCCACGGCACGATGTGGTCTTCGCGCGAGGCATAGACGAAGGCGGGCGCGGTGACGCGCGACAGGTCCACCGGCACGCCGCACTGCACCGTGCCGCCCGGCTCGCGCAACCGGTTCTCGAGGTAGGTCTGGCGCAGGTACCAGCAGTACATCGGCCCTGGGAGGTTGGTGTCGTCGCCGTTCCAGAACAGCAGGTCGAAGGCGCGCGGCGCCTGGCCCTTGAGGTAGCCGTTGACGACATACGGCCAGATCAGGTCGTTGGCCCGAAGCGCGGCGAACACCTGCGCCAGCTCGCGCCCATGCAGCAGGCCGCCCTGGCCGATGCTCGCCTCGCGCGCGGCCACGCTCGCCTCATCGACCATCAGGCCCAGCTCACCGGTGTTCGAGAAGTCGAGCATCGTCGTCAGCAGCGTGACGCTCGATGCCGGCTGCTCGCCACGCGCCGCCGCGACGGCCAGCGCACTGGCGAGCAAGGTGCCACCGACGCAGAAGCCGAGCGTGTCGACCTTGTCGCAGCGGCGGATGCGGCGCGCCACCGACAGCGCCTGCAGCACGCCTTGCTCCAGGTAGTCGTCCCAGGTGAGCCGCGCCTGCGCCTTGCCGACGTTGCGCCACGACACGAGGAACACCGTGTGCCCGGACGCCACCGCGTGCGCGACGAAGGAGTTCTCCGGCTGCAGGTCGAGGATGTAGAACTTGTTGATGCACGGCGGCACGATGACCAGCGGCCGCTTGTGGACCTTGGGCGTCGTCGGCGCGTACTGGATGAGCTGCATCAGCTCGTTCTCGAACACGACGCTGCCGGGGGTCGTCGCGAGATTGCGGCCGACCTCGAAGGCCTGGTCGTCCGACATCGAGATGCGGCCCTTGGCGATATCGGCGAGGAAGAGGCGCGCGCCCTCCACCAAGCTTGCGCCACCGCTTTGCAGCGCGAGTTGCCAGGCATCGGCATTGGTCGCGAGGGCGTTCTGCGGGTTGATGGCATCGACCACCTGGCGCAGCGCAAAACTCCACTGCGCCTTGCCGCGCTCGTCGAGGAGTGTGGCCCCGACGCTGTTGAGCATCAGCGAGGCGAACTGTTGATGGCCGAGCGCCAGCTGCTGGAACCAGCCGAAGGGGTCGACGCTTGTCGGAGAGTCGTTCATGCCCTGCCCCTTCAATGCAGCTTGACGTGCGGCTCGGTTCGCCGCGTGATCAGCCGGGCCAGCGTGTCCAGCGCCACCTTGAAGAAGCCGTGCAGCGCGAACTCATGCATCTTGTAGAGCGACACGTACATCATCCGGGCAAAGGCGCCTTCGATCATCAGGCTGCCGCCGATCAGCCCACCCATCATGTTGCCGACGGTGCTGAATTCGCCCAGAGACACCAGCGAGCCGAAGTCGCGATAGCGATACGGCTTCAGCGGCCGGCCCGAGAGGCGTCGGTAGATCTGCGCCGCCATGTGCGATGCCTGCTGGTGCGATGCCTGCGCGCGCGGGGGCACCCAGCCGCCCTTGCCGCCATTGGCCTGCGGCCATTCGCAGGCCGCGCAGTCGCCGAGCGCGAAGATGTCGTCGTCGCGCGTGGTCTGCAGCGTGGGCTTCACCACGAGCTGGTTGATTCGGTTGGTCTCGAGTCCGGCGATGTCCTTGAGGAAGTCCGGCGCCTTCACCCCGGCCGCCCAGACGACCAGCTCGGCGGGCAGCACGCGGCCGTCGGCCAGGCGCACGCCATCGGGCATCACCTCGGCCACCTTCGCCGAGGTGTGCACCGTGACGCCCAGCTTGCGCAGCAGCTCGACGGTCGCCTGCGACAGGCGCGGCGGCAGCGCGGGCAGCACGCGGTCGGCGGCCTCGATCACGCTCACCTGGATGTCCTTGTCCGCATCCACGCGGTCCAGGCCGTAGGCCACCACCTCACGTGTCGTGCGGTGCAGCTCGGCTGCCAGCTCGACGCCGGTCGCACCCGCCCCGATGATCGCCACGTGCAGCTGCTCGGGCCGCACCGGCGTGGTCTGCGCATGGGCGCGGATGCAGGCGTTGACCATGCGTGAATGGAAGCGCTGCGCATCCGCCTTCGATTCGAGCTTGAGCGCGTGCGCCGCGACGCCGGGCGTGCCGAAGTCGTTGCTCAGGCTGCCCAGCGCGAGGACCAGCGTGTCGTAGCCGAAGACCCGGTCGGGCGTCACCTCGCGCCCCTCTTCATCCAGCCACGGTGCGACATGCACCTCGCGGCGTTCGCGATCGAGCCCGATCATTTCGCCGATGCGAAAGCGGAAGTGGTGCCAGTGCGCCTGGGCGAGGTAATCCACCTCGTGCGCGCTCAGGTCCATGCTGCCCGAGGCGATCTCGTGCAGCTTGGGCTTCCAGACATGCGTGCGGTTCTTGTCGATCAGCGTGATGTCGGCCCGGCCGCGCTTGCCCAGCGCGTCGCCCAGGCTCGTCGCCAGTTCCAGCCCGCCCGCACCGCCACCCACGATGACGATGCGATGCCTTGCTTGCCCAGTGTTCATGGTGTCGATGCGTTGGGGCGCGTTGGCTCTACCGCACCGCGGTGGCGGTCGGGCGCGATGCGGCGGCCGGCGTGCGCGAGGCGGCGGGCACCGGCATGTGCAAGTCGGTCGCGCCCAGCAGATCTTCGGGTGCATCGGCCTCCTCGGCGGTCTCGTTGTTCAGGTGCCGCTGCATGCGGGCCGAGTCGAGATCGCCCGTCCACTTGGCCACCACCACCGTTGCGACCCCATTGCCGATCAGGTTCGTCAGCGCGCGCGCCTCGGACATGAAGCGGTCGATGCCGAGGATGAGCGCGAGCCCCGCCACCGGCACGTGGCCCACCGCCGACAAGGTGGCAGCCAGCACGATGAAGCCACTGCCTGTCACGCCGGCCGCGCCCTTGGACGTGAGCAGCAGCACCAGCAGCAAGGTCAGCTGCTGGGTGAGCGTCATCGGCGTGTTGGTGGCCTGGGCAATGAACACCGCGGCCATCGTGAGGTAGATGGACGTGCCGTCGAGGTTGAAGGAGTAGCCGGTCGGGATCACGAGGCCCACCACCGACTTCTTCGCCCCCAGGTTCTCCATCTTCACCATCATGCGCGGCAGCGCGGCCTCGCTCGACGAGGTGCCCAGCACGATCAAGAGTTCTTCCTTGATGTACTTGATGAACTTCCAGATCGAGAAGCCGCCCGCGAAGCGCGCGATGATGCCCAGCACCACGAAGATGAAGATCAGGCAGGTGCCGTAGAAGGTGGCCATCAGCGCACCCAGCGACACCAGCGAGCCAACGCCGTACTTGCCGATGGTGAACGCCATCGCGCCGAATGCGCCGATCGGTGCCACCTTCATGATGTAGCCGACGATGCTGAACAGCACGTGCGAGAACTTCTCGATGAAGTCGAACACCAGCGTGCCCCGGCCGCCGAACTTGTGCAGCGCGAAACCGAACATCACCGCGAACAGCAGCACCTGCAGGATCTCGCCCTTGGCGAAGGCATCGACCACCGTGTTGGGGATCACGTTGAGCAGGAACTCGGTGGTGCTGGCCATCTTGCCCGGGCCCGTGTAGGCCGCGATGCCCTTGGTGTCCAGCGTGTTGGCATCCACGTTCATGCCCGTGCCGGGCTGCACGAGGTTGATGACGACCAGGCCCACCACCAGTGCGATGCTGCTCACGATCTCGAAGTACAGCAGCGCCAGGCCGCCGGTCTTGCCGACCTTCTTCATGTCTTCCATGCCGGCGATGCCGATCACGACGGTGCAGAAGATGATCGGCGCGATGATCATCTTGATCAGCTTGATGAAGCCGTCGCCCAGCGGCTTCATCGCCTCGCCGGTCTGCGGATAGAAGTGGCCCACGATCACGCCGATCACGATGGCCGTGATGACCTGGAAGTACAACGATTTGTAGAAGGGCTTGGGTGCGGGCTGGTGGTCCACGGAGGTCTCCTTGGATGGCATGGTCTGGTGCTTGAGGCGGCGAGGGCCGATCAGTCGAGCGTGAGCTGTGTCTGGCGCTGCGACGTTGCGCCCACCACCGCGAGCGCCGTCATGTTGACGATGCGCCGCACCGTCGCCGACGGCGTGAGGATGTGCACAGGCCGCGCCGCGCCGAGCAGGATCCCGCCCACCGTGATGCCGTTGCCGGCCGCAACGCGCAGCAGGTTGTAGGAAATGTTGGCCGCATCCACGTTCGGCATCACGAGCACGTTGGCTTCAGCCGTGAGGTTGGAGTCGGGGAACTCGCGGTCGAGGATGGTCTTGGACAGCGCCGCGTCACCGCGCATCTCGCCTTCGACGGCGAGCTGCGGGTCGCGTGCCTTGATGAGGACAAGCGCTTCGCGCATCTTCGACGCCGATTGGGCATCCGACCCGCCGAAGCTCGAGTGCGACAGCAGGGCAACACTGGGCGTGACCCCGAAGCGGCGCACTTCTTCTGCCGCCAGCAGCGTCATCTCGGCGATCTGTTCGGCCGTCGGGTCGCGGTTGACGTGGGTGTCGAGGATGAACAGCTGGCGCTGCGGGAGCATCAGCATCTGCATCGCGGCAAGCGTGTTCGTGCCCGGGCGCAGCCCGACCGCGTCACGCACATGGCGCAGGTGATCGGCATAGCTGCCGAAGGTGCCGCAGAGCATCGCGTCCGCCTTGCCTTGGCGCACCAGCATCGCCGCCAGCAGCGTTGCGCGGCTGCGCATCTCGACACGGGCCGTGGGCAGCGACACACCCTCGCGGCGCTTGAGCTGGTAATAGTCCGCCGCCGCATCGCCGTAGATGTTCGGGTCAAGCAGGTTGATGGTGTCGCAGTCCTTGCCGATCGCAAGACGCAGCCCGAACTCCGACAGGCGCTGGGCGATGACCTCCGGGCGGCCGAGCAGCAGTGGCCGGGCCACCCCTTCGTCGACAACGACCTGCGCTGCACGCAGCACGCGTTCGTCCTCGCCCTCCGCGAACACCACACGCTTGGGCGAACGCTTGGCGGCCGCGAACAGCGGCTGCATGCTGCTGCTCGACTGGTAGACGAACTGCGACAGGCGCTGGCGGTAGGCCGGCATGTCCGCGATCGGGCGGGTGGCCACGCCGCTGTCCATCGCCGCCTGCGCAACGGCGGGCGCCACCACTTCGATCAGGCGCGGATCAAAGGGCTTGGGAATCAGATAGTCGCGGCCAAAGCGCAAGCCGACCGCGCCATACGCCTGGGCGACGACCTCGGGAATCTCCTGGTGCGTCAGCTCGGCGATGGCACGCACGGCGGCCAGCTTCATCGCTTCGTTGATGGTGGTCGCGCCCACGTCCAATGCGCCGCGGAAGATGAACGGGAAGCACAGGACGTTGTTGACCTGGTTCGGGTAGTCCGAGCGGCCGGTGCCGATGACCGCGTCGGGGCGCACCGCGAGCGCCTCCTCGGGCATGATTTCCGGCGTCGGGTTGGCCATCGCCAGAATGATCGGGTCGCGCGCCATCGACTTGACCATCTCCGCCGACAGCACGCCACCGGCCGACAGGCCGAGGAAGATGTCGGCTTTCGGGATGATGTCGGCCAGCGTGCGGGCACTGGTGTCGCGGGCATAGCGCGCCTTGTTCGGGTCCATGCCTTCGGTGCGGCCGAGGTAGACCACGCCCTTGGCATCGCTCACGAAGATGTTCTCGCGCCTGAGCCCGAGGCTCACCGCGAGGTCCAGGCAGGCAAGCGCGGCTGCACCGGCGCCGGAAGCCACGAGCTTCACCTCCGCGATGTTCTTGCCGACGTGCTTCAGCGCATTGAGGATCGCCGCCGCCGCGACGATCGCCGTGCCGTGCTGGTCGTCATGGAAGACGGGGATCTTCATGCGCTCGCGCAGCCGGGTCTCGATGTAGAAGCACTCGGGCGCCTTGATGTCCTCGAGGTTGATGCCGCCGAAGGTCGGCTCCATGCGGGCGATCGTCTCGATCAGCGCATCGGGGTCGTTCTCCGCGAGCTCGATGTCGAACACGTCGATGCCCGCGAACTTCTTGAACAGGCAGCCCTTGCCTTCCATCACCGGCTTGCTCGCGAGCGGGCCGATGTTGCCCAGGCCGAGCACGGCGGTGCCGTTGGTGATGACGGCGACCAGGTTGCTGCGCGAGGTGAGGTTGCCGGCCTCCAGCGGGTTCTCCGCGATCGCCATGCAGGCATCGGCCACGCCGGGCGAATAGGCGAGCGACAGGTCGCGCGCGGTGGCCATCGCCTTGGTCGGCGTGACCGAGATCTTGCCCGGCGTCGGGTAGCGGTGATAGTCGAGTGCGGCTTCGCGAAGGTTCTCGCTCATGTCTTGTTCTCCAGTGGTCTTTGCTTGATGCGAATCAGTGGGCCTGCGTCGCCGTGGCCGGTTCGACGTGGTCGCGCAGTGCTCGCCGAACGCTGGCCAGGAAGGCTGCCGGCTGGTCGGCATGCACCCAGTGGCCGGCGCCCTCGATGACCTCGACGTCGACGTCGCTGAACATGGGGTGGAATGACGCACCGTTGCGCTGCGCCACGTAGTCCGAATTTGCGCCTGCGATCACCGTGAGCGGGCCATCGAAGCGCTCGGATGCAAGCGCCGCCGGGAAGCTGCACAGCTGGTCCATCGAGGCGGTGATCCCGAGCAGGTTCAGGCGCCAGTCGAAGTGGTCGTTGCGCGTCACCAGGTTCTGCATCAGGAACGGCACCACGCCGCGGTCGGACACGCTGTTGGCCAGCCGGCCTTGCACTTCGGCACGACTGGCAGCGGCCACGACGTCCACGCTACTCATGGCCTGGGCAAAGGGCGTCAGGGTGTCCGCATAGGGCACCGGCGCGATGTCCACGACCACCAGGCGGCCGACCCGGGCCGGCTCGCGCAGGGCCATGGCCATCGCCGTCTTGCCGCCCATGCTGTGGCCCATCACCGCCGGACGGTCCAGGCCCAGGCGATCGGCGAGCTGCAGCACGTCGTCGGCCATCTCGACGTAGTGCATCGAGTCGGCCCAAGGTGAGGCGCCGTGGTTGCGCAGGTCCACGCTGAACACCGAATGCGTGGCCGCGAGTTCGCGGGCGATGCCGCGCCAGTTGCCGCTCGAGCCGAAGAGCCCGTGCAGGATCAGCAGCGGCGGGCCGCTGCCGACAGCCTCGGCGTGAAGCTTGAGCGCCATGGTGCGCCCTCGCCTATTTCTTCTTCTGCGGCGGCAGGTCGGTGCAGTGGCCTTCGAAGACCTCGGCCGCCATGCCGATCGACTCGCCGAGCGTCGGGTGCGGGTGGATGGTCTTGCCGATGTCGGCCGGCTCGCAGCCCATCTCGATCGCAAGGCACACCTCGCTGATCAGGTCGCCGGCATGGGTGCCGACGATGCCGCCGCCGATCACGCGATGGGTCGCTTCGTCGAACAGCAGCTTGGTGAAACCCTCGTCGCGGCCATTGGCGATGGCACGGCCCGATGCCGCCCACGGGAACACCGCCTTTCCGACCTTGATGCCTTCGGCCTTGCACTGCTCTTCGGTCTTGCCCGCCCAGGCCACCTCGGGGTCGGTGTAGGCCACCGACGGGATCTGGCGCGCATCGAAGAACGCCGCTTCGCCATGTGCCGCTTCGGCAGCCACATGCGCCTCGTGCACCGCCTTGTGGGCAAGCATGGGCTGGCCGACGATGTCGCCGATCGCGAAGATGTGCGGCACGTTGGTGCGCATCTGCCGGTCGACGTTGATGAAGCCGCGGTCAGTCACGGCGACGCCGGCCTTCTCGGCCGCGATCTTCTTGCCGTTCGGGCTGCGTCCCACGGCGACCAGCACGAGGTCGTAGAGCTGCGGCTTGTCGGGCGCCTTCTCCCCTTCGAAGCTGACCTCGATGCCGGCCTTCGTCGCCTTCGCCCCAACGGTCTTGGTCTTGAGCATCACCTTGTCGAAGCGCGGGGCATTGACCTTCTCCCACACCTTGACGAGGTCGCGGTCGGCGCCTTGCATCAGGCCGTCGAGCATCTCGACGACGTCGATGCGCGTGCCAAGCGTCGAGTAGACGGTGGCCATCTCCAGGCCGATGATCCCGCCGCCCACCACCAGCATGCGCTTGGGAATGCCCTTGAGCAGCAAGGCACCGGTCGAGTCGACGACGCGATCGTCCTCGGGCATGAAGGGCAGCTTCACCGCCTGCGAGCCGGCGGCGATGATGGCCTTGGCGAACTTGACGACTTTCTTGCCGCCATCGGCCGCGACGACCTCGAGGTGGTGCGGGTCGAGGAAGCTGCCGACGCCGGTCACGACCTCGACCTTGCGGGCCCGGGCCATGCCGGCCAGGCCGCCGGTGAGCTTCTTGATGACCCCGTCCTTGAAGCTGCGCAGCGCATCGACGTCGACTTCCGGGGCCGCGTACTTGATGCCGTGATGGCTGAGCGATTTCACTTCGTCCATCACGCTGGCGGTGTGCAGCAGCGCCTTCGACGGGATGCAGCCGACGTTCAGGCACACGCCGCCCAGCGTGGCGTAGCGCTCGACGAGCACGGTCTTCATGCCGATGTCGGCGCTGCGGAAGGCAGCGGAATAGCCGCCGGGGCCGGCGCCGAGGACGAGCATCTCGCAGTCGATGTCGGCCTTGCCGGTGAACGCGGGCGCACCCTCACCCCCCGCCCTCTCCCGCGTTGCGGGAGAGAGAGCCAATGCAGCAGCCCCTCCCGCGCCAGTTGAAGAACGCGCCGTTGCAGCCACTCCCTCTCCCGCCCCGGCGGGAGAGGGCTGGGGTGAGGGTGGGCTCGACGCACCCGCCGCCTCCACCACCAAGATCACCGACCCCTCGCTGACCTTGTCCCCGAGCTTGACCTTCAGCTCCTTCACCGTCCCCGCATGGCTCGAAGGAATCTCCATCGATGCCTTGTCCGACTCGACCATGATCAGCGCCGTGTCCACCGCGATCACCTCGCCGGGCTTGACCAGCAGCTCGATGATCGCGACATCCTTGAAGTCGCCGATGTCCGGAACCTTGACTTCCACGAGTTGTGCCATTGCAGAAGTCCCTTCAGAACAGCACGCGACGCAGGTCGGCGAGCACGTTGGCGAAATGCACGTTGAAGCGCGCCGCGGCGGCGCCGTCGATCACGCGGTGGTCCCATGAGAGCGACAGCGGCAGGATGAGCCGCGACTGGTACTGCTTGCCGTCGCTGGACACCTGCTTCCAGTAGCTCTTGCACACGCCCATGATCGATACCTCGGGCGCGTTGATGATGGGCGTGAAGTAGATGCCGCCGATGCCGCCGAGCGAGCTGATCGTGAAGGTGCCGCCCTGCATCTGGTCGGGCTTGAGCTTGCCCTCGCGTGCAAGCTTGGCGAGCTCGCTCATCTCCTTCGCGATGTCGGGCACGGTCTTCTTGTCGACGTCGCGGATCACCGGC
>CBIHOF010000011.1:0-176518 GCA_966211955.1 uncultured Comamonadaceae bacterium | reverse complement strand
CAACTGGCCAAGGGACTGTGCCTGCGGTGACGACGCGACCGTCTCGGCCAACAAGGTGACAAGGAAGCGAGGCAGGGGCTTCACCAGCGCATGCGACGCAGGCAACGCCGTGCCGTTGGCGGCAGGGGAGGCTGCCTGGCCGAGGCAGATGCGGCCCATGTCGGTGTGCAGATGACCAGTGCGAAGGTCGATGCTGACCACCGTAGCGGCCGATGCGCAGGCACCGTGGAGTCCAATCTTTCCGACATGCTCGGGAGGAACTCCGGACAAAAGCGCCACCAGCTCGTTGATGGCAACCGGGTCTCTAGTCGCAGCCTTCCATCGAAGTTCAGCTGCAACCTGCTTGAGCTCCAATGCTGGAAGTGCGAAGCGATGGACGACACCTTGGCGCTCACGCGCAGAGCCGTAGGCCATTCGCTCGCGGGCGAACCGCCCGAGGTCAAACTCTGGCAAGCGATGCTTCGGCAACGCCCCGACGGCCTCCTCAGCGGTGGGAAGCAAAGAAAAATCGAGTTCGAGTTGCATGACGAGCCTCCGAAGTGCGCGGCGTGTGACGGCCGCAGGCGGCGTCGCACGAGAGATGCGACGGCGCGCGAAGCCAAGCGCGACAAACAAGGGAGGAATTCAACGTCCGCCATCGCCGGCCTACCCGGGCGGCTGTCACGACGGGATGTCGATCCGGGCAGCACGAAATGGCCGGATCTCACGGTCTGCCGCCGCAGGGCGCAGCGACAGATTCGAAGGCGCAGGGGCCTCAGCTCACAAAGTTAGGCAGGTGCTTGAGGCCCGTCAAGCAACAAAGGCCGCCAAAAACGCAGGAGTTCCGGGGGGGCCGAAATCCTGCGTGACACAAGTTGTCTAGTGAAAGGCCTTCAGTGCCGTCAGCACCAGGCCAATGCTCGCGGCCAACATGGCGCCGAAGCGCACGGTCAGCGCAAGCGTCAGCCGCGATTCGAATTCGGTCAGATCCTGCTTGGTGGCAAGGCGATCGAACATTTCCTTCTCCAGCGCCTGCACGATGGCATGCGCCTTCTCGTTGGGCACATTGATGCTGACAAGCGCGTCGTACAGCGCAATGCCGATTTCCATTCGTTCTCCTTCAAGATGAGATTCCAGAAGGGGAACGTGCCCAGCCGGGGACGGATCCCCTTGTGGGCAAAGATTCGCCGTATTTCAACGGCAAGGTCAGAATTAACTGACCCTATTCCAGGGCGGGTCTCGACCGCAAACGCCTGACCATTGACGGCCAGGACTCGATGGTGACATCGAGACATCGCTGGCATGAACCAGCAGCATGTCCGCCAAGTATGGCGTGGTCCGGCGAGCTTGAAAAGTGGGGCGAGAAAAGCCGCCCGTTTTCATACAAGAGCGAACACAGCCCAATGGTCGAAATCGGTAGTTCGTGGAGAACCACCATCGAGCGTAATCGGGCTTGGTAGGTGAGGCGCTTTCGGCGACCCATCGTGACGCCGTCAAACAGATACGATGATCGTCGGTGTTGGACGTCACAAATCGGCGAGTGAAAAATCTCTTCAACAACAAGGATTTAGGCCGCGATGTGACGCTGAACGCCGATTGACGACGACTCAGAACGATGCACATGCGCACTGATATTCGTGGGCTCATAACCCAGGTCGTTGGTTCAAATCCAGCCCCCGCAACCAACAAATACGCGGTGCCAGCCGCAAATAAAACGCCAACCGAAAGGTTGGCGTTTTGCTTTTGTGGCCCACCTGTGGCCTACGCATGGCCCAATTGCGGCATCGGTTCGATGCAACGTCCATTCAGTCGCACCGCACGTGAACATCGGTCACCCGCTTTCGCCGCATTGCCTCCGATGCCTTCCTGGGTGTGCAGGGTCTCGCGCATCACAGCAGGTGGATGGTGGGTGTCCACGTCGATCTGCGGCAGGTCGCCTGCCAACTGCCGCTGATCGACCACCGGGCACTGTCGGGCCGGTCAACCCCACTTCATCTCGCCCTTCGCGACCTTGGCACCGATCTGCAGTGCCGGTGCCAGGCCTGCGTTCGGAAAGCGCCTGGTCATCGCGGCGATGAGCGCTGCGCCGTCTGCGGCCTTCGCAAGCTCTTCCTCGAAGGCCACGAGGTAGTCGCGCGTGTAAGTGATGGCGGAGACATCGAGTGCCGCGTCGGCCGCAAGGTGACCGGGCACGACGACCGCGGGCTTGCGCGCCGCCATCGCATCGAGTGTCTTGATCCAGGTGGCTCGGGCCTGCCTGGTGGGCGTGTCCGCGGTCCACACGTGCAGGCCGGAGAAGACCAGCACGCCGCCGAACATCGCCTGCAGCGAAGGCACCCAGAGATAGCGCACGTTGTTCAGGCCTTCGATGGACTGGATCTCGACCGTGTGGCCTTCGAGTGTCAGCGCGGGGCCATCAAATGGCTCGGGAAACACGATGTCGGCGAGGCTCTGCGGGCCGTTCTCTTTCAGCTGCGGACCCCAGATCGCGATCTTCTTCTCCACGCTGGCGCGGATGGCTGCGATGGTCCCGGGCGCTGCGATGACCTTGGCCGACGGGAAGGCCGACTTGATCGCAGCGAGGCTGAAGTAATAGTCCGGGTCGCCCTGGCTGATGTAGATCGTGGTCAGCGTCTTGCCGGAGGCCTTGATGGCATCCGCCACTGCGCGGCCGTCGGGCAGCGAGAAGCCGCCGTCGATGAGGATCGCTTCCTTCGCGCCCGAGAGCAGCACCGGCGCGCGGAAGAAGCCGCGTTCGCCTGCCGGAAAGTGTTTCCACTCCAGCGGCCCCGAGGCGGCGAGGGCTTGCGGGCCGAGTGCGCCGAGTGTCGTGACGGCGCCGGTGGCCTGGATGAAGTCTCTGCGAGTCATCATGATCTTCCTTCGTTGAGTGATGTCGTTGTGGGTTGGAGGGGTGTGGTGGCCCCGCCGCCGGGCAGCGCCCGGTCAAGCGGTGCCGAGGTGCTCGACCAGGCTTCGCGGGTTCGAATACATCGAGTCCACGCGCAGCAGCTGGTGCTGGCCGTTCTTCTCGACCACGAAGGCCGGCACGCCATTCGCGCCGACCTCGCGCATGAGGCGGCGGGCGCGCTCGGTGCGTGATTGGTTGGCTTCGACGAGCGGTGTGGATGGATCGACCAGCAGGGCCGCCGATGACTCCAGGCCCAGCGCCTCGAGCACGGCGATCAGCGTCTCCAGCCGCGTGATGTCTCGTCCCTCGACATAGCGCGCCTGCTGGATCGCCTGCAGCGCTTGCAGCTCGCGCTGCGGCGCGGTCATCGCAACGGCAGTCAGCGCAAGCGTCGCCGGCCCGCTGTCGAGGCGCTGCTGGCGATCGGCCAGCACCTGGGTCCGGTAGCGCTCGCTGAACGGCCGGCCCGTCAGGCGCTCGATGCGCTGGTCGTTGCTCCACGCATAGGACGCGAAGCTATCGTCCATCGGCCGTGCGCCAGCGCCGCTGAAGAGGCCGCTGGGCAGAAGCTCGAGTTGGATGCCGGCAGCCGAGGCCGCCTCGGACACGGCGGCGGTGGCGCCGTAGCACCAGCCACAAAGCGGGTCGAACAGGTATTGCAGCGTTTGTGTCATGGCGTGTCGGTGAGTCAATGGCCGAATCGTAGGCACGCTTGATTGACAGATAAATACCGATGAGATAGACAGACCGTATGCCAAGAGCAAACAATCAGGACGCGACCTCAGCACGCGGCCTCGCCAGCCTTGACCGGCTGATCTACTTCGCGGCGGTGGTCGAGACGGGCACATTCACGGCGGCGGCCGATCGGCTGGGCATCACCAAGGCGGTCGTCAGCCAGCAAGTCGCGCGGCTCGAATCGGAGTTGCGCACCTCGCTGCTGACGCGCACGACGCGCAAGGTGCAGCCCACCGAGGCGGGCAAGGCGCTTCACCGGCGGTGTGCGCGAATCCTGCGTGAAGCGAACGATGCCTTCGACGAACTGGCAGAGGCCGCCGAAGAGCCGTCGGGCGTCCTGCGCCTGACGGCCACGCTGGACTACGGCATCAGTGCCGTCGTGCCGACCGTCGCGGCGTTCACGCAGAGGTATCCAGCCTGCACGGTCGACGTCGTCTTCACCGACCAGTCCCTGGACCTCATGGCGGGGCAGGTTGAACTCGCGATCCGGGTGGGTTGGCTCAAGGAGCTCTACCTGCAGGCCCGGCAGATCGGGACCTTCCGCCAGCTTCTCGTCGCACCGTCAACATGGCGCAAGAAGGTGGCGAAGCTCGACGATCCACATGCCATCAGCACATTCCCCTTCGTGGCCAACGCGGCCCTGCGCGACCCTGGCCGCTGGGTGTTTGCACGCAGCGACGCACCGCCGTGCCGCGTGAGTGTTCAGCCCGCCATCCGCCTGGACGCAACGCTGGCCGTGCGTGAAGCCGTGCTGGCAGGCGCAGGCCTGTCGGTGCTGCCGGACTACGCCGTGCGCGAGGACCTCGCCAACGGGCGTCTTGTGCAGGTCTTGCCGGCGTGGAACCTGCCCTCGGGCGGGATCCACGCGGTGTTCCCGTCCGCGCGCTTTCGGCCAGCCAGGGTGCGGGCCTTCGTCGACATGCTGGTCGAGTCCCAGCAGGCGGTGCCTCTTCCGCCCGAGGCCAAGCCGCTCAAGCCTGTCACGCCAGGGCGCCTTCACCGCTCCTGAGCCGGAACACGCTGACCGATTCGAGCAGCCGCTGTCCATTGCACTTGAGGCTCTCGGACGCCGCGGCGGATTCCTCCACCAATGCGGCGTTCTGCTGCGTGGTCTGGTCCAGCTGAGACACGGCCGTGTTGATCTGCGAAATGCCGCCGCTCTGCTCACTGGTGGCCGCGGTGATCTCGCTCATGAGGTCGCTCACCCGTCGCACCTGCGCCACGATGTCGGCCATCGTGCGGCCAGCCCGCGACACCAGCTCGGACCCTGCCTCCACCTTGCCAGCGCTGTCGTGGATGAGCCCCTTGATCTCACGCGCTGCCGTGGCGCTGCGCTGCGCGAGGTTGCGCACCTCGGTGGCCACCACCGCGAAGCCCTTGCCGTGCTCGCCGGCCCGTGCTGCCTCCACGGCGGCGTTCAGCGCGAGGATGTTGGTCTGGAAGGCGATGCCATCGATCACGCCGATGATGTCCGCGATCTTGCGGCTCGCGGCGCTGATGTCGGCCATGGTCTGCACCACCTCGCCCACCAGCTCGCCGCCCTGGGCCGCCACTTGCGAAGCGCCGTCGGCCAGCTGGTTGGCCTGGGTTGCGGTGTCGGCGTTGTTCTTCACGGCCGAGGCCATCTGCTCCAGCGACGCGGCCGTCTGCTGCAGGTTGGACGCCTGCTCCTCCGTGCGGGAGCTCAGGTCGAGGTTGCCTTGTGCGATCTGGCTCGATGCAGTGGCCACCGATTCCGCGCCGTTGCGCACCTCGCCCACCACGCGCTGCAAGCCGTCCTGCATTCGATGGATGCAGGCGAGGATGCTGCTCTCGTCGCCGCGCCGCAGGGTGACTTGCGTGGACAGGTCGCCGGCGGCAATGCGTGTCACCGCCTCGCTGACGGCGGCCGGCTCGCCGCCGATGGCGTGCAGCACATGCCCGCTGATAAGCACGGCCAGCCCGATCGCCGCCAGCAAGGCCAGCATCGACACGCCGATCATCCACGTGCGCGCCGACACGTAGTCCGCCCGGCTGTGCTCGACCTCGGCATCGGCCCCCTGGACGTTGAGTGCGATGTCGCGGGCCAGGGTTTCGCTCAGGTCATCGAAGGGCTTCTGGGCTTCGGCGTAGAACACATGCAGCGCGTCCATCTCCTGGCCTGCGCGAGCCTGCGGCAGGATGCGCGTCTGCACCGCGGCGGTGTACGCGTTCCATTGCGCCTCGAACTCGTTCCAGAGGCGGCGCTCATCGGGCGAACTGATCAGCTTGGCGTACTCGTCCCGATGTTTCTGCAGGCGCTGCGTGCGCTCGGCCATGATCTTGTCGGTTGCCGCGTGGGCAGCCGCGTCCTTGGCCAGGATCTGGCGGACCTGGCCCAGCCGCACCATGGCGATGTCCGTTCGGATGTCGCCCAACGCCTCCACGCTCGGCAACCAGTTCGTCCCCAGTTCCAGCGTATTGGCGTTCAGCCTGGACAACTTGGTCATGGCCACGGCCGATAGCGTGGCCAGGAGGGCAATGATCAGGAAGAACGCAGCGAGCATCTTGCCGCGCAGGGTGAGGTTGCGAATCATGGGGTGGTTCCTCGTTGGGCCTCGTGCCGTGGTTTCGGATAAAAGTAATGTTCGCTTGAGTCAGTTCTGATCGTTTTGAGGAAATGCTGATCTGAAAACTCCCATTTCGCGGCTTGATGGTCCTTGAAAAGGACGGAGTTCGGGATTTCCAGAACAACGCCCAAGCGCCAGGCAAGGCGGCCCGGGCTGCAAAACCTCGACGGTTGCGACACCACTTCCCGACCTGCTCAGTTATGATCAATTACTCACAAATCCCGCCGATGCGCCCCCATGGCTTCACCGCACAGGCATCTGCACTTCTCGACGAGCGTGGCTCGCTGTCCCTTGGCGTTTGGCCCGGTGCCGCCGGCCGCCAAGCCGCGTAGACTCGGCCGCAGCTTCCGATGGGCATGGCGAATGAAGCCGTTGGCAGACACCGACACGACGGTGAGGACCATCCTCACCGTGGACGATCAACCCGCGAACCTGCGGGTCCTGATCGACTGCCTGGAACGCAATGGCCTTCGGGTGGTGGTGGCCTTGAGCGGAGAGGAAGCACTCGAACGCGCCCGGCACGTGCGTCCCGACCTCGTGCTGCTGGACGTGCACATGCCAGGCATGGATGGTTTCGCCACCTGCCGCCAGCTCAAGAGCGGCGCGCCCACGCAGGGCATCCCGGTGATCTTCATGACCAGCGCCACCGAGACGCAGGACAAGTTGTCGGCGTTTGCGGCTGGCGGTGTCGACTACGTCACCAAGCCCGTCAACGAGGACGAGGTGCTGGCCCGCATCAACACCCACCTGACGTTGAGCGCGCTGCGCCGCCAGCTCGAGGCCAAGAACGTGGAACTGGCGCGCTCGAACGTCGAGCTGGAACAGCTCGCGATCGAACGCGCCGTCCGGGCGCGCGCCGAGGGCGAGTCAGCCGGCTTGCGCAAGCTGCTCGAGGAGCGCGACCAGATGCTGGCCGACCGCGAGGACATGCTGCGGCTGCTCGCCCACGAGGTGCGCCAGCCCTTGAACAACGCGTCGGCGGCACTGCAAAGCGCGTCCGCGGCCATTGCTGCGCTCGGGGATGAGAGCAAGGCGGGCAGCAGCGCCGACAGGAACGCAGACATCCGCCGCCCGCTGGTGCGTGCCGAGCATGTGCTCGACCATGTCATCGGCACCCTCAACAACGCGCTGGCGGCGGCCACCATGCTCACCTCGGGCGCAACCGAGCCCATCGCCGACACCGACCTCGACACGCTCGTCGGACTGGTGGTGCACGACATGGCCGCCGAGGACCGCCGCCGCATCACCATCGAATCGAACAGCGCGATGCGCACGGTGCAGGTCCAGCCGCTGCTCATGCGGCTGGCCTTGTCCAACCTGCTGTCCAATGCCCTGGCGTATTCGCCGTCGGGGTCGGCGGTGCAGTTGCGCATCCGCGATTCGGAGGAGCCGCCTGCCATCGTGCTGGAGGTGACCGACCGTGGCGACGGCATCGCCGAGGACCTGCTGCCGCGCGTCTTCGACAAGGGCAGCCGCGGCAGCAACGCCCGTGCGAGGACGGGTGCCGGCCTGGGCCTGTACATCGTGCGCCGGGTGGTGGACCTGCACAAGGGCAGCATCGAGATCGTTCCCAACCCGCCGCGCGGCAGCATCGCCCGTATGACGATTCCGCAAGGCATAGAGGTCTAGCTCATGCTCCCATCGACACTCGCCGTCATCGATGACGACGGCGAATACGCCGAATACCTCGCCCAGTACCTAGAGCAGCACGGCGTGCGGGTGCGTGTCTTCCCCGACAGCGACGAATTCCTGACTTCGGTGGGCGCCTGGGAGTACGACTTCTACGTCGTGGACCTGATGCTGCCGGGCGTGGACGGTGTCGATCTCGTGCGCCTGATCCGGCGCAAGGGGCCGGCGGGCATCGTGGTCGTGTCCGGCCGCGTCGGGCCGGATGTGTTCGATTCGGTGCTGCGCGCCGGCGCCGACATGTACCTCATGAAGCCCGTGCGGTTCGAGCAGGTCGGGCTCGCCATCGAAGCCGTGCAGCGGCGCGTCGAGGGCAGCCGGACGCAGGCCGCGCAGTGGCGGCTCGAGCGCGCCGCACGCAAGCTGGTGGCGCCCGATGGCGCGCGCATCGACCTGAGCGACAACGACCTGGCCGTGGTCGAGTGCTTTGCCGCGGCCGACGGCGCCACGGTCACGCGCGCCGCCTTGTGCCAGCGCCTCGGCCGCGACCCGCAGAACGAGGCCGACAACCTGCTTCACGCCGCCATCTACCGGCTGCGCCGCCGCATCGAACGCGCCACCACCTCCACCGTGCCGCTGCACTCGGAGCAGAAGGTGGGCTACACCTTCCGGGGCCGGCTCGTCGCCGCATAGGTTGACGCGGACTAGGGCGGACCGCTGTAGCGCTCCACAAGCAAGGCGATCGCCCTGGACTGGCACGCCTCGGCGAGTGAGCGCAGGCGGGAGCCGAAGGCCGCATAGCGCGGGTCCAGCGAGGTGACGTGGTCGGCGCGCTCGGCAATCGAGCGCATGTTGCCCACGCGCGCAAGGTCCATCAGCACGGCGATCTCCTCCGGCGGCGGGGGCACCAGTTCACCATCGGCCTGGTCGAGCGCCGGCTCATGTGAAACGGACGGCCCGTCGTACACCCACTGCAGTTTCAGCAGTCGCCCCACCGCCTGCACCAGGGCATCCTGGTCGATCGGCTTGGCGATGAAGGCATCGGCACCGGCCTCGCGGCAGCGCGCGGCCGTGTCACCCCTGGCGCTGGCCGAGGTCGCAAGGATTGGCAGCGTGCGCGTCAGCGGGTCCGCGCGCAGCCTGCGGATTGCCTCGAAGCCGTCCATGACGGGCATGGACAGATCCATCAGCACGAGATCGGGATGGAACTGGCTGACCGACGCCAGGGCTTCCTCCCCGTTTCCCGCTTCGGTCGCCACGAAGCCCAGTGTGGTCATGACCTCGGTCAGCATGTCGCAGTTCTGCGGCACGTCGTCGACGACGAGAACCTTGCGCCGTTCCCCCTGGTAGCCGATGGGCGCCCGGCGCTCCGCCGGGCCGGGGACGTGTTCGATGGCCAGCGGAGCGACGATCTCGAAGCAGAAGAGGCTGCCCTCGCCCGGCGTGCTGCGCACCTCGATGTCGCCGCCCATCAGCCGCACGAGCTGGCGGCTGATCGCCAGGCCAAGCCCCGTCCCGCCTTCGCGCCGCCTTGCGTCGCCCACCTGCTCGAAGGGCTGGAACAGCCGGCCCACCTGTTCCCGGTCCATGCCCACGCCCCGGTCCTCGACCTCGAAGCGCAACCGGGCATGGCCGTCGTCGGCACCCGGCACGCTGCTGGCCCGCAATGTGACGCGGCCCTTGTCCGTGAACTTGATGGCGTTGGACAGCAGGTTCAGCAGCACCTGCCGCAGCCGCTTCTCATCGACGCGCACGGCGGGAAGGGCGCCTTCGGAGTTGAAGGTGAACAGGAGGTTCTTCTCTTCGGCCTTCACGCGGACGATGTCGCACACCACCTGCAGCAATGTGTGCAGGTCCACGTCGGTGGGGATCAGTTCGAGCTTGGCGGCGTCGATGCGCGCGAGGTCGAGGATGTCGTTGATGAGAGCGAGCAGGTGCTGCCCGCTCTCGTCGATGATCTTCAGGCCGCGCACCTGCCGCTGCGTCAGCGACTTGTCGCGCTGCAGGATGCGCGCAAAGCCAAGGATGCCGTTGAGCGGCGTGCGCAGCTCGTGGCTCATCTGCGCCAGGAATTCGCTTCGCATGCGCGCGAGCTGGGTCGCCTCCGCGAGCGCCGCCTCGCGGGCGGTCTCCACCGCCTTGCGTTCGCTGATGTTGCGCGCCACGCCCACGGTGCCCAGCACCGTTCCGTCGTCGTCGACCACCGGCGCCTTGTAGGTCTCCATCCACACACCACCGCCGCCTTGCAGGACCCATTCCTGCGAGGCCTTGCCGACGCCGGTGCGCATGACCTCCTCGTCATCGGCCAGTAGCTGGCGGGCCGCGTCAGGCGGCAACAGCTGGAGGTCGGACTTTCCAAGCATCTCGTCCACCGTGCGCCCACGGCCCTTGGCGTGGCTCTCGTTCACCACGACGTAGCGGTTGAGCGTGTCCTTGAACCAGGCCCACATCGGCAGAATGTCGATCAGCGCGCGCACGTAGCGGGCCTGCTGGCGCAGCTGCGAAGTCCGCTCATGCACGCGCTGCTCCAGCGAGGCATTGAGCATGCGCAGCCGGTGCACGAACAAGGCCACGCCCGCGAGTCCGAGCGCCACCGCGGCCAGCAGCGTCAACAGCCAGCGCTGCTGAAGCTGGCGCTGGTGCAGCTGCGCGGTCTGCTGCTCGTTGCGGCGCGTGAGCTCGTCGATCTCGCGCTGGCGTCCCTCGGTTTCGTAGCGCTTGATGAGCTGCAACATGCGCGAGGTCACCTTCTCGCGCACTGCCCGGGCCGTCTGCTCTGCAGCCTCGACCGCCAGCTCGTAGGCCTTCTTGTGATCGCCCTTGGCCGCGGCGATGGAGGAAAGCCGGTTCGCACTGCGGCTCGTGTAGATGGCATAGCCCAGGTCCTTCGCGATGGCGTAGGCGGTCTGCGCGTCCGCCTCGGCACGCGCGGTCTCGCCCAGTGCCTGGTAGGCCCTGCCTCGGGCATTCAGTGCGAACCAGCGGCCGATGCGGTTCGGAAAGCGCTCGAAGGTGGCGACCGATTCATTCAGCAAGGGAATCGCGTCGGCCGCCCGGCCGTCCTCGATGAGGCGGTACGCGAGGCCATACAAGCCGAAGCAGACGGCGTAGGGCGCGCCAATCTCCCGGAACATCGCGACGGCTTCATGGCCCAGTTGTTCCGAGAGCCGCGGGTCGTGCCGCGCGCCGGCCACGCTGGCCAGGCCGGCGATGGCGAATCCTTCAAGAAGCCTCGAATTCGCCGCCTTGGCCTGCTGGCGCATCTGCTGGTAGTGCTCATGGGTTTCGTCGGGCCGCGTGCTCAGCTCGAGCGCGATGGCCAGGCCCAGGTGCGCATGGGTCAGTGCGAGCGGGTTGCCGCTGCGGCGCGCAATCTCCATCGCCTGGACCGCCACCGCGATGGAATCGTCCAACTGCTCGAAGTGGCGGTGCATCACCGCCGTGCCCAGCAGGGCCTCGCTCAGAAGGTCCGGCCGGTTGATGCCCTCGAGCGCCCCCACGCTGTGCTGCGTGGCCGACACGAGGTCGCCGAGCTTGCCCTGGCTGATCGAGTTCAGGGCCATGTTCAGGTCGGATTCCGCCTGGCCGATGCGGTCGTTGTTCTGCGTCGCAACGGCGAACGCTTGCTTCGCGTGCGCCTCGGCAGGCTCGGCCAGCGCGTAATAAGTCTCAATGCGCGACAGCACATTGAGCGAACGCGCGACGTCCACGGGCGTCGCATCGGCGGGCATCGCGCCGTGCAGGCGCCTCGCTTCCTCATAGGCGCGCCGCACATCGTTTTCGGCGAGCAGCCGCACGCGTGTCACCTCGGCGCGCCAGGTGTCCAGCGGCGTGGCGGCCATGGCGGCAGCGAAGGCGGCCAGGGCCAGTGCGGCGCAGGCCGCCGCGAAAGTTCGTTGCATCGCCACGGTCAGGTCGAGGCGCATCGAAGCAGGCCTACAGCTTGATGACGAACGAGGCATCGATCTGCCTGTCGTTGAGCCAGTCGCTGTCGGGCAGTGTCGGAACGCCATGGTACGAACGCCGCATCGTGCGCAGGAGGTGGGTGCCTTCTGCCATGATGGACACGCGGCTCGTCATGCGCCAGCGCAAGGACGCGGCCGCCCGGGCATGGCCGTGGGCGGCCGGGGAAGTCGAAGGGCCTTCGGGTGCGCAGGTCGATGGCGCCGGCCACGCCGCCTTCGACGTGGCTGGCCGGGGGCGACTTGACGACATCGGTGCCTGCGACCATCACCGACTTGAAGTCCGGCAGCCGCGAGATGTCGTCGGCAACGATGAAATCAGTGACCACCAGGCGCTCGCGCTTGAGCGCCTGGGGCGTCGCCAGGCTCGACCTCGAACCGTGGACGAGGACCGGGGGCCGGACGGACGCAGGCGGCTGGTCTTGCGCATAGCTCAGCCCGGCGTAACCAGCCAGCAAGGCCCACGCCCCGGACATCCCGCGCCGATGCCGCTGCACCTCCATGAGGCGCCGATTGTGGACCCCGTAGCGGCTCTTGAAAATCAGTGCGCACCGATTGATGCCTGCTCGAAACCCTTAGCCCGCGATCGCCACGATGCGAGCGATCGACCACCAAGCGGCAATGCTGCCGATGGCGTACAGCGCGGGCTTGCGGACGAGGACAAAGCTCGGCCAGCGCGACAGCGTGCGCCATGCGAGCCAGGCCAGCGCCACCACCATCAGCTGGCCGATTTCCACGCCGACGTTGAAGGTGAGAAGCGCGACCGAGAGGTGCTTCTGCGGCAGGCCGATCTGCTGCAGCGCACCGGCGAAACCGAGACCATGCACGAGGCCGAACAGGAATGCCACCAGCGCCGGCCAGCGCCGCGACAGCGTCTGCCGCTGGTGCAATGCCTCGGCCGCGACGAGCACGATCGACAGCGCGATCGAGGCCTCCACCGGCGGCGAGCGCAGCGTCAGCAAACCGAGCGCACTCGAGGCCAGCGTGAGGCTGTGCGCCAGCGTGAAGGCCGTGATGGTGGCCACCAGCCGTCGGTTGAAGCCGACGAGGAAGAGCAGGCTCAGCACGAACAGCAGGTGGTCGATGCCGCTCAGGATGTGCTCCACGCCGAGCACGGTGTAGGCCGACGCGATCTGCCCCATGCCGCGCGTGTCTTCGGCCGAGCCATAGAGCTGCACCGTGGGCTGGCTCGCGGTGAGCGTGTAGACGCGGCTCTGGCCGTCGCGCCAGAACACCTTCACGAGCGCGGCTGAATAGCGCTTGCCCACGCCCTCCATGCCAAGCGTGCCTTCCAGCGCCACTTCGCAGCGCAGGAGGTTGCCGGTGGCCTCGCAATCCTCGGGCCAGACTGGCTTCAGGTCTTCGCTCGCATCGCGGTTGGTGGCTGTCCACTGCCAGATGAACTCGCCGGGCGCCATCTCGCGCAGCTCCATCTCGGCCATGCTCATCTCGTGCGCGGTGGCCGTGCTGCCGAGGAGCACGAGCACGAACAGCAGGAGTCGCTGCAGCCTGCGCGTCATGGCTGCGCTCCTTCGACCTTCACGATGTACTTCTTCGCGAGGCTGCGGACGGCGGCCGTGCGCTGATCCGCCATCTTCACGTCCGTCCAGTCCTGCAGCACCACCCCGCGCAGCGTCTCGAAGACAGCTGGCCTGGCCGGCGTCGTGGCGTCGAGCCGCATCGCGCGCCAGCCATCGCGGGTGGGGAAGGCGCGCCATTCGCTGGCAGGTGCTTCTTCCAGGGCCTTCGCGAAATCGGCGCCGTAGCTTTGCACGAGGTTGGCGTGCGGCCGGCCCTTGAACACCCGAAGGCCCGCGGCAATGTCGCCGGGCGCGCCCTTGTTCAGCGTGTCGACGAAAGCGCGAACGGCCGCCTCCGAGTTGTCGCCTGCAAGCACCGCTTCCTGGAAGTCGAAGCGTGCCGGCTCGTCGTATTTGGAACGATGGCTCTCGAACCATTCACGCAGCACCTTGTCGTCGAAAGGCGGCTGCTTGATGTTGGCATCGACCACGCTCAGCGCCTTGAAGATGACGCGCTCGCGGATGGCCGAATCGCCGCGGTCCACCTGCAGCGCGAGGCCTTCGCGGTACAGCACTTCGTTGTCGAGCCAGGTGGCACGCAGGGCCTTCAGTTCCTCGGCGGTGGGCTCGCGGCCGCGGGCGGCGGCGAAGACCTGTTTCGCTTGCCTGTCGACCTCGGCGCCCACGACGATCACGCGGGGGTCGCCGGCGCGGCTCGCGACCAGGTGGTCGATGCCGAAGAGCACGGCGCCGAGCAGCACGAAGTGCAGCAGCGGCTCGCGCAGCCATTGCGGCCACGTCGCTCGTGGCGGCGCAATGGTGTCTTCAAGCGTTGGAGGTGCAAGTGGCGTTGAGAATGGCGTGGACATGGTGTTGCTCGAACAATGCGAATCGACAAACGGTCTGCTGAGTTTGGGACGGCAGGAATGCAAGAAGGCGCCGCGCGGAAAACCGCACGGCGCCATGAATCGGTGAACGCGGCGCTTACTTCACGCCGGCGACCGCCGTCGATCCCGCCACCTCGACGTAGATCGGGTTGCTGTAGAACCAGAGGTCCGACCAGGCCGCGACGTCATACGCCACGTACTTCACACCGCCCACGACCGGCAGGTGGTTCGGGCAGCCGTCGATGCCGGTGCCGCTGTACAGCACGCCGTTGGCCGGCACGTTGCTGCCGATGGCCGTGCAGGGGATGCGCAGCTTGGTCGGGTCGGACGCGTTGGTGAAGATGTCGGCCAGCGGGTTGCCGCTGGCGTCGGTTTCGTAGGGCACGCTCGGCGGCAGGTTGCTGCCGCGCAAGCGCACGTACTGCGAGGCCGACACCGCGGGGATGCGGAAGGTCATCGCCTTGAACTCGCTGTTGCCTGCCACCGGCGTCCAGGTGGCGCCGTTGAAGGTCTTGATCACGCCGGCGCTGGTGTTCTTCGCGGCGGCGGGCACGGTGGCGAGGTCGGGGTTGGCGATCCACGTGTTCGGCCATGCGCCCGCATAGTCCGCTGCGCCCGGCGTCTTGTAGCCGCTCACCAGGCCGCGGATCACGTCGACGTGGTCGAGCACCGGCTGGTTGATCGGCTGCGCGATGCCCACTTGCGCGAGCGACGGGTTGTTGAAGCTGTAGGGCGAATAGTTGTTGCCGGCCGGGTCGCGCACGACGATGGACACCACCACTTCCGCGCCGGCCCGCACCGCGAGCTTCTCGCCCATGGTGGCGCAGCCGCTCACGTCGATGTCGGTGTCATGCGTCGCGGCGTTCACGGCCAGCGCCTGCACCGCCGCGTTGGTCCGCGCGGCCGGGCCAGGGTAGGACGCGCAGGCAATGAAGGCCAGGCGGTCGATCAGCTGGCCGCCGGAGGCGAACGCGTTGCCGCTGCGCAGGCCGTCCACGATCATCTGCGGGCGCAGCTTCGGGTCGCCGCCGTTGCGCACCATGACCGCGGTGCGCTGGTATTCGCCGGGGAAGAAGTCCTGCGTCGAGCGGCGGTCATCAGGACCGAAGCTGCCGCGGTTGTGCCAGTCGGAGCTCGCGAAGAACCACCAGTTGCGGCCTTCGCCGAGCAATGCATCCCACACGCCGCCGATCTGGGCGCCGTACACGCCAGTCCCGCCCCAGGTGGTGCCGCCCACCGAGTCGACCTTCACGCCGCCGATGGTGTTGCGATTCACTGCGTACTCGCCGCGGTCCGACGATGCGCCGTGGCCGGGTTGCGTCTCGAAGCCGAAGGCGATGCGCGGGCCGGCGTTGTTGAAGTTGCGCAGGTGCTCGATGTTGTAGCCGTTGTTGCCGTCCGGGTTGAAGGGGCCTGGACGCTCGAGGTGGGCCGGCACGTAGTAGCTCGCGTTCGGATGGTTCTGCGCCATCCACTTGATGGCCTCCACCGTCTTCAGGTGGCCGCGCGTGCCCACGCCGGTGGTGCCCGAGGGCATGAGCTTTTGCGCGGTGCTGTTCCAGCTTGCGTCCGTGTCGTTCAGGCTGCCCAGGACGGAGCAGTTCCAGTTGTTGCCGACGCTGCCGCCCACGGTGGTGTTGCCGCGGCCGGTGTCGGTGTCGCCACGGTCGAAGCAGTACTCCCACTGCGCGAGCGCAGTGGCATTGCCGAGCGCGGTGTAGCCGGCGCTCGTGGGCAGCGTGGCCGTGTCCATCGAGGCGGGCATCTGGCCGGTGATCACCGACATCGACGCGTGCTCATGGCCTGCGACCACGGATTCGATGCCGACGAACATCGGCTTGTTCTTGTAGGCCGACAGGTACTCCATCAGCGGGTACTGGAACTCCTGGATGGACTGCCAGCGCCACATGTTCTGGTTGGGCGCGCTGCCCGAGGGCAAGCCCTTCGGCGTCACCGCGGGGTTGGAGTTCTGCCATGTGGTGGTCGGGCCCTGCTGCACGCCGGTGGACGAATAGGCGAGCGGGTAGGCGGGTGTCGCGAGGCTCGCGTCTTCGGCCAGCGTGCAGTTGCGGTTGCCGTTGCCGCCGTGGCCGGCTTGCACGAACCAGTCGAGGCCCCAGGGTGTGTCGACGGTGTCGGTGGCCTTCTTCACCAGCTTCTGCATCGAGATGGAGCCGTCGGAGCAGGTGGTGTGGTTGTGGAAGTCGCCGGTGACATAGGTGCCCGCGGTCTTGGCGGCGCTGGCGCTGCCGGGGGCGGTGCCCACGGCGAAGGCACCGAGCGTCGCCAGCGCCGCGAGCGCGAGGTGGCTCTTGTTGAATCCGAGTTCCATGGAAGTGCTCCTGTCCTGTTGAGGTCTTTGTGTGTCTCGTGTGGTCTGCGGGGCGGAGCAAATGCGGACTCCCACCTCCAGCGCGACGGGATGCTAGGGAGCACGCATGACCCTGGCGTGACGGTCTGCCCTTGGCCGCCGAGGCAACCGGCCCGGTGTGCGAAGCCCGCTCATGCGGGTCACGAAGCTGTCGTCTTGGATCCCTAGACTGCCGCGCAATCGCTCGCTGCACTGCACCGAATGCATGTGCAGAGCGCAACACCAGATCATCCGAGGAGCCCCACCATGAAGAAGCTGCTTTCCGCTGCCGCAGTCGCCTTGCTTGCCGCGACCCCGGCCTTCGCCGCCAACACCCTCGTCGACTTCGAGGGCGTCACGAGCTTCGCGTCGGTCAACGAGTTCTACAACGGCGGTGCGGACAGCGCCGGCGCCAGCGGCGTGGCCCTCGGCGTGTCGTTCGGCGGCGATGCGCTGGCCCTGCAGAACGATGCCCTCGGCCCCTACTTCAGCAATGCGCCAAGCGCGCTCGGCGTGATGGCGCCGGTGGGTGCAGAAGCGACGATGAACGTCGCCGCCGGCTTCAGCGCCATCGGCTTCTTCTATTCGTCGTCCGACGCCGTCAAGGGTGGCGTCCAGGCGTGGAGCGGCCTGAACGGCACGGGCGCGCTGCTCGGCTCCTTCGACCTGCTGTCGAATGCGCAAGCCGGCGGCTGCAACGACAGCGCGTTCTGCCATTTCGACCTCGCCGGTGGCGCCTTCGCCGCGAGCGCGCATTCGCTCACCTTCGGCAACGCCGCCAACTTCGCCGCCTTCGACAACGTGAGCATCACGCCGGTGCCCGAGCCCAGCACCTACGCGCTGCTGGCGCTGGGCCTGGCCGGCCTGATGCTGGTCCGCCGTCGTGCCTGACGAGGTCATCGGCCTCTTTCCCACGCCCTTCATGCGGGTGCCCGGGGCGCTGGACGGCGCCCTCGTGCGTGGACTGGTGGAGCACTTCAGCGCCGCTGCGGATCGCGAGAACAGTTCGTCGCCCAAGCTGTCGCACACGGCGATGCTCAAGCCCAGCGACAGCCCGCTGCTGGTTGCGGCCGCAGCGCTCATCACGCCGAAGCTGGCGGAGTTTGGCGCGCTGCTCTTCGGCGAGCGGCTCGGCTGGTCGCTGAAGGAGATGTGGGTCAACGTGCTGGACGCGGGCGGCCGGCAGGCGATGCACAACCACGCCAACAGCTTCGTGTCGGGCGTGGTGTATCTCACGCCCACGCACCCCGGCTCGCAGACGGTGTTCATGAAATCGCCGGGCGGCACCGACTTCGCCTTCCGCAACGACCACGCGGCGATGACGCCGGGGCCGTACAGCGCGGACAAGTGGATCAGCCCGGCGCCTGCGCCCGGCGACATGGTGCTGTTCCCGAGCTACCTCATGCACGCCGTGCCGCCGAACGTCGGCGAGCGGCGCATCAGCCTGGCTTTCAACGCAATTCCTTCGCGGCTTGATTCGTGGGGTTACGCGATCGCCTTCAGCGGCTGAGGGCGGGCCGAGCAGTGCGCCTGGAATTGCTTCTCGACGAATCGATGGTGGTGCGGCCGGCCGCGGGCCGGCGCCGGTTGGCGCTTGCGTTGATGACTGCCTCGGGCTTCGCGGCGCTCGGCTACCAGATCGTCTGGACGCAGCAATGCGCGCTGTGGCTCGGGCATGAAGCAGCGGCCGTGCTGGCTGTGGTGGCAGCCTTCTTCGGCGGGCTCGCGCTGGGCGCATTGACCCTGGGGCGGCGCATCGAGCGCAGTGCGCGGCCCGCGCGCTGGTATGCGCTGTGCGAGCTGCTGATGGGTTCGTGGAGCCTGGTGCTGGCATTGGAAATGCGACCCGCGAGCAACGGCCTGCTCGCGTTGATCGGCGAGCAGCCGTCGCCGTCTTGGCAATGGACGATTGCCTTCGCCGGCACCTTCTTGCTGCTGTTGCCCGCCACCGCGGCCATGGGCGCTACGCTGCCCGCGATGGAGCGCGTGCTCGCGCGCTGGCGGCACGAGGGCTCGACGCTTTCGGCGCTGTATGCCGGCAACACCTTTGGCGCGGTGCTGGGCGTGATCGCCACGGCGTTCTGGCTGGTGCCCGAGCTTGGTCTCGTGCGCGCGGCCTTCGTGTGTGCGTCGCTCAACCTGGTGTGCGCTGTGATTGCGTTCTCATGCCTTGATCTCCCGACTCTTGATCGCGCGGCGGACGATGCCGTCGGCGAGCATCCTGGCGCACCGGCCAGGCGCACGCTGCTGACCCTGCTCGCGGCCACCGGGCTGCTGGGCATCGGCTACGAAGTGCTGGTCGTGCGCGTGCTGAGCCAGGTCGCCGAGAACACGGTCTACACCTTTGCCATCCTGCTCGCGGTGTACCTCGTCGGCAGTGCACTCGGTGCCGCTGCGTACCAGCAATGGCTGGCTCGCTCGCGAGACGCGAAGCTGCTGCGTGATCGCCTGCTGTGCGCGCTTGCTGCCGCCTGTCTCTTCGGCACGCTGTGCCTGTGGGGCGCGCAGTCGATCAAGTCACAAGCGCTGGCGTGGCTCGGCGCCGGCATGGCGCAGGCGCTCGCGGGCGAGGCGGCGATGGCGTTCGCGGCCTTTCTCTTGCCGACCTTCGCGATGGGCATGGTGTTCAGTCACCTTGCCACGCAGGCCCAGGCCGAGGGAGTCTCCTTCAGCCGATCGCTGGGCGTGAACACCCTCGGCGCCGCCGCTGCGCCCTTCGTCTGCGGCGTGTGGTTCGTGCCTGCCTTCGGCGCCAAGGTGGCGCTGCTCGTGATCGTCGCCGGCTACCTGCTGCTGGCCGTGCGGCACGCGCGTCGCATGCCGCCGGCCTGGGCGCTGGTGGGCGCGGTGTTCGTGCTCGCGGTGTGGGCACCGCCACTCGCCTTCATCGACGTGCCCGAGGGCGGCCGGGTGGTGAGCTACCGCGAAGGCGCGATGGCCGCGGTGAGCGTGGTGGAGGACGCCGACGGCGTCTCGCGGCTGCGCATCGACAACCGCCAGCAAGAGGGCAGCAGCGCCACGCTGCTGGCCGATGCGCGCCAGGCGCTGTTGCCGCTGCTGCTGCACCCGTCCCCAAGGCGCGCGCTGTTCCTTGGCCTGGGCACCGGTGTGACCGCGTCGTCGGCCGCACGGGAATCCACGCTGCAAGTTGATGCCGTGGAGTTGTTGCCCGAGGTCATCGATGCCTCGGCGCATTTCACGCAGGCCTTGACCGACGGCGCACCCAACCCTCGGCTGCACCTCATCGCCGCCGACGCGCGCCGCTTCGTGCGCGCGAGCACGCAGCGCTACGACCTCATCGTGTCCGACAACTTCCACCCGGCGCGAAGCGGCTCGGGCGCGCTGTACACGGTGGAGCATTTCGAGGCGGTGCGCGCGCGGCTCGCGCCTGGCGGCATCTTCTGCCAGTGGCTGCCGCTGCATCAGCTCGACTTGGCATCCCTGCGCAGCATCGTCGCGGCCTTCAACGTGGCCTACCACCAGGGCTTCGCGATGCTCGCGACGAACAGCCTCGAGACGCCGGTGCTGGGGCTCGTCGGTCGAGCCGATGGCGCGCGCTTCGACATGCAGGCCCTGCAGCGGCGCCTGAACGAAGCACAGCTGCCGCGGCGTCCCGCGGCCTTCGGCCTGAACGATGGCTTCGCGCTGCTCGGCAGTTTCGTCGCTGGCCCGAGCGCGCTGGCGCAGTTCGCGCGGGGCGCGCCGGTCAACACCGACGACCGGCCCATCGTGGCCTACCGCGCGCCGCGCATCACCTATGCACCAGATTCACTGCCCGGTGAACGCCTGGTGACGCTGCTGCATGGACTCACGCTCTCGACGGCGGAGGTACTGGCCGATGGCGCCGACGCGGCCACCGCATCGCGCCTCGCCGCCTACTGGCGCGCCCGCGACCGCTTCGTCGAGGCCGGCCGCGGCGTGCAGCCTTCGCAAGACGTGCACCGCATGCTGGCGCAGGTGCGCGAGCCGCTGCTTGCGGTGCTGCGCATCAGCCCCGACTTCCGGCCAGCCCGTGACCCGCTGCAGCGCATGGCAACAGCGCTCGCGCGCACCGACCCGGCGCAAGCGAACGCGCTGCTGGCCGAGCTGGCGAGCGTGCAGCCCACGCGACAGGACGGCGCCGTGAACCCGCCGTAACGGCAGGGCCGATGCAATGCGGCATCATTCGGCCCGCCACACAGGAGACACCATGACGGTTTCACGCCGCTTCCATCTTGCATTCATCGCCGCTTCTTGCGCCTTCGCATTGGGCAGCATCGCTTCGGCTTCGTTCGCTGCCGACGCGCCCAAGGCCAAGTCCTCGAAACCCGCCTCAAAGGCCGCGAAGAAGCCGCCGGTCGTCGTGCTCCCCGCCGCCGACAACGAGCAACTTGAAGCCGCCAAGCTCGTCTACTACGGCCACTACGAGTGCGAGCTCAAGCAGATCGTCGACATCACGGAGAACGCGAAGGACGCCGGCTACGTCGACGTGAAGCACGGCAAGGCGCTGTACGTGATGAAGCCCGTGCTCTCTTCCACCGGCGCGCTGCGCCTGGAAGACGTGAAGGGCCAGACGCTGATGGTTCAGATCGCCAACAAGTCCATGCTGCTGGACGTGAAGGCGGGACACCGCATCGTCGACGACTGCATCAGCCCGAAGCAGCATGAGCTGATCGAGGCGGCGGCGAAGGCGAAGGAGGCGGCCGCGGCGGCGAGTGCGGCATCTGCCGCGACGCCCGCCTCCGCACCGGGGCAGGACGTGAACGGCGCGACGCCTTACCCGCCGGCCAGCGCGCCCGTCAAGTGACAGGCGAACGCTCCTAACGCGTCCACGGCGCAGCGAGATCGGTCGCGATGCCGTAGCGCTGCGTCGCCTCGGCCAGCAACTGCCGGTCGCCCGCGCCTTCGCGCACCAGCGCCTGCAGTGCGGCCAGCACGATGTGGTGTCTATCCACCTCGAAGAAGCTGCGCAGCGCGGTGCGCTTGTCGCTGCGTCCAAAGCCATCGGTGCCCAGCGTCACGTAGCGCGCATCGACGTACTCGGCGATCAACTGCGGCCAGGCGCGAACATAGTCGGTCGCGGCCACCACCGGCGCGCTGCCGGCGAGCATGCGCTGCACGTGGCTCACGCGGTCGATCGCGCCAGGTTCCAGCCGATTGCCGCGCTCCACCTCGCGGGCGTCACGTGCCAGCTCGCTGAAGCTCGTCACGCTGAAGACCTCGCTCGACACGCCCCAGTCAGCGGCCAGCAGCTCGGCCGCGGCCATCACCTCGCGCAGGATGGTGCCGCTGCCCAACAGCCGCACCAGGCCGCCCGAGCGCTCGGGCGTGTGCGTGGCGATGCGATACATGCCGCGCAGCACGTCGGCATGCGACTCGGGCGCGAGCGACGGATGCTCGTAGTTCTCGTTCATCAGCGTGATGTAGTGGAACTCGTCGCGCTGCTCCTCGAGCATGCGGCGCATGCCGTGGTCCATGATGACGGCCACCTCGCCTGCGAAACAGGGGTCCCACGCGCGGCAGTTGGGCACCATCGAGGCCATCACGAGGCTGGACCCATCCTGGTGCTGCAGGCCTTCGCCGCCGAGGGTCGTGCGGCCGGCCGTCGCGCCGAAGAGGAAGCCGCGGGTGCGCTGGTCGGCCGCCGCCCAGATCAGGTCGCCCACGCGCTGGAAGCCGAACATCGAGTAGTAGATGTAGATCGGCAGCATGGGCAAGCCATGCACGCTGTACGAGGTGCCCGCCGCGATCCACGAGGCCGTCGCGCCGGCCTCGGTGATGCCTTCTTCCAGCAACTGGCCGTCGCGCGCCTCGCGGTACGACAGCATCGAGCCGGCATCTTCCGGCTCGTACAACTGGCCGTGCGGCGAGTAGATGCCGATCTGCCGGAACAGGCTGGCCATGCCGAAGGTGCGCGCCTCGTCTGCCACGATGGGCACGACGCGGGGGCCGAGCTGCGCATCCTTCAAGAGCCCGCTGAGCATGCGGACCGCGGCCATGGTGGTGGACATCTCCTTGCCCTCGGCCTGCAGCGCAAAACCGCCCCAGCCTGCGAGCGGCGGCACGGGCAGCGCTGGCGCGTCGCCCTTGCGCGCGGGCAATGCGCCGCCAAGCGCCCCACGCCGCTCCTGCAGGTAGCGCATCTCCAGGCTGTCGGGCTCGGGCTTGTAGAAGCGCAGTTGCGCCACGTCGTCGTCGGTGAGCGGCAGTGCAAAACGGTCGCGGAAGGCCTTCACCGCATCGAGGTCCAGCTTCTTCGCCTGGTGCGAGGTCATGCGCGATTCGCCCGCGCCGCCCATGCCGTAGCCCTTCTTGGTCTTCGCGAGGATCACGGTGGGCCGGCCCTGGTGCGCGCGCGCCGCCGCGAACGCCGCATGCAGCTTGCGGAAGTCGTGGCCACCGCGCTTGAGCGCATCGACCTCACCCTCGCTCATGTGCGCGACGAGCTTGCGCACCTCCGGGTCCTGCTGGAAGAAGTGCTCGATGTTGTAGGCGCCGTCCTTGGCACCCAGCGTCTGGTACTGGCCGTCCACGGTGGACGCGAGGCGCTGCAGCAGCACGTGGCTGGTGTCGCGGGCGAAGAGGGCGTCCCAGTCGGAGCCCCACAGCACCTTGATGACGTTCCAGCCCGCGCCCGTGAACAGCGACTCCAGCTCCTGCACGATCTGCCCGTTGCCGCGCACGGGGCCGTCCAGCCGCTGCAGGTTGCAGTTGATGATGAACGTGAGGTTGTCCAGCTGCTCGCGCGCGGCCAGGGTGAGCGCGGCGATCGATTCGGGCTCGTCCATCTCGCCGTCGCCGAACACACCCCAAACGTGGCGGTGCGAGGTCTTGAGCAGTTGGCGATGCTCCAGATAGCGAAGGAAGCGCGCCTGGTACACGGCACTGAGCGGCCCGAGGCCCATGGAGCCGGTCGGGAACTGCCAGAAGTCGGGCATCAGCCACGGGTGGGGGTAGGAGCTCAGGCCTGGCCCGCTCAGCTCCTGGCGGTAGTGGGCGAGCTGCTCTTCGCTCAAGCGGCCTTCGAGGAAGGCGCGCGAATAGACGCCCGGCGCCGAATGCGGCTGGAAGTACACGAGGTCCGCGTTTCGGGGCGCTTCAGTGGATGAATCATCGCCCTTGAAGAAGTGGTTGAAACCCACCTCGAAGATCTCGGCCGCCGAGGCATAGCTTGCGATGTGCCCGCCAAGCTCGCCGTAGGCCTGGTTGGCGCGCACCACCATCGCCAGCGCGTTCCAGCGCATGATGGCCGTCAGCCGCTCCTCGATGGCGAGGTCGCCCGGGTAGCGGCCCTGGCGCTCGACGGGAATCGTGTTGCGGTAGGCCGAGTAAGGCTGCACGTGCGGCACGATCCCCAGCTGCTGAGCCTGCTCTTCCAGGCGCTCGAGCAGGAAGAGCCCGCGCTCGGGGCCGCCCTCGCGCACGGCCGCCTCCAGGGCTTCGATCCATTCCCGTGTTTCGCCGGGGTCGGCGTCGCGTGCGGCAGCGACGAGCTGGTCGAGCAAGGTGGTGGGTTCGCGTCCGGCCATTTCGGCTCTCCTGGTGTGTGGGTGTGCAACTCGCGACTGTAGACGGGTGTCGAAACCCCCGCCGTACAATCCCAAAGTTTTGCCGGGCACACCCACGCCCGGTCATCCCCCAGGTCTCGCCTTGCAACAAGGTGCGACCCGCCGATCTGTTCAAAGGACCACTGTCGTGTTCATTTCCGAAGCATTTGCCCAGACCGCACCGGCGGCCACGGCCGCCGCCGATTCCCCGTTTGGCAGCATGGGCGGGATGATTTTTCCGCTGTTGATGGTCGCCGCCCTTTACTTCGTCGTCCTGCGCCCGCAGATGAAGCGCCAGAAGGAACACAAGGCGATGATCGAGGCGATCGCCAAGGGCGACGAGGTCGTCATCGCCGGCGGCGTGCTGGGCAAGATCTCGAAGCTGGGCGACACCTATCTCAGCGTCGAGGTCGCCAACGGCGTCGAAGTTCAGGTCCAGCGCTCCTCGGTTGTCCAGGTGCTGCCCAAGGGCACGATCAAGTAAGGCGTCATGAACCGCTACCCCTTTTGGAAATACGCGATGCTGGTCATCGCGCTGCTGGTCGGCCTGATCTACACGCTGCCCAACTTCTTCGGCGAAGCACCGGCCGTTCAGGTCAGCAGCAGCAAGGCCACGGTGCGCATCAGCCGCGAAACGGCCACGCGCATCGAGCAGGCGCTGAAGGACGCGAACATCGCCGCCGACTTCGTGCAGCTCGAGCCGAATTCCGTGAAGGCGCGGTTCAAGGACGTGGACACCCAGTCCAAGGCCAAGTTCGCCATCGACAAGGCGCTGAACGCCGACCCGACCGACGCGACCTACGTCGTCGCGCTCAATCTCGTGTCGCGCTCGCCGCACTGGCTCACCGCCGTGCGCGCGCTGCCGATGTACCTCGGCCTGGACCTGCGCGGTGGTGTCCACTTCCTGATGCAAGTGGACATGAAGGCGGCGGTCAACAAGCGCATGGACGCGCTGGTCGGCGACATCCGCACGGCGCTGCGTGAGAAGAACATCCGCGGCAGCACCGCACGCGACGGTGCCAACATCGTCGTCACCTTCCGCGACCAGGCCGCGCAGCAAAGCGCGCAGAACCTCTTCGCCGACCAGTTCGCCGACCTGCAGTGGACGCCGGTGGTGGACGGTGCCGACTACAAGCTGTCGGGCGTGCTCAAGCTGGACGCCACCCGCCGCACGCAGGAAGCGGCGATCAAGCAGAACATGACGACGCTGCACAACCGCGTCAACGAGCTGGGCGTGGCCGAGCCTGTGATCCAGCAGCAGGGCGCCGACCGTATCGTGGTCGAGCTGCCCGGCATCCAGGACACCGCCAAGGCCAAGGACATCATCGGCCGCACGGCCAACCTCGAATTCCGCCTCGCCGACATGACGGCCGAGGCGCGCGCCTCGCTCGACGGCACCGGCCCCGTGCCCTTCGGCCGCGAGAAATACATGGTCGGCCGCGGTGCGCCGGTGGTGGTCTACAAGGACGCCATCGCCACCGGTGAGATGCTCACCAATGCGCAGCCGCGCCCTGACGAGAACCAGCAGCCGGCGGTGTCGGTGAGCCTGGACGCCAAGGGCGGCCGTCAGATGCGCGACTCGACACGCAACAACGTCGGCAACTACATGGCCGCCATCCTGTTCGAAAAGGGCAAGGGCGAGGTGCTGACGGTCGCGCGCATCCAGAGCGAGCTGGGCAGCGAGTTCCGCATCACCGGCATGGTGACGACCGATGCCGCCAACGAGCTGAGCCTGCTGCTGCGCGCCGGCGCGCTGGCCGCGCCCATGGAGTTCATCGAGGAAAGCACCATCGGCCCGAGCCTGGGTGCCGACAACATCGCCAAGGGCTTCGACAGCCTGGTCTACGGCTTCATTGCGATTGCGCTCTTCATGTGCGCGTACTACTTGCTCTTCGGCGTGTTCTCGACCTTGGCGCTCATGCTCAACCTGCTGCTGCTGGTGGCGGTGCTGTCGATGCTGCAGGCGACGCTCACCTTGCCGGGTATCGCGGCCATTGCGCTGACGCTGGGCATGGCGATTGATGCCAACGTGCTCATCAACGAGCGGGTGCGAGAGGAGTTGCGAAACGGCGCCTCGCCACAGTCGGCGATCAACGCCGGCTACGAGCGGGCCTTCGCGACCATCCTGGACTCGAACGTCACGACGTTGATTGCGGGCCTGGCGCTGCTGGCCTTCGGCTCAGGGCCGGTCAAGGGCTTCGCCGTCGTGCACTGCCTGGGCATCCTCACGTCGATGTTCTCCGCCGTGCTCTTCTCGCGTGGCCTCGTGAACCTGTGGTACGGCCGCCAGAAGAAGCTCAAGGGCGTGTCCATCGGCCAGGTCTGGAAGCCCAAGGCTGACGATTCGGCAACGGCCGTGGCCTCGAGCACCAAAGCCTGAGCCCCGAGAACTCGAACAAGGATCTGACATGGAGTTCTTCCGTATTCGGCGCGACATCCCGTTCATGCGGCACGCGCTGGTGTTCAACGTCATCTCGCTGGTGACCTTCCTGCTGGCAGTGTTCTTCCTGCTCACCAAGGGTCTGCACCTGTCCATCGAGTTCACCGGCGGCACGGCCGTCGAGGTGGCCTACACGCAGCCGGCCGACGTGCCGAAGATTCGTGCCACGCTCGAGGCGTCGAAGGTGGGCGACGCGCAGGTGCAGAACTACGGCGCCGCGAGCAACGTGCTCATCCGGCTGCCGGCACGCAACGGCGTCAAGCAGGAAGACGCGGTGAGGCAGGTCATGACGTCGCTGTGCACGGCGCAAGGCGGGCAGGCGCAATACACCGAGACTGACGAAAAAGGCGAGAAGGTGAAGCGCTGGTCGCGTTGCACCGCCGGGAGCGCAGAGCCGGTTCGCCTCACGAGAAACGACTTCGTCGGCCCGCAGGTCGGCCGCGAGCTGGCCGAGGACGGCGCCAAGGCGCTGGCGTTCGTGATCGCCGGCATCATGCTGTACCTCGCCTTCCGCTTCGAGTGGAAGTTCTCGGTGGCGGCCATCGTCGCCAACCTGCACGACGTCATCATCATCCTTGGCTTCTTCGCGTTCTTCCAGTGGGAGTTCTCGCTCTCGGTGCTGGCGGCGGTGCTGGCGGTGCTGGGCTATTCGGTGAACGAGTCGGTGGTGATCTTCGACCGGATCCGCGAGGCCTTCCGTCGGTTCAACAAGATGACCACGCACGAGGTCATCGACCACGCCATCACCAGCACGATGAGCCGCACGATCATCACGCACGGCTGCACGCAGATGATGGTGCTGTCCATGCTGCTGTTCGGCGGGCCGACGCTGCACTACTTCGCGGTGGCGCTGACGATCGGCATCCTGTTCGGCATTTATTCGTCGGTGTTCGTGGCCGCGGCCATCGCCATGTGGCTGGGCGTCAAGCGCTCCGATCTGATCAAGACTTCTGCCAAGGAAGTCGACCCGAACGACCCGAACGCCGGGGCGGTGGTGTAGAGTTCAAGCATCCCCTTTTCCCGCGAGCACTCACTCCACATCCATGGCGACCGCCGCCAACTCGATGGCACTGGCCGCACAGGCGCGGCGATCCTACGTGGAGGGCTTGCTCAACGGGCTTCCAAGCGTGGTGCAGGCCGTGGACAGCGGCGCCCGCATCCTGCTGAGCCAGGTGGCCGATCCGGCCACCATGATGCGGCGGCGCGATGTGGTCGAAGACCTCTCCAAGGCACATGCTGTCTGGCTCAACGGCGCGATGTCCGCGCTGCGGTCGGCAATGCAGGGTGGCGGTCTGTCGGCCGCCCGGCAGGCGGACCTGCCGCAGTCGGCGCAGCGCGGTGGCGCCTTCTCGTCCAGCGCGGGCCTGAGCCTCGTCGACAACGACACCATCGAGAGCGAGATCCTGAGTTCCCGCCTGGCCCTGGCCATGATGGACCGCGCGTCCTGGGAATTCACCGACATGCGCTCGCGCATCACGATGCTCGAAGGCCGCGAGGAGCTCGACGCCAACGACGTGCTTCGCCCGCATGTGCTGTCGCGCATCGTCACCAACGCATGGCGCTCCGCCGGCCTGAGCCACGATGCGTGGCGCACCCTGCAGACGGTGCTGCATGACGAGTTCGCGCATTTCGCGGAAGAGGCCTATCACGAGACCAACCGCTGGCTGATCCAGCAGCGGGTGCTGCCGGAGATCGACCTTCGCCCTTTCATCCGGCGCACACGCAATTCGGCCTGGGGCACCAGCGCGCCAGGCACCCCGGCCACCGGCTTCTCGCACTCGAGCAGTCCCGCGGGCGCAGTCGACCCTTCGCGCGCACAGGTCCATGAAGAAACCCGGCTGATGACGCGTGCGGGTGGGCTGGTCCGCGGCGCGGATCATGCCGAGGCGGTGCTCGGCCGGCTCAACAAGCTGATCGGCCGCCAGCTGCCTGAGTTTGCCAACACGCAGCAGGCACGGCCCGCGTCGCAGGCCTTGCGCACGGCCATCAACGATGCGCAGCAGGGCTTGGCCCGGCGCATGGCGAGTTCCGAAGAACAGGCCGTGGGCGGCGTGGTCAACGTCAGCACGCCGGCCTTGCTCGAGGAACTGCAGCAGCGCAAGCAGCAGTTGAAGCAGGCAGCGAGCACGCCGGTCGAGCGCGCCACCATCGAGATCGTCGCACTGCTGTTCCAGAGCATCCTCATGGAGGAGCGCATTCCGGCCACGGTGCGCGTGTGGTTCGCGCGTCTGCAGATGCCGGTGCTGCGCGTGGCGGTGAGCGAGCCTGATTTCTTCGCGACCACCGACCACCCGGCGCGCCGCCTGATCGACCGCATGGGCGCATGCGTGATGGGCTTCGACGCCACCATGCGCGCGGCGGGCGATCTGGTCGAGAAGGAAATCAAGCGCGTCGTGCAGGTGGTGGAGGCTTATCCCGACACCGGTCGCCGCGTCTTCCAGACCGTGCTCACCGAGTTCGAGAAATTCCTCGAGCACTACTTCAAGAACGAGAACGAGGCGTCCCGCAAGGGCGTGTCGCTCGCCCAGCAAGTGGAGCAGCGCGAAACGCTGGCCATCCAGTACACCATCGAGTTGCGCAAGATGCTCAACGAGGTGCCCGTGCAAGAGGGCGTCCGCGAATTCCTGTTCCAGGTCTGGGCCGATGTGCTGGCCACCACTGCCGTCAAGTTCGACCTGCAAAGCGAAGAGACCAAGGCGATGAAGCGCGCCGCGGCCGACCTCATCTGGTCCGCCAGCGCCAAGGTGTCGCGCGAGGAGCGAGCCGAGGTCATTCGCCGGCTCCCGCCGCTGCTTAAGACCTTGCGCGACGGCATGCAGAACGCGGGCGTGCCGCCGTCCAAGCAGGACGAGCACATCCAGAAGCTCAACAATTCGCTGGCGGCGGCCTTCACGGCCAAGGCCGCCGCCATTCCGCATGACCGGCTCGAAGACCTGATGGCGCGGCTCGAAACGCTGGAAGAGCTGCTGCCGGATGCCGAAGACGTCGAGATCGACGAATCCCTGGTGCTCGACCTGTCCGGCCACGAAAGCTCGGAGCTGGAGGTGGTGGGCGAGGGCGGCTCCATGCCGACGCCGGCCATGCTGTCGTGGGCGCGCGAACTGCAGGTGGGCAGCTGGTACATGCTGGACTACCGCAACCGCAACGAGCAGGTGCAGCTGGCGTGGCAGGGCTTGCGCAAGCAGCTCTCGCTGTTCGTGTCACCGCAAGGGCGCGGCATCTTGTTCCAGCAGCATCGGCTCGCGGCCTTCCTGCAGGCGGGGCTGTTGGTGCCGGCGCAGGACGAATCGCTCACGGTGCGTGCGACGCGCAGTGCGCTCGCGAAGCTGGACGTGGACCCGGGCCGCCTGCTGAATTGAGTGCTGGTTCGCCGCTGCCTTGATGAGCGGCATCTTGACCGAAGTGCAAAAGACAAGGGCCGCGATCAGCGGCCCTTTGGCTTTCTGTGCGCAGCAAGCTCAGTGAATCAGCCGATCAGCTTCGTCCACGAAGAGTTCGTCGAGGATGAGCGCATCTGGTTCCTCACCCAGGCTCCAGAAGACCATCAGCACGATGATCTTCAGGTCTTCGAGTTCGAGCGCACCGCCGGAAATCGCGTTCGCGCGGTCGATGACGATCTCGCGCATGGGCGGCGGCAAGACGCCGGCGGATTCGAGGAAGCTGATGAAACCGATGGAGGCTTCGCCAAGGTGTTCCTGTTCGGCACGGGAGTAGACGCGCAGGCTTTGCGCGCCTTGTTCGCCAACGTAGGACTCGGCAGTACCGGCGAGCCCGTCGAGCCAGGACAGTGCTTCCTGGATCTCGTCGGACTCGAAGCCCACGGCGGACAGCTTGCGGGTCAGCTGAGCGTGATCGGGGCAGGCGTCGGGTCGCCAGTAGTTTTCGTACAGGTACACGAGCACGTCGAACATGAAACCACTATACCCCAGAGAGTTTGTCGGGAGGGCTGCAAACCGCCGCTTTCTTCAGCCCAGTCCGACCCGCTGAAACAATTGGCCGGCGAGCCGCGCGACCTGCCCGTCGAGCTCGAGTTCGAGCAGCCGGGCACTCAGCACGGTGGGGCAGGAGCCGGTGCGTGCCACCAGCGCGTCGAGCGTCACGGGCTCGTAGCCGAGCGCCTCGAGGAGCGGGTCGTGGGCGGCATCTTTGCCGTTCACGACCGAGGTCGCGGCCGGGGCGGTCATCGGCCCCAGTTCCTCGACGATGTCCTGTGCCGCATCGACGAGCTTGGCGCCTTGCTTGATCAGCCAGTGGCAACCACGCGCCTGCGGCGAGTGGATGGAGCCGGGTATGGCAAACACGTCGCGGCCCGATTCGCTGGCCATGCGCGCCGTGATGAGCGAGCCCGATTGCATCGCCGCCTCGACCACCAGCGTGCCGCGGGTGAGCCCCGCGATGATGCGATTGCGCAGCGGGAAGTTCTGGTTCAAGGGCTCCATGCCAAGCGAGTACTCGCTCAGCATCAAGCCTTCGCGGGCAATGCGGTGCGCGAGCTGGTGATGGCGCTTCGGATAGACGCGGTCCAGGCCGGTGCCGACCACGGCGACCGTGCTGCCGCTGCCCGTCAGTGCGCCTTCGTGGGCGGCGCCATCGATGCCCAGCGCCAGGCCCGACACCACCGTGAGCCCGCTGCCGCTCAAGGCCGCCGCGAACGATCGCGCGTTGTCCACGCCCTGCGGCGTCGGGTTGCGACTGCCGACGATTGCGATGCCCCTTGCGCAGAGAAGGTCGACGCGGCCTTGTGCGTACAGGATCAGTGGCGGATCGGCGGTTTCCAGGAGCGCTGGCGGGTAGAGCGGATCGCCGAGCGTGATGACGCACCGTGGGCTGTCCGGCGTCTGGCCGTCCAGCCAGGCGAGCGTCGTGTCCAGCAGCGCCGGCATGCGATCGGGCATGCCGTCGAGGGCGAGCGACTGGGCGGCCGAAACCACCTCCTGCCGTGCCCTCGCGTCTGCATCGAAGACGCCTTGTGGTGAACCGAAAGCCGCCAAGAGCCGGCGCGCGGGGACGCGGCCGACGCCGGCCGTTTCGAGCAGGCGCAGCCACGCTGCGAGCTCATCTCGCTCGATCAAGATGGGAACCTATGGAATCAGAAAACGTGGGAGCGGGGCAGGGCGACGGCGGTAGACAGCATCAAGGCTGCGTGAAACGGTCGCCCGGCTTGACGGGGTCTTTCACCGACAGGATGAGCGCGTAGGACATGCGGTCGAACACGCGGAAGACGAACAGCATGCCGTGACGTTCGTCGGGCAGCTTGATCATCGGGTGCGACGCATCGGTCTTGTCGATGACCCGCACACCGTCGCGCCACAGCGCCAGCACGTGGCCGCGCTCGACGCCATCTCGTGCGCCGCGGTTCAGTGCCACGATCTGGTTCTGCCCGGCGGTCAGTGCGTCGCCGTACAGCGAGACGATCTGGCCGGCGATGGGCGATGCCGGCGCATGCGGCGCGTAGTTGGAGAACTCACGCTGCGGCACGGGGGCCAGACGGTCGCCGACGCTGGCTTCCTGGCGAATGGCAGTGACGGCGAAAGTCGCCGGGATGATCTCCGGCTTGCCGTCCGCGCCGGTGCGCGTTTCACCGGCGCGCACGGCCTCGGTAGCGCCCACGTAGACGGCTTCCCAGCCCAGCACTTCGCCGGTGGTCGGGTCTTTCAGCGGCTTGGGCTCGCGGAAGATGCGGAACGAGGTATTGCCGCCGGTTTCGCCGCGCACGTAGGCGGTGTCGCCGCGCGACAGCAGCACGCGGCCTTCCTGCGTGGCGACGATGCGCGGCGCGGTGGCCAGCTCGTTGCCCTGGAAGATCACGGCTTCGTTGAGGAAGGGCTCGATCAGGTTGAACGGGATCGACGGGATCGCGTCGCCATCGAGGCTGGTGCCGCGAACGCGCGGCGACAGCTTGGTGGTGCCCGATGGAACAGCATCGCCTTCACCCATGCGCAGGCGCGCGCGGCCGTTCGATTTTTCGAGGAACAGCACTTGGCCCGGATAGATCAGATGCGGGTTGCGGATCTGGTCCATGTTCATTCCCCACAGCTCCGGCCAGCGCCAGGGCGACTTGAGGAAGAGCTTGGAGATGTCCCAGAGCGTGTCGCCACGCTTGACGGTGTAGGAGTCGGGGGCGTTGGGTGACAGCTCGGACAACGGCACGCCCGCTTCGGCGACGCGCTGGGCGGTATCGCGCTGCTGCCCGGTGATCGGATAATTGCCGGCTGCGTGAGCGGTGCCCGACAGTGCCAGACCCAGGGTCAGTCCCATGGATGCCGCCAGGGCGGCGGATCGGACCGATCGCCAGGCGGGGCTCGTCTGGGGTGCAAAACGGGTGCGACGCGTCATCAGCTTGAGTCTCCGGGGGCGCAAGAGGTGAGGCGCCTGCGCGAACATGTTTGTGACGTGGGGTTGTTCCGCCGAACGCCGCCCAACCCGGCTTCACTTCGGCGAAAATTCCTCATTCAGTTTCGTAGATTCTGCCTCTAAACCCTTGATATCGCAACGAAAGTGACCCGGAGCATCGAGCAGCGTGAGACTCGTCACGCCGGCTCACGTTGCGTGGTATCCACATGTTTGCACGCTGCTCGGCAGCTGAAACTTTCTCTTACCAATGGCCAAACTCAACATTCTTCGCTACCCCGACCCGAAGCTGCACATCGTGGCGAAGCCCGTGGCCGTGGTCGATGCGCGCATCCAGCGCTTGGTCGATGACATGCTCGAAACCATGTACGACGCCGATGGCGTCGGCCTGGCGGCCACGCAGGTCGACGTGCACGAGCGCGTGATCGTCATCGACACCTCCGAGGCGCGCGATGACCCGCGGGTGCTCATCAACCCGGAGCTCGTCAGCCAGAGCGAGGAGATGAGCTTCAGCGACGAGGGGTGCCTGTCGGTGCCGCAGATCTACGACAAGGTGAAGCGCCATTCGCGAGTCCGTGTGCGGGCGCTGAACCGTGCGGGCGAAACCTACGAGTTCGACGCCGAGGGGCTGCTGTCGGTGTGCGTGCAGCATGAGATGGACCATCTCATGGGCCGTGTGTTCGTCGAATACCTCAGTTCGCTCAAGCGCGACCGCATCAAGACCAAGATGATCAAGAAGATCCGCGACGAAACGCGGGTCTGACCATGGCGGCCCACCCGATGCGCGTCGCCTTCGCTGGCACTCCCGAATTCGCGCAGGTGGCGCTCGCGCGACTGCACGCGGCCGGTTTCACGATCCCGCTGGTGCTAACCCAGCCTGACCGCCCGGCGGGCCGGGGCATGAAGCTGCAGGCGTCGCCGGTGAAGGCCTTCGCGCTGGAACATGGCATTCCGGTTGCACAGCCGCGCAGCCTGCGGCTGGACGGCAAGTATCCGGACGATGCAGCCGCGGCGCGTCAGGTCCTGCTGGAGGCGCGGCCCGATGTGATGGTGGTGGCGGCCTATGGGCTGATCCTGCCGCAATGGGTGCTGGATATTCCGCCACGCGGGTGCATCAACATCCACGGCTCGCTGCTGCCGCGCTGGCGTGGCGCGGCGCCCATTCATCGCGCCATCGAGGCGGGCGACGCGCGCACCGGCATCACCATCATGCAGATGGATGCCGGCCTGGACACGGGCGACATGTTGCTCGTGGAATCGCTGGACATTCGACCCGACGACACCACGTCCACGCTGCACGATCGCCTTGCCGTCCTTGGAGGGCGTCTGGTCGTGGAGGCGCTGGAAATCGCCGCGTGCGGCGGCCTCACGCGGACAAGGCAGCCCGAGGAGGGCGTCACGTACGCCCACAAGATCGAAAAGGCCGAGGGAGTGATCGACTGGACGCAGCCGGCTGCAGCCATTGAACGCCGCATCCGCGCTTTCGATCCTTTCCCGGGCGCCAGCTCCGCCCTCGAAGGAGAGGCAATCAAGGTCTGGCGCGCGGCCGTGGGGCCTGCGCATGGCAACCCCGGCGAGGTCGTCCAAGCCTCGGGCGACGTGCTCGCGGTGGCCTGCGGCAGCGGCTCGCTCCAGCTGGCCGAACTGCAAAAACCCGGTGGAAAGCGCATTTCCGCACGGCAATTCCTGCAGGCGCATCCCGACTTGCTTGGCCGACGTTTCGGCGGCTGAACCCGGGCTCAAGTCGGCCGACCAGCCGCCGATATCCGCAGCAGAACTCCGGTTTGTCCACCATGCTGCGCCCAGCTCTTCTCGCTGTTTCCCTCGCCGCCACACTGCTGGCCGGCTGCGACATGCTCGGCATCGAATCGCCCGAGAAGGTGGCCGCCGCGCGCGACGCCGAAGGCCGTGCGGTGGGTGGCGCCTGCCGCCATGCCGGCCGCGCGATCGAGGATTGCTACACGCTCAACCGCCGCATCGACAAGGCCGCGATCTTCGCCGGCTGGCGCGACATGAACGACTACATGCGCGAGAACAAGATCGAGGCAGTGCCTCCGGTGCTGGTGGCGGCGACGCCGGTCAAGGCGCCGGCCGAACCCAGGCCCGAGCTTAAAGACGCGAAGGATGCCAAGGAGTCGAAAGACGCCAAGGATGCCGACGGCGACAAGCCGGCGCCCAAGCCCAAGCTGAAGGACACCAAGGAAGCCAAGGAAAGCAAGGACGCCAAGCCGGCCCACGCTTCCTGACCTCCTTCGCGGCGGGCGCCGCGAAACACGCTTCATCTCCCGTTTCTTGCAGTCCGTCGCACGGCGCATGACCCGCACGCCGGCCCGCGGCACGATCGCGTCCATTCCACAGACGCCGACCGGAGCCGCCATGCATGCACTCGCCTTCCTCACCTCGCGCCGCTACCTGCTGGGCGCCGTCGCCGCGGGTCTCGTGGTGGCGGGCACCTCCGCCCATGCCAGGGACGAAAGCTCGTGGAGCGAACTGTTCGGCCTCGGCCAGGTGAAGGGCTCGGGCAAGGTCGCGACCGAGAGCCGGGCGGCCAGCGGCTTCCAGGCCGTGCACCTCAAGGGGTCGATGAAGGTGGTGATTCGCCAGTCGGGCAAGGAGGCGGTGCAGGTCAGTGCCGACGACAACCTGCTGTCGATGATCGAGACCAACGTGGTCACGCTGGACGGCGTGCCGACGCTGGAGATCGGCACCAAGAAGGGATCGAGCTACTCCACACGCACCCGCATGGTCGTGACGGTGGACCTCGTCGACCTGAAGGCCTTGGCCATCAGTGGTTCGGGCGACGTGGTGGCCGACGGCATCAAGACCGGCGAGCTGCGGCTGAAGATCAGCGGCTCCGGCGGCGTGCGCATGAACCAGCTCGACGCCGGCGCCATGGCGGTCAACGTGGCGGGCAGCGGCGACGTGGCCCTGGCCGGCAAGTCAGGCAAGCTGAGCATCAGCATCGCTGGCAGCGGCGACGTGGTGACTCAGGACTTGGCGGCCGAGGACGTGAGCGTCAGCATTGCCGGCAGCGGCGATGCGAAGGTGAACGCCGGAAAGACCCTCACCGTTTCCATCGCTGGCAACGGGGACGTGGGCTACACCGGCGACCCGGTGGTCAAGACCTCCATCGCGGGCCACGGAAGCGTCAAGAAACGCTGACTTTTCACGAACAGACATGCACCCGCGCCGGCAGGGTTTTCCCGGAGCGGGGAGAATCGCCGGATGCAAATCTTCCGCGCCGCGATGCGCCATCCGCAGTTCCAGGTTGGCGCGAAAGACATGGTCGGGGTGAGCCTGGGCGTGGCCGCCTGGGGCCTTGTGACCGGCGTGGCCATGGTCAAGACCGGCCTGTCCGTTCCGCTGGCGCTGTTGATGAGTCTCGTGGTCTTCGCCGGCAGCGCCCAGCTCGCCGCCATCCCGCTCATGGCGGTGAACGCGCCGATGTGGGTGATCTGGGCGACGGCGCTGTGCGTGAACCTGCGCTTCGTCATCTTCAGCGCCCAGTGGCGGCCCTTCTTCATGCAGTTCACGCGCTCGCGCCGTGTGCTGCTCGGCTATTTCACCGGCGACCTGACCTACGTGCTTTTCATGAAGCGTTTCTCGGAGGCACGCGAAGGCGAAGGCCAGTTCGAGTATTTCCTCGGCGGCACGAGCGTCAACTGGGCCGCGTGGCAAGTCCCTTCCATCGCTGGCATCCTGTTGGCGGATGTGATTCCGACGCAGTGGGGTCTGGGCTTCGCCGGCGTGCTGGCGTTGCTGGGCCTGACCTATTCCATGCTGTCCGACCGCTCGACCGCGTTTGCTGCGGTGGTCGCCGGTGCCGCCGCGGTCGCGGCCTTCGCCTTGCCCTTTCACCTGCACATCGTGGTTGCGATCGCGGCAGCCATCTGCGTTGGATTGATGATCGACAGCGGTGGTGACGCGGGCCGGCGCGTCCGCAACGTCTTGGCCGCCATCGCGCCGCGGCTGAAGGCCGAGGCCGGATCGAGGCAGGCGAGGGCCGCATGACCAGCCTGGACGCCTTCATCACCATCGTCGGCCTCACGGCGATCACGGTGGTCACCCGCTCCTTCTTCCTCTTTTCCGACCGCGAGCTGGTGCTGCCCGACTGGGTGCAGCGTGGCCTTCGCTACGCGCCGCTGGCGGCGCTTGCGGCAGTGATCGTGCCCGAGGTCGTCATGACCCAGGGCCATCTCATCGACACCTGGCGCGACGCGCGGCTGTATGCCGTCGCGGCAGCGTCGGTGTATTTCTTCTGGCGCCGCGGCATCCTCGGCACCATCCTGACCGGCATGGCGGTGCTGATTCCCTTGAAGCTCTGGCTCGGCTGGTGAGCAGGCCGGCCAGGAGCCGGTAAAGACAGGAAACCGATTCGTTCCCTCGACGGGGTGGCGATCCCTAGAATCGCCGGGTTGCACTCACCAACCCGCACCCCCATGAACGTTCTCCGCTTCGAAGACCTGGCCGCCCAGGGTAAAGCCACCGGCCAGCGCGTGTTCATCCGCGCCGATCTCAACGTGCCGCTGGACGACGCCGGCCACATCACCGAGGACACGCGCGTGCGTGCGTCCATCCCTTGCATCCAGATGGCCCTGAAGGCCGGCGCGGCAGTGATGGTGACCTCTCACCTGGGCCGCCCGACCGAGGGTGAGTTCAAGCCCGAAGATTCGCTCGCACCGGTGGCGAAGCGCATGGGCGAGCTGCTCGGCCGCGAGGTGCCGGTGGTGGCGAACTGGGTCGACGGCGTGGACGTGAAGCCCGGCCAGCTCGTGCTGCTGGAGAACTGCCGCGTCAACAAGGGCGAGAAGAAGAACAGCGAGGAGCTGAGCCGGAAGATGGCGGCGCTGTGCGACATCTTCGTGCACGACGCCTTTGGCACGGCTCACCGCGCGGAAGCCTCCACCTACGGCATCGCGCAGTTCGCCAAGATCGCATGCGCCGGGCCGCTACTGGCCGCGGAGATCGACGCGATCACCAAGGCGTTGGCAAATCCCAAGCGCCCGCTGGTTGCCATCGTCGCGGGCAGCAAGGTCAGCACCAAGCTCACCATCCTGCAGTCGCTCGCGAAGAACGTCGACCAGCTCATCGTGGGCGGCGGCATTGCCAACACCTTCATGCTGGCCGCGGGCCTGCCCATCGGCAAGTCGCTGGCCGAAGCCGACCTCGTCGGCGACGCGAAGGCGGTGATCGAGGCGATGAAGGCGCGCGGCGCGGCCGTGCCGATTCCCGTGGACGTGGTGACGGCCAAGACCTTCGCTGCTGATGCGCCCGCCACCGTGAAGGCCTCGGCCGACGTAGCGGCCGACGACATGATCCTCGACATCGGCCCGAAGACGGCGGCGCAGCTGGCCGACCAGCTCAAGAAGGCCGGCACCATCGTCTGGAACGGCCCCGTCGGCGTGTTCGAGTTCGACGCCTTCGCTCACGGCACCGAGACGATCGCCCGCGCCATTGCCGCGTCGGATGCGTTCAGCATCGCCGGCGGCGGCGACACGCTGGCGGCCATCGCCAAGTACGGCATCGAGAAGGACGTGGGCTACATCAGCACCGGTGGCGGCGCCTTCCTCGAAGTGCTAGAAGGGAAGACGCTGCCGGCGTTCGAGATCCTCGAGCGTCGAGCCAAGGGTTGAGCCTGCGGCCCGAAGAGCGCTGAACAGCGCTCGGGCCGTAACCGCATGAAACTCCCCGCGACCATAATCGCGGGCTTCGAACAACAGGAGACTCCATGGCCCGCGCCACCAAGATCGTTGCCACCCTCGGCCCCGCTTCCAGCTCACCCGAGGTCCTGATGCAGATGATCCTTGCGGGCGTGGATTGCGTGCGATTGAACTTCTCGCACGGCAAGGCGCAAGACCACATCGACCGCGCCAACCTCGTGCGCGACGTGGCGCGCCAGGCCGGCAAGGAAGTGGCCATCATGGCCGACCTGCAGGGCCCCAAGATCCGGGTCGGCAAGTTCGAGAACGGCAAGATCATGCTGGAGGCGGGCCAGAAGTTCGTGCTCGACGCTGCCAGCACGTCGCTCGGCACCAACGACCGCGTCGGCCTCGACTACAAGGAGCTCCCGCGCGATGTGAAGCCCGGCGATACGCTGCTGCTCAACGACGGCCTGCTGCGCCTGACGGTCGAAGCGGTGCGCGGCGACGAGGTGCACACGGTGGTCGTGATCGGCGGCGAACTGTCGAACAACAAGGGCATCAACAAGGCCGGCGGCGGCCTCACGGCGCCGGCACTCACCTCCAAGGACATGGAGGACATCAAGACCGCAATGTCCTTCCAGTGCGAATACCTGGCGGTGAGCTTTCCCAAGAACTCGACCGACATGGAAATGGCGCGGCAACTCGCCAACGTGGCGGGCGAGCCCTGGCGCCACAAGCCGGGGATGATCGCCAAGATCGAGCGCAGCGAAGCGATTCCCGTGCTCGAAGCGATTCTTCGCGCGAGCGACGGCATCATGGTCGCGCGCGGCGACCTCGCGGTGGAGGTGGGCAACGCGGCTGTGCCGGCCCTGCAGAAGCGAATGATCAAGATGGCGCGGGAGATGGACAAGGTCGTCATCACCGCGACGCAGATGATGGAGTCGATGATCGTCAACCCGGTGCCCACGCGCGCCGAGGTGAGCGACGTGGCCAACGCGGTGCTCGACGGCACCGATGCGGTCATGCTCAGCGCCGAGACCGCGGCCGGCAAGTACCCGGTGGAAACCATCGAGCAGATGGCCGCCATTGCCCTCGAAGCCGAGCGCGCCGAAGACGTCTCGCTCGATTCCGACTTCACCAACAAGCGCTTCGGCCGCATCGACCAGTCGATCGCCATGGGCGCGCTGTTCACCGCGCACCACCTGGGCTGCAAGGCCATCCTCGCGCTCACCGAGTCTGGCTCGACGGCGCTGTGGATGAGCCGGCACAAGATCAAGGTGCCCATCTACGGCCTGACGGCGCAGCCGATCAGCCAGCGCAAGATGGCGCTGTACCGCAACGTCAGCCCCCTGCTCATGCCCACGTACTCTGACCGTGACGAGGCCTTGCGCCGCGCCGAGACGCTGCTGATCGAGCGCGGCGTGCTCAAGCCGGGCGACACCTACGCCATCACCTGCGGCGAGCCCATGGGCTACCCAGGCGGCACCAACATGCTGAAGGTTTGCCGGGTCGGCTGATCTGCGTGGGCCAGGCGGCCTTCATCTGCATTTCCTGCGGAGTGGCGCCGGGCAAAGCTGAGGTTCATCGGCGGCAACCGATTCACAATAGCCGCCCATGAGCCTCACTGCCGCCGACATCCACACTGCCGCTCAACGCTTGCAGGGCCAGGTGCTCGACACGCCGTGCATGCCGTCCCGCACGCTGTCGGCCATCACCGGCTGCGAGGTCTTCCTCAAGTTCGAGAACCTGCAGTTCACCGCGTCCTTCAAGGAGCGCGGCGCGCTGAACAAGCTGCTGCAGCTCACGGACGACGAGCGTGCGCGCGGGGTGCTGGCAGTGTCCGCCGGCAACCATGCGCAGGGCGTGGCGTACCACGCGCAGCGCCTCGGTGTCCCGGCCACCATCGTGATGCCGCGCTTCGCGCCGGCGGTGAAGGTGGAGAACACGCGCCGCTTCGGCGCGGATGTGGTGCTCGAGGGTGACACCTTCGACGATGCGCGTTCACATGGATTGGCGCTGGCGGCTGAACGCGGCTTGACGGTCGTGCATCCCTACGACGACCTTGCCGTGGCGGCAGGGCAGGGAACGATCGCAATGGAAATGTTGGCCGAGCAGCCATCGATCGATACGCTGGTCGTGGCCATCGGCGGCGGCGGGTTGATCAGCGGCATCGCGACTGCCGCGCGCGAGATCAAGCCGAACATCGAAGTCATCGGCGTGCAGACCGAACGTTTTCCGGCCGTTTGGAACGAGATGCACCAGGCTCACAACGAGAGCGCGCAGGCGACGATCGCTGACGGCATCGCCGTGAAGATGCCGGGTGCGTTGACGGTGCCAATCATCCGCGAGCGCGTGTCCGACGTGCTGCTGGTGGGCGAGGACGACATCGAGCAGGCCATCCTCATGCTGCTGGAGATCGAGAAGACGGTGGTCGAGGGCGCAGGCGCCGTCGGCCTCGCGGCGTTGATGAAGCATCGGGCGCGCTTCGCCGGCAAGAAGGTCGGGCTCGTGCTGTCGGGCGGCAACATCGAGCCGCTGGTGCTGGCCGAGATCATCCAGCGCGGCATGGTGAAGTCGGGGCGTCTTGCTCGCCTGCGATTCGACGTGCGCGATGTGCCGGGTGCCCTGGCGGACCTTGCCGCCTGGCTTGGCAAGCTGGGCGCCAACATCGATGAGGTGCAACACCAGCGCGCGTTCACCTCGCTGTCCGTGGAACGGGCTCAGATCGAGGTGGTGGTGCAGACCCGCGGCGTCGCCCACATCGAGGAAATCCTGGCCAAGATGAACGCGCAGGGCTACCACGCCGAACGCGTGGGGTAGACGGGGCCCCCAGTCACTGGCGCTTCTGCCCCCAAGGGGCGCCGCCTGGCGGACCGGCGGAGCCGGATCCGCGGGCGTTGCTTGATTGGGTTCGATCGGGTTATGTGGTGCAGCGGATGCTGTCGATCATGGTGGCTACTTCCGGCGACATGTTCACGGGCACCAGTTCGAATGCTGGCTGCTGGATCGCGAACACGCGGAACAGCTCGTCCGCGAAGCCATGGCCGATGTTGGTAACGCCGGCGAAATCGACCTCGGCCCGTCGGAACTGATTGAGCCGTGCCGTGACGCGCCGGGCCTGCGCACGTGACTCGAGTCCCGACGACGTCGAGGTGATCAGCCGCAGCGGCACGGTGGTCCGCTCGAAGGCCATGCCCCGGCCATCGGCGCTGTAGGCGCGCAGCACACCCTCCAGCGTGCGGGTGGTGTCCAGCGCGATCGCGGCGTAGACGGAGGTGCCCTGGCGTAGCAGGGCGCGGCCCGGCATCCAGCCGCCGCCGTCCCATTCACGCCGCTGGAAGGCGCGCTCGTTGGCGTGCAGGTCGAAGATGTCCGCGAGCTTGGACGTGAAGAACAGGCCGCGGCCGGTGTGCCGTTGCGGCTGGCTCGTCAGCTTGCCCTTGCTGAGCTCGAGCATGGCCAGCGTCGGGTCGTCCAGCGAGAACGTCTCGTGGATCTTGTCGAACACGCCGCGGCCGTCGTCGGACACCAGCAACTGCACGTGGCTTTGCGTCTGCCGCAGCGACACCGTGACGCTCGTGCCCTCGCTGTGGTCGATGGCGTTGTTGAGCAGCTCGCAGAAGGCGTGCTGTGTCATGCGGTTCACTTCGCGCGGCAGGTTGAAGAAGGGTGCGAAGTCGCGCGACCAGGGGATGTCTTCCTCCAGGCCCTCGAGGGTGTAGCGCTGCGCAACCTGGTGCAGCAGGCCGGGTTTGAAGCGCGGCCGGTTCTTCGAGCCTTCGCGCGTCAGCCATTGCAGTTCGACAAGGCGCTGCAGCGCCTTGTTGGCCGTGCGGCGCGTCACGCCGATGCGTTGCGCGACGTGGTCGGCCAGGTCGTTCGGATGCTCGATCGCCGCTGGCGTGATCCAGAGCGTGAGCGTGTTGATGTCGATGCGAGCCATGGCTTGGGTCCCCTTCCACTCAGGGGACCAGTGTCGGATCGACGGGGCGCCGGCTTGAGTTTGAAAAGCGGCCGGTTTCCGGCGCATTTCCATCTGTCACCGTCCCATGCGCACTAACCCGTGAACCCCTTGACGAATCGGCGGGCAGGGTGCAAAACCCCCCTGCTTGGGCGTGCTTCATGTCCGGTGGCCCGAGTGCGCCCCGGTAAACTAGTGGAGTTACGGCGCGGTTACAGCCGATTGCTCGAATAGATCGGCCCTCCGGACTGCGACCTGAAGGTATTCCTCAACTTCCCTGGAACCATCACCATGCCACTCGTTTCCATGCGCCAGCTTCTGGACCACGCCGCCGAAAACGGCTACGGCATTCCGGCCTTCAACGTCAACAACCTCGAGCAAGTGCAAGCCGTGATGAGCGCGGCCGACGAGGTCGGTGCACCGGTCATCCTGCAAGCGAGCGCGGGCGCCCGCAAGTACGCGGGCGAGGCCTTCATCAAGCACCTCATCCAGGCCGCCGTCGAGTCCTATCCGAAGGTGCCGCTCGTGATGCACCAGGACCACGGCCAGAACCCGGACGTGTGCAAGGGCGCGATCGACCTCGGCTTCACCTCGGTGATGATGGACGGCTCGCTGCAGGCCGACGGCAAGACCATCGCGAGCTACGACTACAACGTGGACGTGACCCGCCGCGTGGTGGACATGGCCCATGCGCTCGGCGTCACGGTCGAAGGCGAACTCGGCTGCCTCGGCTCGCTCGAAACCATGAAGGGTGACAAGGAAGACGGCCACGGCACCGAGGCCACCATGACGATGGACCAGCTGCTCACCGATCCCGAGCAGGCGGCAGACTTCGTCAAGCGCACGCAGCTCGACGCACTCGCGATCGCCATCGGCACGAGCCACGGCGCCTACAAGTTCAGCCGCAAGCCGACTGGTGACATCCTCGCCATCGGCCGCATCAAGGAAATCCACCAACGCATCCCGAACACGCACCTCGTGATGCACGGCTCCTCCAGCGTGCCGCAGGACCTGCTCGAAGAGATCCGCAAGTACGGCGGCAACATGAAGGAAACCTACGGCGTGCCGGTGAGCGAGATCCAGGAAGCCATCAAGCACGGCGTGCGCAAGATCAACATCGACACCGACATCCGTCTTGCGATGACGGCGGCGATCCGCAAGTTCTTTGCCGAAAATCCGGAGAAGTTCGACCCGCGCGAATACCTCAAGCCGGCGCGCGAGGCGGCCAAGAAGATCTGCAAGCAGCGATACGTGGAGTTCAACTGCGAGGGCCAGGCAGCCAAGATCAAGGTGGAGACGCTCGCGGTCTATGCCGCACGCTACGGCAAAGGTGAGCTCGCGCAGCAAGTCACCGCCTGAGCGAACGCCGCTGACGCCAAAGGCGCCCTCCGGGGCGCTTTTTTTCTGCCGATGCTTGTCCGTGCGCATCTACACCACCCATTTGGAGGGTTTGACTACAAACGTCGAAGGGGTGTAGGTGAGGGTGCCTCACTACAATCACTGATCGCCGGTTTGCTCGCAGCACCGCCCGCATCACTGCCCGTACAGGCGCCCAGAAACTTCCATGTCAAACGCTCTGCTCACCTCGTCCATCGCCTCCTTGCCTTTGCTCGCACGTGGCAAGGTGCGCGACAACTATGCCGTCGGCGACGACCGCATCCTCATGATCGCCAGCGACCGGCTGAGCGCGTTCGACGTGGTGATGGGCGAGCCGATTCCCGGCAAGGGCGAGCTGCTCACGCAGATGGCGCTGTTCTGGTTCGCGCACCTGGAAGGCATCATCCCCAATCACTTGACCGGCGACGACCCGGAAAGCGTCGTCAAGGCAGAGGAACGTGCGCAGGTTCGCGGGCGCTCCATGCTCGTCAAGCGGCTGAAGGGCCTGCCGATCGAAGCCGTCGTGCGCGGCTACCTCGCCGGCAGCGGCTGGAGCGAATACCAGCAGAGCCAGTCGGTGTGCGGCGTCAGGCTGTCCGCGGGCCTGAAGAACGCGAGCAAGCTGCCCGAGCCCATCTTCACGCCGGCCACCAAGGCCGAGATGGGTGACCACGACGAGAACATCAGCTTCGAACGCATGAGCGAGATCGTCGGCGCCGAGCTTGCCGCCAAGGTGCGCGACACCGCCATCCGCCTGTACACCACCGCCGCCGAGATCGCGCTGCGCAAGGGCATCATCATCGCGGACACCAAGTTCGAATTCGGCCTGGACGAGCACGGCGAACTCGTGCTGATGGACGAGGTGCTCACGCCCGATTCCTCGCGCTTCTGGCCCATCGAGGGCTACGAGGCCGCCTTCCGCGAAGGCCGCAACCCGCCGAGCTACGACAAGCAGTTCGTGCGCGACTGGCTCGAGCAGGCGAGCGTCGACGGCAAGCCCTGGGGCAAGAAGGCACCGGCGCCTGCGCTGCCCGCCGATGTGATCGAGAAGACGGCAGCCAAGTACCGCGAAGCGCTGCAGCGCCTGACGGCATGACCCCGCGGGCTCCCCAATCCCGGCTGCTGGCGCGGTTGGATGCGGCCTTGGCCCGCACGCGCCAGCCGGTCGAGGCGGCCTGCCTGCGTGCCGAGCGTGCCGGCTTTCTCGCGCGGCATGGCCACTTCGTCGAGGCGCAAGCCGAGCTCGACTCGCTGCATGCGCAGTTCGATGCGCAGCCCAACCCGGCGGTGAGCGCGTGGTTGTGCATCGCCGAAGGCTGGCTGCTGCACTTCAGCAGCCTGAGCAGCAGCGCACGCGACAAGATGAAGCGCGCCCAGGCGCTGAGCGCCGCGGCCGGGCTCACGCCGCTGCATGCGCTCAGCTCGGCTTGGCTCGCGCACATGGACTACACCCACAACGATGCGGAAGGCTTCGTGCGCAACGTGTCGCTGGCCCTGAGGCTGGCGGCTGCGGACCACCACTCCGCGCGGGCGCGGGCCTGCATGGTGGTGGCGCTGGGTTACCACTTCGCCGAGCGCATCGACCGCGCGCAGCCGTGGTACGCGAGGGCTCGCGAGCATGCGGTGGCCGATGGCGACGAGACCACGCAAAGCGCGCTCAACTACAACATCAGCGCCCACCGCGTGCACCATGCGATGCAGGCAGCGGTGTTCGGCGGAGACGTGGAAGACCAGGCGCGTCACGCGCTGGCCGGCGCCGAATGCGCGGGCAACTTCGACGACTGGGTCGGCACGGTCGCGCTCGATGCGCTGCTGCCGATGCAGCGCGCGAGCATCGCCTCGGTGCAGGGCCACTACGGCGACGCGCTCGCGCTGTACGAAAAGCACCTGGCCGATGCGCAGAAGCAGGGCCTTGCTCGGCTGACCAGCAACTACCTCGCCGACATGGCGTGGTGCCGCTGGCACCTCGGCGACCGGGCCGGCGCGAGGCGCGACGGCGAGGCTGCGGCCGTGTCGATCGACCCCGCGATGCACATCGACGACCAGGCCACGGCCCACGGCCGTCTGGGCATGCTCTTCGAGTTGCTGGATGACCAGGCGCGCTCCGTGCGCCATGCCGAGCAGGCGAAGGAGTGCTGGGGGCAGCACCGTGCGTATCAGGCGAAGGTGCTGCAACTGCTGGACGCGTCGCAGCTTGCTTAAAACCGGTCGAACGGTCGGCCGGTGATGAGTCGGCGGGTCAGGTACTTCATGGAGCAAGTCCGGAGCCGGCGGGCACCGGCCCTGAGTCAGCCCCCGCTCAGAACAGCGCCATGCTGAGCTTGCGCCGGTACTGGTCGACCACCGGGTCCGCAGGCGCCGCAACCATCTTGCTCGCCACCTCCAGCGTGCCCTGCGGCGCCGCGGCCTCGGCCTTCTTCGCGGGCGCCGGCTTGGTCATCAGCTCGAGGACGGCGACGTAGCTCTTGCGCGGTAGCTCGCCGTTCCAGGCCTTGTCGCGCATGATGATTTCGAGCAGCTCGTCCAGCGCTTGCGTGAAGCGCTGGGCTGCGAAGTGGGTCTGCGCAAGTTCATAGCGTGCGTCGAAGTCGCGCTTGTTGGCTGCGATGGCCTGCTCCAGCGCCTCGGGCGAGCGGGCCTGGCGAGCGGTCTTGCAGGCGTCGATCCACAGGCCGCAGGCGGTGAGCCGTGGGTCGGGAATCACCTTGCCGGCCACCGGCTCGTAGGCGCGGATCGCGTCATCCACTCGTCCGGCCATGAGCAGGGCGCGCAGATAGTCGTAGCGAGCCGCATCGTTGCCCGGGTTGATGGCCACCGCTTCCTGCAGCCGCTCAAGTGCGCTGTCGGTGTCGCCCTCGGCGAGCAGCTCGGAGGCTTCCTGCAGCTCTTCCTCGGCCGCGGTTTCCTCCGCGCTCGGCACGTGCTTGTCGAGGAACTTGCGCACCTCGGCTTCAGGCAGTGCACCCACGAAGCCGTCCACCGGCTGTCCACCCTTGAAGAGCACGCAGAAGGGAATGCTGCGCACGCCGAACATCTGCGACAGCTGGCCCGCGATCTCCTGCTGGTCGTCGGAGTTGAGCTTGGCGAGCTTGAAGCGGCCGGCGTAGGCGACTTCCAGCTTCTCCAGCACCGGCCCGAGCGCCTTGCAAGGGCCGCACCACGGCGCCCAGATGTCCAGCAGCACGGGCTGCTGCATGGACGAATTGATGAGCTCGGTTTCGAAGTTCTGCAGCGAGATGTCGGTCATGGTTCTCGTGGGAGTCGGGTGGGGCCGAAGGTGATGTCGCGCCGCCTACAATTCAAGGTTCATCAGCACCTGGAGCGGCCCCTTGAGCAGCGCCCCTGTCGTCGTGGGTGTCGTGATGGGTTCCAGCAGCGACTGGGAGACCCTGCGCACCGCGACCGAGATTCTCGCCGAGTTCAATGTCCCTTTCGAAGCCCGTGTCGTGTCGGCCCACCGCATGCCGGACGACATGTTCGCCTACGCTGAAAGCGCCGCGTCGCGCGGGCTGAAGGCGATCATCGCCGGCGCCGGCGGCGCGGCCCACCTGCCGGGCATGCTGGCCGCCAAGACCACCGTGCCGGTGCTGGGCGTGCCGGTCGCGAGCCGTCACCTGCAAGGCGTCGATTCGCTGCATTCCATCGTGCAGATGCCCAAGGGCATTCCCGTCGCCACCTTCGCCATCGGCACGGCGGGTGCCGGCAACGCGGCCTTGTTCGCCGTCGCCATGCTCGCCAACGAGAACCCGGCCTTGCGTGCGCAGCTCGAGGCCTACCGCGCACGCCAGACCGAGGTGGCGCGCGCCATGACGGCCGACCTCAAATGACCCGTGCGTTCATCGCGCCCGGCGCGACCCTGGGTGTCATGGGTGGCGGCCAGCTCGGCCGCATGTTCGTGCACGCCGCGCAGCAGATGGGCTACTTCACCGCGGTGCTCGATGCCGACGCCGACAGCCCCGCCGGCCTGGTCGCCCATCACCATGTGCGCGCCGGCTACCTCGACGAGGCGGGCCTGGCGCAACTCGCATCGCTGAGCGCGGCCATCACCACCGAATTCGAGAACGTGCCGGCGCAGGCCCTCGCCACGCTCGCCCATAACCGGCCGGTCGCACCGGCCGCCGAGGCGGTGGCCATCTGCCAGGACCGTGCCGCCGAGAAGGCGCATTTCGTGAAGTGCGGCGTGGCCTGTGCGCCGCATGCCCTCATCGAGACCGCGGCTGAGCTGGCCGCCATCGACGACACGCTGCTGCCCGGCATTCTCAAGACCGCGCGCCTCGGCTACGACGGCAAGGGGCAGGTGCGAGTCCGCACGCGTGATGAGCTCGCCGCGGCATGGGCGAGCCTGAAGCAGGCGCCCTGCGTGCTGGAGAAGATGCTGCCGCTCGCCTACGAGGTGAGCGTGATCGTTGCGCGTGGCGCCGACGGTCAGGTGGTGCACTTCCCGCTGCAGCAGAACCTGCACCGTGACGGCATCCTCGCGGTCACGCAGGTGCCGTCGCCCGACCTGACGCCGGCGGTGCAGCAGCGGGCCATCGCATCGGCCGAGAAGATCGCATCCACGATGAACTACGTGGGCGTGCTGTGCGTGGAGTTCTTCGTGCTTGCCGACGGCAGCGTGGTGGCCAACGAGATGGCGCCGCGGCCCCACAACTCCGGCCACTACAGCATCGACGCCTGCGATGTGTCGCAGTTCGAGCTGCAGGTGCGGGCGATGACGGCATCGCCGCTGGTCGCGCCACGGCTTCATTCACCGGCGGTGATGCTCAACATTCTTGGCGACCTGTGGTTTCGCGAGGGGAATGAGCCCACCGAGCCGCCGTGGGACGAAATCCTGGCGCTGCCCGGTGCGCATCTGCACCTGTACGGCAAGACATCCGCGCGCCGTGGCCGCAAGATGGGCCACCTGACCGTCACCGCGGCCACTGCGACCGAGGCCCGGGCCGCTGCGCTGCGGGCCTGCGCTTCGCTGGGGCTCGACCCCTTCTGAGCCCGGCGAGATTGCAGTGATCCTCGACGGCCACGACTCTTCCGTGATCGAGCGCGCCGCCCGCGCGTTGGCCGCGGGTGAGCTCGTCGCGTTGCCCACGGAAACTGTCTATGGCCTCGGGGCCCGCGCCGACGACGATGCGGCCGTGGCCAGGATCTTCGAGGCCAAGGGGCGGCCGGCGGACCACCCGCTCATTGTTCATGTGGCCGATGCGGACAGCGTGCGCGTGTTCGCCGCCGAGGTGCCGCCGGTGGCCGTGCGTCTGGTGGCTCGCTTCTGGCCCGGCCCGCTGACCATCATCGTGCCGCGGGCCGCGGGCATGGCCACCGCCGCTGCCGGCGGGCAGTCGAGCGTTGGCCTGCGCTGCCCGGCACACCCGGTCGCGCACGCGCTTCTCGCGGCGGCGCGGCAAGCCGGGGTGCCTGGCGTGGCGGCACCGAGCGCCAACCGTTTCGGGCGCATCAGCCCGACCCGTGCCTCCCACGTCGCGGACGAGTTCGGCGACGCGCTCATGGTGCTCGACGGGGGCCCTTGCGAGGTCGGCATCGAGTCGAGCATCGTCGACTGCACGCGGCGGCACCCGGTGCTGCTGCGCCCCGGCGTGCTCACCCGCGCCGAGATCGAAGCGGCAGCCGGCGAGCGGCTGCTGGACCCCGACGAGAACGCGCCGCGCGCATCCGGCACGCTCGAGGCCCACTACGCCCCGCGTGCGCCGCTGCGGCTGATGCCGCGCGGGCAGCTTCAAACAGCTTTGCAAATGCTTGCCGGATCGCCGCTGAAGCTGGCGGTATATTCCAGGGTCGCGCCTTCGGGCGCGACCGAGGGCGTGCGCCACCGTGCCATGCCCGAGCGGGCCACCGAGGTGGCCCACGAGCTGTTTTCCGTGCTGCGCACGTTCGATGACGAAGGCGCGCAGCTCATCTGGGTCGAGGAACCGCCCGCCACCCCTGAGTGGGAAGGCGTGCGCGACAGGCTTCGCCGCGCGGCGGCGTCTCGCTGAGTTCGGCCCTCCCTTTCGGTTGCTGGAGAGTTCGTGATGTTCAAGGGGTTCGGGGTGCGTCTTGCGATTGGCGCGACGGTGGCGGTTCTCTCGGCGGGCATGCTTGTGGCCTGCGGCGGCGGCGAACAGGTCGAGAAGTTCGTGCCGACGCGCATCGTGTCCTTCGGCGACGAGAACAGCGCCATCGTCGACATCAATGGCGACCGCAACGGCGCGAAGTACAACGTCAACGCGCTCAAGGCGCCCGCCACCACCGGCGGCGTCAGCACCACGCTGGACTGCCTCACCAACCCGGTGTGGAACGAGTACGTGGCGTCCAGCTTCTCGCTGGTGTTCCCCGAGTGCAACCCGAACGCCGTGGCGACCACGAGCCGCAACCTGTCGGCGCTCAATGCGCGCGCCAGCGGAACGAGCAACAGCGTGCAGTCGCAGATCGACACCTTCCTCTCCACCGACAGCTTCAACGAAAAGACGCTCGTGACCATCATGGCCGGCCACTGGGACGTGCGCGCGCAGTACGACGCCGTGGCCGCCGGCACGATCACCAGCGACGCGGCCGTGGCCAACGTCGAGGCAGCCGGCTCGGCGCTCGCCGAGCAGGTCAACCGCGTGGCCTCGCTGGGCGGCAAGGTGCTCATCACCACCATCCCCGACATCGGCACCATGCCCTTCGGCATCGCCCAGGAAACGGCCAGTCCCGGCCGTGCCGCGCTGCTCACTCAGCTGACGAGCCGCTTCAACGCCAAGCTGCGCGTGGGGCTCACCAACGACGGCACCAAGATCGGCCTCGTGCTGGGCGACGAAGCCGTCTCGGCCAATGTGAAGACGCCAGGCATCACCTTCACGGACGTCACTCAGACGGCCTGCGATCCGGTTGCGGCACCGACGCTGCTTCAGTGCACCACCAACACCCTGCTCAAGGATTCGGCCGGCACGGTCATCGGCTCTGGCGACCTGTGGCTGTGGTCCGATGCAGAGCACCTGAGCGCTGGCGGTCAACGCCTCATCGGCAACCTCGCGGCCGGCCGTGCGGTGGGCAATCCGTTCTGATCGGGTGATCTGCCTGACCACTCCATGACCTAGAAAGCCCCGCCTAGAACGCAGGCGGGTTTCCCCGGCTGCGTGGGGTTTGATGCGCACCCTATAGTGAAAGACGAAAAAGCGAACGACCGTTCGCTTTGTTGTTTTCACAAGGGGTATGCATGAAGAACGTGAGGTCTTGGGGTCTGGTGGCAGTCGCGGCAGTTGCGCTTGCCGCGTGTGGTGGCGGCGGCAGCAGCGACACCACGCCGAAAGTTCAGATCAGCTCGGTGAAGGTATTTGGCGACAGCATTGCTGACGTCGGCACCTTCGGGTTCAAGTTCACAGTGCAGGGGGCGACCTCCGCGTCGCTCATTTATCCCGAGCGCATCGCCCAAAGCTACGGCATCTCGTCGCAGTGCAACTTCTTCCAGTTCACCGGCTCGACCTTCATCCCCAATCCCACAGCCGGCTGCACGAACTTCGCGATCGGCGGCGGCCGCATCAACAACTTCAGCGCTCCGACCAGTCCGCAGTCCATCCCGTTGCAGATGAGCACCGTGGCCGCAGCCGGCAGCTACAGCGCGACTGACCTCGTCGTCATCGACGGTGGCGGCAACGATGCAGCCGACCTCGTCGGCGCCTACCTCAAGGCTGCAAGTGACGGCGGTGCGTCCTACTCCGCTTTGCTGACCACGCTGCTCAGCCCGGGCACGGTCGGCACCAACCTCGCGGCGGGTCCGACCGGTTTCGTGACCGTCGGAGGCCTCTACATGACGGCTCTGGCAGACAAGTTTGCCGATTCCATCACGACCAACGTGACGGGCAAGGGCGCCACGCATGTGCTCATCCTGAACATGCCGGCAATCACCAAGACGCCGCGCTTCCAGATGGTGCTCGACTCGATCGCGGCGGCCAACGGTGGCGGCGCGACCGGTGCCACCGCTCGTGCGCAAGCTGAAGCGGTGTTCGACGGCTGGATCCAGGCCTTCAACGCCGAACTGGCGACGAAGTTCGCCGGCAACGCCAACGTCGCCATCTTCGACTTCCATCAGTCGTTCCTCGACGAGGTGACCACCCCGGCGCAGTTCGGCTTCACCAACGTGACGACGCCGGCCTGCCCGATCACCGGCCTTGGCTCTGATGGACTGCCGACCTACACCTTCCCGACTTGCACGGACGCCGCGCTGTCGGCCGCACCGCCCACCGGCGTGACCGATCCGAACTGGTGGCAGACCTACGCCTTCTCCGACAGCTTCCACCCGACGCCCTACGCGCACAAGCTGATCGCCCAGGCCATCTCCAAGACCCTCGCCGCCGCAGGCTGGCTGTGAACGCAGGAAGGACTCCAACAATGACGCATCAACTCAAGTCCATCACCCTGGCCGTGGTGGCGCTCATGGCCGCGGGCGCCGTGCACGCTCAAAGCGCGGGCAGCCTGTCCGTGCGCATCGGCGCCACGCAAATCAAGCCCCATGTCGACAGCGGCGACCTCACGTCGCCCAGCCTGGCTGGCACCAAGGCCGACATCAAGTCCGACACGCAGCTGGGCGGCGGCTTCACCTACATGGTGACCGACAACTTCGCCGTCGACGTGCCCCTGGCCACCCCCTTCAAGCACGACATCGTCGGTGCCGGCGCGATTGCGGGTGTCGGCAAGATCGGCGAGGTGCGGGCGATGCCGTTCACCGTGCTCGGTGAATGGCGTTTCATGGAGGCGAAGGCGCCGTTCCGTCCGTACCTGTCGGCCGGCCTCACCTACGCGAAGTTCTACAAGGAACGCAGCACCGCGACGCTCACGGCGCTGACCGGTGGTACTCCGGCCAACCCGACCACCCTCAAGGTCGACTCCAAGCTGGCGGCCACCATCGGCTTCGGCGGCGTGTTCGCGATCAACGACAGGGCCTTCCTCGAGGGCGTCTTCACCAAGACCTTCCTCAAGACCAAGACCACCTTGTCCACGGGTCAGACGCTCGACGCCAAGCTCGATCCCACGTCGCTCAGCCTCGCCGTGGGTTACCGCTTCTGAGCGAGCAACAAACCGGAAAGCCCCTCCGCCGGGCATGAAGCAAGGGTCCCTCGCGGGACCCTTTTTCTTGCTGCTTCAGCGCTTGCCGGTGCTCACAACCCCAGCTGCGACACGAACCGGTTCGTGAACCCCCAGGTCCCCGCCGCCCCGTAGCTGTTGCAAGTCGCCGAGGCCGAGCCCGGTGCGCAATCGACGTCGCGGTCCAGCGACCAGAAGTGCACGCCAGCCAGGCCGTTGCCGCGCGCCCAGGCCGACAGCGTGTCCACGTCGGTGAGGCTGAAGACCTCGTCCTGCGTGTCGTTGCCACCGATCATCGGCGTGAGCTCGATCTGGCTGTAGGGCACCCCGTAGAAGTTGTGCAGGCTTTGCGCCGCGGCGATCGCCGACCTGCCCATGTCGCACTTGCCATTGCTGCCGATGGTGCAGTTGGTGGCGCTGGTGCTGCCGTAGTCCATCACCATCAGGTTGATGATGTAGTTCTTCATGCCGTAGTTCTTGATCGCCGTCATCACGTTGGCGCCCGCGCTGCCCAGGCTGTTGGCCGCGTTGCCGCCGAGCGTGGCGATGGTGAAGCTGAATCGCAGGTTCGGGTATTTCGACTGCGCCGCGATCGAGCGTTGCACCAGGTTGTTGATCACGTCCTGCGACTGGCCGCCCTCGATGTCGAAATCGACGCCGCGCATGTTGGCGGAGTTGTAGGTGTCGATGAACTTGGTGAAGCCCGCATCGCTGCCGCAGGTGAAGGTGCCCGCCGCGCCGCCGGTGGAGATGATGTAGGTCTTGCCGGCGTTGATGAAGGACTGGATGTTGGCCGACGCGAGCGCCGCCGGCTGGATGCCGGCCCAGGTCTCGGCGCCGCATTCACCACTGGCGAAGGCCCAGGTCACCGTCTTCGCACGTGCGGGCATCACGCTCACCGCCGGTTGTCGCGAGCCGGTCACCATGGTGCTCATCACGTTGGTGTTCCAGTCCATGTTGACGGTCACGTCCTTGTACGGCCCGAACGAGAAGCCGCCTGGAGCGGGTGCCGGCGCGGGTGCAGGAGCGGGCGCCGGAGCCGGAGCCGGAGCGGGGGCAGGTGCCGGAGCGGGGGCAGGTGCCGGAGCGGGCGCCGGTGCGCAGCTGTTGACGATGGTCCACGGCTGGCCACTGCCGGTCGGGCCGTTGTTGGCCGCCGGATTGTTGCCCTGTGTCCACCAGTTGGCCTTGTAGTTCGTGCCGTTGACGCTGGCCTGCTGGCCCTGCGTGTAGGCGGTGCTGGCGTTCCACGTCGCCGCGCAGCCGGGTGCCGGCGCGGGAGCAGGCGTTGGCGCAGGGGCTGGTGCCGGCGAAGGTGCTGGCGCAGGCGCAGGGCTGGGCGCCGGGGCAGGTGCTGGCGCGCCGTCCGGACCGAGGTCCTTCCACAGGCTCGTGGTCGTCGGGTTCCAGCCGGTGCTCGAGTAGTCGGTCTGGTCGACGAGGGCCTGGTAGTCACGGCCGTTGTAGAACACCTTGGTGCCGGCGGCATAGAAGGTGTCGGGTTTCCAGGCCGGATAGCTCGCGGCGTAGATGGAAGTCGCGGCGAGCGCGGCGGTCAAGGCGGAAAGCACGCGCAGCGTCTGCTGGCGCGTGGAAGTGGTCGAGGTCATGTCGGGTCTCCAGTGGATGAAAGCCGCGGCCTGCCACCGGCAGACCACGCGCGACACAAGCGCCGACACAACTTCCCTGCCCCCTTTAGGGCGTTTTCACACCCTTCCGCGCTTGCGGACGGCCATCCTATTGGTATTGAACATGTACGGTATTAGTAAATACCAGTTAAGTACCATTGGTTTGAGGGGGTGAGCAAAGTAAGCCCCGTAGCCAAAGGTTTCAGTCGGGCGCCGGGACCGCTGTCCGGCCATCGCCGGCCGTCCATTGCAGCAGCGCTTCGAGCGCCGGCCGGCCGCCCTGGGCGTTCGGATGGTTGACGATGCCGACCATCACGTAGCGCTTGCCGCTGGCCGCGAGCACATAGCCGGCCATGCCGACGACGTCGCGCAAGGAGCCCGACTTCAGATGCGCGCGGCCCGCCTGCGTCTGCAGCTTGCGCAAGGTGCCGTCCACGCCCACCACGGGCAGCGAGCTCGCCAGCTCCGGCATGGTTGCGCCCGACCATGCGGTTTGCAGGAGGCGCGCGAACAGGTCGGCGCTCACGCGGTTGTCGCGCGACAGGCCGGAACCGTTGTCGATCACGAGGCCGCGCGTGGCCGTCGGGCCGAACTTGGCTTTCGCCCATTGCCCGAGCACCTCCCGACCGTTCTCCGGCGTGCCCAAGCCACGCTGCGTGGACGCCAGCGTGAGGAAGAGCTGCTGGGCCATCGTGTTGTTGCTGTACTTGTTGATGTCGCGGATGACTTCGGCCAACGAGGGCGACGTCACCACGAGCGAGGGCGTGGTCGACGGTGCGATGCCTTCGTGCACCGAGCCCGTGAGCACGCCGCCCATTTCGCGCCAGAGGCCCGCCAGCAAGCGCTCGTTGTAGCTCTTCGGGTCGGCGTAGGCGAGCGGCCAGTTGAGCTCGCCGCAGGCCACGGGGTAGGCGCCAGCGAAGTGGATGCGCGACGCATCGGCCACCTCCGCCTTCAGCGTGCCGCGCCAGTCGGCGCAGGTGCCGCTGGTCAGCGGCACGGTGGCGTCGATGCGAACGCCGTTCAGGGGCGCATCGACAGACACGTTGGCCACGCCGCGCGGGATGTCCGGCGTGAAGGTGAGTGTGAGCGAACGGTAGTTGAGCAGCAGCGCATCGGGCTGCACGTTGTAGGGGCGGGTCGGGTCGCCATCGAACTCTGCAGGCGACTGCTCGCCCGGCTTGAAGGCGCTGCGATCGAGCACGATGTCGCCGCGGATCTCGTGCACGCCCATCTGCTGGATTCGCCGAAGCAAGAGCCACGCACGCTCGATGACGAACTTCGGGTCGCCGCTGCCCTTGATGACGATGTCACCGGCGAGCACGCCTTGCGGCCCTGGGTTCTCGATGCTGCCCTGCAGCCACACCGGCGTCGTCCACGTCCACGCCGGCCCGAGCGTGTCGAGCGCCGCGCTCGTGGTCAAGAGCTTCATGAGCGAGGCCGGGTTCATCGGCTTGTCGACCTGCCATGACAGCCGCGATGAGGTCTTGCCGACCTCCTGTACCACCGCGACCATTGAATCGTGTGGCAGCTTGGCGCGGTCCAGCGCAGCCTCGACCTCGGCGGGCAGGCCCCGCGCCAACGCGGCGTGGCCAGCAAGAAGGAGGGCGGCTGCTGCGAGCAGGCCCCTGAAGCGCCGTCCGGCAGCGGGTGCGATCGGTCGTGAAATGAATGGCATCAAGCGATGATCGCACGCGGTTTTGACCGGGCGAAGGCGTGACACCGTGGCCTAAACTCGCCGGATGACGACCCTTCTGGCCTTTGACACCGCGACCGAGCGCATGAGCATCGCGCTCTCGCAGGGCGAGCAGGTCTGGTCGCATGAATCGGTGGGCGGCGCGCAGGCCTCGGCCACGCTGATTCCAGCCATCATGACGGTGCTCGAAGAAGCCGGCATCACGCTCGCACAGCTCGACGCGATCGCCTTCGGCCGCGGACCGGGCGCCTTCACCGGCTTGCGCACCGCCTGTTCGGTGGCGCAGGGCCTGGCCTTTGGCGCGAACAAGCCGGTGCTGCCGGTGGACACGCTGCTCACGGTGGCGGAAGACGCGCGCGAGAGCGAAGCTGAACAGAGTGTGTGGGTGGTGATGGACGCGCGCATGAAGGAGATTTACGCGGCGCACTATCGCTTCGCCGACGGTCATTGGACGACGCTGGCCGCTCCCTTCCTCACGCACGTCGACCAGCTCAACCAGCGCTGGGACGATGCACCGCCGACCATCGTTGCCGGCTCGGCCCTTGGCGCCTTTGCGGACCTGCAAACGCACGACGCGCGGCGAGTGCCCGATGCATCGCCGCATGCCCGAGCGATGTTGCCAGTTTCGCTGGCACTGTGGCGCGAAGGCGGCGCCGTGGATGCCGCGCTCGCCATCCCGCTGTACGTGCGCGACAAGGTCGCGCAGACCACGGCCGAGCGCGAGGCCGCGCGCATCGCGAAGGAACATGCGGAGGCCGCGCGATGAACGCAGTGGTGCGCGAAGAGTTCGTGCCGCAGCGCATGATGGTGAGCGACCTCGACGAGGTCGTGGCCATCGAGGCATCGGCCTACGATTTCCCCTGGACGCGAGGCAACTTCATCGATTCACTGGCTGCCGGCTATCTGGCCCGCGTGCTGCGCTCGCCGCGTGGCGAGCTCGTCGCGTACTTCGTCGCGATGCAAGGTGTGGATGAGATGCACCTGCTCAACGTCACGGTCTTGCCCGCCGAGCAGGGCAAGGGCTTCGGTCGCCGCATGCTCGATGAGCTGGTGTCGCTGTCCAAATCGCAGGGCGCCGACCGCCTGTGGCTTGAGGTCCGGCAGAGCAACGAGCGCGCGCGCGGCCTGTACCTTCGCTACGGCTTCCGGCACATCGGCGTGCGCCGCGGCTATTACCCGGCACTGCATGGCAGGCGAGAAGACGCCAACGTGATGAGCCTGGACATCGGGAGCGCGCATGCCGTGGAGTGAGCGCCATGCGGCGATGTTGAAGGAGATGGGGTTGTGGCTGCCGCCCCAACCCCATCTGCGATGGAGTCAGGATCGCTCCCCCCTGCCCCCCTCCGGGAGGGGGGAGGGCGAGACTGGTGTCTCGCCAGACGCCGTCGCACGGGGCGGGTCGAGTGAAACGATCGTTGACCGGCCTTCAGTCGTTGTTCAGGCTCAGCGTGTCGATGCGCCTGCATCGCCCGTGCGCGCTCCGGCCGTCGAGCGTCCGCTAATCACACGCGGCGATCGGCCCGTGGGCATCGAGAGCATGGACTGGGGTGCGCTGCGTGAAGCGGTGGCCGCCTGCACCGCCTGCAAGCTGTGCGAGACGCGCCGCCAGACGGTCTTCGGCGTGGGCAACCCGCACGCCCACTGGATGATTGTCGGCGAGGCACCGGGCGAGCAGGAGGACATCCAAGGCGAGCCCTTCGTGGGCAAGTCGGGCCAGCTGCTCGACAACATGCTGCGTGCGCTCGGACTCAGCCGCAAGGAGACGCCACCTCCTGGGGGCGAGGGCGCCGCGGCCGATCCGGCGCGGCAGGTCTTCATCGCCAACACGCTCAAGTGCCGGCCACCGGGCAACCGCAATCCGCTGCCCGACGAGCTCGCGCAATGCGAGCACTTCCTGATCCGCCAGATCGAGCTCGTGAAGCCGCGCATCATCCTCGCGATGGGCCGCTTCGCGGTGCAAAGCCTCTTGCGCAGCGACGAGCCGATCGGGCGGCTGCGTGGGCGGGTGCACCGCTACCAGGGCGTGCCGTTGATCGTCACCTACCACCCGGCCTATCTGCTGCGCAACCTCGAGGACAAGTCGCGCGCCTGGGACGACCTGTGCCTGGCGGCGGACACCGCCGCCGCTGCCTGACGACCAAACGGACCGTTGCATGGCCGTCCCCGAGCCCGCGTCGCCCTCGCCCTCGACGAGAAGCGATCTGCTCCGGCTGGTCTCGGACAACGTGCCGGCGGGCATCGCCTATTACGACGCGAAGACGCTGCAGTGCCTCTTTGCCAACGACCGCTACGCGCAGACCTTCGGCTGGACCGTGGCCAGCATCGTGGGCCACACCTTCGCGCAGGTGATCGGCAGCGAGGCTGCGGCGCAGATCGACCCGCAGGTCCAGCTCGTGCTCAAGCAGCGCGCCAATGTCACCTATGAACGCGAGCTTGCAGCTGCCGATGGCACGAAGCACGTCGAGGTGAACCTGATGCCGCACCTGGACGACCAGGGCGAGCCCGTGGGCTGCTTCGTGCTCATCTCCGACATCACCAGGTTCCGCCGCACCGAGCAGGCCTTGCGCGAATCCGAGGAGCGGCTGGCCAAGTTCATGCAGGCGAGCTGCGAAGGCATCGTCTTTCACAAGGACGGCATGATCACCGACGCCAATCCGCCCGCACTTGCGCTGGTGGGCTACACGCTCGACGAACTGCTCGGCCGCAAGACGCTGGAGTTCATCGCGCCCGACCAGGCGGCCAAGGTCGCCTCGGTCATCGCATCGGGCCAGGAGACGGCCTACGAGAGCGTGCTCATCAACAAGCAGGGCCAGCGCTTGCCGGTGGAGTTCATCGTGCGCACGATGATGCACCACGGCGAGCGCGTGCGCATGACCATCATCCGCGACTTGCGCGACCGCCACGCGGCGCAGGCGCGCATCCACCACCTCGCGCACCACGACACGCTCACCGGCCTGCCCAACCGCAGCGCCTTCATGGAGTACCTGGAGCACTTGCTGGTCGCCGCGCGTGAAGGCGGCAGCCAGCTCGCGCTGCTGTTCATCGATCTCGACCACTTCAAGCGCATCAACGACTCGCTCGGCCACCTCGCCGGCGACACGCTGCTGCGCACGACGGCGTCGCGCATCACCCATGGCCTGCGCGCCACCGACATCGTGGCGCGCTTCGGCGGCGACGAGTTCATGGTGCTGCTCACCAACGTCGCGCAGCGCAGCGACGTGACCGAGGTGGCGCAGAAGCTGCTCGCGGCTATCGAGGCACCGCTTCATGCCGAGGGCCGGCCGCTCTCGGTCACCGCGTCCCTGGGTGTTGCGATGTTTCCCACGGACGGCACGACGGCCGAGGAGCTCATCAAGCACGCCGACACGGCGATGTACCTGGCCAAGGCACGAGGCCGCGCGCAGTTCCGCTTCTTCGATCCGGTGATGGCGAGCTCGGCCTACGCGGCGATGGTGATGGAAGGCGAGCTTGGGCAGGCACTGGAGCGCGGCGAATTCGAGCTGTACTTCCAGCCGCAGGTGAGCGCGCGCGATGGCTCGCTCGTCGGCGCCGAGGCGCTGATCCGCTGGCACCATCCGGCGCGAGGGCTGCTGCTGCCCGGCGAGTTCATTCCGGTGGCCGAGCAGCAGCGCCTCATGCTTGCGATCGGCCAATGGGTCCTGCGCGAGGCGGCACGCCACGCGGCGCGCTGGCAGGCCATGGGTCTGAACGTGTCGCCTGTCGCGGTGAACCTGTCGACCATGCAGTTCCAGGCGCCGTTCTTTGCGGAATCGGTGGCTCAGGTGCTGCGCGAGGAGGGCGTGCAAGGCCAGTTGATCGAGCTCGAGCTGACCGAGCGCATGCTGATGGACGACCTGGCCGAGGTGAGCGCGCGGCTGCGCCAGCTCTCTCAGCTCGGCATCCGCGTGTCGGTGGACGATTTCGGCACCGGCTATTCATCGCTCGGGCATCTCAAGGAGCTGCCCATCGACAAGATGAAGATTGACGGCTCCTTCGTGCGCGACCTGCCCGGCAATCGGGGCTCCAAGGCGATCACGCGGGCGATCATCCAGATGGCGAGGAGCCTGGGAATCACCGCGATCGCCGAGGGTGTGGAGACCGAGGAACAACGTTCCTTCCTGGCGCTTAACGGCTGCGACGAGCTGCAGGGCGACCTGATCAGCAAGCCGCTCGCGGCCCGCGAATTCGAGGCCTGGATCAAGGGGCGCCCCCCAGTCGCTGCGCTCCTGCCCCCGAGGGGCGCCACCCTGCAGGCCGGCGAAGCCGGTCCTGCGGGCGTGGCTTGATGGGCGCTTTGCTGCGCTCGCTTTGGGCGGCTACTTTTTCTTTGTCGGACGGGTCCAGCCGCTGAGCGAGACCTGCTTGGCGCGGGCCACCGTCAGCTGCCCGGGCGGCGTGTCTTTCGCGATGGTCGAGCCGCCGCCAATGGTGCTGCCGTCGCCGAGGGTGATGGGTGCCACGAGCACGCAGTTGCTGCCCACGTGCACGTCGTTGCCGATGACGGTGCGGTGCTTGTTCGCGCCGTCGTAGTTGGCGGTGATGCTGCCGGCACCGTAGTTCACGCGCTCGCCTACCGTGGCGTCGCCGAGATAAGCGAGGTGGTTGGCCTTCGCGCCCTTGGCGAGCGTGGAGTTCTTCACCTCGACGAAGTTGCCGATGTGAACCTCCTCGCCCAGGTCGGCGCCCGGACGCAGCCGCGCGAACGGGCCTATCAGCGAGCACGCGCCCACCTTCACGCCCTGCTTCTCGCCGTCGATGTGGGTGAACGGATGGATGACGGCATTCGCGCCGATGACTGCGTTGCGGATGCAGCAGTTGGCGCCGATGCGCACGCCGTCGGCCAGCTCCACGCGGCCCTCGAAGATGCAGTTGATGTCGATGTCCACGTCGGTGCCGCACACGAGCTCGCCGCGCACGTCGAAGCGTGCCGGGTCAGCGAGACGCACGCCGGCTTCCATCAGCGCGTCGGCGCGTCGGCGCTGGTAGCGGCGCTCGAGGTCGGCCAGCTGCGCGGGGCTGTTCACGCCCAGCACCTCGGTCTCGCTCGCGGGCTGCGCGGTGACCACGGGCACCCCGTCGGCCACGGCCATCGCGACGATGTCGGTGAGGTAGAACTCGCCTTGCGCGTTGTTGTTGGTGAGGCGCGAGACCCAGCGCTTCAAGTGCGCGGTGGGCGCGGCCAGCACACCGGTGTTCACTTCGCGGATCTGCCGTTGCTCGGGCGATGCGTCCTTGTGCTCGACGATGCCCTTCACGGCGTTTCCTTCGCGCACGATGCGGCCGTAGCCGGTCGGATCGGCCATGTCCACGGTGAGCAGTGCGAGGCGCTGGCCGCCGCTTGAATCGACCAGCGCACGCACGGTGCTGGATTCGATCAGCGGCACGTCCCCGTACAGCACGAGCGTCGTGCCTTCGTCATGCAACTGCGGCGCGGCCTGCTGCATCGCGTGGCCCGTGCCCAGCTGCGGCACCTGGCGTGCGAAGCGCAGTCCGGGCGCGCCGATTGCTGCTTCCACTTCATCCGCGCCATGGCCGGTGATGGTGACAATGCGATCGGCACCGAGCGTCGATGCGGTGTCGATGACGTGCTGCAGCAGGCTTCGCCCGGCGAGGCGGTGCAGCACTTTCGGCCGGGGCGACTTCATGCGGGTGCCCTTGCCCGCGGCCATGATCACGATGTCCAACGCCATGCAGAAATCCTTTGTCAGATTCGCGATTATCGCGGTGGCGGCCCTGGCGCTGGCGGCTTGTACTGCGGTCAAGTTCGGCTACAACCAGGGCCAGCAGCTGGCCTTTTGGTGGCTCGACCGCTACATCGATTTCGACGATGCGCAGGAGGCGCGGGCGCGAGAGGCGATCGACGAATGGTTCCGCTGGCACCGCAGCACCCAGCTGCCCGAGTACGCGGCCTTGCTTGCCAAGGCGCAGGCCGAGATCGACGACCCCATGACCGGCGCGCAGATGTGCCAGTGGACCGATGCCGTCCAGCAGCGCATCGACACCGCCTTCGAGCATGCCCTGCCAGCGCTCGCCGAGTCAGTGCGTGCGCTCACGCCGCAGCAGTTGCAGCATCTGCAACGCAAGTACGACAAGAACCTCAAGGAATACAAGGGCGACTTCCTGCAGGCCGATGCGGACGACCGCCGCCGTGCGCAGATCAAGCGCGTGGCCGACCGGGCGGAGATGGTCTACGGCCGGCTGAACGACGCGCAGAAGGCCCGCATCGGGCAGCTCACGGATGAGTCGCCGTTCGATCCGCAGGGCTGGTACAACGAGCGGCTGCAGAGGCAGCACGACACCTTGCAGGCCCTGCAGGGGCTCAGCTCGCAACGAGCAAGCGTCGAGCAGGCGAAGGTGGTGGTGAAGGCGCTGTACGACGAAACCTTCCACTCACCACGGCCAGCCTACCGGTCCTATCAGCAGCGGCTCATCCAGTACAACTGCGAGTTCGCAGCGCAGGTACACAACCTCGCCACGCCCGAGCAGCGGGCGCATGCGGTCAAGCGGTTCAAGGGCTGGGAGGAAGACTTCCGAGCGCTTTCGCGCGGCAGCTGAGCCGCGGGCCAAGCGTCAGGAACTGCCGATCTGCGTCACCACGCGGCGCGGGTTCGGCCCGCCATTCGGGAAGTCCTTCAGCCCCGCCACGAACATCGCCGTCAGCAGCGAGTTGATCGAGGGCGAATACCCGTCGTTGGTCACGCGCACTTCGTACAGCGGCTGGCCGGTCTTGCGGTCGCGCAGCAGCATGGCCACCTCGCGCTCGTAGGTCGGCGGGTCATACGGCCACGCACCATGGAAGCCGAAGCCCCCGCGGTAGAAACCGCGGCCATAGAAGCGATGTGAATACAGGCCGCCGTGCCACCAGAAGGGATTGTCGAAAGGCGAGGGCTCCTGGGCGGTCACCCTTGCGCCGAGGTTGACGGAAATGTCTGCCGATTTCGGGTCGGCGGCCAGCTTGAAGCCGGCGCTTTCCATGGCACGGTGTGCGGCCTCTTCCAGCAGCTGCATCTGCTGCGGGTTCTGCTCTTGCGAGGGCAGGCGCTCGAAGGTGTAGGTGGCGGGCTTGCGGTCGGCCGGCCACAGGCTGTAGGTGGACACGTCGCTGCTCAGTTCGTGCAGGCCGGCACAGGCGCTGAGCGCGGAGGCGGTGATCAGGACACTCAGGATCTTGCGCATCATGTCTCTCCTGTCTTCGATGGGCTCGCGAATCGTCTGGATCCCGGCGGGCCGTCAGTCGTCGCGGTGAAGCTTGATCGCGGTGGCCGACTGCGTGGGCCCGCAGTCGTCGTCATCGTCGAACGCGCGGTCGCCCTCGGGGTTGACCACCCCCGTCGTTTGGAGCGTGGTGAAAGGGTACAGGTTCCGGTCCATCATGTGGCTCGGCACGATGTTGCCCATCGCGGTGAACAGGTTGTCGATGCGCCCGGGGAATTGACGGTCCCATTCGCGCAGCATCTTCTTGATCTGCACTCGCTGCAAGTTGGCCTGGCTGCCGCACAGCGTGCACGGAATGATCGGGTACTGCCGGTGCTCGGCCCAGCGCTCGATGTCGGTTTCGGCCACATAGGCGAGCGGGCGGATGACGATGTTCTTGCCATCGTCGCTCACGAGCTTGGGCGGCATGCCTTTCATGCGGCTGCCGAAAAACATGTTCATGAAGAGCGTCTGCAGCATGTCGTCCCGGTGATGCCCGAGCGCCACCTTGGTCGCGCCCAGCTCGCCCGCCACCCGGTACAAGATGCCCCGGCGCAGCCGCGAACACAGGCTGCACATCGTCTTGCCCTCTGGAATGAGGCGCTTGACGATGGAGTAGGTGTCCTGGTTCTCGATATGAAAGGGTACGTCCTGGCTCTTCAGATATTCCGGCAGCACGTGATCAGGAAAACCCGGCTGCTTCTGGTCGAGGTTGACCGCGACGATGTCGAACTTGATGGGCGCGCGCCGGCGCAGGTTCACGAGGATATCGAGCAGCGTGTAGCTGTCCTTGCCGCCGGACACGCACACCATCACCTTGTCGCCGTCCTCGATCATGTTGAAGTCGGCAATGGCCTGGCCCACCAGGCGGTGCAGCCGCTTGCTGAGCTTGTTGGTCTCGTGCGCGGCGCGCTTGTCGTTGGGGTCCAGTACGGCACTCATCGTCTTCAACTTTCTTTACTTCTTTGCTTCGGCCTTGGCTTCGGCGATTCCGAAGACCTCGCAGCCAACCGCCTCGCAATCCGGGTACACGTCGGGCTTCTGCGTGGACACCCGCGCCGCGCGCACCCGCGGGTGCGCGAGCATCAACGCGAGGATGTCGTCGCACAGCGTTTCCTGCAGGTGAATGTGGCCTTGCTTGACCCGCAGCGCGATCGTGCGGCGGATGAAGTCGTAGTCCACCACCTCGTCGAGCTCGTCGGCCTTCGGCGTCGAGAGCGACAGCGGGATGTACAGGTCCACGTTGATCAGCACACGCTGCTCGCCCTTCTTCTCGAAGTCGTGCACACCGATGTTGATCCACACCTCGTAGTCGCGCAGGAACAAGCGCCTGCAGTCCATGAGGCTCGGGTGGTGCAGGAGGCTGTGCATGTCATTTGTCCTTGGACGCTTGGGCAAGGAACAGCACGTCGCGCGCTTGCGCTTGCAGGTGCTGGCCGCCATCGACCATCAGCGTGGTGCCGGTGATGGCCGGGGATTCGAGGAGAAAGCGCACCGCGCGGGCGATGTCTTGCGGGGTGGACGAGCGCTGCAGCGGCGTGAGCTTGCGGGCGGTGTCGAACTCGGAGTCAGTCATGGGGCCGGACACGAGCGTCACGCCCGGCGCCACGCCGCACACGCGAACTCTGGGCGCAAGCGATTGCGCGAGCATCACGGTCGCCGCCTGCAGTGCTGCCTTGGACAGCGTGTACGAGAAATAGTCCGGGTTCGGGTTCCAGAGCTTCTGGTCGATGAGGTTCACGACGCAGCCGTTTGCGCCCTCCGGCTGGCCGGCCAGCGCATCGTGCAGCGCCTGCGCGAGGATCACCGCCGGCGCGACGTTGGCATGCCAGTGCCGGTCCATCGCGGCAAAGCTGAAGGTCTGCGGCTTGTCGTACTCGAAGGTCGAGGCGTTGTTGACGACCGCGTCGAGCCTGCCCATTCGCTCGACGACGGCAGGCACCAGGGCGCGGCAGGCGGCTTCGTCGGACAGGTCGGCCTGGAAGGCTTCGGATCGCGCGCCGGCGGCGCGCAGCTCGGCGGCTGTTTGCTCGGCTTCGTCTCGCGATCCGCGATAGTGAACGCCAACGTCCCAGCCGCTGGCGCCCAGCGTCAGCGCGATCTCGCGCCCCAGGCGCCTGGCGGCTCCGGTGACGAGGACGACGGGGCGGGAAGCCATGGTTTCTACAATCCGGCGATGAAATCCAAGGAACCCTCCAGTGTATCGGGCGCCCTCGCGTCGCTGATCCGCCGCGCGATCGAACGAAATGGCGGATGGCTGCCTTTTGACCGGTTCATGGCGATGGCGCTGTACGCGCCGGGCATGGGCTACTACTCGCGGGGCGACCAGCAATTCGGAAGCCTCCCGTCATCGGGCAGCGATTTCGTGACGGCGCCGCAGTTGTCGCCCTTCTTCGGCCGCGCGCTGGCGCAACAGGTGGCGCAGGCGCTTCAGGGCTCATCCAGCGACGAGGTGTTCGAGTTCGGCGCCGGCACCGGGGCGCTCGCCCTGCAGTTGCTGGATGCACTGGGCAATCGGGTCCGGCGCTACAACATCGTGGATCTCTCCGGCGCCCTGCGCGAGAAGCAGCGCCAGACGCTGGGCGCGCATGCGGCCAAGGTGCGCTGGCTCGACGCCTTGCCCGAGCGATTGAACGGCGTGGTCGTCGGCAACGAGGTGCTGGACGCGATGCCGGTGCAACTGCTGCACTTCGACGGCCGCACCTGGTTCGAGCGCGGCGTGTCGCTGGACGGCGAGCGCTTCGCCTGGGCCGACCAGATCACCGACCTGCGCCCGCCGGTGGACGGGCCCTTCGTGCCTGACACGACCATCGAGATCCATGCGCAGGCCAAGGCCTACATCGCCACGCTGGCCGATCGCATGGAGCGCGGCGCGGCCTTCTTCATCGACTACGGATTCCCCGAGGCCGAGTACTACCTGGCCCAGCGCACCGGCGGTACCTTGATGTGCCATCGCGCGCATCGGGCGGACGTCGATCCGCTGTCGGATGTGGGCGAGAAGGACATCACCGCGCACGTCGACTTCACCGGTATCGCCATGGCCGCGCAGGACGCCGGCTTCGAGGTGCTGGGCTATGCGACCCAGGCGCGCTTCCTGATGAACTGCGGGCTGCTCGAGATGCTGCAGGGCGAGAGCATTGCAGTGGTGGCCAATGCGCAGAAGCTGCTCAACGAGCACGAGATGGGTGAGCTCTTCAAAGCGATCGGCCTGGCGAAGAACTGCAGCGAGGCGTTCACGACCGCGCCCATCGGCTTCGCCAGCGGCGACCGGACGCATACGCTGTGATCCGCTGGCTGATCGTCGTCTGCCTCGCGCTGCTGATCTTCAGTGGACTGCGCACCTGGCTGGAGAAAATCGGGTTGGGCAAGCTGCCCGGCGATATCCGCTTTCGCTTGTTCGGCCGCGAGGTGTTCCTGCCGATCGCGAGTTGTGTGCTTCTGAGCTTCTTCGCGATGCTGCTGGCGAAGATTCTCTGATTCCCTCCCCAGCGGGGGAGGGGGTCAGGCCAGGGCTCCTGCGATAGCGCGCACGCGGGCCTGATAGATCTCCTGCCCGATCGCCGGCCCGCTCAACCCACGCTCCGCGGCCGCCGTGGACACCGCCCGTGAATCAACACTCAGCGCAAGATCCAGCGCCCGCTGCAGCCTCGGGCGCTGCGGATACGCATCCTCTTCCATCCCCAACCGCCCACGCGCATCGCACTCACACGCGAGCAGCATTTCCGAGAATCGCGCCGGCCGCCGGATCGCGTCGCAACGCTCGAGCATGCGCATGATGGCCGCCGCATTCAGATCGCCGCTGCGGTGCACGTTGCCGTGCTCGCGCGCCACCACTTCGGCCAGTTCCCGGCAATCGACCGGCACCTTCCAACGCTCGCACAAGGCGCGCACCAGGTCCACGCTGCGCTGCTCATGCATCAGGTGGCGCGGCAGCGCGTCTTCGGGCGTCGTGCCCTTGCCCAGGTCATGCCCCAGGCAGGCGAAGCGCACGCTCAGCGGTGCATGGAGTCGCGCGCTCATGTCCAGCACCATCATCAGGTGCACCCCGGTGTCCACCTCGGGGTGATGCTGTGCCGGCTGTGGCACGCCCCACAGCCGGTCGACCTCCGGCAGCAGCCGCGCGAGCGCGCCACAGCTTCGCAGCACCTCGAACATCTTCGACGGGTGTGGCTCCATCAGACCTCGCGACACCTCCTGCCAGACGCGTTCGGCAACCAGCGCATCGACCTCGCCGGCATCGACCATTTGCCGCATCAGCTCGACGGTTTCGGGCGCGACGCAGAAGTCGCCATAGCGAGCAGCGAAGCGCGCGAGCCGAAGGATGCGCACCGGGTCTTCGGCAAAGGCGGGCGACACATGCCTCAACACCTTTGCCTGCAGGTCGCGCTGTCCACCATACGGGTCGACGAGTGCGCCGGTCTCGTCCCGCGCCATCGCGTTGATGGTCAGGTCACGCCGCGCGAGGTCTTCTTCCAGCGTGACGCCAGGGTCCGCGTGGAAGGCAAAGCCGTGGTAGCCCGGCGCCGTCTTGCGCTCGGTGCGGGCCAGCGCGTATTCCTCTTTCGTCTGCGGATGCAGGAAGACTGGGAAGTCCTTGCCCACCGGCAGGAAGCCCTGGGTCAGCATCTCCTGCGGCGTCGCGCCCACGACCACCCAGTCGTGGTCGTTGACCGGACGTCCGAGCAATTCATCGCGGACCGCGCCGCCGACCACATAGCACTTCATCTTTGCGTGAAACGTGAAGGGTGAGGAGTGAACGCCCGGATGGTCGCATGGCCCGGGCGCGTTTCACATCACCTGCGGTTTCACGCCGGGCGCTTGCGGTACGGCTCGTCCTCTTCGACGAAGTCGTGCTCGGCCTTCGCCTCCTTCACCCACGCCTGCATCGCCGGCAGTGCGTGGATGCGCTCGATGTAGGCCGTGATGCGCGATGGCACCGGCAAGGCATAGGTCGTGATGCGCGAACACACCGGCGCGTAGTACGCATCGGCGATGGAGAACGCGCCGAACAGGAAGGGCCCGCCGTGTTCGTCGAACTGCTTCTCCCACATCTGCACGATGCGCTTGAAGTCGCTCGCCACGTCGGGCTGCTCGGTCAGCACGCGCTTGCCGATCTCGGGCAACGAAGCCTCGATGTTCATGCCGAAGTGGCTGCGCAAGGCACCGAAGCCCGAATGCATCTCCGCGCACAGGCTACGGGCACGCGCACGCGCCAAGGGCTGCGCGGGCCAGAGGTTCTTGCTCGCGTACTTCTCGGCCAGGTACTCGGAAATGGCCAGCGTGTCCCACACGGCGAAGCCTTCGTCGACCAGCACCGGCACGCGGCCTGTCGGGGCCACCGGCGCCAGCAGCTTCTTGAACTCGGAGTCGTCCGCGGAGTTCAGTCGCAGCTTGATCTCCTCGAACTGGATGCCGAAGTGCGTCATCAGGAGCCAGGCGCGAAGCGACCAGGACGAATAGTTCTTGTTGCCGATGTAGAGCTGCATGGTGGTGTCCTCTGCGGGTGTCTGTCATTGGAAGAGCCGCCATGCTAAGAGCGCGGCGCGCATCGGCGGATGACGTTTGCTCATCAGTCCGATGCGTCGGGCGCATTCGACCAGGTGCCGTGCGGACTCAGCGCCGGGCGCTGGCCCGAAGCGGGTCGAGCTTGGCAATGCCGTCGCGCCGGCCGAGGATGGGCGGCATCACGCTCTCAAGCGAGCGGGCCGTGATGCCCAGCCGCGACAGGCCGGGCAGCCGGCCGGTGGCGACGTTGTCCACCTTCATCGAGTCGACGTTGTCGCGCGACATCAGCGGCTCGCCAGGCAGCAGCTCGAGCATGCCGGCCTGCAGCTTGCCGAGTGCCTCGGGCAGCGCGACGATGCGCCGCTCATGCCCGGACCAGCGGCCGGCCAGCCGCACCAGCTCGCGCAGCGTGTAGACGTTGGGGCCGACGCATTCGATGGTCTGTCCGATGGTGCTGCGGTCAGCGAGCGAGCGCACGATGGCCAGCGCCACGTCCTCGACCCACACGGGTTGGAACTTCGCATCGGCGCCTGCCAGCGGCATGAACGGAAAGACACGCTGCAACTTCGCGAACTGGTTGAGGAAGCGGTCGTGCTCGCCGAAGATCACCGAGGGCCGCAGGATCGTGAGGTCCAGCGGCGCCTGCCGCAGCACCGCTTCGCCGCGCGCCTTGCTGCGCTGGTACTTCGATGGCGCATCCTCCGCCGCGCCGAGCGAGCTCACGTGCACCACGCGTCGCACGCCGCCGGCCGTGCAAGCATCGGCCAGGCGCCGCGGCAGGTCGACATGCACCCGCTGGAACTCCGTCTCGCTGCCGTGCAGCGTCGCGACGAGCTGGATGACCGCGTCGCGGCCGCGCACGAGCCGGCGCAGTTCGGCGTCGTCATGCACGTTGGCTCGCACGATCTCCACGCCGGGCAACGACTGCAGGTCGCCCGCGCGCCCGGGAAATCGCGTGGGCACCACCAGGCGCCCGGGTGCGCCGCCGCCGCTTGCCACCAGCTTGTCGCACACACTGCGGCCGACGAAGCCTGTACCGCCCAGAACGAGGATGTTGTCCATGTCGATTCCGATGCTTGGGGAAGAAGTCAGGGCAGGTCTTTCTCGGGCTCGGGCGCGTTCGCGTCGCGCGGGCCGATCATTCGGCCGAGCCGCGTGCGCAGCACCGGCGCCTCGCCGTTGAGCAGCGCGGCGTAGATGGTGGCGTTGGACATCACCTTCTTCACGTAGTCGCGGGTCTCCGGAAAAGGAATGTTCTCCGCCCAGGCTGCCGTGTCCAGGAAAGGCCCTTCGCGCCAGCGGCGCGGGCGGCCCGGCCCGGCGTTGTATGCCGCCGCAGCCAGCGGTTGCGAGCCTTCGAAGGCATCAAGCACGTGGCGCAGGTAGCCGGTGCCGAGTCGAAGGTTGGTGCTCGGGTCGGTGATGAGCTCGGGCCTGTAATCCATGCCGTACTTCTTCGCCGTCCACCTGGCCGTCGCGGGCATCAGCTGCATCAGCCCTGACGCACCCACGTACGAGCGCAGCGAGGCCATGAACCGCGTCTCCTGGCGGATCAGGCCCATCACGTAGGGCGCGTCCAGGCCCAGGTCTTTCGCACGGGCCGCGATCTCCTCGCGGTAGGGCATCGGGTAGCGCTGCGCGATGTCGATCTCGGCGCGGGTGCGTTCGCTGGTGTTGATGCACAGCTGCCAGTCCTGGGCATCGCAGGCGACTTGCGCGGCGGCGATGAGCTGCCGGTCGCTCATGCCTCGCAGGCTGTAGTTCCACTCGCGCCGGCCTTCGTCGCGCAAGCCCAGGGACACGAGTTGCATCGCGCGCGAGAGGCCGGCATTGGCAGCAGCCTCGGCGCGTTCTTCGGGCGTGAGCGGCGCCGGCCGCGCGGGCAGCGAGAACGGCTGGCCCAGCGACTCGGAGGCCAGCGCGCCGTAAAAACTCAGCTGCCCTGCGATCGACGACAGCATCTGCCGCGATTGCGTGCGCAGCGCCTCGCTGTCCTGCGACTCGCGCGCCATGGCCTGCAGGCCACGCGCCTTCCAGTAGACCCAGGTCGCGTCGCGCTGCTCGTCCGGGCTCATCGCGTCAATGGCCTGCACCACCTCCTGCCAGCGGCCCCGGCCGTTGTTGGCGCGCAGGGCGGCACGGGCCTTCCAGGCCATGGTGTCGTCCGGCCAGTCGATCGCGCGGTTCTTGTCGCGGGCGAAGACCAGCGCTGCGTGCTGGTATTGGTCCGACGCGTCAGGCAGCAGCTTCATCGCCGCCTGCTTGGCGACACTGGCCCAGGCCCAGGACGCGAGGTCGGGCGGCAGGTTGCGCTCCCAGCGGTTGGTGAGCTCGCCGGCGGCGGCATCGGGGTCGTTGGCGGCCATGCGCATCAGCGCGAGTGTGGCGATCTCGGCACCTGGGCGGCCCCCCGCGGCGTTGGCCTTTCGGGTGAGGAACTTCGCCGGGTTCTCCGACAGGTCCTGCACCAGGCTCGCGGTGCTCAGGCTGATGAGCGACGCCGCCTGGCGTGCCGCGCGCAGCCGGCCCGCATCGATGGCCAGCCGCGTCTTGCGCCACACGTCGTTGGAGTCAAAGATCTTGGCCTCAAGCAGCGTGGCCGCGAGCTGGTTGCAGCCGTCGTCCGCATCACGCTGCGAGAACCACGCGGCACGTGCGGCATCGGCGATGTCGCGGCCGGCGAGGTGGTTGGTGAGCAGCGCATAACAGGTGACCTCGCGGTCGTCGTTCATGCGAAAGCGCGGGAAGTTCGCCGAGAAGTTGGCCCAGTCGCGCCGCAGGCCGAGCTCGAGCAGCCAGTCGTTGCGCAGGCGGTCCTCGACGTAGGTGTTGGGCCAGCGCGCATAGAAGCCATCGACTTCGGGCTGCGTCGCCTCGTTCAGCCGGTTGCCGAGCTCCCAGTAGTCGGCCCACATCGCAAGCGGATGCTGGCTCGAGAGTGCCACCGCGCGGTCGGCGGCGAGGCGATTGCGGTCCTTCTTGCGAAACGCCTCGCGTGCATCGGCGATGGGGTCGGGCGCGGCCTGCTGCGCATAGGCCGGCGCGCAGGGTGCGAGCGCGCCGATGGACATCATCACGCCGCTGGCCAGCGTCCCAAGCCGGCTGCGCAGCCACCTCGATGCACGACCATATACTGAACTGCAGGTCTTCAAAACTGCTCGCCTTCCTGATTGTGTCGAACCCACCCTCTGAGCCCGCTGACCCGGCCGCTGCGCCCGACCGCCAGGCCTTGCGCGCGAACCTTCGCGCCATTCGCGAGCGCTTCGTTGCCGACTCGGGGCCTGGAGCATCAACCGCTCTGGCAGCTCATCTGAGCCGTGTGCTTGCAGACCTGATGCCCGAGTGCCTGGGTCTGTACTGGCCGCTTCGATCCGAATTTAACGCAGCACTTGCATGTGCCGAGGACAGAAACCTCGATGCCGTCCCGCTCGCGTTGCCATTCGCCTGCAAGTCTGCGGTGACGATGCACTATCGCGCGTGGAACCGCCGAACGCCTGAGCTGCGCGACGAATGCGGCATTCCTTCGCCCGACGCACCGAAGGCCGAGCCGGACGTCGTGCTCGTGCCCTGCCTCGGCTACACCCGATCAGGTTTTCGAGTGGGGTATGGCGGCGGCTACTACGACCGCTGGCTCGCCGGGCATCCGCACGTCACGACGGTGGGCGTGGCGTGGTCGTGCTGCGAGATCGACGAGGCCGACCTGTTGCCGCAGCCGCATGACGTGCCGCTCATGCTCGTCGTGACGGAACTCGGCGTGATCGGCTGAACAGCTTGGGCTGGATTCAGTCCGCCTCGGTCGGCCCCTCGTCGCTCGGCACCTCGCCGATCGCGTGCCGCGTGTCGGCCGCGCGCGCGGTGACCCAGTCGACAAACTGCTTCACCTCTTCGCGGCCCCGGCCGGCATGCGTCGTGATGAGCCAGTACGCGTACGGGCTGTTGGTCCGCCCATCCTGGCCGAAGGGCTCGATGAGGTCGCCGCGGCCGAGCTGCTCGGCGACCAGCGCCAGCCGTGCGAGTCCTACGCCCTGGCCGGCGAGCGCCGCCTGCACCTGCTGGTAGGTGTAGTTGAGGTAGAGCCAGCGCCGCGGCTGCAGCTTGCGGTGGCCCATGGCCGTGAGCCAGGGGCGCCAGCTCAGCAGCTCGCCGCTCGGGCGGTGGTCGTCTTCCTCGATGAGTGTGAAATCAGCCAGCTGCTCCGGCCTGTCCAGTTTCGGCGCCTTGCCGTTGCGGATGTCTTCCGCCAGCGCCCGGCTGATCACCGGCGTCATCACCTCGCCGAACATCCGCACCGCGCCGCTCGGCGCGAACTGCGGCGTGCAGTGGCGCAAGGCGATGTCGATTTCCGGATCCTCGAGGTCCACCAGCCGGTCGTTGGCGGAGACGCGGATGTCCAGGTCGGGGTGGTCTCTCTGGAAGGCCTCGATCTGCGGCAGCAGCCACAGCGAGGCGAAGGACGGGAAGGTGGTGAGGTGCACGGCGCGGCGGCCACGCGCCTGGCGGATCTGCCGCACGCTCGCATCGAGCCGATCGAGCCATGGCGCCACCACCCGCAGCAGCGAGGTGCCGCTGCTCGTGAGCTCCACATGCCGCGTGCCGCGCGTGAAGAGCGGCGCGCCGAGTTCGTCTTCGAGGCCCTTGATCTGGCGGCTGATGGCCGATTGCGTGACGTGCAGTTCCTCGGCGGCCTCGCTGAAGTTGAGCCGCCGGGCCACCGCCTCGAAGGCGCGCAGGTTGCCGAGCGACAGGGCCCGATGGCGCAGCACCGTATTCATATCAATTCCGCATCAAACGGCTGGTTCGAATTCATTGGAGTTAACCCTCGGTCTTGACGATCATACAGGGGCAGTCACAAGAAATACGCTTTTCGGCCTACCAGGAGATTCATGATGAGAACGCAAGTCTTTCCGCAAGCCGGCGCCGCTTCCGTGCAGTTTGACGCCCCCGTCCGAGTCGAGCGCCTTGCCGGCGAATTCGCCGTGCTGAGCGGCCGCGTGTGGCTCACCCGCCTGGGTGATGTCGACGACTACGTGCTCGAAGCGGGCGAGCGCTTCTTCCTCGAGCCGGCGGACCACGTCGTGGTCGAGCCGTGGAAGGCGGGCGAGTCGGTGCAGGTGGCGTGGAAGCCGCACGCTCAGCGCCCGCGCGCCGAAGCTTTGCCGCGTGACGCTGCCGCTTTCGTCTTGCGTGCGCTGGCCGGAGGTGCCGCGTCGGTCGCTTTCGGCTTGCGCCGTGCGGAACTCGGCTTCGAGGCTCTTGCCCGCAGCGCCGCGGCAATGGCCAGGCGCGCCCAGGGTTGCATCAGGCCGGGCGATTCCATGGCATCCGCCGGCACCGTCCGATAACTCGTAGTCACTGTCTTTCCCGCGCCGTCGAAGACGAAGGGTTCGCCACCGGCAGCGTCGAAGGCGGCGCGGGATTCGTCATCCGACTTCAGGTACAGGCGATCGGCGAAGATGAGCGCGATGAACAGGTCATCGACGTAAAGCCCTTGGCCGCCGAACATGCGGCGGATCTTCACGGTGCCGAGCGGCGCGAGCAGTTCCGCGCTGTGCGCGGCGAGTTCTTCGTAAGCCATGGGGCATCTTGCACAATCGGGCCATTCGCGGCAACGGCCTTGCGCACACGATGGACTCCGACAAGAGCGACGAACAGGTGGCCCTGCGCCAGAAATTGATCGCGGCGCGCCAGGCGCTGCCCGACCGGCTGGAGCGCGCGGTGGCGCTGCAAAGCGTGCTGCGCGTTTGGCTGGTGGGGCGGCAAGAGACCACCATCGGCGCATACTGGCCGATCAAGGGCGAGTTCGATCCGCTGCCGGCGCTGTACCGCTGGTCGGAGGCGGATGAGAAGCGTCGCATCGGGCTGCCGGTGGTGGACAAGTCGGCCGGCTCGCTCAAGTTCCACGTCTGGTACCCGGGCTGCCCGACCGAGCTCGATGCCTACGACATTCCCAAGCCCAAGGGCACCGAGGAGTTCGAGCCGCAGCTGCTGCTCGTGCCCTGCGTGGGCTACGGGCCCGCAGGCGTGCGGCTCGGCTATGGCGGGGGCTTCTACGATCGCACGGTGGCGTCGCTCGCGCCAAGGCCCAAGGTGGTGGGCCTGTGCTATTCGAACGGCTTCCTGCCCTTCCTTCGGGGCAAGCCGGATGACTTGCCGCTGGACGCGCTGATCACGGACGATGGCGTGGCTTGGCAGGCCGAGGCTTGACCCTCGACCGCCGATTCAGCCCAAGCCCAGCCGCTTGCACAGCTCCACCGTGAGCGCCGACTGGTTCATCGTGTAGAAGTGGATGCCGGGCGCACCGCCGGCGATGAGCCGTTCGCACAGCTCGGTCACCACATCCAGGCCGAACGCGCGGATGGATGCGGCGTCGTCCATGAATCCTTCCATCTTCAAGGCCACCCAGCGCGGGATCTCGATGCCGTCGCGCTGCGCGAACTGCGCGATCTTGGCGTAGTTGTGGAAGGGCATGATGCCCGGCACGACCGGTGCGTCGGCGCCCAGCTTGCGCGACTCTTCGACGAAGTGGAAGTAGCTGTCGGGGTTGAAGAAGAACTGCGTGATCGAGGAATTGGCGCCGGCGCGCACCTTGTCGACGTAGTGCTGCAGGTCGCGTCGCGCATAGCGCTGCTCCGGGTGGTACTCCGGGTAGGCGGCAACCTCGATGTGCCAGTCGCCGCCTTGCGATTCGCGAATGAAGCGCACGAGCTCGGCCGCATAGCGGAATTCGCCGGCCGTGGCCGTGCCGCTGGGCATGTCGCCACGCAGCGCGACGATGCGGTGGATGTCCTGCGCGCGATACGTGTCGAGGATCTCCTTCAGTCCTTCGCGCGTGGAGCCCACGCAAGACAGGTGCGGCGCCGCCTCGAAGCCGGCCTTCGCGATGGCCATCACCGTGTTCAGCGTCTTCTCACGCGTCGAGCCGCCCGCGCCATACGTGACGCTGAAGAACTCGGGCTTCATCTCGCCGAGCTGCTTGACGACCTCTTTCAGTTTCTCGTCGCCCACCGGTGTGTTGGGCGGAAAGAATTCGAAGCTGACCGGAACGGATTTGTTGTTGCTCATGCCTTGATGCCCTTGATGGGCTTCTCGTCTTTCGTCGCATGGACGAAGAATTCGTTGTTGCCGTCGCCGCCCGCAATCGGGCTCGGGAAGTAGCCGCGGACCCACAGCTTTTCGTCCCGGCACGCCTGGCGCACGCGGGTTTCGACGAGCTGGAACGAGGCTGCGTCTTTCACCAGGCCGCCCTTGCCGATGAACTCCGGCTGCAACTCGAACTGCGGCTTCACGAGCAGCAGCAAGGTGCCGCTTTTGCGCAGTAGCGGTGCCAGCGCCGGGATCACGTGGCTCAGCGAGATGAAGGACAGGTCGCCGACGATGAGGTCGAAACCGCCTGCAGGCATCGCATCGCCCAGTGCGTCCTCGTTCAGGTGCCGCGCATTGACGCCTTCGAGCGCATGTACGCGCACGTCGCCGCGCATCTTCTGATGCAGCTGGCCGTGCCCCACGTCGACGCCGACGACGCGGCGTGCGCCCTGTTGCAGCAGGGCATCGGTGAAGCCACCGGTGCTCTGCCCGACGTCGAGGCAGGTCATGCCCGCGACGTCGATCTCCCGCAGCTTCAACGCGCCTTCGAGCTTGAGCCCGCCCCGCCCGACGAAGCGCAGTTCGGCGTCGTCGGTGACTTTCAGTTCGGCGTGGTCGGGCAGGTCTTCGCCCGCCTTGTGCGGCACGACCCACCCCTTGGTCGAAAGCCATTGCACGCCGCCATGCGTGATCAGCCGCTGCGCGGCGGACCGGGTCGGCGCGAGGCCTCGTTCAACGATGAGTTGGTCAGCTCGCATGGACTTTGCGCCCCTCGCCCGATGAGTACATCGACCAATCCCCCGAGGGGATGCGGGCCGGCTTGGGAGCGGCCCGGCACTCGGCCCGGCGTTGTGTCGCTGACATGGGGTGACGCGTCAAATCAGTAGCGATAGGTGTCCGGCTTGTACGGGCCGTTCTTGCTCACGCCGATGTAGGCCGCTTGCTCGTCCGTCAGAACCGTCAGTTGTGCGCCAAGCTTGGACAGCTGCAGGCGCGCGACCTTTTCATCCAGATGCTTCGGCAGCACATACACCTTGCCGGCCTGGTACGCATCGGGCTTCGTGAACAGCTCGATCTGCGCGATCGTCTGGTTCGCGAAGCTCGAGCTCATCACATAGCTCGGGTGGCCCGTGCCGCAGCCGAGGTTCACGAGGCGGCCCTTGGCCAGCAGGATGATCCGCTTGCCGTCCGGGAAGATCACGTGGTCGACCTGCGGCTTGATCTCGTCCCACTCGTACTTCTCGAGCGACGCGACGTCGATCTCGTTGTCGAAGTGGCCGATGTTGCAGACGATGGCCTGGTCCTTCATCTTGACCATGTGGTCGTGCGTGATGACGTCCTTGTTGCCGGTCGTCGTCACGAAGATGTCGGCCTTGTCGGCGGCGTACTCCATGGTCACCACGCGGTAGCCTTCCATCGCGGCCTGCAGCGCGTTGATCGGGTCGATCTCCGTCACCCACACCTGGGCGGACAGGGCACGCAGCGCTTGCGCCGAGCCCTTGCCCACGTCGCCGTAGCCGGCCACGACCGCGACCTTGCCGGCGATCATCACGTCGGTGGCGCGCTTGATGCCGTCCACGAGCGACTCACGGCAGCCGTAGAGGTTGTCGAACTTGCTCTTGGTGACCGAGTCGTTCACGTTGATGGCGCGGAACAGCAGCGTGCCCTTGGCGCTCATCTCGTTCAGGCGGTGCACCCCGGTGGTCGTCTCTTCCGTCACGCCGATGATCTTGGCAGCCTTGCGCGTATACCAGGTCGGGTCTTCGGCGAGCTTGGTCTTGATGGAGGCGAAGAGGCAGCGCTCTTCTTCGCTCTTCGGGTCGCTGATGAGCGATGCATCCTTCTCGGCCTTCTGGCCCAGGTGCATCAGGAGCGTCGCATCGCCGCCGTCGTCGAGGATCATGTTCGGGCCTTCGCCTTCGCTGCCCTTGGGGCCGAAGTCGAAGATGCGGTGGGTGTAGTCCCAGTAGTCGGCGAGCGTCTCGCCCTTGATGGCGAACACCGGCGTGCCGCTGGCGGCGATGGCCGCGGCGGCGTGGTCTTGCGTCGAGAAGATGTTGCACGACGCCCAGCGCACGGTCGCGCCCAGCGCCTGCAGCGTCTCGATGAGCACGGCGGTCTGGATGGTCATGTGCAGCGAGCCGGTGATGCGCGCGCCCTTGAGCGGCTGCGTCTTGGCGAACTCGTCGCGGATGGCCATGAGGCCGGGCATTTCGGTCTCGGCGATTCGGATTTCCTTGCGGCCCCAGGCGGCAAGGGAGATGTCGGCGATGGCCGAGTCGGTGGCGGATTTGAGAACAGCGTTCATGTCAGGCTCCATGTCGATCAGGAACCCGCCGATGCGGCTGCGAAGGGAGGGGGAGGCGGACGCCTGGACTCACCCACGAGGACACATCGTGCGGGTGAGCGCGGTTGCAATTGAAGTTTCCGAGCCTGGGGACTTGGGCGGGTGCTGACCCTGGCCAAGTGCCTTGCAACGCTCCTCGGAAGTGGGCGAATTGTAGTCGGCCGGGAAGACCCACGCCAGCGCGGCTTGTGCAAGACTGCCGCCATGAACGTGCTTCCTTCGCGCCCATGGACGGCGCTGCGGCCCGAGGCGGCCGAGGCGGTGCTCGGCGTCCTGACCGACATCGACGACACCTTGACAACCGACGGCGCCATCACGGCCGATGCCCTGCAGGCGTTGCACGATTTGCGCGCCGCCGGGTTGCATGTGATTGCCATCACTGGCCGGCCGATGGGCTGGAGCCTGCCGTTTGCGAGCGAGTGGCCGATCGATGCGATCGTGGCGGAGAACGGGGCGGTGGCGTTGTTCCGTGAAGGCGGCGCCTTGACGGTCGAGTACGCGCAGGATGAAGCCACGCGATCGGCGAACGCGGTGCGCCTGCAAGCGGCGGCCGAGCGCGTGTTGCGTGAAGTGCCCGGCGCCACTCTCTCGCGCGACAGCGGCGGCCGCGTGACCGACATCGCCATCGACCACTCGGAGTTCGCCCAGCTGTCGCAGCCGCAGATCGATGCGGTGGTTCGGGTGATGCACGAACAAGGCATGCACGCGACGGTGAGCTCGATCCACGTCAACGGCTGGTACGGCGAGCACACCAAGCTCACGGGCGCACGGTGGATCGTGCAGCGGCTGCTGTCGCGCGACATCGAATCCGAGCGAGAGCGCTGGGCCTACGTGGGGGATTCGACCAACGACCAGCTGATGTTCGGCCACTTCCCCTTGAGCGTTGGCGTGGCCAATCTTCTGCAGTTCGCCGACCAGCTCAGCGTGTGGCCGGCCTATGTCACGCAGGACGCGCGCGGCGCGGGCTTTGCCGAAGTGGCGCAGCGGCTGGTGGCTGGGCGGCGCGCGGCGTGACGGATCACTGGCCGAGGAAGACCTTCATCCGTTCGAGTTCATCGGCCAGCGCCGACTTGAAGGCCGGCTCCTTCGGCGAGCGTCCGTCGACGTAGCCAAAGCTCGCCTTCAGACGCCCGCTGTCGGCGCTCAGGTTGCCCCAGCCGATCACCTGGTCGCGCCACAGGAGCGGCAGCGCGTAGTAGCCGAGCTTGCGCTTGGCCGCCGGCGTGTAGGCCTCGAAACGGTAGGCCCAGCCCCAGAGGAGCTCGAAGCGTCGGCGGTCCCACACGATCGGGTCGAAGGGCGCGAGCAGGCGGACTTCGTCCTTTGGTGCGTGGCGGGCGGATGCGGGCTTCTCGTCAGCAGGCCAGAACCAGTCGACGCCGTCGATGCGCTGGTGCGCGAGCCGGGCCTTTGCGCGCTGGATGGCGGGCATCAGGTCGGCCTGCCATTGCGGCGCGCCGTGGCGCAGCCGGCTGATGAGGTTGGCGAGGCTTGCGGCGGGCAAGGGGGCGTATTTGCGCACGATCACGTCGGCCAGTGCATCAAGTTGAGCGCGGCGAGCGGTGGCGTCGGCGGGTGCGTCGCCATGCGTGTGCGGCGCGTAGATGCGAATGCCGTTTTCACGGCGCACGACGCGCAGCAAGCCGCGGTAGTGCATGCCGCCCAGCAGGTGCGTTGTCGCGTTGGACGAACCGCCCCAGTAGTTCTCCACCTGGCCGTGTGCGAAATGGGCATCGACGTCTCGTGGATGCGCTTCGCCGTGTTCGCGGATGAATTCGAGCAGCGCGAGGGAGCGCTTCTTTGTTGACGGCGGCCAGACGGTCCGCGGCTTGCGCGGGTGCATGAGGCGCTGGATCTCGGTGGAGAGGAAGCCGTAGTTGACGAAGAAATCCTCCTCCACGGCCAGGCGAGGGTAGCGGCGCTCGAGGTCGCCGGCGCGATAGTCCTTCACGCGGTGGCGCAGGGTGAGGTCCTGCGCGCGTGCGGGGGCGCGGATGGGGTCCGCCTGGATGAAGCCGAGCTTGCGGATGGCGGCGGGGAGGGTGGTGGGGGTGAAGAGGGAGCGGGCGACGGCGTAGCGGCGGAGATGGTCGATGGTGAGGGGCGGCGTGGGCATGGAGAGATGATGCCCAAAAGGCAGAAGGGACGCTGGTGAACGTCCCTTCTGGGTTTGCCTTGGCCTGGACGGCCAAGGCATTGAAGTTTGCCGGCTTCGCCGTGGATTCTTGTGGCTTCGACACAGGCCCCAAGGGGCCTTCACATCGCTGCGCGATGTGAGTCTGCGCCGCAAGGCCAAAGAGGCGCTTCGCGCCTGCGGGCCTTACAGGCCCGCCGCTGCTCGCAGCGCTTTGGCCTTGTCAGTCTTCTCCCAGCTGAACTCCGGCTCTTCTCTTCCAAAGTGCCCATACGCCGCCGTCTTCTGATAGATCGGACGCAGCAGGTCCAGCATCTGGATGATCCCCTTCGGACGCAGGTCGAAGTGCTCCTGCACCAGCGCCGACAGCTTGTCGTCGGGGATGACGCCCGTACCCTCGGTGTAGACCGTCACGTTCATCGGACGCGCCACGCCAATGGCATAGGCCACCTGGATCTGGCACTGGCGCGCAAGACCCGCCGCCACGATGTTCTTCGCCACGTAGCGCGCGGCATAGGCGGCCGAGCGGTCGACCTTCGTCGGGTCCTTGCCCGAGAACGCGCCGCCGCCGTGCGGGCAGGCGCCACCGTAGGTGTCGACGATGATCTTGCGGCCGGTCAGGCCGCAGTCCCCTTGCGGGCCGCCGACGACGAAGCGGCCGGTCGGGTTGATCAGGAACTTGGTTTCCTTGAGCCACTCCTTCGGGAGCACCGGCTTGATGATCTCTTCGATCACCGCTTCGGTGAAAGCCGGCAGCATCTTCTTGCCGTCGCTCATCTCGGGCGAATGCTGGCTCGACAGCACGACCGTGTCGATCGAATGCGGCTTGCCGTTGACGTAGCGCATCGTCACCTGGCTCTTGGCGTCCGGCCGCAGGAAGGGCAGTCGGCCATCCTTGCGCAGCTGGGCCTGGCGCTCCACCAAGCGATGTGCGTAGTAGATCGGCGCGGGCATCAGCTCGGGCGTCTCGTCGCACGCGTAGCCGAACATCAGGCCCTGGTCGCCGGCGCCGGTGTTCAGGTGGTCGTCGCTCGCCTGGTCCACGCCCTGGGCGATGTCGTTGGACTGCTTGTCGTAGCAGACCATCACCGCGCAGCCCTTGTAGTCGATGCCGTACTCGGTGTTGTCGTAGCCGATGCGCTTGATGGTGTCGCGCGCGACCTGGATGTAGTCCACGTGCGCATTGGTGGTGATCTCGCCCGCCAGCACGACGAGGCCGGTGTTGCACAGCGTCTCGGCGGCTACGCGCGAGCGCGGGTCCTGCGCGAAGATCGCGTCCAGGATGGCATCGGAAATTTGGTCAGCGACCTTGTCGGGGTGTCCTTCGGACACCGACTCGGACGTGAAAAGGAAGTCGTTCGACACTCGTAAACTCCAGTCAGGTTGCAATTTGCGTTGCCGGCCTTGATGGGTTCGTAGCGGCGAACGCTTTAGCAGTATTTGGACTCTCGCCCTTCGCCCCGCAAGTTGTTCAGTAACTCGGCGAATCGTTCGGCCTTGCGGCGAACGCGCCATTATAAGAAACATGCTCACCCTCTTCCGCTGGCTATCGCGCTTGCCCTTGTGGCTTCTGCACGCGCTGGGCGGAGTCCTCGGCTGGATGAGCTATCTCGGCTCGGGCCGCTACCGCCGGCGATTCAACGCCAATGCGGCACAGGCCGGGGTATCGCCGCGGCTCGCCCGCCGCGCGGTGGCGCAATCAGGCCGGCTCATCACGGAGCTGCCGTACCTCTGGATGCGCCCGGCACAGGCCGCGCTCGCCGGCAAGCTGCAATGGGACGGCGACGCCCTCATCGACGGCGCGCTCGCGCAGGGCAAGGGCATCGTCTTCCTCACGCCGCACATGGGCTCGTTCGAGGTCACGGCGCAGGGCTATGCCGAACGTTTTGCCGCCCAACATGGGCCGATCACCGTGCTTTACCGGCCGGCACGCAAGGCCTGGCTGCGCGATCTCGTGGACACCTCGCGCGCCCGCCCCGGACTGGCGACCGCGCCTGCCACGCTGGCCGGCGTGCGCCAGATGATTCGCGCCCTGCGGCGGGGTGAAGCCGTCGGCCTGCTGCCCGACCAGGTGCCGCCGGGCGAGATGGGCGTGTGGGCGCCCTTCTTCGGCCGCCCCGCCTACACCATGACCTTGGCCGCGCGCCTGGCCCAGCAGACCGGCGCCGTGCTGCTGCTCGCCTGGGGCGAACGCCTGCCTCGGGGCCGTGGCTGGGTGGTGCATGTGGCGCCGTTCGATGAGCCGCTGCCTGACGCCGCTCCCGATGCCGCCGCTCAGGCAGAATCGGCCGCCGCCGTGAACCGCGCGATGGAAAACGTCATCCGGCGCAGCCCTCAGCAGTACCTCTGGGGATACGACCGCTACAAGGCGCCACGCGCGGAGATGGCGCTGGACGGTGCACAAGGCGCCGCCGACCACAAGAAGGGTTGATGTTGGGCTCTCGCATCCTGCTCGGATTGCTCTGGTTGCTGCACTGGTTGCCGCTGCCGCTGCTCGCGGCCGCCGGCCGGGGCCTCGGGCGGCTGCTGCACGCGTTCGCGGGCTCGCGGCGCAAGATCGCGCTGCGCAACCTCGCGCTGTGTTTTCCGGAGATGTCGGAGCAGGGCCGCCGGGCCCTGGCGAAGGAGCATTTCCTCTGGCTCGGCCGCAGCATCCTCGAACGCGGCGTGCTGTGGTTCGCCCCGGTCAGCCGGCTCAGGCGGCTCATCCGCGTCGAAGGCGACGTCACGCTTGCCGAGCGCAGTGACCGCTCGGTGATGTGGCTCGTACCGCACTTCATGGCGCTGGACGTGGCCGGCACCGCCACGCAGCTCTTCCAGCGCCAGCAGGTCGCGTCCATCTACCAGGAGCAGAGCGACCCCGCGATGGACGCCGCCATCCGCCGCGGACGGCTTCGCTTCGGGCAGGGCGACGTCTTTCCGCGCAGCGATTCCGCCAAGCCGCTGATCCGCGCGATTCGCAAGGGCTGGGCCTTTTTCAACCTGCCGGACATGGACTTCGGCGAGCGCGATGCCGCCTTCGTGCCCTTTTTCGGCGTGAACGCGGCCACCCTGCTCGCGCCATCGCGCATGGCCCGCGCGCTCGACATGGTGGTGCAGCCGGTGGTGGCCGAGATGCTGCCCGGCGGCCAGGGCTACAGGGTGCGCTTCCTCGACCCGTGGACCGACTTTCCGAGTGCCGACGCACTGGCCGACACCGCGGCGATGAACCGCTGGATCGAGAGCGAGATCCGCAAGAACCCGGCGCAGTACCTGTGGGTGCACAAGCGATTCAAGACGAGGCCGGCCGGGGAGGCCAGCCTCTACTGACGGGCCTGCTCCCGCCCGATGGCTGGCGGGTCCGAACCCCGATTCGACCGCTTCCCAACCAGCGTGCCAACTAGTTCCTCATCTGCGAGGCGTTGCGGGCCGATACAGGAGGCATTCAGACAGGAGTTCGTCATGAACCGTCGATTCGCATGCATCCTGGCCGGCATGGCCGCCTTGTGCCTTCACCTCGGTGCCGCCCGCGCGGCCGACGAAGCACCCGATGCGCTGATCAAGCGCGTGTCGTCCGAAGTGGCTGACGCCGTGCGCGCGGCGCCGGCCGATGCCGCCGACACCCGCAAGGTGATGGCACTGGTGGACACGACGATCATGCCCAACGTCAACTTCGCCCGCATGACCGCGTCCGCCGTCGGCCGCTCCTGGCGACAGGCCACGCCCGAACAGCAGCAGCGACTGGAAGAAGGCTTCAAGCTCCTGCTCGTGCGCACCTACGCGGGCGCCCTCATGCACCTGAAGGACCAGGCCATCAGCGTCAAGCCGCTGCGCTCGAATGCGGACGATGCCGAGGTCACCGTCAAGACGCTGGTCAAGGGCGGCGGCGAGCCGGTGGCCATCGATTACCGGATGGAAAAGACCGCCGCCGGCTGGAAGATCATCGACCTCAACGTGATGGGCGTGTGGCTGGTGCAGACCTACCGCGGCCAGTTCGCCGCGGAGATCGACGTCCACGGGATGGATGGCCTCATCGCCTTGCTGGGCGAGCGCAACCGGATGGTCGCGCGCGCCAACTGACCTTTCACGCCGAACGATCCGCGACCCGCGCTCAGCGGTTCAGCACCTTCTTCACCGCCGGCGCCCGCAACCGATGCGCCTGCGGCATGTCGCTGCCCAGGAGCGGCTGCAGGTAGTTGCGGAAGGCGTCCGTCACGTCGGTGCCGCTCTCGGCGATCAGCTCGTCTTCCATCACCCGTGTCTTGCCGGCCACCGTACCCAGGTCCACCAGCTCGAAGCTCGACGCGTAGTTGCCGCTGCGCTTGATGGCGACCGAGCCGTCGCGGCCGGCGCGCATCGCGAACTGCACGGCACGTTCACCGGCTTCGCGGGCCTCGCGCTGGTCCACGTCGGACACGCAGCCGAGGAAGCTGCGCTGCAGGTAGCCGAAGGTGTCGCCGCGCACGCGCTTGATCTTGAGCTTGTCCTTGATCTCGTCGCACAGCAGGTCGGCCAGCGCCCCCGTGCCCGACAGCTGCACGTTGCCGTGCGCGTCGCGCTCCACCGATTGCGAGAGCTGCGTGATGATGGCTTCGCCCGACGCATCGTGGATGCCTTCGGACACCGCGATGATGCAGCGCCCGAGCCGCTCGTAGGTGCTCTTCACGTCGGCGAGGAATCGCTCGGTCGAGAAGTTGCGCTCGGGCACGTAGATGAGGTGCGGGCCGTCGTCGTGGTACTTGCGCGCCAGTGCGGATGCCGCAGTGAGGAAGCCCGCATGCCGGCCCATCACCACGCCCACGTACACCCCGGGCAGGGCCGCGTTGTCCAGGTTGGCGCCGGCGAAGGCCTGCGCCACGAAGCGCGCCGCCGACGGAAAGCCCGGCGTGTGGTCGTTGCCCACGAGGTCGTTGTCGATCGTCTTGGGGATGTGCATGCAGCGCAGCGGGTAGCCCGCCTTCTGCGCCTCCTCGCTCACGATGCGCACCGTGTCCGAGGAATCGTTGCCCCCGATGTAGAAGAACTGCCCGATCTCGTGTGCCTGCAGCACCTTGAAGATCTCCTGGCAGTACTTGATGTCCGGCTTGTCGCGGGTCGAGCCGAGCGCTGACGCGGGAGTCAAGGCCACGCGCTCGAGGTTGTCGTTGGTTTCCTGCGAGAGGTCCACCAGGTCTTCGTTGACGATGCCGCGCACGCCATGGCGCGCCCCGACCACGAGGTCGATCTCGCGATAGCGCCGGGCCTCGAGCACCGCGCCCACGAGCGACTGGTTGATGACGGCGGTGGGGCCGCCGCCTTGCGCGATCAGGATCTTGTTCGATGCCACGAAGAACTCCTCTGGGTCGACAAAAGAATGAGAACGCTGTCGTCCAGCGCCTCGCCAATGCGTTGATATAGCGTCGTAACCGCCTTGTTCCTGCCGGGTCCATCCCTAGGGTGATGGCAACTACTTCCCCCAGGTGAAGGATGGCACGACCCCCTTGCGGCGCCTACTGTGTGGAGGTGGGCAAGGGGAAACGTTCGAAGCTGCCGCCACACATCGCTCAGGCACGCAGCTTGCCGAACAGGAAGTGGAAGTACACATCATGAGCCTCGCACTTTATCGACTTCGCTTGTACTGGGATGGCCGGCATGGCGCGGTTCGCAATGGCCGCGACACGCGCATCCTCGTCGAACGTCCGCTGCTTCGCGGCGCAGCCAATGCAGATCAACTCGAAGAAATCGACTACGCGCCGGAAGTGAATGTCATGCAGGTGCGCGAGCGCACCGGTGACTGGCGCCAGATGACGAACGACGAGATCGCAGCCTGCGACACCTTGCTGGCCGAGCTGCACGAGCAGGACGGCTGGACCATCGCCCAGGCGGCCTGAACCGCCGGTCCCGCGACCAAGGCTGCTAGGCCTTCAGGTCGACGAGCGCACCCAACATCTCGTCCTGCGCCTGCAGCACGCGCAGGTTCGCCTTGAAGCTGTAGACCGCCGATTTCTGCTCCACCATGTCCGCGGCGAGGTTCTCGCCTACCTCGGCCTCCCGGCCCACCGACGTGGTCACCCCACCACCCGATTCCTCGTTTTGCTGCACGGACTGCCGGTGAAACCCGGGCGTTCGCGCGTTCGCGATGTTGTTTCCTGCCGCGTCGAGCCGCAGCATCGCGGCATTCAAGCCGGAAACGGAGATGGAAGACAGTGAGTTCATGGCGTCTTCGCCTGTTATCGGCCGCGCCGCGCCGGACTTGAGGGTTGGGCACCGCGCACCGCCTCCACGCGACAATGCCGCGATGAAGACTTCCGAGCGGATCCAACTCGTCGCCGACCGCATCCAGGCCGTGCTCGACGCCCACCCGACGGCTTCGGCCAACCCTGAGGCGATGACCGAGCTGCGCGCCGCGGCGGCGCAGCTGGGCGCCAAGGACGCATTCGCGTCCGGCAAGCTGGTCGAGCTGATGGGGAAGGCGCAGGTGTTCTACGGCCGCCAGAGCCTGTTCCGGATGCCCGGCAGTTCGCAGCGGCTGTACGGCACGATGCACGGCGAGCTTCTCGACATGCTGCGCATGCGCGCCCGCGTGCTGGCGTCCCAGGACGACTGAAACGCCCCTCGATGGTGCTGCGCGGGGCTTATCGGCACGTCCGAGCCCGTCTCAAGCTGTAAGGCCTTGCAGTGTCCGCGGCAGCCGGTTGCTGGTTCAATGATTGCAAATAACGCTGTCATCGGCTCACGGCGGCGCCGCTCACCTGGTGGGCGGTGCCGCCCGCGGTCTTTCATTCGAAGCGCCTGCAAGCCCGCCGCGAAAAGGCGGTCAGGCGCCTGGATATCAAGCGGCGTGCAGCCGCTCCCAGTAAGACACGGCCTTGCCCACCCAGTCATTGAAGTGCGGGTCGTGCAGGGCGTAGTACGGAATTCCGCGGGCGGCGAACTTCGCCGCTTCCTGGGGCAGGCCGCGCTGGCCGCATCGCTCGGCTTCCACCTCGATGGCATGCAGGCCGATCGCGCGCTGCATGGGGTCCGGCGCCATCAGTCGTTCGCGCAAGCTGCGGGAATCGGTGATGTGGGCGTCCTGGTGCATGTCGTGTCTCCAAAGAACTCGGGTCGTGTCTGGGTGTCGGCTGTCCGTTCGACCTTCTTGAGCGCCGGGGCGACCAGCGGCGGACTTTTGTCACGACCGGGCACTCTGTCGGGCGGCCCAAGCCACCTGTTCGTTCCGTGCGCATGGCGCCGGCGGCGATGCCTCCCATGACTTGCCCGGCCGCGGCGCCCGCCCTACAGTCGCTGCGCCCATGCCGGTGGACCTCATGGCCTGGCAAGCCGACGACGCGGGAGCGCGATGGAACGCGAGAACAACACGAAGCCGCGGGGCGGCGCGGCGGTGATCGCCGTGCACGGCGTGGCCGATCAGATCCCCGGCGCCACGGCGCGCACGCTGGCCGAACTGCTGGTGGCGGCACCGCCGGGCGAGGTCCGCTGGCGCATCGACGGCGACGACGAGCTGGCCCTTCGCGTGGCGCCGCTCGCACCCACGCCGCAGGTGCAAGCCGCCGCCCGGCGCGATGCGGACACCGGCGAGCCCGCCACGCCGGCCGGCCCGCGGCCAATCCGCAAGGCGGTGGCGCAGTCGCTGCGCTCCGACCTGCATCGCCCCGACTGGGTGGTCGACAAGCGCGTGCCGATGAGCGAGGCGCCACCGCCGCCCGATGCGCCGAATCCAGGCGTGGAGCTCACTGATTTCCTGCTCTTCAAATCGCAGCGCAACGGCATGCCGCCCGTCACCTACGACACGACGCGGCTGAACCTGCGGCGCAGCGTCGGCGACGCGGGCGCGGAGCAGCCAGTCGACCTCTACGAGATGTACTGGGCCGACCTCTCGCGCTTGTCGGGCAGCGTGCCACGCGTGATCAGCGAGCTCTTCACGCTGCTGTTCCGGCTGTCGCAGTTGGGGCGCGATTCCATCGCCGCCGCGTGCCGGCAGTTCGACACCGCGGATCAACCCGCGCGCCGCTGGCGCTGGCTGAGCGCGCTGCAGGCCTCACTGGACTGGGCCTTCTCGCGCGTGCTGGCGCTGCTCACGCTGCAGCTCGCGATGGCGGCACTCATCATCGTGCCGCTGGGCATCGCCGCGCCGCACGCGCACTTCACCGGCACCGTGCGCACGGTGATGTCATGGCTGCTGCCCGTGGCGCTGCTGCTGTGGTGGCTGTACCGCGCCGATGGCACCTTGAAGTGGTGGCTGTCCAGCATCGCGAGCCTCGCGCTGCTTTGCACGGCGCTCGCGATGGCGCCCGCGCACTGGGTGGTGGGCGTGTCATGGCTCGCGCTGCTGAGCATCGCGTGCGACCTCGTGCTGCGGGTGTGCGACGAGCGCTTCCCGATGACGCGCTTTGTCGGCTGGGTGCTGTGGGCCGCCGTGCTCTTCCTCGTGCTGTGGTCGGCACTGGACCTGCCCACGCGCCACGTGCCCGGCATGGAGGCCGAGACCGGCCTGCGTGTGTTCATCTTCGGTGCGCTGCGGGCAGTGGAGTGGATCCTCGTCGCCACCATCCTCTGGTGGGGCGTGGCGGGGCTGATGCTCTTCGCGTGGCTGCTGGTGGGCCAGGCCTGCGCCAGCACCCATGGCTTCGAAGGCCGTGCCAGCGTGGCCACGGGGCGGCTCGGCCTCTTCGCGTCGATGAGCCTCTTCGTCGTGCTGGTCATGGCCTCATGGGCCGCCTTGACGACACTGCTGGACCTGAGCGTCGAAGGCATGAAGTACGCGCCGCTCTTCTTCGTGGACGAGCCCGGCATGCCGGTGACGGGCGCTGCTGCCTTCCTCGATGCGCGCTACCGCAACAGCACCGAGACCTTCTCCATCATCGCCATCTTGCTGGTGGCCCTCGGCACCTGGTTCATCGTGGGCTTCTGGCCCAGCCTGCTGGCCGAGCTCAAGCTGCTGCACACCGGCTCCGCGCGCCTGGGCCGCTGGCTCACCGTCACCTTCCGCTGGCTTGATGCGTCCATCACCAGCCTCGTGATCCTCAGCGTCCTGGCGGCCACCGCGGTGGGCCTGTCGCTCAACTCGCGCTGGTTCGGCGCGTCCTTGCTGGAGACGGTCAACGCGAGCTTCGCCTTCGTGCCGCGCTGGTCGCAGGACATCCTCAAGCCGCTGATCTGGACGGCCGCCAGCGCGACCCTCGCGCTCACCACGCTGGGTGGCGTGCTGTCGCGCTACGTGCCGTGGCTGCGCGCGCCGCTCGACGTGGCGCTGGACGTCGACAGCCACTTCCGCGAATTTCCGCGCCGGGGCATTCCGCGAGCACGCATCTTCTCGCGCTTCGCCGCCTTGCTGCAGCACGTGGCCGACCAGGGCTATGAGCGTGTGGTGATCGTCGCGCACAGCCAGGGCACGGTGATCACCACCGAGTTGCTGCGCTACCTCGCCTACCGGGCGGGGCAGGGGCCGGCGCGGGGTGGCGATGCCGGTCGGCTGTGGCTCGCCCTTGCGCCGCGCCTGCGGCTGCTCACGGCAGGGTCGCCGCTGCGGCAGCTCTATGCCACCTTGTTCCCGGTGCTGTATCGGTGGGTGCTTGACGACGCTGGCAAGCAGCCCGACGGCGCCGAGCCGCGCATGGGGCCGACGGCGGAGGACGTGGGCGTGCGCCGATGGGTCAACGTCTTCGCCACCGGCGACTATGTCGGCCGCTGGCTGTGGAGCCGGCCGGCGCGTGTGGACGATCGAAGCGACACCATGGTCGACGAGCTCGCGGCGCGGCAGGATGTCTACATCGCCGAGTCCGTCGCTCCTGATCTGGCCGAGAAGCTGGCCGCACGCACCGAGCTTGATGTCTGCCTGGGCCCCGGCGCGCACACCCACTATTTCGAGAGCGACCAGGCCATCGTGTCCTCGCTCGTCGACCAGCTTGTGGTCACGCCTTTCGACGCTGCCGCGGCGGCGGCACCGCCGATCGTCAGTGAGCGTGCCGCGGCCGTGTAGGAGTTGTTCTCTTTGGCGACCAGCGGCATGCGGCCGAGGTATGCGCCGCCTATGCTGGTCGCGTGGCGACCTTTGCAGGCCGCGGCACCAAGGAGACACGATGACGTCCGCAACCCTTCGACTCTCACCGCTGGCCGCCTGCGTGGCCATGGCGCTGCTGGGCGGCTGCGCATCGACGCAGCTCGACGCGCAATGGAGCGATCCGCAGATGGGCGCGAACCCATTGCGCGGCGCCCGTGTGATGGTTGCGTGCGAGGCCTACGAGATGGTGGTCAAGCGCATCTGCCAGGACCAGCTTTCCGCCGAGGTCGTCGCGCGCGGTGCGACGCCCGTGATGGCGCCCGACACCACCAACCCCGCGCCCGGCCGGCCGCTGGGAGACGACCAGTACCTCGCCGCAGCGCGCAGCGCCGGCGCGCGCGCAGTGCTCACGAGCTACATCACGCCCGCGGCCACCGCGGTGAACCCGGGCTTCACGCTGGGCGTCGGTGGCTTCGGTTTTGGCAGCGGCGGCTTCGGAGGCGGAGTGGGCGTGTCGGCACCGATCGGCGGGGGCGGCGTGAGCACGGGCTACGCGTCGAACACGCGGCTCACCGATGCGAGCAGCGGGCGTCTCATGTGGACGGCGCGGGCCACGGCGCCGCCCTCGAAAGACCTGAACACGCAGCTGTCGGAGCTGACCCGCGCGGTCTTCGGTGCGGCCGACAAGGCGCAGGTGTTCTGAACCCGCGGACTGTGCCTCGCCACTGTCGATATCGAACATCGCACGCCGCTCGCACACGCCTCGGAAGCAAGCCCACAGCGTCGACGTAGACCTGGCACGCGGCCTGCGTTGGCGGGCTTAAAGTCGCGCGGGCAGCGCGGCTCGCTGCAACCAACCACGAGGTGTCCAGGATGAGACGACAGACTGCACAGGACTTCCATCCGGAAGTGCTGAAGCTCTTCGACAAGTACGTGCACGGCGCGATCACGCGGCGCGGCTTTCTCGATTCCGCGCAGCAGTACGCAGTGGGCGGCGCCACGGCCGCGAGCCTGCTCGGCGCCCTGAGCCCGACCTTCGCCGCACCGCTGGTGGCGCCGGGCGATTCGCGCATCAAGACACGCACGGTGGAGTTCCCGTCACCGCAAGGCAATGGCGTCGTGCGCGGCTACTTCGCCGAGCCCGCCAACGCCCGGGGCAGGCTGCCGACCGTGCTGGTGGTGCACGAGAACCGCGGCCTCAACCCGCACATCGAGGACATCGCACGCCGGCTCGCCACCCTCGGCTTCATCGCCTACGCGCCCGACGGCCTCGCGCCGCAGGGGGGCTACCCCGGCGACGAGGACAAGGCGCGCGACCTCTTCGACAAGGCCGATGCCCCCAGGATGCGTGCCGACTTCGTTGCCGCGGCGCAAGCCCTCAAGACCCTGCCCGAAGGCAACGGCCGCGTGGGCGCGGTGGGCTTTTGCATCGGCGGCGGCATCGTGAACTACCTTGCCACGCGCTTGCCCGACTTGAACGCCGCCGTGCCCTTCTACGGCCCGCAGCCGCCGGCCGACGAGGCGGCGCGCATCAAGGCGCCGCTGCAACTGCACTATGCAGGCGAGGACGAGCGCATCACCGGTGCATGGCCGGCGTACGAGGCGGCGTTGAAGGCCGCGGGCGTGAAGTACGAGGCCTTCGTCTACCCGAAGGTGCAGCACGGCTTCAACAACGACACGACGCCGCGCTACGACGCGGCGGCGGCCGAGTTGGCGTGGAAGCGGACGGTGGAGTTCTTCGACAAGACCTTGCGCGGCTGACTCAAGACGGCGCCCTCGCACCCCGGCGAAGGCGTGGGTTCATCGATGCGCCATAAACCGTTCAAGGAGGAAGCGCTCTTCGATGCGCTGGTTCAGCATCTGGACGCCGACTTCGACTACGAAGACGACGAGCTGCCCGCCCATGCCGGCGCCCCGAACCTCGAGGGCGTACCGCAGATGCTGCGCGCGCGCCTGCTGGGCGCCCTGGAACGCCTGGATGTGCGCGACGTGGAGGCCGCCATCGAGGCGGTATCGCAAGTGGATGCGCAGGCGGCGCACGGGCTCAGCGCAATGGCCAGCCCGTATGAGTACGAGGGCATCAGTGCGTTGCTGAAGACCGGCTCAGAAACCCTGCTTCAGCGGCACGCCAGCTTCGGGGGCCGACCACTCCGAGCACATTCCCGGATGAGGAAGTCCGCCCGCGCCGCGCTTCACGCGTCGCTCAGTACCTCACCAGCACGCGGTACTTGAGGGTGGTGCTGCCACCGGCGGGCACCCGCACCTGCCACTCGGCCGTGCCGGAGGCCACCTTCGCATGCGGCTGCGATTCCTCCAGCATCTGCCAGTCGCCGGGCACCGGCTCGCGCACGGTGACGGTCACCGCTTCGGTCTTCGCGTTGCGCAGCACGATCTCGTAGGCGCTCTCGGACACATAGCTCGCCTTGTTGGTCGGCTCGCGGCGACGGAAATCGGTCTGCTTCTTGTCGGCGGTGACGTCGAAGGCATCGCCCAGGTGCAGGCGCACCTTCTCGTTCTTGGGCGTGTGGTCGATGCGGTCTTCGCCGACGAACTGCGCATTGCCCGCGCTGTCGCGCTTGTAGACGCGCACGACGCCCTTGGGCAGCGGCTGGCCGAGGTGGGCCGCTTCGCGATTGGCGATCTCGACGTAGACGCCGGCCTTCAGTTTCTGGCCGATGTCGCCGACGCTGGAGCGGTAGTAGTAGTCGGCGCCGCGCACCAGCAGCTCCTTGCGGACGGGCACACCGGCGGCGTTGAGCAGCGCGACCTGCTTGGTCTGGTTGTCGGCAAGTGTGGTGGGGCGATTCAGCGTGTACAGGTGGTATTCGAAGAGCGACTCTTGCGCCATGCCGCTGGCCTTGCCAAGCAGCGGCGCTGCCGCAACGCGATCGGCAGCCACCATGCGCATCTCCTCGCGCACGCGGTTCACGTCGCCCGCCACCAGCTGCAGCTTGGCGTTCGGGTAGGCCGTGCCGCTGCGGTTGGTGAGCGTGACCCATCCGTTCAGGTCCAGCGTGCCGTCGTCGGCGCTGAGCTCGGCCACGTAGTCCGCCTGCCACGACAGGCCGCCGCTCAGGTACGACAGCTCCAGGCTCTGCGCACCCGGATGGCGGTTGTTCATCTCCGTGACGAGCGTGGGGCGATCGCGCAGGTTGGCGGGAACGCCGTCGTACACGATGCGCCCCGGCACCCCCGTCTCGATGCGGTCGCCCATCTTCAGCACCACGCCGCCGTTGGCGCTCAGCACCTGCGCCGATTCGGTGGTCTCGGCGCCGGTCGTCGGGTTGGTCTTCACGATGCGCACGCTGCGGCCGACGTACTTCTCCAGCAGCTTGGCCGGCGTGAGCAGGTCGAAGTCGAAGTTCTGCTCCAGGAGGTCGAAGGCGCCTGGGTGCGAGACGCTTCGCAGCTGCGCCGTCTCTGGCCGCATGCGCGCGCTGACGTCGCGCAGCGCAAGCCGGTTGACGCCAGGCTGCAGCACGACGCTGCGTGCATCCTTGATGAGCGCGAGGTCCTCGTTGTAGATGGTCACCGCCACCGACTGCTGGTCGTCCAGCGTGCTGCGGTGTTCCGGGACGGGCGGTGGCGCGGGCTGCGTCTGCGCAACTGAATTCAGCGGGGAGGCAAGCGCGACGATGAATGCGCCGGCGAGCGCAAGGGCAAGTGTCGAACGGCGAAAGCGGGTGGCCACGGGCATGGGGTTCTCCGAAGTTGACGAGCGTGTGAGAGGGTCACAACGCTGGTACGCACGGGAACCGTGGATGGGGTGAACGTGGCAATCGGCAATCGGCAATCGGCCGGGGGCTGGCCGAGGTCAGCTCACATCGGTCTCGCGAAACTTGCCCACCGCCGGGGCCTGGGCGATCCATCGCTCGCAGTTGCCCCGGACCGTCTCCGCAACCGCACGGGCCACGCCATCGTCGACGCCCGCTTCGCGCACTGTGCTCGCGACCGCTGGCAGGCTGTCTCGCACGCGCGTTGCGAACTGCTTCAACTGCTGCGACACCATGCGCAGAGGCAGCCGGCAATCATCGGCGAAGCTGGCCCACTCGAAGGGCGATAGTTCCGACGCGCTGAACGCCTCGCCGATGGACATCGCGCAGTGCGGACTCAGCTGCGGATCGCCCAGCGCCGGCATGCACACCATGTCATAGGCGGGCGCGAGCCGCAGGCCGTCGATGCCGCAGAAGAACGACACGTTCTTGCCATGGGCATCGGTGTTGCCGATGAGCACCTGGAAGATCACCCAGCGCAGCAGCGCCTGCTTGTCGCGCGCCGGTGTCGGGCTCTGGTCGAGCAGGCCGAAGAGCTTGGCATGCGTCACGCCGTCGCGGATGTGGCGCATGTCGGGGTTGTCGCCGTAGGGCCGCTCGTACTTCATCGATACCGACATGCCGAGCGCCTGGCAGGCGTCGACGACGTGCAGGCGAGCCACGCGATCGGCCTGTTCGATGCGATCGAAACGCGTGACGAGCAGCACCGGTTCGGGCACATGCACGAGGCGCGTGCGCGGCACCGCGAGGCCGGCGGCGTGGGCCAGCTGCATGCACATGAACTCGTTGGCCGGCAGGCTCTGCAGCTGCGCTCGCAGGGGCACCGGCTTGACGATCACGGTCGATGCGAGCTTCGGTCCTTCGACGAGGAACCACTCGTCGCCACGCTCGTAGACGGCGATCTTGTCCTGGTAGCCGGCGATCGACAGGCGCACCTTGCCGTCCCAGACGGAGAAGGGCATGTTGACGCGATCGCGGATGCGTTGCGACAACTGCTCGCGGGTCACGGGCCGCAAGGCTTCGGGCGGGTCGGCCTCTGTCGGCGCGTCGCCGTCGTTTTCGTTCGCCACTGACACGCGCAGCGCCCCGGCTGTCTCCTTGCCCAGGGCGACCATCAGCCCGACGAGGTTGGACCTGGAGATGCCGTTCGCTTGTGCCGCGTGGTCGAGGGCTTCACCCTCGGGCAGCAGGTTCTCGAAGAACTGGCGCACGTCGGCGCTGTGAGCCTCGGCGGATTCGCTGTCCGGACGCTCCAGTGGCAAGCGCGGGCTGATCGCAAAACCCGTGGTCCGTGCCTTCCATTTCGGCGCGTACTCGAACGCGAACTGATTGCTGGCTGGTTCGTGCGACAGCCAACCCACGAGGTCGCGGTCGAGCCAGATCGACAGGCGTGTCATGGGGTGGCGTCCGAGGGGGGGCTTGCACGGGCGGACGAGGCATCGCGCAGCTGTCGAGATTGGGCGATCAAGCGGCGCAGCAGTTCTCGCTGCGCCGAGGGGACGCCGAATACCGCGACGCCGAGCTCCCGGGCCACGTGCAGTGCAGTGGGCAGCCCGACGGAGCCTTTCGCGGTTTCGAGGTCAGACAGTGTTTGCTTGGCGAGGCCCAGGGTGACCGCTGCATCCGCCAAGCTCAGACCGGCCGAAGTGCGTGCAGCGCGGATCGCCGCGCCGAAGGCGAGGGCGTCCGAAAGCATGGGGTCGATCGGCGTTGCGGTGGGGGTGACGCGCTTCATATTCGTCCTACTTCTGTAGGATTATAGGCATTCACCATCCCGATGACCCGTTAAATCCTACTTATCTAGGATTAATGATCGGGATGTCGTGAAGAACACGTTTAATCCTACTTTCGTAGGATTATTCAACCCCGACCGGGGAATCAAAAGACTCGCCCTGTGAGAAGCGTCATCCCCGCGAAAAACGACCAGCGCCGCTCGCCCGACCCCAGCGCACGCGACAGCCCGGCGTCGAGCGTGAGGGACTTCGACGCGTTGTAGCTCGCCGCGCCCAGCACCTGGTTTTGCGACCCGGCGCCGCCCTGGTGGGTGCCTGAGAGTTCGCCCACCCAGCCCCATCGGTCGTTGATCGACTTCGACAGTGAAGCTGCCCACAGCGCCTGCGTGCGGCTCGTGCCCGGGTCCGCCACGCCCAGCCGCGTGGCGGCGAGGTTGATGTCGGTGTGGAAGTCGCCGATGTCCGCGCTGTAGATGCCGTTGATGGTGTAGGCCGTCTTCTCGCCCGAGATGCCAGTGCGGCCGGTGGCGAAGGTGGCGCCGGCTTCGAGGCCGAAGGCGTGCGCGTCGTCGATGGCGAAGCGCCGCTTGAGCGTGACGCTGGTGTCGCCCGCGCCGCTCACGCTGCCCCCTGACTCGTCGTGCGCGTGCACCCACGCCTCACCGCCCAGACGGATGCCCCAGTCGGGCGTGAAGGCGAGCTTGAGCGTGTAGGGCAGGCTGTCGCGCCGCACGGATGAGTCGCCGCGGTCGCCCTGCACCCCGGCTTCGAGTTCAAGCCAGCCGGGTGCGGACAGGGCGGCTGGTGTGGAGACGCTGGGGCGGTAGGGTGTGACCGAAGGCTGTGCGTCGTCGGCGAATGCCATCGGGCACGCAAGCATGCCGACGGCGGCTGCGCCAATGGCAGACCGCGTTGCGACTGCAAATCCACGAGCCTTCATGCCGCCGTCTCGCGTGTCACTGCGACTTCGCCAGCAACTCGAAATGCTCGACCACGGGCGGCTTGGCGAAGAACGGCCCGACGATCGCGCGCCACTGCGCAAACAGCGGCCCGCCGCGAAAGCCCACCGTGTGGTCCTCCAGCGTCTCCCAATAGATCATGAGCACGTAGCGTTCTGGCGATTCGATGCCCTTGTTGACCTTGAAGCCGCGAAAGCCCTTGGCCTGCGAAATGACGGTGTTCAGCCCGCGCTGGATCGCTTCGTCGAAGGCGGCCTGCTGGCCTGGCGGGATGGTGATGTCGGCGATCTCGAGAATCATGGCGTGGTGATGTGTTCTTTGGCGGGCTCGTTGGTGCGCTCACCCTCGAGAGCGATGCGGGCGGCGCAGAACTTCAGTTCGGGAATCTTCGCGAACGGGTCCAGTGCCGGGTTGGTCAGCAGGTTGGCTGCCGCCTCGGTGTAGCAGAACGCCATGAACAGCTGCCCCGGCTGGAGGCTGGCGTCGATGCGGGCCGTGGCGTGGATGCTGCCGCGGCGGGTGTGCAGGCGGATGGTATCGCCCGGCTGCGCGCCGATGGCGCGCAGGTCCGACCCGTGCACGGCAATCACCGCCTCGGGCTCGATCGCATCGAGCACCGCCGCGCGACGCGTCATCGAGCCGGTGTGCCAGTGTTCGAGCTGCCGCCCGGTCATCAGCACCATCGGGTATTCGGCATCAGGCAGTTCGTTGGCCGGCGACACCTGCGCCGGCACGAGCCGCGCCTTGTCGCCGGGCAGCGGGAAGTGCTGCGAGAACATCACGCGCTCGCCCATGTCCGATTCATCCGCGACCGGATAGATCATCGGCTCGTTGGCCTCCAATCGGGACCACGCGACGCCGGTGATGGACGGCATCACCGAGCGCATCTCCTCGTACACCGCGCTCACCTCGCGCTCTTCCCACGGCAGGCCGAGCTCGCGCGCCATGCGCTGGATGATCCACAGGTCGTGCCGCGCATCGCCCGGTGGCGCGAGCGCCTGGCGGCCGAGCTGCACGCGGCGGTCGGTGTTGGTGAAGGTGCCGGTCTTCTCGGGGAAGCCGCTGGCAGGCAGGAAGACATCGGCGAAGGCAGCCGTCTCGGTGAGGAAGAGGTCCTGCACGACGAGATGCTTGAGGTTCGCGAGTCCCGCGCGTGCGTGCGCGAGGTCGGGGTCGGACATCGCCGGGTTCTCGCCCATGATGTACATGCCCTGGATGCTGCCCTCGTTAGCCGCATGCATGATCTCTACCACCGTGAGGCCGGGCTTGGCATCGAGCGTCGCGTGCCACGCGGCCTCGAAGCGTGCCTTCGCGTCGCTGTTGGTCACGCGCTGGTAGTCCGGGAACATCATCGGGATCAGCCCCGCATCGCTCGCGCCCTGCACGTTGTTCTGCCCGCGCAGCGGATGCAGCCCATTGCCCGGCCGGCCGATGTGGCCGGTGACGAGTGCCATCGCGATCAGGCAGCGTGCGTTGTCGGTGCCGTGCACGTGCTGGCTCACGCCCATGCCCCACAGGATGATCGCGTTCTTCGCCTTCGCGTAGGTTCGCGCGGCCAGGCGAATCTCCTCGGCCGGGATGCCGCAGATCGCCGACATCTTCTCCGGCGAACACAGCGCCACGTTGTCGCGGATCTCCTCGAAGTGCGTCGTGCGCTCGGCGATGAAGCGCTGGTCGTGCAGGCCCTCGTCGATGATGGTGTGCAGCATCGCGTTGAAGAGCGCGACGTCCGAGCCCGGCATGAACTGCAGCACCTGCTGCGCGTGGCGCGAGATCTCGGTGCGGCGAGGGTCCACGACGATCAGCGTGCGGCCGTCCTTCACCGCATTCTTGATGAAGGTCGCCGCCACCGGGTGGTTCACCGTCGGGTTGGCGCCGACGATCATGATCACGTCCGCATCCGCCACGTCGGCCACCGGGTTGCTCACCGCGCCCGAGCCGATGCCTTCGAGCAGCGCCGTCACCGACGAGGCATGGCACAGCCGCGTGCAGTGGTCGACATTGTTGGTGCCGAAGCCGGTGCGCACGAGCTTCTGGAAGAGGTAGGCCTCTTCGTTGCTGCCCTTGGCCGAGCCGAAGCCGGCGAGCGCGTTCGGGCCCATGCCGTCGCGGATCTCGCGCAGGCCGCGGCCGGCGAGTGCCAGCGCTTCGTCCCAGGTCGCTTCCCGGAAGATGGCGTGCACATTGCCAGGGTCGAAGCCGTCCAGCGTCTTGGGCACGCCTTCGCGGCGGATCAGCGGCGTGGTGATGCGGTGCGGGTGGTGCACGTAGTCGAAGCCGTAGCGGCCCTTCACGCACAGCCGCCCTTCGTTGGCAGGGCCGTCGCGGCCGACGACCTCGATGATCTTCTCGTCCTTCACGCGATAAGTGAGCTGGCAGCCCACGCCGCAGTACGGGCACACCGAATCGACCTCGCGATCGGCCTCGACGAGCGCGGCGCCGTTGGCCGGCGTGAGCGCGCCGGTGGGGCAGGCCTGCACGCATTCGCCGCAGCCCACGCAGGTGCTCGTGCCCATCGGATCGTCGAAGTCGAAGCTGATGCGCGTGTAGGCGCCCGAGCCCGCGATGGCGATCACGTCGTTGACCTGCTCCTCGCGGCAGGCCCGCACGCAGCGCATGCACTGGATGCAGGCATCGAGCTGCACGGCGATGGCGGGGTGCGAGGTGTCGGCGGGCGGCGGCTCGTGCGCCTCGAAGCGAGAAGAGGTGACGCCCAGCGCCTCGCACCACTGCGTGAGCTCGGACTGCCGCGTGTGCGGCTTGCTCGGCATGTCGGTGGCCAGAAGCTCCAGCACCATGCGCTGCGAGCGCTTCACGCGATCGTTGGTGGTGTTGATCTTCTGGCCCGGCTGCGCACTGCGGCAACACGATGCAGCGAGCGCTCGTTCACCGCTGATCTCCACCACGCAGGCGCGGCAGTTGCCGGCAGGGCGCAGGCCGTCCTTGTGGCACAGGTGCGGGATGTCGATGCCGTGGCGCTTGGCGAGCGAGAGGATGGTCTCGCCCGGACGGGCGTCGAGCGAGCGGCCGTCGATCTCGACGGTGGTGACGCGGGCCGCGGTGTCCGCGCTACTCATGGCTGAACTCCTGCGGGAAGTATTTGATCGCGCACAGCAAGGGGTTGGGGGCGGCCTGGCCGAGGCCGCAGATCGAGGCGTCCATCATCACGGCGCTCAGCTCTTCCAGCAGCGGGCGATTCCATGTGGGCTGCTTCATCAGCTCCACCGCGCGCTGCGTGCCTTCGCGGCAGGGCGTGCACTGGCCGCAGCTCTCGTGCTCGAAGAACTCCATCGCGTTCAATGCGAGCTGTCGTGCGCTGTCGTGCTGCGAGAACACCACGACCGCCGCCGAGCCGATGAAGCAGCCATGCGCCTGCAACGTGTCGAAGTCCAGCGGCACGTCGGCCAGCGACGCCGGCAGCATGCCGCCTGATGCGCCACCCGGGAAGTAGCCGTACAGCGTGTGGCCATCGAGCATGCCGCCGCCGTATTCGTCGACCAGCTCGCGCACGCTGATGCCCGCGGGCGCGAGGTGCACGCCCGGCTTCTTCACGCGACCCGAGAGCGAGAACGACCGCAGGCCGCTGCGGCCATGGCGGCCGTGCTGCTTGAACCACGCCGCGCCGCGCTCGACGATCTCGCGCACCCAGTGCAGCGTCTCCATGTTGTGCTCGAGCGTGGGCCGGCCGAAGAGGCCGACCTCGGCCACGTAGGGCGGGCGCAGCCGCGGCCAGCCGCGCTTGCCTTCGAGGCTTTCGATGAGGGCGGATTCCTCGCCGCAGATGTAGGCGCCGGCGCCGCGTCGCAGGTGGATGGCGGGCAGGTCGGGGCGCGCAGCGCGCAGCAGGCCGAGCTCGCGCTCCAGCATCGCGCGGCAGCCGGCGTATTCATCACGCAGGTAGAGGTAGATCTCGCTCGCGTCGATGCAGTGCGCCGCGACGAGTGCGCCTTCAATGAAGCGATGCGGATCGCGTTCCAGGTAGACACGGTCCTTGAAGGTGCCCGGCTCGCCCTCGTCGATGTTGACCGCGATGAGCCGCGGCGCCGGCTGCGCACGCACGATGCCCCACTTGCGCCCGGCCGGAAAACCCGCGCCACCGAGTCCGCGCAGGCCGGCGTCCGACAGCGTGGCGATGACGCTGTCGATCGAGCGTTGGCCTCTTCGCAGTTCATCGAACAGCCGATAGCCGCCTTGTGCGACGTACGTGTCGAAGCCGATGCCTTCCGGCTTGACCGCTGTTACTCGATGCGCATCGACCGCGGCCACCACGTCCTGCGGCCGCGCCGACTCGACGCAATGGGTGCCGACAACCGCAGCCGGCGCGCTGTCGCATCGCCCGATGCAAGGAGCGTCGATCACGCGCACGTCACCACGCGCCGATAGCTCTTGCACGAGCGACGCCTTCAGCGCTTCACTGCCCGCCATCGAACACGACAGTGAATTGCAGACGCGCACGGTGATGGCCGCCGGATCGGCAGCGCCGTCCTTCACGATGTCGAAGTGGTGATAGAAGCTCGCCACCTCGTACACCTCGGCCATCGACAGGCGCATCTCATGCGCCAGCGCCACCAGCATGTCGTCGCGCAGGCAGCCTTGCGCATCGTTGAGGCGGTGCAGGTGCTCGATCAGCAGGTCGCGTCGCCGCGGTGCATCGCCCAGCAGCTCGCGCACACGCGAGATGGCTTCGTCCGTAGGCTGCCGTCCCTTGGCCTGAGCCCGCTTGCGCCGCCGTGCGGGCGCTGCCGCATGAATCTCGATCACTCGTTCGCCACTCAAATCTCACACTCCCAGCCAGCGCGCCAAGGCCTCATGGTCGCCGAGCAATTCGTTGGATGCACCTTCGAGCACGATGCTGCCTTTTTCCATCACCAGCGCACGGTCGGTGTGCGCGAGCACCGCACGATAGTTTCGGTCGACGATCAACGTGCTGATCCCCGTCAAGCGAATCTGCGCCACCACGCGCCAGATCTCGGCCACCACCAGCGGCGCGAGGCCTTCGGTCGCTTCGTCGAGGATCATGAGGCGCGGGTTGGTCATCAAGGCCCGCCCGATCGACAGCATCTGCTGTTCGCCGCCGGACAATTGCTGCCCACCGTGCTTCATCCGCTCGGCCAGGCGCGGAAAGGTCGCGAGCACGCGGTCCAGCGTCCAGTGCCGAGCGCCGTCGACGCCGGCTCGTGCGCACATGACGAGGTTCTCTCGCACCGACAGGTTGCCGAAGATGCCGCGGCCCTCCGGCACGTAGCCCACGCCCAGCCGCGCAATGCGCTCCGGCGCGGAGCCGGTCACGCGCTGCCCTCGCCAGTGCACGCTCCCGCCGGTCGCCGCCACATAGCCCATGAGCGTGCGGATGAGCGTCGTCTTGCCCATGCCATTGCGCCCCAGCAGGCCGGTGGAGACACCTTCGGGCAGCGACAGCGACACGCCGCGCAGCACGTGGCTGTCGCCATAGTGCGCATGCAGGTTCTCTGCGCGAAAGGTGAAACGTGAAGGGTCAGCCGTGCCACTCGCAGCGGCAGGCGTCGGCGAAGACACGTTGCTATTCACGTTGCACCTTTCACCCGTCGCATTTCACACCGAGGCTTCGCCGAGGTACGCGATCTGCACCTCGCGGTCCTGCCGGATGTGGTGCGGCGTGTTGCTCGCGATGACTTCGCCGTTGACCATCACCGTGATGCGGTCGGCGATGCGAAACACCGCGTCCATGTCGTGCTCCACCAGCAGCACCGCATGCTCGTCCTTGAGGTGATCGAGCAGCCCGAGCATCCGCTCGGTCTCTTCCGCGCCCATGCCGGCAAGCGGCTCGTCCAGCAGCAGCACCCGTGGCCGCGTGGCCAGGCACATCGCGATCTCCAGCTGGCGCTTGCCGCCATGGCTCAGCGTGCCGGCGGGGCGCTGGGCGTCTTCCTCGAGGCCGGTGGCTTCCAGCGCCTCGTGCGCGGCACGCACGCTCGCGGCGCAGCGCCCGGCCGATTCCCACAGCGCCCAGGCGCGCGGGTGCATGGCCTGCGCGGCGAGCCGGCAGTTCTCGAACACGCTGAACTCGGCAAAGATCGTGGTGCGCTGGTAGCTGCGGCCGATGCCCATGCGCGCGCGCCGCGGCTGGGGCCAGGCGGTCACGTCGTGGCCTGCGAATTCGATGCGTCCGCCGCTCGCAGGCAGTTCGCCCGACAGCATGTTGATGAGCGTGGACTTGCCCGCGCCGTTGGTGCCGATCACGGCATGCACTTCGCCCACCTCCAGCGCCAGGCTCACGCCGTTGACGGCCGCGAGGCCGCCGAAGCGGCGCGTGAGGTCGACGGCACGAAGCAGCGGGGCCTCAGCCATGCGTCGCCTCGCTGGCGGCGGAAGGTTTCGAACGCAGCAGGCCGCGCCATGCGCCGATGCCGATCAGCCCGCGCGGCAGCAGCGCGACGAAGGCGATCACCGTGAGGCCGTAGGTGAGCTGCCAGTGCGCGGCCACGGGGCCGAGCCATGCTTCGGTCTGGAAGAACTCCTTGAGCAGCGTGAGCGCGATCGCGCCCAGCACCGCGCCGCGCAAGTGGCCGATGCCGCCGAGGATCAACATCAGCAGCACGCCGCCCGATTCATGCCAGCTCAGAAGCTCGGGGTTCACCGCACCGTCCTTCACCGCGAGCAGGAAGCCGGCGAGGCCCGCGAGCGCGCCCGCGAGCACGAAGGCTGCGAGCTTGTACGCATAGGTCGCAAAGCCGGCCGCACGCATGCGCTGCTCGTTCGCGCGAATGCCCGCCAGCGCATGGCCGAAGCGCGAGCGTCGCACGAGCGCCAGCAGCGCGTAGGTGAGCACGAGCGCGCCCCACACGACGGCATAGACATGGCGCTTGTCGTCGAGGTTGAGCAGCAATTGGCCGCCGATGGAGAGCGTGGGTTTGTTGTAGAGGAACATGCCGTCGCTGCCGCCCGCGAGCTTGGTGTCGTGCAAGACGAAGTAGGCCATTTGCGCAAAGGCCAGTGTCACCATGATGAAGTACACGCCCTTGGTGCGCAGGCTGAGCGCGCCGACGAAGAGTGCATAGAGCGCGGCCGCGCCCATGGCCGCCAGCAGCAGCGGCACCGCGGGCGGCGAGGACGCATCGCCCGCGAGCAGCACCGTGGTGTAGGCGCCGATGCCGAGGAAGGCCGCGTGGCCGAGGCTCACGAGGCCGGTCATGCCCACGAGCAATTCCAGGCTCAAGGCGAAGATGGCGTACAGCGAGATCTTCACCACGAGGTCGTGGGTGTAGGGCGTGAGCACGGCGGGCAGCGCCGCGAGCAGCCCTGCCGCAATCACCGGACCGAGCCAAGCGGACACCCTGGATCCGGCTTTGCCGGTCCAGCGGTGTCGCCCCCTCGAGGGGGAGGCGCCGAAGGCGCTTCGGGGGTGGTCCATCAATTTCTCTTGACGAGACCTTCCGGCCGCCACACGAGGATCACCGCCATCAGCAGGTACACGCCCACGCCGCTGTACTCGGAGAAGAAGACCTTGCCGAAGGTGTCCACGAAGCCCACCAGCAGCGACGCGACCAGCGCGCCGGTGATGGAGCCGATGCCGCCGATCACCACCACGACGAAGCAGATGATGAGCACGCTGGAGCCCATGCCCGGATAAACCGAGGACATGGGCGCCGCGATCATGCCCGCGAGCGCCGCGAGCGCCACGCCGCCCGCGAACACCGTGCGATAGAGCAGGTGGATGTTCACCCCCAGCCCGCGCACCATGTCGCGGTTGCTCGCGCCCGCGCGGATCATCATGCCGAGCCGCGTGCGGTTGACCACGAGGTACAGCCCGATCGCGAGCACGATGCATGCGGCCGAGGCGAAGAGCCGGTACCACGGGTAGGTCATCAGGTCGCCGAGCGCGAAGCTGCCCGAGAGCCACGCCGGAATCGGCACGCCGTGCACGTCGTTGCCCACGAGCATCGATCGCACTTCCTCGAAGACGAGGATGAGCGCATAGGTCATCAGCACCTGCTGCAGGTGCTCGCGCCGGTAGAGGAAGCTGAAGAAGGCCCACTCCAGCACGAAGCCGAAGATGCCGGCCAGCAGCACACCGACGATCAGCATGCCGATGAAGTTGCCGCCGAAGTGCGGTGCCAGCACGAAGGCCATGTAGGCGCCGAGCATGTAGAAGCTGCCATGCGCGAGGTTGATCACGCCCATGATCCCGAAGATGAGCGTGAGCCCGCTCGCCACGAGGAAGAGCAGCAAGCCGTACTGGACGGCATTCAGGCACTGGACGAGGAAGGTGGAGAGGTCCACGGTTTTGCTTCGAGTGGGTGGGGACCGAGCCTGTCGAAGTCCCCGTTCCGTCGTTCCGGGACCTAGAGCTTGCACCCCCGGGCCGGATCGGCCAAGGCCTTCACCGCCACCGACTTGAACTCGTTGTTCACCCCCTTCGCCTCGCGCACGTACATGTCCTGCACCGGGTTGCCGGCTGCGGACATCGTGAACTTGCCGCGCGGGCTGTCCACCGTGGCCTTGTGCATGGCCGCGCCGATCACGTCCTTCTTGCTGATGTCGCCCTTGGCGGCGGCGAGGCCGGCCGCGAGCAGCTGCGCCGCGTCGTAGCCCTGGACCGCATACACGTCGGCATTGGCCTTGTAGGTCAGCGCGAAGCTCTTGCGGAAGGCGTTGTTGCGCGGCGTCTCCAGGTTGTCGGCGTAGTGCAGCGTGGTGAGCAGTCCCTGCGCGGCGGCGCCTTGTGCCTCGAGCGTGCCATCGGTGAGGAAGCCCGAGCCATACAGCGGGATGGTCTTGTTCAGGCCTGCAGCTGCATAGTCCTTGACGAACTTCACTGCGCCGCCACCCGCGAAGAAGGCGAAGACTGCGTCGGGCTTTTGCGCCGCGATCTCGGTGAGCAGCGCCTGGAACTCGACGTTGGGGAAGGGCAGGTTCAGGTCCTTGATGACCTTGCCGCCGTTCTTCTCGAAAGCCTCGGTGAAGCCCTTCACCGTCTCGCTGCCGGCGGCGTAGTTCCAGGTGATGGTCATCGCGCGCTTGTGGCCGCGTTGCGCCATCAGCACGCCAGTGGAGTAGCCGGGTTGCCAGTTGGAGAACGAGCTGCGCACGACGTTGCTGCCGCACATCGGTCCCGTGATCGCATCTGCGCCGGCGTTGGGCACGATGAGCAGGGTGTTGTTGTCCTTGGCCGCCTTGGCCATGGCGAGGGCCACGCCGGAATGCACCGTGCCCACGAGCACGTCGACCTGGTCGCGCTTGATGAGCTTGTTGACGTTGTCCGTGGCCTTGGAGGGGTCGGATTCGTCGTCCACCTTGAAGTACTGGATCTCGCGGCCGGCAAGCTTGCCGCCTTGCTCCTGAACGTAGAGCTTGAATCCGCTCTCGATCATGTTGCCGAGCGACGCGTAGGTGCCGGTGTAGGGCAGCATCAGGCCGACCTTGATCGGTGCGCCTTGCGCCTGCGCGCCGATGGCGAAGCAGGCCGCGAGTGCGGCAAACGAGAGCTTGTGCAGGGTCTTCATGGGAGGTCTCCTGTGGGTCATGCGTTCAGGTCGATGTTCTGTCCAGCGCTCTTGATGAAGGCGCAGGTCTCGGCGATCAGTCGATCGGGCTGGTCGCGGTGTGGCGAGTGGCCGCACGCGGGCAACGCCAGCACGGTCGCGCGCTTCACGTTGCGGGCGATCGCTTCAACCTGAGCCATCGTTCCATACTCGTCGTCCTCGCCTTGCACCACCAGCACAGGCGCGTCGATGGCGGGCAATGCCGCCTCGATGTTCCAGTCGCGGAAGTTCGGGTCCAGCCAAACGTCGTTCCATCCGAAGAACGCCGAATCGACGTCCGCATGGTATCGAGCGAGCTTCGTGCGCCAATCGGTGGTTTCATAGGCCGTGCGTGCAGCGGCGATGCTGCGCAGCCCCATGTCTTCGGTGAAGACGTGCGCGGCCACGCTCACCACGCCGGACACTGCAAAGCGCGAGGCGTGAAGCAAGGCGATGGAGCCGCCGTCGCTGTGGCCGAAGAGCCAGGGGCGCTCGATGCCCAGGCGCTTGAACAGCGCGGGCAGCACCTCGAAGGCCTGTTCATGCATGAAGGAAACCGGCCAGCGCTCGCCGGCCGGCCGCGGTGTCGAGCGCCCATAGCCGTAGCGCGAGAAGACCAGCCCGCGCATGCCGGCAGCCTCGCACAGCGCTTGAGGAAAGTCCTTCCACATCGCGGCCGACCCCAGGCCTTCATGCAGGAAGACAAGCGGCGGCAGCTCCGAAGCGGGCGCACCCACCCATTGCAGTTCCAGCCGCAGCGGGCGTGATCGCCATTCGATCTCGATGAAGCCGTCGTCCATCACTGTCCGGTCACGGGGCTCGGGTCGGTGCGGGTTGCATTCGATGATGTCATGCAATATGTTGCATGCTTCAGTGTAGCTTCGGCGCTTCGCTCACAGCCTCGGGTCAACCCGTGCCCAGCCCCAGAAAGACGACCCCGCAACTTCCGCCGCCGCCCGACGACAAGGACGCCTTCCTCGCCGCCCTGGGTGAGCGCACACGCGCCCTGCGGGCGCGCCGTGGCCTCACGCGCAAGAGCCTCGCGCAGGCCGCGGGGGTGTCGGAACGGCACATCGCCAACGTCGAGATGGGCGTGGGCAATGCGTCGGTGCAGTTCCTGCGGCAGGTGGCACAGGTGCTGAGCTGCTCGCTCGCGGAGCTGGTGGGCGACGAGACGGCCTCCTCGCCGGAGTGGCTGATGATCCGCGAGATCCTTCGCGGGCGCAGCGAGGCGGAGCTGGGGCAGGTGCGCGGCACGCTGGCCGCGATGTTCGGTGCGCCCGCCAGCCCCTCGGCGCGGCGGCAGCGTGTCGCCCTGGTGGGCATGCGCGGCGCAGGCAAGAGCACCCTCGGGCGCATGCTGGCCGACGATGCCGGCCTGCCCTTCGTCGAGCTGAACCGCGAGATCGAGGCGCTGGCCGGCTGCGAGGTGTCGGAGATCCATTCGCTGTACGGCGAGCGCGCCTACCGGCGGCATGAGCGCCGCGCGCTCGAAGAAGCCATCCAGCGCCATCCGCGTGCCGTCATCGCGACGCCCGGCGGCATCGTGTCCGAGCCCGCCACCTTCAACCTGCTGCTCGCGCATTGCCACACCGTCTGGCTGCGCGCGACTCCCGAGGAGCACATGGGCCGCGTGCTGGCGCAGGGCGATACGCGGCCGATGGGCAAGTCGGGCAATGCCGAAGCGATGGCCGACCTGCGCCGCATCCTCGACAGCCGCACGCCGTTCTATTCCAAGGCCGATGCGGTCTTCGACACCAGCGGCCGCAACCTGGACGCCGCGCTCAAGGGCCTCAAGCGCGTCTTGAAGCTGCCCGCGTGAGTGGAACGCGCGGCTGCAGTAAATTGCATGCCCCGCGGAGCCCACACGCCCGAGGTCAAGCTCTCTTGACCCGGCCCGGCGCGCGGCTCAAGCTCACGCCTTGTCCCGTTCCACAGTCGAGGATGTCCCATGAAGGTCTTGCTGCCCGTCGATGGATCCGCCTTGTCGCTGGAAGCCGTGCACCACGCGGTCCGGCTCGTGCGTGACGGCCTGAAGGCCGACTTCATGCTTGCCAACGTGCAGGCGCCCAGCTCACTGTATGAGCTCGTGGTGGTGCACGACGCCGAGGCGCTGCGACGCGTTGCGCTCGAAGCCGGCGAGCATGCGCTCGCGCAGGCCGAGACGCTGCTGGCCGATGCAGGCATCGAGCACGAAACCGAGATCGTCTCGGGCGACCCGGCGCACACGCTGCTCGAGCTGATCGAGAGCAACGGTTGCGACGCGGTCATCATGGGCGCGCACGGCGAGGGCGCCAACAGCGCGGTGCTGGGCTCGGTGGCCCAGTCGCTGCTGCGACACTCGAGCGTTCCGGTGATGATCGTGCGGCCCCAGCCTCGAGTGCCCGCCGCCGAGGAGCTCGCACCGGAGATCATGGATTCGGCGCTTTAGGTTCAACACACCCGGCTGGTCCGGCAACCCACAAGGAGTCCGATGCAAAAACCCGCGAAGTACCTCGTGGTGATCGACGCGGGCGGCGAGATGGTCGCCCGCATGTTCGACGAGGAGCGGCGCCTGCTCGCCGAATTCGATGCCTCATCGTCGGAGGTGGCGGTGATGACGCGAGGTTTGCAGGCCACGCGCAGCGCTGGCGACGGCACCTGGGACCAGGCCTTGCGCGGGCACAGCCGCCCGGAGCGCGAGCAGGCGCAGGTCTACGCCCTCGACGTCTGAGCCAGGGAATCCCGAGATTGAGATGCCAAAGTTCTCATTGCGAACAGTTGTCCTTATTGCGAACCTGCTCTAGCATCGGTTCGCTCGCCAGAAGCCATCAGACCGTTCCTCGACAGGAGACATTTCTCATGCACAAGCGTTACGCCCTGCGCGGCCTCGCAGCCGCCGGCCTCGCCCTCGTCCTGCCTCTGGGCCTCGACAGCCTCGCGTTCGCGCAGGCCAAGCCTTTCAAGATCGGCTTCATCCTTCCCATGACCGGGCAGTCGGCGTCCACCGGCCGCCAGGAAGAGGCGGCCATCAAGCTGTACATGGCGCAGAACGGCAGCACGGTGGCCGGCCGCAAGATCGAGGTGATCGTGAAGGACGACGGCGGCGTGGCCGACCAGACCCGCCGCATCGCACAGGAACTGGTGGTCAACGACAAGGTCGACGTGCTGGCCGGCTTCGGCCTCACGCCGCTGGCGCTCGCCACCGCGCCCATCGCCACGCAGAGCAAGACGCCGATGGTCGTGACGGCCGCGGCCACGTCCATCATCACCGAGCAGTCGCCCTACATCGTGCGCACGAGCTTCACGCTGCCGCAGGTCACCATCGGCATCGCCGAGTGGGCAGCGAAGAACAAGATCAAGAAGGCGGTGACGCTGGTGGCCGACTACGGGCCGGGCATCGACGCCGAGAAGTTCTTCAAGAGCCAGTTCCAGCTCAACGGCGGCCAGATCGTCTCGGAGATCCGCTCGCCGCTGCGCAGCCCCGACTTCGCGCCTTTCCTGCAGAAGGTGCGTGATGCGCAGCCCGATGCGCTCTTCGTCTTCCTGCCTTCGGGGCAGGGCGCGGCCTTCATGAAGCAGTTCGCCGAGCGCGGGCTGGACAAGGCCGGCATCAAGCTCATCGCGACAGGCGACGTGCTCGACGACGACCAACTGAACGACATGGGCGACGTGGCGATGGGTGTCGTCAACTCCCATCACTACTCCGCGGCCCATCCGTCGGCGCTGAACAAGAAGTTCGTCACCGATTTCCAGGCCGCCAACAAGTTCAGGCCCAACTTCATGGCCGTGGCCGCCTACGACGGCATGCGCGTGATCTACAAGGCGCTCGAAGCCACCAAGGGGCAAGGCGGCGGCGATGCCCTGCTCGCCAACATGAAAGGCCAGATCTTCGAGAGCCCGCGCGGCCAGGTGCTGATCGATGCGCAGACGCGCGACATCGTGCAGGACGTCTACATCCGCCGCGTCGAACGCAAGGATGGCCAGCTGTGGAACGTCGAGTTCGACGTGCAGAAGGCGGTGAAGGATCCGGGCAAGGCGAAGTGATCGCGCCGCGCAGACGATGCTGACCCTCCTCTTCGACGGCATCGCCTACGGCATGCTGCTGTTCGTGCTCGCGGTCGGGCTGGCCGTGACGCTGGGATTGATGAACTTCATCAACCTCGCGCACGGCGCTTTCGCGATGGCGGGGGGCTACGTCACCGTCATCCTCATGAACCGCTTCGGCGTGCCCTTCCTCGCCACGCTGCCCCTGGCCTTCCTCTTCTCGGCGCTGATCGGCGCGGTGCTCGAACGGACGCTGTACCGGCCGATGTATGCCAAGCCGCACCTCGACCAGGTGCTGTTCTCCATCGGCCTCGTGTTCATGTCGGTGGCGGCGGTGGATTACTTCATTGGCTCTCAGCAGCAAATCATCCAGCTGCCGAGCTACCTCCAAGGCCGCTTCGACCTGGAGTTCGTGGGCATCGGCAAGTACAGGCTCTTCATCATCGTGGTGTGCACGGTGCTCACCATCGCGCTTCAAGCCATCCTGTCGCGCACGCGCTTCGGCAGCCGGCTGCGGGCATCGGTGGATGATCCACGCGTCGCGTCAGGCCTGGGCATCAATGTCAACCAGGTCTTTCTGCTGACCTTCGCGGTGGGCTCCGGCCTGGCCGGTCTCGGCGGCGCACTTGGCGCCGAAGTGCTGGGCCTGGACCCAGGCTTCCCGCTCAAGTTCATGATTTATTTCCTCATCGTGGTGTCGGTGGGCGGCACCACCACCATCACCGGCCCGCTGCTGGCCGCCCTGCTGCTCGGCGTGGCGGACGTGTTCGGCAAGTACTACGTACCCAAGCTGGGCGCCTTCATCGTCTACACGCTGATGATCCTCATCCTCACCTTCCGTCCGCAGGGCCTGTTCGGACGGGCAGCCACGCGATGACGGCGCCCACTGCCGTGCAGGCGAGCCTTGCCGCGCAGTCGCGCTGGCGCTGGTGGGAGGTCGCGCTCGGCGTGGCCGCGCTCGCCTCGTGGTGGCTGGTCGGTGAGCATGCGCTGCTCGCCAACGAGATCGCCATCCTCGCGCTGTTCGCGGTGTCGCTGGACCTGATCCTCGGCTATGCGGGCATCGTGTCGCTGGGTCACGCGGCCTTCTTCGGATTCGGTGCGTACACCGCGGCGCTGTTCGCCAAGCATGTGATGCCTGATCCGCTGGTCGGGCTCGCGGTGGCCATCGTCGCCGCCGCGCTGTTGGGTCTGGTGACGAGCGTGCTGATCCTGCGCGGCTCCGATCTCACGCGGCTCATGGTCACGCTGGGCGTGGCGCTGGTGCTGTTCGAGCTCGCCAACAAGCTTGACTGGCTCACCGGCGGCATCGACGGGCTGCAAGGCGTGGTGATGGGGCCGCTGCTCGGCAAGTTCGACTTCGACCTCTACGGCCACGTGGCCTACGGCTACAGCCTCGTGGTGCTGGTGGTGGCGCTGCTGATTGCACGGCGCGTGGTGCAGTCGCCGTTCGGCGTGTCGCTGAAGGCGCTGCGTGACAACCGGCTGCGTGCGATGAGCATCGGCCTGAACGTGCAGTTGCGGCTGGTGGCGGTGTACGCCTTCGCCGCGGCACTCGCAGGCGCGGCCGGCGCATTGCTTGCGCAGACCACCGGCTTCGCGTCGCTGGACGTGCTCGACTTTCACCGCAGCGCCGACGTGCTGTTGGTGCTCGTGATCGGCGGCACCGGCTATCTCTATGGTGGCCTCCTCGGCGCCATCGCCTTCAAGCTGCTGCACGACCTCATCTCCGCCTGGACGCCGCAGTACTGGACGTTCTGGCTCGGCCTGTTCCTCGTCGCGCTCGTGCTGGTCGGCCGCGAGCGGCTGGTCCGGCCGTGGACGTGGTGGAGGCGAGGATGAGCGATGTCGTGCTCGAGACGCGCTCGCTCGTGAAGCGCTTCGGCGGCTTGGTCGCCACCAACGACGTCTCGCTCAAGGTGATGAAGGGTGCGCGCCATGCGCTCATCGGCCCCAACGGCGCGGGCAAGACCACGCTCATCAATCTCCTGACCGGTGTGCTGGAGCCCAGCGCTGGAAGCATCGCGCTGGACGGGCAGGACATCACCCGGCTGGCGCCGCACCGCCGTGTGCGCCGCGGCATCGTGCGCACCTTCCAGATCAACCAGCTCTTCAACGAGCTCACGCCACTCACCTCGCTCGCACTCACGGTGTCGGCCCAGGTGGGCATCAGTGCCAAGTGGTGGCAGCCGCTCGGGCGCGATGCGCGCGTCGCGACCGAATGCGAGACGCTGCTCAGGCAGTTCCGCCTCGACGACGTGATGGACCAGAAGGTCTCGCAGCTCGCCTATGGCAAGCGGCGGCTGCTGGAAATCGCCACTGCCATCGCCTGCAAGCCGCGCGTGCTGCTGCTTGATGAGCCGGTGGCGGGCGTGCCCGAAGGCGAGCGGCAGGAGATCTTCGACACCATCGGCGCGCTGAGCGACGAGGTGTCGGTGCTGCTCATCGAACACGACATGGACCTCGTCTTCAACTACGCGCGCAGCGTGTCGGTGCTGGTCAACGGTGCGGTGTTCGCGGAAGGCGACGTGCAGACCATCTCGCGCGACCCGCGGGTGAAGGCGGTGTATCTCGGCGAGTCCGGAGGCGCCCATGGCTGAGCTCTTGCGTGTCGAGGCCTTGCGGTCCGGCTATGGCGAGGCGGTGGTCGTGCAGGACATCTCGCTCTCGCTCGAACAAGGCCAGTCGCTCGCGCTGCTGGGACGAAACGGCACCGGCAAGACCACCTTCCTTAACACGCTGGTGGGCGCGACACGGCGCCATGCCGGGCGCATCTGGCTGCAGGGCCGCGAGATCGGCATGCTCGCCTCGCATCGTCGCGCCGAGGCCGGCATCGGCTGGGTGCCGCAGGAGCGCAACATCTTCAAGTCGCTCACGGTGGAAGAGAACCTCACCGCCGTCGCGCGGCCGGGCGCCTGGACGGTGCAGCGCGCCTACGAGATGTTCCCGCGCCTGCAGGAGCGCCGCGCCAACATGGGCAACCAGCTCTCGGGCGGCGAGCAGCAGATGCTCGCGGTGGCGCGGGCGCTGGTGCTCAACCCCAAGCTGCTGCTGCTCGATGAACCGCTCGAAGGCTTGGCGCCGATCATCGTGGAGGAGCTGCTGCGCTCGATCGCGCGGGTGGTGCGCGAGGAAGGCCTGTCGGCCATCATCGTGGAGCAGAACCCGCGCATGATCCTGCCGATCACTCAGCGCGCAGTCGTGCTCGATCGGGGGACGGTGGTGCACGAAGGCGCGAGCGATGCACTGCTCGCAGACCCGGCGCAGATGGACAAGTGGCTGGCGGTGGCGCGCGCCTGATCTAGGCGACGACCTTTTTTTCCATGAAGACGCTCAGCGGATCTTCCGCATAGCCCTCATAAGGTCCGCGCCGCGCATAGCCGGCTCGCTCGTACAAACCCAGTGCCTCGGGCTGATGAATGCCCGTCTCGAGACGCAGCACGCGCCGCCCACCCGCCAGCGCCAGCCGCTCCACGTGTTCCAGCAAGCGACGCCCGACGCCGCCGCCGCGTACACGAGGCGACACGAACATCCGCTTGATCTCGGCGAAGCCGTCCATCAGCACCACCGCTGCGCAGCCGAGCGCCTCACCCTGAGCCCCCCGCGCCACCGCGAAGTGCACGTTGGGTTGCATCAGCGAGGACAGGTCCAGCAAGTGATTGCTCTCGGCCGGGTACAGCGATTGTTGGTAGGCGTCCAATTCGTCGATCAACCGGCGCACGTCGGGCTGGTCGGGTGATTCATCGGCGATGCGGGTGGTGATGGGCAAGCCGGTCTTGGTCGATTGGTTCATGGCGGGGGCGAGAAGACTCATTCGTTGCTGCACAGGCCGGTCGGGTCTTCCTGTGCGAGGTAGCAGTGCAAGGCTCGGATGGCAGACGAGGCGTGCTCGCCCCAGTGCGCCTGGAAGTTGAATCCCCATTCCCACAGGGCGTCGTCCACCTTGCCGAGTTCGTGCAGGCGCAGCCCGGCGGCGAGGTGGCGGTAGATGTCCACGAGGTCGTCGGCGAGGTCGCCCATCACCGGCTCGTCCTGCGGCACGAGCGGGCTGAAGATCTCGCTGTAGTGCTGCAGCGGGATGGCCGAGGCGCGTTGCCGCACGGCGGCGACGGGGCGGCTGAAGTCAGGGTCGCTGCCGCGGTGGTTGGAGACGTGCTGGCTCCATGGCTGAGGCAAGGCAAGGGCGGCGGCGTAGATGGCCACCACTTGCCGCAGCGCGACCGGTGCGGTGAGCGCGCTCGGGTCGGTCGTGCCATCCGCCCATTCGACGAAGCAGCGCGCATCGACGCTGAATCGGTCGGCGATGAGTTGGCGGTCGGCGGCGCGTTGCATCGCGGCAAGCCTACACCGACTCGCCGCGCTTCAACACATCAGCTGCAGCTCGACAGTGTCTGGCGCAGCGCCTTTGGGTTCACCTGGTCGGCATGCAGGCCGATCTTCTGCTGCACCTCTTCGAGCATTGGCAGGCTTTGGGCGTAGTGGTCACAGGCGGCGCGGCGACCATCGGCCGAGCCTTGTGCGCGCAACGCCTGCGCCAGGCGGTAGTGGCTTTCGGCCTGCACGTAGTGCCACTCCATGTTGCCCTTCGCGTCCTCGGGCAGTGCGTCGGCGGCGTCGACCGCGGACCGCGCGGCGGCGATGGCGGCCACCACGTCGCCTTCGGCCAGCCACGCATCGCTCAGCTGCGCCTGCGCCCAGGCGCGATCGACGCGGAAGAGCACGCTCTTCGGGTCGGCCGCCGCCAGCGAGTCGATGATCGCAAGGCCTCGCTGTTCTTCGGCCAGCGCCTCTTCCTTGTTGCCCAGCCGCAGCAGCGCACGCCCGACTTCCAGCCGCGCCGCGCCCAGGCTGTGGGCGAGCATGACGTTGTTGCGGTCGTGCTCGTAGGGCGGCGCCACCAGCGCGATGACCTGCCGGAACTCGTTGAGCGCGAGTTGTGCGCTGGAGGCGGACGTGTCCTGCCCCATGAGCAGGCCGCCGCGGATCGCCCGCAGCGTGGCGAGGTTGTTGATGACACCGAGGTCGCCAGGCACCTGCGCCATGATTTTCTGCAGCTGCGCCGTGGCCTCGGCCGAGCGCTCCATGAAGGCGGCCTCCTTGCCGAGCATCATTTCGACCTGCGCGAGTTCGCAGTACAGCAGTGCGCGGATGCGCATGACGGGCAGGCTGCTGCCGTCGGCACTCGCCAGGCTGTCGGCCACTGCGATGCCGGCTCGCAACGTCGCCTCGGCGCCCGGCGGGTTGCCCATCGCGATCTGCAGGTCCCCCTTGCGTGCGGACAGCGTCGCGAACTCCTGTTGCGCCGCGCGTGAGCCGGCAGCCGGCTTGTTCGGCGGCGCGGCCAGCGGCGACACCAGGCCGATGCCCTTCTCGTAGCTTGCGAGTGCGCCCTTCATGTCGCCCAGGTTGGACAAGCCCGGCCGCCCCTGGATGTCGCCGATGTTCCGGTAGCCTGCCGCCAGCTCGATCTTCAATGCCGCATCGCTGCTCGCCTCGGCGCTCAGCTTCTCGAGATAGGAGAGCGCGTTCTGCACGATCAACTGGCGCGCCGGCGTCGAGCCGGGCAGGTCGCGGATGGCGCCGTGCACCTGCACCATCATCACGTTGGCGAGACGGCGCACGTCGGCGAAGTGGCGCTCCGCGCGCTCGCGCTCCTGGCGCGCCTGCCAGGCTTCGTAGCTGGCCACCGCCACGCCCGCCACGAGCGCAATGTTGGCCGCGACCACGCCCGCGAGCAGGCCGCGGTGCCGCAGCGCGAAGCGGCCGGCGCGGTAGCTCAAGGCCCCGGCCCGCGCCTTCACGGGCAGGTGTTCGAGGTGGCGGAACACATCGTCGGCCAGTGCCTGCGCCGACACGTAGCGACGCGTCGGGTCCTTGCGCAGCGCCATCATCACGACGGCATCGAGATCGCCGCGCAGCCGGCGGCGCAGGCCTGCGCCCACGTCGCCTTCAGTGCGGCTCGGCGGCAGCGGGTCGGTGTCGCAGATGGCACGGGTGAGGGTGTACGGGTCGCCGGTCGCACGGCCATAGGGGCTCGCTCCGGTGAGAAGCCGGTACAGCACCACGCCGAGCGCGTAGATGTCGCTCGCGGGCGCCACGGTCTCGCCTCGCACTTGCTCGGGGCTCGCGTATTCGGGCGTGAGCACGCGTTGCGCCGTCGCCGTGGCCGGGCTGTCGTCGTTGGCGGCCACCTGCTTGGCGATGCCGAAGTCCACGAGCTTCACCACGCCGTCGTGCGTGACGAGGATGTTGGCCGGTTTCAGGTCGCGGTGGACCACGCCCTTGCTGTGCGCGTATTGCACGACCTGGCAGACGGTGCGAAACAGCGCGAGCCGTTCGTCGATGCCGAGCTTGCGGTCGTCGCAATACAAGTCGATCGGCTGGCCGTCCACGAACTCCATCACGAAGAAGGGCTGCCCTTCCGCGGTGTGGCCGGCGTCGAGCAGCCTGGCAAGGTTGGGGTGGTCGAGCGACGCGAGGATGCGGCGCTCCGCCTCGAAGCGGCCGTGCATCGGCATCGAATCGGGGTCGCGCATCAGCTTGATGGCGACTTGGCTGTCGTACTGCCCATCGGCGCGTTCGCCAAGGTAAACCTCGCCCATGCCGCCGCGGGCGATCAGTCGGCGCACCTGGTAGGCGCCGAGCCGGCGGCCGATCCAGTCGCCGGCGGCGCGCTGGTCCAGCGCCTCGAGCATCTCGCGCGCGGGTGGCGCGTCGAGCAGGCTGTCTTCGATCGAGGCGGCATCCATGAGCTCCTCGAGCTCCCGGTGAACCGCTGGGTCGCCGCCGCTGGCCTGCCGAAGGAAATCCGCGCGTTCATGCGGTGCCCGTTCAAGGGCATCGGCGACAACAGCCTTCAGCCGATGCCACTGCGCGGCCTCGGAAGTGATCGAATTCATCGGCTTGATCCCCCGGGTGTGGCGTGCTCGCCAGCGGGGCGCAGGATACGTTGCGCGGCTTCGCACCGCTGCGAAGGTTTGTTACTGCCAGGGGTATTCGCGAGGGGCTGCGATCGCTGATCGCACGGCACAAATGACAAGGCCGGCTCAGCGAGCCGGCCCTGGTTGCCGCATCAGCTGTCGATCAGAGAACGGTGCGAAGGCTGGCTTGCGCCTGCAGCAGCGCCGGCAGGCAATCGTTGACGAGCTGGTCCATGCTCACTCGCGCGGCATGCACGCTGATGTTCATGGCGGCGAGCACGTCGCCGCGGTAGCTCTTGAGCGGCACGCTGATCGTCCGCAGGCCCAGTTCCATTTCCTGGTCGACGGCCGCGTAGCCTTGCTGGCGCGCACGCGAGATTTCAGCGCGCAGCCGGTCGGCGCTCGTGATGGTGCTGGGCGTGAGCGGCGCGAGCGTCTGCTTGGCGAGCCAGGCATCGAGCTCAGCCTGCGGCAGCGAGGCCAGCAGCACGCGTCCGTTGGCGGTGCAGTAGGCCGGCACGCGGGTGCCCGGCTGCAGGGTGGACGACACCACGCGGCCGGCGCTGGTCGCGGCGATGCAGATCACGTCGGCGCCTTCGAGCACGCCGGCGGACGATGCTTCCTTCAGGCCATAGGCCAGCTTGTGCAGCTCGGGCTGCACGATGCGCGGCAGGCGGGCCGAGTGCATGTAGCTCTGGCCCAGGCGCAGCACCTTGGGCGTCAGCGCGTACATCTTGCGGTCGCTGGTGACGTAGCCGAGGTACTCGAGCGTGATGAGGTAGCGGCGTGCGGCGGCGCGGGTCAGGCCGCACAGCGACGCGACTTCCGTCATCGTCAGGCGCGGGCGGTCCTGGTCGAAGGCGGAGATGACGGCCAGGCCCTTTTCGAGGCCGGCGATCAGGTCGCGCTTTTGCGGGCCAGGCTTGGCCGGTGCGGCCACGGCGGCGGCCAGGCCGCTTGTCGTGGCCAGTTCCGGACTGATTTCGGTCTCGACGTCGTTGCGGTCGAATGCGTTCATGGTGGGTGGACTCCCGACTTGGGCGTTGTTCGCCCGTTGACTGCGCAAATGGACCGTGTTGGTCCGTTCAGCGCACGAATCTACCCAGAAACCGCTTCCAATGTGTTCGCTTAACAAACTTGGGTGCGGTTGTCGCGCATTCCCGCACGATCGTGCGGTTATTTGAACACTTCAAACCGGGATTTCCCGTCCGTAAAACCACGTTCCGATGGCCTTTTCCTGACGATTGCCCGACCGTGGGACAGCGCAATCAAGCGTCGGGGTGGGCGTGGGCAAGCGCCAGCAACGCGTCCATCACGCGCGCCTGGGCCAGCGAATCGTCCATGTCGAAGCGCAGTGCGCATTCGCCGCGCGCTGCCGATTCGAAGTGCGACACCATCATCGCGTACGGGTCGCACACCGCGAAGCGCTCGACCTGTTCACCGATGTGCAGCTGCGTCTCCACGCCCTTGCTCGTGAACGGGATGGGCAGGCGCAGGATCCCGTGCTCGCACAGTGCTTCGAAGTTGCACTGGAAGGGCAGCGAGAAGGAGCTGTCGAGGTGGCCGAGGATGCGGCTTGCGCCCGCGTCGAAGCGCAGCACTGCGTGCGCTGCGTGGTCCACGCTGCCGCCGTATTCGCCCGGCTCGGTAAGGCGGGAGACGACGCTCAACACCGTGGGTTCAGCCTTGGTCACGAGCCGCATCAGGCTCAGCGGATAGCACCCGAGGTCATAGAGCGCGCCGCCGCCGAGCTTCGGGTCCCAGCGGCAGTCGGTCATGTCGCGCAGGGCGTAGGTGAAGCTGCCGCGCATCCACTTCACCGGGCCCAGCTGGCCGCTGTCGATCACCTCGCGCAGCCGGTCGATCTGCGGGTGAAAGCGGTACATGAAGGCTTCCATCACCAGGCGGCCGGTGGCGATGCTGGCCTCGCGCATCTGCGCCACCTCGGCGGCGTTCAGGGCGAGCGGCTTCTCGCACAGCACGTGTTTGCCCGCGTGCATCGCCTTGATGCTCCAGGGCGCGTGGCCATGATTGGGCAGCGCGTTGTAGATGGCGTCGATGTCGTCGCGAGCCATCAGGCCTTCATAGCTCGTGACGTGCGGGATGCCGTGCGTGGCCGCGTAGGCCGCGCCGCGTGCCTCGTCACGGCAGCCCACCGCGACGATCTCGCTGCGCGTGGCGCGCAGCGCCGGAATGAGCGCGGAGCCTGCGATGCGGGCCGCGCCGAGGATGCCCCAGCGTAGCGGCATGGGTGAACTCATGGGTGGTGGCCTTCCGTGGATGGGAGCAAGTGTGTCCCAGGTTTCAGGGTTCAGGGTGCGAGATCAACCGGCAATGGCGCGGACGCCTTCACTTCTTCCATGCAGATCATCGAGCGCACATCATCCACGCCCGGCACCTGCATGAGTCGATCGGTCAGGAATTGCGAGAGGCTCTTCAGGTCCCGCGCCACGACCTTCAGCAGATAGTCGTAGTCGCCCGACACGGTACGGCATTCGAGGATCTGCGGGAAGTCTCGGATGCTGGCCTCGATCTCGCGCACGCGGCCGAACTGGCCACCGTCGATGTTCAGGCTGACGTAGGCCATCACGCCCAGCCCCAATGCCTCGGGTTGCACCTCGGCGCGGTAGCTGCGGATGACGCCGCGGTCTTCCAGCGCGCGCACGCGGCGAAAGCACTGCGGTGCCGACAAATGGACCTTGGCCGAGAGGTCCACGTTGGAGGCCCGGCCATCGGCTTGAAGCGCATCAAGAATCTTGCGGTCCAGGGCATCGAGTGTGGCTTGAGACATTCTGAGAAGGCCGTAAAAAGAATGAATCATGCATTCAACGTGCCTGACATGCAATATTTGGAAAGCAAATTTCGCCTGCGGCCGCCTAGACTCCAGGATTGAGCAATTGTTCAATCAAAACAAGGACTTGTCATGACCACCGCCGCCCGAGCCGCTGCACTCTCCGCCCGAGCCGCCAAAGTCTCCCATGCCATCGAGCTGGAGCACCGCCATGGCGCACACAACTACCACCCGCTGCCGGTCGTGTTGACGCGCGGCGAAGGCGTCTTCCTGTTCGATGAACAAGGCAAGCGCTACCTGGACATGATGTCGGCCTACTCGGCCGTCAGCTTCGGCCACTCGCACCCGGCGCTCGTCGCCGCGCTGACCGAGCAGGCCGGAAAGCTCGCGATCACCAGTCGGGCCTTTCACACCGATCGGCTCGGCCCCTTCCTCGAGATGCTGTGCCGCATGACCGGCATGGCACGCGCGCTGCCCATGAACAGTGGCGCCGAGGCCGTGGAAACGGCGATCAAGGCCGCGCGCAAGTGGGCCTACAAGGTCAAGGGCGTGCCTGAAGGCCGTGCGCACATCATCGCGGCGCAGGGCAACTTCGCCGGCCGCACGACGACCATCGTCGGCTTCTCCACCGAAGCGCAATACCGCGATGGCTTCGGCCCCTTCGCGCCGGGCTTCTCCACCGTGCCCTTTGGCGATGCGGCCGCGTTGGAAGCGGCCATCACCCCGCACACCGCCGCCTTCATCGTCGAGCCCATCCAGGGCGAAGCGGGTATCGTCGTGCCGCCGGCGGGCTACCTCAAGAAAGTGCGCGAGATCTGCACGCGCCACAACGTCCTGATGATCTGCGACGAGGTGCAGACGGGCCTGGGCCGCACCGGCCGGCTGCTCGCCTGTGATCACGAAGGCGTGCGCCCTGACGGCCTCACGCTGGGCAAGGCACTCGGTGGTGGCTTGCTGCCGGTGAGCGCATTCCTCGCACGCGAGGATGTGATGGCGCAGTTCACGCCCGGCGACCACGGCAGCACCTTTGGCGGCAACCCGCTCGCCGCGGCCGTGGGCGAGGCGGCGCTGAAGCTGCTCGAATCCGACCAACTCTCTCGCCGCGCGCACGACCAGGGCGAGTACCTGATGGCGCAGCTAGGAAAGCTCAACCACCCGGCCATCATCGACATCCGCGGCAAGGGGCTGCTGGTGGGCGTGGAGATCGACCCGGCCTTCGCGAGTGCACGCGAGGTCTGCGAAGCGCTGATGGCCGAGGGCATCCTCAGCAAGGACACCCACCACACGGTGGTGCGCTTCGCGCCGCCCTTGATCATCGACCGCGAGCAGATCGACTTCGCAGTGGCGGCGGTGGGGCGGGTGTTGAAGGGGCTGGATGCGCGTGCCGCCCGGCGCGAGACGGCGGAGGCCTGACCGGCTTTCGCCGGTCACCGGCCACGCATCACGTCCGCGCAACCGGCGTCCCGCAGTGCGCGCAGAAGCGCGCGCCCGGCAGTGTCGGCTTGCCGCAGTTCGTGCAATGAAGCGACGGAGCATTCGCGTCGAAGTCCGCGATGGATGGCGGCTCGACCGATGACAAGGCCGCCGCCGTGCGCGTCGCCTGCTCGATCTGCGCCGCGCTTCGTCCATCACCCAGACCCTGCTCGCCCGCGTTGAGCGCTGCGATGCGCGCGTGATCCTCCGGCGCGCCCGGCGCCACGAGCGAGCTCTGGCTGCGGCCGAACTGCATCAGGTGCATGGTGAGTGCCTTGGCTTCCTTCTCGGTCGAGAACATCGCCGTCACCTGGCGCGCGGCGTCCTTGCCGAACACCACCGATTCGATGCGGGCACGCCAGACGCGCAGCGTCATCGACTCGGTGCGCACCACGTCGTTCTCGGTCTGCATGCGGCTCGTGAGCTGGTTGCCGGTGCCGATGCGCGAGGTCTGGTAGTTGCCGATCATCTCCACCCACACCAGCACCGATTCAAAGTTGAAGCGGCCCCACAGCCGGCCCGACGAACGCAGGCAGAAGGCCGCGACGAAACCGAGGATCACCGAGTTGCCCATCAGCGAAAAGCGGTTCTGCTGCCAGGGCGCGAGCGCGTCGAAGTGCCGCACGAAGTACAGCGACAAGGCAGTGGCGACGAGCACCAGCACGAGCGCGTAGACATCGAGCAGCAGCAGCGGCCGGTGGCGGCGCTCGGCCAGCGCCGCGGCGAAGGTGGGCGCCTTGGTGCCTGTCACGGGCAAGGGCTGAGTCTCCTCGAAGAGCTCGCCGGCGAAGCTGCCGCTGGGCGTGGCGGCGGACGTCACCGGGTCGATGCGTGCATAGCGGCGGTTGGGGATGCGCTCGGTCCATTCCGATTGCAGCTTGCGGTCCAGCTCGTCCATCAGCATGGCGGGCGGGCCGTTCATCGACAGCCGCGCCGTCTCCACGCTGGTGCGCGTCTGCGGCGAGCTGTCCACCTGCGCGAGCACCGCGATCATCGCGAGTGCGCAGGCCACAAGCGCCGTGCCGAGCATCACGAAGGTCTGCACGTTGAGCGAAAAGCCGCCCAGCGACGGCAGCGCGCGGCCGAGCAGCCCGATGACCACCGGCCCCACGATGGCCACCGCGACGAGCCCGATGAGCGATGCCACCGACAGCCGTGCGCGATGCTCGCTGAGCACCGGCTTCACGAGGTAGAACGCACCGAAGGCGAAGTAGAGGATGCCGATCCACGGCCGCGTCGTCTCGTTGCCGAAGACCGCCCACGAGAAGAGAAAGCTGACGAGCGTCGCGGCAATCGCGGCGAGGTTGAACATGGAACGCCGAGCAAGCAGCTGCACCTGCGCGGGCGCGGTGATGAGCGTGGGCATCCAGTGGTAGAGGATGCCTTCGATCGCGCCTTGCGGCTCGGGGTAGGTGAGGCCGCCCTGGCGCAAGAGCTCCTTCACCGCATCGGCCGGCGGCGAGCCACCGACCGCGCCCACCGGGATCTCGGGCGCGAGTGAATGCGGCCGGCCGCGGCCGAAGAAGAAGCGCAGTCGACGCGCGGCGGTGGCGCCGGCGGCAAAGCCGGCGGCCAGCATCAGCACGCCGGCGAGCAGCGGCGCGAAGGCGAAGCGCACGCCGTCTTCCTGCATCGCGCCGCGCGCCCAGGCGAGGCTCGTGACGCCGGACACCAGCAGCAGCGCCGCGCACAACCACAGCACGCGGTTCTGGAGCTGGTACGGGTTGGGCAACTCGAGCCGATTCGACTCCGAGCTGTAGTCGTAACTCATGGGACCCCCTGCGTGCGCTTGTGAGCGCCGCAGTGTAGTGGGGGCCTCGCAGGCGCGGTCAGGTCTTGAGGTCTGCCGGCACCTTGCCGCCGTTCTGCGCGAGCTTGAGCATCACCTGCTTGTGCAGCCAGACGTTCATCGTCGCGGAGTCGTTGGTGTCGCCGGTGTAGCCGAGCTCATGCGCGAGTTCCTTGCGCGGGCCCAGGCCGCTGTCGAGATCGAGCAGCTTCATCAAGTCGACGATGGACGTGCGCCAGTTCAGCTTCTGCGGATTCTTCTCGGCCATCGTGTTGAGCACGGCCTCGACGTCCACCTGCGCCATGGCGGCCGGCGCCGCCTGCGGTTGCGGGGCGGATGGCGTGGCCGGTGCGGTGCCCGAGGTGCCGGCGGACGCGACCGAAGGCGTCGGGTTGGTCACCGCCGGATGGTTGCCGGGAAAGATCTTGTGGAGGATGTCGCGGAAGATGCTCATGGAAGGTTTCCTTGAATCTGTGGGATGAGAGGCTCAGTGCCTCATGCGGTTGGCCATCTGCCCAAGCGCAATGGCAAGCGCCGCGCCGCCGAGCGCCTTGAACACCTCGGGGTGCTGCGCGTAGTAGGAGCCGACCTTGTCCATCACGCCGGGGTCCTTCTTCTCGGCCGCCGCCGCGATCTCGCGTGCCTGATCGGGCGTCACGCCTTCCACGTCGGCAGGGGACACCTGTGCCTGCGCGCCGCCACCGGCCGATTGGCCCAGCCGCCCCAGTACGCCGCCCGCGATGCTGGCGAGTGCTCCTGGGCCGATGCTGCGGATGAGCTGCGTGAGCAGGCCCGCACGCTGCTGTGCGTTGGAATTGCCGAAGAGCTGACCGACCATGTCGCCGAAAGGCGGCGTGCGGTCCGAGCGCATCGCCTGGGCGAGGCCGTCGCCGAGCACCTCCGGCGGGACTTGTTGGGCAACTTCGTCGAAGTCCTGGTGCGTGTCGGTCGGACGCGTGGCGTATTGCTGAAGAATGTCCATGAGGCCCATGCCGTGTCTCCTGTTCGATGTTGCGAACAGTGACCCGGCAAGGCATGTGCCCAGCCGCCGCGGCTGGACGATGGAAGCGCGAAGGCGGGTCTACACGCGCTCGACGACCAACGCGATGCCCTGGCCCACGCCGATGCACATCGTGCACAGCGCGTAGCGGCCCTTGATGCGGTGCAACTGGTTCACCGCCGTCGTGACCAGCCGCGCGCCGCTGGCGCCCAACGGATGTCCGAGCGCGATCGCGCCGCCGTTCGGGTTCACGCGCGCATCGTCGTCGGCCAGGCCGAGGTCGCGCAGCACCGCGAGGCCTTGCGCCGCGAAGGCCTCGTTCAACTCGATCACGTCCATCTGCGCGAGCGTGAGGCCGGTGAGAGCAAGCACCTTGCGCGTCGCGGGCGCCGGGCCCATGCCCATGATGCGCGGCGGCACGCCGGCCGTGGCCATGCCGACCACGCGGGCGCGCGGCGTGAGGCCGTGCTTCGCCGCGCTGGCTTCATCGGCGAGAAGCAACGCGCAGGCGCCGTCGTTCACGCCCGATGCGTTGCCCGCCGTCACCGTGCCGTCGGGCCGCACCACGCCCTTGAGCTTCGCGAGCGCCTCGAGCGATGTCGAGCGCGGATGCTCGTCCTTCGCCACGATGACCGCATCGCCCTTCTTCTGCGCGATGCTCACCGGCGTGATCTCCGCATCGAAGAAGCCCGACTCCTGCGCGGCGACGGCCTTCATCTGCGACGCGAGCGCCATGCGGTCCTGCGCCTCGCGCTCGATGCGGTAGTCGGTCGCGACGTTCTCCGCCGTCTCGGGCATCGAGTCCACGCCGTGCATTTCCTTCATCAGCTTGTTGACGAAGCGCCAGCCGATGGTGGTGTCGTACACCGCGTTGCTGCGCGAGAACGCGGACTCGGCTTTCGGCATGACGAAGGGCGCGCGGCTCATGCTCTCGACGCCGCCCGCGATCATCAGGCCCGCCTCGCCGCTCTTGATGGCGCGTGCCGCGGTGCCCACGGCGTCCATGCCGGAGCCGCACAGGCGGTTGATGGTGGCGCCCGGCACGTCGATGGGCAGCCCCGCGAGCAGCGACGACATGTGTGCCACGTTGCGGTTGTCCTCGCCCGCCTGGTTGGCGCAGCCGAAGATGACATCGGTCACTGCGGCCCAGTCGACGCGTGCGTTGCGCGCCATCAGCGCCTTGAGCGGAATGGCGCCAAGGTCGTCCGCGTGCACCGAGGACAGCGCGCCGCCGTAACGTCCGAACGGCGTGCGGATGGCGTCGCAGATGAAAGCTTGGGTCATGGTGCTTGCTCCCGCAGTTGCGGTGATGGAGTGAGATGAGCGATCAGGCGATGAGGGGCACGCCGGTCAGCCGTTGCAGTTCGTCGAAGCCGAGGCCGTCCACAGTCTCCACCACCTTGAGGCCTTGCGGCGTCACGTCGATGACAGCCAGGTCGGTGTAGATGCGGCTCACGCACGCGATGCCGGTGAGCGGGTAGGTGCAGTGCTCGACCAGCTTGCTCTCGCCGCTCTTGGTGAGGTGCTCCATCATCACGAGCGTGCGCTTCGCGCCGATGGCCAGGTCCATCGCGCCGCCGACGGCGGGAATGGCATCGGCCCCGCCGGTGTGCCAGTTGGCCAGGTCGCCGGTGGTCGACACCTGAAAGGCACCCAGCACGCAGATGTCCAGGTGGCCGCCGCGCATCATCGCGAAGCTGTCCGCGTGGTGGAAGTACGCACCGCCGGGCAACACCGTCACAGGCTGCTTGCCGGCATTGATGAGGTCGTAGTCTTCCTCGCCGGGTGCCGGCGCCGGGCCCATGCCGAGCAGGCCGTTTTCGCTGTGCAGAAAGATTTCCCGCTCCTTCGGCAAATGATTCGCCACGAGCGTGGGCAGGCCAATGCCGAGGTTGACGTAAGCGCCTTCGGGAATGTCGCGCGCGACGCGGGCGGCCATCTGGTCTCGGGTGAGCTTGTTCATGTTCATGCCGCTTGTTTGAAGCCTGCGGGGCCGGTGGCGGTGCGAGGCACCTTGACGATGCGGTGAACGAAGATCCCCGGCGTCACGATGTGCTCCGGGTCCAGCGCGCCCAGGTCGACCACGTCGTGCACAGAAGCCACGGTGCACTTCGCGGCCATCGCCATCACCGGGCCGAAGTTGCGCGCGGTCTTGCGGTAGACGAGGTTGCCCCATCGGTCGCCGGCCTCGGCCTTGATGAGCGCCGCGTCGGCATGGATGGGCGATTCGAAGACGTACATGCGGCCGTCGATCTCGCGGGTCTCCTTGCCTTTGGCGAGGTCCGTGCCGTAGGCGGTCGGCGTGAAGAAGCCGCCGATGCCCGCGCCCGCGGCCCGGATGCGCTCGGCGAGGTTGCCTTGCGGCACGAGCTCCAGTTCGATCTTGCCGGCGCGGTACAGGCCATCGAACACATGCGAATCGACCTGGCGCGGGAAGCTGCAGATGATCTTGCGCACGCGGCCGGTGGCGAGCAGCGCGGCCAAACCCGTGTCGCCATTGCCGGCGTTGTTGTTGACGATGGTGAGCTCGCGCGCGCCCTGGGCGATCAGCCCGTCGATCAGCTCGGCCGGCTGGCCCGCGCCACCGAAGCCGCCGATCATCACCGTCGCGCCGTCGCGGATGTCGGCGAGCGCCGCCGCCACGCTGTCCACGAGCTTGTTGACCATCGTTGGGATCCTTGGAAGTTCTTAATACGAACACTTGTTCGAATAAGGAACACTGTAGCGAATTCGAGGACAAAAGGAAAGTGTCGTCCTCACAACGCTCGGTGGCGTGACCGTCGGTCGGCAAACTGCCGGAAACAAGCATGCACCTACGATGCGGCCGATGCCAGTGATCGCGTACTCACACCGCACTCTGACCTCGCCGCGATGGAACGTGCCCGCGATTGCCTTCGCGCTCGTCTTGCATGCCTTGCTTGTCGCGGGTCTCTGGCAGACCTGGCATGCCGCAATCGACACGCCGGCGCCGTTCTCGCCGATCATGGTCAGGTTGATGCGTGAACAAGCGCCGCCAGCGGTCCCGCCCGAGGAGCCGAAGAGAGCGGTGATGAAATCCGCGCAACCGCCCGTGCGGCGCCGCGCGCCGGAAGCCCCGCGATCAACCGAGGCCTCACAGCCGCCCGCCGCGATCACAGCGCCTGCCGCCGACACGCCCGGCCTGCCGACGGCAACGCCGGCCGCACCGACCGACGGGAAATTGCCAGCCATCGACCCGGACTCCATCACCCGCGCCGCGCGTGCCGTCGTCCGAGGCACGACCCTGGCGCGCGAATCCGATCAGCTGATCGGCAAGGCTGACGCGCCCACCGCGCAGGAACGCCTCGCGGCCAGCGTGGCCAGGAGCGCGACCCGGGACTGCCTCAAAGGGAGCATGGACGGCAACAGCGGCTACGAACCGCGCCTCGGCGGGCTCTTCGAAATCCCGTTCCTGGTCTACGACGCCGCCACGGGCAAATGCCGCCGCTGAGCGGTCACTGACAAGCGCGCCGATGACCGTGTCGCTCGAAGATCAGGCCGCCTTCGACAGCTCTTCCATCGCGTAGAAGCGCCCGAAGCGGTTGCCGAGGAACCTGGCCAGCGGCACGTCTTCCTGGCGCACGAAGCCGCTTTGCGGCAGCTCGCCCTGGGCCAGCATGTCCAACATCGCGCACAGGCTGCCGGCGGTGGTGATCTGGATGGCACTGCGCATCTTGCCGGCCACCACGTGGCTGTAGATCTTGCGGGCGTAGGTGTCTTGCACCAGGCGGCCGTCCTTCATGCCCGACACCGTCACGAACACGATGACCACGTCCTGCATGGTGGTGGGCACGGCCTGCTCGAGGATGTCCTTGAGCACGTCGCGGCGGTCGGCCAGGCGCAAGTCCTGCAGCAGCGCCTTCATGATGGCCGCGTGGCCCGGGTAGCGGATGGTGCGGTAGTTGAGCGTGCGGACGCGGCCCTTCAGCGTTTCGCACAACGTGCCGAGGCCGCCGGAGGTGTTGAAGGCTTCGTACAGCACGCCGTCCAGCGAGAACTCCTCACGCTCTTCAAGCGCGGGCACGGTGCGCAGCTGGCCGTCGACGATGGCTTCGCAGGGCTCGCAGTATTCGTTGATGACGCCCTCGGTGCTCCAGGTGAGGTTGTAGTTCAGCGCATTGCTCGGGTAGGCGGGGAGAGCGCCGACGCGCATGCGCACGGAGTCGAGCGAGTCGAACTGGCGGGCGAGGTCGGCGGCGACGATGGAGATGAAACCCGGGGCCAGGCCGCATTGCGGGATGAAGGCGGTCTTGGCGCCTTCGGACAGTTCCATCACGCGCTTGGTGCTGGCAACGTCTTCGGTGAGGTCCAGGTAGTGCACGCCCAGCTCACGGGCGGCTTCGGCGACGCGGGTCGTCAGGTGGTAGGGCGCGGCGCTCAGGACGGCAAAGCAGCCCTTCATGGCGTCACGCAGGGCGCTCGCGTCGGTCACGTCCAGGCACAGGGTCTTCAGGCGCGGCGACTTCTTGCTGTCGTTCTCGATGTCGGCCAGTTGTTCGCGGGAGCGGTCGGCCACCGTCACGCGGTAGCCGGTGTCTTCCGGGGTTTGGACCAGCAGATCCGCCACGACCGAGCCGATCTTGCCGCCACCGATGACGAGGATGTCCTTCATTGCCGTCTCCTGGGAGTGTGTAAAAACTTGGGCAATTCTCGTGCCGGTCTGTACAAAACGCAGCTCGACGTTCGACGAAACAACGGCCACAATTCGGCGATTCGAAGCCACTACTTCGGCGAAACGCCAAACCGCTGCCGACCATGGCCAAAGTCCTCCTCGACCCGACCGACCGCGAACTCATCGCCTTGCTGCGCGAGAACGCCCGCGCTTCGACCGCGGAGCTCGCCAGGCGCCTGAAGCTGTCGCGCACCACGGTGCAAAGCCGCATCGAACGGCTCGAACGCCAGCGCGTGATCGCCGGCTACACCATCACCGTGCCCGACGAGATCGAGGCGCAGCTGGTGCGCGCCCACGTGATGATCACCCTGGTCCCCAAACAAAGCGGCGCCATCGAAACGGCGCTGCGCAAGATCCCCGAAGTGCGTGTGCTGCATTCAGTCAGCGGGCCCTTCGACCTCATCGCCATCGTGGCCGCGGCATCCATCGGCGAGCTCGACGGGCTCATCGATCGCATCGGCGCACTCGATGGCGTGGAGCGCACAACGTCGGCAATCGTGCTTTCCACACGAATCGAGCGCTGAGCATGCACAACGCTTGTCCGGCCGCCGGACAGACCCTCAAGCTTCAATAGCGCTTGCCGACAACCTTGGCAGGCTGCCCGCGCCCGATGCGCGCGCCTGCAGGGATGAAAAACGCAGGATCCACCGTTCACATCGAGGTCGACGCGCTCCAGGTCGGGATGTTCATCCATCTCGACATGGGCTGGATGTCGCACCCGTTTCCGCTCAGCAGCTTCCGCATTGCGTCGCCGGAGCAGATAGCGATCATCCATTCGCTGGGCGTGAAGAAGCTGCGCTGGAGCCCGGAGCACAGCGCACTGACTGAAGCCGAACAGGTCGCGCAGGCCACGGCAGACGCAGCCGTCGAGAAGGCCGCGGCCATCACCCACGACGAAACGCCCGAGCAGCGTGCGCAGCGCGAACGCCGCGCAAACGCCGCCCGCGAACGCGCGGCGCTCGCGGTGTGCGAGAAGCAGTTCACCGAAGCCGCGCACGAGACCCGGGCGCTCACCGACCTCGTCACCGCCCAGCCCGCGCAGGCCCGTGTCCGCGCGCAGGCGCTCACGCAGGCTTTCGCGCAGAAGATGACGGGCGACCAGGAGGTCTGCATCCGCCTGCTCACCGAGGCCGCCGGCGACCGCTCCTGCGCCCATGCGGTCAACGTCACCATCATTTCCATGCTGATGGGCCGTACGTTCGGACTTTCCGAATCCGAGATGCTCGACCTCGGCGTGGGTGCCTTGCTGCACGACGTGGGCAAGCTCGACCTGCCGCCGCGGGTGCGCCATCGCGAAGACCACTTCAGCCCAAGCGAAACCAAGTTCTACGAAGAGCACGTGACGCACGGCGTGTCGCACGCGCTCAAGATGGGCCTCACGCCGGGCGCCACGCTCGTCATCGCGCAGCACCACGAGCACGCGGACGGCAGCGGCTTTCCTCTGAAGCTCGGCCACGAGCGCATGACCCCGGCGTCGTGCATCGTCTCGCTGGTGAACCGCTACGACAACCTGTGCAATCCGCATGTGCCGTCCAAGGCACTGACGCCGCACGAGGCGCTGTCGCTCCTGTTCGCGCAGGGCAAGAACAAGTTCGACACGGCGGTGCTCAATGCTTTCATCAAGATGATGGGCGTGTACCCGCCGGGCTCGGTGGTGCAGCTCACCGACGACCGCTACGGCATGGTGGTGGGCGTGAACGCATCGCGCCCGCTCAAGCCGCGCGTGAGCGTGTTCGACCCGCACGTGCCCGAGGACGAGGCGCTGGTCATCGACCTCGAGCACACCCCCAAGCTGGGCATCCGCCGCAGCATCCGGCACACGGCACTGCCCGCAGACGCCGCCGGGCCGCTCTCGCCGCGCTCGCGCGTGGCGTACTTCTTCGAAGCATCCAGAGAACCAGAGGACGCATTCGCATGAAAGCTCCCAGCCTGTCCGAGGGCATGGCCCTGCAGAGTGTCCAGTTCGCCGCCGGACTCATCGACGGCATGCTCGACGCCGTGTGGCTGATCGATGCCGCCACCTTGCGCGTGGTCGCGGCCAACACGGCGGCCGGGGCGTTGATGGGCGTGGATTCGTCTTCGCTGTGCGGTCGCGAGATCGTCGAGCTCTGCGCCACGCCGGAAGATCTCTTCTTCTGGGGTGAGGCCGCGTCCGGCCTCACGCAGGACATCGAGTCCGACACCTGGCTGCGCCGCTTCGACGGCATCACCATCCCGGTCACGCGACGCATCAGCCGCGTGGCAATGAGCGGCGAGCACAAGCTGTTCGTCGTCGTGCTGCACGACGCCAGCGAGCGACGCCGCATCGAGGACGAACTGGAAGAGCGCGTCGAGGAGCTGGCGTCCACGCTCGAATCGGCGGCCGACGGCATCCTCGTCACCGACATCGCCGGCAACATCCGCGCCTTCAACCAGACCTTTGCCGCGCTGTGGGGCCTGCCAGGCGATCTGCTGCGCCGCCGCGATGACGATGCCATCCAGTCCGCCATGTGCCGCGCCGTGGCCGATCCGTCGGCCTACCTGCGCCGCTTGTCCGCCAACGAGGACACCGAGGTGCGCGAGGTGGTGGACACCGTCATGCTCCTGTCGGGCCGCGTGCTGCAGCGGGTGATGCTGCCGCAGATGAGCCATGGCCGCGTCATCGGCCGGGTGCATTCCTACCGCGACATCAGCGAGCGGCTCGAAGCCATCCACCGCATCGAGACGCTGGCCAGCAGCGATGCGCTGACTGGCCTGCCCAACCGCCGCGTGCTCTCGGACCGGGCGGAGTTCTCCATCGCCTTGTCGCAGCGCGAGGGCACGCCCTTCGCGCTGCTGTTCGCCAACCTCGACCGCTTCAAGCACGTCAACGACACGCTGGGCCATGAGTTCGGCGACCGCGTGCTGGTGGACGTGGCCGAGCGGCTGAAGTCCTGCCTGCGCCAGGTCGACACCGTGACCCGGATGGGCGGCGACGAATTCGTCATGCTGGTTCACCAGGCCGATGCGCACGGCGCCGAAGCCGCGGCGCGACGCATCATCGAGGCGATGCAGCGGCCTTTCACCCACGGCGGCATGAGCTTCGTCGTGACTTGCAGCATCGGCGTCGTGCTCTATCCCCGCGATGGCGCCGGCCTGGACGAACTGGTTCGCCGCGCCGATGCGGCCATGCACGAGGTCAAGACGGGCGGCCGCGCCAGCTTCCGCTTTCACGAGAGCTGCGGTCGCGCCAACGATGCCGATCACGACCCACGCGGGCGCCTGCGCATGGACAGCGCCATGCGGCAAGCCCTGGCCGACGGAAACTTCCGCCTGCACTATCAGCCGCAGGTCGACATGAGCACGGGCCGTGTCCTGGGCGCCGAGGCGCTGATCCGCTGGCGCGACCCGGAGCTGGGCGACATTCCGCCGGGAGAATTCATCCCGGTGGCCGAGCAGAGCGGCTTCATCGTGCCCATCGGCGACTGGGTGCTGCGCCAGGCGGTGCACCAGGCCGCGCAGTGGTACGCGCAAGGCCGCGGCCTGGTCGTGTCCATCAACGTGTCGGCGGTGCAGTTCCATCGCGCGGGCTTCGTCGATCGCGTCGCCTCGGCGCTCGCGGCCGCCGGCCTGCCGCCGGGCCTGCTCGAGCTGGAGCTCACCGAATCCATCCTCATCCAGGACGCGCAGGAAGCGATGCTGCGGCTGCAGGCGCTGAGCGAGCTCGGCGTGAAGCTGGCCATCGATGACTTCGGCACCGGCTATTCGAGCCTCGGCTACCTCAAGCGCTTCCCGATCGACCGGCTGAAGATCGACCGCAGCTTCGTGCGCGGCCTGCCGGGCGACGAGAGCGACGTGGGCATCGTCAACGCCATCGTCAACCTCGGACGTGCCCTGCACCTGGAGATCGTGGCCGAGGGCGTGGAGACCGAGGACCAGCGCCAGTTCCTCGCGCGAACCGGCTGCGAGCAATACCAGGGCTTCCTCTTCGCGCCGGCGCTCGACAGTACGAGTTTCGAGGCGCGGCTGGACCCTTCCAATCCGCCATCGACGCTCTGAGGCGAGTGGGGTTGGCGGCTGCGAGCCGCCCTCCGTGGATCGCGCCACGCCATGGCGCGGGTCCCGTTCGGCGACCGAAAGTTGACGGCCATTTTCGGTGCTTTACTTCGTTTCGCATCGCCTGCCTCCGGTGGATCATTCAAAGGCTGACGCACTGAACCAATAACAGTGCCAGGCCGGGAATCTTCCAAGGGAGCGTAAGAAATGACCACGGTTGTCGCGCCACTGGCGCTGACAGCGCTCACAGCGCTGCCGCACGCATTGGCGATACAGGCACTCGATGCGTGCCAAGGTGCGATGGTGTTGTGCGACGTCGAGCGACCGGGGCATCCGATCGTCTACGCCAACCCCGCGTTTCTCTCCCTCAGCGGCTACCACATCGGCGAAGTGCTGAACCGTGGCTGCAGCTTCCTGCACGGTCCGCAGACGGATGCCCGCATTCGCGCCGACATCCGTCGCGCGGTGGAGCAAGGCGAGCGGCTCACCACGCTCGTGCGCAACTACCGGCGCGATGGCTCTGCCTTCTGGAACCGGCTGAGCCTCGCACCGCTCGTGGACGAGCGCGGCAAAGTCACGCACTACGTCGGCATGCAGCAGGACGTGAGCGACGAGCTGCGTCGCGACGTGAGCCAGCAGCTTCTGCTCGAGGCGCATGGCATGGCGGCCCAATGCGGCCGCAACTTCATCGTGCAGCGGGTGGACGAGGCACTCTGCGACCATCTCGTCACCGGGCGGCACCACGCCCTGATCGAATTGCGGCTGCAAGTGGGCAATGACGATGGCCTGCTCGACTGGCAGGGCCTGGAGGGCGTGGGGGCGACGGTCGTGTCGCACCTGCGCCGCCTCGTCCCCGCGCGCGCCAGCGTGTCGGCGCTGTCGGACCTGCGCTTTGCCGTGCTGCTGCCGCTCATCGGCGCCAGCGAAGAGGCCGAGATGCTCGCCACCGGCCTGCTCGCCGAATTGCCCATCCCCTTCGAAAGCCGCGACCGCCCAATACGCGTGAAGATGGCCGCGGGCGTGGCCCTGCTGCCCGACGACGGCCACGATGCCTGCGAGCTGCTCGGCGCGGTGCAGGCCGCGGCCGAGCGTGGTCTCGCGCCAGGCCATGAGCCGTTGCAGTTCTTGGCCGGCCACGAGAACCCGCGCAGCGTCTCCACGCGGCTGCTGGAGTTCGAGCTCCACAACGCCCTCGCGCGCGACCAGTTCCGCCTCGTCTTCCAGCCGCAGGTGCACCTCGCCACCGGCAGCATCGTGGGCTTCGAGGCGCTGCTGCGCTGGAATCATCCGGTGCGCGGCACCGTGCCGCCGGCGGACTTCATTCCCGTGGTCGAAAGCTGCGGCATGGCCGACGTGGTGACGCGCTGGGTGATCGAGCAAAGCGTGCGCCAATTGCGCGCCTGGGAAGACCTCGGTCACCACGGGCTGCAGATGGCGGTGAACGTGCCGCCGAGCGTGTTCGAGACGCAGGACGCCGGTGTCCACCTGCTGCAGTTGCTGGAGAAGTACGAGATCGCGGGCAACCAGATCGAGCTGGAGCTCACCGAGCGCACGCTGACCGATGCCAATCCTTCGGTCATCGAGCGCCTGCAGGCTCTGCGTCGCCATGGCATCTCGGTGGCCATCGACGATTTCGGAACCGGCTACTCGAACCTCAGCTACCTCACGCGGCTGCCCCTGGACTGCCTCAAGATCGACCTGAGCTTCGTGCAAGGCGTGGTGGTGAATCCGTCCGATGCGATGGTCGCGCGCATGACCTGCGAACTGGCGCGCGCGCTCAAGCTTCGCGTCGTGGTCGAAGGCGTCGAGACCGAAGGCCAACTGCAGTTCTTCTCCAACCTGCGCTGCGAGCTCGCACAGGGCTACCTGTTCGCGCGGCCGATGGAATCCGCGGACGCGAGCGCGATGCTGGCGTCCGGCCGGGCCTTCGCCAGGTCGCTCTCGCACAATGCGCACGGCGCACACGAGGCGCCGCAAAGCGAACGCCACCTGCTGTTGCTCGACGACGAGCCGAACATCCTGCGCTCGCTGCGCCGCGTGTTCCGCGGACAGCCGTGGACGGTGCACACCGCGGGCACGCCCGACGAAGCCTTCGAGCTGCTGGCCCGCCACCCGGTGGGCGTCGTCATGTCGGACCAGCGCATGCCGCTGATGCGCGGCACCGACTTCCTCGCGCGTGTCAAGCAGCTCTACCCGCACACGATTCGCATCGTGCTGTCGGGCTACACCGAACTGCAGTCGGTCACCGAGGCGATCAACGAAGGCGCCATCTACAAGTTCCTCACGAAGCCATGGAACGACGTGAGCATCAACGAAGAGATCGAGCAGGCCTTTCGCCAGTTCGAGATGGTTGCCGAGGGGCAGCGACTGGAGCAGCGCCTGCGCGAAAGCAACCGGCAGCTTGAGAACCGCCTGCACCTCAACGAAGAACGCCTGCTGCGCGAAGAGGCGGCGCTGGACGTCACGCACGAGGCGCTCGGCGTGGTGCCTGTGCCCATCCTCGGCATCGACGCCAGCGGAATGATCGCCATCAGCAATGCCGCGGCCGACGCGCTGCTGGGCGACGGCTCGTCGGTGGTGGGCGAGCACGTCAACGACGTCCTGTCCTGCGAGGGCTCGACCGGCTTCTTCGCCGAACGGCAAGGCCAGCGCCTGCAAGTGGACATTGCCGGCATCCGATATCACGTGCACTGCAATGACCTCGGGACCACATCCCGCGGCACGGGCACGGTCCTCACCTTGCTTCAGGGAGAAGCGATCGCATGAAGACGACCACCGCGGCCACGGCCCCACGCTCCAGGCGGCCCGCGCTGCCGCCGCCCTTCCCGGCGGTGGCCGTGCAGCTCATCCAGCAGATGCAGGACCCGACGGCCTCGGCCAGCGACCTGGGCCGGCTCATCGAGCTCGACCCCACGCTCACGGCGTCCTTGCTGCGCCTGGTCAATTCGCCCTTCTTCGGCATGCGCCGGCAGATCGCCGGCGTGTCCGAGGCGGTGATGGTGCTGGGCATGAGCGCGGTGCGCCGCATGGTGATGTCGCTGGCCGTGGCGACGCCGCTGCGCCGCCAGGACATCGACCCGGAGTTCGCGCGCACCCAGTGGCATCACACCGTGAGTTGCGCTGCACTGGCGCGGCGTCTCATCCCCGACGATGCGGCGACTTCCGAACTCGCCTTCACCGCCGGGTTGCTTCACGACATGGGGCAGGTGCACCTGCTGCAGGCGCATGGCGCCGCCTACATCGCGCTGCATGCGCAAGCCGCGGGTGCCGACGTGCGGGCACTTGAGGCCCGCTTGTTTGGCCATGCCCACGACACCCTGGGTGCCGACCTGCTCGAGGCCTGGGGCCTGCCGCAGGTCATCGCGGACGCGGCGCGCGTGCATCACGCCACGCCGCCGGTGTCGCAGCTGACGCTGGTGCAGCAGGCGGTGTGGGTCGCCAACCGCCTGGCCGGCCCCAAGCCCGATGCGGCCCAGATTGCCGTGCTCATGCCCGACACGCTCGCGCCCATCCAGCAGGCGATGGCCGAGGCACGCGCCGAGATCGAGACGCTGGACAGCCTGCTCAACGCCTGAGGACGACGGACATGGATGCCAGTTCAGCCGCCGCCCTGTCGCTCGTGGAGGAGCTGCATGAACTCAGCCGCGAATCCGACGGCGACAGCCAGTCGCTTCAGAAGATGCTCAGCCACATCGTGCGCAGCTTCGGCGCGCAAAGCGGCAGCCTGGCCGTGGTCGACCGGCAGGCACCCGACATGCTGCGCATCGTCGCCGGCATCGACCTGCCCGAGGGCGTGGTCGGGCAGGCGGTGGCGCTGGGCACGGGCGTGCTCGGCAAGGTGGCGCAAAGCGGCGAACCCATGCTCATCAATGGCGAACTCAAGCGAAGCGTCGACGCGAGCTCGCAGCGCCCGGCCGGGCCGCCGCGCTCGGCCATCTGCTGGCCGCTCGCGGTGAAGAACCGCCGCATCGGTGCGCTGTCGATGAACCGCCTGGGCGAGAACACGCCCTTCGTCGAGGACGACGTCGTGCGTGGCCGCGCCCTCGTGACGTTGGTCGCGCTGGTGGTGGACAACGCCAACCTGCACGGCGAGCAGATGGACCGCATCGACCGGCTGTCGCAGCTCAACGAAGAGATGCGCGCGATGAACGAACGGCTGCAGGCGACGCAGCAGCAGTTGCTGCAGTCCGAGAAGATGGCCTCCATCGGCCAGCTCGCCGCCGGCGTCGCGCACGAGATCAACAACCCGGTGGGCTACGTCTACTCCAACGTCGGTACCTTGAAGGGCTACGTGGAAGAGCTTTTGCGGGTGGTGCGCCACCTGGGCGGCCAAGGCGAAGGCCCGGCACCGCAGTGCGACATCGACTTCCTGGAGGAGGACATTCCACAGCTCATCGCCGAGACGCGCGAGGGCCTGGACCGGGTGAAGAAGATCGTGCAGGACCTCAAGGACTTCTCGCGCGTGGACAAGAGCGAATCGTGGGAGGAGGCCAACCTCGTCAAGGGGCTGGAGAGCACGCTGAACATCGTGCAGAACGAGGTCAAGTACAAGGCCACGGTCGTGAAGGAGCTGGTGCCCCTGCCGGACGTGCCCTGCCTGCCCACGCAGCTCAACCAGGTCTTCATGAACCTCCTTGTCAACGCCGCGCAGGCGATTCCTTCGAAGGGCACGATCACATTGCGCTCGGGCTTCGACGACGCCTGCGTGTGGATCGAGGTGGCCGACGATGGTTGCGGCATGCCGCCGGACGTGCAGGCGCGCATCTTCGAGCCCTTCTTCACCACCAAGCCGGTGGGCAAGGGCACGGGCCTTGGCCTGTCGGTGTCGTATTCCATCGTGCAAAAGCACAACGGCCGCATCGAGCTTCGCAGTGCGGCGGGGCAGGGCACGAGCTTTCGCGTCGTGCTGCCGCGCTTGCGCGAAGGTCAGTTGAACGAGGAGGCGCTTCATGGCTGACGCCATTGGTGCGGGCTTCTCGGTGCTGGCCGTCGACGACGAACCCAACATCGTCTCGGCGCTGCGCCGCACGCTGCGCTCGCGCGGCTTCACGGTGCACACCGCGCTCGGCGGCGAGGAAGGCTTGCAGCTGCTCGAGGAGCAGCCGGTGGACGTGATCATCTCCGACATGCGCATGCCGCAGATGACCGGTGCGCAGTTCCTGCAGGCCGCACGCGCCAGGCTGCCGGAGTCGGTGCGCATCCTGCTCACCGGCTATGCCGACATCACCTCCACCATCGAGGCGGTGAACCACGGCGAGATCTTCCGCTACCTCTCCAAGCCCTGGGACGACGACGTGCTGTTGTCGGTGGTGCACGACGGCCTGGAGCGCAAGCGCCTGGCGCGCGAGCGCGACAGCCTGCTTGCGCTGACCCGTGAGCAGAACGAGCAGCTGCAGCGCCATGCGCAGGAGCTGGAGCACAAGGTGCAGGAGCGCACGCGCGACCTGCAGAAGGCGAGCGACGAGGTCAAGTCGGCACACGCCCGCATCAGCGCTGACTTCCAGGGCACGATCAAGGTGCTGTCGACCATCCTGGAACAGCGCCCCGGGCTCACCGGCGGCGTCTCGCGCAAGGTGGCCGAACAGGTGAAGAGCCTCGGGCCGCGTGTCGGCCTGTGCGGCGATGACCTGCAGGACACCGTCTATGCCGCCTTGCTCGAAGACCTGGGCAAGCTCACCTTCGTCGAGAAGTGGCTGACCACGCCGATGAACGCGCTCACCGGCCGCGACCGCGACGAGTTCATGAAGCACCCGCTGCACGCCGACGCCTACCTGATGTCGCTGCAGTCGCTGCGGGGCGCCGGCCGCGTGCTGCGCAGCCTCTACGAGCGCTGGGACGGCAAGGGCATGCCGGCGCACCTGAAGGGCGACTCGATTCCGCTGGGCGCTCGCGTGCTGCGTGCCTGCAGCGAGTACGAGCGGCTTCGCGCGGGCTCCATCGAGACGCGCACCTTCACCCACCAGGACGCATGCAACTGGCTCAAGAACGGAAGCGAGACGCGCTTCGACCCCAAGGTGGCGTCCGCCTTCGTGGCCATGCTCAACGAGGAAGCAAGCGCCGTCGCCACCAAGACCCTGACCCTGTCCGGCCTCAAGCCCGGCATGGTGCTGTCGCAGGACCTGACGGCCGGCATGGGCGTGCTGCTGCTGTCCAAGGACCACCTGCTCGATGAACCCATGATCCGCCGGCTCGACGCTTTCCAGCGCCGCATCGGCCAGGAATTGCAAGTCACCGTCTATCGGAGCACCACATGAGCGACGACATCCGAATCCTGCTCATCGACGACGAGCCGCACGTGCTGTCGTCCCTGCAGCGCATGCTGCGCCAGCACCCGCCCGTGCCCGGGCGCGGGTTGGCGGTCGAGGCCTACACCTCGCCCTTGAAGGCCATTGAAGCCGCGCAGGAACGGACCATCGACCTGGTGATGTCCGACTACAGGATGCCCGAGCTCGATGGCGTCGAGACGCTGCGCCGCATCAAGGAGGTGCAGCCGCAGACCGCGCGCATCCTGCTGTCGGGCTCGCGCGAGTTCGACACCGTGGTGGATGCGGTGAACGTGGCGCAGGTGGGCCGCATCGTCATCAAGCCGTGGGGCGAGGCGGAGCTGCTCGCGGCCATCGTCGATTCGATCGAGACGCGCCGGCTGCGACTCGAGAACGCCGAGCTCGCCGACCAGGTGCGTGAGCAGCGCGGCATGCTGAGCAAGCAGGACGCGGAGCTCCGGCGCATCGAGAACATGTGGCCCGGCATCACCCGCGTGGAGTGGGCGGCCGACGGCAGCGTCTGCATCAGCGAGAGTGAAGTCATCGACACGGCCTTCGGCCGGTCGCCGGGCTGACGCCGCACGGGCACTGGAGCGCTGCGGTGACATCGACGGCCACGCGTGGGCGGGACAGGCTGCTGCGCTGGGTGCACTGGGGCGAGCAGCGCCTCGGGTTGCGCCTGCTGCGCGCGGTGCTGGTCGCGAGCACGCTCCTGGCGGCGTTGGCCGCAGGACTGCTCGTCACGCTGGACTATCGCCGCGAGATCGCCGCCATCGACGAAAGCCTCGCGCGCATGGAGCGCTCGCAGCTGCCGAGCATCGCCAACAGCCTGTGGTCATTCGACGAAACGCAGTTGCGGCTGCAACTCAATGGCTTGCTCCAGCAGCAGGACGTGCAGCGGGTGGAGGTCGCAGCGCGCGGGGGCGAGACCTTCAGCGCCGGCAAGCGGCCCGGCGCCGATGCGCTGGTGCGCGAATTCACGCTGCGCCATGCCCATGCTGACGTCGCCGACATCGGCGTGCTGCGCGTGAGCGTGGGGCTGGACGCGGTCTACAGCCGCATGAAGCGCAAGGCGGCCACCATCATCGCGGCCACCCTCGCCGGCACGCTGGTCGTCTGCTTCCTACTGCTGGCGCTGGTGAGCCGGTGGGTGACGCGCCCACTGGCGCACATGGCCCGCCATGCGCGCCGCCTCCAGCATGGGGAGACGGTCGACGCCCTGGTGCTGTCCCGCGCACCGGGCGAGACGCAGGATGAGCTCGACGACGTGGCCGTGGCCCTGAACGAGATGACGCGCACGCTGGCCGAACAGCGCGACAAGCTCGAGGTGCTGGTCGCCCAGCGCACGGCCGAGCTGCAGGATGCCAACGACGACCTCGTGTGCACCAACCGCCGCCTGGAGCAGGCGCAGACGCAGCTCTTCCATTCGGAGAAGATGGCATCGATCGGCGTGCTCGCGGCCGGCGTCGCGCATGAGATCAACAACCCCATCGGCTTCGTGAGCTCGAACCTCGGCGCCTTGAGCGGCTACGTGGCCGACCTGCTGCGGCTGATCGACGCCTACGAGGCTGCGGAGCCCGCGCTGGTGCACGCCGCGCCGCAGCAGCTCGCGGCGGTCCGGCGCGCGAAATCGGACATCGACCTGGCCTACGTGCGCGATGACATCGGCGACCTCGGACGCGAGACCGCCGAGGGGCTGGCGCGCGTCACGAAGATCGTCCAGGACCTCAAGGACTTTTCCCACGCCGGCGACAGCCGCTGGCAGATGAGCGACCTGCACCGCGGCATCGACAGCACGCTGAACATCGCGCGCAACGAGATCAAGTACAAGGTCGAGGTGCACAAGGCCTACGGCGAGCTGCCCGAGATCGAATGCCTGCCGTCGGAGATCAACCAGGTCTTCATGAACCTCTTCGTCAACGCGGCGCAGGCCATCGAGCAGCGCGGCGAGATCCGCATCGCGACCGGCGCCACGGGCGATGAGGTGTGGGCGGAGGTGAGCGACACCGGGCGCGGCATCGCGGCTGCGAACCTGCCGCGCATCTTCGAGCCCTTCTTCACCACCAAGCCGGTGGGCCAGGGCACGGGGCTGGGGCTTGCGCTGTCGTATTCGATCATCCGCAAGCACCACGGCCGCCTGGAGGTGCGCAGCACCGAGGGCGTGGGCACCACCTTCCGCATCACCCTGCCCGTGCGCCAGGCGGCCACGCAAGCCGCCCTGGCCTGACGGACATGGCTTGAAACCCGGCGGCTCGCAGAGCCTTCGGTTTCTTTGTACATTCGGCGCGACAGGAACGCCGTGGGGCCCGGCCGCTCGGCCGGAAGCGTTCCCTCGCTGACTCGACGGGGCGCCATGGTTCCCATCACTTCGCTGCTCGAGAGAAAGTTGGCCGACCTGCAGTTGCCGCTGGCGGTGGAACTGCCGGCGGGGCAGCGTGTGGGTGCGATCGACGCACGCGTCATCCTCAAGCTGCGCGAGTGGTCGCCGCTGGCGCCTATCGCGGCGGGCCAGATCGGCCGGGTGGCCGAAGACCATGTCGAAGGCAAGCTCGACATGGACGGCACCATGCGCGACGTGATGCAGGTTGCCGCCCAGATGATCGGCGCCAACCCCACGCAGGCGCACAGCGGCGCGGCGCCCCTTCGCTGGTGGCGCGACATGATCCGCACGAGCCGATCCAGGGTGCGGCACCGCCTGCACATGGACGCCGAGCAGATCGCCTTCCACTACGACGTCTCGGACGACTTCTACTCACTGTGGCTGGACCCGCGGCGGGTGTACTCCTGTGCGTACTTCGCCGATGCGGCGATGACCCTCGCGCAAGCACAGGAAGCCAAGCTCGACCATGTGTGCAGGAAGCTGATGCTCAAGGCCGGCGAGCGCTTCCTCGACATCGGCGCCGGATGGGGCGGGCTGCTGCTGTGGGCGGCCGAGCACTACGGCGTCAAGGCGCATGGCATCACGCTCAGCAAGAACCAGTTCGACCACGTCAACCGGCTGATCGAGGAAAAAGGCCTGCAGGGCCGCGTGCGCATGGAACTGCGCGATTACCGTGAGCTCGACGAAGACGAGCCCTACGACAAGATCGCCTCCATCGGCATGTTCGAGCACGTGGGCCATGCGCAGCTGCGGCCCTACTTCGACAAGATCTGGCGGCTGCTTCGCCCGGGTGGCCTCCTGATGAACCACGGCATCACGGCCGGCGGCACCGTCAACGAACAGCTGGGCGCGGGCATGGGCGACTTCATCGAGCGCTACATCTTCCCGGGCGGGGAGCTGCTGCACGTCTCGCACGTGCTCAGGGTGATGAGCGAGGCGCACCTGGAGGCGCTGGACGTGGAAAACCTGCGTCCGCACTACGCCCGCACGCTGTGGGCCTGGAGCGACAACCTCGAGGCATCGCTCGCTCGCGCACGTGAAGTCACCACCGACCGCGTGGTGCGCGCCTACCGGCTGTACCTGGCCGGCAGCGCCATGAGCTTCGAGCGCGGCTGGATCTCGCTGCACCAGATGCTGGCCTCCCGGCCCAGCGGCGACCTGAACGACGGACCGATGCGCGGGGCACAATCGGTCTATCCGTTCAACCGACGGTACATCTACGAAGGACAGCGATGATCTACAAGTTCCGCTCGAAGGCCGCCGGCGACGTCATCATGATGGGGCCGAATGGCGACGAAGTGCTGCGGATCATCGGCAAGACGCCATCGCCCAAGGGCATCATCGAGCCCGCCGACATGCCCGGGGCCATTGCGGCTCTGGAGCAGGCGGTGGCGGCGGATGACGCGCGGCGCAAGCAGGCCGAGGAGGAAGCGGCCGCCGAAGGGCGCAAACTCGCGCATGGCGAGGGCGTGAGCCTTCGGCAACGCGCCTGGCCGCTGGTGGACATGATGAAGCGCTCGCATGCGGACAACAAGGAAGTCGTCTGGGGTGTCTGAGCCACGCAAACGTTTGAAGGATCGACGATGAAGCTCTGGAGCGACAGCTGGATCAACGGCGAACGCATTCCGCCCAAGTACGCCGCCGGCCGGCTGGACCCGAAAGGCAGCCCGACCTTCTCCGACAACCTGAACCCGCACCTCGCGTGGAGCGAGGTGCCGGCGGGCACGCAATCCTTTGCGCTGATATGCCACGACTTCGACGTGCCCAGCCGCGGCGACGACGTGAACAAGCCCGACCGCGAGGTGCCCGGCGACCTGGCGCGGGTCGACTTCTTCCACTGGGTGCTGGTGGACCTGCCGGCCACGATGTCGCAGATCGCCGAGGGCGAGTTCAGCCACGGTTTCACCCCGCGCGGCAAGACCGGCCCGGTCACGCTGCACGACGCGCGCCACGGCATCAACGACTTCACCGGATGGTTCGCGGGCGACGAGTCGATGAAGGGCGATTACTTCGGCTATGACGGGCCCTTTCCGCCGTTCAACGATTCGCTGGTGCACCACTACGTCTTCACCTTGTACGCGCTGTCCATCGAGCGCGCGCCGGTGCAGGGCGCCTTCACCGGCGCGCAGGTGCGCGAGGCCATCTACCCGTATGTGCGCGGCGAGGCAACGCATTCGGGCACCTACACGCTCAACAAGCGGCTGATGGGCTGAGCATTTCCTGAGCCCGCTTCGCCCACGACAGGTCTTTCATGCAAGACAAGATCACCCGCGTCATCGCGATCCGCCATGGCGAGACCGCGTGGAACGTGGACACCCGCATCCAGGGTCAGCTGGACATCCCGCTCAACGACGTGGGCCGCTGGCAGGCAGGCCGGCTGGGCCGGGCGGTGGCGGATGAAGGCATCGTCGCGATCTATGCGAGCGACCTCACGCGCGCCTACGACACGGCCCGCGCCGTGGCCGACAGCACCGGCTGCGACATCGTCACCGACACCGGCTTGCGCGAGCGGCACTTCGGCGCCTTCGAGGGCTTCACCTGGAAGGAAATCGAAGAGCGCTGGCCCGCGGACAGCGAGCGCTGGCGCAAGCGCGACCTGAGCTTCGCGCCCGAGGGCGGCGAATCGCTGCCGGTGTTCTACGAACGCTGCGTGAGCACTGCCTCTCGGCTTGCGGCCGCGCATGCCGGGCAGACCATCGCCCTCGTCGCCCATGGCGGCGTGATGGACTGCCTGTACCGCGCCGCTTCGCGCATCGACCTGCAGGCGCCGCGCTCCTGGCAGCTGGGCAATGCGAGCATCAACCGCGTGCTCTACACGCCGGAGGGCTTCATGCTGGTCGGTTGGAGCGACACCTTCCACCTCGACGACGACACCCGCGACGAATCGGCCGACAAGGTCGGCAGCGCGGCGTGAGGCCGGACCTGTCAGCAGGCGACGCCATCGCCGCCATCGAGACTCCGGCGCTGGTCATCGACCTCGACGCCATGCAGCGCAATCTCGGGCGCATGGCCGACTTCGCGCGCACGCACCGCATGAAGCTGCGGCCTCACGCCAAGATGCACAAGAGCGCACTCATCGCGAAGATGCAGATGGCCGCGGGCGCGGTGGGCGTGTGCGTCCAGAAGCTGTCGGAGGCCGAGGCGCTGGCCGCCGGCGGTGTGGACGACATCTTCATCAGCAACGAGGTGATCGACCCGGCCAAGCTGGATCGTGTCGCGCGGCTGGCGTCGCGCATCCGCCTGGCGATCGCGGTGGATTCGGTGATGGGGGTCGAGCGGCTCGCTCGCGCCGTTGCGGCGCATCCGGCCAGCGTCGACGTGTTCGTGGAGGTCGACGTGGGCCAGGGCCGCTGCGGCGTGGCGCCTGTTGCCGCCGGTGCGCTGGCGCAGCAGGTGGTGGCTCACGGCCTGCGCTTCGCCGGCTTGCAGGCCTACCACGGCCGCGCGCAGCACCTGCGTGAGGCCTCGCAGCGCGAGGCGGCCATCCACCACGCGGTGGCGGTTGCCCGTGCGGCGCAGGCTTCAGTGACGGCCGTGGGCATCGCTTGCCCGCTGGTCACCGGTGCGGGCACCGGCACCTTCGCCTTCGAAGCGGCCAGTGGCCTCTACGGCGAACTGCAGCCCGGCAGCTACCTGTTCATGGACCGCGACTATGCAGACAACCAGCCCACGCCCGGCGCGCCTGTGTTCGAGCATGCCCTCTTCGTGAAGAGCCAGGTGATCAGCCGCGGCAGTGCGCATGCGGTGGTGGATGCCGGACACAAGTCGCACGCCATCGATTCCGGCCTGCCGCGCGTGTGGGGCCGCGACCTCGAGTTCACCAACGGCGGCGACGAGCACGGCATCCTGCATCCGCGCGGCGACGTGCTGCCCGGGCTGGGCGACACCGTGTGGCTCGTGCCCGGGCATTGCGATCCGACGGTGAACCTGCATGACGCTTGCGTGGTGGTCAGCGGCGGCCTTGAACACGGCCGCGTGTCCGCCGTGTGGCCGGTGGACGCGCGCGGCTGCCTCGCCTGATCCGTCAACGCGCGACGACGGCGGGGAACCCCCATGGCGAGCCCGCGCGCGTCGCCGCAGGCCCCGCTCGCCACGTCATGCAACCCGGGTTTCCCTCAGGTCGTTTCCGGGGTCTCCCTCTACCCCGTCAGGCGGAACCGCACGATCATGCGAAACATGCTGACCGGCCCGCAGATCATCGTCCTCGCCACCCCTGTGTTCTTCCTGCTCATCGGGATCGAATTCCTCGTCGGCTGGAAGCGTGGTAACAACACGTACCGCCTGAACGATGCGATGAACAGCATCGGCCTTGGGGTGATGAGCCAGGTCATCGGCGTCTTCAGCAAGCTCTTCGCGGTGGGCATCTACACCATGGTGTTCGAGCATGCGTCGCTTTGGCAGCTGAGCGAAAAGTCGCTGTGGGTGTGGGTCGCCGGGCTCATCGCCTACGACTTCTTCTACTACTGGCTGCACCGCGCGGGGCACACGGTGGCGCTCTTCTGGGCCGCGCACGTGGTGCACCACCAGAGCGAGGACTACAACCTCTCGACCGCCTTGCGGCAGACGTCCAGTGGCTGGATCGCGGGCTGGCTCTTCTACCTGCCGATGGCGATCGCTGGCATTCCGCCGGTGGTGTTCGCGACGGTGGCGCTCATCGACCTGCTCTACCAGTACTGGGTGCACACGCAGCAGATCGGCAAGCTCGGCTGGTTCGACCGCTGGTTCTGCGCGCCGAGCAACCACCGCGTGCACCATGCCGTGAACGACAAGTACCTCGACAAGAACTACGGCGGCATCCTCATCGTGTGGGACCGCATGTTCGGCAGCTTCATCGAGGAAGACGACCGCGAGACGATCGTCTACGGCACGCGCGGCCCGCTGCGCAGCTGGAACCCGGTGTGGGCCAACCTGCACAACTACGCCGACATGGCGCGCGATTCATGGCATGCGCGCAACTGGCTCGACAAGCTGCGCGTGTGGTTCAAGCACCCCGGCTGGCGGCCGGCCGACGTGGCGGCACGTTTTCCGAAAGAGCCTTTCGACATCGCGCGCGTGAGCCTGTACGACCCGTCGATCTCCAAGGGCGCGGCATGGGCGGCGGCCATCCTGTTCGTGGTGGTGCTGCAAGCCACGACCGCGTTCCTCTGGATGTCGCATGAGCTCACCGTCTTGCAGCAAGTGTCCTGGGCGCTGATGATCGTTGCCGGACTCTGGGGGGTGGGGGCGTTGTGCACGCCGAGAACCCAGTCCATGCAAACCAAAGGGGCAACCGCATAGCGATTGACGGCCGGTGGGTGCTGCCTAGACTCGTTGCCATCTTTCCCACACGGAGGGCGTGTCATGGCGATCAAGCGGATGACCAAGGAGGATTTGCCCCACTCCCTCGGCGCGTTCAAGCCCGTGGGCCATGTGCTCATGGCCTTGCGCGACGAGGATCAGGTGCGCGCAGCCGTGGAAGCGTTGCGCCAGGCCAACTTCGACGAGGAAGACGTGCTGCACTTCTCGGCCGGCGAGCATGCCGGCCGCATGGATGACATGCTCGACCACGCGAGCGATTTCGCGGGCTTCGGCTACGAGATCGTGCTGATGCGCCGCTACAAGAAGCTGTGCGCCGAAGGCTGCCGCTGGCTGCTCGTCTATGCACCCACCGACGAAGAAGGCGAGACGGTGGGCGACATCGCCCGGCGCTTCGGCTCGCCGATGGCGGTGAAGTACCACCGCCTGGTCGAAGAGGACCTGGTCTAGGCCAGGTCAGCCCGGCCCGGCATCGAACAGGTCGCCTGCCGACTTCGGCGGTGCCACGCCCAAGTGGCGGAAGGCCGCCAGCGTGGCGATGCGACCGCGCGGCGTGCGCTGCAGGTAGCCCTGCTGGATGAGGTAGGGCTCGATCACGTCCTCGATGGTGTCGCGCTCCTCGCCGATGGCGGCGGCCACGTTGTCCAGGCCTACCGGGCCGCCGTCGAAGCGGTGGATCACCGCCTCCAGCAGCTTGCGGTCCATCACGTCGAAGCCCTGCGGGTCCACGTCGAGCATCGCGAGCGCCTTGTCGGCGATGGACTTGCTGATCTGCCCGTTGCCCTTCACGTCGGCGTAGTCGCGCACGCGGCGCAGCAGCCGGTTGGAGATGCGCGGCGTGCCGCGCGAGCGGCGGGCGATCTCGAAGGCGCCTTCGTCGTCGATCGGTACGTTGAGCAGGCCGGCCGAGCGGTGGACGATGCGCGCGAGTTCCTCGGCCGTGTAGAACTCCAGCCGCGCCACGATGCCGAAGCGGTCGCGCAGCGGGTTGGTGAGCATGCCGGCGCGCGTGGTGGCGCCCACCAGCGTGAAGGGCTGCAGGTCCAGCTTGATCGAGCGTGCCGCGGGGCCTTCGCCGATCATGATGTCGATCTGGTAGTCCTCCAGCGCCGGGTACAGGATTTCCTCGACGACCGGGCTCAACCTGTGGATCTCGTCGATGAAGAGCACGTCGTTGCGCTCGAGGTTGGTGAGGATGGCAGCGAGGTCCTTGGGCTTCTCCAGCACGGGGCCTGAGGTCTGGCGCAGGTTCACGCCGAGTTCGTTGGCGATGATGTGCGAGAGGGTCGTCTTGCCGAGCCCCGGCGGGCCGAACAGCAGCACGTGGTCCATCGCCTCGCTGCGCATCTTGGCCGCGCCGATGAAGATCTCCAGCTGCTCGCGCGCCTTGCTCTGGCCGACGTAGGTCGCCAGCTCCTTGGGCCGCAGCGCCCGCTCGATCGCCTCTTCGTTGGGCGACGCCGGCGCGGCACTCACCACGCGCCGCGGGGGTGGGGCGAAGTCGTCGGTCTGGATGCTCATTGGGTAACCTTCGTGCGGTGCACTACGGTGCGAGCCCCTTCGGGCGGCCGTGCGGTGATCATGCGGGCATTATCGTGGCCGTCGCCGGGGGTGGCTGGCACAATGAATCGCATGTCCTCCCGGTCACGCGCCTCGCGCATCGCGCTGTGGGCAGCAGTCTTCGCGCTGCTGCTCAAGGCGGCCGTGCCGGCGTTCGCCGCGATGGCCGCGCAGATGCAGGGCGTGCCGGTGGCCGAGGTGTGCCCGGTGTATGGCGTGTCGCTGGTTCCGGCGCATGCCGAACATGCGCACCACCACCACCTTGGGCATGAGCACGGCGGCAAGTCCGACGACCACAAGGCCCACGAACTCGCCGCCCATGGCGACCATTGCGCGCTCACCGCGCTGGCCACTTTGGCCGGTCCCGACCCCATCGCCTGGGTCGTCGCCCCACCCGGACTTTCCCGGGCCACCGCGCTGCCTCATCGCAGCGAACCGGCACCCGATGCCTGCGCGCTGTGGGTGGCGCGAATGAAGCACGGCCCACCCGTCTTCGCCTGATCCCAGCCGCCGTCCGTTTCTGTTCGTCACCCCTCGCGTGATTCGCGAGGTGACGCGCCGTCTCGGCCACACGACCCCCGAGCCGGTGTCCTGCAATGGCGCCCGGCTCCATGGCCGGCGCCCGTCGCTGGGCGCCGGATCAGGCCATGGCATCGAACATCCAGCACATCCACTCTCCCCCGTGGCGCCGGAGGGCGCTGCATGCCGCCCTGGTGATGGCGCTGCCCGCTGCCGCCTGGGCACAGGCCGGCAACACCGACGAACAGATCGCCGCCGCGGGTGACGACGGCACCGGCCCCGTGCGGCGGCTGGGCATCGTCACCGTGAACGGCGGGCGTGCGTCGTCGCTGCCTTCGCAGATCCCGACCACCATCGAAGGCGTCACCGCCGAGGAGATCGCGCAGAAGATCAACGCGACCGACAGTGAGGACGCGCTCAAGTACCTGCCCAGCCTGCAGGTGCGCAAGCGCTACATCGGCGACTACAACCATGCGGTGCTCTCCAGCCGCGCCTCGGGCACGGGCAACAGCGCGCGCTCGATGGTCTATGCCGACGGCATCCTGCTGTCCAACTACCTCGGCAACGGCGCGGGATTCACGCCGCGCTGGGGGCTCGTCACCCCGGAGGAAATCGAGCGCGTGGACGTGCTCTACGGCCCGTTCTCGGCCGCCTACCCCGGCAATTCGGTGGGTGCGGTGGTCGACTACGTCACGCGCATGCCGACGCGCTTCGAGGCGCATGCCAAGGTCGGCGCCTTCGTCCAGCCCTTCGACCTGTACAACACGCATGCCACCTACAAGGGCTGGCAGGGCAGCGTGTCGCTGGGCGACAAGGCGGGCGACTGGTCGTGGTGGGTCAACGTGAACCGGCTGGACAGCAACGGCCAGCCGCTCACCTTTGCCACGCGCCTGCTGAGCGCGGGCAAGGCCCCCGACCCCGCCACCGACATTGCGGCGACGGGCGCCGTCGCAGGCAAGGACAAGGGCAACCAGGACTGGTGGCTGCTCGGCACGGGCACCCAATACCGCACGGTGCAGGACCACGCCAAGCTCAAGCTCGCGTACGACTTCGGACAAGGCGTGCGCGCGGCCTATGTGCTGGGCATCTGGTCGAATGCCTCCGTGGGCCAATCGAAGAGCGACTTGCAGCGCGCAGACGGCAGCACCGTCTACAGCGGTACGGTCAACATCGGCGGGCGCGACTACACGCTCACGCCCGCCGACTTCAGCCAATCGCGCGAGGGGCTCGTGCACGTGATGCAGGGTCTGTCCGTGGGCAGCCACAGTGGTGGCGTCATCGATTGGGAGTTCGCCGCCAGCAGCTACGGCATGCATGTGGATGCGGTGCGCGCGCCCAGCCTCGCGAAGCCGGCCGCCGACGCGGGCGGCGCGGGCCGCATCACCGATGGCCACGGCACCGGTTGGGACACGCTGTCGCTCAAGGCAGTATGGCGGCCGAATGCCGACCACCAGGCCGACTTCGGTGTCCAGCGCGAGAGCTACCGCTGGCGCCAGGTGGTGAGCAACGCCGCCGACTGGATCAACGGCGGCGCGACCACGCCCGTGGCCTTCTTCCGCGGCAACACCGAGCTTCGAAGCGTGTACGCCCAAGACGCGTGGACGTGGTCGCCCCGTTTGAAGGCGGTGCTCGGCGGGCGGTTCGAGAACTGGGTGGCCAGCGGCGGCATGAAGTCCACGTCGGCCACGCCGTTTGCGGACCGCAACGAGGACTACTTCTCCCCAAAGGCGGCACTCGGCTACCAGCTGAATGACGACTGGACGCTGAAGCTGTCCACCGGCCGCGCGGTGCGCATGCCCACGGTCGGCGAGCTCTACCAAGGCAACGGCGCGGGCGACCCGGTGAGCAACCCCAACCTCAAGCCGGAGCGCTCATGGACCACCGAGCTCACGGCCGAATGGAGCGTGGCGAACCGCCGCGTGCGGGCCACGGTGTTCCACGAGGACACGCGCGATGCCCTGTACTCGCAGGCCATCGCCGGCACCACGCCCATCGTCAGCAGCACGCAGAACGTGGACCGCATCCGTACCCTCGGCTTCGAGTCGGCGGTCGATGCGCAGGACGTGTGGCTCAAGGGCCTGGACCTGTTCGCGAGCCTCACCTATGCCGACTCCATCATTCTCGCCAACAGCTCCTACGTGAGCGTGCCGAACGACACGATCGGCAAGCAGCAGCCACGCGTTCCGAAGTGGCGGGCGAGCCTCGTGTCCACCTGGCGCGCCGGCGAACGTTTCTCGGTGAGCTTCGGTGCGCGCTTGGGCAGCACCCAGTACGGCACCCTCAACAACAGCGACCCCAACGGCTTCGCCTATCAGGCCTTCTCAAGGTTCTTCACGACCGACCTGCGCATGCTCTACAAGTTCGATCGACACTGGAGCGTCGCGGCTGGCATCGACAACCTCAACAACGACCACTACTGGAATTTCCACCCGTACCCTCAGCGCAGCTACAGCGCCGAGCTGAAATACGATCTTTGACGCTGCTCTCTTTGGTGCAGAACCGACAGGACACACGACCCATGACCAACCTCCGCCTCCTCGCCAGTTCATTCATCGCCGGCGCGACGCTCGCGTTCGCCTCGACCCTGGCTTGCGCCCACGGCTACAAGCTGGGCGCGATCGCCATCGGCCACCCCTTCGCCCAGACCACGCTGCCCGGCCAGCCCAATGGCGGCGCCTACCTCAAGCTGGACAACCAGGGCAGTGCGGACAAGCTGCTGTCGGCCACGACGCCTGCGTCGAAGAGCGTCGAGATTCACATGACGAGCATGGATGGCGACGTCATGCGCATGCGCCAGGTCGACGCGATCGAGCTGCCGGCCAACAAGGTGGTGGAGCTCAAGCCGGGCGCCTCGCACATCATGCTGGTGGGCCTCAAGGCGCCGCTCAAGGAAGGCGACAGCTTCCCGCTGACGCTCAAGTTCGAGCGGGCCGGCGAGGTGGTGGTGGACGTGAAGGTGCAGGCGCTGCAGCCCGCGCAACCGGCACAGGCAGCGTCAGCGCATCACCACTGAAACGCTGTGGAGTCGCTCAGCGCGCGAGCGACTTGAGCGCCAGCTTGATGCCGTCGCTCACGCTCACGTCGGCGGGCAAGCTCTTCAAGGCCGCAGCGGCCTCGCGGTCGCTGTAGCCGAGCGCCACCAGGGCCTGGAGGATGTCCGCCTGCGCGTCGTTGGCGACGGCGGTGGGTGTGACGAGTGCATCGCCCAGCTTGCCCTTGAGCTCCAGCAGCAGCCGCTCGGCCGTCTTCTTGCCGATGCCGGGCACCTTCACCAGCCGCCCGCTTTCCTGCAGGCTCACCGCCTGAGCCAGCTCGCTCACGCTCAGGCCCGAGAGGATGGACAAGGCCGTGCGCGGGCCGACGCCGGAGATCTTCACGAGCTGCCGGAAGGTGGCGCGCTCCTCGTGGGTGAGGAAGCCGAACAGCACTTGCGCGTCCTCGCGGACCACGAAGTGCGTGAGCAGCGTGACCCGCTCGCCCAGCCCCGGCAGGTTGTAGAAGCTGCTCATTGGAACGTCGACTTCGTAGCCGACCCCGTTCACGTCGATGAGCAGTTGGGGTGGCGATTTTTCGGCGAGCACGCCGGTGAGTCTTCCGATCATCGGCGCATTATCGCGATGGTCCTGCCTTGCGGATCTCAGAGGTGCGTCAGCCGTCCGCCATCCGCGCGCAGCATGGCGCCTTCGATGAAGCGCGAATCGTCGCTCGCGAGGTAGGCGATGGCGGCGGCGATGTCCTCGGGCCGGCCGATGGCGGCCGGGTCCAGCTTCTCCACGCCCGAGCGCACGTTGGGGTTCTCGCGCAGCATCGGCGTTTCCACGGTGCCGGGCAGCACGGCATTCACGCGGATGCCCAGCGGCTTGCCCTCGATGGAGGCCGAACGAGTGAGCGACAAGACGCCCGCCTTGGCCGCGGCATAGGCGGTGACGAGGGGTGTCGTCTCCTCCGCGTGAATGCTCGAGACGTTCACGATGGTGCCGCCGCGGCGCATGCGCAGGAAGGCCTGCTTGGTGAAGAAGAACGCACCGAGCAGGTCCACCTTCAGCACGTCCAGGAAGTCGGCTTCGGTGTGCTCGTCCAGCGGCTTGAAGATCATGCGCCCCGCGTTGTTGACGACGATGTCCAGCCCGCCGAAGCGCGAGATGGCAAGGTCCACCGCGGCAATGACCTCGGCCTCGCGAGAGACGTCGCACACGGCATGCGCCGCGTCCGGCGCACCGGCTGCCCGCAGCGACTGCGCGACCGCTGACGCGGCCTCGTCTTTCAGGTCGACCACGACGACACGCGCGCCCTCGCTCGAGAGTCGCCGGCAGGTGGCCAGTCCGATGCCGCTCGCGCCGCCGGTGACGATGGCGACCTTGTCGGTGAATCGCATGCGAGTCTCCCCGGTGGTCGAAGGCATCACGGCCCACCGTCGGCGTTCGCGGGGCCCGTTGCGGGCGGTGCGGTGCGCTGCGCCATGTCGCGCATCCACTCGGCCTGGCTGGGCGGGAACACCGGCACGCGCAGGCACATGCTTTGCGTCGGCAGCACGTCGCTCCACTCGTTGACGATCTTGCGGTAGGCCTCACCCACCGGCCGGATCTTGCGGTCGAGGTCGAACAGGCCGAGCGCATTCACCGAGCCGCGGTTGTCGCGCAGGGCACTGTCCCAATCGACCTGGTCGGTGATGGAGTACCAGGTGAAGCCGACCACCGGCACGCCGTCGTTGCGGATGCGCAGCACGTTGGCCCACTCCTTCCAGAGCCAGTACACCGCCTCGTCTCCGTTGGGTCCTTGCGCGAAGTTGGTCTCGGTGTGCATCACCGGCAATCGGTAGCGGCTGTAGTACTGCCAGGTGATGCCGTCGTAGCCGAACACCTCGCCGGCGGGCCGGCTGCTGCCGTCATCGAACACGCGGTGCTCGTTGGTGACGTAGTAGTCGTTGCCCATGATGCAATGCTGCTTGAGCCGCGTGTCGAGGAAGAAGTGGTATTCGTCGCGCGTCATGCCGTTGTCCATCAGGTACTCGTACATCTGCGAGTCCACGCGGCGGCCGTAGTTCAGGTCCAGCGACAGGAAGCGCCGCGCATTGAGGATCTCCGCCGGGCCGATCGCCTTGGGGCTGTCGGCATGGAAGTACTCGGACGATTCGCTCTGGATGAAGATCGCATCGGGCCGGCGATCGAGGATGGCGGACATCGCCAGCACGTTGGCCTTCACCAGGTGCTTGAGCGCATTGACGAAGGCGGTGTCGCTCGAGAGTTGCTCGTTCCACCACCCATAGGCCGCGGAGAAGGTGGCGCAGATGAACATCTCGTTGACCGGCGTGTACAGCTGCACCCAAGGGAAGCGCTCGGCAAAGGCGCTCGCATAGCCTGCGAAGAGTGCAGGGAATTCGCCGTTCTGGAAATTGCCCAGCCAGTCGGGCAAGCCGAAGTGGCACAGGTCGACGATGGGCGTGATGTCGCGCCGGCGCAGGTCGGCGAAGGTGATGTCGGGGAAGGACCAGTCGTAGCGGTCGACGCCCAGCCAGGTGCGGTGCAAGGGCGGGCCGTAGCGCAGCACCTTCAGGCCGATGAGCTCCACGCAGTCGAAGTCATCGCGCCAGCGCGTGTAGTGGCCGCACTTCTCGAGTTCGTCGACACGGGTGCGCCCGCCGTCGATCGTGGGCGCGCTGTTCTCCACGCCGGTGGCGAACATGAAAGGAGGAATCATGTTCCGGGCGCGGCAACCGCCGTGCCCGGACGGGCGTCTTTACCGGCGGAAGAGTCCCAGGCGCTGCGCTTCGAGTGCCGCTTCGGCACGCGAACTCACGTTCAGCTTGCGGTAGATCTGCTTCACGTAGTCGGCAATCGTGTGGCGCGACAGGTTCAGCTGCACGCCGATCTCGGGCAGCGTGAAGCCCTTGGCCACGCGCAGCAGCACTTCGTTCTCGCGGTCGGTGAGCGAGACGTGCGGCATGTTCTGCGGCCGCTCCTGCGGACGCGATTGCGACGCGAAGTGCGAGATGACGCGCCGGGCGATGGACGGCGACAACGGGGGCTCGCCCTGGCTCATGCGCTTGAGTTGCTCGGCGATGAGCTCGCGCGCCTGTTCCTTGAGCAGGTAGCCGAAGGCGCCGGCCTGCAGGGCGGGAAAGAGGTGATCGTCGTCGTCGTGGATGGTGACCACCACCGACTGCGCTTCCGGCTGCGATTCGCGCAGCGCCGCGACCACGTCCACGCCCGAGCCATCGGGCAGGCCGAGGTCCACCAGCGCGAGGTCGAACTTCACTGCGGTGATCAGCTCCAGCGCATCGTGCACGCGAGCGGCTTCGGAGATGAGCGACTGCGGGAAGACCTGAAGCACCAGCTGCTTCATCCAGGCGCGGATTTCGGGCAGGTCTTCGAGCAGGAGGATGTTGTTCATTGAGGCGCTCCCAGCCGCGAGAAGCGACGGACGACCGGATGCTACAGCGTGAGCGCCCACTGTGGAGCGATGACTACAAGGGCAGCGTGAGCCTTATCACGGTGCCGTAGCCCGGACCCGACTCGACCAGGCACTGCCCCGACAACTGCTTGGCGCGATGCTTCATGCTGGACATGCCATGGCCGCGGTCGAGCTTGCCGTCGAGCTCCATCGGGATGCCCTTGCCGTTGTCCTGCACAAGGAGGCCGAAATCGCGCTCGCCCACGCTCGATCGCACCTTGCAGTGCGACGCGCCGCTGTGCTTGATGATGTTGCTCACCGCCTCGCGCAGGATGCGCGTGGTCTGCACATAGGCCCGCGCCGGCAGCAGGTGCTCGATCTCTTCGGCCGGGCCCTTCCAGTCGGTCTCGATGTTGGCCTGCCCCAGGCGCAGCACGGTCTCCGCTCGCCAGTCGGCCAGCGCATCGGCCAGTCGGACGGGCTTGCCGGTGAGGCCGCGCACCGACAGGCGCATTTCTTCCAGCGCCTCGCGTGCGAGGGTGGAGATGCGCTCGCTCTCGCTGGTGTGCACGATGGTCAGCAGCTTCGCACCCAGGTCGTCGTGCAGGTCGGCGGCGATGCGCTTGCGCTCCTTCTCCGTCACCTGCTCCACGCGCAACTCGGACAGCTGCGCGAAGTTGCGCTCGATCTCGGCGGTGATCTCCTTCACGCGGTCTTCCAGGCTGGAGCGGTTGGCCTCGGCCGAGCGCAGTGCATGCGCGAACACCTGCAGGAGCCGCACGCCGATCGCGATGAAGAGGATGGGCAAGACGAAGTGCGTGAGCGGCAGGCGAGGCGCTGGCAAGAGCTGCAGCTGCACCGTCATTTCCAGCAGCAGCACGAAGCTCGTGGCGATGAGGATGAACAGCATCGGCGCGAAGTCGATGCGACGCTGGCGCCAGGTCATCGCGAGGTACAGGCCCATCGCGGCGAAGGCCTCGAGCGAGAGCACCGAATACCAGGCGTTGGTGACGAGGAAGACGCGGCTCGAGCCGCCCATGGCGAGCGTGAGCGGCATCAGCACGCACTGCAGCATCAGCATGCCTTCGATGAAGCGCGATCGCAGCGCGGCGTGGCTCAGGAGGAACTGCACCGCAAAGGCCACGAGCGGTGGGAAGGCGCAGGCGCCGACGAACTCCATGGTGGCCGTGTCCAGCGGCATGTCGCGCCACCACATGCGCGTCGACAGCATCGACCAGCCCACCAGCAGCGCGCCGAAGTACAGGAGCGACACCTCGCCGCGGTTGACCCACCACAAGCCCAGCATGAAGGCGCCGAGGATCAGCAGCACGATGGCCGCGACCTCCACCGTCTGCACGCTCCAGAAGAGCTGCGCCGCGTGCTCGCGGGCGAGTTCGGACTGCAGGCCGACCTTGATCTCCGACAGGCCGCCGGCACGCTGGCGGGCGCCCACGCGCTGCAAGGCGGAGCCCACCACCTGCACGTCGAGCACGTTGCCCGCGGGCTGCAGCCAGGCAGCCGGCAGCGTCACGAGGTGCGAGTAGCGGCAATTGCGAGTGAGCGGCTCGGCCATGCGGCCGCCGCTGTAGATGCGGTGGCCGTTGAGGTGGACCTCGAGGTTGGTGCAGGCGCGCTCGATGTAGGCGGCCAGCAGGTCGTTGGGCGCGGTGCCCGGCGGCAGGTCGAAGCTGCTGCGGTACCAGACCGAGCCGTCGTACTTCGGGCGGGACTGCGACCAGTCGTCGGGCAGCTTGACCACCTCGCTGCTGGCGTTCTCCGGGAAGCTGGCCTGCGCGCCGTTCACGCTGACCGCGGTGTTGACGACGACCGGTGCGCCCATCGCCCAGCCGCCCAGCCCCAGCAGCCACACGGCGGCCAGGGTCCGCAAGAAGCCGGGCAGGAAGCGGGACAACAGCAGGGGCAGGGACGGGGCGCGCGTGGGCATGGCGGGCGATTGTGCAGGAAGGGCGCCGCTTTCAGGCAAGCCGTTTGCTCGCGGTGACGGGCGGATTGCACAAATGCACGCGGCAGCCGCCACCAGCGACAATGCGGGCCCCGACGCCAAAGCTTCCACCGTGATCCTTCGCCACGCCTTCATCCCCCTGGACAACCAGCGGCTCGCCCACCTGTGCGGCAGCATGGACGAGCACCTGCGCGATATCGAATCGGCGCTGGACGTGCGCATCATGCGGCGCGGCGAATCCTTCAGCGTGGAGGGCAGCAAGGCCCACGCCGAACGTGCGGTGGCGCTCATGCAAGGCATGTACGACCGGGCCAAGAAGCCCATTCCGGCCGAGACCTTCCAGCTGGCACTCGCCGAAGCCGCAGGCGCCGACGCCGGCACCAAGGCCGCGGCGCGCGGCATGCGGTCAGCGGCCGCGCAGGAGGGCGAGGACGGCGAGATCGTGCTGCGCACCCGCCGCTCCGACCTGGCCGGGCGCACCGACAATCAGCACGTCTACCTGCGCAACATCCTCGAGCACGACATCACCTTCGGCATCGGCCCGGCCGGCACCGGCAAGACCTTCCTCGCGGTGGCCTGCGCGGTGGATGCGCTTGAGCGCAGCACGGTGCAGCGCATCATCCTCACCCGGCCCGCGGTGGAGGCCGGCGAGCGCCTCGGCTTCCTGCCCGGCGACCTTGCGCAGAAAGTGGACCCGTACCTGCGCCCGCTGTACGACGCGCTCTATGACCTGATGGGGTTGGAGCGGGTCACCAAGGCCTTCGAGAAGGGCACCATCGAAGTCGCGCCGCTGGCCTTCATGCGCGGGCGCACGCTCAACCAGGCCTTCGTCATCCTCGACGAGGCGCAGAACACAACGCCCGAGCAGATGAAGATGTTTCTCACGCGCATTGGCTTCGGCAGCAAGTGCGTGGTGACAGGCGACGTGAGCCAGATCGACCTGCCGCGCGGTACCGAGAGCGGGCTCATCGACGCCGAGCGCGTGCTGCGCCGCGTGCGCGGCATCGCCACCACGCACTTCACCTCGGCCGACGTCGTGCGCCACCCGCTGGTCGCGCGCATCGTGGAGGCCTACGACGCGGCGCGTTCGTCGGAAGAAGCGACCTGATGGTGCGCGCTGTACGACCCGAGCTGAGCCTCTCGCTGCAGTTCGCCGACCCCTCGCACCGAGAGCACCTGCCGCGCCACAAGGTCGCGCGCTGGATTCGTGCCGCGCTCGCCGCGCCCGGCGAGATCACGGTGCGCATCGTCGATGCCGACGAAGGCCGCGCGCTGAACCGCGAATACCGCGGCAAGGACTACGCGACCAACGTGCTCACCTTCGACTACACGCACGAGCCGGTGGTGAGTGCCGACCTGATCCTGTGCGCTCCGGTGGTGGCCGCCGAAGCCCGAGAGCAGAAGATCACCCTGGAAGCGCACTACGCCCATTTGCTGGTTCACGGCACCCTGCATGCGCAAGGCCATGACCACGAGGCCGAGGACGAGGCACAGGCGATGGAAGCGCTGGAAACCGAGATCGTGACCGCGCTGGGCTTTCGCGACCCGTACGGACGCTAGCCGCGAATCCTCAATTCACGTTGAATGCGCAGCACAGTGGCACCGGCGACGCAGTGCGCCAGTCCATCAAGCGGCCACCGCGGATCCGGCTTCGCCGGTCCGCGGGTGGCGCCCCCTGGGGGGAGGCGCCGAAGGTGCTTCGGGGGGGGCCATCAGTGCTTGGTCCCCAGGTACTGCTTGCGCCAGAAGAAGACGCTCAACCCGATCCCCACCAAGGCCATCACCCCCGTGACCGTCCAGAACCCACGCGGGCTGTGAATCAACGGCAAACCCTCGAAGTTCATGCCGAAGAACCCGGTCACGAGGTTCAGCGGCAGGAAGATGGCAGTCAGCACGGTGAGCGTGCGCATGATCGCGTTCGTGCGGTGGCTTTGCGCCGCAAAGTGCATCTGCACCGCGGCCTCCGACGACGACTCCAGCCGGCGCACGTGGCTCAGCACCCGCTCGATGTGTTCCAGCACGTCGCGTGAACGCACCCTCAGCAGCTCGCGGTCGCGCCGTTCGGTGTCGGTGGGTGGGTCGGGCCATTCGTCGAGCGCGTCGATCCATTCGACGATCGCGCTGCGCTGGTCCTCGCAAGTCTCCTCGAGCAGATGCAGCGTGTTCCGAGATTCGAGCAGGATCTGCCAGGTGTCGTAGCGGCTGCGCGGGCTGAAGAGCTCCTGCTGCAGGTAGCCCAGCTGCCGCGTCAGCAGTCGACGCAGCGCAAGGTAGCTGTCCACCATGTGGTTGACCATGCGCAGCATCAGGTCGGCCGGGCTCGTGGGCAGGCGCACGATGCCGCGGCCTTCGGCGCCCTGGGCCTGGTCTTTCAACCGGTTGGCGAAGTAGTCGCGCACCTGGCAGTCGGTGGGGTGCACGGTGAGCAGCACGCGGTCGAAGAGGGCGAACCCTACCGGGCTGGTGTCGATGGACTGCAGCGCCTTGCGGGCAGTCGCCATGGTGCCGGTGTTCTCGTCCACGAACAGCGAGGCACTGCCGCCGCCCGCGGCAAGCCGGCGAAACACCAGCACGTCGTACCACGAGGTGTAGTCGTAGTGCGAAGGCAGTTGCACGTTCATGAGGTCCACGGCGTGCGGCTCGAAGAGCTGGCCGCCGGTCCATCGCTGCAGCGCGACCTGCAGTTCGGGCAGGTTCACCTCGAACTCGCGACGCGCCGTGCCGATCCACAGGTAGCCGGCCGCGGGCACCTGCTCGGGCAGCGCCTGGAGCTCGCTGAACTGGTCGCCGGTGATGTGGAAGATCCGCATCAGCGCATCAGGCGCGCGGCGTCCAGCGCGAAGTAGCTGAGGATGCCGTCGGCGCCCGCGCGCTTGAAGGCGAGCAGGCTTTCCATCATCACGAGGTCGTGGTCCAGCCAGCCATTGGCGGCCGCTGCTTTCAGCATCGCGTACTCGCCGCTCACCTGGTAGGCGAAGGTGGGCACGCGGAATTCATCCTTCACGCGGCGCACGATGTCCAGGTAGGGCATGCCCGGCTTCACCATCACCATGTCGGCGCCCTCGGCGATGTCCAGCGCCACTTCGCGCAGGGCTTCGTCGGTGTTGGCCGGGTCCATCTGGTAGACCTTCTTGTTGCTCTTGCCCAGGTTCTTCGCCGAGCCCACCGCGTCGCGGAAGGGGCCGTAGAAGGCGCTCGCGTACTTGGCGCTGTAGGCCATGATCTTCGTGTGCACGAGGCCGCGGTCTTCCAGGGCCTGGCGGATGGCGCCGATGCGGCCATCCATCATGTCGCTCGGCGCAACAATGTCCACGCCGGCCTCGGCCTGCACCAGCGCCTGCTGCCTGAGGACATCGACGGTGGTGTCGTTGACGATGTAGCCGGTCTCATCAAGCAAGCCATCCTGGCCGTGGCTGGTGAACGGGTCCAGCGCGACGTCGGTGAGCACGCCGAGTTCGGGGAAGCGCTTCTTCAACTCGCGCACGGCGGTGGGCACGAGTCCTTCCGGGTTAAGCGCTTCACGTCCGTCCTCGCTCTTCAAGCCTGGGTCGATGACGGGGAAGAGCGCGATGCATGGAACACCCAGCGTCAGGCATTGTTCAGCCATCGGCATAAGCCGATCGACACTCACGCGTTCAACCCCCGGCATCGAGGCCACGGGCTCCGTGCGGTTGCCGCCCGAAAGAATGAACACCGGCCAGATCAGGTCGCTCGGATGCAGGCGATGTTCGCGCACCATGGCGCGGCTGAATTCATCGCGGCGAAGGCGGCGCGGACGGCTGGCAGGGAAGGGAGGAAACGGGGGCAGGATGGCCACGGTGCGCGCTCTCGTTGAGGTTGGTGGGGGCCCGTCCAACGACCGTGGAACCCCGGCAAAACTTCGCGTTATTCCGGTGTTGCCCGCTCCCCGGAAGCGGCGTGCTTCTGCTAAAGTAACCGATGAATGATAGCCGCAAGGTCGTCATTCCCTGCTTTTCCTCCCTGAGCAGGAGCCTGAACGTGATGACAGCGTTAAGGCTTTTCAAGCCCCAATCCTATGGTTGGGGCTTTTTTCTTTCCGTGTCGAATTGCTGCGACAGCGACGCTGCAAAGTAGTGACTGCTGCGTTCAGTCTCGAGCCGGTCGATGACGCCGATGGCTCACCAAATGCGGCGAACAAATGAGTGCGCGCACGGGCACATCGGCGCTGCGATCTGTCAGCGACGTTTGCGCAGGACATGCGTCCCTCATGGCCGCGAAGAGGCTCTGGTCATAATCCGCCGATGCTCTGGATCAAAGCCTTTCACATCGTCTTCGTCGCCAGCTGGTTCGCGGGCCTCTTCTACCTGCCTCGGCTGTTCGTGAACCTGGCCGCCGTGCCGGCCGACAGCCATGCCGAGCGCGAGCGCCTCCTCATGATGGCGCGCAAGCTCTACCGCTTCTCGAGCATGCTGATGATCCCGGCGGTGGCGCTGGGCCTGTGGCTGTGGCTGGCCTACTTTCGCGGTGCGAGCGGCTGGCTGCACGCGAAGATCTTTCTCGTCGTGGTGGCCATCGGCTACCACCATGCCTGCCGGTCGCTGCTGCGCAAGTTCGAGCAGTTCGCCAACCAGCACAGCGAGCGCTGGTTCCGCGTGTTCAATGAAGTCTCCGTGCTGATCTTCGCCGCCATCGTGATCCTGGTGGTGGTCAAGCCCTTCTGAGCGACACGCAACCGATGGCCCTTCACCGCAGCTCCGCCGTGCCGCTGGCCGGCATGTACGCTGCGCTGATCATCTATGCGAGCCTGTACCCCTTCACCGACTGGACGGTGCCCGGGGTGTCAGTCTGGAACTTCCTCGCGTTGCCGTTCCCGCACTGGTGGACAGGCTTCGACATCGTGTCCAACCTGCTCGGCTACATGCCGCTGGGCGTGCTGGTGTTCGGCGCGTTCGTGCGCTCCGGCTGGCCCACGGGCCGGGCAATCGCCGTGGCCACGCTTGCGGGCACCGCGCTGTCGTTCTGCATGGAACTGACGCAGAACTTCCTGCCGCTTCGCGTGCCGTCCAACCTCGACCTCGGGCTCAACGCCGTGGGCACATTGGCAGGTGCCGCCATCGGTGCGGCCGTGCATCGGCTGGGCGGCATGCAGCGCTGGCAGATCGTTCGAGAGCGCTGGTTCATCGAAGGCAGTGCAGGTGGGCTGGCCCTGCTCGTGCTCTGGCCCGTCGGCCTGTTGTTCCCCACGCCCGTGCCCTACGGGCTTGGTCAGGTTTGGCCGCGGGTGAGGGACACGCTGGCCAACTGGCTGCAGGACAGCAGCGTGGCCGACTGGGTCAACCCCTGGCTGCAGTCCGATGCTGACGCGAGCCCGCTCACGCCGGGCAGCGAGTTCATCGCCATCGTGCTGGGCCTGCTTGCGCCCTGCCTGGTGGCCTACACGGTGTCCCGTCCAGGCTGGCGGCGCATGCTGCTTGCGGTGAGCTCGGTGGCCGTGGGCTTCGGCGCCACCACCTTGTCCACCGCGCTCAACTTCGCACCGCAGCATGCCTTGGCGTGGCGCACGCCGACCTCGATGGCCGCCCTCATTGCAGCGCTCACCGCGGCGTGCCTGCTGGCCTTCGCGCCCCGCCGGGCCACGGCGGCCGTGGGCCTGATGGCGTTGACGGGGCTGGTGTCGGTCATCGGCCAGGCGCCGCCCGATGCCTACTTCTCCGAAAGCCTGCAGGCCTGGGAGCAGGGCCGCTTCATCCGCTTCCACGGGGTCGCGCAGTGGGTGGGCTGGCTGTGGCCCTACGCGGCCATGCTGTGGCTCCTCGTCCGCATCACGTCCAGGGATACGGGGCAACCCTAAAATGCCTGGATGACCCAGAGCTACTACGAGCGACACATCTTCTTCTGCCTGAACCAGCGCGACAGCGGCGAAGAGTCGTGCGCCAACCATCGGGCGCAAGAGGGCTTCGAACATTGCAAGAAGCGCATCAAGGCCGAGCGGCTTGCGGGCCCGGGCGGCATCCGCGTGAACAAGGCCGGTTGCCTTGACCGTTGCGCCGGCGGCCCGGTGGCCGTGGTCTACCCCGAGGCTGTCTGGTACACGTATGTCGACCAGAGCGACATCGACGAGATCGTCGATTCGCACCTGAAGAAGGGCGAAGTTGTCGAGCGCCTGCTGCTGCCGCCCAACGTCGGACGCTGATGAACGTCCACACCGTCAGGCAGACCGTGCCCGGCACCGCCGGCGACATCGAGTGCGCGCTGGATTCGCCCGCAGGCGATCCCCTCGGCGTGGCCGTCATCTGCCATCCACACCCGGTGCATGGCGGCACCATGGACAACAAGGTCGTGATCACGCTGGCGCGCGCCTTCCTCGCCATCGGATTTCGCACGGTGCGCTTCAACTTCCGTGGCGTGGGCGGCTCGCAGGGCGCCTGGGACGAAGGCGTGGGCGAGATTGACGACGCGATGGCCGTCATCGCGGCGCATCGCCAGCCCGGCGAACGCTTCATGCTTGGCGGCTTTTCCTTTGGCGCGTATGTCGCGTCGATGGCGCAGGAGCGGCTCGCGGCGGATGCGCGGCCCGAGCGACTGGTGCTGGTGGGGCCTTCCACCCAGAAGCAGCGCATGGCCAACGTGCCGGCCGACACCATCGTCGTGCACGGCGAGGCCGATGAGGTGGTCCCGTTGGCCGCCACCTTCGACTGGGCGCGGCCGCAGTCGCTGCCCGTGATCGTGATGCCCGGCGTGGGCCACTTCTTCCACGGCCAGATCACGCTCTTGAAAAACATCCTCGTCGGCCAGCTGCAAGTGAAGCGGCCGGCGAACTGAAACCTCCAGGTTCGCTCTACTTCCGCCATGAAAAGACTTGTCGCGCTGCTTTTGGCAGTGGCCCTCGCCGGAACCTTCTCTGGCCCCGCCTCAGCCCAGGCACCGCAACCGCCGGAGGTCGCGGCCAAGAGCTACATCCTGCTCGACATGACCAGTCACCAGGTCCTTGCCGAGCGTGACGCCGACTCGCCGGCCGACCCGGCATCCCTCACCAAGTTGATGACGGCCTACATCGTCTTCAACGCGGTGAAGGAAAAGCGCGTGTCGCTCACGCAGCCCATCCCAGTGTCCAAGCGCGCCTGGGAAGAGCGCAAAGGCGGCGGCTCGCTGATGTTCATCGACACGACGATGACGCCCACGGTCGACGAATTGCTGCACGGCGTGGTCATCCAGAGCGGCAACGACGCCTCGGTGGCGTTGGCCGAAGCGGTGGGCGGTACGGTGGACGGCTTCGTCGCGATGATGAACCGGCAAGCCCAGGCCTGGGGCCTGAAGAACACGGCGTTCAAGAACGTCACCGGACTGACCGAGGCCGGGCACAACAGCACGGCTCGCGACCTTTCGGTGATCGCATCGCACGTCATCACCGACCACCCGGACTTCTACGCCTACTACTCGATCAAGGACTACAAGTACAACAACATCGCGCAGCCCAACCGCAACCTGCTGCTGCGCCGCGACCCGACGGTGGACGGCATGAAGACCGGGTACACCGAAGCGGCGGGCTATTGCCTCGTGGCCAGCGCCCAGCGCGACTTCCCGAACGGCAAGCGGCGCCTGCTGAGCGTGGTGCTCAACACCACCTCGATGGAAGCGCGTGCGAGCGAGAGCCAGAGACTCCTGAACTGGGGCTTCCAGGCCTTCGACGACCTGCGCCTGTTCGACGTGAGCAAGCCCATGGCCACCGCCATGGTCTGGAAGGGCACCTCCAACGAGGTGAAGCTGGGTGCGGCCACCGCGGTGTTCGTGTCCGTGCCGCGCGGCGAGGGCGGCAACCTGCAGACCAGGATCGAGCGCAAGGATCCCCTGGTGGCGCCGCTGCAAAAGGGCCAGCGCGTGGGCACGCTCAAGGTGACGACTGCCGCGGGCGCGAAGGTGGCAGAAGTGCCGCTGGTGGTGATGGACGGCGTCGAGCAAGCCGGCATCTTTGGCCGCGCCTGGGACTCGATGAGGTTGTGGATTAAGTGATGGAGCGGGCAAACAGGCGTAACCTGCCTGTTTGCAGTTCACGGAGGTGCCATGCAAGCGATTCCCGACATCCTGTGCTACCTGAACGGCGAGTACCTGCCGCTGAACCAGGCGAAGGTGTCGGTGCTGGACCGCGGCTTCATCTTCGGCGACGGGGTCTATGAAGTCGTGCCGGTGTACGGCCGCAAGCTGTTCCGCTTCGACGAGCACATGGCGCGGCTCACGCGCAGCCTCTCCAAGGTACGCGTCGAGAACCCCCATGGCCGCGCCGAGTGGCTGGAGCGCTGCCGCAAGCTGGTGGCCGCGTCGCCCGCCGAAGACCAGCTGCTGTACCTGCAGATCACCCGCGGCGTCGCCTGGCGCGACCACGTGATGCCGCCGGACATCGAGCCCACGGTCTTCATGATGGCCACGCCCATGAAGCCGCCGACCCCCGAGCAGCGGCACCAGGGCGTCGCCTGCGTCACCGCGCGCGATTTCCGCTGGGAACGCGGCGACATCAAGAGCACGTCGCTGCTGGGCAATGTGCTTGCCCGGCAGATTTCCGCCGACCGCAATGCGGCCGAGACGATCATGTTCCGCGACGGCTTCCTCACCGAGGCGGCGGCGAGCAACGTGTGGGTGGTGCATGAAGGCGCGGTGCTGGGGGCACCCAAGAGCGAGCATGTGCTCGAAGGCATCCGCTACGAGCTGATCCGCGAGCTGTGCGAGGAGGAAGGTATCGCCTACAACCTGCGGCCGGTGTCCGAGGGCGAGGTGCTGGCGGCGGACGAGTTGATGCTCAGCTCGGCCAACAAGGAGGTGCTGCCCGTCACCTCGCTGGACGGCGACCCGGTGGGCCACGGCGCGCTGCGCGGCAAGCCCGGCCCCGTGTATGCACGGCTGTACGAGGCCTACCAGCGTGCCAAGATGCTGCAGTCGATTTGAGTTTTTTCGCCGTGGCCCCATCTGGGGCCGATGAACATGAGAGAAATCCCGCCTGAGCAGTCGCTCATCGAGTACCCCTCGGCTTTTCCCATCAAGGTGATGGGCCAGAACGTGGATGGCTTCGTCGAGGCGATCGTCGCGGTGGCCTGCGAGTTCGACCCCGCATTCGACGTGTCCACCGTCGAACAGCGGCCGAGCAAGGGCAACAACTACCTCGGCATCACCATCACCGTCACGGCGACCAGCCGCGAGCAGCTCGACGAGCTGTACCGCACGCTGTCCACCCATCCGATGGTCAAGGTGGTGCTCTGAGCCCACCCCTCGTGCGCACGCTCGGGCGCGTGGAGTACGCGCCCACCCTCGAGGCCATGCGTGCCTTCACCGAGCAGCGCGGTGCCGAAACGCCCGACGAGATCTGGCTGTGCGAGCACCCGCCGGTGTACACGCAGGGGGTGGCCGGCAAGCCGGAGCACATCCTCAATCCGCATGGCATCCCGGTGGTGCAGACCAACCGGGGCGGGCAGGTGACGTACCACGGCCCCGGGCAGGTCGTGGCGTACCCGCTCATCGACCTCAAGCGTCTCTCCATCTACGTCAAGGAATACGTCTACCGGCTGGAGCACTGCGTCATCAAGACGCTGGAACGCTTTGACGTGACCGGCCACCGCGTGCCGGGCGCGCCGGGCATTTACGTGCGGCTGGCCGACCCGTTCGACCATGCACCGCTGGAAGACAAGCCACCGGCCGAGCGCGACGGGGTGCGCGCTGCCGACCCATTCCGCGGGTTGGGCAAGATCGCCGCTTTGGGCATCAAGGTCAGCCGGCACTGCACGTACCACGGCGTGGCGCTGAACGTGGCAATGGACCTGAATCCCTTCCAAGGAATCAATCCGTGCGGTTACGAAGGGCTTGAAACGGTCGACTTGGCTACACTTCGGGTTTTCACGGATTGGGCCACGGTGGCCGAGCAGCTGGGGTCCCGGCTCGCGTCGCACCTCGCGCCCTGAGGTACCGCATGTCCACCGACAACGTGATCCGCCAGGCGCAGGACGCCAGCACCTACGACGCGTCAGCCAAGCAGAAGGCGCAGGCCAAGACGGCACGCATCCCCATCAAGGTGGTGCCCGCAGAGACGCTCAAGAAGCCCGACTGGATCCGCGTCAAGGCTGGCTCGCCAACCACCCGCTTCTACGAAATCAAGGAAATCCTGCGCGAGCACAAGCTGCACACCGTCTGCGAGGAAGCCTCCTGCCCCAACATCGGCGAATGCTTCGGCAAGGGCACGGCCACCTTCATGATCATGGGCGACAAGTGCACCCGGCGCTGCCCGTTCTGCGACGTGGGCCACGGCCGGCCCGACCCGCTGGATGCGGACGAGCCGCTGAACCTTGCCAAGACCATCGCCGCGCTGCGCCTGAAGTACGTGGTCATCACGAGCGTGGACCGCGATGACCTGCGCGACGGTGGCGCCGCCCACTTCGTGGAATGCATCCGCAAGACGCGCGAGCTGTCGCCCGAGACGCGCATCGAGATCCTCACGCCCGATTTCCGCGGCCGCATGGACCGCGCACTGGAGATCCTCAAGGCCGCGCCGCCGGACGTGATGAACCACAACCTCGAGACCGCGCCGCGCCTGTACAAGGAAGCGCGACCGGGGTCCGACTACGCGTTCTCGCTCAACCTGCTCAAGCGCTTCAAGGAATTCGCGCCCGGCGTGCCGACCAAGAGCGGCATCATGGTCGGCCTTGGCGAAACCGATGAAGAGATCCTGCAGGTGATGCGCGACATGCGCGAGCACCACATCGACATGCTCACCATCGGGCAGTACCTCGCACCCAGCGGCCACCACCTCCCGGTGCGCCGCTACGTGCATCCGGACACCTTCAAGATGTTCGAGACCGAGGCGATGAAGATGGGCTTCACTCACGCCGCCGTGGGAGCAATGGTGCGATCGAGCTACCACGCCGACCAGCAGGCGCACGCCGCAGGCGTGCAGGACGTGCTCGGCTGAGGTTGGGTTTACGCAGCGATGGATCCCGGCGTTCGTCGGGATGACACGCCTCACGGGCCTTCAGGCCTCGGCCAGCAGCTTCTCCACCAGCGCCTCCAGCGCCGCAAAATCTGGCTCGCCGACGAAGCGCTTGACGATCTCGCCGCGCTTGTTGATCAGCACGCTCGTGGGCGTCATCTCCACGTCGCCGAAGCGCTGCGCGATCACGCCGGTGTTGTCGATGGCGACGCCGAAGGGCAGGTGCCGCGATTCGGCATACTGGATCACGGAGGCAGGCGCGTCATAGCTCATGGCCACGGCCAACGTGTCGTAGCCGCGCGCCTTGAACTTCTCATGGGTCGCGATCACGCGGGGCATTTCGTGAACGCAAGTCGTGCAGCTGGTCGCCCAGAAGTTCACCAGCACCACTTTCCCGCGCAGGTGGTCGAGGCTGGATTTTTCCCCGTTTAAAAGCGTATACGCCACGTCGGGTGCCGCAACAGGGGCCACGTCGGGCCGCGCCACGCGCTCGATACCCAGATAGGCGAGCGTCCCGATTGCCAAGATGGCAAGCGCAACGGCAACATGGCGGGTCGATTTCATCGTGGATGGTCTCAATGCAGCGTCGAAAGTTTACGTCAGGGGTCGGTGCGGCGGGGCTTTTGGCCGCGATGCCATGGACGGCACAGGCCTCGCTGCAAAGCCTCACGGAGTCCGATGCCTCGGCCGGGATCCGCGCGGCGCTCGAGCGCGGCGCGATCGCGGCAGTCGGCCTGCTGGGTCGCACCGACGGCTTTCTTGGCAACCCCAAGGTTCGCATCGAGCTGCCCGGTTTCCTCAACGACGCGGCGCGCTTCCTGAAGGCCACCGGCCAACAGCGTCGTGTCGATGAACTCATCACCGCGATGAACCGCGCCGCCGAGGCGGCGGTGCCCGAGGCGCGCACGCTGCTCGTGAATGCGGTGAAGAAAATGAGCGTCGAGGATGCGAAGAACATCCTCGGCGGCGGCGACGATTCGGCCACGCAGTTCTTCGCGGCCAAGACGCGCGAGCCTCTGTCCCAGCGTTTCCTGCCCATCGTCACGCGTGCCACTCAGAAGGTGTCGCTCGCTGACAAGTACAACGTAGTGGCGGGCAAGGCATCGGCGCTCGGCCTGTTGAAGAAGGACGAAGCGAACGTCCAGCAGTACGTCACCTCTCGCGCTCTCGATGGCCTCTACCTCGTGATCGGCGAGGAGGAAAGAAAGATTCGCCAAGACCCCATCGGTACCGGCAGCGCCATTCTGAAGAAGGTATTCGGGGGACTGCGCTAGGGCGCCCGCCCTCAGCGCATCCGCCGCACGGGCTACCGCGTATTGCGCGACATGAGTGCCAACCTGCAGAACCCGAAGGCCATTGCTGCACAGCTGGCCGATGCAGCGCTGCTGAACCAGGCGCCGCCGCTGCGACTGGCCACCACCGCTGCGGCACGGTTGCTGGTGCTTTTCGGGGCCGACTGGGACGCAAGAGTCCTGTCGCACTACAGCCGCAGCGGCCGCTACCGCTTCCACGAACATGGCTTCGACCTTTTCAGCTTCCCGAGCAATGCCCGGCTGATGTGGTTCGACGTGCAGCGCTTCGTCGATGGCCTGGTAAGGCGCTATGCCGGGCGCATCGATGGCGTCTTCACCTCGAACGAGCAGTTCGGCGCGCTGGCGGCGTCGCTCATCGCCGAGCGGCTCAACTTGCCGGGCGCCGACCCGAACGCCTTGCTGCGCGCGCAGCACAAATACGAGGCGCGGCTGCGGCTGCGCGACTTCGCGCCGCACCTGTGTCCACGCTTCGAGCTGATTCCCTACGCCATCACGCGAGCCGAGGCTCAAAAGCTTCACTACCCGCTCTTCGTCAAGCCGGTCAAGGCCACCTTCTCGGTGCTCGCCAAGCGCTGCGACTCGCCGGATGAACTGATCGAGCACCTGCGCTTTCGTCCATGGGAGAAGCACATCATCAAGCGGCTGATCGAGCCGCACAACCAGGCGATGCGGCGCTTTCCGCAGTTCACGGTCCATTCGCGGCACCTGGTGGTGGAGGAGGTGGTCGAGGGCCTGCAGGTCAACGTGGACGCCTTCGTCCACAAGGGCGCATTCCACCTCCTCGGCTTGGCCGACGAGCTCATGTACCCGGGCACGATGGCCTTCATGCGCTTCGCAAGTCCTTCGCACCTTGGCTTGGCGATGCAGGCCCGCATCCGCGAGGCGAGCGAGTTGGTGCTGCGCGGCCTGGGCCTGGACCACGGCTTCTTCAACCTCGAGTTCTTCGTGCGTAACGACGGCTCGCTGCAGCTCATCGAGGTGAACCCGCGCCTCGCAGCGCAACTGGCCCAGGTGCATGAGTGGGTGGGCGGCATCGACACCTATGAGCTGGGCTTTGCGATGGCTCTCGGCCGCCCGCTGCCCACGGCACGTCCAGCAGCCTTCGGTGCGGCTGCGAGCTTCGTGTGGCGACGCTTTGACGCCGGCGCATGCCCGCGCATGCCGTCGACCGACGACCTGGCGTGGCTTGCCCGCGAGTTTCCGCAGGCCCGCCTGGAGCTCTACCCGAAGTCGGGAAACTCATTGCGCCGCGAGATCAAGTGGCTCGGCTCGCACCGGTATGCCGTGCTGAACATGCCCGGCGACGACGAGGCCGACCTGCGCGCGCGCCACGAACGCGTGTGCCGGCGATTTGGCTGGCCGGCGCCCTGGTAGGCGCCGGCCGCAGGCTCACAGGCCGCGTGACAGCTCGAACATCAACACCGAGGGCAACGCGCTCTCGATCGCATCGCGGCCGACCCGGCCCATCTCCGCGCCGCTGAAGCCAGACATCGCGAACGACGAGCCCTCCTCGATGATCTCGACGAAGGGGAAGTCAGTCACCTCGGCACAGATTTCCGAGCGCAGCTGGTTGAGGCGTTCGCCGGCGAGGATTCCCTCGACGATGATGGCGTGCGGCAGGCTGTCGCGACAGAAGTCGCCCGCTTCCTCGATGGATGCGACGAGGTCCACCACGAGGCCCATGTGGCGGATCGCGTCCCGGATGCGCATGCGCATCTCGCGTCGCGAGGCGACCACCAGCACATGGCTGCCGGCCAGCGGCCGTGAGTTCGAGGAGGTGCCGAAGCCGGTGTCCAGCTCGACGGTGCTCAATCCCTCGACCTGTTCAGCCGCCGTGCGCGGGAACTCGATGGTGAGCGACACGCGGCCGGCGTCGACGCTGCGATGCATCGGCAGCCCCATGGTCCAGGCCGTCTGCTCGATCAGCTTCCAGGTGAGCGAGTCGAGCGAGGGCAGGCTGGCCGGCGGCGGTGCGCCGTCATCGAGCTCGTCGGGCGGGCGGTGGGAGAAGACACAGGCCAGGCGCGCATGCGCGGGCCAGGCGGTCATGTCCATCAGGAACTCGATGTCCGAGCGCGCGTGCACGAGCGACCAGTCGAGCACGGTGTTCAACAGGCTGAACAGCAGCGACGGGTCGACCACGACGTCGGCTGTCTTGAGCGTCTGCTTGACGACGACGCCGCGGGCCGCCGTCTCGCGCGAGCGGTGCTGCAGCATCGCGTTCAGGGTCTCGGCCAGCGACAGGTGCTCATGCGACTGCCGCAGCCGGCCGCTTGCAAAGCGCGTGAGCTGCTGGGCGATCATGCCGGCGCGGCGCGCGCCTTCGATCTCCTCGCGCAATGCCCGCAGGCCCCCCTTGTCGATGCGACCGGTGGTGATGAGCGAATGAATGCGCTCCAGCGCCGAGGTGAGCGGCGCGGCGATCTCGCTGCCCGCGGCGTTCAGCGTTTCGCGCCAGCGATCGGCGTCGCTTTCGGCGGTGATGGGGGAAAGATGCCCACGCGCGGGGGCAGCGGCATGGGGGGGCTTGCCACGATTCAGTTCAGACATGTCCATGACTCATCCTGTTGTTGTCGGCCCGAAGCGGTGGCCTGGGCTGGCCGTGCAGCTGGAGAAGCGTCATGGCCTTTTCACCTGCAAGTGTTGGCCTGCGATCGTCGTTTCGCCAGGGACGCGTTGCAATTTCCACCGAGTCGGGGGGAGGACGAACGATGATGAAGTTTGACGTTGCTGGGAAGTGAACAAACAAGTTGTTACCCACGCCGTGGAGGGGATACCCGCGACGGCTCAGCTCAGCCCAGCGCTCCCTGCGCCTTCAACTCGGCCTGCTTCTCGGGCGTGATGCCGAATTCGTTCAGCAGCTCCTGCGTGTGCTCGCCCAGAAGCGGGGGCGCTCGGAGGTACTGCACGGGCGTTGACGACAGCTTCATGGGGCTCGCCACGATCGGAACTGCACCGGCCAGGGGATGCTGCACCTCGACGGTCATGCGGCGTTCCTTGATGTGCGGATCGGCGAATACCTCGGCGAGGTCATTGATCGCACCGCAGGGCACCTTGGCCGCCTCGAGCGCGGTCAGCCAGTCTGCCTTGTCGCGCTGCTTGAGCACCTCGGCCAGCAGAGGCACCAGGATGGCGCGGTGGCGAACCCGGTCGGCATTGCGCACGAAGCGCGTGTCCTCGGCCAGATCACGTCGGCCCGCGACCTCGCAGAATTTCGCGTACTGGCCGTCGTTGCCCACCGCAAGGATGATGTGCCCGTCCGCTACCTCGAAGACCTGGTAGGGCACGATGTTCTGGTGCGCATTGCCCAGCCGCTTGGGCGCGACGCCGGTGGTGAGGTAGTTGGCGCCGAGGTTGGCCAGCATCGCCACCTGCGTGTCCAGGAGCGCCATGTCGATGGCCTGGCCGAGGCCGGTCAGGTCGCGGTGCCGCAGCGCCGCGAGGATGGCCACCGTGGCGTACATGCCGGTAAAGAGGTCCGCCACCGCAACGCCCACCTTCTGCGGGCCGCCACCGGGGAGGTCGTCGCGCTCGCCGGTCACGCTCATCAGGCCACCGATGCCCTGGATCGCGTAGTCGTAGCCGGCGCGCTCGCGGTACGGGCCGGTCTGGCCGAACCCTGTCACCGAACAGTAGACGAGGCGTGGATTGAGCGCGCACAGCGTGGCAGCGTCCAGCCCATAGCGCGCCATGTCGCCGACCTTGAAGTTCTCGATGAACACATCGCACGTCGCCACCATGTCTCGGATCAGTGACTGCCCGGCGGGCGTTGCGATATCGATGGTGATCGAGCGCTTGTTGCGGTTCGTGCCGAGGTAGTAGGCGGCCTCGGCCGTGTCGTGGCCCTCGCGATCCTTGAGGAAGGGCGGGCCCCAGCCGCGCGTGTCATCGCCACTGCCCGGGCGCTCCACCTTGATCACGTCGGCGCCGAGGTCAGCCAGGGTCTGGGTGCACCAAGGGCCAGCGAGCACCCGCGAGAGGTCCAGCACACGCACGCCCGCGAGGGACTGCGAAGGGGTCTTGTCGGTCATCCGGGCATTGTTGCGCAGCCCGGATAATCCGCCGATGACCCGCATCCGCATGGTTTTCCCGTGCCTTCTCGCACTGTTCGCCGCCTGCACGCCGGCGCTCAACTGGCGCGAGGTTCAACCCGAGGGCAGCGAGCTGTTCGCCATGTTTCCCTGCAAGCCCGAGCGCTACGCACGCAAGCTGCCCCTGGCCGGCGAGGCGGTCGAGATGCGCATGTCGTCCTGTGTGGTGGATGGTGTGACCTATGCCGTGGCGTATGCGGCCGTGGGGGAGCCCGGGAAGGTTGACGCAGCCCTGGGCGAGCTGCGCGACGCGGCTGCCCGCAACCTGGGCGGCGCCACCCGTGAAACCGGCGACGCGACGGTACCGGGCATGACGCCCAACGGGTTCGCCCGGCGGGTGAGCGTGGCGGGCAGTGGTGCGCGGGGCGAACCTTTGCAGGAGCAGGCGGTCTTCTTTGCCAAGGGCTTGCGCGTTTACCAGGCGTCGGTGGTGGGCGCCAAGGTGGATGGGGAGGCCGCGGACACCTTCATCGCCGGCCTACGTTTCGCTTCTTGATGTCTGTGATGTGGTTTTTGCGTCTTCACGCACTCTTTGCGGGCACGCTTCATCAAGGGGCGGCACGCAACTGCCGATAATCAATCTCATGCCGGGACTCCTCATCATTGCCCACGCGCCGCTCGCCTCCTCGCTGAAGGCGGTGGCCGGGCATACCTTTCCGGAGTGCTCCAGCGTGCTGCAGGCGCTGGATGTGTCTCCCGACATGCCGCCCGAGGAAATCGAGGCCCAGGCCCGCACCCTGCTGGAGCGGGTGCGCAATCCGGAAGCAGTCATCTTCACCGACGTGTTCGGCGCGACGCCGTGCAACGTGGCTCAGCGGCTCGCCGGCAGCATCGAAGGCGGCCTCGTGAAAGTCATCGCGGGGGTGAACGTGCCGATGTTGTGGAGGTCGTTGTGCTATGCCGAGGAGCCGCTGGACACGCTCGTCGCCCGTGCATTGGCCGGCGCGACGCAGGGCGTGATGCAGGTGGCGAGTTCCCGTCCGCAGAACCAGGCCTTCAAACCAGGTGCCAATGAACAAGAACAGCATCACCATCAGCAATAAGCTCGGGCTGCATGCCCGGGCGTCGGCCAAGCTCACCAAGCTGGCCACCAGCTTCAAGAGCGAAGTCTTCATGAGCCGCAACGGGCGTCGCGTGAACGCCAAGAGCATCATGGGCGTGATGATGTTGGCCGCCGGGCTGGGCGCCGAGATCGAGATCGAGACCGAGGGCGAAGATGAGCAAGCGGCCATGGATGCCCTGGTGGCGCTCATCAACGACAAATTCGGCGAAGGCGAGTGATCGCCTCGCCGGAGTGAACCGCGCGGCTCAAACGCCCAGGAAGTGCTTGCGATAACGCGAGGGCAGGTCGCCGATGCGCATGAGCATCGGCAGGTCGGCGGTGTTGAAGTCGGGGTCCCAGGCCGGCGGCCCGAGTACCTTGGCGCCGCAGCGCAGGTAGCCCTTGATGAGCGCGGGTGCCTCGACGTCGAGGTCGCCTTGCAGCTCTTCCACCGGCAGAGGCAGGCGAGGACGAACCTGCCATTCGATCGGCGCCAGGTGCGTCTTGCGCAACTGGTTCCACAGGCTCGCCGCCATGTGGCCGCCGTCGCGCATGCTGATGCTGGCGCAACCGATCATCGTGTCCAGGCCGTTGCGGACCATGAATTCGGCCAGGGCACCCCACAACGCGAGGATGGCGCCGCCCGAGCGGTAGGCCGGGTGCACGCAGGAACGGCCCAGCTCGACCATCTTCGAGCGCAGGGGTCGCAGGCGGGTCAGGTCGAACTCGGTTTCGCTGTAGAGGCCGCCCACGCGATTGGCCGCGGCGGGCGTGAGGACGCGGTAGGTGCCGATGACCGGGCCGGGCTCATCGTCGGTGCTCTCCGCGCGGATCAGCAGGTGTTCGCAGTATGGGTCGAACATGTCGATGTCGTGCCCGGGCGGCGAGCCCAGCGGCACTGACAAGCGCGCGCCCATCTCCTCCGCGAAGATCTGGTACCTCAGCTGCTGTGCCTGCCGAACATCATCGTCGTCGCGAGCCCAAACCACTTCAAGCCGAGCCTTGTCGCGGCCGGCAGCTTCGGTGAGCGGTGAGCTTTCGTGAAGTGACCTCCGGGGCGCCGCAGGGGCGCGAAGGTCTGAGAGCGGCATCGTCGGAAGGGGCAATTCCCTCATGTGTTTCTCCATCGAGTTTGCCCATGGTCGCGAGCCGGCGTGACGTGGGCATGAAGCCTGGGTGACGTGCCGATGACATCCACAACATGCCGTGACAACCCCGAGTTGCATACGGCCATGCGCTGCTAGCATGGCCGCATGAGCTTTCAGCTGTTCGGGTTGCCGGTCTCCCGGGGCGTGGCCATCGGCCGGGCCGTGCTTGTCGCGTCCAGCCGCGTCGACGTCGCCCACTACTTCATCAACGAAGCGCAGGTCGAGGCGGAAATCGGCCGCATGCGTTCGGCGCGCGACGCCGTCGCGCAGGAACTCGGCAACCTCAAGCGGGATCTGCCTGCCGATGCGCCCGCAGAGCTCCCGGCGCTCTTGGACGTGCACCTGTTGCTGCTCCACGACGAGGCGCTCACCGGTGCCACGAAGCAGTGGATCATCGACCGCCACTACAACGCTGAATGGGCGCTGTCGGCGCAGCTCGAGGTCCTTGCGCGCCAGTTCGACGAGATGGAGGACGAGTACCTGCGCGAGCGCAAGGCCGACC
>CBIHOF010000010.1:0-178263 GCA_966211955.1 uncultured Comamonadaceae bacterium | reverse complement strand
CATCTCAGCCTTCTCCGGGCTGTGGAGTTACACCACGGGTTGGGACGCGACCCGACGCAATGCCGCCTCTGCGAAGACAAGATGAGTGGATGGCTCATACGCCGCCTGCTTGATGGTACCCCGATCAGAACGTCGATGGACGTAGCAGCAGTTGTCTTGGCCAACAAGAACGCTCGAATCGTCTGGGCCTTGCTGGCCCATGACGGGGAGTTCCGACCCGATGACGCGCCCGCGTAATCGGGTCGGCTTGAAGACAACGGCGCAACACCCACGGAGATCCCCACCCACCCTCGATCGCTCAGGTGATCATGAACTGATGGCAAGACTGGTAAGACCGTGGCCGAGAGAATCTGACCCGCACAGCGTGCCGCGAGCACACGGATCTATTGAGAACTCGGCCAGCGGATTCCATCAGGGACAGCGGCACAGCCGCATAAAAAGTCCGGATGTATGAGTGCAATCTCCACCTTCGAGCCGTCACGGATTGAGAGCTTGGCAAACCGGGGGTGTCCATGTATGTGCGGGGGGGCCGGGTAACCGGCATCCCTACCGCGATCGCGGACGCTCCCCTCGGCGCGGCACATTTCACGACACGGTGCAGAAGGCGCTGGCTGTCACAGATTCGTCAGGATTCGCGGCGGGTCGGCAATGAAACTGTGCAGCCATGAGCGCCACCGAAAGCATGATTGCCCAAATATCACGGGGGGCAAAGCGCGGTTCGATCCTCGCCGATCGGCTGCGCGGTGCGTGCCGCATCAAGTTCGGCAGTTCGCGTCCTGCGAACTCACGCCGAGACGCCGCCTGCATCGTCGACGGTGATGAGTTGGCGCTACTGCCGGCGCGGGTTCAGCGCCGTGCATTGGACAGTCTCGCTGAACGCCTTCATGCCGGCAATCGCAGCGTTCTGCTGTTGCTGGATCATGCACACGCTGACGCTGTTGACATACTGCGCGCAGCGCAGCAGCGCTATGCCGAGCAGTTCAAAGCGGGTGCGGTCGTCATTGGCGTGGAGAACATTCCGCGCGACGGTGCGGATGCGCTAGCCACTTACTGCCGCGTGGCACATGCACCGGTATTGGGAGTCGATCTGCGCAATGTCAATGACCTTCTGCGGCTTGACGAGACGCTGGTCGCCACGCGTGTCGCCGGCACGCTGCGTTTCCAATGAAGGGGACTGATACGCTGGCTGAGGCTTCAGAGGAGAAGGTCCACTTCAAGAGGTCCCTACCGGCTGTGGCGCGGGAATGGTGGTTCTGGCGACGTTGCTTCTATAGGCCTTGCACTGAGGCCGTGGTGTCCTCCGCCGACGTCAGACGCGTCAGCCGAACGCAGCCATCAATGTTCCCGACCGGCAACTGTGGGTCGTCCAGCGCCAACCACTCAGCGGCGATCAAAGTCAGTAGTGCCCGGGGGGAAGCTGGCGCCAGGATCTCGACATCAGCCATGGATCATGGCGGACTCTGATCGCCGACTGCTCATCGGTGGAGGCCGGCCAGGATGCGTGGGGCGCCCGGGTCCGAATCCCGATCCAGTAACGGATGGCGGAGTGACGTTTCATCGATCCTGGTCACCGTTTTCTGGTTTGAGATGAAGTGAGATGAACATGGAACAGAACTACACCATTGAGCAGCGTGAAGGCGGGGCGTCCATCAAGATGTGGACGCGTGGCGTGCCTGTGGAAGACGAAGAGCGGCATCGGGGAGCCGACGTGCACAAAGCAAGTAGAAGCGACGCGGCGCCGAAGTCGGCGTGGCGCAACTGGCGTATCGCCGGATGTCTGGTGCTGGCGGCCGTGATGGCGGCCTGCGGCGGCGGCAAGAGCGACGGCGGCGGCAGCAGCTCCAGCTCCAGCCCGCCGCCGCCACCGTCACCAACCGAAGTCGAGAAGCCGGCCACGCGCGCCGAGGCTGCGCGCTTCCTGACGCAGGCCACGTTCGGCCCGACCGATGCCGAGGTGGATCATCTGATGTCGGTCGGCTACTCGGCCTGGATCGACGAGCAGTTTGCGAAGCCCGCGTCCAGCAATCTGGCACTCTGGGATGCGAAGTTCACGGCGAACAATGCGACCCCCAACACGGCCCAGGACGGCACGACCCATGCGTTCTGGCGCAACGCGATCAGCGGCGACGACCAGTTGCGCCAGCGCGTCGCGTATTCGCTGTCACAGATCTTCGTGATCTCGATGGGAGACGCAAACGTCGACGCGCGTGGGGCCGCAGGCTTCCTCGACATGCTCGGCGACAAGGGCCTGGGCAACTACCGCGACCTGATCGAGGGGGTCTCCAAGCATCCGGTGATGTTGGCCTACCTGACGGCGCTGAGAAACCAGAAGGCCGATCCGACGACCGGCCGTGTGCCGGACGAGAACTACGCCCGCGAGGTGATGCAACTGATGTCGATCGGCCTGCACATGCTCAACGCCGACGGCAGCAAGCAACTCAACGCCGGCCAGCCGATCGACACCTACGGCCAGGCCGACATCCGCGGGATGGCCCGCGTCTTCACCGGCTGGAGCTACGCCTGCCCCGCCTGGCCGGACAGCAGCTGCTTTTTCCTCGGCGAGAAGGCGGGCGTCGGCGATCCCGACCGCCGCGTCAAGCCAGTGCTCGGCTATCCGGCGTACCACAGCACCGAGGAGAAGAAGTTCCTCGGCGTGACGATCCCCGCCCAGGGCGCGGGCGACCCTGATGCGAGCCTGAAGGTCGCGCTCGACACGCTGTACAAGCACCAGAACGTCGGCCCGTTCATCGGCCGGCAGTTGATCCAGCGGCTGGTCACGAGCAACCCCAGCCCGGCCTACGTCGCCGCGGTGTCGGCGGCGTTCGCCAACAACGGCTCCGGCGTGCGCGGCGACATGAAGGCGGTCGTCAAGGCCGTGCTGATGAACCCCGAGGCGCGCCAGATGACGACGACCTCCGGCAAGCTGCGCGAGCCGGTACTGAGGCTCTCGGCCTTCATGCGCGCGTTCGCGTTCAAGTCGGACACCGGCGACTATCGCGTCGGCATCACCGACGAGGCCGCCTTCACGCTTGGCCAGTCGCCGCTGCGCTCACCGACGGTCTTCAACTTCTATCGTCCGGGCTACGTGCCGCCGGGCACGGGAGCGGCGAAAGCGGGCCTGGCCGTGCCCGAGATGCAGCTGGCCAATGAGACCAGTGCTGCAGGCTACGTCAACTACATGTTCTACAACGTTGTGGACGGCGTCGGCATCTTCAACACCACCGTCAACGGTGTGACGGTGAACCGCCGCGACCTGCAGCCCGACTACAGCGCCGAACTCGCGCTTGCCGACAACAGCTCGGCCCTCGTTGATCGCCTGAACGCCCGCCTGATGTACGGCACGATGCCGGCCGCGCTGAAGAGCTTGATCACAGGCGCCGTCGACACGTTCGTGATCCCCGCGCTGCAGTCCGACAAGTCGAACCAGGCCGCGGTCGACCTCGCGAAGAAAGACCGCGTGCGCACGGCGATTTTCCTGACCGTCGTCTCGCCCGAGTTCCAGGTGCAGCGCTGAGCGCTACTACGTATCGAGCCCACCATGATTGACCACCAACTGTCCCGCCGTCTCTTCCTGCGCAACTTCGGTGTGCTGTCCGCCGCCGGCGCAGCCGCCGCGCCGCTCGCGCTGAACATGGCTGCGATCGGCTCGGCCGCCGCGCAATCGGCCAGCGACTACAAGGCGCTCGTCTGCATCTTCCTGTTCGGCGGCAACGACTCGCTGAACACGGTGCTGCCGACCGACTCCGCGTCGTGGGCCAACTACACGAATGTGCGCAACCAGACGCCCGATTCGCTTGCGCTGATGGCGCCTGGTACCCCGGCGGTCGGCAGCGCCGCAGCCGGCACGCCGACACGACTCGGCGGCGTGCTGCCGATCGTGCCGACCACCGCGCGCTCGGCGCCTGGCGGTGGCACGCAGACTTTCGCGCTGCACCCGCTGCTGGGCCCCCTGCAGACGATGTTCAACACCGACAAGCGGCTCGCGATCGTCTCCAACGTCGGCCCGCTGGTCGAGCCGCTGACCAAGACCACGTACAACAACGGCACGGGCCGCCGGCCCGTGATGCTGTTCTCGCACAATGACCAGACGAACACGTGGATGACCTCCAAGCCCGAAGGCGCGACGGTTGGCTGGGGTGGCCGGCTCGGCGACCTGATGGTGTCGCAGAACAGCCGCTCAATCTTCACGTCGATCTCGACCACAGGCAACGCGGTGTGGCTGACGGGGCAGAGCGTGCAGCAGTACCAGGTCAGCCCGAACGGCGCGATCCGACTGGGCTCGCCCGTGAACGGCCGGATTCTCGGCTCGCTCGAGTTGACCACGGCGGTGCAGCAGGTCGTCTCCGCGACGCGTGGCGGCCACACCTTCGAGGCCGATCTCGCCGCAGTCGCCGCGCGCTCGATTGACGCCGAGACGACGCTGCGCACCGCGCTGAAGGAGCCGAGCGATCCGCTGTTCGGCACCCCGGCGACCAACTACAACCCGGCCAATGACCCGAAGCTGCAGTACGACAACCCGCTGACCGGCGCGAAGTCGTTCAGCAACCTCGCGCAGCAACTGCAGATGGTCGCGCGGATGATCGATGCGAGCAGCGCAGGCGGCATCGGCGCCAAGCGCCAGGTGTTCTTCGTCAGCCTCGGTGGCTTCGACATGCACGACGGTCAGAACCGAACCCACGCCGACCTGATGGCGCGCCTGGCGCACGCGATGCGCTACTTCGACACCACGCTCGACGCGATGGGCGCGCGCAGCAAGGTCACGACGTTCACCGCAAGCGACTTCGGGCGCACGTTCACGAGCAACGGCGACGGCACCGACCATGGCTGGGGTGGGCACCACTTCGTGATGGGTGGCGCGGTCATGGGCGGCGACATCTACGGCAAGGTCCCGGTGCTGGGCGCGAAGAACGCGAACAACAACGAGTTCGACAGCAGCCCGAACCAGATCGACAACGGCAGCCTGCTCCCCGACACCTCGGTTGATCAGTTCGGCGCCACGCTGGCGCGCTGGTTCGGCGTGTCGGACACCGATGCGCTCACGGTCTTCCCGAATCTCGCGAACTTCGATGCGAGCGTGCGCAACCTCGGCTTCATGGGCTGATTCACCGATCGCGGCTGCACGTCGTGGCAGAGCGGTGGCGGCATGCCCGCGATCGGGTGCTAGGCCTCGTGGAGCCGCCTGTGCGGAGCCGAATGTGAGCTGTGCTGCAACGCGATCGCGAGGGCGGATGTCTGCTGAGGGTCGAAAGCGACAATCGGCCCGCGCAACTCGAAGGACGTGGCCGAACAGCGCGAACACGCCCCAGGAACGGCCCTGAAGAGCCGCGTCGAGCGCGGCGGCTGACGCTGCACGGCACGGCACGACAAGATGTTCAATGAGATCGATGCGTCGCTGGGGCCGGCTCGACGGCCAGCAGCGCGGTGATGCGCGCATCCTTCTCTTGCCAAAGGTTCATCACCCACCGGCGAAAGGCCACACGCCCGCACGGGTCAGCCACGTAGTCGGTGCGGACGAGATCGACCGGCACGGCCACCTGCTGCACCCGCACCACCACCCGCCGCATGCGCCCGCACAGGAACTGCCAGAAGCTGGGCACGCCATCGGGGTAGACGATGGTCACGTCGAGCACCGCCTCGAATTGCTGGCCCATGGTGTTCAGCGCCAACGCGATGCCGCCCACCTTGGGCTTGAGCAGGTGCTTGTAGGGCGACAGCTGCTGGCGTTGCTTGGCCTCGGAGAAGCGCGTGCCCTCCAGGAAGTTCATGACGCTCGTGGGTTGCGCCGCGAACTTCAGGCATGCCTTGCGCGCGGTGAGCAGGTCGCGCTCGCGCATGTGCGGATGATCGCGCAGGTAGGCCTCGCCGTGGCGTCGCATGAACGGGAAGTCCAGCGCCCACCACGCCAGGCCCATCACCGGCACCCACAGCAGTTCGCGCTTCAGAAAGAACTTCAGCAAGGGGATGCGGCGGTTGAACACGCGCTGCAGCACCAGCACATCGACCCACGCCTGGTGGTTGCAGTTGACGAGGTACCAGCGGCGCGGGTCGAGGCCATCGAGGCCTTGCACGTCCCACTCAGCACGCTGGGTCAACGCCATCCATGCGCCGTTGCCGGCGATCCACCCTTCGGCCACGCGTGTCAATGCGAGGGACAAGCCTCGGCGCAATCCATCGAACGGAAGCAGCAACTTCAACAGCGAGAGCGCCAACAGCAGCGGCACCCAGAACAGCGTATTGAGGACGAGCAGCAGGAAGGCGATGCAACCCACCACCACCGCAGGCAGACGATTCAGCATGCAGGAATTGTGTGGCGAGCCCCCTGCCGATTCATTGACCCGCCTCAATGCAAGTTGCCGCCCGATCGAAAGAATGAGCAGCACCCCTGAATCGACGGAGCCACCGTGGCCACAAACCTCACCGAGCGACTCCTGCAGGCGCTGGCACAACGCGGCGCGACCGAAATCTTCGGCATCCCCGGCGACTTCGCACTGCCGCTCTTCCGCGAGATCGAACGCAGCGCGCTTGTACCGCTCTACACCCTGTCGCACGAGCCCGGCGTTGGCTTCGCGGCCGACGCAGCCGCGCGTTTCCGCGGTGGCCTGGGCGTGGCCGCGGTGACCTACGGCGCCGGCGCCTTCAACCTCGTCAATGCGGTGGCCGGCGCCTATGCCGAACGCGTGCCGCTCGTGGTGCTGTCGGGTGCGCCGGCTGCGCACGAAGCGGCCAGCGGGCTGCTGCTGCATCACCAGGTGAAGACGCTCGATTCGCAATGGCGTGTGTTCGAGGAACTGACCGCCGACCGCGCACGGCTCGACGATGCGCGCCAGGCGCCGCAGCAGATTGCCCGCGTGCTGGACACCGCATTGCGTGAGTCGCGCCCTGTGTATTTGGAGATTCCGCGCGACATGCCGCAGCGCTTGTGCGACGAGGTGCCACGCACGCCTGAACATGAGCCTGACCCGCAGGCACTGGCTGCCTGTGCCGACGAACTGCTGGAGCGCCTGCGCCGTGCGAGCCGCCCCGTGCTGATGGTGGGCGTTGAGGTGCGGCGCTACGACCTTGAAGCCAAGGTGGCAACACTTGCGCGCCGGCTCGGCATCCCCGTGGTGACGAGCTTCATGGGGCGCGGGCTGCTGGCGGAGACGGACGTGCCAGTGCGCGGCACCTACATCGGTCTCGCAGGCGACCCCGCGTTGAGCCGCGAGGTGGAAAACTCGGATGGCTTGCTGCTGCTGGGCGTCATCGTGTCCGACACCAACTTCGCGGTGTCAGCGCAACGCATCGACCTGCGTTTCGCCATCCAGGCACTGGGCGGGCGCGTGGTGATGGGACATCACGTGTACCCCGACGTGCCCTTGTCAAAGTTGATCGATGCGTTGCTGGAGCGTGTGCAATCGACTGCGCCGCTGGCAACCAGGTCGCATCCACCGGCTGCGAGCACGCCGCACCAGTCCCGCCGCGCCGAGCCATCGCCCGTCACGCCTGCCGACATCGCCGATGCCATCAACCGGCTGATGCAGCGCCACGGCCCCATGCCCATCGCCTGCGACGTGGGCGACTGCCTGTTCACGGCGATGGACGTCGCCCCCACCGCGCTCATCGCGCCGGGTTACTACGCCACCATGGGCTACGGCGTGCCCGCCGGGCTTGGCTTGCAGGCGGCGACGGGCCAGCGTCCCATCGTGCTGGTGGGCGACGGCGCGTTCCAGATGACCGGATGGGAACTCGGCAACGCGCAACGCTACGGCTGGGACCCGATCATCATCGTGTTCAACAACGCCGGCTGGGAGATGCTCCGGGCCTTCGAGCCGGATGCGCAGTTCAACGACCTCGCCACCTGGGACTTCGCGCAGATGGCCCGCGGGATGGGTGGGGATGGCGTGCGGGTGGAGACCTGCGTCGAGCTGGAAGCAGCCCTGGAGCGCGCGTGTGCCGCTCGAGGGCGGTTTCAGTTGATCGATGTGAGCTTGGCGCCGCGCGAGTGCTCGCCGACGCTGAGGAGGTTCGTGGCGGCGGTAAGAAGGCTGTCAAACGGTGCGAATGACAGGCCTTGATGGCTTGGCCCCGTATTCGGCAGCAGCGAAGGACGCCGATCGAACGATGACTATCGCAAGGCGAACTCAGCACCGGCCATGACCGTCGCGGTTGTGATCTCCCTCAGCCCGGTCGCACCGGCTTGTCGCATGATGGTCTCGAACTCCCTCTGCAGAATCGCGAGGACCGCGGCAACGCCCGGCTCTCCGAACGCAGCCAGTCCCCAGCAGTACGGCCGGCCGATTCCGACCGCCGTCGCGCCCAGGGCCAAGGCCTTGTAGGCATCGGTCCCGCGGCGTACTCCGCCGTCCACCAACACCGGGATCTTGCCGCCGACGGCCTTGACGACCTGGGGCAGCGCGCCGATCGTGGATTGCAGGCTCTCCTCCGCGCGGCCCCCATGGTTGGAGACGATGACGCCATCGACGCCCGCCTTGACCGCTCGTGCAGCGTCGTCGCCGGTCATGATGCCTTTGAGCACGACTCTCGCCTTCGTCTCGGCACGCAGCTTTGCCACGAAGTCCCAGGTCATGCCGGTCCCGTACAGGTTGGTGACGCGCGATACGTCGATGTCGTTGAACGCCGGTTTGCGCGAAACCTCGTTCTTGAAACCCCCGGCGTGGCATGCGACGCATTGCCGATCGTCCTGCCGGCGGAAATGGAACAAGGTCTCGGTGTTGCGACCGCCCTGCCGATCCACCGTCAGTACGATGGCACTCACCCCGGCCCTTTCGGCCTGCCTGATGAGCGCACGTGTCACGTCCCAGTCATCGGTGGGGTAGAGCTGAAACCAGATGGGCCCTCCGTGCGCCTTGGCCACATCGGCAGCAGACGAACTGCTCGATGTCGACAGAACCATCAACTGCTTCTTGGCGCCGGCCGCGCGTGCCACCGCGACCTCGGCTTCCGGATGAAACGCACCTTGGCTGCCCACGGGCGACAGAAAGATCGGGCTCGCGTACTCAGCACCGAACAGACGTATCCGCGTGTCGATCTTGCGTGCGTCGATCAGCCGCCGCGCCTTGACTCGCAGCTTGTTGTAGTCGTCATGGTTCGCGCGCAGGGTGGCGTCGTCATCGACGCCGGTGGCCAGGTAGCCCCAGTGCGTCGGCTCGCCTTTGGCAAGCAGCGCCTTTCGCGCCGCGGGCTCGAAGTCCATCACGTTGAGCGCGTCTTCGGGTGATTCGATGATCTCGCCGACCTTGCGTGTCATGGCACGAAGCGCGTCGAAGCTTTGCGCCGAGGCGCCACCTGTGAACGTCGCCGACAAGGCGGCGACCAGGCTCGGTGCCGCGGATCCGGCCAGCAATGGACTGCCCGCAAGGAACTGCAGCAGGCGGCGGCGAGCCATCGCGCGATCGTCGAGGGCAAGGTTGGCATGTGGGAGGTTCATGAGTGCTTCCTCAATGGTGCGAAAAGTGTTGATGGATGGAGCGGCGGGGAGACCCTCAGTGGGACACTGCCTTGAGCGGGCCCTTCGGTCGCTTGATGAGCCAGACGACACCGATCGAGCCGAGCATCAGGACGGTCGCCATGGCATAGAAATCATTCGTCGCGAGCATCACCGCCTGCGCATCGACCTGGCGGGAAAACAATGCGATGGCACTCGACGCCGACCCCAGCAATCGACTGGCGCCCTCTGCAATCGCACCAGCGTTCAACGGGTTCATCGCGCCAATCACTTCCGCGCGACTGAACTTGGTCATTTGTTCCCAGTAGGTTTGCGTGAGCGATGCACCGACCGCCGAAGACATGATGCGAAGGAAGTTCTGCAGGCCGGAGCCGCTCGTGACCTTGTCGTGCGGCAGGTCGGACACGCCGAGGGACGTCAGGCAGATGATGCAAGCCGGAATACCGGCGCCGAGCACGAACATCGGGATGGCCACCGACATGTAATCGGCCTGTGTCGTGAGTTGCGAGCGCATCAGGAACGACGCCGCAAGAACGCCCATGCCGACACTGACGATCCACCGGGCGTCCACCTTCGAGAGCAGGCGCCCGACGAGGGGCGACGTCGCGACGGCGAGCAACCCCATCGGTGCGGTTGCGTAGCCGGCCCAGGTCGCCGTGTAACCCAGTTGCTGCTGCAGCCACAGCGGCGTCAGGACGATGTTGCCGAAGAAGATGCCGAACATCAGGCTCAACGACAAGGTCGACGCCAGCCAATTTCGCGACTTGAATACGGACAGATCCAACGCGGGCGCTGCGTCGGTCAGCTCCCAGATGACGAGCAGCACCAGCGATGCAGCAGCGACCGTCGCGCTCGCGACGATGAGGTTCGATTCGAACCAGTCGAGTTCGCGCCCCTTGTCGATCATGACCTGGAAGGCCGTCACGAAGATGACCAGCAGCACCAGTCCTACGCCGTCGATGCGGCTTCGAACCGGCGGCGTCTCGTACGCGCCCATGACGCGTCGCGTACCGAGAAACACGAACAGTCCGAAGGCAATGTTGATGTAGAAGACCCAGGGCCAACTCCAGTTGTCCGAGATGAGTCCGCCAAGAATTGGCCCGAAGATCGGCGCTACGACGGTCACCATGCCCCACAGCGCGAGCGCGATGTTTGCCTTGCTCTTCGGAAACACCGCGAGCATCAGCGTCGAGGACAGCGGAATCAGCGGCCCGCCGGCGAGGCCCTGGAGAATTCGAAAGAGAACCAGCATGCCCATCGATCGCGAAAGCCCGCAGCAGGTCGAGAACGCAACGAATGCAAGCACGGACCACGTGAAAAGACGCACCTGCCCGAAGCGCTTTGCCAGCCACCCTGTCAATGGCACGGTGATGGCTTCGGCCACCGCATAGGCGGTGATGATCCAGGTCCCTTCCGTGGTCGAGACGCCGAGGTCGCCAGAGATGGTCGTCAACGCAACGTTGGTGATCGTGGTGTCCAGCACGACCATGAAGTTCGCGAGCGACAGCACGATCGCCGGAAAGACGAGCGCTCGCCCATCGAGCGCAGCGGGCACGGTCGTCCTCATGGCGCTACTGCCGCAGCGCTGGTGCGGTGCTCTTGCGGCTCGCTGTCCAGCCCCACAGTGGCCGTCATCGACAGTCCCACGCGCAATGGGTGCATGGCCAGTTGCCTGGGGTCCATGCGGATGCGCACGGGCAGTCGCTGCACGACCTTGATCCAGTTGCCAGTCGCGTTCTGCGCCGGGATTGCCGCGAAAGCCGCGCCTGAGCCGCCCGCAACGCCATCGATCCAGCCGTCGTAGACCACGTCTTTCCCATAGAGGTCCGACGTCAGCCGCACGGGTTGCCCTTGACGGACGTCACGCAACTGGGCTTCCTTGAAGTTGGCATCGACATGGATCTGCGCCACTGGAACGACGCTCATCAACCGCGTTCCGGCGCTCACCTGATGCCCGACATCCACCGCGCGCTGCGTGATGATTCCGTCGACGGGGGCGCGGATGACGGTGCGCTCTTGGTTGACGCGCGCTTGCGTCAACCGGGCTGCAGCGGCGAGCACGTCCGGATGCTTGTCGACCTCGCTGTCGCCGACCAATGCGGCGTTGGCTTGCCGCGCTCCGATCGCGGCCATGCTGGCTGCCTTGGAGGCGTTGATGCGCGCATCTGCCTGGCTCATGGTCGCCTGCGCCGCACGCAGGCGCGTCTCAGCGTCGGTCAAGTCCTGCCGAGACACAGCGCCCTCCTCGACAAGGTTGCGCCTGCGCTTGGCATCGGTGTTCGCCTTGTCGAATTCAGCCTGTGCCTTCGCGAGATCCGCTTCGGCGGCGCGCCGCTCCGCACCGCGCAAGTCCACCTGCCCTGCCAGGCTGAGGTCGTTGGCCCAGAGTTGCCGCACCTGCTGCTTCGCCCGCGCAAGCTGCGCTTCGGCCTGCAGCAGTGCAAGGCGTGTGTCGGTGTCGTCAAGGACCACCAGCACGTCGCCGGCATGCACCGCCTGGGTGTCGACGACATTGACCTTCTTGACCGGACCGCTGACGAGCGGCGTGATCTGCACGACCTCGACGGCGGTGTAGGCATTGTCGGTAGAGACGGAGTCAACCGCGAAGAAGACACGCCATGCAGCGCAGGCGCCCGCGAGAAGAAGAAGTACGACTGCGTAGGTTGCGAGCCAGCGCTTGCGCCTGGGAGTCGGCTCATGGACGGCCGCGAGTGAGGTCACGGTGCGCAGCGAAGTAGTGTCGTTCATGGGGCCACCTGTGCTTGTGTTTGCGGGTCGGTCTCGAAGCCGCCGCCCAAGGCCTTGATCAGTGCGATGTCGAGCAATGCGCCTCGAGCACGCAGCGCTGCTTGCGCGCGGCGGATCTGCAGGACGGCGTCCTGTGCCGTCAGCACGCTTTGAAAATCCGCCAGACCCTCCTCGTAGCGCCGTCGCGCGAGTCGATAGGCCTTTTCGCCGCTGGCCAGCGCCGCCTGGGTCGGCCGCAAGCGAGCGTCCAATGCCTGGAGGCTGTGCGCCGCATCGGCCGTCTCGCGCAGGGCCTGGATCAGCGTGGCGTCATAGGCTGCGACGGCGGCGTCGTACTGCGCGCTCGTGACGCGGTAGTTCGCAGCCAGTCGACCGCCATTGAAGATCGGGAGGTGGATCGCGACACCGAAACTCCCTGTGTCGGAACCCGACGCGCCAAGGTTCTTCAGGCCAAGCGAATCGAAGCCGGCGAAGGCGACAAGGTTCACGTTGGGATAGAAGGCCGTCTTCGCGACGCCAATGCGCTTGGCCGCTGCCTCGACGCACCAGCGTGCTGCGACGACTTCGGGCTTGCGGCCAACGAGGTCGGCGGCAAGCGCCGTCGGCAGGCCGAAGGGACGCCTCACTGAAAGGTTTGTCCGGCTGACCTGAAGACCGCGGTCCGGTCCCTGGCCGGCGACCGCGGCCAAGGCGTCGCGTGCCAAGCTCATCCTCTCTTCAACCTCGGCCTGCTCGGCGGTCACCTGGTTCGATCGTGCCCGGGCCTGCTCCAGCACGGCTTCAGTCTCCAGGCCTTCCGCGAAGCGTCGACGGACCAGATGCTCGGACGTTTGAACCGTCTCCGACGCTTCGCGCGCAAGGTCCAACTGGACGAACAAGTCTTGCAGTTGCACGTAGGCCTGCACCACGGTGGTGGTCACGAGGACACGCGCGGCCGCGTCTTCCGCCTCGCGTGCCCGCACCTCCGAAATCGCGCTTTCCAGGGCCATTCGGTTCTTGCCCCAGAAGTCGATTTCCCATGAGAAGTCGAGCGCAACGCGGCCGAAATCGTTCCAGCCGCGAGGCACGGCACTCCGGGGGAAGATTCCCTTGTAGGTCAGCTTGCGCTCATCGGCCGCGGCGTCCAGACTCAGGTTGGGCAGCCTGGCAGCTTGCGCCATCCCCGCTCTGGCCGCCGCTTCGCGCAAGCCCGCGGCGGCCTGTTCGAGAGTTGGTGCCGAGGCCAGCGCCTGCGCCACCAACTGATCGAGTTGCGGATCGCCGAAGGATCGCCACCACTGGCTGGTCGGCCACTCACCGGCCGACGCATCGAAGCTGCGGGCGGATGCGAGCGCGTCGACAGGCCGCGGCTGAGCAGGCGTGCCGATGTCGGGAATGTGCGCGCACGCGCATAGCAGCGAGACCGCCAGCACGCATGGGTAGCCGGCCAGCCTTCGCTGTCGCATCACGCCCGCTGGTGCGACCTCGCTGCTCGAATTGCTGTGGGTGTTGGTCACTGGAGTACTCCGTGCATCTTCAATTGCGTCAATTGCGCGCGACGAATCGATCGACACGAGCGGCGTGGCAGCTTCTTCGCCTAGCTCAGGTTGGCCTTGTCGAGGCCGTAGACCTTGTCGTACTCGCCAGGCACGGACCTGAAAGCGATGCTGGCCCGATTCCATGCGTTGATGGACATCACCAGGAAGGTCAGGTCCGAAAGTTCCTTTTCCGACAACTGCGTGCGAACGCGGTCGTAGACGTCGTCCGGCACACCGCCCTGCGGCAGCCTCGTGAGGATCTCTGCCCAGGCAAGCGCGGCGCGTTCGCGCGGGTTGAACAGCGGCGACTCGGACCAAACAGCGAGGTGGTGCAGCCGCAGCTCACGCTCGCCATGAATCCTGGCTTCCTTGACATGCATGTCGACACAGAACGCGCACCCATTGAGCTGCGAAGCGCGGATGGACACGATGGCAGCGGTGGATTGCTCGATACTGCTGCTGGGCAGCAAGTTGGAGAACTCGAGAAACTTCTTGAACAGCTCGGGGGACTGCTTCATGTAGTTGCTGCGCTGAGTCATGGCGATTCCTTGGTGGTGGTGGTGAATGGACGATCAAATCGTAGGTGCCACCCATCGCGGGCACTAGATCTCGCACCAGGACCACAGCGTTGATCGCAAGTCACCAATGCACCCTCAGCGCGTTGAACGACCGACGGCTGGATTCGCGGGCCCGCGAGATCGCTCTCGATGGCAGTCTTGCGGCGCGCGTCGATCAACTCGCGTGAGCTGCGAGCACCCGTGCTGCCGAACACCTTGTCCCAGAAGGAGGATGAGACGCCATAGCAAGCCGCCAAGTGGTGGTGGCGTGCGTGCCAGCGCTTGCGACGGGTCATCCATGGTCCGCGGGAGCGCCAGTGATGAGTGCCGTGGTGCACCAAGGCATAGGCCAGGTAGCCGGCCGTCACACCCAGCGTCAGTGCCGAGGCCGACCAAAGCCCCGCAGTCAACAGCATGGGAAGAAAGACGAGTGAGGCAATCAACGATGCGCTGATCAATGTGGGGGTCCCGATCAGGGCCGTCGGCCGCTCATGATGTTCGGCATGCCAGCGTTGAAACGGCTCGAGACCGTGCAATACAAAGCGGTGCACCACATATTCGATCAGCGTCCACGCGCCAGCGCCAAGCATTGCGAGCACAGCAAGATGCATCCAATGCACGTGCGGCGCGAACAACGACAGCAGGGTCATCAAGAGTGCGACCGCTGCACCGTATATGGCGAAGTCCGCCCAATAAGCTGCCTTGCCATGCTCGATCGAGAAAAGTGCCATCACTGCCTTTGTCACGAGGACCTCCTTTGGTTTGGATGACGGTGGTGTTCGCTCCACCCTGCGCCGCGTTGACCTTGCCAGGGGTAGCGCGCGGTTCGTCGAATCCTAGGTAGCCGGTACCCCCAGGGCTAGACCTGCACGGCGAACCACGGTGTTGCACACGGCTCACCAAGGTCGCGCGACACCGACGCTCAAGTCACGATTGGTTCCATGAGGTCAACAGACTGGTCCGTGCTGCGTGGCTAGTGCATTGGGACAACGGCTCCTAGGATTCAACCGACACGTCTCGCATCGAACGTGCGTCGTCCATCACCTGTCCAGGAAGCCCTCATGCCTCAATGCATCATCGACACGCAGCAGTCGCCAGCACTCATCGCGAAGTCCACCAGAGGACCCATTGAGTCGCTCGTCATGGTCGTCGCGCTCTCGCTCGGCGCGCTCGCAGGCGCGTCCGCGCACCCCGCTGCACCTCAGGCAGACGTGCAGCAGGTGATCTCCAAAGAGCTAGGGGATCTGCCCGGAAAGGAGGGACTCCTGCTGAGGGTGACCTATCCGCCGGGCAGCGCCGACCAAGCCCATCGTCATGACGCGCATGGGTTCGTCTACGTGGAAGAGGGTTCCGTCGTGATGCAGGTGCGCGGCGGACAGCCCGTCACGCTGCACGCCGGCCAGGGCTTCTACGAAGGTCCCACCGACGTGCACGTCGTCGGCCGCAATGCAAGCAAGACCAAGCCGGCCAAGCTCGTGGTGTTCCTCGTCAAGGCCAAAGACGCCCCCATCTTGACGTTGGTGCCCTGACCCGTCTCTCCCCAATCATCATCATCAAGGAATCCACATGAAGATCGTCATCATTGGTGGCACAGGCCTGATCGGTTCGAAGCTGGCAGTCGCCCTCAGGAGCCGCGGCCACACGGTGCTTGCTGCGTCACCCAACACTGGCGTGAATACCATCACCGGCGAAGGCCTGGCCGAAGCCCTGGTGGACGCGCAGATCGTCGTCGACGTTGCGAACTCCCCGTCGTTCGAAGACAAGCCAGTGCTCGAGTTCTTCCAGACCTCGGGAAAGAATCTTCTGGCGGCCGAGGAAGTTGCCGGTGTGAAGCACCACGTCGCATTGTCCGTGGTCGGTACGGAACGCCTGCTTGCCAGCGGCTACTTTCGCGCCAAGCTGGTCCAGGAGAACTTGATCAAGTCTTCGCCCATTCCATACACCATCGTCCACTCGACCCAGTTCTTCGAATTCATGGGCAGCATTGCCAAGTCGGCAGAAAAGGGCGAGGCGATCCACCTGTCACCCGCGCTGATGCAGCCCATTGCCTCTGGCGACGTCGCGGCAGCCCTCGCGGACGTCGCACTGTCCAAGCCCCTTTATGGCACGGTGGAGATCGCAGGCCCGGAGCGACTCCCCATGACGACGCTCGTCCAGCGCTACCTGCAGCACGTCGGCGATCCACGAGCGGTCGTCGCGGATCCCAAGGCACTCTACTTCGGCGTGGCGCTCAATGACGAGTCACTGGTGCCGGCGCAGGGCGCCCGCATCGGCGCCATGCGATTGGAGTCCTGGCTCGCTCAGCAGAACAAGCCGCAGTGAGGCGGCAATGGTTGCTCCCCGCCCGTCGCAACGAAGATGACGGATGTCAGTTCGTCGAGGCAGCTGTAAAGGGGCGTGCACTTTCCATCCGTTCGTGCACGGGACAACCCACGTCGGCGCGGCGTCCCCGCGACATGCCGACCAGCTACGCGACGAGGCGACGGGCGGGTGGCATCCTCTGCAGATGCCAAGGGCGCCGGCAGCGCAGCAAGAAGTATCGAGAGGCAAGCCATGCCAAAGTTGAGTCCACCGTCCACATCTCTGTTGGACGCGTATAGAGGGTCGGAATTCAAGCCGCTGTATGTCACGACCGTGAAGGTCACCGGAGGCGAGGCCGAGCACGGACGCGCCTCCGGTGTCGTCAAGTCGGACGACGGAGCGCTGGACATCGTCCTGCGATTGCCGACCGCCATGGGTGGGCCCGGCGGGGGGACGAATCCCGAGCAGCTCTTTGCCGCGGGCTATGGCGCGTGCTTTCACGGCGCCGTCAATCTCCTTGCCGCGCGTCACCACATCGTCCTGCGCGACTCGTCCGTCGAGGTCACGGTGACCTTCGGAAACGATCCGGTCGACGGGCGGCACAGTCTGACGGCACACCTGGTGGTCCGGCTGCCGGGCATCGAGCGTGCACTCGCCGAGAAGTTGGTTCGCGAAACGGAACGAATCTGCCCGTACACCAAGTTGGTTCGACAGGGAATCGAGAGCTCCGTTCGCGTCGAGACCTCCTGAGCATCCGGCTGGGCGCCGGGATTCATTCTTCCGACACATTTCATGGCTCGTGTCGAGGCGATGCCTCGACACGAGCCATGCCACGGCCGATCGCCGTGTACGGCGACGTCGTCGCCAACTCGCAGCGCGGGCGTCGTCATGTTCTGACACGTTCTCGCGCCATTCAATCACCTCTCTTCAGCACAGGGTCACCCATGCATCACTCGATCAAGGTCCTTTCATGCGCAGCGCTGCTTTTCGCCGGCGCCACGGCGTCGGCACAGGATGCCGCCGCCGGCAAGACGTCGTTCGCGCAGTGTTCCGCCTGCCACTCGGTCGAGGGCAACAACGGCGTCGGGCCCAGCCTGCAAGGCGTGCTCGGTCGCGGGGCCGGCAGTGTCTCGGGCTTTCGCTACAGCCAGGCCATGAAGGCTGTTGCCAAGACCTGGGACGCCGCTTCACTGAACGACTTCATCGCACATCCTCAGCAGGCCATTCCTGGCAACGCGATGCCGTTCGCTGGCGTAGCCGATGCCAAGGTGCGAGCCGACATCGTGGCCTATCTCATCACGCTGAAGTAGCGAGCTGATGCATAACACGCCTTAGCACCACATAACTTGCCCGGGGCTCCATCGAGACAGAAACTGGATCTGTCCAAACAGGAGATCCGAATGCAACACACCAACAGTATTCGCGACGTGCCTGCCATCGCCCGCCCCCCAGCGGTGGTGGCAGGCACAACAGAGCAATATGAACTTCGCTACTGCCCGCTGGCAGACGTCGGCTGCGGGTTCGCTTTCCCGTGCGATGCACTGGGGCATGTCAACATGGATGAGTTGAGCGATCGCTCGCGGGCCAACTACCTGTATGCACGAGCCGCCGTCGGCTATGAGCTGCAGTGGCCCCTGGTAAGGCGCCTGGCATGACCACCTTCGCACTCTTGCCTCAGGGCGACGGCAACGATGGTCTGGCATCAAGCTTTGCCACAAGCTATTCAGGTGTTCTTGCCTTCATCGCGGTGGCGACAGAGGGAAGCTTCGCCCGCGCAGGCGACCGCCTGGGTATTGGCCGGTCGGCGGTCAGCCGCAATGTGCAACGACTCGAGACCCAGCTCGGAATTCGACTGTTCCACAGAACGACTCGCAACACGTCCCTGACCAGCGAAGGCCAGCTCTTTCTCGCCGGTTGCCAGCCAGGCGTCGCCCACATCGCGCAAGCGTTGGACGACATGCGGGACCTTCGCCAGGGACCGCCGCAAGGCCACTTGCGCGTGAGTTCGACCGTCGCGTTCGGCCGCAGGGTCGTGGCGCCGCTGCTCCAAGGTTTCAATGCGCTTCATCCGGACATTTCGATCGAACTGCTGTTGGACGATGCACGACGCGACTTCGTGGCCGACCGCATCGACGTGGCCTTCTGCAATGGTCGAATGGAGGACAGCCAGCTCGTTGCAAAGCAATTGATGCCGATGCGCACGCTGGTCTGCGCCTCGGCAGCCTATGCGAGCACCCGCAGTCTCCCCCGCACGCTCGACGAGCTTGCACATCATCGATGCGTCCATCTCCGCTTGCCCTCGGGGCGGATCAGCGATTGGGAATTCAAGGTCGACGGCCGGGTGGAACGGATGCTTCCGCCGGCGCGCAACACGTTCAACGACGACGACGTGGTGCTGCAGGCCGTGTTGGATGGCCAGGGGCTGGCGCAGTTGGCCGACTACCAGGTCAACGACCACCTGCGAAGCGGACAGCTCGTGAGCTGCCTGGAGCAATACGAGCCGGACGATCGTGGCCACCACGTCTGCTACTCGAGTCGACGGCAGCTTCCATCGCGCATCCGAGTCTTCATCGACCACATGACGTTGCAGATCCGCAGTCGTCATACGGCGTCCCTTGGACAGCTCGCGATCGCGGCATAGACATGCGCTCGCTATCGAGCGGCTCGGCGATTGGTTCCCTCCAATCAACTCTTCGTTGAACTTCGCCCGACTACCTGATTGACATCGAGATGCCTAGCATCGGATCGACGGAAAACGACACCGCCTCCATCTCCCACACCGTCTCATCAAAGGAATCACCATGCGTCACTTCACCATCGCCGCCGCTTGCAGCCTCATTGCTGCCGTCAATGCATCTGCGGCTGACATCAAGTCCGTTTCGCGGCTTGCCATCGGACCGGACAACGTGCTGTTCGTCGCCGACTGGAAGGCCGCGCGCGTCCATGCGATCACGCTTGCACCGGCCCAGCAGGTGCCCGCCGGCACGACCTTCAACATCTTCGACCTCGAGTCGATCCTGTCCCGGCAAGTCGGGGGCGCCAGGGTGACGATCGAAGACATGGTCCTTCGGCCTGGGACGGCGCAGGCCTACGTCGCGATCAGCTATGGCGCGGAGAAGAAGCCGGCATTGATCGTGGTAACGAACGACCGCAAGGCCCGCCGCATCGACCTGAAGGCGGCAAAGTCGACCTTCACCGAGCTTCGCGACGCGCCCTCCGCGAAATCCGAGTTCTGGAACGAGATACCCGAGAGAAGCTTCACGGTCACCGACATGAAGTGGCACAACGGAGAGGTCTTCGTCGCGGGTCTGTCCAACCAGGACTTCGCGTCCACATTGCGACGGGTCAAGTATCCGTTCGACTCGAAGCAGTCGACGACATCCGTCGAGATCTACCACACCGGCCACAACCTGATCGAGACGCGTGCGCCGATCCGTGCATTGAGCTTTGCGACCTGGGGCGGCAAGCCCTATCTCGTCGCGGCCTACACCTGTACCCCCATCGTCACCATCCCGCTCGAGGACCTCAAGGACGGCGCGCATGTGCGCGGCAAGACGATCGCGGAAATGGGCTATGGGAACACGCCAGCCGGCCTGGTCTCCTACTCGATGACCGAGAAGGGCAAGAAAGAGGACTACTTGCTGCTGGTCAACTTCCAGCGCGGAGCCAGCGTCATTCCGGTGTCCCAGGTCGAGGCCGCGAGTGCAGGTCCAGGCATGAACAAGCCCGTGCCGTTCAGCCAGATTGCCGGCCTGGACGTGACCCCCGCCCCGTTGGCAGGCGTGCTGCGCATTGACAACCTGGATGACAAGTCGTTCATCGTCGTGCGCCGCCAGCTCGAGAACGATGCATTGCAGCTCGTCACCGTCGGCAAGGACCTGAGCTTCCGCCTGAGCGACTTCCTGTCCGAGTACACCTTCCAGGACTACAGCTTCAAGGGCAACGAGTTCCAGCTCAAGTACATCAAGCCTCGGCAGGACATCATGCTGAAAGACGAAGGGCTTTCCGCCTACATCAAGCCATCGGAATGATTCATGCGGATCGACCGATGGTTGAGCGCCACGGCGCTTGCGGTGGCGTTGACCAGCTCCCACGCCCAGCAGCCGTTACCGCTGGTGGTCCGGGTCCAGCCTTCCGGTTCGGAGGTTCCCGCCAACTTGCTGCGACTGACGATTCAATTCGATGGGCAGGTCGAAGGACCTGTACTTTCGAGGCTCGTCTTGTTGCGTGCCGACGGAACGCAGGTTCAGCAGCCGTTCCTGCAGCAAGAACTCTGGGCTCCGAACGGGAAGCTGCTGACGCTCCTGATGCATCCCGGACGTGTCAAGAGCGGGCTGATCGCGCACGATGAGCTCGGGCCGATCCTGTCCACCGGCGAGGAGGTGATGCTGGTTCTGGACGGTCATCCGATCAAGCGGTGGCGCGTGGGGCAGGCAGACACGGTCGGGCCCGACGCGTCCGCCTGGACCTTGTCGACAGTTCGGGTCGATTCGAGGCAACCCATGGTGGTGACGCTCGACGGCCCGATCGATGGCCGCGACGCGGACTACCTGGCGGTCGCCGACCTCCACGGTCGCCGGATGCCCGGGCACGCTCAGCTGGCCGACGGGGAGCGCACCTGGACATTCGTCCCGGACTCACCGTGGATGGCGGGCACCTACAAGCTCGTTGTCCGAGGCACCCTGGAAGATCCCTGCGGGAACCGATTGGGCAGCCGGTTCGAGACGCCCATCCAATCGCCCCCGGGTGCGCCGGTCGACGCTGTGATCCCGTTCACTGCGCACCGGAACCCGTGAGCCGATCGACGGCCGCGAATGCGCTCAGACATCCAGGCCGCATTCGACGAGCAGGCGCCTGGCCTCCAAGAGATCCTGCGTGTCATGGCCTTCGGTGAACGCACCATAGATCGGCGCCAGCAGTTGCGCGGCCGACTCGGCCCTGCCGCCCTTCAGCCACAGGCGCGCCAGGCTGCTGGCTGCCCGCAGTTCCCACGACAGCGCCGATTGCTGGCGAGCGAAATCGATGGCGTCCCGGAAGCATTGCTCTGCAAGGCGCAGGTCCGCGCCTTGCATGCCCGCCAGGATCTCGCCCTTGACACGCAGCGTCTCGGACTTGTTGAGGTAGCCCCCGCTGCGCTCCATGAGCGCAGTCGCTTCCTCGATGGCAGCCATGGCCATGAGTGGGTCCTGCGAGTTGTTCAACCCATCGGCCAACGCGTTGAGGAATTCTCCCGTCCGCATCTCGTAGCGATCGGCGTGCACCGCTTGCAGGCCGTCCTGCAGGAGCCTGACGCCTGTTTCAAGCTGGCCGCGCTGAACATGCATCTCGCCGGACAAGCCGGTGGCGACGGCGGCGTAAGGCGACAGCGAATGCTTGGTGGCCAAGGCCAGCAGGCGTTCGATGACTTCCTCTTCTCGCGACCAATCTCCTCTCCAGAGGAAAACGGAGCCTGCCCAGATGAGCGCGATACAAAGGGCGACAGGATGCTCGAGCAACTCGGCCTGCTTGATCGCGTAGCTGGCGACTGTTGCCGCCTGATCGCACCTGCCTCGCAGCCAATGGGTCCGCGCCTGGCCGCACAGGGCGTTGACGCGGGGGTCGAAACCCATGCGCACCGTTCGGATGCGCTGTCCTTCTGCGCTTCCGACGAGCGCCACCACCCTGTGCTGCTCGGCACTCACGATGTCGCCCGTCAGGTCCAGCGCCAGACCGAGCATGGACCCCGCCGCTTGAATTGCAGCCGGGTCGCCCGAGCGCCGCGCGACAGACTCGCCGCGCCTGGTCACTTCCAGCGCTTCGCGGAAGTCGCCCGTGCGAAGCAGAAACGCGCCAAACCCGCCAAGCAACCTCGACTCGAAGACCACATCCTCAAGCCCTTGGGCCAGTTCAAGGCCGCGCGAGTACGCGCTCCTGACTTCTTCGCTGTTGCCCCTCGTGAACATGTGCGACTGGCCAAGCGACGCCTGCAGTTCCATCTCACGCCGCGAACCCCGGGAGGTGTCGTCAAGCGCGGCGATCGCCCGTTTCGTCCACTCGCGGCATTCGCTCAGCAGCGACATGCCCAGCAGCAGCGGGGCCGCCGCGGCGGCGAGCGCGGTGCCTGTCTCCAGGTCGCCGGCCTCGGACAGGCTCCAGGTGAGGGCCGCCCGGACGTTGCCCAGGGCCTCTGCATGCTGCGATATCGCCGGTCCGGCGTGTTCAAAAACGTTGCGGTAGTGGCCGGCGTGGCGCAACGCCGTGGCGTCGGACTCGCCGCTTTCTATGAGTTTCTCAAGCGCATAGACACGCGTGGTGTCCAACATGCGATAGCGCATTGACGCGTTGCCGGGCCTGGCTTCGGTGGCCAGCAAGGATTTCGCGACCAGGTTCACGATCGTCCGGATGACGGCCGCCTCATCGACCTCTCCATGAGCTGCGACGACCACCGCTGCTTCAAGCGAGAAGATGCCGACGAACACCGAGAGGCGGCCCAGGACCGCGCGCTCCTCGACAGACAGAAGGTCGTAGCTCCATTCCAGCGCCGCACGCATCGTCTGGTGCCGGGGCACTGCCGTGCGACGTCCATGCCAAAGCAACTTGATGTGCCTGTCGAGCAAGTCGGCGATGCCTTGAACCCCGTAGGCATCGAGCCCACCTGCCGCCAGTTCTATCGCGAGAGCGATGCCATCGAGTTCGCGACAGATCTTTGCCACGAGATGCGCATCGGCGTCGCCGAGTTTGAACTTGGCAGCACCTGCCGCCGCGCGTTCCACGAACAGTTGCACCGCGGGGTAGCAAAGCGCCTGCGCGGCCATGAGCGACTGGTCGGTTGGCGGGCACTCAAGCGGCAGCAAGCGATGAACCTGTTCACCTTCGACCCGCAAGGGCTCACGGCTGGTGGCGAGCAGATGAACTTGCGGCGCTTCCTTGAAGATGCGCTCGACGACCCCTGCGACGACATCTCCCACGTGTTCGCAGTTGTCCAGCACCAGCAACATGCGCTTGTCGCGCAGGAAGTTGACGATGGTTGACACCGGGTCAGTGCCATGGCCCATGAGTCCGAGCGTCGCGGCAAGCGTGCTGGGTACCAGATTGGCGTCGTTCACTGGCGCGAGATCGACGAACCGGACGGCGCCTTCGAAGGCAGGCATCACACGCCAGGCGGCCGACACGGCGACGGTTGTCTTGCCGATTCCGCCGGGTCCGACGATCGTCACGAAGCGCTTGGACAGCAGCTCGTCGTGAATGAGCGCGACGTTGGCGTCTCGACCCACCATGCGCGCCAATGCCGCGGGAAGGCCGTGGGGAAGAACAACCTGGGCGCCGCCGGCCGCGGGGTTCGCATGCGCCACGGGCGCCACGAAGCAATAGCCTTGGCCGGCAACGTTGCTCACGTACCGGGCTCCTGACTCTCCATCGCCCAGCGCCTTGCGGACTGCAACCATGTGGACGCGAAGGCTGCCCTCCTCGACCACCACGTCGGGCCAGACGCGCGCAATCAGGTCCCGCTTGGACACGACTTCGCCGGCCGCGTCGACGAGAGTGATCAACAGGCTGAGGGCTCGTCCCCCGAGATGCACGGGAACGCCGTCTTTCTCGAGAAGCCGCTCCCTGGCAGACAGTCGAAACGGTCCGAAGGTGGCGATCCAGTCGGCTTGGCGCACCTCCTCCGGCGCGCCCGTCTTCGTTGTTGCCATCGCCTTGACCTTCTTGAGCCGAGCCAGCGCCGCATTCTGCCCCAGGCCACCGGTTTGAGAGATCCCCAGCGAGGTCAAGGTCCTTCTTCCAGCCGGCGCTGGGACACGTGTGGGACGTGAAGGCTGCGGATCTCGGGAGCAGAGTCCGTGGTCCGGTTGTTGAGAATGACCAAGCGGACGACCTTGTCCGCACGCAGGGCAAAGTGGAACGCGAGGACCAAGGGGACGGGCAGTCCCGCCTTGTCGTAGTCTCCGTCCATCTCGGCCGTGACGATCGCGTCACCGTAATGCTCGACGACCTTGACGACCTTCATCGTCAGTTTCACTCCGACGACCTCCCGCTGAATCCACGCCCTGATCGCGTCCAGGCCCCAATAGTCGCGCAACTGGTCGTTGACCAAGGCCTCGCCTGCAAAGCACGCGAGCAATGCGTCTGCATCGAAGGAATTGGTCGCCACGACGAAGGTCCCGACCGGTCCTGGCATTGAAGGGGCTGAGACGACAGGTGATGGCAGTTGTGAACGTGTCATTTCCACTTTCGTGGTGGCTGGCGTCAATCATCGACCAATCCAGCCGCCACGGCGTGTTAAGACCTGTTATGACTTGCTAAGGCTCAAGCCCCTGCAAGCCCGACCGCCGCTCGACACGCTCTGCACTCCTGGCGCTGTCAGGCCGGCAACTTGCCGGCCAGCCACATCGCGATGTTGTGGACATATTGACGGGTCGAGCGAAGTGCTTCCGGGAACTGACTCATTCCGTTTCCTGGCGCTTCACTGACGAACGAGGGCGCGCGGGTGGCGGTGTCCCAGTTGTAGTCGCAAAAGTGGTGGAACGTCGATTGCGCGAGGGCCGGCCCATTTGTGTCAGAGGGCTCGAACGCGACTGCCAGGTTGAATCTTGTCCCGCTCACGGCGCTGTGGCCCTCCAGGATGACGCGTGCCGTGGGATCGTCGAGCGGCACGCAAACCGAACCCTCGTGCGGATGCGTCGGCAAGTACCGCAGCAGACCAGTCGGCGAAAGCGGGTCGCGCAGGACGGGATGCGGCATGCCGGCGATCTGTACCTGCTGGAAGTCACCGTTCGCGCCGGAGTGATAGTTCGGCCACAGAATTTGTGCGGTGTACGGATCGTCGATGCGCCGCCGCGACTCATCGGGATCCACGTTCTTCGAGTGGAAGCAGTGGGCCGCACCCGGGCCGCAGCCGAGGCCGCACAGCGATGAGCCGAGATCCATGTGGTCGCGCGTCAACATCAATCCGCTGCCACGGTGGTGGAACTGCCTGATGCCCGCGCAGTCCTCTGGCGTCAGGCCGTCGCCCGTGTCGACGGCGAAGAGCCAGAGTTCATCGAAATCCGATTCGTGAAGCGTCGACAGCACAGGGTCGGGCTGCCCGACGCAGACCAGGTTGCGCGCGGTCACCTTGAAAACCGGATCACCTTCGGCACTGCGTGAGGCGGACAGGCTATGGCGCAGCAGGCTGAATCGTTCGATGCCCCAGTCGTCTGCATTAGGTGCGATGGTGGTCTGAAGAAGGACGTTGATCATGGGATTGCGTTTTTCGTTTGAGGAACGCGTGGGGCGAGCCGTCACCCCCTCGGCCCATCGGCGGACATTTGCCTGATGCGGGCGAGAACTTCGCGCGGTTCGGGATGGCGGCCAACGTCCTCATCGATGTGCGCGAGGCGAATCGTGCCGCCCTCGTCGATCACGAACGTGGATGGAACAGGCAGCACCCATTGCCCGTTGCCGTTGAAGACAGGGACATCCACGCCAACCGCGCCGTAGAAGTCGACCAGTTCCGGAGGCAAGGTGAACGAGATGTTGAAGCCGTCGGCTGCATCGAGCGTGGAATCGCTCAGAACTGGGTATGCCAACGCGTTGATCTCGGCTGTCGTCATTGAGTTGTCCGGCGTCTGCGGCGATATTGCGAGCAAGGTCGCGTTCAATGAACTCAGCTCATCAGCATGTGCCTGCCAGGCGCGAAGCTGAAGGTTGCAATAGCCGCACCAGCCGCCGCGGTAGAAGATGACGACGAGTGGCCCTCTTCCCCAGCAGTCGGACAAGCGCGTCGGACGACCGAATGCGTCCGGCAGGATCACGTCCGGTGCCGGATCGCCCTCTCGCTTGGCGCGCGTCGAAATGCCTGTCGACTGGAACACGGCCGACGCGGCCTGCTCCGTCCTGGGCCAGGATGTCGATCCCTGCGTCAGGACATTGATCCTCTGCTGAGCGGACTGGTAGATGTGGGCGACAGTGGGTTCCATGCCGATCTCCTTGATGAATTGGGCGGCTGAAGACGTGAGATCGATCGGTGCGCAGCGCTCTGCGACCGCGTGCGATGACGCGCTGCCATCTGATGGGTCGCCGCCCGATGGATCTTGTCCGACTGGTATTGCACCGAGGATTCCGGCAAGCAACGACCCGACCACGACGCCGACGTAGACCAGCAATCGCCCGTCGATTTCCAGATGCAGTCTTTGCATGCTTGCCGCCTTGCATGGAGAAAAGTGTCCATGGCGGCCATCCTAGGCAGTGGTCGACACGCCCACTAGACCCGCGAGCAGCACTTCCTTGTTGAATGGGACGCACCAATGGCGCGGCAATGGGAAGAGGCGCCGGCGGCAGCGCGGGCTCCGCTGCGCACGAGGGCCGGTGCTACAGTGCGCCGCTGCGTGACCCGCCTGCGCGGCGCTTCGCTTGCCCGGAGCATCCGTGCCAACTTCGAATCCGAAACCACCCGCGACACCGCCGAAGACACGCCGCCGCAGCGATGCGCCGACGCTTCTCGACGTGGCCCGCGCGGCGGGCGTGTCGGAGGCGGCCGCCTCGTCCGCCCTCAACGGAGGTCGCCGAGGTTCGGCCCGCGTGTCGGCCGAGACATGCAAGCGTGTACTGGCCGCGGCGCAGGGGCTCGGGTACCGGCCGAATGCGACCGCGCGCGCGCTGGCGAACCGGCGCACCAACACGGTGGGCTTCGTCACCAACATGATTGGCGAAGAGCCGAACCTCTACTTCCTTGAAGTTTTCAGCGGCGTCATGCAGGGCGCCACGGCCGCCGGGCAGACGACGGCCGTATTCACGCTGGGCAGCTGGGACGATGCGCCAGTGCGCATGCCGGCACTGTGTGACGGCCGGGTCGATGGCCTGATCCTGCTCGCCCCACTCCTGCAAGATGACTGCTCGGCGTGGTTGCCGCCGCACACGCCGCTGGTGTCCGTGCATGCCGACAGTCCGCTGGCCGGCGTGGTGAACATCGAGTCGGACAACGAGGCCGGTGCCTGCGCGATGGTGCGCCAGTTGCTCGCCATGGGGCACCGGCGCATCCTGCACGTGGGTGGACCGCCGGGCATTTCACTGGCTGAACAGCGCGTCGAAGGCTACCTGCGGGCTCACGCCGAAGCGGGCGTCAAGCCGGCACGCGACCACCTTGTTCGTGCGCCGCTCAGCGTCGATGGCGGCCGCGAGGCGATGCAGGAGTGGCTGCGGCATCACCGCGGCCGGCCGCTGCCCGAGGCCGTGTTCGGCTGCAACGATGCCATTGCCTTCGGCTGCATCGAGACCTTGCGATCGCGTGGGCTGCGCGTGCCGGACGACGTCTCGGTCGTTGGCTACGACCATACCTTCATGTGGCGCTCGGCGCGCATGGCGACGGTGCGCCAGCCGCTTCACGAGATGGGTCGGCGGGCCGTCGAAGTGCTGCTACAGCGCATCGAGGCGTTCCGCCGGGGCGAGCCGTATCCCGGACCATTCAACATCGTCCTGCCCACCGAGATCGTCCTCGGCGAGACGCTGGCCGGGCCACGACGGACGCGGTCGGCCATCGCCTGACAGGTGCGCGCAGGTCGTCGTGCCCCGTACATCACGGACGACGCAGGAGTAGGTATTTTCCATGCCAAGTTCTTTCGATGATCGAACTATTATGGCGGCATTGATAAAGCGCAACATCACCTGCCGACGCCCCTCATGAACAAGTGCAGTAAACGATTCGTTGTCCTTTCCATGCTTGCCGCGAGCCTCGTGACAGGTTGCGGCAGCGGAGGGGCTGTCATCGGCGCAGGCAGCGGCGGTACACCGGCCCATGCCACCGCTTTCGAATGGAAATCCAGCGAGCCCCTGCTCAAGCCTCCCGTCGATGCCAAGCAAATCCATGGCGTCAAAGACCCAACCATCGTCTACCACGACAACCGATACCACGTGTTCATGACCACGGCGGGGTCGACGGGCTGGGGCATTGCCTATGCGAGCTTTGCGAATTGGGACGAAGCGCCGAATGCGCCCATCTTCATGCTCGACCAGTCCCCCATCGGGCCGGGCTACCGCGCAGCCCCGCAGGTCTACTATTTCGCGCCGCAAAAACTCTGGTATCTGATCTACCAGGGCGGCGACCCGTTGTATTCCACGACCAGGAACCTGGCCGACCCCCGGTCATGGACGCCGCCGCAGCCCTCCTACCCGACCATCCCGCAAAGCGTCAAAGACGCCAAGGGCAATGCGGCCTGGCTGGACTTCTGGAATATCTGCGACGACAAGAAGTGCTATCTCTTCTTCACCGACGACCACGGCAGCTTCTACCGTGGTGAAACCACGATCGAGCGCTTCCCTCATGGCTTGTCCGAGCCCGTCGTCGTGATGACGGAAAAGACCGAGGACCTGTTCGAGGCGAGCAATACCTACAAGATGACAGGTACCAACCAGTACCTGACGCTGATCGAGGCGATGGGGGCGAAGGGCCGGTATTTCCGGGCCTGGACAGCCGATCGCCTGGACGGTACGTGGCAGCCCATTCCCGGCGCCAGGATGAACATGTTCGCCGGCGCAGAAAACGTCAAGTTCAACGGCCGCATCTGGTCCGAAGGCGTATCCCATGGGGAACTGATCCGTGACGGCGTCGACCAGACGCTGAGCATCGACCCCTGCCAGCCGCTGAGATTCCTCTACCAGGGCCTGGATCTTGAAAAAGACAAGAAGTACGAATACATCGAGCTGCCCTATCGGCTGGGCCTGATCACCGCCACCGCCCCCAACGCGATCAGCGAGTTGTGCAAGAAATGATCGCCCGATCTGCCGCAACAGCCAAACGACACGTCGTCCTCTCGATCCTCGCGGCGAGCTTTGTGGCGGGCAGCGCGGCCGCGCCGGCGGCCGAACCCGCGCCCGGCGCCAATCCGGTGCTGCGCGACCGCTTCACCGCGGACCCCGCGCCGTTGGTCGTGGGCGACACGGTCTACCTCTACGTCGGCCGTGACGAAGCGAAGGGCGACGACTTCTTCCTCATGAGGGAGTGGCTGTGCTATTCGTCCAAGGACCTGCGCCACTGGACCGCCCACGGCGCCTTCATGAAGCCCACCGACTTCAAGTGGGCGGTGGGCGACGCCTGGGCCGCGCAGGTGGTGCAGCGTAATGGCCGCTTCTACTTCTACGCCACCGTGCAGCACGACGACACCCACCCAGGCAAGGCCATCGGCGTGGCGGTGGCCGACAACCCGCTGGGCCCGTTCAAGGATGCGCGCGGCTCGGCGCTGGTCACCGATGCCACGACGCCCGGCCCCTACAACTGGAACGACATCGACCCTACCGTCTTCATCGACGACGACGGCACCGCCTGGCTGGCGTGGGGCAACCCGGTGCTCTACCTGGCCCGGCTGAAAGCCAACATGACCGAGCTGGACGGCCCCATCGAGAAGATTGCCCTGCCCAACTACACCGAGGGGCCATGGCTGTCCAAGCGCAAGGGGATGTACTACATGACGTACGCCTCGATGGCGCACCAGAACGTCTGGGAGCACCTGTCCTATGCCACCGCGCCCAGCCCGCGCGGGCCCTGGACCTACCAGGGGGTGCTGACCGGCCCGACGCGCAATAGCTTCACCATCCACGCGGGGATCATCGACGACTTCAAGGGCCAGTCCTACCTGGCCTATCACAACGGCGAGCTGACCCTGCCCGACGGTCAGGCCGGCAACGGCAACCGCCGCTCCGTCACGATGGAGTACCTCTACTACGACGCCGACGGCCGCATGTGGCCCGTCACGCAGACCGAGGCGGGCATCAGCACGCCGCCCCGCCCTCCCGCCGGCAAGGTGCCCGCGCCGGCAGACCCGGGCCGCTCCGACCCCCGCGTGGCCGTCCAGCAGTTCGCCCAGGGCTATCCCGAAACCTGGCCGGGCCGCCCGGCGCTGGCCTCGGTCGCCCGACCTTTCGACGAGGCCCCTGAACCCGTGGGCTTCAACCGCGACGGCGGCGCCAGCCGCCTGGTGCAGACCTTCGTGCCGCGCGCCGACATCTCACTGGGCCGGCTCAGCCTCTACGCCGGCGACGGCCACGGCACGGACGCGACGCACCCGCTGCGGCTGTCGCTGCGCGACGTGGAGGCGGGCACCGAATTGCTCGGCGCCGGCCAGGGCCTGGCCATCGCCTACCGGCCGCAAGGGGCCGGCCTGCTGAGCTTCGACTTCAGCGCCCATCCGCCCGTCGTGCTGCAGGCCGGTCGCCGCTACGCGCTGGCGCTGCAGGGCCAGAAGGACGCGCTGACGATCAATCTGCGCGCCAGCCGCAGTGACGTCTATGCCGATGGCGAGGCCAGCCTCGACGACCGGCCGCTGAAGGACCGGGAGGGCCGCCCCGCGGACTTCGCGTTCGCGCTCTACGCGCGCTAGCGCTTTTCGCCACGGCCCCGGCGACGTGCGGCTGCCCCACTTCCTGCCGACCCTGCGGACCTGGCGCTCGGCGACACCTTCAACCTCCTCCGACACCTGAAATGAAATCTTTCGCCGCTGTACTGGTCCTGGCCGCTGCTGCCACCGCAGCGGGGGCTCAACCCTTCGAAGCCCGTCTCACCGTGACGCAGGACGCTGCGGGGCCGCGCATCGAGCCCACCGTCTACGGCCACTTCGTCGAGCACGCCGGCACGGGCGTCTACGGCGGCCTGTGGGTCGGCCCGGAGTCGAACATCCCCAACACGCGCGGATGGCGCAATGACGTGCTGCAGGCGCTCAAGCGCGTCGGCGTGCCCGTGATGCGCTGGCCGGGCGGCTGCTTCGCCGACGACTACGACTGGCGCGACGGCATCGGCGACCCCGCCCAGCGCCCTGCCCGGCGCAATCGCTGGTGGGGCGGCCTGGAGAGCAACCGCGTCGGCACCCATGAGTTCATGGACTTCGCCGAGCAGCTGGGCAGCGAGGTCTACATCTCCGGCAACATGGGTTCGATGCCGCCAAGGGCCGCGGCCCAGTGGCTGGACTACATGACGGCCGACGACGCCTCCGCGCTGGCCCAGGAGCGCCGCCGCAACGGCCGCGACAAGCCCTGGAGGGTCAAGTACTTCGGCGTCGGCAACGAGAGCTTCGGCTGCGGCGGCAACATGAGCCCCGAGCACCAGGCCGACATGCACAACCAGTACGCCACCTTCCTGTGGTCGGCCACGCGCGTGGCCTCCGGCGATGGCGAGGGCGATGACAACCGCGTCGAGGTGCTGATGAAGCGCTCCGTCAAGCACATGGACGCGCTGACGCTGCACTACTACTCCGTCCCCGACAACTGGACGAAGCACGGCGAGGCCACCGGCTTCGACGCCGGCGCCTGGGCACGCACGCTGAAGGCCGCCCTGGGCATCGAGCAGCGCATCAACACTCTCTCGGCCATCATGGACCGGCACGACCCGGCCAAGCGGGTGGCGCTCTATGTCGACGAGTGGGGCACCTGGTACGACACGCCGGCCGGCGCCAGCTCGCTGTGGCAGCAGAACTCGCTGCGCGATGCCCTCGTCGCCGCGGTCTCGTTCAATGTCTTCCACGCCCACACCGACCGCGTGAAGATGGCCAACATCGCGCAGATGGTCAATGTGCTGCAGGCGTTGGCGCTGACCGACGGCCCACGCATGGTGCTGACGCCGACCTACCACGCCTTCGATCTTTACCGCCCGTTCAAGGGCGCGACACCACTCAAGGCCACGCTGCAGGCGCCTGCGTTCAGCACTGGCGACGTCGAGCTGCCGACGGTGCAGGTCAGTGCAGCCCGCACCGCCGACGGCCGGCTGGTGCTGGCGCTGGTCAACCTGCATCCGCAGCGCCCGGCGCGCGTGGCAACCAATCTCACCTCCGCCGTGACCGGCCAGGTGCTGACCGGCGCCACGATGGACGCCCACAACACCTTCCAGCAGCCGCAGGCCGTCGTGCCCGCGCCCTTCTCGGCGAAGCCCGGCCCGCAGGGCCTCGTGCTCGAGCTGCCGCCCAAGTCCGTCGTCGTCGTCGGGATGTAGGCCCATGCTTCTCACCAACACCATGCAAGCAAAACTCCCAGCTTCAGCCCTCGCCTCGGCCAGCCCACCGGTCCCGTCACCACCCGCCCCCACGAACAGCAGCGGCATGCGCGACCTGACGAGCATCCAGCTGTCGCAGCAGATGTCGCCCGCCTGGAACATCGGCAACTCGCTGGACGCCTCAACCAACGAGACCCACTGGGGCAACCCCCTGATCAACCAGCAACTGCTCAACGCGGTGAAGGCGGCCGGCTTCAAGACTGTGCGTATCCCTGTCAGCTGGAACCAGTACGCCGATGCCGACGGCAAGCCGAACTTCTGCTCAGCCCATGCCCGTTACGCGTCGGCCGACGCACCCGCGTGCGCATGGAAGGCGGGCCGGGAGCAAGCGGCTTCATGCTGCACGCCGAGGAAGGTCGGTTCGACGACAAGGGGCGCTGGCAGATGGAGCGCGTCTGGAATGGCGACCAGATCGACAGCGGCCTGAACCTGACGGCTTCGCCGGCAACGACCTGTCGAAGATGGACGCGGACACCCGCCGCATCCTCACCAACGGCGCGGCGCCGGCCGAGATGAAGGTGGGCTGGGATCAGCTCAACCTTCCCACTGGCATGAGGGCCGACGTGAAGGACCTGTGGACCAAGAAGGTCTCGAAGCAGGTGCGCGGCAGCTGGGGCGGCACAGTGGCACCGCATGGCGTGGTGATGATGCGCATCACGCCGGTGCTGTGATTCGGAAAGGCAAACTCGCATGACCACTACGAACATCCCTGAACACCCCGGCCGGCGCGGCTTCGTGCGCGCCGTGGTCGGGAGCAGCCTGGCTGCCGCGGCCGGCATGCCTGCCACCGGCGCCACCGTCACTGCATCCGCAACTGCATCGGCCTCTCGCGAAGCGGACCCGGGGCTGCCCTTCCATGCCTGGGCACCCGCGCCCACCATGGGCTGGAACAGCTGGGACGCCTTCGGCGCCAGCGTCACCGAAGCCGAATACCTGGACAACGCGCGCATCCTCGCGGAGCGCCTGCTGCCCTTCGGCTACGACCTGGCCACCGTCGATATCCAGTGGTACGAGGCCGGCGCCAGGTCGGGGTGGTATCGGCCCTTCGCGCCGCTGGTGCTCGACGCCCATGGCCGCCCGCAGCCGGCGCCCAACCGCTTCCCGAGCGCCGCCGGCGGCCGCGGGTTCGCGCCGCTGGCGGCGCAGGTGCACCGGCTGGGCTTGCGCTTCGGCGTGCACCTCATGCGCGGCATCCCGCGCCAGGCCGTGGGGCTGGAGCTGCCCATCGCCGGCAGCACGTGGCGCTGCCACGAAGTCGCCAACCCGGGCTCGACCTGCGCGTGGAACCACGACATGTGCGGCGTGAACCCCGACCACCCCGGCGCCTTCGACTGGTACCGCGCCTGGTTCGCACAGCTGGCGGAATGGGGCGTCGACTTCGTCAAGGTGGACGACATCGCCGCGCCCAACTACCACGCGCGCGAAGTCGAGCTGATCCGCCGCGCCATCGACGCGACCGGCCGGCCCATGGTGCTGAGCCTGTCGCCCGGCCCATCGCAGCTGGAGCACGCCGCGCACCTGCAGGCGCACGCGAACCAATGGCGCGTGTGCAACGACTTCTGGGACACCTGGCCGCAGCTGCGCGACAACCTCGTGAACCTGGTGAAGTGGGCGCCACACGCGCGAGCCGGCGCCTGGCCCGATGCCGACATGCTGCCGGTGGGCAAGATCGGCCTGCGCAACTTCGACGGCGACGGCCACGGCGAGCGCGACACCCGCTTCACGCGCGACGAGCAGGTGCTGATGCTCACCGCCTGGACCTGCGCGCAAAGCCCGCTGATCCTCGGCAACGACCTGCGCCGGCTCGACGACTGGACGTGGAGCCTGGTGACCAACCCCGAGGTGCTGGCATTGCTGCGCGTGCCGGGCACGCGGGAATGGCACAGCACGGCGCAGGGCCACCGCTTCGTCTGCAACGGCCCGCAGGGCATCTGGGCGGCGTGGCTGAACACCGGCGAAGCGCCGTGGCATGCGTCGCTGCCCGCCTGGCTGCCCGACGCGCGTCGCGATTGCTGGGCGCGCGCTGACCTGCCCGCCGGCACCCGCACGCTCACCCTCCCCGCGCATGGCGCACGGCTCGTGCGCTGCGCTTGAATCCAAGAAGATTCCGATGACACCCGCGCGCCTCCTGCGTACCTCCGCGGCCGCCGCATCGGCAAGCCCTGACGTGAGACCACGCGACTTCTTCGGCCTGCGAGCCCTGCGCATTGCCCTACCCGGGCTGATGTTGTGCGTCGCCTTGACGCTGGTTCCATGCGCGGCGCCGGCATCTCCGATGAATCAGGAGGTTCCCGCGGCGAGCGCGCCCAAGGGCTTGTCGACCGCGACATGGACGCCGGACAACGGCGACGGCACCTTCACCAACCCTCTGTTTTATGACGAGTTTTCAGATCCGGACCTGATCCGCGTCGGCGACTGGTTCTACCTGACCGGTACCACCATGCACGCCATGCCGGGCGTGCCGATCCTGCGCTCGAAGGACCTGGTCAACTGGGAATTCGTCGCCTATGCGATGGACAAGCTCGACCTCGGTCCGGCGTTTCGGCTGGAGGGCGGCGGCAACATCTATGGCCAGGGCATCTGGGCGCCGTCCTTGCGCTACCACGCAGGCAAGTTCTATATCTTCGCGAACGTCAATGGTCAGGCGACCCAGATGTTCACGGCCACAGATCCGAAGGGTCCGTGGACGCGCACGCCGATGAAGCGCAGCTTCCACGACTTGTCCGTCCTGTTTGACGGCGGCCGTGCCTATGTCGTCTGGGATCACCAGACCATGCATCTGGCCCAACTGACGGACGACCTGACCGACATCGTTCCGGGCACCGAGCGCCAGCTGTTCACCGCTGACGCCGGAATGGGCGAGGGCGCGCACTTCTACAAGATCGACGGAAAGTACTACATCATCAGCGCCGAATATGCAGGTGGCTTTCGCATGCCGGCGGCACGCTCGGATCACGTGCTGGGGCCCTACGAGGTACATCGATCGATCAGCTTGCACGAGGACTTCGGCATGGCGTCAAGCAAGCGCCTGGGTACGCCCAAGCCGCCGTTCGAGACCTGGGGGCCTGACCCCGCCGCCAAACATAGCCTGGCGATGCACCAGGGGGGCATCGTCCAGACGCCCGAGGGCGAATGGTGGGGCTTTTCGATGATGGATTTCAATTCTGTCGGTCGCCTGCTCAGCCTGTCCCCGATCACCTGGAAGGACGGCTGGCCCTATTTCGGACTGCCGGGCAATCTGACGCGCACGCCGCGGACCTGGGTGAAGCCCAAGACCGCCACGCCGCAGCCGGTGCGCGTGCCCTTTCAGCGCAGCGATGATTTTTCGGCGCCGCAACTGAAGCCGGTATGGCAGTGGAACCATGTCCCGGTCGACGACAAGTGGTCGTTGTCGGAACGACCGGGTTTCCTGCGGCTTCACGCCCTGCCGGCGACCTCGTTCTACGACGCGCGCAATACCCTGACGCAGCGGGCGATCGGGCCGATGTCGACGCCGAGCGTATTGCTCGATGTATCGAACCTGAAGCCAGGCGACACGGCGGGACTGGGCCTGCTCAATCTCCCCTATGCGACCTTGGGCGTCGAAAAATCCGCCGACGAACTCAACGTCGTCTTTCACGACCAGCGCCTGGACCAGCGGGTGCGGGTGAAGATGACCGGCACGCGCATCTGGCTTCGAGCCGACTGCGATTTCCTCACCGAGCGGGCGCGCTTCAGCTATTCGTTCGACGGCATCACCTTCACGCCCATCGGGGATGAGGTCGCGCTCATCTACCAGACCTTCACCTTCCAGGGCGTTCGCTACGCACTGTTCAACTACAACACGACCGGCGCCGAGGGCGGCTCTGCAGATTTCGACCGCATCGACATCCATCAGCCGCAACCCCGCGGCCTGATGCGGCCCATTCCCTATGGCCGATCCATCACGCTGGCGTCGTTTCACGCGGCGACCGGACTGGCGGCGAGCGGTGGGCGCCTAGCTTCGGGTGTCCCGACGCGGTTCGAGATCGTCGACCGCAAATTGGGCCGCGTCGCGCTGCGATCGGGCCGACGCTATGTCACGGTCGATGAGGATGGAGGCGTAACGTTCGTGGCCGGCCCGTCCGGCTCGGCGCAAAACTTCCAATGGATTGAGACGCCGACGGGGGAACTGGTGCTGATGTCATTGGCCACCAACCGCTTCCTGCGCATCGATCCACAGACCGGAAATATCCGAGCCGACAGTCCTGGTCCCATGCCGGACGACAGCGACGGCACGCGCTTCATCTGGTCGCAGTACTCGCGCCCTTCCCGGCCCATCTCGGCCCGCTAGGCCTTTTGCTGACATAACGCGTTCATAACGGGTGCCCCGCTACAACCCCATCTGCACCGACACCGTGTCGGAATAGAAGCGCCACCAGCAGCACGAGGGACACCGTGAGCGTCGACCGAAAGGGCCATGCGACCTCGGGCGTACGATCGCAGCCACCACTCCACGGCGGTGGTCCACGCTCCGCGCGTGCCCCTGCCCAGGCAACGATGCACCTTGAACTTGCCGACCTCGCGCTGGCCACGCGTGCCGATGGTTCGAGCAGTGCGCTCGCGCCGCGTGACGCGGCGTTGCTGGCATGGTTGGCTCTCGAAGGTCCGACCCCACGCTCGCAACTGGCCGAATTGCTATGGCCCCTCAGCGACCCTGTGGCCGCACGCAACACGCTTCGCCAGCGGCTCTTCCATCTGAAGCGGCACTGCGGCGAGCTGGTGGCAGGCGCCACCGCCCTGCGTCTGGCTGAAGGCGTTGAACACGACTTGGCCGATGCCGAGGGCGTGCTCGGCGACATGCATTTTCCCGATGCCCCCGCGCTCGATGCCTGGTTGTGCAGCCAGCGCGAGCGCCGCGTCGACAGCACGCGGCGCGACCTGGAGCGCCAGGTGCGGGCCCTCGAAGACGCCGGTGAGCTGGCCGCCGCGCTGCCGGTGGCGCAAGCCCTGTTGCGGCTCGATCGCCTGAGCGAAGCGGCGCATCGCCACGTGATGCGGCTGCACTACCTGCGTGGTGACCGGGCAGCCGCGCTGCTCGCCTTCGACGACTGCGAACGCACGCTCAAGGATGACGTGGGAACCCGACCCTCGGCCGAGACGATGGCGCTGCTGCAGACCATCGAGCAGGCGCTGGCACATGCCTGGCTGCCCGGCCAGGCCTTGCCCGCGTCTGCCCTGCGTCCGCCGCAGCTCATCGGCCGTGCCGCCGAACTGGCCGAGCTGGCCAGCGCCTGGGCGGCTGAGCGCCTGTTCGTCGTGACCGGTCAGGCGGGAGCGGGCAAGAGCCGGCTGCTTGACGCGATGGCCGAGGCGCAGCCGGGCGTGCTGGTCCTGCGGGCACGGCCGGGCGACGACAAGGTGCCGCTGGCCACGCTCGACCGCCTGGTGCATCGCCTGCGCGAACGCTGGCCGTTGCTCGCAACGGTACCGGCCTACGCACGTTTCATCGCGCAGATGTCGGGACCGCGCGAAGGGCAGGCGCCCAGCGTGCAATCGGTGGTGCCGATGCTGGTCGACCTGCTTCGGGCTGGCCGCGAACAAGGTCTCTGCGCCCTCGTGCTCGACGACCTGCAGTTCGCCGATGACGCCAGCGTCGACACCTGGCAGGAGCTGTTGGTCTGGCCCGCTCTGGCCGGGTTGCGCTTCGGCTTCGCCTCACGGCCGGACGGCGAAGTCGCGAACGCGCGCATCGTCGGCCTGAGCGGGCGCAGCGATGCCGCCAGCGTGGCGCTGCAGCCGCTCAGTGCCGCTGCCGTGCTGCCCTTCGTCGAATCGCTGGCGCTGCCGCTCGTCGATGCACAAGCCGTCGCCGCGGCATTGGTCCGGCGCATCGGCGGCAACCCGCTGCACCTGCTGGAAACCATCCGCCACGCGCTCGAGAAACATGGAAACCTGAGCGCCGACAAGCTCGAAGCGCCGGCGCGTGTCACCGAGCTGCTCGAACAGCGGCTGGTGGCCCTGCCCGCCGATGGCCTGCTGGTGGTGCGCGTGGCCGCCGTGGCGGGCAGCGACTTCGACCCCGAGCTGGCCGCGGCGGTGAGCCGGCGCGATGTGCTCGAACTGGCCGACGCCTGGCATGCGCTCGAGCGACAAGGCTTGCTCGATTCGCGCGGCTTCATGCACGACCTGATCGGCGAGGCGGCACACCGGCTGCTGCCAAAGCCGATCGCGTGCGTGCTGCATGCCCGTGTGGCGGCGCACCTCGCGCAGCGTGGCGCGAGCGCGGCGCGGCTTGCGCACCACCTGCTGTGCGCGGGCGACGAAGCGGCGGCGGTGCCGCACCTGGTCACTGCCGCACGCCAGGCCTGGCAGCTCGGGCGCAGCCGCGAGACGCGCGACGCCTATCTGCGCGCCGCGGCCATCGAGCTCGCGCGCGGGCAGCCCGATGCGGCCTTCGACCTGCTGTTCAGTTGCACCGAAGCGATCGAAGAGCTCGGGCCCAGGGCGGCGTTGGACGAAGCCATCGACAGGCTGGCGCCTCTCGCCCACACGCCGTGGCAGCGTGCCCGGCTCGCGTTCATGCGCAGCATCAGCTTTCATCACCGTTCGGACCATGCCGGTTGTCTGGCGAGCATCGACGATGCACTGGCGCTCGCCATGGCCAGCGAAGATCGCGTGACCGAGGCCGAGTGCCACTACACCTTGGGGTACTACGCGGCGCACGACGGCCGCTTGCACGAATCGGCGCAGCGCTTCGCGGCAGCCGTGTCACTCCTGCATGGCGCAGGCCGCGCGCAGCGCGCGATGGTGATCGAGCTGAGCCTGCACACCGCTTTGCTGTGGACCGGGCAGGCCCGGCTCGCACTGCAGCGGCAGCGCGATGCGTTGCAGCCGGTGCTGGATTCCAGCTCGTCGAACATGCTGGCGATCCTGATGATGCGCCAGGCCGACAGCGAGCTCAGCCTCGGCGACGTCGGTGCCGCCGGCATCTCGGCCGGCCGGGCGCTGGAGGCGCTGCGCGCCACCGACATGATCGGCGGCGAGCTCGCAAGGACCACCTGGTACGTGGCCGACGTGCAGCGCCGCCGCGGCCGCTGGAGCGAAGCGCTCGCCATCGTGACCGAGATGGCGCAGCGTGTCGCCGCGCAAAGCGACACCGAACAACTGCTCGCCGCTGCGCTGGCCGGCATCTACCTCGATGTCGGCCGGCCCGACCTGGCGCACCGCCACATCGACGCCTTTGCTGTCGCGTCGCAACACTCCTCGCGCCAACGTCACCGTGCACAGGCGCTGCGCTGGGGTTACGCCCTCTCGACCGGCGCCGGCATCGATACCGCCCTCGTCGTGGCAGACGCACTGCACTCGGAAAACCTGCTGCAGGCCTGCGAACTGGTGCTGGTGGCCGGACAAGCCCGCGAGCCCGAGCTCATGTCGGCGCAATGCGCCGCGCTGGTCGCACGCTGCGAGCCCGAGGGCTTGCGCCTGCAGCTGGCGCCGCTGCACGCCTTGTGCGCGCGCCTGGCGGTGCGCGAGGGCGATGCCCTCGCGGCGCATGCCAGCGTCGCGCTCGCAAGGCAGGCACTGCAGCAAGGCGACATCGGTGCAATGACGCCGATGGCCGGCCTGTGGTTGGCCCAGGCGCTGCAAGACCTGGGTGAGGCCGCCGAGGCCGCGTTTCAGGCCCGGCAGGCAGCGGCCTGGGTCAGGGACCGCACCCAGCAGGCTGTCCCGCCCGAGTTCCGCGACAGTTTCCTGCAGCGCAACCCGGTGCATGCGGCGTTGTTGGCGTGGGCCTAGAAGTTGGTGGCCCGGATCAGCCCGGCTGCGTCGCTCTTGAAGTAATACAGGTTGCCGAAGCCCGACGTCACGTCGATGTAGGTGAAGAGGCCACTCTGCCCATACTGCAAGGGGTCGGCGGTCGCGGCATAGGCCGGGCCGTCGGGCGATGCCGGCAAGCTGCCGTAAGTGACGATCGTAGCGCGCGTCGCACCGTTGACCGCCCGCAGCGTGGCTGCGGCGTTGCTCGTCAGGCTGGTCACGCCGTCGGCCAGGATCACCGCGTAGTTGCTGCTGACCCCGATCGCCGTCGACCCCGTGGTGGCTGCCACGCCGCGCTTGATGTCGGTGGCAACGAGAGTCACCGGATTGCTCCCGTCGCCCCCGATGACCAGCGTGCTCACGCTGGCACCCGTGGCGCCGAACTGGTACTGCGACATGTAGACGTTTTCGCCCGAGGTCAGCAGCAGGCCTGGGATGACACCCGCGCCGAAGCTGGCAAGCGGCGTCGTCGCGCCGCCCGCCTTGTCGACCGACAGCAGGTTCGCCGGGCTGCCCTGCGTCTGCATCACGAGGCGCGTGAGGGTGAGCGCCATGTTGACCAGCGGCTGGTTCAAGGTGGCCACGGTGCTGGTGGCCAGGCTCTCATTGACCCGCAGCACGCGCGAGGTGGTCGAGGTGCTCAGGCCGACGAAGACAATGGCGCCATCGGACACGATGGCCGGCGAACTCGATTCGCCTGCGGCCAGGGTGGCCAGTGCGACCCGCGTGGCCGGCGTGGCGAGATTGACGCCCCACAGCTTGCCGCCTTCGATGAACAGCCAGAAACCCGGCAGGATGCTGCCGAAGGTCCGCCCGAGGTTCGTATAGGTCACAGGGTCGACGGTGAACAGCGAGGTGTTCACGTTGTTGATGTCGGCGTCGGACAGCCGCATCTGGTTGCCGTCGCGCACCACGACGCCGGCGTAGGCGCCACTGGGGGCTGAGATGTCAACCTGGGGCTCGCCCGGCAAGGTGCGCGGGAGATCGGTGCCGACCATGTCGAGCCGCGCTGCCCAGTAGTTGTCGTCCGCGGTGTTGCACAGGTTGTCGGCGCCCGGGCCGCGCAGGAACACCCAGCTGCCCTGCGGGTTGGCCATGTTGTTGCCTGTCGCATAGACGGGCGACGAGGCGATGCCGCTGTCGCCGCACACCTGCGTGGTCGTGAGCGCCGAGACGATCTGCGGTGTCGGCAGCGAGCCGTCGGCCACCACCTGGTCCACCTTGTACAGCCTGCCGCCCTTGAAGTAGGTGCCGAACCGGCTGCGCAGGTTGGTGACCTGGCTGCCGGTGACCGTGCCTTCGACCACGCTGCTGAAGACGAAGCGCGTCTGGCCGGCGGCTTCCACGGTCACCGCGCCGCTGTTCGGCGCCGCCGTGTTGACGGCCAGCACCGCCTGGGTCGGCAGGGCCTGCGTGCCGTTGGCGAAGCTGATGGTGCTGTCGACGAGCGGCCCGGCCGAGGCCAGCAGGTAGTAGCCATTGCCGGTGATCGGCGGCGTGACGGTGAGGGTCGCGTTGTTGCTGGTCAACGATTCGCCGGCGCTGCCGACCACCACCGAGAAGGTCGTCCCGCTGTCGGCCAGCGTGGTCGCCGGCGTCGTGTAGCTGACCGCGTTGGCGCCGGCGATGTTGCTGCCGTTGCGCCGCCATTGATAGGTGATCGCCGCAGCGCCACCGGTTGCGGTGACGCTGAAGCTCGCACTCTGGCCGACGCCGACACTCGTGTCCTGCGGCTGGTTGGTGATGGCAAGTGGGGTCGGCGTGCCGACCGTCAGGAGCGCACCGTTCGACGACACGCTGGTGCCGTTGCTGCTCGACACCAGCACGCTGTACGCGCTGCCGTTGTCGCCCGCGACGGTGGCAGGCGTGGTGTACGTGGAACCGGTGGCGCCACTGATGGGCCCGCCGTTGCGTCGCCACTGGTAGCTCAGCGTGCCGCCCTGCGACACCGCCGTGACCTGGAAGGTGGCGGTCGCGCCGACCAGCACGGAGATCGGCAGTGGCTGCCCGGTGATGAGCGGCGGCTGCGGCGTGGTGCTGACCGTCAGCGCCACGGTGTTGCTGGTCGCGCTGCCGTACGCGTTGGTCACCACCGCCGTGAAACGGGCTGCGTTGTCGGTCACCTGCGCCGGATAGACGTACAGGTAGGGGGTGGTCTGGTCGGCGATGTCGACGCCGTCGCGCTGCCACTGGTAGCGCAGCACCGGCGAGCCGACTGCGTCGACGTGGAACGCCGCATACGAATCGACCTGCACGGTCTGCGGCTGCGGCTGCTCGATGATCAACGGCGGCGAGCCGCCCCCGCCCAGCACCAGCGGCGCCGTCAGCACGATGTCGACCTGCGACGGGCCGACCCGCGCCGGGCTCGAACTGCGGTTGCCGACTTGCGCGACGACATTGGCAACGCTGCCCTTGCGGATCGCAACCGCGAAGTCGCAGTTGGCATTGCTGGTCACGTGATCGTGGCCCGAATAGTCGCTGCCATAGCTGTCGACGTCGGCATCACTGACCTTGGCACCCTTGTCGTCCTGCGTGCACCCGATGACCCGGATGGTGTCGATCACCTGGTCTGCGTTCCAGTAGGTGAAGTGGCTGACCGCGCCTTCGTAGTACTGGTTCGGTGCGGTGCCGCCGAGCGTGGCCGTGCCTTCCTGAACCCACAGGCCGGTGGTTTCGTTGAAGTAGAAGAGCGGGATCGTCGCCGGTGGGCTGGGCGAACGCGTCGCCAGCGGAATGCGGATCGTCGCCGTCTTGCCCGCGGCCAGGTTCAGCGCATTGCCGCTCCCGTCCTTGAGCGTGACGTTGAGCGCGCCGAAGCTCTCGATCGTCTGTGGCGCAGTGCTGCCCGCCGCCATCGCCGTGTAGTTGCCGGGCATGTTGCCCGCGTCGTTGGCGGGGTTGATCGGCGTGACTTCGACCATCGCCGTGCCCATGAAGGCGGCACCGGTGGCGGTCACGAGGCCGGCTGCCGGAAGGCTGACCTGCGCCGCAGAGCCAGCCACTGCAACGGTGGTCGCCATCGCCGCGTCGAAGCTCTGCGTCGCGCCGACCGGTGTCAGCCGGGCATTCGCGCGGGCGACGGCACTCGCCGCCACCGACACCGCGAGCACCCCCCTCGCATGTCCCGCCAATTCAAAGGTGATCACCTTGCCGTCACCCGTTGGCACATCGGTCAGTGTGTAGCTGCCATCGGCCGCGGTGCTGGCCGAGTGGCCTGCCGACGCCACCGTGACGCCGCTCAACGCAACCCCGGTGCGCGACGCCACGACCGTGCCGCTGATGCTGCCCGTCGTCCCAACAGTCGGGCCCTGCTTCGGAGAATCGGAGCCCCCACCACAGGCGCCGACAACCAGGGCCATGACGACAACAAGCGGCCAATGCCACGGCGAGACCCGTGGACCTGTTGGCGTTGCGCCAGCTGATCGAGTCGTTTGCATGAGGGCCTCCACGTCCAACGCGATGTCGGGTTACGGCACCGTTGTAGGCCCCGTGGCGTTATGACTGCGTTATGGCGACTTGAAGCCTCGCCCAGGATGAATGCATGCCACGCGCTAGGATGCATCCATGTCGTCCACCCTCCCCGTGCGCCACGTCTTGCTCGCCGTTGCCGTGGTGGCTGTGTGGGGCACCAACTTCGTCGTCATCAAACTGGCGCTCGCGCAACTGCCGCCCTTGCTGCTGGCCACGCTGCGCTTCACTTTCGCGGCTTTGCCCGCGGTGTTCTTCCTCAAACGCCCCGCGGTCCCATGGCGCAACCTGGCGACATATGGCGTCTTGATCGGCGCCGGCCAGTTCGGGTTGCTGTTCATCGCAATGGATGGGCACATCTCCCCGGGTCTGGCCGCGCTCGTGATCCAGACCCAGGTCTTCTTCACCATTGGCATGGCGATGCGCTCGGCCGGCGAGCGTGTTCAACCGGTGCAGTGGGTGGCGCTGCTTCTGTCCGCCGTGGGGCTCTTGACGATTGCCACGCATACCGACGGCAGTACCACGCCACTGGGGCTGGCCATCATCCTGGTGGCTGCCTTTTGCTGGGCGTCCGGCAACATGGCAAGCCGCCGGGCCGGCCGTGTCGACATGGTGGCCTATGTGGTGTGGGCCAGCTTGTTCTCCGTCCCGCCGCTGCTGATGCTGTCGCTCGCGATCGAGGGGCCCGCACGCATCGCAACTTCCCTTGCCCACGCCGACGCGGTGGCCTGGGGCGCCGTGCTATGGCAGGCCGTGGGCAACACGCTGTTCGGCTTTGCGGCCTGGGGTTGGCTGCTGGCCCGCCACCCAGCCGCCACCATCACACCCATGGCCCTGCTCGTGCCGGTGTTCGGCATGGCGTCGTCCTCTTGGTGGTTGGGCGAGCCGCTTCCCGGCTGGAAATTGACCGCTGCCGCGCTGGTGCTCGGCGGCCTGGCGCTGAACCTGCTGTGGCCGCGTCTGCGCGCCGCCTGGATCAGCCGGCCGTCGGCTTGAGTCACCGGCCGAATCGATCATCATGCGCGCCTCGATCGGGTTCAAGAAAGGAGCATCCCATGGCCTCTGGTCCCGTCGTGCGCAATGCCGTGCGACAGCTGCTGCAGTCCTCGCCCTCGTTCCGCGAACTTCCTGCGCACAAGCGGCGCGAGATCGCCCGCGACACGACGCGCGTGGCGGCCTACATGGCTGATCCACACGGCCTGCTATCGCGGAAGGCGAGCACGCAAGCCGATGATGCGACGACGGGTCAAACGCGCACCGCAACGCGTGCGCCTGCGAGAAGCACGCGAGGCCGCAGTCCGGTGGCGGTTCACCTGGCGGTGCTCGCCGACCCGCGAGTGACCGACGCTTCATCAGCCATCGCAACCCTGCTGCAAGAGGTCGACTTCCCGGATTTCGTCGGTGATCTCATCAATGGCGTGTTCAACGCGATTGTCAATTCGTCGATCCAGCAGATGGACGCCTACGCCGAGCTGATCAAGCAGGTGTCGGACACCGTCGACCGCTTTCGCGAGGACAGCATCAGCACGGCCCAGGCCAGAGACTGGCTCGCCCAACGATTTGCCACGCAACTCGAGCTTGATCCGCGCGGCCGGCTTTGCTGGCGCGTGGACCCCCACCTTGGGGCCCGCACCCTCGCTTCAGCCCTGTCGATGTCCAGCCCGGCCACCAATGCCCACGATCTCGTGGCTGCGGCCAGGCGACGCATCGCCATCGATCGGCAGCAGTTGCTGGCGACGATGGTGATGATGGGCATCAACCGTGTGGTCGTCACCGACGGCAAGATCGTCGCCGGGAAAAAACGGCTTTGAGTTGTCGATCCGGGCGGGCGTCGATCGTCGTAGGGGTGGAGCCTGCACAGGCGCAGAGCTTCAGCCCCTCAGACAACCCACAGGAAACCCCGATGACAAAGATGATCTTCGTCAGCCTTCCGGTCACGGACCTCAAGGCCTCGATCGCGTTCTACCAAGCCCTGGGATTCGAGCAAAACCCGCAATTCAGCGACGATACCGCCGCCTGCATGGTTTGGAGCGAGGCCATCTACGCCATGCTGCTCACGCATGCGAAGTGGCGGACGTTCACCGATCGGCCGCTCCCGCCCGCCGGGTCCGCCGGGATGATGCTCTCGCTTGCGATGGACAACCGCGACGCCGTCGATGCGATGAACCATGCCGCCGCCGCCCACGGTGGTCAGGCCGATGTGAACCCAGCCCAGGACCTCGGCTTCATGTACACCCGCGACATCGCCGACCCCGATGGGCACATGTGGGCGGCGTTCTGGATGGACCCGGCGGCGATTCCGTCCGCTGCCCACCAGGGCTGAGTTCTCGCGCGCGGCTTGCTCTCCGCAAAGCAGGGGATGCGAACCCGGTGAATCGATTGTTTGATATCCGGACCTGCGCGCGCGCATTGAACGGGAGACTCCGTTGAAATCGATCCAGCACCACGCCCTCGCCTGCTTGCTCGCAGGCGTAATCGGTCTCCATCCGATGTCGGTCAGCGCCGGCGAAACCGTGAGCTACGTCTTCGTGAGCGACACGCTCAAGGACCCTGGCAGCCAGGTCGTCGAGCATGGCGACGATGGCCTCTATACGGTGAAGTTCACCTACAGGAACAACGGCCGGGGCCCCGATCTCACCGAGCGCATCCGCCTGGCGGCCGATGGCAGCTTCAGCGAATACCACGTCAGCGGCAAATCGACCTTCGGCGCGACCATCGACGAGCATTTCGAGCGCAACGGGCCGCAGGCGTCGTGGCATTCCACCACCGAGCATGGCAGCGCCACCGTCAACGGCCCCGCCATGTACGTGCCGCTGAACAGCTCGTACGCGCCCAACGGGGTCTTCATCGCAGCACTTGCCAAGCGCCCTGACATGACCATGCCGCTGCTGCCGAACGGCAGGCTTCGCATGCGAAAGCTCGATGAAGTCGAGGTGACCAGCGGCAACCGCAAGCAGCGCGTGCAACTGATCGCGCAGACGGGGCTCGGGCTGCAGCCATGGTTCGAATGGATCACCACAGGCGCCGAGCCGCGCATCTTTGCAGTCGCCGACCTCGCCGGGGAAATCTTCATCGAATCGGGCTGGCAACAAAACCGCGCCGTGCTCGAAGAGCATCAGCGCACCGCGGAGAAGCAGCTCCTGCGCGATCAGGCCTCGCACTTGCGGCACCCGATGCCCGGCGTGACGGTGATTCGCAATGCGCGCATCTTCGACAGCGACACGGCAGCGCTGAAGGCGCCATCGGACGTGTACATGCTGCGCGGCCGAATCACGCAGATCCTGCCGGCCGGGTCGTCCGCACGCGATGCCGACAACGAGATCGACGCGGCCGGGCGCGTGCTGCTGCCCGGCCTGTTCGACATGCACGCCCATGTCTGGCGCTGGAACGGCCTGCTTGACCTGGCCGCCGGCGTGACGAGCGTGCGCGACATGGGCAACAACAACCAGACGATGCAAGGTCTGCTTGAAGACATTGCCGCCGGCCGGATTCTGATGCCGCAGATCACCCCGTGCGGATTCCTTGAAGGGCGCAGCCCGTTCTCGAGTTCGAACGGGATTCTCATCAGCACGCTCGACGAGGCGAAGCGTGCGGTGGATTGGTACGCGCAACGCGGCTACCCGCAGCTGAAGGTCTACAACTCCTTTCCGAAAGAGATCCTGCGCGAAACCGTCGCCTATGCGCACGCGCGCGGCATGCGTGTGAGCGGCCATGTGCCCGCCTTCATGCGGGCCTCGGAGGTGGTCGATCAGGGGTTCGACGAGATCCAGCACATCAACCAGGTGATGCTGAACTTTCTCGTGACACCACAGACGGAGACGCGCACGATCGAGCGCTTCCGGCTGCCCGCCGACAAGGTCGCGAGCCTGGACTTCGATTCGAAGGCGGTGCAAGACTTCATTGCCATGCTGGCCAAGCGGCAGACGGTGATCGACCCGACCGTGGCCACCTTCGATTTCATGAAGCAACGCGATGGCGAACTCTCATCTGTCTATGCGGCAGTTGCAGACCACGTGCCACCCGATGTGCGGCGCGGGTTCTCGGTGGGTTCGATGGACATTCCCGACGATGCCACCGATGCACGCTACAAGCGGTCCTACGCCAAGATGGTCGAGTTCGTCGGCCGTCTGTATCGGGCGGGCGTTCCGCTGGTCGCCGGAACCGATGCGATTCCCGGATTCACCTTGCAGGCGGAACTTGCGCTGTACGTGCAGGCGGGCTTGACTGCGGCGCAGGCGATCCAGGTTGCAACGCGCAATGGCGCCCGATACACCGGCACCAGCCACGATCGTGGCAGCGTTGCGCCCGGCAAACTGGCCGATCTCGTGCTGGTCGACGGCGACCCGACGCGCGACATTGCCGATGTGCGCAAGGTCGCGCTCGTCATCACGCAATCGCACTGGTTGTCGCCAAAGGAAATGCACGAAGAGATGGGCATTGCGCCGTTCGTTGAAACGGTGCCGGTGGTCAAGTCGCTCGACAAGGCGACTGTCGCGCAGGCGAACAGCGGCAGCGGGACCGGCCAGCGGCTGCGGGCGATGGCCTACGAAGCGATGAAAGCAGACTAGGGTGTCAGACCCCGCCCGTACGCTATACCGCGTAGGACAGGGACCACGCGAGATCGCGCCTGCGAACGGGTGACAACTGGCACCCTGACCCTCATGCTGCGTCCAGCGGCCATCCCGGCCGAATCGAGGAACACATGCGCAATCCCTGGACCACGAAGAACCCGTTCATGAGCGTCTGGCTCAGTTCGGCCAACAAGGTGATGGGCTCGGCCCGCGGCCAGGCCACGGCCGCCGCGAAGCGCCAAGTGACGTCGATGCAGAACGAAGCAGCAAAGCAGGTGATCGATTTCTGGAGCGGCAAGGCGGCACCGAGCTCGCCGAGGAAGAAGAAGGTTCGCTGATCGCTGCGAGGAACAGCAGTCACTTGGGCGTCGTGCCCGGCGTCGGTCCGATCCAGGCCATCAGCAGCGTGTAGGCCACTGCAAGCACGGCGGGGCCTACGAAGATGCCCACCAGCCCGAACGAGACGAGGCCCCCGACGACGCCGACGAAAATCAAGAGCACCGGCAAGTTGGCGGCTCGCTTCACGAGCAATGGCCGAAGCACGTTGTCCAGCAGGCTCGTGGCCACCGACCACACGAGCAGCGCCGTTCCCAGGATGGGATGACCCGACCAGTACACCCAGGCCACCACGGGAAGCAGCACGATCAGCATGCCGATCTGGGCCACGCAGAGCAGGAAGAGCAGCACCGTGAGAACCCCGGCGAACGGCACGCCCACTGCGACGAGCCCGAGCCCGCCGAGCAAGGACTGGATGATGGCGGTGAGCCCGACACCGAGCGCCACGCCGCGGATCGCTTGGCCCGCGAGCAGGACAAGGTCTTCACCTCGCTGACCACCGAGCCGGTTGCCCAGGCGACGGGCGGCGCCGGCGGCATCTTCGCCATGGCCGTACATGAACCCCACGAGCACCAGCGTGAGAAGGAACTCAATGCCAAGGTAACCGAGCCCCCCTGCCCTGGCGAAGAGCCATGTGGTCGCGCTGCCGGCATAGGGCTCCAGCCGAGCCCACAGGCCCGGAAGCCCAGCCGCTGCCGCCTCCGACCACGCCGCCGCAATCGTCGAGCCGAAGAGGGGAAGCGCGACGAGCCATGCCGGCGGCCCGGGCATGCGGAAGGCCAACACCGAGCGGCCCTGGATGGCGATCTCCTCGTAGTTGGCGATCACCGTCACCGCCGCCAATGTCAGGGGCAGCGCGAACAGCAGCAGCAAGATCACAAGCATCGCGGCAATGGCCAGCGACCTCCGGCCCCACAACCACGCCTGCAGGCGCCGCATGGATGCCCATGTGACGATGACGATCATCGTCGCCCAGATGGCAGCGGCCAGGAACGGACGCAGGACCAGGAAGGCCGCGACGATCAGCGCCCCAATGCAGAGCTGGCCCAACAGGACTGCGGTGACATCGGGCGTTGGCTTTTCTTGGTTCATGGCCGGATTCCCCTTGTGTTGGCGCAAGGATGCCAGCACTCGCCGTTCTTGGTCGCCAAGACCCCGCCCTGTGCTGCCTCGGTGCCATGCAAGCGACCACGGGGCGTGCCGCGAATATGGGCATGGCCACCGGAGTACCCTGGACCGGCACGTCATGGAAGCCTTCCTGGCGCGCGTTGCCCAGGAGAGTGCCATGACCATGATGAAGGCCGCCGTGTTCGTCGAACCCGGCCGCATCGAGCTCGCTGACAGGCCCATCCCTGATGTCGGTCCGCAGGACGCACTGATGCGCGTGACCACGACGACCATCTGTGGCACGGACATCCACATCCTCAAAGGCGAGTACCCGGTCGAGCGAGGGCTGACGATCGGCCACGAGCCCGTCGGCGTCATCGAGAAGCTCGGCTCAGGCGTACGCGGTTTCCGCGAGGGCCAGCGCGTCATCGCCGGCGCGATCACGCCGAGCGGCTGGAGCACCGCGTGCTTGTGCGGCGTCGGATCGCAGGACGGCGCCGGCACCGCGCACGGCTGGAAGGCGATGGGAGGCTGGAAGTTCGGCAACACCATCGACGGTTGCCAGGCGGAATACGTGCTGGTGCCCGATGCGATGGCGAACCTGGCGGCTGTGCCCGACACCCTGCAGGACGAGCAGGTGCTGATGTGTCCGGACATCATGTCAACCGGCTTCAGCGGTGCGGAGAGCGCTGGCGTCCGAATCGGTGACACAGTGGCCGTGTTCGCGCAGGGGCCGATCGGTTTGTGCGCGACGGCAGGCGCCAAGCTCAGCGGTGCGGCAACGGTGATTGGCGTCGACCGGCTCGCTGGCCGCCTCGCCATGGCGACGAAGATGGGCGCCGATCACGTGGTCGACGCCAGCAAGGTCGATCCCGTCGACGAGATCATGAACCTCACCGACGGTCGCGGCGTTGATGTCGCCATCGAGGCGCTCGGTACCCAGCAGACCTTCGAGGCATGCCTGCGCGTGCTGCGGCCCGGCGGCACGCTGTCGAGCCTGGGCGTCTATTCGACTGACCTGACGATCCCGCTCGGCGCCTTCGCAGCGGGCTTGGGCGACCACAAGATCGTCACCACGCTGTGCCCTGGCGGCAAAGAGCGCATGCGCCGGCTCATGGCCGTGATCGCATCGCGCCGCGTCGACCTCGGCGCGATGGTGACGCACCGCTTCAAGCTCGACGACATCGAGGCCGCCTACGAGCTCTTCGGCCACCAGCGCGACGGCGTGCTGAAGGTCGCGATCACGCCTTAGTGGCCCCCAGACCCCAACGGGCAGCACGCATGAGTCATCGCGGGTAACAGAGGGTTCGTGCGTTATTTGCCCATGCGGCGCTTTTCATCGGCGAGACCGTGACAACGCGCGCCAAACGCGCCATGGCTGCCCGATTCGGCACTGACAATGGGCCAACCGAAAAGGACATGCGACATGGACACATCAATGATCAAGGGAATTGCAGTCGGCGGCGTCGCCATGGTGGTGCTCGGGGCCGGCGCCGTCTCTGGCTACAAGACGATGACGAAACCAGAGTTTGCCGAGGTCGTCGCCGTGAAGGACGTCGTCGAGACGATGGTGACTCCTCACGAGAAATGCGAAGACGTTCAGGTGCAGCATCAGGCCCCCGTGAAGGATGAGCATCGCATCGTCGGCAGCGTGGCCGGTGGCGTCGCGGGTGGCCTGTTGGGTCACGCCGTCGGTGGCGGCAAGGGCAAGACGCTGGCCACCGTCGCGGGTGTCGCCGCTGGCGGCTACGCCGGCAACCGGATCCAGAAGAACATGCAAGAGAAGGACGTCGTCACGACGACCGAGCACCATTGCAAGACGGTGAATGAAAAGTCGCAAAAGGTGGTCGGCTACAACGTCAGCTATCGCCTTGACGGCAAGGACGGCGTGGTACGGACGTCCTTCAAGCCGGGCAAGACGCTTCCGGTGAAGGACGGGCAGGTGGTGACGACGCCGCCCTCCGACAACAAGTCGTAGACGTCCACCCGATGTCCTCGGATTCAGGTGGCCGGAGCCGGGTTCTATAACGACTTCAGGTACTGCGCGAGATCGGCCATCTGCTGCGCCGTGAGCCCGAGCGACCGCTTTGAGTCGTAGACGCTCACGACATCTTCCAGCGTCGCGGCCGAGCCGTCGTGGAAGTACGGCGCATGCTGCCAAACACCACGCAGCGGCGTGGTGCGGTACTGCTTGCTTGCAGAGCGAGCCGCGTAGCTCGGCGACTCCGGCTCGGCCATCGAATCTGCGGTCGGGTGCAGCTTCTCGTTGGCGTCGGTGAAGAGCGCGCCGCTGTGGCAGGTGGCGCAGGTGCCCTGCCCTTCGAAGACGGCCTTGCCGCGCAGCGCCGCGGCAGGGTCGAAGCTGCCAGCAGGTGGTGCCGGCGCCTTCAGGGACAACTGGTAGGCCTGCAGTGCCGGCAGCTTGCTGCTGACGAGGTCTACCGTGCCATGCGTGATGCTCAGGTTCAGCCGCGGCTCGCTGAACGACCCCAGGCCACCCATCTGGGTCACCGCGACGTATCGGTTCCAGTACGCCAGTTCGCTGCCATCACCCGTCACGGTCACGCTGTGAATTCCGTCCAACCCGTACGCCGGTGGGATGACCGACGGCTTGTTCAAGCCGTCGATGTTGTGGCGCGGATCGTACTTGCCCGCGCCCCAGGCATTGAGCTCGGCCTTGGCTGCGCTGTCCTGCACCGGCGACAACGCAATGATCGCGCCGGGGTTCAGGTCGCGGTTCGCCCAGCCGTCGAGCCGCTTGCCGATGCCGGGCGCGAACGAGTCGTCGACCGTCGAGTGGCACAACGCGCAGGTGATGCCGACATGGGTCAGGCGGTCTTGCCCGCCGATGGTCTCGACCGTGCCCTTGAGGCCCACGACGGCATCGAGCTTGAGCAGTGCGACCGTCGTCGCCGGGCTGTGCAGGTCGATGCTGCCATCCTGGATGCCTTGCACCACCGCCGACGGCAGCGCTTGTGCGTCGACCTTCAGCCCCACGGACAAGGCAGTCGTCGGGTCGACTGCTGCCTCGATCACCTCGTGCATTCGCAACGTATCGGTCCACTGCGCTTCGTCGCCGAAGGTGTCGAAGCGGAAGATCTGCCGGCCCTGCTCGACCAGGGCGGACTGGCGGGCCGCCGAATCGTCGTCCGAGCCGCCGCATCCGGCGAGCAACGCGGCTGCGACGATCGCCGCAGACCGCGGGGAACTGGGAAACTGGAAGTGCGACATGAACATCTCCTCGGGTGGTTGACGACGCTTGCCCATTCGATGGACCCGCGTCGCGCCACGTTCCCGAAGACTGGTCGACCTCTTCGTTACTGAAGCGGCGTGCGCAGACGCGCCAGCACGTGCGCGACGATGCGGTCGCAACGTTCGCCGGCGAAAGCGAATGCATCGCCAAGCGCCAGGTCGACATCGCGCGAGAGGCCCATGCGCAGCAAGCCACGGGCGCGGAAGAACCTTGTGCGCACCGTGGCTTCAGGCAGGTCCAGCGCCAACGCGACTTCCTCGACGCTCAGCTCTTCGACTGCACGCAGCATGAACACGCTGCGAAAGGCATCGGGCAGGAGGTCGATGCGAGCTTCCATCAGCTGGCGCATCTCGGCGCGCATGGCGATGCGCTCGGGTTGCCGCTCGGGGTCGTCTTCCATCCAGTCCTCCACGTCATGCCCATGGTCGTCGAGTGCGGCGTCAAGCGAAATCACCTGCGCGCGGCGCCCGCGCAGGCGGCCCAGCGCCTCGTTGATGACGATGCGCACGAGCCAGGTGGAGAGCTTCGCTTCACCGCGAAAGCCAGCCAGTGCGTGCCAGGCACGCAGGTAGGCTTCCTGCAGCGCGTCCTCGGTTTCCGCATCGCTTTTCAGGATGCTGCGTGCGGTGCGGAACAACAGCCGGTTGTGGCGGCGCATGATGAACTCGAAGGCCGGCTCATCGCCGGCGGCTGCGCGCCGCGCCAGCTCGGCATCGGGGGTGTCGCGGGTGGCTGGCGGCCGGTCGATCGCCACTGTCGAAGTGCTTGCATCGTGCATCGTGATTGCCTCTGGTCATTGGATGCACGCCACGCCATCGGCGTTCCCGGGTGCCTATCTGTCCGTCATCACCACCACCACCTGCGCGTCCGCCTTGCTGGTGGACAGGTAGATGTGGCCCACGCCGCTGTCGAAATACGCCGACTCCTCGCGTGCAAGGTCGATCGTCTCCCCAGTCTCAAAGTGGATACGCACCCGGCCCGACAGCACCATCACGAACTCTTGTCCCGGGTGGCGGATGTAGTCCGGAAACTGCTCCAACCGTCGCGCGGCGACGATGCCGTGCAGCGGCGTCATGCGCTTGGCCGGGAACTCGGTTGCGAGCATGCGGTAGTCGTAGTTCTCGGTGTCGTAGCTTGGGGCTGTATCGAGTGTCGAGCGCACCACGGTCGGCCGGTGGCCGGCCGCGGGCGCTGCTGCGGCGCGCGGGTCGAACAGCGCGGCAATGTCCACGTCGAGCGCGCGGGCGACCGCGGCGAACTTCTCGTAGCTCACCGAGATCTGCCCGAGCTCGATCTTCGACAAGGTGGACAGCGCCACGCCGCAGCGCTCGGACAAGTCCTTCAGCGTCAAGCCATGGCTCTTGCGGATCGCACGCAGGCGCCCACCGACGCGCTCACGATCGGGCAAGGCGGCGGCCGCGGAGCGCGCGCGGGTGCGGCTGCTGGATGGACGAGCGGACATCGATTTTTCTCCGAGGGGGCATTCAGGGCTATGCGCCGAGATTCTCTCATGCGAGAATTCTCGAATGAGAGAATTCGACGTGGCCATCATCGGCGCGGGCATCGCCGGCGCGTCGCTGGCCTACCGGCTGGCCGGCGAGCGCAGCGTGCTGCTGCTGGAGCGCGAGAGCCAGCCCGGTTATCACTCCACCGGCCGCTCGGCCGCGATGTTCATGGAGAGCTACGGCCCACCCGCCGTGCGCGCGCTCACGCGGGCCAGTCGCGCCTTCTACGAGCAGCCGCCGGCCGGCTTCGCCCATGCCCCACTGCTCACGCCGCGGGGCGTGCTCTACCTCGCCACGAACGGCCAGGAGTCGCTGCTGGAAGGCATGCAGCGCACGCTGGCCGCAAGCGGCAGCGTGCTCGAGCGCCTCGACGCCGCCGAGGCGCTGGCCCGCGTGGGCTGCCTGCGGCCCGAGGTGGTGCACGGCGCGCTCTACGAACACGGCGCGCAGGACATCGACGTGAACGCACTGCATCAAGGCTTCCTGCGCGGGATGCGCAGCCGCGGCGGCGAGCTCCAAACGAACGCGCACGTCGTCGCCGCGCAGCACGACGGCGAGCGCTGGACGCTGCGGCTGGGCGACGGCGAGGCGGTGCAGGCGCATGCCGTGGTCGATGCCGCCGGCGCATGGGCCGACGATGTGGCCGTGCTGTTCGGCGCGGCGCCCATCGGCCTGGTGCCGCACCGGCGCAGCGCATTCACCTTCAAGGTGCCAGTTGGCTCGGACGTGTCCGGCTGGCCGGCGGTGGTCGGTGCGGACGAGAGCTACTACTTCAAGCCCGACGCCGGCCAGCTGCTCGGCTCACCCGCGAATGCCGACCCCACGCGGCCGCACGACGTCGTGCCCGAAGAGCTCGACATTGCCCTCGGCATTCACCAGATCGAGGCCGTCACCACGCTCACCATCCGCCGCCCCGCCAGCACCTGGGCCGGCCTGCGCTCATTCGTGCCCGATGGCGAGATGGTGATCGGCTGGGACGATCGCTGCCCCGGGTTCTTCTGGCTGGCCGGCCAGGGAGGCTACGGCATCCAGAGTGCCGCCGGCGCCTCCGAGCTGGCCGCGTCGCTGCTGCGGGGCACGGCACTGCCGAGCGAGCTGGTTCGGCATGGCGTCGACCCGCGCGCACTCGCTGCGCAACGCTTGCGCTGATTTTCCCGAAAGGAACGCCCATGTCGAGAACCGCCACCCGCCTTGCCCCGCTCGCGGCAAGCGCATTCGCCTGCATCTGCGCCATGCTCTTCGGCTCGGCCTTGCTCTGCACATCGGCACTTGCCGCGGGCTTTCCGGAAAAGCCGCTGACGCTCGTCGTGCCCTACCCACCGGGCGGTGCCACCGACACGGTGGCGCGCGTGGTCGGCAAGGGGCTGGGCCAGCGGCTCGGGCAAACCGTGATCGTCGACAACAAGGCCGGCGCCGGCACGGCCATCGGCGCCGGTGCGGTGGCGAAGGCCGCGCCCGATGGCTACACGCTGCTCATCAGCTCCAACACCACCTTCACCGTCAACCCGGCGCTGAAGCTCAAGCTGCCGTACGACGCACAGACGAGCTTCGAAGGAGTCGGGCAGATCGGCACGTCGCCGCTGGTGCTGCTGGCCAACCCGTCGCTGCCGGCCAACAACGTGCGGGAGCTGGTGGCGCTGGCGAAGTCGCAGCCGGGCAAGCTGGCCTACGGTTCGTTCGGCAGCGGCACCACGTCGCACCTCGCCGGCGAGATGTTCAAGCTCGTGACCGGCACAGACATCCTGCACGTGCCGTACAAGGGAAGCTCGCCGGCCATGACCGACCTGATCGGCGGCCAGGTACCGTTGACCTTCGACACCAACGTCGCCGCGCTGCCGATGCTGCAGGCCGGCAAGGTGAAGGCGATCGCCGTCACGTCGTCGAAGCGCTCGCCGTCGATGCCCAAGGTGCCGACGGTGGCCGAGAGCGGCTATCCGGAGTTCGAGATGGTGCCGTGGATCGCCATCGTGGCGCCACGCGGGCTGCCGGCCGCGGTGCAGAAGGCACTGGGCAAGGCACTCGCCGAGACGCTCGCCGACCCCGTCACTCGTGCAGACCTCCAGAAGGCCGGCGTCGACGTGGCCTACGAGCCGGGCTCGTTCTACGATGCACGCGTCGCAAAGGAACTGCCGCTGCTGCGTGCCTACGTGCACAAGGCCAAGATCCCGCTCGAGTGACCATCATGAGCCACGACCCCACCTTGCCTGAGCGCTCCGCGGTCGAGCTGCGCCGCCTGATCGGCAGCCGGCAAATCTCGCCGGTCGAGTTGATGGATGCATGCATCGCTCGCATCGAGGCCTTCAACCCGGCCATCAACGCGATCGCTGCCACCGGTTTCGAGCGGGCACGCGAGAGCGCCCGCCAGGCCGAAGCGGACGTCATGCGCGGCGCACCGCTGGGCCTGCTGCACGGCCTGCCGCTGGGCGTGAAGGACTTGCAGGACACCGCAGGCCTTCTCACCACCTACGGCAACGCCGGCCTGCGTGGCAACGTGCCTGCGCACGACAACGGGCTCGTCGCAAGGCTGCGCGCGGCTGGCGCCATCGTCACCGCCAAGACCAACGTGCCCGACATGGGCGCCGGGGCCAACACACGCAACCCCGTGTGGGGCGCAACGGGCAATCCATTCGACCCGGCGCTGAACGCGGGCGGCTCCTCTGGTGGATCGGCAGCGGCCCTGGCGGTGGACATGCTGCCGATCGCCACCGGCTCGGACACCGGCGGTTCGCTGCGCATCCCGGCATCGCTGTGCGGCGTCGTCGGCATGCGTCCATCGCCCGGGCTCGTCGCCAACGACGCACGCCCGCTCGGCTGGTCGGTCATCTCGGTGCTGGGGCCGATGGGCCGCGATGTCGGCGACACCGCGCTGCAGCTCGCCGCCAGCGTGGGCTTCGATGCGCGCGATCCGCTGTCGCATGCCGAGCATGCCGCGTCGTTCTGGCCGCTCGCCGCCACGGACCTGTCGCGGCTGCGCGTGGGCACAACCGAAGACTTCGGCCTGTGCATCGTCGATCCGGAGATCCGCCGCGTGTTTCGCGAGCGTGTCGAGACGATCCGCCCATGGGTCGCATGCTGCGAACCGGTCGAGCTCGATCTGGGCGACGCCGACCGCGCATTCGACACGCTGCGCGCCGAGAGCTTCATCGCCGCGTTCGCCGACACCTATCGCACCGCGCCCGAAACGCTCGGGCCGAACGTGCGCGCGAATGTTGAAATGGCCGCGGCCATCACGCTTGCCGACCGCGCGTGGGCGCACCTCGAGCAGACGCGAATCGCACGGCGCTTCGCGCGGGCCTTCGAGCGCTTCGACTTGATCATTGCACCGACCACGCCCGTCACGCCGTTCCCGTGGACCGAGCTTTACGCCCAGCGCATCGATGGACAGCCCATGCGCAACTACTACCACTGGCTGGGCCTGACCTACGTGGTCACTCTCGCAACCAACCCTGCGCTGTCGCTTCCGTGCGGGCGCGACGAACACGGCATGCCCTTCGGACTGCAGCTCATTGGCGGGCTGCGCGGCGATGCATCCTTGCTTGCTGCCGCGCAAGCGCTGGAACGCGCCTTCGAGTCGACGCCTGCGCTGCGACGTCCGCGGCCCGACCTTGAGTCGCTGCGCACCTCGCGGCCCGAACTGAAGAGCATCGTGACGCATCCGCCACTTGCATCGGGCAGCCCGATGGGAAACGCGTCGACGGCGGTCTGATCGCCGGTGGCGCTCAGGTCATGTGAGTTGAAGTCGACGCAGCGCAGTGACCCAAGCCCGTTCGCACAGTCAGGGGAATGGGCCGCCCGGGCTGCGTGTCGGACATGGCTCGCTACGATCGCGAGCCATTCAACAGCCAAGCAGGAGTGCCGCGTGGAAACCAACGAACTGCATCGTGGGCGACTCATCGATCACCTCCACCTCGTCGTGCGAGACCTCGCTGCCAGTCGCAAGTTCTATGAAGCTGTCTTCAAGGTCCTGGACATTCCGATCGGTGGCAGCGGCGACAGCTACTTCTGGGCAGACGAGCTCTTCGTGTCGACGGCCGACAGCGAAGCCGCGCAGGGCCAGCTGACCGGGCGCCATCACCTGGCGTTCCAGGCCCGGGACCGCGCAACGGTCGATGCCTTCTACCGATCGGCCCTGGAGAGCGGCGGCAAGGACAACGGCGCACCTGGGGAACGCCACTACCACCCGGGCTACTACGCCGCATTCGTGCTGGACCCGGACGGCAACAACATCGAGGCGGTGTTTCATGGCGCGGCCAAGCGCAGCGCGCCGTCGGTCAAGGTGACGTTCTAAAGGGCATGCACATCGGCACCGCTGGCTGGTCGATCTCGCGCGAGGCTGCCGGCTTGTTCCCCGGCGAAGGCCAGCACCTGCAGCGCTATGCGCGCGTGCTGAGCTGTACCGAGATCAACTCCTCGTTCCATCGCAGCCACCGCGTGCAGGTGTACCAGCGCTGGGCTGATCAAACACCGCCCGGGTTCAGGTTTTCGGCCAAGGTGCCACGCACCATCACTCACGAAGGCCGCTTGCGCCGCGCACGCGCGCCGCTGCAACAATTTCTGGCGGAAGCTTCGGGGCTCGGCGAGAAGCTGGCCGTGCTGCTGGTGCAGCTGCCGCCGTCGTTCGCCTTCGAAGCGCGTGTGGTGCGCAGCTTCTTCGGCCTGCTGGCCGATCTGTTCGCAGGCTGCGTGGTCTGCGAGCCCAGGCATGCGAGCTGGTTCACGCCATCCGCAGACCGCGTGCTGGCGGTGCTGAAGGTGTCGCGTGCCGCGGCCGACCCAGCGCGCTGGCCAGAAGCGGCCCGGCCAGGCGGCTGGCTCGGACCGCAAGGCGATGGCAGCGGCGCAGTGCTCTACCACCGCTGGCATGGTGCACCGCGCATGTACTGGTCTCGCTACGAACCCGAATGGGTCAACGAGCGCGCTCGGGCGCTGGCAGGGTGGCCGGCAGGTGCGGACTGCTGGTGCATCTTCGACAACACGGCAGGCGGCGGCGCGATCTCCAATGCGATGGAATTGCAGCAGCGATCTTGCGCCGGCGCGTGAGGGCGCGCGCCTCGCTTTGCGCAATCGCAACCTGCGACACGATTTTCTGGAAATCGCCATTGCGCGACCGAAACGAGACAGCCAAGATGCGCCCGTAGCGTTAAGCGGGAGCGTTGATGTCTACGGGCATGCTGAGGCTGAGGCGACATGCAGCGGTCACCATCCTGGTGGCCCTGGGTTTGATGCGCCAGGCGGCCGCAGCCGCCTCGGCGGGCCCGGCAGGAGACGTGGCCGACATGGACCTGTCCGACCTGGTCAACGTGCGCGTGTCACCCTTCGACGTCTCGACCGAACTGGACCGTGGGTATCGGGCGTCCAACGCCGTGTCGGGCTCGCGTTTCGACGTGCCGATCCGGGAGCTTCCGTTTGCCATCCAGGCCTTCACGCAGTCCTTCATCAAGGACCAGAAACCGCAGAACATCTTCGACGTGGCGCGGTACTCGCCGGGGGTCACCTACCGCAGCAACGACTTCAACGAGGGCAACGCCAACCTGGCCATCCGCGGCTTCGCCGCCAGCTCGACGCCAGGCAACGTGCAGATCCTGCGCGACGGCTTCCATGGTCCGTCGATTTTCGATTTCACCAACATCTCGCGCGTGGAGGTCGTGAAGGGACCTGCCTCGTTCCTGTACGGCCAGGTCGCGCCCGGCGGCATCGTCAACATCGTCACCAAGAGCCCGCAGCCGCAGTTCGCCGGCAGTGCCGATGCCACCTACGGCTCCTATGGCCAGTACCGTGTCGGCGCCGACGTGACCGGGCCGCTGTCACGCACCCTCTTCTACCGGGTCGCGGCCTCGTACGACCAGGACATGCACTACTGGGAACCCTACGATGCGCATTCCCGGAACGTCTCGCCATCGCTCTTGTGGCAACCCAGCGAACGTGTCAGCGTCGCGCTGAAGTACGAGAACTTCCACAAGGTCGAAACGCCGCAGCTCATGCAGAAGCCGGGCTACAACCGGCAGGCCGGCGTGGTGCCCACGGCGTCCGATCCGAACCTCGCCGGCGTCGACGTGCCAAACCTCCCGGACAACTGGAACAGCATGTCGTTCTCCGACTTTCGGCGCAGCGACACCGACAACCTGAGCACCTGGCTCGACCTGAAGGCCGACGAGCACTGGAACCTGCGCGCGAGCTATTCGCACCTCAGGTACGAGGTCAATGCGCTGTTCTCCGGCAATCTCGGCATGGCGAACAACACGACGCTTCTGCAAGGTCGTCGGGTGAGGCGTACCACCTACACGAACCTGGACGACACCTACGAAGTGCAAGCCGTCGGCAAGTACGCCTTCAAGGGCGCGAGCCTGCGGCTGCTCGTCGGCGCCCAGCACGTCCATCGCCAGTTCGACAATGAGGCGGCCCAGGCGCCCAACGACCCGGCGCTTGGCAGCATCCCGAGCGCGTCGCCCTTGCCGCTGTGGGACCTGGGCAACCCCGCCACCTGGAATCGCACCGTCACGATTCCCCTCTCAGGGCTCACGGCGAGCGTGGTGGATCAGTCCACCCGGTTCACGGACCGCTCCATCTACGGCGGATCCACTTTCGGATTCTTCGACGACCGGCTGCTCGTGCTCGCGGGCTGGCGCAAGACCTCGACGACCAGCCAGCTCACCGACAACCTGAGCGGCCTGTCGCAAGCGGCCATCGCGGCCAGTGCGGTCACGCCGCAATACGGCGCCCTGTACAAGCTCACGTCGAGCCTGTCGCTGTTCGGCTCGTATGCCAAGTCCTTCGTTCCAGGCTCGCAGATCCTCAACAACCCGGACGGGACCACATCGTCGGCCAAGCCCACCCAAGGCAAGGGCTTCGACATCGGCATCAAGGCGGATCTCGACCGCCGTGTTTCGGGCACCCTGACCTTCTTCGACATCCGAAACAAGAACATCGTCAGTGACCTGACCTACCTGGACCCGAACTCGGGGGTGCAGAAGTTCTACAACGTCCAAAGCGGCGAACAGCGTTCTCGTGGCGTCGAGTTGGATGCGACCTTCACGCCGAGCGACAGCTGGCAGGTCTATGCGTCGTATGGCTACATGTCAGCCCGGATCACCGAATTCAGCGGCAACGACGCCGCCGTGCTCGCGCAAGACCCGGCCACGCTCGATGCTGCCGGGCGCGCCAACTACAAGCTGGTGAACCTGCTTCACAACGCCCCCTTGCAGATGAGCGCACCGCACGTGGCCAACCTGTGGACGCGCTACAGCTTCACGCCCGGCCGCGGCGCCTACGTGGGCGGCGGCTTCAACATGGTTCGCGACCAGGCCCTCCTGCCAGACGGGCCGCAGTCCGCCCACCAGACCTACACGCTCGTCGATGCACTCGTCGGGTATTCGTGGACGGCCGGTGGGCGGCTCATGAGCGTGGAACTGATGGGCAAGAACCTCACTGACGAGCACTACCGCCCCTCCCAAAGCTCGCGAGCGCGCCCGCGTGAGGTCATGCTCACAGTCAGGGCCAGCCTGTGACGCGATCGGCCCGGACACTCGCGCCGCGAACGAGCGCGACCGCGCGGTGCAGGGCCGCGTGCCTCACCGCCCTACTGCACCTGCCCTGCCTGGCCGCGGCACAGACCCTGGTGACTTCGAACCCGAACCAGGTCGAAGCCGCGTTCCTGCGCAACTTTGCGCGCTACGTGACGTGGCCGGCGCAGGCCTTTGCCAACGACAGTGCGCCGTGGCACATCTGCGTTCTCGGCAGCGAACGCTTTGTCGATGAGGCGCTCGAGAAGACCTTGCGAGGCCGCGTGGAACAGGGACGTGGGTTCGAGATATTCCGTGCCGCCACGACCGATCAGCTGCCGAACTGCCACATCGTCTTCGTCGGGTATGACAACGCGACCAGTCGCCGGGCGGCCATCCAGGCATTCAAGGGCCGGCCCGTGCTCACGGTTGGCGACGCCCCGGAGTTCCTGGATGAAGGTGGCGTCATACGCTTCCAGGTGGGGCAGCACGTCGAGATGAGCATCAACCTCGACCAGGCACGCGCCACCTCGCTGCTGGTGCCCACGAAGATGCTGGAGGTCTCCCGCGAAGTGGTGGAGAACGGCGCACTCAGGAGGCTGCGGTGATCCGGTTCAGGCACCTGAGCATCGGCCGGCGACTCATGCTGTCCCTGCTCGTTGCGGCGGTGCTGGCGCTGGCGCTGGCAAGCGCGGTGTTCGTGCTGTTCGAACGCCTGACGCTGCAGCAGCGTGCCGAGTCGGTCATCGAGCCGTACGCGAAGCTGATCTCCGTCGGTGCGGAAGGGGCGGTGGCGTTTGCCGACGCCGCACCGCACAGGAAATCCTGGAGACGCTTCACTCGAATCCCCAAGTGCTGGAGGCAAGAATCATCCTCGCTGACGGGCGACCCCTTGCGCAATTCAGCGCTCGAGGCAACCGCGCCCTGCCCCGCTATCCGATCCGCCCCGACGGTGTCGGCGTCGATCTGTCGAAAGACACGGCCGAGCTCGTGCGCAGCCTGCCGGACGGTGCGCAACTGCACCTCGTGTTGAACCTGCATGAACTGAACCGACAGACGCGCAATGCGCTGCTGATGTTCGCGGCCGCGATGGTCGGCCTGCTCGCGCTGTTGACACTCGGCCTGCTCGCCGCGCTTCAGCAAACCATCGTCGGGCCGATCTCGAGCCTCGCGACCACCGTCGAGCGCGTTCGCACGGACAACGATTACGGACAGCGCGTGCCGGCTTCCGGCAGCGACGAAGTGGCTCGGCTGGGTCGCAATTTCAACGCGATGATGGGCGCGATCCAGGAGCGTGAAGACGATCTTCGCCGCCACAAGGACCAGCTCGAAGAGGCAGTGCGGCAACGCACTGCAGAATTGATGCTGGCACGCGATGCGGCCAACGCCGCGAACCAGGCCAAGAGCGCCTTCCTCGCGAACATGAGCCACGAGATCCGCACACCGCTCAACGGCATCCTTGGCTTTGCGCAGATCCTGCAGCGAGACACGACGCTGACGGAGCGGCAGAGCCGTGGCCTGAAGACGATCGACGAGAGCGGCCGGCACCTGTTGACCCTCATCAACGACATCCTCGATCTCGCGCGCATCGATGCGGCCAGGCTGGAGCTGTCCGTCCTCGCCGTCAACCTGCCGGCCTTTCTGCAGGTGGTGTGCGACATCGTTCGCGTCAAGGCCGAAGAGAAAAGCCTCTTGTTTGTCTATGAAGCGGCGAATGACCTGCCCGCCAGCGTGCACGTCGATGCGATCCGCCTGCGGCAGGTGCTGCTCAACCTCCTGTCGAATGCCATCAAGTTCACCGACGCGGGCGAAGTGCGCTTGCGCGTGGCTCGGCTGTCGGGTGCGCCCGCGGGGCGTGCGCGCCTGCACTTCGAAGTGGAAGACACGGGCATCGGCATGAACGAATCGCAGTTGGCGAGGCTGTTCACACCCTTCGAGCAGGTGGCCGACGCCAACCGGCGTGAAGGCGGCACCGGTCTCGGGCTCGCCATCAGCCGGCAACTGATTCGCCTGATGGGTGGCGACATCACGGTGCGCAGCCAGCTCGGAGCGGGCAGTGTCTTCTCCTTCGAGATCGAAGTGCCGGCCCAGTCAACCAGCGTCCAGCCCCACCTCGGCCTGCCGCCGCCGATCGGCTATGAAGGCGAGCGCAAGAAGATCCTCGTGGTCGACGACGTGCCCCACAACCGCACGATGCTGGTCGAAGCCCTGGCGCCGCTGGGATTCAAGGTGGCCGATGCCGGGGACGGCCAGGAAGCACTCGACCTGATCCCGGATCTCGAGCCCGATCTCGTGCTGATGGACTTGATGATGCCGGTGATGGATGGCTTCGAGGCGATACGCCGCATCCGCTCGGCGCCAGCCACTGCGCGAGTTCCGATCATCGCGGCGTCGGCCAGCGCCACGTCCGAGATCGAAGCACGCAGCCGCGATGCCGGTGCGAACATGTGCCTCACCAAGCCGATCAACCACGCAACGCTGTTCGACGCCATCGCGGCCTTGCTCAAACTCACGTGGATCCGCGACTCATCCGCCGCTGCCGCGCTGGCGCCGGGGCACGCCGCCGATGCCGATCTCGTGCCGCCGCCACCTGAGGAAATCGCTGTGCTGCATGGCTTGGCCCGCACGGGCAACATGCGCCAGATTTCCGAGCGCGCAGACCATGTGAAGTCCCTCGACCCGCGGTACGCGCCGTTCGCCAACAGGTTGCGCAACCTGGCAGAAGACTGCCAGTCGAAGGCCATCATGAACCTGGTCGAGCGCTTCCGCTCGGAAGCCAGCCGCCGATTCGAGGCTGACGTGGCGCAGGATGAGACAGATCAGGGGCAAGCCACGCTTGCGGCAGGCGGCGAGCGATTGGCCGGGCGTTGCCGGAACAGTGACTCCACCACTGGGCAAGCTTGACCCAGGGCAAGCCGCGGATGCCGCCCCCGCAGCACACTCTTCCTGGGCCTTCGGCCCGCTAAGAATGCGCTAAGGCTATGACAGGACCATAGCGGACACAGGAGAAGCAGTCATGGTCCATTCCCGCTTTATTCGATGTACCGGCGCCGCGCTGTTCGCCGCCGCGGCTTTCAACGCGGCGCAGGCCGCGACGCCTGCGGATCTGCAGACGGCCTACACCGCGCTGTCGGCCACCACCGCGGCCCCCGATCGAGGCCAGCAGCTGTTCACGAGCCGCCACGGCCGTGAATGGAGTTGCTCGTCATGCCACGGCGCCGTGCCGACGCAGGCGGGCAAGCACGCCTCCACGGGCAAGGCCATCGCCGCCTTGGCGCCCGCGCACAACCCGCAGCGATTCACCGATGCCGCGAAGACTGAAAAATGGTTTCGCCGCAATTGCAACGACGTCATGGGCCGCGAGTGCACGGCCGCCGAGAAGGCCGACGTGATCGCCTGGCTGAGGACGCTGCCATGAACGGCCGGCGCTCATTCCACCAAACGCTGTGGGTCGTCGTTCTCTCGTTCGTGGCGAGCCATGCGGCATTCGCCGATGACGACCGGCGCGGACCGGCCGTTGCCCTCTTCCCCAAGTACAAGCAGGAGTGCGGCGCCTGCCATGTGGCTTATCCCCCGGGCATGCTGCCTGCAGACTCGTGGCGCCGGCAGCTGGGCAACCTGCCGAACCACTACGGCACCGACGCATCCCTCGACGCGACCACCCTGGGCGAACTCTCGGCCTGGCTCGGCGCCAACGCCGGCACCGGCAGGCGCATGCGTGAAGCACCGCCCCAGGATCGGATCACGCTGTCCGCATGGTTCATTCGCAAGCACGACGAAGTGCCTGGCGCGGCGTGGAAGCAGCCCGCCGTGAAGAGCGCTTCCAACTGCACCGCCTGCCACACGCAGGCCGACCAAGGAGATTTCAATGAACACACCGTCCGCATCCCGCGCTGATTCGCCGGCCGCCGACGCTGCAGGCACGACGCCATTGCGCAAAGTGCTGGTCTGGGACGCGCCGGTGCGCGTCTTCCACTGGCTGATGGTCTTGAGCTTCGCCGGTGCCTACCTCACGGCCGAGAGCGAACGCTGGCGCCTGGCACACGTGACGTTCGGCTACACGATGGCGGGCCTGGTGGCGTTTCGCCTGGTGTGGGGCTTCGTGGGCACGCGGCACGCGCGTTTCGCGAGCTTCGTGCGCGGACCCGCCGCGGTGGTGCGCTATCTGCGCGGGCTCGTGCAAGGGCACGCCGGGCAGGAGGCAGGCCACAACCCCGCCGGCGCGCTCGCCATCGTCGCGCTGCTCGGCCTGACGGTGGTGGTCGCGGCCGCCGGCTGGGCCACCTACAACGATGTGGGCGGCGGCTGGCTCGAGGAACTGCACGAGGGCGCAGCCAACGTGATGCTGGCCATCGTCGGCGTGCACGTCACGGGTGTGCTGCTGGCCTCCTGGCTGCACCACGACAACCTGATCGGCGCGATGGTGAGCGGCCGCAAGCGGGCCCGGCCGGAGGATGAGGTCAAAAGCGCCTGGCGCGCCGTGGCCGTGCTGGTCCTCGTGGCCGTGCTGGGGTTCTGGTGGATGCAGTGGAACGACGGCCCGCCCGCGGCTGCCGCCAGCGACAACGCAGCCTCCGTCAAGAAGCATGACCGCGACGACGACTGACGCCCGACCATCCCGCTTGCACAAGCCTCGCCATGCGCATCCTCCTCGCTGAAGACGATCCACTGCTGGGCGATGGCCTGCGCGCAGGCTTGCGCCAGCTCGGATTCCTGGTCGACTGGGTGCGAAATGGCGATGCCGCCGAGCGCGAACTGCGCGCGCAGACGTACTCCGCCGCAGTGCTGGACCTCGGGCTGCCGCTCAAGGACGGCATGGACGTCCTCGCCTCGATTCGCAAGGCAGGCCTCACCCTGCCGGTGCTGGTGCTGACCGCGCGCGATGCCGTCCCGGACCGCATCCGCGGCCTTGATGTCGGTGCCGATGACTACATCGTCAAGCCGGTCGATCTCAACGAGCTGGCTGCCCGGCTGCGTGCGCTCGTGCGCCGGGCGCACGGCCTGCCGCAGGAGCGCCTGGTCGCGCAAGACGTCGTGCTCGATCCGGCCGGCCGCTCCGTGACGCAGGCCGGGGCCCCGGTGACCTTGACGGCGCGCGAGTTCGACCTGCTGCATTCGCTGATGCTGAACGCCGGACGCGTCCTGTCGCGTGACCAGCTCGAACAGCATCTCTACAGCTGGGGCCAGGAAGTGGAAAGCAATGCGATCGAGGTACACATCCACTACCTGAGGCGCAAGCTCGGCAACGCCCTCATCCGCACCGTGCGCGGCGTCGGCTACATGGTGCCCACCGAGGCGGCGAACGACCCCTCGAAGCCCGAATGAAAGCGCCCTCCTCGCTGCAAGGCCGGCTCTTGTTGCTGGTGCTCGGGCTCGTCGCCACGGTCTGGCTCGTGACCGCCACCTTGACGTGGATCGACGTGCACCACGAGCTCGACGAGCTTCTGGACAGCCACCTCGCACAGGCGGCCGCGCTGCTCGTGGTGCAACAGACCCATGAGATCGATGAGGACGATGACGGCGTCGACGCCCCGACGCTGCACCAGTACGCGCCGAAGGTGGCGTTCCAGGTCTTCCATGAAGGCGCCCTCGCCTTGCGATCGTCCAATGCACCGACCGAGCCGATGATGGAGTTCTCGGGGCGCGCGCCCAACGGCTTCAAGACCATCGCGATCGGCGGGACGGCGTGGCGCGTCTTCGCGACCTACGGGCACGAAGGAGACGTCCAGGTCTTCGTGGGCGAGCAGGTCGAGTCGCGCGATTCGATCCTGTGGGCGGTGCTGCGAAGCTCGTTGGGTCCGATGCTGTTGGCACTGCCCCTTCTGGCCCTGGCTGCGTGGTGGGCCGTGCGGCGGGGCATGGCACCGCTGCGGCACGTCGGACAGGTGCTCGCGCAGCGAAGCCCGCAAGCCCTGCAGCCGATCATCGTGAACGATGCGCCGTCGGAGATGACGCCGATGCTCGACGCCTTGAACGCGCTGTTCGAGCGGATCGCCGAGTTGCTCGAATCGGAGCGCCGCTTCACCGCCGACGCGGCGCATGAGTTGCGCACCCCCATCGCCGCCATCCGTGCGCAGGCGCAGGTGGCGCTCGGCGCCTCGCAAGAAGCCGAACGCTTGCACGCGCTGCAGGCGACGCTGCAAGGATGCGACCGGGCCACGCGCCTCGTCGAACAACTGCTGACCTTGTCCCGGCTCGAATCGGACGCAGAGCATGCGCTGGTCGCGGTCGACCTGGCCGCCCTGGCCCGGCAGGTCGTCGCCGAGGTGGCACCCATTGCGCTCGCCAAACAGCAGTACATCGAGGTCAAGGCTCCCCGTCCGTACACGGTGCAAGGGGACGCGACGCTGCTGTCTGTGATGATTCGCAACCTCGTGGACAACGCCATCCGGTACAGCCCGTTGGGCGCCACCGTGAAGGTCATCGTCTCGAGCGCACAGGACGTCATCCAGCTGTGCATCGATGACAGCGGCCCAGGCATGTCGCCGGCCGACATGGCGCGCGTCGGCGAGCGGTTCTTCCGGGTCGTCGGCAGCGGCCAGGACGGCAGCGGCCTGGGCTGGTCCATCACGCGTCGGATCGCAACCGTGCACCGGGCGGTCGTGCGCGTCGCCCGATCGACGTCGCTCGGCGGACTGGCGGTCGAGGTCGATTTTCCCGTCGCGAGCAACGCGTGAGCGCACGGCCGGCGACCGCCTGACACCCGGTTTCCCGGGGTGTAGCATGCAGCGTCGAAGCGACGGGCCGTCGAGCGGCCGACCGTCGTGGGCATCACCGGTCTTGACCGCCGGCAGGGAGCGTTCAGCGTAAAGGGGTCTCGAGGTGCAATCCGCCGGTCTCGTCTGGATCGTGCTTGGCTGCATCGCGCTCGGCGCGGTCGCGGGCGCACTGGCGACGCTGCTCTTCATGCGCCGTCATGCCCCCGACCACGGCAACCCCATCGTCGACGAACGCTCGCTGGTGCGCACCCTCATCGACTTGATGCCCGACTACATCTACGCCAAGGATGCCGCGGGCCGGTTCGTGCTCGCCAACCTGGCTGTCTCGCGGGTCATGGGCGCGCTGTCGCCGCGGCAGGTCATCGGCAAGACCGATGCCGATTTCTACGCCCCCGAGATGGCCGCCAGGTTTCGCGCCGACGATGAGACGGTGTTGCGAGGCCAGGCGCTCGAGGGGCGCGAGGAGCTCGGGACCGACTCGGTGGCCGGCGAGGCACGCTGGCACCTGACCACGAAGCTGCCGGTTCGCGACGCACGCGGCGAGGTCGTCGGGCTCGTCGGCATCAGCCGCGACATCCATCGCGGCAAGCTGGCCGAAGAGGAAATCCTCCGCCTGAATGCAGCGCTCGACGAGCGGGTCAGGGTGCGCACCGCCGAACTCGCGGCCGAGCGCCACATGTTGCGCACCCTGATCGAGAACATGCCCGACGCCATCTACGCGAAGGACAGCGAGTCTCGCTACATCCTGGTCAACCAGGCGATGGCGGCGGGCGTGGACATGACGCCCGCCGAATTGCTGGGCCGCACCGTCTTCGATTGCTACCCGCCCGAGCAGGCGCAGCGCTTCTTCGCCGATGACCGCGAAGTGATGCGCTCCGGCCAGGCGCTCATCGGCCGCGAAGAAGTGGCGCTGGACCGCAGCACCGGCGGCCAGCGCTGGATGCTCACGACCAAGGTGCCGCTGCGCGACGGCGAAGGGCGAATCGTGGGCATCGTGGGCATCAGCCGCGACATCGGCGAGCTGCGGCGCGTGCAGGAGCTGCGCGTGGCCAAGGAGCGCGCGGAGGCGGCCAACGAAGGCAAGAGCCGCTTCCTCGCCAACATGAGCCACGAGCTGCGCACGCCGCTCAACGCCGTGCTGGGCTATGCGCAGATCCTGATGCGCGACGAGGCGCTCTCCGAGCCCCAGCGGCAAGGCTTGGCCACGATCCGGCACAGCGGCGTGCACCTGCTCGGGCTGATCAACGACATCCTCGACCTCGCCAAGATCGATGCCGGCCGGCTCGAGCTCTTCCCGCAGCCACTGCCGCTGCCCGAGTTCGTTCGCGTGATCGACGACCTCATCCGCGTCGAGGCGTTCGACAAGAAGCTCGCCTTCGAATGCGACGTGCCGCCCGACCTGCCGGCCTTCGTCGAAGCGGACGAGAAGCGACTGCGCCAGGTGCTGCTCAACCTGCTCGGCAACGCCGTCAAGTTCACCCAGGTGGGCACCGTGAGCTTGCGCATCGCGGCCACGCCGCGCGACCGCAGCACGGTGCGCCTGCGTTTCGAGGTGCAGGACAGCGGGCCCGGCATCGCCGCCGACCAGCACGAGGCCATCTTCCACCCCTTCGTTCAGGGCGGGACGCCGCAGCGACGCGCGAGCGGCGCCGGGCTCGGGCTCGCCATCAGCCGCGAGCTCACGCGCCTCATGGGCGGCGAGCTGCACCTCGAGAGCGAGCCGGCCAGCGGCACCCGCTTCTGGTTCGAGATCGACGTGCGGGTGATCGGCGAACCGGCCGCGGTCCAGCGGCCGCAAGGCAAGGTGACCGGCTATGAAGGGCCGCGCCGCACGGTGCTCATCGCCGACGACGTGCCTGCCAATCGTGCAGTGCTGGTCGACCTGCTGGAAGCGTTCGGGTTCCAGCTCGTCGAGGCGGCCGATGGGCAAGCCTTGCTTGCCTCGGCGCAGATGCACCGGCCCGACCTCGTCATCAGCGATCTCGTGATGCCGGGCATGCACGGGCTCGAGGCCATCGAGCGGCTGCGGCAGCTGCCGGGGTTGGCCGACGTTCCCGTGATCGCGCTCTCCGCCAACGCGTCGGGGGCCGACGAGGCGGGCAGCCTCGCGGCCGGCGCGACTGCCTTCCTGCCCAAGCCCATCGACGTGGATCGATTGCTGGCCAAGGTCGGCGAGCTGCTCGCGCTGCGCTGGACCCAGCCAACCCGGCCCCTGGCCGCGCCCGAAGAGCTGCCGCTGGTGCCGCCATCGAGCGAAGACCTGAATGCCCTGTACCAGCTCGCCAAGGTGGGCCACATGCGCAGCATCCGCGAGCATGCGCAGCGCCTGGGCGAGCAGGACGAACGCTGCAGGCCCTTTGCCGAGCGCCTGTGCTCGATGGCCGATCGCTTCGAGTCACGCGCGATCGTCGAGCTGATCGAGCGTTACCGCGAAGACTAGCCGTGATCTCAGCGCCCCCGCGCCGAGCACACGAAGTCTGCAGGTCCGGACTTCAGCCTTTCAGCGCCTGAACCTGCCGTCGTTCCCGATGATCGCGAGGTCGGCGTAGTCGAGCCCCGTGTGGTCGGTGGCGCTGTAGCCGAGCTCCAACCCGCCCACGTCATAGCGCGACATGCTCTCCAGCGCCTTGCGCAGCTTGTCGCGCGTGGGTTGCGGGCTGGCGCGACGCAGGCCTTCGACCAGCACCTTCGCCGACACATAGCCCTCGATGATCGTGGGCGTGAGTTCCAGGTTGGCGGCCTTGGCCAGTTCCATCGCCTCCTTCACCACGGGCGAGGCGATCGATCGTTCGTAAGGGAACACCTGGCTCACCACCACGCCATGCGCCATCTCGCCGAGGTCTTTCACGAAGCCCGCCGAGGCATTGTTCGACAGCGTGACGAGCTGCGCCTTGGAGCCCGCCGCACGCAGCGCCTTCATGCCCTCCACCACCGCCGTGCCGGAGCCGATGAACAGCACCGCCTGCGGGTTGGCATCCACGATCCTGGGCATGATGGGTGCGAAGTCCGGCTTGCTGCGGTCGTACTTCTCGTGCGCCACCGGCTGCTTGTTGACGCCCTTCATGCCCTTGAGTGCGCCCACCACCGCATCGGCCCCGAAGGTGTCGTCCACCTGCACGATGGCGATTCGATCGATGCCGATGAGGCTCAGGTGGGCCACCGCCCTCTCGGCCTCGCGCTGGTAGGTGGCGCGCACGTTGAAGAGCCACGGATGCACGGGTTGGTGAAGCACCATGGCACCGGTGGATGGCCCCACGAGCGGCACCTTGTGTTCGGTGAGCAGCGGCATGATGGCTTGGGTGTGAGGCGTGCCGCGGTTCAGGAAGAGCGAGATGACGCCCTGGTCGATCAGGGTCTTCGCATTGGCCACCGCAAGCTTCGGGTCGAACTTGTCGTCCAGCGAAACGAGGTGCAGTTGTTCGCCGTTGATGCCGCCGTGCGCATTGACGGCATCGAAATACAGCTTGGCGCCTTGCGTCGCTTCCTTGACGCTCGCGGCCACGGTGCCCGTGAAGCCGGCCGTCTGCCCGATTCTGATGTCTGCCCAGGCCGTGCCGGCAAGAGCGAAGCACGCGGCGGCGGCGCATGCGAGGCGTGCGAAGGAGTACCCCAGTGAGTGCCCGATGGCCGGGCAACGCGCCTCGGATGCGATACCGAACATGTGCTGTCTCCTTGTTGGGACAGGGATGCTACTTCAGCCTCCATCGAGGGTGGCTGCCCTCTTCGCCCCATCGCTCGAAATGGCGCGCAGTTGTTGCGAAGAAACCTGCACCGTGTGACGAAGTTGGCGCGCCGCCAGGGGCGGACCGAACCGCCTTGACATCGATCAAGCGACGGCGTCTTTGCGCACAGGAGGATCGGTCGACAGCCACGGACCGCCTCATGAACGCCAGCACCAGTGCCCATGCCCTCGAGGAAGAGCCTGCCGGACCCACGGTAGCCGCTGCCGCTGAGCTGGAGCCGTTCACATCCATTCCCGACGCCCTGGACTCGCCTGCGGCATAGCCGCAGAGCAAGCGGCCAGCTGGCTCGGTTGGACCGAGGCCGAGATCGATGCCACGGTCCGCGCAGCGGTCAGCATGAACATCAGCATGAGCGCGGTGCAGGACTCGCTCGCACGCCAGTCCTCGGCGCTGTCGGACGCACAGCGGGACACCGTGCGCACCCACGCGCAAGGCAGCGCCGACATCCTCAAGCTCGTGGGCGTGGACGATCCGACGTGGCTGTGCGCCGTGCGCGACCACCACACCATCGGCGAGAGCGTCGACGACGATGCGCAGCCCGGTGCGCGCATCGCCGAATTGCTGCGGCGAATCGACATCTACACGGCCAAGCTCAGCCGCCGCGCCGGGCGTGCACCGTCATCCCCGGCCCTTGCCGCGCGCGATGCCTGCCTCGGGCCGGCCGGCCATCCCGACAGCATTGGCGCCACCTTGCTGCGCGTGCTGGGCCTCTACCCGCCGGGCACGTGGGTGAACCTGGCCAACGGCGAACAGGGCGTCGTGATCCGCAGAGGCGAGAAGGCGCATACGCCGGTGGTGGCTGCCGTTCGCCGCAACGACGGCGGATTGCTTCTGCAACCCGTGCGGCGCGACACCTCCGTGCGCACGTACCGCGTGCGGCACGGGCTGAACGTGCGCGATGTGAGGGTGCGGATCAACGCCGCTCGCGTGCTCGGCGCTTGATTCACGATCGCCGGCGCCGCCGCTGCCTGGCGCGTAGATCAGGCGGCGCGCCACTCGACGTTGGCTCGCTCGAACATCAGCTTCAGTTGCCCATTCGTCGCCAGCTCCTCAATCGCTTTCGCCAAGCGCTGCGCCAGGTCCGATGCCTCCCGCTTGACCGCCAGCCCCACTGCCCACCCATCCCTCGGCGCACGCGGCGACGGCAATGGTGAGATGACGAACCGGGCATCCCCGAGCAGCACTGCCTCGAGCTCTGACGCCAGCCCTGCCGCCGCGGCCACCTCGCCGCGATGCAAGGCCTGCGCGGCCTCGACACCATCTCTCCAATGCGTGGTCACCTGCTGGCGGTACGCACCGCCATCGGCCCCCAGCATCAGCCAGCCGGCCAGCGACAAGCCCGCCACCGCCACCGGACGATCGCCCAGCTGAGCGAGGGTCTCCAGGTGCGGCAGGCGGTCGAGTCGACGCGCGATCATCACGCGGTCGCGGTAGTACGGCGCGAGGATGCTGACCTGCGGGTTGTCGTCCATCAGCGGCCGGTCCACCGGCACGTGCATGAGCACATCGGCAGGGCCGTAGCCCAGGTAATGGCCACGCCACACCATGTTGCGCAGGTCGTCGCCCATGTTGTCGTCGGCATTGAAGGGCAGCAGCGTGAGCTTCACGCCTAGCGCATCGGCCAGCGCCTGCGCCAGTTCGACGTCGATGCCCGCGCCCTTGGCATGGAAAGGCGGCATGTCGTTGTAGATGCCGACATTGAGTGCGCCGCGGTCCATCACCCTTGCAAGCACGCCATCGGCCGCCACCGCCGCCACCCCGGGCTGCGCCACGGCGGCGCAGGCGCCGATTGCTCCAATCCAGCGCAGACAGTCGCGCCGCGTCGGTGTTCCGGAGAACATGGTTTCCCCTTAGAGCGGCTTGTCGCGCCGGGTTTCCAGGTAGGCCTTGATGGACCAGATCGCTTCCTGTTTCATCACGCCCTCGAACGGCGGCATGTAGACCGCGCCATTGCGCGAGCGGCCATGGCGCACGGTGTTCAGGAAGTAGTCGTCGATCTCCTTCAGGCACGCCGTCTTGCGGGCGTTGTCCTTGATCGCGGAGCAATCGTTGTCGAGCTTGCGCAGGTCAGGCGCAATGCCACCGGAGATCGCCTCCAGGCCATGGCAGCGCGCGCAGTTCTGGTTGTAGGCCGAGGTGCCGATGCGCACGGCGGTGTCGTTGCTGCGAAAGGGGTTCTCGTCTCGCCAGTCTTCTCCCAGCGTGGGCAGGCCGGTGGTGTCCACCGCCTGCGGCGTCACGTCCCCGTGGGCGAACGCGAAGGCGCACGCCAGGGCTGCGAAGCTCGCGGCGGTGAACCGTGCGGCACGGCCGCGTGGCGGCCGGGTCCGTCGGGTGCTCTTGGATGCAGGAGGCAGCAGGTGGGTGGCACGCGTCATGTCAGTTCTCCGTCAAGGTTGAAGTGGACGATGCGACGCAGTCTGCAAAGCCTGTGCCACGGCAATCTGCTGCAAGGCGGAACACAACTTGCATTTCCCGCGGTACTTGTTTGCGCCAGATCAAGTGATGTTCAACAAGGCAGGTCACGCTCGGCAAACCGTGGGCGATGACATCGATGCGGGACCCAACCCGCACACCGTGCCAGGAATGAGCAGACCGGTGAAGCGTGTGTCGAAAGCACACACCACCACCGGCTTCCGATGGAGACAACCTGCCTCAGGCAGGAGCGAAGGAAACACGACGATGTCTGCAAGCCACCGCGCCGTGGTCACGCACGCGAAGACCTGGACCACGCCGTCCGCCCTGCCCCTGGCGCACCAGGCCGCCCGGGCTGACTTCATCGAGCAGTCGCACCTGCGCTGCGCGGCACTCGGCCTGTCGCGCGTGGAGCGGCCTGACTTCGTGCCATTGATGCGCAGCGACCTGAGCGTCGCGCGCGAGCGCAACCAGCGCCTGTTCACGCATGCCGCGCCGGTGATGGAGCTGCTGTTCGAGCAGATCGTGAACACCGAAAGCATGATCGTGCTCACCGATGCGCAGGGCACCATCCTCCATTCGGTGGGCGACGATGAATTCCTGCAGCGCGCGGACAAGGTGGCCTTGTCGCCGGGCGTGAACTGGGCCGAGCATTCCAAGGGCACCAACGCCATCGGCACGGCGCTGTTCCAGGAGTCGCCCACGGTCGTCCACGCGAACGAGCACTTCATGCACGCCAACAGCTTCCTCACCTGTTCGGCGGCGCCCATCTTCGACCCGCGGGGCAACATGCTGGGCGTGCTCGACGTGACGGGCGACCAGCGCTCCTACCACCAGCACACGATGGGGCTCGTGCGCATGTCCGCACGCATGATCGAGAACCACTGGCTCTCGGACGACTTCGGCAATCGGCTGCGCCTGCACTTCCACAGCCGCGTGGAGTTCATCGGTACGCTGCTCGAAGGCATCCTCGTCATCGGTGCCGACGGCCGTGTCCTGGGCGCCAATCGCAGCGCGCTCGACCAGCTGGACATGAGCAGCGCCGCGCTTCGCATGCACAGCCTCGCCAGCCTGTTCGGCACCTCGGTCCCGGCGGTGTTCGACCACTTCCGCTCGCCACTGGCGGTGCCGATGCTGCTGAGCCTGCCGGGTGGCCGGCAACTTCATGTGAGCGCACGGCTGGGCGGCGCGGCACGGCCGATCATGGCCGGCGTCGGTGGGGATGAATCGTCGGTGCTGAGCGGTGCCGTGCGTGACTCTTCAATGCTCGAATCGGGCCGTTCGGCAAACGCCCTGCCGAGCGGCGACGCAGGTGCTGCCCGCCTGTCCGGCCTGCACTACCTGAAGACGGGCGACTCGCAGATCGAAGCCATGGTGAACAAGGTGCAGCGTGTGCTGAACCGCGACATCCCGCTGCTCATCCTCGGCGAGACGGGCACCGGCAAGGAACTGCTGGCACGCGCCGTGCACCAGGATTCCGACCGCGCCAAGCAAGCCTTCGTGGCCGTGAACTGCGCCTCCATTCCCGAGTCGCTGATCGAGGCCGAACTCTTTGGCTACGAAGACGGCGCCTTCACCGGCGCCCGGCGCAAGGGTGCCAATGGCCGCATCGTGCAGGCCAACGGCGGCACGCTGTTCCTGGACGAGATCGGCGACATGCCGCTCGCGTTGCAGGCACGCTTGCTGCGCGTGCTGCAAGAGCGCAGCGTGACGCCGCTCGGAAGCCAGAAGTCGATCGCGGTGGACATTGCCGTCATCGGTGCCACCCACCGCAACCTGCGCGAGATGATCGACGCGGGCACCTTCCGCGAAGACCTCTACTACCGGCTCAACGGGCTGGTCGTGCGCCTTCCCGCCTTGCGTGAACGCAGTGACCTGGACGTGGTGGCCAGGCGCATCCTGGTGGCCGAATGCCCGCAGGGCGTGCCGGCGATCAGCGCGCCGGTGATGGCGCTGTTCAAGCGCTATGCGTGGCCGGGCAACATCCGGCAGCTGGCGAATGTGCTGCGCACGGCAGCCGTCATGGCCGCTGGCGAATCGCAGATCACCGAGCAGCATCTGTCGGATGATTTTCTGGAGGATGCGCAGCGTGGTGCAAGGGCCGATTCGCCGCCCTGCCCGCCAGCCTCCTTGCCGGTCTCAAGCGCTGCGATGAATGAGGCGGCTACGTCCGCAGCAGCGAGCTCGATGAACTTGCCCGCAACGCCATCGCAACCCGCCCCGCCGCTGACCCTTGGCGAGGCCGAGATCGACATGATCCGCCGTGTGCTGGCCGATGCGGGAGGCAACATCTCCGAAGCATCCAAGCGACTGGGCATCAGCCGCAACACCATCTATCGCAAACTGCGCTGGGGCAAGCCAGACTGAACGGGCAGGCACAGGGCAAACCCCTGTGCCATCGCTGAGCGCCACTGTCACGCGCTGGAACAGTCGGCGCACGAGGTGTGCAACGCAGCGCCCGCGGCACCGTGCATACCCTGGGTCGAACGACCCGAACCAGCCTCCCACGCCCCTCCTTGATGCCTCCCCACGGGCGGCATGCGTCTTGCGGAAAGAAGCCTGTCCACGGCACGCCGTGCCAGGGCTCTCACCGCAACTCCAAGGAGACTCTCATGCAATGGTCGCACCCCGCGTTTGAAGACTTGCGCTTCGGCTTCGAGATCACGATGTACATCTCGAACCGCTGATCCGGCACCCGCGCAGGCGTGGCGACGCTGCCGCGCCTGCGCACTTCAAGCGACGCACCCACCATGAAGATCCTCGTGCTCGGTTCAGGCGCCGGCGGCGGCTTTCCGCAGTGGAACTGCAATTGCCGCCTCTGCGCAGGTCAGCGCCAAGGCGAGCTGACGGCGCATGCGCGCACCCAAAGCTCCATCGCCGTATCTGCCGATGGCCAATCGTGGGTGCTGCTCAATGCATCGCCCGACATCGGCACGCAGATCCGCTGCCATCCGCAACTGCACCCTCGCAGCCTCGGGGCCAGCCAGCGCAACACGCCGATCAAGGCCGTGGTGTTGATGGATGCGCAGATCGACCACGTCACCGGCCTGCTGGGCTTGCGTGAAGGCCCTTGCATCGACCTCTACGCCACACCCTGCGTCTTCGAAGACCTGACGACCGGCTTGCCGCTTCTCAACGTGCTCCAGCACTACTGCGGCACACGTTGGCACATGGTGCCCGTGGCAGGTGAGCAATCGAGCGCGGAGTTCGAGATTGCCGGCTTCCCGACGCTGCGCTTCACCGCGCTCGCGATCCCCGGCAAGGCGCCGCCCTATTCGCCGCATCGCCGCGAGCAGGTGGCGGGCGACAACATCGCACTCGTCATCGAAGACATTGCCGATGGCCGCCGGCTCTTCTACTCGCCGGGCCTGGCCGAGGTGGGCGAAGAAGAACTGCGCTGGATGCGCGACGCCGACTGCCTGCTCGTGGACGGCACCTTCTGGGAAGAAGACGAGATGCAGGCGGCCGGCCTGAGCGACAAGACCGCTGCCGAGATGGGCCACCTGCCGCAGCTCGGCAGCACGAGCCGCGCCGGCATGGTCGATGTGATGAAAGCGACCCGCGCGCAGCGCAAGGTGCTCATCCACATCAACAACAGCAACCCGATCCTCGATGAAGGCAGTGACCAGCGCCGCCTGCTCGCCGCGCACGGCATCGAGGTGGCCTACGACGGCATGGAGATCACGCCATGAATGCACTGGTTCTCGCGGGCGCGCCGCCCGCGGCCGACTCCCGCGATCCGTGGAGCCCGCAAGACTTCGACGCGCGCCTTCGCGATTGCGAATCGCTCTATCACATCCACCACCCGTTCAACCTGCGGCTCAACCGCGGCGAGCTGCAGCCCTTCCAGGTGCGGGCCTGGGTGGCGAACCGCTTCTATTACCAGGTGAACATCCCGATCAAGGACGCCGCGGTGATGGCCAACTGCCCGGACCGCGCGGAGCGCCGCCGCTGGGTCGAACGCATCCTCGACCACGATGGCCGTGGCGATTTTGCGGGCAGCAACGCCGGTGGGATCGAGGCCTGGAGCCGGCTGGGGGTGGCCGTGGGGCTCAAGCGCGAGGACCTGTGGTCGCATCGCCATGTGCGCGCCGGCGTGCGCTTCGCGGTGGACGCCTACGTGAACTTCGCGCGCACGGCACTGTGGGAAGAAGCCGCCATCTCCTCGCTCACCGAACTCTTTGCGCCACGCATCCACGCCGACCGGCTCGCGGGCTGGCCCACGCTGTACCCGTGGATCGAGCCGGAGGGCCTCGCGTACTTCCGAAGCCGCATCCCACTTGCCACGCGCGACGTGGAGCACGGGCTCGAAGTGGCTCACCGCTGGTGCTCCACGCGCGCCCGGCAGGAGCGGGCCATCGACATCCTGAAGTTCAAGCTGGACATCCTCTGGTCCATGCTCGATTCGATCGAGCATGCGTACCCGGATGACCTGCCGATGGAGTCGCGGCCATGAGCCCCATGAGCGAGCGCCCGGCGGTCTCGGCCATGTTCCGCCTGCAGTTCGAACCCACGCAGGACAGCTGGGTGCTCCTGTACCCCGAGGGCATGGTCAGGCTCAACACCCCGGCGGCGGAGATTCTTCGCCGCTGCGACGGGCAGCGATCGGTGGACGACATCGTGGCCGATCTCGAAATCGCCTTCGCAAGCACCGCGCTGCGCGGCGACGTGCTCGACTTTCTCGGCCAGGCCCGCGAACGCGGCTGGCTGCAGTAGGCAGGCACTGCGATGTCTGCCGCATCCCGTGCCGAGATCAAGCCGCCGCTGTGGATGCTGGCGGAGCTGACCTACCGCTGCCCGCTGCACTGCGTGTTCTGCTCCAACCCCGTCGACTACGCGCGGCACGACACCGAGATGGACACCACCACCTGGAAGCGCGTGCTCGGCGAGGCACGGGCGCTGGGTGCCGTGCAGCTCGGCTTCTCGGGTGGCGAGCCGCTGCTGCGCGACGACCTCGAAGACCTGGTCGCGCACGCGCGGCAACTCGGCTTCTACACCAACCTCATCACGTCGGGCGTCGGGCTCACCCGCGAGCGCGCGAAGGCACTGAGATCAGCGGGGCTGGACCACATCCAGCTCTCGTTCCAGGATTCGACCCGCGAGCTCAACGACTTCATCACCTCCACGCGCACCTTCGACCTGAAAGCAAAGGTCGCCGAGATCATCAAGTCGCTCGGCTACCCGATGGTGCTGAACTGCGTGATGCACCGCTACAACCTGCCGCACGTGGGCCGCATCATCGACATGGCCGAGCGCATGGGGGCGGATTACCTGGAGCTCGCCAACACGCAGTACTACGGCTGGGCCTGGCTCAACCGCAACGCGCTGATGCCGACGGTGGACGAGCTGCGCGATGCCGAGGCCATCGTCATGGCGCATCGCGCGCGGCTCGAAGGCCGCATGAAGGTGCTGTGGGTGTCGCCGGACTATGCCGATGCCAGCCCCAAGCCCTGCATGGCGGGCTGGGGCGCGGTGTTCATGGTGGTCGCGCCGGATGGCACGGCCCTGCCCTGCCACAGCGCGCGCATGCTGCCGGGGCTTGAGTTTCCGAGCCTGCGCGACACGCCGGTGCGCGACGCGTGGTTCGACGCCGAGGCGTTCAACCGCTACCGCGGAAGCGCGTGGATGAACGACACCTGCGGCAGCTGCGACGAGCATGGCAAGGACTTCGGCGGCTGCCGGTGCCAGGCCTTTCTCGTCACGGGTGACGCCGCGGCCACCGACCCGGTGTGCCCGAAGAGCGAGCATCGCGGGCGCATCGACGAGATGCTCACCTGCGCGCAGAAGGAACGTGACCAGGCCGAACACATGGCCGTGCAGCCGTTGCGCTTCGTTCGTGGCGCGGCGATTCAGGCCGGGCTGGTTCATCGCACCGACGCGATGTCCCGGCGCCTGTCGGAAGACGCCATGCACGCGGGACAGTCGTCATGCTGAGCATCGACCGCCTCACGCAGCGCTATGGCGCGCGCGTCGCGCTGGATGCCCTCACGCTGTCCATCGGCCGTGGCAGCTTCGTCGCACTGCTGGGTCCCAACGGTGCGGGCAAGACGACCTTGTTCCAGGTGCTGACGGGGCTGTTCGCCGCCGACGAAGGCGAGGTGACGGTGGCCGGCCATTCCCTTCGCACCGAGGCGCGGCGCGCGTTGGCGCACATCGGGGTCGTGTTCCAGCAGCAGTCGCTGGACCTTGACTTGAGCGTCGCCCGCAACTTGCAGTTCCAGGCCGATCTGCAGGGCCTGCCGCGCACCTTGGCGGCAGAGCGCATCGCGGTCGACACGCAGCGATTCGGCATCGCCGCGGACCTGGGCCGCCGCGTGCGCGAGCTGTCCGGCGGCAACCGGCGCAAGGTGGAGCTGGTGCGCGCGCTGCTGCACCGGCCCGCGCTGCTGCTGATGGACGAGGCCACCGTCGGGCTGGACCCTCAATCGCGCCGCGATCTCATGGCCGGTTTGCACGACGAGGTTGGTCAACGCGGCGTGACGGTGCTGTGGGCCACGCACCTCGTTCCTGAAGCCGAAGCCGCCGACCGCGTGCTGGTGCTTCATCGCGGCAGCCTGCTGGCCGATGGAACGCCCGCGCAGGTCTGCGACGAGCTCGGCGGGCCGACGCTGGAAGCTGCCTTCATCAACGCCACGGCATCGCGACCATGAAGACTCTCATCACCGCACTCATCGTCGCGCTGGTCACATGGCATGGCGCCGCGTTCTCGAAGGACAGCGGCCTCGCCTACATCACCAGCGAGCGGGACAACGCGGTCACCCTCGTCGACCTGAAGACGCTCGTCGTCGTCGGCACCATCCCCACCTGCAAGCGGCCGAGGCACATGCAGCGGCTCGGCGGCGACACGCAGCTCATGGTGGCCTGCAGCGATTCGGGCCGCGCCGACTTCATCGACATCGCCAGCCGCCGCCCGGTGGGCAGTGCACCGCTGGGCGATGACCCGGAGGTGTTCGACCTCTCGCCCGACGGCAAGACCGCGTACGTGTCGGCAGAAGAAGACGGTGCGCTGAACGTCTTCGACCTCGCCACCAAGAAGCTGCGCGGCAGCGTGACGCTGGGCAAGGAGCCGGAAGGCGTGAAGGTATCGGCCGATGGGCGGCGCGTGTACGTGACATCGGAGGTCGCGAACATGGTCCACGTCATCGACGCCGCGACGCTGCGGATCGTGAAGAACATCACCGTCGGGCAGCGCCCGCGGCGCTTTGCCTTCAACGCCGATGGCAGCGAACTTTGGGTGACCAACGAGATGGGCAGCAGCGTGAGTGTCATCTCGGTCAAGGACCTGGCGGTCACCGCCACCATCGTCTTCGACGTCAAGGGCATGCGCGCCGACGACATCACGCCGGTCGGCCTCACGCTCTCGCGCGACGGCAAGACGATGTACGTGGGCCTGGGGCGCGCCAACCACGTGGCCTTCGTGGACACCGCCACGCGCCGGACCCAGCAGATGGTGCTCGTCGGCAAGAGGGCCTGGGGCCTTGGACTCAACCGCGACGGCTCGCGGCTTTTCGTGGTCAACGGTCTGTCGGACGACATGACCGTCATCGACACGGCGAGCGCCAAGCCCATCAAGACGCTGCCCGTGGGCCGCGTGCCGCACACGGTGGTCGTCGATGATTGACAGGCGCGTCGTCATCGGCTGGGCGGCGTTGCTGTTCGCCGCCGGCGCGTCGGCCGCCAGCCTGACGCTGGGCGTGCTGCAGCGCGCCGACGACGAGCGCCGCGACCCGCAGCGCATCGCCCTGGCCTACCCATTCCAACCCGGCGGCTCGGCAACGGCGGCGGTGCAGATGGCGGTCAGGGAAAGCCAGTTTCAGCTCGACGCAGCCAAGCTGCTCGTCACCATCGAGATGCGCGAGGTGCACAGTGCGGATGAAGCCCGCGGCAGCTTGCAGCAGTGGTCACATGGTGGAGCGGCTGCCGTGGTGCTCGACTTGCCCGCCGCCTGGGTCGTGTCCGCTGCACCCGTCGCCGGCATCCCGTTGCTCAACGTGGGTGACAGCACCGAAGGCACGCGGCAGCAGGCCTGCCTGCCTCATCTCTTCCACACCTTGCCCACCGAGCGCATGCGCGCCGATGCGCTGGCCCAGAGCCTGCTCGCGCGCCGCTGGCAACGTGTGTTGGTGCTGCATGGTCCGGGCGCCGACGACGCGTCGCGCCTGGCTGTCGTCCAGGCCGCCATCAAGCGTTTCGGCCTGAAGACCGTCGCCGTGCGCCCGTTCAAGCTCTCGACCGACCCGCGGGAGCGGGACCTGTCGAATCCGCTGCTGCTCACGGGCGTGGCGGCGGGTGGCGAATACGACGCCGTCTGGGTGATCGACAGGGACGGCGAGTTTGCTCGTGGCCTGCCCTACCGAACGGCCTTGCCGCGGCCGGTGGTGGGCGATGCCGGCCTGGTGGCCGAAGCGTGGGCGCCGCACTTCGAACGCTACGGCGCACCGCAGCTGGCGCACCGCTTTGCGCGTGCCGCGCAGCGTCCGATGACGAGCAGCGACTGGGCGGCCTACATGGCAACCAAGGCCGTGTTGCAGGCCGCGCTCGAAGACAGCGCCGCGCCGTCTGCACAGCGCCTGCTCAAGTCCCTGGCGCGCCCGGACTTCACGCTCGACGGATTCAAGGGCGTGCGCCTGAGCTTTCGTGGCTGGGACCATCAGCTGCGCCAGCCCATGCTGCTGACAGATGGCGTGGGCGTGATCGCGACCGCGCCGGTCGAAGGCGTGATGCATCCGAAGAACGTGCTGGACACCTTGGGCACTGACGCGGCGGAGTCCGCATGCAAGGAGGCGCCGTGACAGTGACCCTGCAAGATCCGCTCGCTGCGCCCGTCGGCGAGCCCACTGCAACGTGCGGCCGACGCGGCGCCGTCGCCCACGCGTTGCTCGGCATGCGTGCCATCGTCTCGCGGGAGCTGCTGAAGTTCACCCGGCAAAAGGGCCGGCTCATCGCCGCGCTCGTCCGCCCCGTGTTGTGGCTGGCTGTCTTCGCCGCGGGGTTTCGCAATGTGTTCGGCGTGTCCATCGTCGAGCCCTACGACACCTACGTCCCCTACGACCTCTACATCGCCCCCGGGCTGATCGGCATGGTGCTGCTCTTCAACGGCATGCAGTCGTCGCTGGCCATGGTCTACGACCGTGAGATGGGCTTGATGCGACTGCTGCTCATCGCGCCGCTGCCACGGTGGTGGCTCCTGCTGTCCCGCCTGCTTGCAACGGCGCTGCTCAGCATGTTGCAGGTGCTGGCCTTCGTCGCGGTGGCGGCGCTGCTGGGCACCACGCTGCCCATGCACTTCGCGGCGCTGCTGCATGCCATCGTCGCCACGCTTGGCGCAGCACTCATGCTCGCATCGCTCGGACTGCTGCTGTCGGTGTACGTGCGGCAACTCGAGAACTTCGCCGGCACGATGAACTTCGTCATCTTCCCGATGTACTTCCTGTCGACTGCGCTCTACCCGCTGTGGAAGCTGGAAGAGTCCGGCGCGACCTGGGTGTGGCGCGCCGCGCAGTGCAACCCCTTCACGCATGCGGTGGAGTGGATCCGGTTCGCGCTGCATGGCAAGGACCCGGGCATCGCGCCCTGGGTGGTGCTGGGAACGCTTGCCGTGTGCTTTGCGCTGGCCTGCCGCGGCTACGACCCGCAGCGTGGTTTCGGTCAACTGTCGAAGCGTGGTTCGGCATGAAGCGGCGCGCGTTCATTGCGCAGGCGCTGGCAAGCGTGGCCACGCCGTGGGCTCATGCGCAAGCGCGCACGGATGGCTTTCGCGAGCGGCCAATCGCCCTGTGGGTGCCGTGGCCCGCAGGCGGCGCCACCGACGTCACGCTGCGCCTGCTGGCCGATCTTGCTGGCCGCCAGCTCGGCCAGAAAGTCATCGTCGAAAACCGCGGCGGCGCGGCCGGCACGCTCGCCATGCCCGTCTTGCAGCAGGCGCAGCCCGACGGCCACACCATCGCCCAGATACCGGCGACGGTGTTCCGCGCGCCGCATCTGCAGAAGCTCAACTGGGACCCGATCCGCGACACGACGCCGATCCTGCAGATCAGTGGCGTGACCTTCGGGGTGCTCGTGCCTGCCGCGAGCCCTCTGCGCTCGATCGACGACCTCCTTGCCTTCGCCGCCGCCCGCCCTGGCGAGCTGACCATCGCCACCAACGGCGTCGGCACCACGCCGCACACTGTGCTCGACGATCTCTTCGCGCGCCATGGCCTGAGCTACATCCACGTGCCGTACAAGGGCACGGCCGAGCAGATGGTGGCGTTGTCTTCGGGCCAGGTGATGGCCGGCGTCAACTCCAACGGCTTCGCGCCCTTCGTCGATGCCGGCCGGTTGCGTCTGCTCGCGACGTTTGGCGCGCAACGCACGCACCGTTGGCCTGACGTGCCCACCATGCGCGAACTGGGCCACGGCATCGTGGCGATGTCGCCCTATGGTCTGGCCGGTCCGCGGGGCATGCCTGCTGCAATCGTGCGCACGCTGCACGATGCCTTCAAGACGGCTTTGTTCGACCCGGTGCATGTCGCCGAGCTGGCGAAGTTCGACCAGGAGCTGGCCTACCTGGACAGTGCCGACTATGGCCGCAGCATGCGTGAAGCGTTTGCGGCAGAAGGTCGTGCCGTGGAGCGGCAGGGCCTGGCGCGCGGGCCAGGCTGACGTTCACACACCGTTCGCACCGAGCTTGTCGACGTGCCGCTCATGCACGGCGCAGGCTTCGACAGCCTCAGCCCGAACGGAAATCAACCAGCACTACAAGTCGTACCAGGCCAACCCGACCACCACGCCGCTGGCCTTGTCCGTGCCAGTGCGCAGCTGCTGAACCGACACATCCACCGCCAGCTTGTCGCGCTGAATCCAATGCCGTGCGCCCACGTGCCGCAAGGTCTGCCGGTCTTCGCGGCCGAGCTCCACGAACACGCTGGTGCGCCATGGCAGCTTGTGCTCGAAGGCCAGCGAGCCGACCCATTCACAGCGCTCGTCGCGCTGCTTCTGCACGCCGGCGTTCACGTGGAGCATCGCGTCGCCGTCTCGCAGCGGGACCGACCACGGTACTTTGATGGACAGGCTCTGCTGCCAGCCGGTGTCTTCTTCGCGCGAGGCTGCGAGCGACACATCGATGCCCCAGCCCCAGCCATCGCGGGCGATGTGGTTGAAGAGGTGCTTGAGCTCCAGCTCCACGCTGCGCGCGCTGTCGCTGCCGCGGGTGATTTCGAGCTGGATGGAGTTGACAGGATCGAAGGCGTACTCCGGCGCGATGGTGAACACGCGCTGCGTGCCGACGCGCTGCCACCAGGCCTCGACGGCCCACACGCGATCGTCGTCTTCTTCCGCAGCCGCGCTAGAGGTCTGCAGAAACGGTCGATCGTTGGCGCGCACGGCCGCGGGCCATGGCGCTGCACACAGCGCCGCCGCCGCGCAGAGCGCCAGACCGGATTTCATGCGCCCGGCTTCTTCGCCCACGCACCGCACCAGCCGCGCGCCGCGATGTGCTTGCGGCCGAACATCGCGCAGCCGCCCCACTCATCGGTCGCGGCCCCCTGGAAGAAGCTGCAGTTGCCGCAATGCTGGTCGGTGGCGTGCTTGGGATAGCGTTGCTTGTCGACCTTGGTCGTGTCGTGGCGGTAGCCGAGGGCGACGGCTGTTTCGTCCGATTCGTCGACGCGCGTGGCAGCCTGAGCGGCGAACGGTGAGGCCAGTGTGACGCCGGCACAGGCGGCGCGAACGATGAAGATGCGGCGGGTCGTGTCTTTCACTTCTGTCTCCAATGATATGCACAGTCCCCTCTCCCCCCGGGGAGAGGGAGCAGACCGGGGGGCGCGGAAGCTCAGCTCGCCTTCGCGACCTTTTCCACCTTGCCCTTCGCAGGCTTCGCATCCGCCGCCGAGCGCGTCGCGCCTTCGCCCTTCGGGATCTTGAAGACCCACACCATGCCGCCCTGCTCCAGGAAGTTGACCTTCTTGGCCACTTCCCCGCCCCACAGCGGCACCGCGCCGCCCCAGCCGGACACGACGCTCACGTACTGCTCGCCGCCTTGCTGCCAGGTCACAGGCGGTGCGACAACGCCCGACCCTGTCTGGAACTCCCAGACCACCTTGCCGGTCTTCGCGTCCGCGGCCTTCAGGTAGCCCTCGGGGGTGCCCCAGAAAACGAGGTTGCCGCCGGTGGTGAGCACACCGCCCCACAGCGGCGCCGAGTTCTTCACCTCCCAGACGATCTTTCCGCTCTTCGGGTCCACCGCGCGCAGGGCGCCGATGTAGTCGTCGTTCACCGTCTTGATGGTGAAGCCCGCGCCGAGATACGCCGCGCCCTTCTTGTAGGCGACGGGTTCGTTCCAGATCTCCATGCCCCATTCGTTGGCCGGCACGTAGAACAGCTTCGTGTCGGGGCTGTAGGCCATGGGCATCTGGTTCTTGCCACCGAGGAAGCTCGGTGCATTGAAGATCGAACTGCCCTTCTTGCCATCAGCGGCCGCCGTCGGGTCACCGGGGCGGCTTGCTTCGATGTAGTTGGGGCGGCCGGTCTTGAGGTCGATGCTGCTGGCCCAGGTGATCTTCTTGACGAACGGGAACGCGTTGAGCAGTTGCCCCGTGTTCGCATCGTTCACGTAGAAGAAGCCGTTGCGATCGGCCTTGCCGCCCACGCGGTGGCCGTCCATGTCGAAGGTGACGAACTCGTTCACGCCGTCGAAATCCCAGCCGTCGTTGGGCGTGCTCTGGTAGTGCCACTTGATCTGCCCGGTCTTCACGTCGATGGCGACGGTGGAGCACGAGAAGAGGTTGTCGCCTTTGCGCAGATGGCTGTTCCAAGGCGCCGGGTTGCCGGTGCCGAAGTAGGCGAGCCCCGTCTTGTTGTCGTAGGTGCCGCCCAGCCAGGTGGCCGCGCCACCCGTCTTCCACAGGTCGCCCGGCCAGCTTTGGTTGGTCGTGCCGGAGATTCCGTTGTCGTGCCTGGTGCCGTCGGCATCGAAGGTGTAGCCCATGTGGCCTTCGACCGTCGGGCGCACCCACACCAGGCGGCCCGTCTTGGCATCGCGCGCTTCCACGCGGCCCACCACGCCGAACTCGCCCCCGGACACGCCGGTGAGGATCAGCCCGTTGGCGATGATGGGCGCTGCAGTCGCCGAGTAGCCCGCCTTGTAGTCGTCGATCTTTTCCTTCCAGACCACGTCGCCGGTGTCCTGGTCGAGCGCCACGAGCTGCGCATCGAGCGTCGCGAAGATCACGAGCTTGTCGTAGAGCGCGGCGCCGCGGTTCACCACGTCGCAGCACGGCATGATGCCTTCTGGCAGGCGGTGCTCGTACTTCCAGATCTTCTTGCCCGTGGTCGCGTCCAGCGCAAAGATGCGCGAGTACGACGCGGTCACGAACATCTTGCCGTTGTGGATCACCGGCTGCGATTCCTGGCCGCGCTGCTTCTCGCCCCCGAAGGAAAAGGCCCACACCGGCGCGAGCTTGCCCACGGTCTGGGTGTTGACCTGCTTGAGCGGCGAATAGCGCTGGCCCTGGGTGTTCAGCCCCCAGCTCAGGATGTTGCCGGTGGCGGTGGCTTCGTGCTCGATCATCTCGTCGGTCACGGCGGCATGTGCCGCCATCGATGCGACTGCCGCGCAGACGAGAGCAGTCGAAAGCTTGAGTCTCATGGGTGTCTCCTCGAAGGATGCGCGCAGGCACCCGCCCCGCCCTTGGGGGCGGTGCACTGCGCGTCGGTCTTGCAGGTGTGGGTCGGGTGTTGTCGCGGCGTCAGAAGAAGCCGAGCGCCTTGGGGCTGTAGCTCACCAGCAGGTTCTTGGTCTGCTGGTAGTGGTCGAGCATCATCTTGTGAGTCTCGCGGCCGATGCCCGATTCCTTGTAGCCGCCGAAGGTCGCATGCGCCGGGTAGGCGTGGTAGCAGTTGGTCCACACGCGGCCGGCCTGGATGGCGCGGCCCATGCGGTAGGCGCGGCTGCCGTCGCGCGACCACACGCCCGCGCCCAGGCCGTAAGGCGTGTCGTTGGCAATGGCCAGTGCTTCCGCTTCGGTCTTGAAGGTGGTGACTGCAAGCACCGGCCCGAAGATCTCCTCGCGGAAGATCCGCATGTTGTTGTTGCCCTTGAAGAGCGTCGGCTGGATGTAGTAGCCGCCGGCCAGGTCACCGCCGAGCTGGGCACGCTCGCCGCCGATGAGGCAGGTGGCGCCTTCCTGCTTGCCCACCTCCAGGTAGGACATGATCTTGTCCATCTGCATGGCCGAGGCCTGCGCGCCCATCATCGTGTCGGTGTCCAGCGGGTTGCCCTGCTTGATGGCCTTCACGCGGTCCAGCGCACGGGCCATGAACTTGTCGTAGATCGATTCCTGGATCAATGCGCGCGACGGGCAGGTGCAGACCTCGCCCTGGTTGAACGCGAAAAGCACCAGGCCTTCGATGGCCTTGTCGAACAGGTCGTCGTCGGCATCGGCGATGTCCTCGAAGAAGATGTTCGGGCTCTTGCCGCCGAGCTCCAGCGTGGCGGGAATGAGGTTCGTTGCCGCGGCTTGCGCGATGACGCGGCCGGTGGCGGTGGAGCCGGTGAACGCGATCTTCGCGATGCGCTTGCTGTTGGCGAGCGCCATGCCGGCTTCCCGGCCGTAGCCGTTGACGATGTTCAGCACGCCCGGCGGCAAGAGGTCGGCGATCAGCTCGGCCATCACCATGATGCTCACCGGCGTCGATTCGGCCGGCTTGATCACCACGCAGTTGCCCGCACCGATGGCCGGGGCCAGCTTCCACGCGGCCATGAGGATCGGGAAGTTCCACGGAATGATCTGGCCCACCACGCCCAGCGGCTCGTGGAAGTGATAGGCGATGGTGTTCTCGTCGATCTCGCTCAAGGCGCCTTCCTGCGCCCGCAGGCAGCCGGCGAAGTAGCGGAAGTGGTCGACGGTGAGCGGGATGTCGGCGTTCAGCGTCTCGCGGATCGGCTTGCCGTTGTCCACCGTCTCGGCATACGCCAGCAGCTCCAGGTTCTGCTCCAGCCGGTCGGCGATGCGCAGCAGCACATTGGCGCGTTCGCCGGCCGGCGTGCTGCCCCACTTGGCCTTGGCCGCATGTGCCGCGTCGAGTGCGAGCTCGATGTCTTCAGCGGTGGAGCGTGCGGCCTTGGTGAATACCTTTCCGGTGATTGGCGTGATGACATCGAAGTACTGGCCCTTCACCGGCGCAACGAACTTGCCATTGATGAAGTTGTCATAGGCGGGCTTGAACGGGACCTTGGCACCAGAGGTGCCGGGAGCGGCGTAGAGCATGGACAGTCTCCTGCGGTTGATTGGAACGACGTTGGAACACGTGGCCCATTCCGCAATGACCATGCCATCGACACTCTCGACTCCTGAAGGGGCATTTGCTCCGTTCAAACCCGCGGTTTGATGGTCAACGATCGCTTGCCTGCAGCGCCCGCATGGAACAGGTGTCACGCGATGGAGCAGTGGCCGCATGGAGCAGAAGGGGCATTCGGATCACTTGGCGTTTGCATCGCTAGGATGCAGCGGACCCACTGACCAATCCATGATGCGCACGGGACCCATCGTTGTCTTCTTCACCGTGCTTGTGATGGCCGGTGCAGAAGCGCGGGCGCAGTCGGACGCAGTGCCCGCCTTCAAGGATGTCGACTCCATCGAAGCCCGTGTCCAGGGCTGCGTGACCTGCCACGGCCAACGCGGCCAGGGCACGAACAACGGCTATTACCCGCGCATCGCCGGCAAGCCCGCCGGCTATCTGTACAACCAGCTGGTGGCGTTTCGCGATGGCAATCGGCGGTATCCGCCGATGAACTACCTGGTGGCCTACCTGCCCGACAGCTACCTGCGTGAGATCGCCGAGCACTTCGCGAAGCAGCGCCCTCCATTTGCGGCGCAGGACGCGGCGCCTGCCGATCAAGCGGCCGCATCGCGCGGCAAGACCTTGGTGAGCGCCGGCGACCCTGCCAAGGGCATCCCCGCCTGCGTGGCCTGCCATGGCACCGGGCTCACCGGCATGGAGCCCGGCATCCCCGGGCTCGTGGGCTTGCGGCCGACCTACATCGTGGCCCAGCTCACGCGCTGGCGGGTGGGCGACCGGCACGCCGCCGAGCCCGACTGCATGAAGCGCATCGCCACCCGCCTGTCCGACAGCGACATCACCGCGGTGGCGGGGTGGCTGTCGCAGCAGCCCGCACCCAAGGACCCATCGCCGGAATCCTCCAACCTCGTGCGCATGCCCTTCGCCTGCGGGAGCCAGCGATGAGCAAGGCGCGGCTCGGCTTGGCGCTGCTGCTCGGCCTGGCGGTGCTGGCCATCGGCGCGCTCGGCATCGTGTTCTGGATGCACCCCGGCGCCCTGCCTGTCAACCCGAATGCGGTCGCCGCGAACCCGACCACGCTCGTCATCAACCGCGGCGAATACCTCGCGCGCGCCGGTGATTGCGTGGCCTGCCACACGACGCCCAACGGCAAGCCCTTTGCCGGCGGCCGGCCGATGGTGACGCCCTTCGGCGCGCTCTACGTTCCCAACATCACGCCCGACGACGAGACAGGCATCGGCCAATGGACCGCCGATGACTTCTACCGGATGATGCACACCGGCGTCTCCAAGAACGGCACGCTGCTGTACCCGGCGATGCCCTTCGCCTCGTACACCAAGGTCACGCGCGACGACTCCGACGCCATCTTTGCGTACCTGATGTCGGTGGCGCCGGTGAAGCAGCCAAACCGGCCGCACGAGCTGCAGTTCCCGTTCAACAACCGCGACCTGCTGCTCGGCTGGCGCACGCTGTACTTCAAGGAAGGCGAGTACAAGGCCGACAGCAAGCAGAGCGATCAGTGGAACCGCGGCGCCTACCTCGTGCAGGGCCTGGGCCACTGCGCGATGTGCCACACCGCCATCAATGCGCTGGGCGGCTCGAGCGAATCCAAGGCCTTCGAGGGCGGCATGATCCCCAACCAGAACTGGTACGCACCCTCGCTCACGTCCAACCGCGAGGCCGGCCTCGGCGACTGGGAGATCCAGGACATTGCCGACCTGCTGCAGGTCGGCGCCTCGCACCGCGGCACCACCTACGGGCCGATGGCCGAGGTGGTCTACAACAGCCTGCAGTACCTGAGCGACGACGACGTGAAGGCGATGGCTGTCTACCTCAAGGCCCTGCCTCAGCGCGATTCAGAACCACCGCCGACCAGCCAGGCAAGGCTGGTCAACCCGGCGGTGATGGAGATGGGCCGCAAGGTGTATGCGATGCAGTGCGCGATGTGCCATGGCGACGAGGGCAAGGGCCACACGCCGGCGTATCCGCCGCTGGCGGGCAACCGGTCCATCACCATGGCGTCGCCGGTGAACTCCATCCGCATGGTGCTCAACGGCGGCTACGCGCCGGGCACCAAGAAGAACCCGCGCCCGCACGGCATGCCGCCGTTCAGCCACATCCTCAACGACGACGAGGTGGCCGCGGTCGTCACCTACATCCGCGTGGCGTGGGACAACAGCGGCACGCCCGTGGCCCCGGCGCAGGCAAATGAGCTGCGCAAGTTGCTGCCCGAGTGAAGAAACGAGGAAGACCCATGGCTGAGCTTCCAACCACAACGCAAGACGCCGAAGACCGCGAGGTCGACGAGATCGTGCGGCGTGGCCCGGCCGGCGCTTTCGCGGTCGCGGGCGTCGCGACGGCGATCGTCGTGGCCATCTACTTCATCTTCTACTTCGTGGTGTACCTGCCACGTGGAGTCGTGCAGTGAGCGCGACGCTGCCGCCCGTTTCGCCCGACACCCATGCATCCGAGGCCGTGGCCGTCGCGGCCGAGCGGCGCTGGGCCTGGATCGTGATGGCCATCATCGCCGTGCTCGTGCTGATGATGGTCGTGACCGGGCTGCAGTGGGCGTCCATGCCGCCTTCCCGCGTCGAGACGGTCGATGTGAAGACCCTGCACATCCAGGGCGAATTCATGGAGAACAACCTGGGCACGACGATGGGCGCGGACGGCCGTGTCACCGTGCGCCTCATCGCCCAGCAGTACTCGTTCGTGCCGCAGTGCATCGTCGTTCCGGCCGACATGCCCGTGACCTTCCGCGGCACGGCCACCGATGCCATCCACGGCTTCATCATCGGGCGCACCAACGTCAACACCATGCTCGTCCCCGGCTTCGTGGCGACGTTCACGACCACCTTCGCGCACCCCGGCGAGCAGCTGATGCCCTGCCACGAATACTGCGGCACCGGCCACGAGGCCATGTGGGCGCGCGTGCAGGTGCTGCCGGCGGCAGAGTTCGTCGCGAAGGCACGCGGCGGAGAAAGGCTCAGCTGTGTTCCAGGCTAAGCGGCTCGTCCTCGCCCACCTGTGGGTGGCCTTCATCGCCTTCCTCGGCGCGCTCGTGCTGGGTGCCTGGCAGATGTACGTGCGCAGCCCGCTGTCGGCCTGGGTCAACAACCCCGAGCACTACTACCGCTCCGTCACGGCGCACGGCACGGTGATGGCGTATGTGCTGCCGACGCTCGTGGCCATGGGCTTCGGCTACGCGATTTGCGAACTCGCCTTGAAGAAGCCGCTCATCGGTGTTCGCTGGGCCTGGGGCGGTTTCTGGCTGGTGGTGGCGGGCACGGCGATGGCCGCGGTGACCATGGGCGCGGGCCGTGCGTCGGTGCTCTACACCTTCTACCCACCGATGATCGCGAGCTCCTTCTACTACTTCGGGGTGGTGCTCGTGGTGGTCGGGTCGTGGGTGTGGGTGGCGCTCATGTCCATCAACCTGCGCGCATGGAAGAAGGAAAACCCCGGCGCCTCGGTGCCGCTTGCGATGTTCGGCAACGTGGCCGGCGCTTATCTGTGGGCGTGGACCTCGGTCGGCGCGGCGTCCGAGGTGCTGGTGCTCATCCTGCCGGCCTCGCTCGGCCTCACGGACACGATCAACGCGGGCCTGGCTCGCGTGCTCTTCTCATGGACGTTGCACGCCATCGTCTACTTCTGGCTGATGCCGGCCTACATCGTCTTCTACACGATCGTGCCGCGCGCCATCGGCGGGCGCCTGTACAGCGACACCATGGGCCGCGTGGCCTTCGCGCTGTTCCTCGTCTTCTCGATGCCCATCGGCATCCACCACCTCTTCGCCGACCCGCAGGTGGGCGCGGGCTTCAAGTTCGTCCATGCGGCGATGACGGCCATGGTGTCGGTGCCCACGCTGCTCACGGTGTTCACCATCGTTGCATCGGTGGAGATCGCCGCAAAGCTGCGCGGCGGCACGGGGCTGTTCGGCTGGGTCAAGGCCCTGCCCTGGGGCAACCCGATGATGCTGGCCGTGACCTTCTCGTTCGTGATGCTGGGTTTTGGCGGTGCGGGCGGCATCATCAACATGAGCTACCAGCTCAACGAGACCATCCACAACACGCAGTGGGTCACCGGGCACTTCCACCTCATCTTCGCCGGTGCCATCGTGTTGATGTACTTCATGCTGGCCTACGAGCTGTGGCCGCAGCTGACCGGTTGCTCGCCGCTGTCGCCGCGCCTCATCAAGGCGCAGGTCTGGCTGTGGTTCGTCGGCATGATGGTGCTGACCATGCCGTGGCACCTCGTCGGCCTGCTCGGCGCGCCACGGCGCATGGCCTACTACGACTACACGCACCCTGACCTTCAGTCGCAGGCGTGGACGGTCACGATGTCCGCCATCGGCGGGTTCGTGCTGCTCGCGTCCGGCATCTTGCTGGTCTACATCCTTGCGACGGCCCGCAGGCGAGGCAATGCGCCGGTCGAGCCTTTCACCTTCAGCCGGGCCGCCCACGCCACGTCGCACACGCCCGTGGCCTTGAACGGCCTGGGCCTGTGGGTCGCGATGATGATCGGGCTCACCGTCGTCAACTACGGCTACCCGATCGTCCAGCTCGCCTCGCTGAAAGAGGCGTACGTGCCCGTCATTCCGATCGGGAGCCGGTGATGCGCGAGGACCGCGTGGTGTCGTGGAGCAACCTCTGGTTCCGCTGGAGCGTGGTTTCGCTGGTCGTGCTGACCGTGCTGTCGATGCTGGTGGGCTTCGTGGTGCTGCCGTCGGTGCATGGCGATTTCTCGGCGCAAGGCCTGTGGGCGAGCATCTGCCGCGCGGCTGGCGTGCCTTCGAGCTGGGCTAGCGGGTCTACCCCGGTGGCGAAGAGCGAGCCCCTGGCGACGAGCGTGGTGCTCGAACGCAGCATGGCGCGCAGTGGCGGCAGCGATGCCGTCGGGCGCGGCGCAACGCTGGCCTTGAACTGCACCATGTGCCATGGCGCGCAAGGCATGAGCGGCACTGATGCGCCGAATCTCTCGGGCCAGTACCCGGAGGTGGTCATCAAGCAGCTCCGCGACTACAAGGCGATGCGGCGCGGCAGCCCGATCATGGTGGCGCTGGCGCAGAAGCTGTCCGAGCGCGACATGAGCGACCTGGCGGCCTACTACGCCTACCTGCCGAAGGCCCGCACGGCGCCGACCACCTACGACGAAACCTTGCCTCCGCTGGTCCGCGTGGGCGCGCCTTTGCGCAACATCGCGCCATGCATTTCCTGCCATGGTGGCGTGGACCAGAAGCTGGGCGCGCCGTGGATCGAGGGCATGCCCAAGCGCTATCTGGTGGCGCAGCTGCAGGCGTTCCGGGCGGGCACCCGGCGCAATGACTCCGAGGCGCAGATGCGCAACGTCGTCCGTTCGATGACGGACGCGGAGATCGACGAGGTCACCAGCTTCTACGCGAGCAAGGCAAGCGCCGGCGGCGAGCGCTAGCCTGTTGCGGCCCGGTGTCGGCTCCTGGAGGAATGCTTCAAGCGCCAGATGATCGCGGAAGCTGCCATGGTCGCCGCGAACAGCGCAATCGCGATGGCATTGCCCTTGGCGCCGCTGCCCAGCATGGCGAAGTCCAGCGGGCCGAGCCCCAGGCGCACCGCCAGCGACCCGTGCAGCACCACCAGCGGGATGTAGAAGAACCAGCCGAACTCGATCTTCACGCGCGCGAGCGCCGGCAAGATGACCGGCGCATGGCCGAGCATCATCGAGAAGACGAAGCCCAGGCCCAGCGCATGCAGCGCCACGTCGCGCACCGGCCACCCGAACGAGTTGCCCACCCACGCCAGGCCCGCGATGCCGAGCCACGCGTAACCCGTCAACAGGCACACGGCCATGTAGCGGCTCAAGCCATGCGCACTCACGGTGCGGCGCGCGATGTCGAAAGTGACGAGCCACGCGCACAACGCCACGAGCGACGCGCCGTAGACGATGCCGCCCCACACCGGCGACAGCGCGAATGCAGCGGCACCCAGCAGCATGGCCGCCAGCGTGGCATGGAGCGTTGATGCGGCGCCCGCACGGCGACGCATCAGCCGCGTCATCTCCAGGCGCTCGGCGGCGATGGTCAGCACGAGGAAGGAGAACCACCACGGGATCGCCATCACCGACGCCTGCGGACTCCCCAGGGCGAGCAGGACATTGCCGACCAGCCAGGCGACTGCGCCGATCAACAGCAACACCGTGTGCGCAGCAAGCTGCTTGTCGACCACCACGACGTTGACGAGGACGAACGCGACCGAGGCCGCCACGGCAAGCCATGCGGCGAGCGTCGTGCCGCCACCTGCCAGCATCACAAACCCGGCGCACGCTGACAGCGCCGGCGCGACGAACGCAAGGCGCCGCTTCACGGCCACCGCACGCTCGATGGCGATGACCGTGCCCATGAAGCCGCAGATCATGAGGAAGGCATGCGCGAGCACGGCCTGTCCCGGCCACGCACTGTCGGCCGGAAGCGGCACACCCACACCCGCGCGCAAGAGCCCGCCGATGACGCCGGTCACGAGCAACATGGCCACGCCCAGCAGCGACAGCACGCGCAAGGCGATCACCCGCGGCGGCGTCGTGAGTTCGGACCGATGGCGCATGGGTTGCCGCACGGCCGTCACCAACCCATGAACACCTTGGCCCGCGCGCTCAGCCGCTCGGACGTCCACGGCGGCTCCCACACCAGCTCGACGGCAATGCGAAGGTCCGCGGGAAGCACGGCGTCCAGCTCGGTGTCGACATCGGCGAGGATCACGTCCGTGACCGGGCATGCGGCGGAGGTCATGGTCATGGACACATGCACTTCATCACCTTCCACCGCCACGCCATAGACCAGACCGACATCGACGATGGTCAAGGCAAGTTCAGGGTCGATCACGCGCCGCAAGGCTGCCTCGATGGGCGCCTGCAGGGCCGCGGGGCCCTTGTAGACGTAGGGGCTGGCACGACCAGGAATCGATTCGTCGTCCATGGCAGGTCAAACCGGTTGAAGCATGAGCACCTTGCGCAGCACGTGGCTGTTGACCGTGATGTCGGCAAGCGTGTATTGGTCGAGCACGGCATAGAAGGCGTCCACCGCTTCGGCCAGCACGCCCTTGAGCCGGCAGCACCGCGTGATGACGCAGCGGCCACCATCCTCGCCAAAGCACTCGGCCGGCATGTCAATGCCCTCGGCATCGCGAATGACCTTGCCGATGCGGATGTCCTCCGGTGGCATGGCCAGCAGAATGCCGCCGCCCTTGCCACGCACGGTATCGATCCAGCCTTGCCTGCCGAGCAGGTGCACGACCTTCGTCAGGTGGTTCTCCGAGACATTGAAAGCCTGCGCGATCTCCGAGATGGTCGCGCGCCGCGAAGGGTCCGCCGCGAGGTAAATCAGCACGCGCAGGCTGTAGTCGGTGAAGCTGGTGAGTTTCATGGTGTTCCTGCGAATGAAAAAAGGGAGGGCAGGCGCCCTCCCCGTGTTCGTCACCTCAACGACCGGTGGCGGCGACCGCACCCACCGGCACCCCCGAAGAAGCCTTGGGCTTGAGCAGACGCAAGGCATACACCGCCAGCAGCACGCTGCCTGCTGCGAACACGATGTCGCCCGGAACCCGCAGCCACACCAGCGTTTCCATCACCGGCGAGTGGATGATCTCGGGCGACCGGGCGAACCACAGGCCCTTCGTGATGCTGGCCCAGGCCTGGTAGATGCCCGCTGGCAACAGCGACAGGAAGACCATCATCGCGAGGCCGATGTTCAGGCTCCAGAACGCGGGCTTGAGGAACTTGTCCGCGTGAAGACCGCGCGCATACAGGCCGCGCAGGCAGAACAGCATCAGGCCGATGCCCAGCATGCCGTAGACACCGAACAGTGCCGCGTGCCCGTGGGCTGCCGTCATGTTCAGGCCCTGCACGTAGTACAGCGACGCCGGCGGGTTGATGGCAAAGCCGAGCAGGCCCGCACCGACCGTGTTCCAGAAGCCGACCGCGACGAACGACATGATCACCCACTTGTAGGCACCCAGCCACGCCACGTTCTTCGCGCGGCGGTAGGTCTGCAGAGCTTCCATGCCGATGAGCGTGAGCGGGACCACTTCGAGCGCCGAGAACACCGAGCCGACCGCGATCACCGAGGTGGGCGTGCCCGTCCAGTACAGGTGGTGCAGCGTGCCGAGGATGCCGCCGAACAGGAAGACGATGGTCTCGGCAATGATGGCGCGGTTGGCCGACGCCGCCTTGACCAGGCCCAGGTTCGTGAAGATCAGGGCCACCACTGCCGTTGCGAACACTTCGAAGAAGCCTTCGACCCACAGGTGCACCAGCCACCAGCGCCAGTACTCGATCATCGAGTAGTGGGTGTGCTGGCCCCAGGTGAGCGAGGTGGCGTAGAAGCCGCCGATGCAGGTGGCCGACAGGAACACCATGGCGATGAGGCCACGCGTCTCCGATGCCCGCTTCAGCGCCGGCCACAGGGCACGGCCCAGCAGGAAGACCCAGAACAGCAGGCCGATGAACAGCAGGATCTGCCACACGCGGCCCATGCTCGTGAACTCGAGGCCCTGGTTGCCGATCCAGAAGCTGAAGTCGACGCCACGGTGCTGCAGCGTGCCCAGCCAGCCGGTGATGGTCGAGCCCAGCACCACGACGAGCAGCGCATAGAAGAGCGCGTCCACGCCGAGCTTCTGGAACTTCGGCTCCTTGCCCGACAGGAGCGGCGCCACGTACAGGCCGGTCGCGAGCCAGGCGGTCGCAATCCAGAACACGCCGATCTGCGTGTGGATGGTGCGGCTGATGGTGTACGGCAGGATCTGCGCAAGCGGCAGGCCGAAGAACGACTGGCCTTCGACGGCATAGTGCGCCGTGATGGCCCCCATGCCGATCTGCAGCAGCATCAGGCCGATGACCACGAAGAAGTACTTGCGCGTCGCCTTCATCGACGGCGTGGCGCGGGCGCCCAGCAGCGGGTCGGCCTTCGGCACTTGCGCGTCGTCTTCATGGCCGTCGCTCTTGTGCAGCCAGAGCATCGCGGCGATGCCGGCGAGCAGCAGGATGATGCTGACCATCGACCACATCGCGGCAGACGTCGACATGGTGTTGCCCACCAGCGGCTCGTGCGGCCAGTTGCTGGTGTACGACAGCCCGCTCTCGCCCGGCCGATCGGTGGCCGCAGCCCACGACGTCCAGAAGAAGAAGGCAGTCAGCGCCTCGCGGTCGGCCTTCTCGGGCAGCGCGCCATCGGTCATGGCGTACTGGTCGCGAAGCTTGGCGAGCGACGGCTCGGTGCCGAAGAGACCGTCGAAGTGGCTGGCGACCTCGCGAATCGCCTTGGCGCGCTCGCGGCTCACCTTGACGACGCCGGTGGATTCTACATACGTGTTGCGGCGCATCTCGTCGCGAACACGCGCAACCACTGCCGCCTTGTCGCCATCCGTCATCGTCGGCGTGGCCTGGCTTTGCTGCGCCGAGCGGATGCCTTGCAAGGCCACGGCCTCGCGGTGCAGCCAGTCGGCCGACCAGTCCGGCGCCACGTAGCTGCCGTGGCCCCAGACGGTGCCCAGCTGCTGGCCGCCGGCAGACAGCCAGGCCTGCTGGCCGTACTGGATCTGCTCACCGGTGAAGATGACTTCGCCATCGGCGGTGGTCACCGCCTTCGGGATCGGTGGCACCGTCAGGTAGATCTGCCACCCGAGGTACCCAAGGGCCCCGAACGACAGCACGAAGATGAGGCCGAGCCAACGCCACAGCCTGCTGGTGGATTTCATGGATGTGCTCCTGGTAGAAATTGTTCGATCCACATCTGCGCTGTTCTTGAAGATGCATTTCGAATGCATCAATTCTCTGGACGGGGGGTTGTCGGCGCCTTGATCTGGATCAACGCGACGGTTGATCCGACTTGCTTCGCGCTGCCATGACGCGCAGGCAGCCAAGGTGGGTCGCATCTTGCGGCTGGCCATCGGGCAGGTCCTTGCGCCGCGTCAAGGCGTGCGGCGCCTGCTTGCTGCATCGTTGCGGCCGTCCAGAACGAAGCGGCAAGCCGCGCCATGGCAAAGAAGTTCCCGATCATTCCCTTGCACCCCGAGCGCATCTGCTGGGGCTGCGACAAGTACTGCGCGGCCGACTCGATGATGTGCGGCAACGGCAGCGTGCGCACACCGCATCCATCAGAGCTGTTCGGCGACGACTGGGCGGATTGGGAATGCGGGGCGCCAGGACACGAAGCTGAAGGCAATGGACTCCAGAACCGCGGCATCGTGCCGCCGACACCTTGATGCATCGCAAGGTCTTGCAGCCCATGCCTGCCTACGATAGATGCAAATCGAATGCATCTTTCAACGCTTCCGTGTCAACAGCTCGAGGAGGTCCCGTGGACAGCTCTTTCAAGACAACCTGCATCAGGATGATCACATCGCTGTGCGCCGCATCAACGCTTGCACTCACCGCGTTCGCGGCGTCTGCCGCCGAACCCGCGAAGGCCCGCCTTCCCGGTGACTTCGGCCCGCCGCAAGGCGCGCCCATCCACGCGGTGCTCACGAGCCCGCCGCACGTGCCCCCGCCCATCACGCGCAAGCACCCGGCCAAGGTCATCGTCGAACTCGAAGTGGTCGAGAAGGACATGCCCATCTCCGAAGGCGTGTCCTACACCTTCTGGACCTTCGGCGGCACCGTGCCCGGCAGCTTCATCCGCGTGCGCCAGGGCGACACGGTGGAGTTCCACCTCAAGAACCACCCGAGCAGCAAGATGCCGCACAACATCGACCTGCACGGCGTGACCGGCCCCGGCGGCGGCGCGGCGTCCAGCTTCACCGCGCCCGGCCATGAATCGCAGTTCACCTTCAAGGCGCTCAACGAGGGCGTCTACGTCTATCACTGCGCCACCGCGCCGGTGGGCATGCACGTGGCCAACGGCATGTACGGGCTCATCCTGGTCGAGCCGCCCGAAGGCATGCCCAAGGTTGATCACGAGTACTACGTGATGCAAGGCGACTTCTACACAACCGGCAAGTACCGCGAGAAGGGCCAGCAGCCCTTCGACATGGAAAAGGCCATCGACGAGAAGCCCACCTACGTGCTGTTCAACGGCACCGAAGGCTCGCTCACCGGCGACAAGGCCTTGCAGGCCAAGGTCGGCGAAACGGTGCGCCTGTTCGTCGGCAACGGCGGCCCGAACCTGGTGTCGAGCTTCCACGTCATCGGCGCCATCTTCGACCAGGTGCGCTTCGAAGGCGGTACCAACGTCCAGCGCAACGTGCAGACCACGCTCATCCCCGCGGGCGGTGCGGCGGTGGTGAAGTTCACGACGCGCGTGCCCGGCAGCTACGTGCTGGTGGACCACTCCATCTTCCGTGCCTTCAACAAGGGGGCGCTTGCGATCATGAAGGTCACCGGGCCCGATGAGAAGGCGATCTACTCCGGCAAGGAACTTGACGCCGTCTACCTCGGCGACCGTTCACAGCCGAACATGAATGCCGTCGCCACTGCCGCACAGGCCGCGCAAAAGGGCACGCTGACCCGCGAAGACCAGGTCAGCGCCGGCAAGGCGCTTTTCGAAGGCACCTGCTCGGTGTGCCACCAGGCCAATGGCGCCGGCTTGCCGGGTGTGTTCCCGCCGCTTGCGAAGTCCGACTATCTCGCGGCCGACCCGAAGCGGGCCATCGAGATCCTGCTGAACGGACTGACCGGCAAGGTCGTGGTGAACGGCCAGGAATACAACTCGGTGATGCCGCCGATGAACCAGCTGAATGACGACGAGGTGGCCAACATCCTCACCTTCGTTCTGAATTCCTGGGACAACACCGGCGGCCGAATCCTCACCGACGAGGTGAGGAAGGCACGGGCCGCCAAGGGCTCGTCGGTTGCCACGTCGGAGCATTGAGCTCGGGGCCTTCGCCACTGACGCTCCGGCCCCCGCCCCCACATGCGCGCCCTCCTCCATCCGCTGTTGTGTGCTGCCTTCCTCGCCGGCCTGCCGGCGGTGGGCCGCTGCGCGGACTACGTGGACGTGCAGGGCCGAGCCTTCACGAGCGTCGTCGCGAGCGACGCCACCGGCGGCATCGCCAAGGTCGCTGACTTCAGCATGCGAACCACGCCGGTGACCAATGGCGAATTCCGCCGCTTCGTGCAGGCCAACCCGCAGTGGGGCCGCGGCCAGGTGCCGGCTGTATTCGCGGATGGCACCTACCTGTCGCACTGGGCATCCCCTGGCAAGCTCTCGGTTGAAGACGCCTCACGCCCCGTGACCCACGTCAGCTGGTTCGCGGCCGAGGCATTCTGCGAATCGGAAGACGCGCGGCTGCCCACCTGGGGCGAATGGGAGCTCGTCGCCGCCGCGGACGCCGCGCGCGACGATGCTCGCTCCGACCCGCAATGGCGGGCACAGATCCTCACCTGGTACGCACGCCCCGCCACCGATGCACTGCCGGCCGTCGGCGGCGCACCCAACGTCCACGGCGTGCGCGACATGCACGGCGTGATCTGGGAATGGGTGGACGATTTCAATGCCCTGCTCGTCGATGCCGACAGCCGCTCCGGCAGCGACCCGGACAAGCTCAAGTTCTGCGGCGCCGGTGCCATCAACCTTCAACAACGGCAGAACTACGCCATCCTCATGCGGGTGGCCCTGCTCTCCTCGCTCAAGGCCACGGACAGCACCGCAAGCCTCGGCTTCCGGTGCGCTCGGCCGCACTCCAAGGACTTGCCATGACTCGTCATCTTCTCTTGCGGCGTCATGCGCTCGCGCTGTTTTCGGCACTGGCCCTGGCCGGTGCCGTGTTCGTTCATGGCACGGCCTCGGCTGCGGACAACAAGGCCGCCAAGCCGGCTACCGCACCCGTGGCCAGCCAATCCATCCACCAACTCCAGATCCCCCTGACCGATCAGTCCAACCATGCGTTCACGCTCGCCGACAGGCGTGGCGCGCCCATGATCGTCAGCATGTTCTACACCTCGTGCCAGTTCGTCTGCCCGATGCTGGTCGATGCCATTCGGGCGACGGAGCGCCAGCTGGGCGATGCTGAACGCAAGCGGCTGAACGTGCTTCTCGTGAGCTTCGACCCCACGCACGACAGCGTCGACGTGCTTCGCCGCACCGCGGACGAGCGCAAGCTCGAGACACCACGCTGGACGCTCGCGCGCACCGACGCCAAGAGCGTTCGCAAGCTCGCGGCGCTGCTGGACATCCAGTACCGCGCATTGGAGAACGGCGAGTTCAACCACTCGACCGTGCTCATCCTCGTCGACGCGGATGGCCGCATCGTCGGTCGCACGTCGGAGCTTGCCGGTGCGGACCCTGCCTTCGTGAAGCTGGTCAAGGCCACGCTCGCATCGACCGCGCCTTGAAGCAGCGCCCCGGAGAACCCCTGTGATCATCCCCGAGCTCAAGACCCTTCTCGACCGCAGCGGCCTCGCCCCCTTGCGGCTCAAGGACCGCACCCTGCTGCCCATCGTCCAGGGCGGCATGGGCATCGGCGTTTCTGCCCACGGCCTGGCCGGTGCCGTCGCGGCGCAAGGCGGCATGGGCACGCTGAGTTCGGTGGACCTGCGCCGCCATCACCCCGACCTGATGGAGCGCACCCGCGGCCTGGGCGTGACCCCGCAGGCCAAGGAAGACATCAACGCGGCCAACCTCGAAGCGCTGGAACGCGAAGTGCACGCAGCGCGCGCCATCGCAGGCACCCGCGGCATGCTTGCGATGAACGTGATGCGGGCAGTGAGCGACTATGCCGCCTATGTGAAGCGGTCACTGCAAGCGGGCATCGATGCGATCGTCGTGGGTGCTGGGCTGCCGCTGGATCTTCCGGACCTCGCATCCGACCATCCGAATGTCGCGCTCGTGCCCATCCTGTCGGATGCGCGCGGCGTGCAACTCGTCATCCGCAAGTGGGAGCGCAAGAAGCGCATGCCCGATGCGGTCGTGCTCGAACATCCGGGCCTGGCCGGCGGCCACCTGGGCGCCGCGCGCGTGGACGATGTGAACGACCCGCGCTTCGACTTCGAACGCTGCATCCCCGAAACACTCGCCGTGCTGCGCGCCGCGGGCATCGAGGCGAACACGCCCATCATCGCGGCCGGCGGCATCCGCAGCATCGACGACATTCGCCGCGTGCAGTCGCTCGGTGCATCGGGCGTCCAGCTCGGAACGCCCTTCGCCGTGACCCTCGAAGGCGATGCCGACGTCGAGTTCAAGCGCGTGCTCGCCGAAGCGCGAGAGGAAGACAAGATCGAATTCACGAGCGTGGCGGGCTTGCCGGCGCGCGCGGTCGCCACGCCGTGGCTCAAGGCCTATCTCAAGGCCGAGCCCAGGCTGCAGGCCGTGGCGCACGTCAAGCAGCGCTGCACCAAGGCCTTCGACTGCCTCGCCCAATGCGGCCTGCGCGACGGCCGGGCGGGGTGGGGACAGTTCTGCATCGACCAGCAGCTGGGTGCCGCCATGCGCGGGGACGTGAAGCGCGGGCTCTTCTTCGTGGGCCGCGGCGCCCTGCCCTTCGGCAGCCAGATCCGCAGCGTGCACGACCTGATGGTCAAGCTGCTCGGCGGCGACCCCGATCTCGCCATCGCGGCACCATGAGCGCCACCGCCGTGGACGCGCGCCATGGCCGCTGTCGGCACGCCGCGCGCGGACGGACGCCCCGATTGAGCGGCCCCACCCTGACCTCATGACCGCACCTCTGCACAAACCCGAACTCGTCTGCCCCGCTGGATCGCTGCGCGCCTTGAAGATGGCCATCGATGCCGGCGCCGACGCCGTCTACCTCGGCCTGCGCAACGCCACCAACGCCCGCAACTTCGCCGGCCTCAACTTCGACGACGCCCAGCTGCGCGAAGGGCTGGAGTACGCCCATGCGCGCGGGCGCCGGGTGCTGATGGCGCTCAACACCTACGCGCGTGCGAACGATGTGTCGCCCTGGCTCGCCGCCGTCGACACCGCGGCGCGGCTCGGTGCCGATGCGCTGATCTGCGCGGACATCGCCGTCATGGCGCATGCGCGCAGGCACCACCCCGACCTGCGCCTGCATCTGTCGGTGCAGGCATCGGCCACGAGCCATGAGGCGATTGCCTTCTACCAGCGCCACTACGGCATCCAGCGAGCCGTGCTGCCGCGGGTGCTCACGCTGTCGCAGGTAGGGCATGTGGCGCGCAACACCAACGTGGACATCGAGGTCTTCGGCTTCGGAAGCCTGTGCGTGATGGTCGAAGGCCGCTGCGCGCTGTCGTCCTACGCCACCGGACAGTCGCCCAACACCGCGGGCGTCTGCTCGCCGCCGTCGGCCGTGCGCTGGCAGGACACCGCTGACGGCGTCGAAGCACGCCTCAACGGCTTGCTCATCGACCGCTACGCCAAGGAGGAGCCACGCGGCTACCCGACCTTGTGCAAGGGCCGCTTCGACGTCGAAGGCACGCGCGACTACGCGATCGAGGAACCCACCAGCCTCAACACCCTCGCCATCCTCCCGGAGCTCATCCGCCTCGGCGTGCGTGCCATCAAGATCGAAGGCCGCCAGCGCAGCCCGAGCTATGTCGAGCAGGTGACGCAGGTGTGGCGGCAGGCCATCGACGCTGCCGCCGCGGCACCGGGGCGCTTCCGGGTCGAGCCGCGCTGGACCGCCGCGCTCGGCCACCTCGCCGAAGGACAACAACACACGCTGGGCGCCTACGACCGCCCCTGGAAGTGACACCGATGAGCGCCATGCCCACCACGCCCGACCCGCGCATTGCCATCACCGTCGGCCCGCTGCTGTACTTCTGGCCGCGCGACCAGCTGATGCACTTCTATGCCGACGTCGCCGAATCGGCGGCCGACACCGTCGTGCTCGGCGAGGTGGTGTGCTCCCGCCGCCACGACATGAAGCTCGCCGACTGGTTGGCGCTCGGGCGGGACCTGGCGACGGCGGGCAAGGAAGTCGTCCTGGCCACCATGGCCCTGATCGAATCCGAATCCGACCTGCGTGCCTTGCGCCGCGTGGCCGAGCAAGGCGAGTTCATCGTCGAGGCCGGCGATGTCTCGGCGCTCAACATGCTGGAGGAGACGCGAGCGCGCTTCGTGCTGGGGCCGCACATCAACGTGTACAGCCTGGCCGCGCTGCATGAGTACACCCGGCTCGGCGCCATGCGCTGGGTGCCGCCGATCGAGTTGTCGCTGTCATCCATTGCCGCCATCAACGGCGCCGGCGCCTTGCTGCCCACCGAGGTCTACGCCCACGGCCGCATCCCGCTCGCGTTCTCGGCGCGCTGCTTCACCGCGCGGCACCATCGGCTCAGCAAGGACCAGTGCGAATTCCGCTGCAAGGACGATGCCGACGGCATGCTGCTGTACACCGCCGATGGCGAACCCTTCCTCGTGCTCAACGGCATCCAGACGCAATCGGCGGCGCAGCAGTGCCTCATCACCGAACGTGCCGCACTCTTGAACGCGGGCGTGAGCCGCGTGCGCTTGTCGCCATCGTCCAAGTCCTTCGACCAGATCATCGAAGCCTACGACGGCGTGATGAACAAGGGGCACGGTGCGGATTCAGCCTTGGCCACGCTTGACGGACTCAGCCCCGTGGGCGGCTTGGCCAACGGCTTTGTGCATGGACGGCCAGGGCTCGAATGGAGTCACTCATGACCGCATCCGCACCCGCGTTCTCCGACCTGGCGGCGCGCGTGCGCCCCCTGCTGCAGCGGCTGCCGATGGAGCCGCCCACACTCGCGTTGTCGCTGGCATTGAATCGATGGCTGTGGCCCAAGCTGCCGGCAGACGCCGTCGCCGCCCTGTCCAACCGATGCGTGGAAGTGAGCGTCATTGACCTTGGATTAGAGCTGCGGCTCGAACTCGGCCCCCGAGGATTCGTCGCGGCCAGCAGGGCCGCACCCGTGGTCCTGCGCATCGCCGCCGACGCACCAAGCTATTGGCGGCTGCTGCGCGGCCGTGACGACGCGGACCGCCTCTTCTTCGAGCGTGCGCTCGTGATGGAAGGCGACACCGAGATGGGGCTCGTGCTCAAGAACACGCTCGATGCCATCGGGCCGCTGTGGTCCTGACTTGACGCGCATCAAAGCCCTGGAGGCTCTGCGTTCCTAGCATAGGTGCATGCGAGATGCACCTTTCGCGCCTCGCTTGATTCGCCTCTCAAGGCCTGAACGGAGAACCCATGTCTGCTGAAGCCACCACCACCGTCGACGTCCGCAAGGTCGCCCCGCGCGAGCGTCATCCGCTGATCTTCTCGAACTTCCGCGCACTCGCTGCCGGCGAGGCGATGCAGCTCGTCAACGACCACGACCCCAAGCCGCTCTACTACCAATTCCAGGCGGAGATCCCGGGCAAGTTCGGCTGGGACTATCTCGAGGCGGGCCCCGACACCTGGCGCGTGAGCATCACCAAGCTCGCGGCGTCCCATGCCGAAGGCCGCTGCTGCGGCTCCTGTGGCGGCGGTTGAACAAGCTCATGATGGTCCAGTTGATCTCCATTGAAGAGCCGGGCCGGCGCCGCACGCCGCCGCAAGGTTTCGCGCTGTGGCAGCTGGGCTTTCGGCCCTTCTACCTGCTCGCCAGCGTGTTCGCTGCGCTGTCCATCGGGCTGTGGGCGGCGCAGTTCGCCGGCTGGCTGCCGGTGCCCTACCTTTCCGGCCCCGTGTGGCATGCCCACGAGATGCTGTTCGGCTTCACGCTCGCGGTGGTGGTCGGCTTCTTGTTCACCGCCGGGCGCAACTGGTCCAACCGCCCCACACCCACCGGCCGGGCGCTGGCATCGCTGGCGGCCCTGTGGGTGGCCGGGCGCGTGCTCGTGCTGACGCCTTGGGGATGGGCCGCCGCCATCGTCGACACCGCCTTTCCGATCGCGGCGGCGGTGGCGCTGGCCATTCCCTTCTGGGCCTCGCGCAGCAAGCGCAACTATTTCTTCGTCGGCCTGCTCGTGCTCCTGGGCGCGGCCAACTTCGCCATCCATCTGTCGCAGCTCGGCGTCATCACCTTGCCGCCATTCATCGGCATCCAGATCGGGCTCGATGTGGTGCTGTTCATCATGGCGGTGATGGGTGGGCGGGTGATTCCCATGTTCACCAACAACGGCGTGCCAGGTGCGGGGGCCGTGCGCCATGACGCCGTCGAGCGCGTGGCGCTGGTGTCGGTGCTGGTGTTGCTGGCCGTCGACCTGCTCCATCTGGAAGGCATGGCCCTCACGCTCGCGGCGCTTGCCGGCGCGCTCGCGCATGGCGTGCGCTGGGCGCTTTGGAAACCATGGAAGACCCTGCGCACGCCGCTGGTCTGGGTGTTGCACCTGGCGTACGCGTGGATCGTGATGCACCTTGCGCTGCGCGCCGCAGCGACCATGGGATGGGTCAGCCCATCGCTCGCGACGCATGCCTTGACGGTCGGTGCCATCGGCGGTCTTGTCATCGGCATGATGACCCGCACCGCGCGTGGCCACACGGCGCGGATGCTGCAGGCCGATCGGTTCGACGTGGCGAGCTATGTGCTGGTTGCGCTCGCGGCAGTCACACGTGTGGGCGTGCCCCTGTTTGCACCGAGCGAATCGATGCACGCCATCATCGGCTCCGCCGTGCTGTGGTCCGCAGGCTTCGCGGTGTATGCGGTGAGGTACTGGCCGGTGTTGAGCGGGCCGAGGTTGGATGGCCGGCCGGGGTGAAGGCACTCTGACCGGTTCCTGCCTGCGCAGTAACGTCCGGCTTGACTTCACGATATGATGCCGATAATATGATGCCCATCATGCCCAAGACTCAAAGCCGCAAGGAGATCACCCACGATCGCATCGTTGAGGTGGCTGCACGGGCCCTTCGCCGCAATGGCTTCGAGGGCGTCGGCGTGGCTGAGGTGATGAAGGAAGCCGGCCTCACGCATGGCGGCTTCTACGCGCACTTTGGGTCGCGCGATGATTTGCTGGTCGAGGCGACGCAGCGCGCCGGCCGCGACAGCGGTGCCGTGCTCGCCGAACGCATGGCGCAGAGGCAGGCCGAGGGCGCCAGCCCCTTCAATGCCCTGGTGAGTTCCTATCTCGGCGAGCAGCAGCTGGCCAACGCCGAATACGGTTGCCCGGTGGCGGCGCTGGCTTCCGAGATCCCACGCCAGGCTGACAAGGTCGGCGACGCCGCTCGCAACCGGGTCGTGGCGCTCATCGGCGCGGTGCAACGGGTGTTGCCCAAGGGCATCGACCCCGATCAGGCCGCCGCCATCGCCGCGACCCTGGTTGGCAGCGTGCAGCTCGCCCGCACGCTTGGCGGCAAGGCCGGCAAGACTTTGCTTGCCACGGCGCGGGAAAACCTGATCACCCAGTACGAAGGCGGCTGACAGGCCCCTTTTTTTGTCACGCAATATGACGTCCATCATTTATCAAGCCAAGGATCAGCCCATGAAACTCGCCAACGCCACCGTCCTCATCACTGGCGCCAACCGTGGCATCGGCCTCGCATTCGCCCGTGCCGCACTCGCACGCGGAGCCCGCAAGGTCTACGCCGGCGCACGCAACCCGGCCAGCATCACGCTGCCCGGCGTCACGCCGATCAAGCTCGACGTCACCTCGGCCGACGACATCGCCACAGCCGCCGCGTCGGCCGGCGACGTGACGATCGTCATCAACAACGCCGGCATCGCCGAGACCGGCAGCTTCTTGACGGCCGAGGCCGAAGCCAGCCTGCGCCGCCACCTGGACGTCAACGTCTTTGGCACCTTGCGCGTCAGCCAGGCCTTCGCGCCGGTGCTGGCACGCAACGGCGGCGGCGCGCTGCTCAACGTCGCCTCCATCGCGAGCTGGATCAGCTCGCCGCTGCTGGCCAACTACGCGGTGTCGAAGTCCGCAGTCTGGAGCTTGAGCAACGGCCTGCGCAACGACCTGCGCGCCCAGCAGACCCAGGTGTTGACGCTGCACATGGGCTACGTCGATACCGACCTCACCCACGGCATTGACGCGCCAAAGTCGTCCCCCGATGCCATCGTCGCTCGCGCGCTCGATGCGCTCGAAGCCGGTGCCGAGGAGGTCCTCGCAGACGAGATCACCGGGCAGGTCAAGCAGGGCCTGGCGGCGAACCCCGGCGTCTACCTGCAATCGCGAGGCTGAACGCCATGACCACCGAGCATGCCGCACTGCCGCTGAGCCCGCCGCTGCATCCGCCACACGCCGCCACCTCGCACTGGCCCACCTTCTGGGTCGCCAGCATCGCCGTCTTCCTCGTGTCGCTGGACACGACGATGCTGTTCGCGGCGTTCGACGCGTTGCGCCACGCCTTCGGCGATGCGTCGGCCGCCCGGCTGTCGTGGGTGCTCAACGCCTACACGGTGGTCTATGCAGCGATATTGATACCTGCGGGCGGCTTGGCCGATGCGCACGGGCGCAAGCGCATGTTCATGCTCGGCGTGACGCTGTTCCTCGCGGCATCCGCGGCCTGCGGGTTGGCTGGGAACGTCGACGCGCTCATCGCAGCGCGCGTGCTGCAAGCCATCGGCGCCGCCTTGCTCACACCGGCGTCACTGTCCATCGTGCTGGCCGCGTTCCCGCAGAGCAAGCGCTCGGTGGTCGTCAGCCTGTGGGGCGCCGTCGGTGCCCTTGCCGCGGCCGTGGGCCCGAGCCTGGGCAGCTTCGTCGTTGACAGCGTGGGCTGGCCCTGGGCGTTCTACATCAACCTGCCGCTGGGGGCGCTCGCACTGTGGCGCGGTGCGTCGATCCTGAACGAATCGGTGAAGCCGAGCGAACGCCGCCGAATCGATGTGGTGGGCATGGCACTGCTGATGGTGACGGTGGGCGCGATCGCGCTCGCGATCGTGGAATCGGAGTCGCCGGCATGGCAGCGCAGCGAACTCGCCGTGGTGGCCGCCACCGGCGTGATTGCCGGCATCGGCTTCGTGCTGTGGGCTCGCCGCGCGCCCGCGCCGCTGGTGGACCTGGCGCTGTTCCAGCACCGCACCTACAGCTTCGTCAATCTCGCCACGCTGGCCTTCGGCACCGCGTTCTCGATGATGTTCCTGACTTTCTTCTTCTACATGACCGGCACGTGGCACTTCTCGCTGCCGCTTGCGGGGCTGGCCGTGACGCCTGGGCCGCTGCTGGTGATGCCGACGGCCATCATCACGGGGCGCCTGGCCGCTCGGTTGGGACACCGGCCGTTTCTCGTCGGCGGCGGGCTGGTCTACGCCTGCAGCAGCCTGTGGTTCCTTCTCGTGCCCGGTTCGACACCCGACTACCTGCATCAATGGTTGCCTGGCCTGCTGCTGAGCGGCATCGGCGTGGGCATGGTGCTGCCGTCTCTCTCGGCGGCGGCCGTGAACCGGCTGCCGGCCGCGCACTACGCGGTGGGCAGCGCGGTCAACCAGGCGACCCGGCAGATCGGCTCGGTCATGGGTGTGGCGATCACGATCGCGCTGCTCGGCCATGCGGGGTTGCAACGGGCCGACTTCGATCGGCTCTACGGCATCCACATTGCGTTGGCGTTGCTGACGGCGTTGTTGTGCTTGCCGGTGAACACGCGGCCTGCGGCCGGTGGCGGTGCGGCGCCATCGGCGGGTTTGTCATCGGCCTGATGATGACGCCGTGACGGCCGCCTTCACGTAGGCGATAAGCCTGTGCAGTTGGCCGCGAATTCGCGCAGCGGTGAGATTCTCTGTGACACCGTTGACGCGTGCAAGGAAGACCTCTCGCGGCGTGAGCGGTCGAGCCATTCGGTTCTCCTTTGGTTGGGCTTGATGAGGTGGTCAGCGGATGGTGGCATGCCAGAGCGGCGCACTTGACGGCTGAGGTCTTGTTGGCCCGGGAAGGCGGCGCAGACAGCCGATCCTCATCCGGGCTCACTCGTGGCGAAGACGCCAGCCTGCGCGACTGACACGCGACGGCACGGGTTCTACGCAGCCACATCGGCATATCGGCCCGTGCCGGTCCGCGCCTGATGCGGGCCGGGAGTCACCGTCTCGTCCTAAATAGGAAGGATGCTGCAGAGCCCAGTCAGGCGTACGGTTCGCTCCTCTGCTACGTCTGGAGGGCCCAATGGATGCTCTCACCACTTCGCTTTCGTTCTGGCTCGCGCTAATTCTTGCCGTTGGCACCCTGATGTTCTACCTAAGCGGGGCCCTCTGGGTGCGCCTTTCGTGCGACCCCGACTCGAATCCGCTGTACGCGTTCAATTTGGCATCGCCATCCTATGGCGATCGCGAAGAACTGTTCGCAGTTGCGCTCGTGGCGGCTGGCACCTCGCTGTCGACGGTGTTTCTATTCTTCTTAACAGCAGGCGACAAGTACGGTTGGTGGATCGCTTTGTGCCCGTTCCTTTTCGCTATCGGCAACTACTTCATGTTTCGGGTCTACCGCAGGGTGCACGAGCTCGGCTACTTCGACGAGGATACAGAGCTCGAAGAAGTCGGAGTCGCCGGTCTGATTCCATATTTGGGGCAACGGCTGACGGGCAGCTCGGTAGTGTCTCTGGTACTTCTCGTCATTTCAGTCGCGAACTTGCTGGCGGTGTTAGTACTCGAGCTGACCGTTGGCGTCGAAGTTTTCAGCTATTTGGTCCAGGGCGTGTCGAATGCGCAACCAACTCAGTCCACCCAGTTTGTCGTCTTCGCGGTCTCGTTGGGTCTTCTTCTGGGCTACGTGTTCGTAGGCGGATTCGCAGCGGTAGTGGCTTCGGACCTATGGCAACTCAAAATCATTTGCTGGGCCGTGGGAATTTCGCTGGTCAGCTTGTTTGCACTGACCTCGACTTCCAGCATCGACCTCAAAACCGTGGGCATTAGCAACTTTCAGCCAAGCGCTACGACGGTGCTCTCGTTTGTGACCGGCGTGGGGGTGGCAAACCTGCTAGTGCCCCTTAGCCAGGAGTCGTCATGGCAACGGTTCCGGGCATTTTCGTCGTTTCAGAACTTCAGCGTGCCGCGCGCGCTAACCAAGTCGATGGCCAAATCGGTGCTGCTGTGGTTCGGGCTCATTCTGCTGTCTGTCGGCCTTCGAAGCGTCGGCACTTCCACTACCCAGTCAGTGAGCTCTATGAGCGGGGTGCTCGAAGCGTTCCGAATGCTGAATGACTGGTGGTTTCCCTTCGCAGTCTTTCCGATCCTTACCGTGGCGGCGCTGTCAGCTATGTATTCCACTGCCGACACGTGTGTCTCGGCCATTTTGTACCTAGTCGACTACGCCTGTGCGGAGCGAAGCGAGCAGTCGAGAGAGAGAGTCTTCCGGGGCAAACTTCCGACCCCTCACTACTGGGCGATGGCCGGTCTGTTCGTGTTCTGCCTCCTGGTTTACGCGATGGTGCGTCACTGGTTTCAGCCAACGATCTTGCAACTGGTGTTCTCGGTGTTCAGCAACCTTATCGTCATTGCACCCACGGTGATCCTTGCGAGCCAGTTCCGGCCGCTGCGGCGTCACGAGACGGACCCGCTCCGCGCGACCGCCGCAATCGCATCGCTGCTTCTGGGGTCGGGCACCTTTTGGCTGGTGGCCGGCTATGCGATTGTGCGAGGTGTTGAGTACGAATGGCTGAGCGAGATGGCAGTGGTGCCAGGGCTCATTGCAGCGTCGATCCCCATCGTCTTGTTCGTTCTGAAATCCGTGCTGCGCCCGCAGATTCCACAGCCGACGCTGCACTAGGAGTTAGCCATGCCCGCACTCGAGTTTGAAGGCATTCTCACCAAGATGGCGCCGCTGCTGGTTCCTCCTATCTTTCTCATTCGGGAAGACAAGTTTCCGAACACCGTCAAGGTGTTCGAAGACATCTCGATGAATCCGCCGGAGCCAAGATGTCACCTCGGTCGGAAGTATCTCTATCTCTCGCGGGTTACCGGGCTGGTCTGGTTGTTGTGGGGATGGAACTTCATGTTGTTCATGGCTCTTGTATTGGGATCGCTGTACGGGTACGCAACCGGCGATACCGCCGGCACGAAGATGTTTCTTGGCACACAGCTTCAGAATAAGCTGGTCTTCGCCGCTGCCGCGGCTGTGTTCTTCATTGGCGCAATCATGGCCTTCTCGCTACTGAAGCTCTCGATTGAACTTCGCGACGCCTGCTACCAGCTGTGCAAGCCAAAGAAGAAGCAGTCCCCCCGCGCCCCACGGCGCTCGAAGGGGGGGGCAGGAAAAACGGTGGCCCCATGACTCCAGCCTTCGTAGGCATCAGCCTCGACAGCCGAGCGTTCACACGTTCATGGGTGCGTTCGGCGCTCACGTACATCCTGGCTCGCCATGACCGCCTGCTGCTGATCCTGGCCGATGCGCTGTTCGTATACACACGAACGGCTGAGTGGTCGGAGAGCCGCGAGGTACGTCTGCACCTTGAGAAGGCCAGCGCTGCGGCCGAAGAGTTAGCAGTTCAGCGCAATCGATTTTTCTCGGCTGAGATCGCCCGCTTGGACGGGGCGCTCCAAGGGCGTGTACGGCTTGCGAACTGGAGCACCTATTCCGACGCAGCCTATGCCGGACTGTGGCGCCGCCTATGGATAGCGTATTCAGTGCTCCCTCGTTTCAAGCTCGAGGTGGACGAAATCGCGCATGCTCATTCCGTGCGCGTGCAGGGCGACCAGCGCACGCCCAGCCATCCGCTGGCCAGCGCCGCGTACATTCTCGATGAACTAGCGATGTGTATGCGCATCACTGAGCTGGAAGGGCACCATGATGAATACCATCCCAGCCCGGACCTGCCGCTTGCAACGTCCCTCTACGCGGGTGCCTTTGCCAACGAAGGGCTGTCGGTCGAGAGCCTTGTGGGTGCGCGGCAGAAGCGGCGCTTCATATTGCTGGACGAGCCGGCTTTCACAGGACCTCTGCCGCATGCACTGCAAGAGGTGAAGGCCTCGGTTGGGTAGAACACTGATTGAGCTCGATTCCGTTCATCGACTTGCCCTGTTGGTAGCAGCCTCTGAGGAGTTAAACCATTTCCAGCTGCCGCGGATCTCCTATTGGCGCCGATTCGCCGCCACGCCCACAAACCCCGCCGACGCCACTCCCCGCCGCTCCACCCTCCTCACCGTAAACACCCCCGGATCATTCGCGCAATCAATCAACAAGCACCGCACCCTTTCCTGCCACATCCTCCCCAGCCTCGCGATGTCCTCCTCATCCGCCGTCTTCCTCACACACCGCTGAATCAGTCCCTCCATCGCCTCACCATGCGGCAGGAACGACAGGTCCGCCTCCGCATCCACCGCCTCCTCGTTTTCCAGCCGCGTAGACCTCAGCTGCCTCGGCAGATCAGGCTTGAACCGGATCAACCCCGCCCGCCCGAATCGGCCACCAATGCCTTTGAACCCCGTGCTCCCGGCCGCGCCCGTGAGCATCTGCACGACGTTGGCCACCACGCCGGTGCTGCCCACCCGCGCTTCGTCGCGGAACTCCACCTTGACGCCGCCTCGCTGCGGCAATCGATCGGGAAAGAGTTCGTGCATCGCGAGCCATGTGAGCCACATCGATGTGGTGGGCATGGCACTGCTGATGGTGACGGTGGGCGCGATCGCGCTCGCGATCGTGGAATCGGAGTCGCCGGCATGGCAGCGCAGCGAACTCGCCGTGGTGGCCGCCACCGGCGTGATTGCCGGCATCGGCTTCGTGCTGTGGGCTCGCCGCGCGCCCGCGCCGCTGGTGGACCTGGCGCTGTTCCAGCACCGCACCTACAGCTTCGTCAATCTCGCCACGCTGGCCTTCGGCACCGCGTTCTCGATGATGTTCCTGACTTTCTTCTTCTACATGACCGGCACGTGGCACTTCTCGCTGCCGCTTGCGGGGCTGGCCGTGACGCCTGGGCCGCTGCTGGTGATGCCGACGGCCATCATCACGGGGCGCCTGGCCGCTCGGTTGGGACACCGGCCGTTTCTCGTCGGCGGCGGGCTGGTCTACGCCTGCAGCAGCCTGTGGTTCCTTCTCGTGCCCGGTTCGACACCCGACTACCTGCATCAATGGTTGCCTGGCCTGCTGCTGAGCGGCATCGGCGTGGGCATGGTGCTGCCGTCTCTCTCGGCGGCGGCCGTGAACCGGCTGCCGGCCGCGCACTACGCGGTGGGCAGCGCGGTCAACCAGGCGACCCGGCAGATCGGCTCGGTCATGGGTGTGGCGATCACGATCGCGCTGCTCGGCCATGCGGGGTTGCAACGGGCCGACTTCGATCGGCTCTACGGCATCCACATTGCCTTGGCGCTGCTGACTGCTTTGCTGTGCCTGCCGGTGAACACGCGGCCAGCAGCTTTGTCATCGGCCAGATGACCATGCTCACCTTTGAGTCCAGGGATCTAGGCTTGATCGCGCAGCTTCTCTCTTCTCTCGTGCGCAGCCTCAACGCCTTCTTGAATTCTTCGTCCGCGAGTCTGCGGCTTGGCTGCGTCGTCGATCCTTCGAACAATGAAGTTCTGCTTGCCCGGTGGCAATGACTTGAAGGCCGCCTCGACACCTTCGGCTTGAAGCGCACGCACCAGGTCATCGGGGAGGACGACATCTGCCCGATCGAGGACGGTGATCCGGATTCGTATGCGGTCGCCAGTCTTGGTGTTCGTCTCCCGGCGAACCTTTGCCTTGATGCGGATGTAGTGCTGGCCAGCCCCGACCGGAAAGAGACTCACCTGGAAGGGCTCGGAGTCATTCACGCGGGCCAAGACCAGCACTGGCCCCTTTGTGCCGAGCGCATCGGTGATCTCAGGCGGGACACGAACGGCACAGTAGTCCATGCCCTCCGCCCAGTCCTCGAGATCTGCGTGGAACGAGAGTTTTTGCCCGGCAGTTGGAGTGTTCTTCATGACCACGGTCTGATTCGGCGATGGCCAGATCGTAGTTGCAGATACCCAGGCCTTGCTATCCCAAGGCCAGTCTCGAGCGTCCAGCCAGGCTAAGGGCACAGCGACTTCGCGGCTTGTTCCACCTGCTCGAACATCGTGACGCAGGCGGGCAGCAGTTCCGCCTCCTTGCGTCTGATCGGGCCAAAGTGGTTGAGGTTCGCACGCATCATCACCGCCGCGTACTCCACGGCGAACGCCGGGCAGGCGCGGGTGAAGTGCTGGAATTCGGCGCCTTTGCCGGTGCCAACCTCCGGACGATTCACCTTCTTGATGCCCTCTTCGAAGATCGAGAGATTGCAATCCGCAGGGCTTGCGGCGAAACGGTCCCACAACTCCTGCAAGTGTGCAGAGGCGCGCAGCGAGTCGTGGCTCACCTGGAAAAGCCCCGCCTCAGCGATCTCTGCCGTTTGCTTCTTCACCGTGCGGTCATAGCCTTCGGTCGTGTTGCCACTGCTTTCGCGCATGCCTTCGCTGATCGCCAGCGCGTAGATCGCGCGCAAGCGATCGTCCTGACTCCCGCCGTCTTTTCCGTAGAGAGCCAGGGCGTCTCGCTCTGACTTGAAGCTGGTTCCGGCGAGCACTGCCGCAACCGAGTCTGGACTCTTGCTCGCCTCGCACCAAGTCTTTGCGTAGCTCGCTGCCATGCCCTTGATGAACCCCGCGGGCGCTTTGCCCCGCTGTTTCCAGAAATGCTGACCGCATTCCGATTGAGCGGCTGCTTTCAGCGTCGCTTCGTCCAGGGTTTGAGCCCCTGCCCCCAAGGCAAAGAGCCCGATGGCGGCGAGCACCGCAGCTTGCAAACGCAAATCCATGAGTCACCCCATTGACGCTGACGCCAAGAGCGTATCCGAGCCCAGCCTACTGCCGCCGATTTGCCATCACCACCGCAAACCCCGTCGCCCCCACTCCCCGCCGCTCCACGCGCCTTACCGTGAACACCCCCGGATCATTCGCGCAATCAATCAGCAGGCACCGCACCCTTTCCTGCCACATGATCCCCAACCGCGCGATGTCCTCTTCATCCGCGGTCTTGCGCACGCACCGCTGGATCAGGTCCTCCATCGCCTCGCCATGCGGCAGGAACGACAGATCCGCCTCTGCATCGACAGACTCGCCGTTGTCCAGCCGCGTGAACCTCAGCTGCATCGGCAGATCAGGCTTGAACCGAATCAAGCCCGCCCGCCCGAACCGCCCACCGATGCCCTTGAACCCAGTGCTGCCGGCCGCACCCGTGAGCATCTGCACGACGTTGGCCACCACGCCGGTGCTGCCCACGCGCGCCTCGTCGCGGAACTCGACCTTCACGCCGCCTCGCTGCGGCAATCGATCGGGAAAGAGTTCTTGCATCGCCAACCACGTGAGCCAGTAGGACGCGGCGACGGTGGGGCATGAATGGCCGGTGAGCCGCACGGCGTCGGCGTAGGTGTATTCGAAGATGCCGTCCTGGGCGCTGCCCAGCATTTGGGCCAGGGGGTCTCGCACGCGCAGGTGCGGCACGTCATCGAAGTAGGCAGGCAGCTTCATGAGGGCCGATTGGGACAGCGCGGGCGGCCTGCGGCCTTGACGCAGCGCAATCCTGACGCACTCATGACCCGCGTCAAAACCCTGTTCCTGACACGAACCTAAGGTCGCGTGCATTCTTTCGCACCGGAGACCAAGACCCCATGACCGCAGCCATCCTCAAGCCATCCGCCACGCACGCCCTGCCTGCCCAGCCGATCAGCGAAGAAGTGCTGATCGAAAAATACGCCAAGGGGGACGAGCGCAGCATCGATGACGTGCGCCGGCGCGTGGCGGAGGCCCTGGCGCAGGTGGAAGAGCCGCAGGTGCGCGCCGAGTGGGAAGCGCGTTTCCTGCGCGCACTGCAAGATGGCTTCGTGCCCGCCGGGCGCATCAACTCCGCGGCCGGGACGGACCTGACAGCCACGCTGATCAACTGCTTCGTGCAGCCGGTGGGCGATTCGATCGCCACCGACGACGACGGGCACCCTGGCATCTACACCGCGCTGACGGAGGCCGCCGAGACCATGCGCCGCGGCGGCGGCGTGGGCTACGACTTCTCGCGCATCCGTCCGCGCGGCGCGTATGTGGGCAGCACGCAGTCGAGTGCGTCGGGGCCGGTGTCGTACATGCGGGTGTTCGACCGCTCTTGCGAGACGGTGGAATCCGCCGGCTCGCGGCGTGGCGCGCAAATGGGCGTGCTTCGCTGCGACCACCCGGACATCGAGGAATTCATTCACGCGAAGGACAAGGGCGACCTCGCCAACTTCAACATCTCGGTGGGACTGACGGATGCATTCATGACGGCCGTGGCCGAGGGCGGCACGGTCGATCTCGTCCACCGCGCCGCGCCCGGCCCTCAGCAGAAGGCCGAAGGCGCCTGGCTGCGTGACGACGGGCTGTGGGTGTACCGCACGCTGCCCGCGAGCGAGTTGTGGGAGCAGGTCATGCGCTCGACCTACGACCACGCGGAGCCGGGCGTGCTCTTCCTCGACCGCATCAACGTCGACAACAACCTCTCGTACTGCGAGACGATTGCCGCCACCAACCCGTGCGGCGAGCAGCCACTGCCCGCCTACGGTTGCTGCTGCCTCGGGTCGATCGACCTGACGCGCTTCGTGCGCTACCCCTTCGAGGCCGATGCGCGCTTTGATGAAGACGCCTTCGTGAGTGCAGTCGCGGTGGCGGTGCGCATGCTGGACAACGTGCTGGACATCACCTTCTGGCCGCTTGAGCGGCAGGCACGGGAAGCGCGCAACAAGCGCCGCATCGGCCTGGGTTTCACGGGGCTGGGTGATGCGTTGGTGATGTTGAACCAACGCTACGACACGGCGGCCGCGCGCGAAGCCGCGCGACGAATTGCGGAGGTGATGCGTGATGCGGCCTATGCAGCCTCGGCGGATCTCGCGTCCGAGCGTGGCGCGTTTGCGCTGTTCAATGCCGACCTCTATCTCAGCCGCGGCACCTTCGCCTCACGCCTCCCGGCACCGCTGAAGGACCGCATCCGCGCGAACGGCCTGCGCAATTCGCACCTGCTCTCGATCGCACCCACCGGCACCATCAGCCTCGCCTTCGCGGACAACGCGAGCAACGGCATCGAGCCGCCCTTCTCATGGACCTACACGCGCAAGAAGCGCATGGCCGACGGGACCATCAAGGAATACGCGGTGGAGGACCATGCGTGGCGGCTCTATCGGCACCTGAAGGGCGCGGACGCGCCGTTGACGCCGGCCTTCGTCACCGCGCTGCAGATGAGCGCGCAGGCGCACGAAGAGATGGTCGCGGCCGTGGCCCCGTATGTGGACACCGCCATCTCGAAGACGGTGAACGTGCCGGCGGACTATCCGTACGCGGATTTCCAGGACCTGTACACCCGCGCGTGGCGATCGGGCCTGAAGGGCTTGGCGACTTATCGTCCGAATGCCGTCCTTGGATCGGTGCTCAGCGTGGAGCCAGCCGTGACCGCCGCGGCGGCCACGCTGCCCGCGGCGGCGCACGCCAACCAGCGGCTCGCGCTCAATCGCATGCCGCAAGCGGTGCTCGCATCGTTGCGCTGGCCCGGCCGCCCCGAGCTGCCGGCGGGCAATGCCTCGTGGACCTACATGGTCCGCCATCCCTTCGGCGAGTTCGCGCTCTTCATCGGCGAGCTGGCAGATGACGGCCGTGCCGCACCCTTCGAGGTGTGGGTGAACGGCGCCGAACAACCGCGCGGCCTCGGCGCGCTCGCCAAGACGCTGTCGATGGACCTGCGCGCGAAGGACACCGCCTGGGTCGGGCTGAAGCTTGACGCACTCGCGACCGTGCAGGAGGAGCGTGCCTTCGAGATGCCCTTCCCGCCGCACGGCGAGATGCGTCGCTTCCCGGGCGTGGTGGCCGCGACCGCGGCAGTGATTCGCTGGCGTTGCGAGCAGCTCGGACTGTGGGCGAACGAAGCCGGCCCCACACCGGTCATCGACGCGATGTTCAGCCGCGACGACCCGCACACCGGCCCGAGCGGCACGCTCGCCTGGTCGGTGGACATCCACAACCCGGCGAGCGATGAAGAGTTCACGCTGACCTTGAAGGAAGTGCTGGTGCCCGATGGTGCGGGCGGCACCATCACCCGGCCCTGCGCCATCGGCTTTTCGGGCAACTACCCGCGTGCCATGGATGGGCTGGCACGCATCCTGTCGCTGGACATGCGCGTGCTCGACCCGGCATGGATCGGCATGAAGCTGCGCAAGCTGCTGAGCTATGCGGAACCGCTCGGGCACTTCATGGCCTTCGTGCCATCGCTGGACAGCGGACGCCAGCGGCAGCAGACCTGGCCATCGACGGTGGCCTACCTGGCGCGGCTCATCATCCACCGCTACGCCATGTTGGGCGTGCTTGATGAAGAGGGCTATCCGCTGCGCGAGATGGGCATCTTGCAGATTCCGGAATCACCTTCAACGCAGGCCGCGCCGATGCTGGGCTCGCGCTGCCCGGAGTGCGGCAACATGACGATGATCCACAAGGACGGGTGCGATTTCTGCACGGCTTGTGGGCATATCGGGAGTTGTGGCTGAGGCCTGCGGCGCAATCCTGCCGGCGTCTTCGACGCTTCAGGATTCCGCCCGATCCACCTTCAATCGATACGCCAGCTGTGCCCGCGTGAGACCAAGCAGTCGCGCCGCAGCAGCGAGGTTGCCGCCGGCGCGGTCGACCGCCTCGCTCATCAGGCGCCGCTCCAGTGAGGGCAATGACACGGTGCCGGCATCGCCCAATTGATCGAGCAGGGCCACCGGCTCCGTGCTCTCGACGGCCCGCGTGGCAGTCGCCGCAGTCGCCGTCACCGCCAACCCGCCGCTTGCATCGAGCGAATACAGCGCTTCATCCAGCAACTGCTCGCGCCGCAACATATGCGGCACGTCGATCACGCCGCCTTCATCGGCGCTGATCACGCCGCGCTCGACGATGTTCTGCAGCTCGCGGATGTTGCCCGGGAAGCCGTAGTTCAAGAGCGCCTTGACCGCGCGCGGCGTGAAACCCAGCACCGTGCGGCCATGCAATGCGGCATAGCGGCGCAGGAAGTAGTTCATCAAGAGCGGAATGTCTTCACGTCGCTCGCGCAAGGGCGGCAAGTGAATGGGAAAGACGTCGAGCCGGAAGTACAGGTCTTCGCGGAATCGCCCTGCCTTCACTTCCTGCTGCAGATCGACGTTGGTGGCCGCGACCACGCGCACGTCGACCTTGATGGTGCGCGAGCCGCCGACGCGCTCGATCTCCCCTTCTTGCAGAGCACGCAGCAGCTTGCCCTGCCCCACCAGGCTCAGCGTCGCGATCTCGTCAAGAAACAGCGTGCCACCATCGGCGCGCTCGAAGCGACCGGGCCGCGACACGCTCGCGCCGGTGAAGGCACCGCGTTCCACGCCGAAGAGTTCGGACTCGATCAGCGCCTCCGGAATGGCCGCGCAGTTCAGCGCGATCAAGGGCTTGTCCTTGCGCGTGCTGATGCGGTGAAGCATGGACGCGAACAACTCCTTGCCCACGCCCGACTCGCCGGTGAAGAGAACCGTCGCACGCGTGGCCGCCACGCGCGACAGCATGTGGCAGGCCGACTTGAATGCGGACGACACGCCGACCATCTCGCTCTGGCTCGCGTTGTCGCTTGCGAGCGCATCGCCGGCATTTGCACCCAGCACGGCACGCGGCGAGCTCGGAGCAGCCTGTACGCCGAACGCCTGTGTGCTCAAGAAATCCTGCGCGTTCAGGAAGCGCAGGTCTTCGCTCACGTCGCCCCAGGCATCTGCCGTCTTGCCCACCACGCGGCAAACGGCACTCCCCATCGAGCGGCACTCCACTTCCCGAAAAATCACAGGCCGCCCGAGCATGCCCGTCACGTAGCCCATCGCGTAGCCGAGCTGCGACCAGCAAGCCGGCTCCGTGCCGATGCCGTAAGCCTTGATGTGCTCATCATCTTCGCTGGAGTGGTGCCAGAGGAATTCGCCGTAGTAGGTGCCGCGTTCGACATCGATCTCGAAGGCCACGGGCTCGACCTTCACCACGCCTTCGAGCGCATGCAGGCGCGTGCCCGCCATGAACGTCGGCACGACTTCGCCATCTGGCCAGCGCTCGCGCACCAGCCGCGCGTCGCGCGCGCCCGATTCGTAGCCGGCCCGCGTCAGCAGGCCGCGCGCACGCTCCAGGCCGAGGCTGTCGATCAGCTCCTGCCGCAGGCTGCCAAGCGATGCGCTGTGCATCAGCACCATGCGCTGGTCATTGAGCCAGATGCGCCCGTCGCCGGGTGAAAAGAACAAGCACTCGGTGATGTCGGCGAGGCTCGGGTGATCGGGCGTGTCCAGCGGCGTGGGTTCGCCGCGGCGCATGAGCGCGCCGGTGGTGCGCGAGACCTCGGCCAGCGAGATGCGGGAGGACACGGTGGACGGCGACGGCTTCATTGACGATTTGATCAAGTGCGAATCGGAAGTGTCCGCGCGACTTGCTCATTTCATCAAGCCCTCCCTCGCGTAAACACCGAGTGCCGGTGGGCGATGCGCGCCCACCGGACAGCCCGGGAAAACACCGAGCCCTCCCTCGGAGAGGCGGGCTGTTTCGCGTGGCCTGGCATGGCGGCGCCGATGAACGCGGTACACGCATTGCGGTTCAAGTGGCATGAGCGAACTCGATCGACGAAATCGCCACATCTCGAAGTCACGAAGCCACGAAGGAGACCGAATGAGCAACCCCGACCTCAAGCCCCTGCTGGACCTCGCCGCCTGGACAGGCCGCGTGCACGACAGCGGCCAGTGGATCGAACCACAAGGCGGTTCGCGCGACGTGCTGGAGCCGGCCACCGGCAGCGTTCTGATGCGCAGCGGCGTGGCCAACGCGGCCGACATGACGAAGGCCATCGGCGGCGCGGTCGCAGCGCAGGTGGCCTGGGCTGCCATGCCACCGCGGGATCGCGCTGCGGTGTTTCATCGCGCCGCGGCGCTGATGCAGGAGCATTTCGACGAGCTCGCGTTGATCGTCACGCGAGAGACCGGCGCCATCCTCCCCAAGGGCCAGCATGAGATCCGGGAGGCGATCACGTTGTGCCAGATCGCGGCCGGCTTGCCGTTGGCCGCGCAAGGCCTGGTGTTGCCCAGCGTGCCCGGCCGCATGTCCATCGCGCGGCGCGTGCCGCATGGCGTGGTGGGCGTCATCTCCCCCTTCAACTTCCCGCTCATCCTCGGCCTGCGCTCGGTGGCACCGGCGCTCGCACTGGGCAACGCGGTCGTGCTCAAGCCCGACACACGCACGCCCATCTCCGGCGGCTTCCTGATGGCGCAGGTGTTCGAGCGCGCAGGCCTTCCCGCGGGCTTGCTGCAGGTGCTGCCCGGCGATGCCCCGGCCGGCGAAGCGCTGGTGACCGACCGGCGCGTGCCGATGATCGCCTTCACCGGCTCGCCGGGCGTGGGCAGCCGCATCGGCGAGCTGGCCGGGAAGCACCTGAAGAAGGTGTCGCTCGAACTCGGCGGCGCGAACTCGCTGATCATCCTCGACGACGCCGACCCGGACCTTGCCGCCAGCAACGCCGCCTGGGGCGCCTGGCTGCACCAGGGGCAGATCTGCATGGCGTCCAACCGCATCCTCGTGCACGAGGCCATCTACCCTGCGATCAAGCAGCGGCTCATCGCCAAGGCCACGCACCTGCCGGTGGGCGACGGCGCGAGCGGCCAGGTAGCGCTCGGGCCGGTCATCGACCAGAAGCAGGTGCAGCGGGTGCATGCCATCGTGCAAGACAGCATCGCCGCCGGCGCGAAGCTCGAAGCGGGGGGCAGCCACGACGGGCTCTTCTACAAGCCCACCGTGCTTTCCAACGTGAAGCCGGGCATGCGCGTGTTCGATGAAGAGACCTTCGGGCCCGTCGCCAACCTGATCGTCTTCCGCAGCGACGACGAGGCGGTGGAACTGGCCAACAACAGCGCTGGCGGCCTCGCGGCGGCAGTGATCGGCAAGTCGGTGGGCCGTGCGATGGGCATCGCGCAGCGGCTCAAGGCCGGCATGGTCCACGTCAACGACCAGACGGTGAACGACGAATGCACCAACCCCTTCGGCGGGCCTGGCATCGGCGGCAACGGCGGCAGCGTGGGCGGGCCGGCGGACATCGACGAATACACGCAGTGGCAGTGGATCACCGTGAAAGACACGCCGCCGCAGTTCCCGTTCTGAAGTTCTCACGATCTGAAGGAGACAACCCCATGACACTCGCCAACAAGACCATCGTCGTCACCGGCTGCTGCTCGGGCATCGGTGCCGATTTCGCCAAGCTCGCACGCCTGCAAGGGGCTCGCGTGATCGGCATCGACCGCAACGACCCGACGCTCTCGCTCGACGGCTTCGTGAAGGCCGACCTCGGCGACACGAAATCGATCGACGCGGCCATCGCGCAACTGCCCGAGCGCATCGATGCGCTGGCCAACATCGCCGGCGTGCCCGGCACCGCGCCCTCGGATGCAGTGGCACGCGTCAACTACCTCGGCTTGCGGCATCTCACGCTCGGCGTCCTGGCGCGCATGCCGGCAGGTGCCGCGATCGTGAACATCTCGTCCATCCTCGGCGCGCAGTGGCCCGAGCGGCTGGAGTTGCATCGCGAACTCGCGGCGACCACGAGCTTTGCCGACGGCGCGCAATGGCTGCGCGACCACCCAGTGGAGCAGGCCACCTGCTACCAGTACTTCAAGGAAGCGCTGATCGTCTGGACGCTCACGCAGTCGCAGAAGATCTTCCTCGAACGCGGCGTGCGCATGAACTGCGTCGCGCCCGGCCCGGTGTTCACCCCCATCCTCGGCGACTTCGTCGCGATGCTGGGTGCCGACCGCGTGCAGGCCGATGCGCACCGCATGAAGCGCCCTGCCTTCAGCGACGAGGTCGCGCCGGTCATCGCCTTCCTGTGCGACGACGCATCGCGCTGGGTCAGCGGCATCAACCTGCCGGTCGATGGAGGGCTGGCGTCGACCTACATCTGAGCTTCTAGCGCCCACAGAGGCGCACGACTTTCCACCACCGAGGAGACAACTTGAACTACCGCCGCACCTGCGTTGCGGTGGCGGCAGCGCTCGCGCTGCCCGCCGCCCACGCCTTCGACATCGACACCCCCGATTCGGACATCAAGACGAGGCTGGACCTCACGCCCAAATACAGCGCCGGCTATCGACTGAAGAACCCGTCACCCGCCCTCACGCAATTCGACGTCGCCACCGACCCCGGCAGCGTCAACGAAGATGACGGCGACCACAACTTCAAGCGCGGACTCATCTCGAACCGGCTGGACCTGCTGGCCGAGTTCGACATCAAGGGGAAGAGCTTCGGCGCGCGCGTCAGCGCCAACGCCTGGCACGACAGCGTCTACCTGCGCAGCAACGACTACACCGGCACCGAAGTCCATGTCGGCGGCATGCCGACGGGCACCATCATCTCCACCGCCAACACCTTCCCCGGCCAGGCGAGCAACGCCTTCCTGCCCGACACGCGGCGCCAGCATGGCCAGGGCAGCGAACTGCTCGATGCCTTCGTGTACCTCAAGGGCGACGTCGGCGGCATGCCGGGCACGGTGCGTCTTGGCCGACACACGCTGCAGTGGGGCGAGAGCCTCTTCTTCGGGCAGAACGGCATCGCCAATGCGCAAGGGCCGGTGGACGTCGCGAAGATCGTCTCGGTGCCGGGCTGGCAGTTCAAGGAAGTGCTGCTGCCGGTGGAGCAAGTCTCGGGCTCGCTGCAGCTCGCGCAAGGCCTGAGCCTCGGTGCCTACCTTCAGCTCAAGTGGCGGCCGAGCAAGATCCCGGGCGTCGGCAGCTACTTCTCGAACCAGGACTACGTCGGCACCGGCACCGTCAACTTCGGCGTGGACCCGAGCGGCAACCCGATCACGCTGAGCTACGACAGCAGCAAGGACCTCGAGCCGCGAAACAGCGGGCAAGGCGGCGTGCAACTGCGCTGGACGCCGCAGGGCAGCGACTACGAGTTCGGCTTCTATGCGGCGCGCTATCACGAGAAGACGCCGGCGGTGCCGGTGTTCGACTTCGTCAACGGCAACGTCCACCTCGCCTATGCGCAGGCGGTGAAGACGCTGGGCGCCAGCGTCACCTCGTCGATCGGGCAGCTCAACTGGGCGCTCGAAGGTTCGCTGCGCTGGAATGCGCCCCTGACCAGCGACCCCGCCGTGCTCGGGCTCGGCCCTGTCGCGAGCTGCGACAACGCGGCCAACCCCTGCTATGCCGTTGGCAACACCGCGCACCTGCAGTTGTCCGGCATCTACGTGCTGCAGCCCAACGCGTTGTGGCAAGGCGGTGCAGCCGTGGCCGAGCTCGCGTGGAACCACCGGCTCAAGGTGACACAGGACATCTTCGCGCCCTACGCCGGATCGGGCCTGGGTGGCCTGGACCCGAACACCACGCGCAGCGCCTTCGCGTTTCGCATGCTGTTCGAGCCGCAGTACTTCCAGGTCGCCCCTGGGCTGGACCTGTCGGTGCCGATCGGCCTGGCGTGGAACTTCGGTGGCCGCTCTTCCGCCATCTTCAACTTCGCAGGCGGCGCGTCGGATGCAGGCGAGTACAGCATCGGCTTGAAGGGCAAGTACCAGAACGCCTGGAACGTGGCGCTGAACTACAGCGACTACTTCGGCCGCGCGAAGACCTTCACTGAAACGCTGGTGCCAGGCGCCGGCACGCCGCGCCAGCTGACCTTCGCGCAATCGCTGCGGGACCGCGCCTTCGTGTCCCTCGCCGTCTCGCGCACCTTCTGAACTTTCGCAGGACTTCAAGCATGAAATCCCACATCGCATTCGCACCCCTGATCGCGCTCATCGCGATCTGCCCCGGCATCGCCTCGGCCACCGCCACGGCCGACGAAGCCGCCAAGCTCAAGACATCGCTCACCCCCGTCGGCGCCGAACGCGCCGGCAACAAGGACGGCAGCATCCCCGGCTGGGAAGGCGGCCTCACGCAAGCCAGCAGCGGCTACCGCAACGGCGCGCCGCGGCCCGACCCCTTCGCGGCGGAGAAGCCGCTTTACTCGGTCGACGCGAAGACCATGGCGCAACACGACGTCCACCTGAGCGACGGCGTGAAGGCCTTGATGAAGAAGTACCCCGGCTTCCGGGTCGACGTGTACCCCACGCACCGCACGGCTGCTGCGCCGCAATGGGTCTACGACAACACGATGAAGAACGCCACCCGCGCCAAGACGGTGGATGGCGGCTATGGCGTCGAAGGCGCTTACGGCGGCATTCCCTTCCCGATTCCGAAGGACGGCTACGAAGCGATCTGGAACCACCGCCTCTCGTGGATGGGCAGCGACTTCACCATGCCCGTGCGCGTGTTCGTCGTCACCGCCGACGGCAAGCGTGCGATGGCGTCGGGCGGCGTGCAGACCGTGCACCGCGGCTACTACGACAAGAACGGCAGCCTGGAAAAGTTCGATGGCTTCTACCAGCAGGGCAAGTTCGTGGTCGATGCGCCGGGGTCGAAGGCGGGCGAGGCCATCCTCGCGCACGACGGCACGAGCGCGGCCCATCCGCGCGGCCTGTGGCAATACCTCGTGGGCCAGCGTCGCGTGCGCAAGGCGCCGTCGGTGGCCTACGACACGCCGGATTCCGTCACCTCGGGCATCGGGCTCTTCGACGAGGCCTTCATGCTGTTCGGGCCGATCGACAAGTACCAGCTCAAGCTCGTCGGCAAGAAGGAACTCTTGATCCCCTACAACAACAACCGCGCGGCATCGGCGAAGGTGGACGATCTCGTCACGCCGAACACGCTGAACCCGTCGCAGGTGCGTTGGGAACTGCACCGCGTGTGGGAGGTGGAGGCCACGCTCGCCGACGGCAAGCGCCACGTGGTTCCCAAGCGCAAGTACTACATCGACGAAGACTCGTGGCAGATCGTGCTCTTCGATGGTTGGGATGCGAAGGGCCAGCTGTGGCGCACCAACTATTCGCTCACGCTGCTGGCGCCCGACGTTCCCGCGGTGACCACCTTCGTGCTGTGGGGCGGCTATGACCTGCAGACCGGCGCCTACTACCTCAACATGGCGTCCAACGAGTTGCCGCGCCAGTACGAAATGCTGCCGCCGATTCCGCGCTCCTTCTTCAGCCCCGAGGAGCTGGCGAACGAGGGCAGCCGCTGATGAAGGCTCGCGCACTGCTGGCGGCGGCCGCGTTCGCCGCGGCACCGTTCGCATGGGCGTCGTCTGCGTCGGCAGCAGACACGCTGCCGCGTGCGCTGACACAGCCCGCCGTGCAGACGCCGCGTGCATTGGGCGCCGCCACCTTGGCGGTTGCCCGGGCGGGGAAGCGGCTGGTGGCGGTGGGTGAGCGCGGCACTGTGCTGCTCTCCGATGACAACGGCACCAGTTGGCATCAGGCCCAGGTGCCGATGCAGGCCACGCTGACCGCCGTGCGCTTTGCAGACGATCACGACGGATGGGCTGTCGGCCACCTGGGCGCCGTGCTTCACAGCGCCGACGGTGGCACCACGTGGGCGATGCAACTTGATGGCGTGGCCGCGGCCCGGTCGATGGTGTCCGCGGCGCAACGCGGCGGCGACGCGGCCCTGCTCCATCGCGCGCAGCGACTCGTCGCCGAAGGGCCGGACAAGCCTTTCCTCGACATCGAGATCGCATCGCCATCGAGGAGCTATGTGGTCGGCGCTTACGGCCTCGCCTTCGAGACCGGCGACGGCGGCGCGCACTGGCTGCCGATCACCGGGCGGCTGCCCAACCCGAAGGGGCTGCACCTGTACGGCGTGCGTGTGCTCGGCGACACCATCGTCATCGCTGGCGAGCAAGGCCTGCTGCTGCGCTCCACCGACAACGGCGCGAGCTTTACCGCCCTTGCCTCACCCTACAACGGCAGCTTCTTCGGCCTTTTGGCGACGCGTGACGGCTTGCTGCTGGCGTATGGCCTGCGCGGCCACGCCTACCGCTCGGGCGATCGCGGCGCGAGCTGGGAGCCGGTGGACACAGGCGTTGCGGTGTCCATCGTGGCCGGCATCGAGTTCGCCGATGGCGCGCTGGCGCTGCTCGCGCAAAACGGTGACGTGCTCGTCAGCCGCGACAGCGGCCGCAGTTTTGCCCGCCAACCCGCGCGCGACAACCTGCCCGCCTCCGGCCTTGCCCAAGCGGCCGACGGCAAGCGCGTGATCACGAGCTTGCGCGGCGTGCGGCGCGATTGACTTCCTGGAGAACCGATTGAACCTCGACCCCGCCGCCGACCCCGCCGCCGACACCCAGCCGGTGATCGCGCATCGGAAGGACTTCGACCCGCGCTCGGGCTCGATGATCGAGCGCGCCTTCTTCAATCACCGCGGCCTCGTCGTCGCGCTGTGCGTGCTGCTCACGCTGCTGCTGGGCTGGCAGGCCACGCGGCTCGCGCTGAACGCGAGCTTCGAGAAGACGATTCCGAGGCAGCACCCGTACATCGTCAACTACCTCGCTCACAAGGGCGATCTGGCGGGGCAAGGCAACGCACTGCGCATCTCCGTCGAGACCACGCAGGGCACGATCTTCGACCCGGCCTACCTCGCCACGCTGCAGAAGATCAACGACGAGGTGTTCCTGCTGCCGGGTGTGGACCGGCCGTTCATGAAGTCGCTGTGGACGCCGAGCACGCGCTGGGTGGCGGTGACGGAAGACGGGCTCGATGGCGGCCCGGTGATTCCTGACGGCTACGACGGCAGCTCGCGCAGCCTGGCCGAATTGCGGGCCAACGTCGAACGCTCGGGGGAGATCGGCCAGCTCGTTGCCGGCGACTTCAAGTCGAGCATGTTGTTCGTGCCTCTGCTGGACAAGAGCCCGCAGACAGGCCAGGCGCTCGACTACGGCGAGCTGTCGCGCCGCATCGAATCGCTGCGCGAGAAGTACCAGGGCGAGCATGTGCGCATCCACGTCACCGGCTTCGCCAAGGTCGCGGGCGACCTCATTGACGGCCTCCGGCAGGTGCTCATGTTCTTCGTGGTGGCGCTCGCCATCACGGCCGGCGTGCTCTACGCCTACACCCACTGCTGGCGCAGCACGCTGCTTGTCGTCGCGTGCTCGCTGGTGGCCGTGCTGTGGCAGTTCGGCCTGCTCGCGCTGCTTGGCTTCGAGCTCGACCCGTACTCCGTGCTCGTGCCATTCCTGGTGTTCGCCATCGGCATGAGCCATGGCGCGCAGAAGATGAACGGCATCATGCAGGACATCGGCCGCGGCACGCACCGCGTGGTGGCCGCGCGCTATACCTTCCGCCGGTTGTTCGTGGCCGGGCTCACCGCCTTGCTGTGCGATGCCGTGGGCTTCGCGGTGCTGGCGCTCATCCGCATCAAGGTCATTCAAGACCTCGCGATCATCGCGAGCATTGGCGTCGCGGCACTGATCTTCACCAACCTCGTGCTGCTGCCCATCCTGCTGTCGTACATCGGAGTCGGCGAGCGCGCCGCTCGACGCAGCCTGCGCGCGGAGACCGAGGCCCGGCAGCAAGGCATCTGGGCCTGGCTCGCACGGTTCACCCAGCCGCGTCCGGCCGCCATCGCGCTGTGCGCCGCCCTCCTCTGCGCAGTGGGGGGCTATGCCGCCAGCCTGCATTTGAAGATCGGCGACCTCGACCCCGGCGCGCCCGAACTGCGCGCCGACTCGCGCTACAACCGCGACAACGCGTTCATCGCCCAGCACTACGCGGCAAGCTCGGACATCCTGGTCGTGATGGTCACGACGCCGGTGGACGAATGCGTGCGCTACGCGACGCTCTCCAAGGTGGACACGCTTGCCTGGCAGTTGCAGCAGCTGCCCGGTGTCGAATCCACCAACTCGATGGCAGCGTTGTCGAAGCTCGCGACCGTCGGCTACAACGAGGGCAACCTCAAGTGGTTCGAACTCATCCCGAACGAAGGCGCGCTCGGCGGCGTTCAGGCGCGTGCATCCCGCGAGCTGTTCAACCAGAGCTGCTCCTTCCTGGCGCTGTACGTCTACCTTCAAGACCACAAGGCCGAGACGCTGACGCGCGTGGTCGATACCGTGGAGAAGTTTGCCGCGGCCAACGACAGTGCGGACGCCACCTTCAAGCTCGCGGCCGGCAATGCCGGCATCGACGCCGCGACCAACATCGTCGTCAAGCAGGCCATGCGCGAGATGCTGCTGTGGGTCTACGGTGCTGTGGTGCTGCTGTGCTGGCTGACTTTCCGCTCATGGCGCGCGGTGATCGTGGCGGTGCTGCCGCTCGCGCTCACCTCCATCCTCGGCGAAGCGCTGATGGTGGCGCTCGGCCTGGGCGTGAAGGTCGCGACCTTGCCGGTCATCGCCCTGGGCGTGGGCATCGGGGTGGACTACGCGCTGTACGTGCTGAGCATCGTGCTCGCCCGCCTGCGTGCCGGCGCATCGCTGGCCGAGGCCTACCGCGATGCATTGCGCTTCACCGGCCGCGTCGTGCTGCTCACCGGCGTGACGCTGGCCGCGGCAGTCGCCACCTGGGCGCTCTCGCCCATCAAGTTCCAGGCGGACATGGGCGTGCTGCTGGCGTTCATGTTCGTCTTCAACATGCTGGGCGCACTCGTGCTGCTGCCCGCGCTCGGATGCTGGCTGCTTCGCCCGCCTGCCGCGTCGTCTCATCCCGCGTCGTCTCAACCCGAAGGACCAACCCATGCTCGACCCGCAACTCAAGAACCTGCTTGACGGCGCGCACGCCGCAGGCGCCCCCGACTTCGCCGACCTGCCGCCGGCCGCCTGCCGCGGCTTCTACCGCGAGATCCTGCGCGCGACCGACATCGCCCCCGTGGACGTCGCCGTGTCCGAACAGCGCATCGCGGGGCCGGGCGGCGGCATCGGGCTGCGCATCTACACGCCGCATGGCAAGTCAGCGCACGCCCGCGGGCTCGTCGTCTACTACCACGGCGGCGGCTTCGTGCTCGGCGACCTGGCGGGCTACGACTCGCTGTGCCGCACGCTCTCGCTGCAATCCGATTGCGTCGTGGTGTCGGTGGACTATCGCCTCGCGCCGGAGCACCCCTTCCCGGCCGCCGTGGACGACAGCCTGGCCGCGCTCCGCTGGGCGCATGAGAACGCGGAATCGCTCGGTGCGGATCCGCAGCGCATCGCGGTCGCTGGCGACAGCGCGGGCGGCACGCTCGCCGCTGTGACGGCACTGCAGGCGCGCGAACAAGGCGGGCCGGAGGTGCGCTATCAGGCGCTCGTGTATCCGATGACGGCTGCATCGCCGGGTGAATACCCGTCGTACGCCAAATACGGCGAAGGCCATGTGATCAGCACGCGCGCCGCGGAGTACTTCATGCTGCACTACCTGGGAGACACCAAGCCCGGACGCGACTTCCGCGTCGCACCCATGCTGGCAGATGACCTTTCCGGCCTGCCGCCTGCGCTCGTGATGCTCGGCGGCCACGACATCCTGCACGACGAAGGGCTGGCCTACGCGCAGCGACTCATGGCCGCCGGCGTGCAGGTGACGCTGGTCGACTACCTGGCCCTCGGCCACGGCTTCATCAGCATGGGCGGCGCCATCGATGCGGCACGCCTGGCGATCGACCAGCTCGCCGACGCGCTCAGGCGTGCTCTGAGGATGGCATAGCTTCGGCGCAGCCAGCGCCCTGAGGCGCGGGCGTGTGCTTGGCGGCCCGATCAGCCCGGCGACTTTGTCCGGGCCTGCCGGCGCCGCGCGGCCATCTCACGCCCCATGCCGGCGCGCTCTCGTGCATCGAGCCGTGCCTTCGCCTGCGGATAGATGAACGATTCCTCCAGCGCAATGTGGTCGTGCGACAAGGCGATGAACACCTGCGCCGCCTCCTGTATCACGTCCAGGTCGTACCAGGAGAGTCCGTGCGCCACCGCGTCGAGCTGGGGCGACAGCTCCATCCAGTTCTCCTCGAGCCAGTCGTGGTCGATCTGCAGCCGCAGCACGGCTTGCACCACCTCGTCGCTGCCCTCGGCCACGAGCTTCGGAAAGACGTGGCGTTCCTCGTCTTCGTGGTGGCGCCGCACCGTCACCGAAAAGTGCTGCACCACTTCGGCGGCCATGGCCCGGGCCTCGGTGTCGGCGCCGATGTGCACGAGCCGCGACACGAGCGCAGCGAGCTTGCCGAGCGCAAACAGCGTCTTCCTGTGGCATTCGTCGAGTACGTCGAAGCCGTCCGGCGTCCCCTGGCCAGTGCCGGCCGTGGCCGCGTGTGTGGTGCCCATGTTGGTCTCCTGCCGCATCGAGGCGGCTTGCGTGGATGAGGTCGGTCAGTCTTCCGACGATTCGTCGTCGCGCACGAGCAGCACCGGCACCGGGCTGTCGCGCACCACCAGTTCAGCGTCGCTGCCGAGCGCCACGCGCTTGAGCCCGCGCCGGCCATGGGTGCCCATGACGATGAGGCCCGCGCCGCAGCGCCGCGCCTCGTCCACGATCAGGTCGCACACCCGCATTGCCGGGTCGCAGCGCACGATGGTGTCGGAGGCGACGCGCCTTTCCCGCGCGCGGTTGTGCGCCTGCGCCAGAACCTTTTCGCCGGCGTCGCGCCAATCCTGGATGAGCTGGTCCGGCGGCGAGAACGCCGACACCGCACCGATGAGCAGCCGCGCATCGACGACGTTCAGCAAATGCAGCGTCGCGTCCAGGCGAGCGGCGAGACCGATGGCTTCGTCGAGGCCGCGCTGGGAGGCGCGGCTGTCGTCCAGGGGAACAAGGATCTTCGAGTACATCGTGCACATCCTTCGCAAGGGCCGGGCAATGGATCACCCTCGATGCAGTGTCATGTCGCACCCTGGAGGAAGGCTTGCGCTCGATCAAGCTTCGACGCGGGCCTCGGCATATCGTCGGGGGCAAGCAAGCACCCAGCAAGCATCACGACCGCCCGATGGCATCCCCGCCTCGGGCTTCATGCCCATGACCTACGGAACCATCCTTGTCGACCTGAGCCTGGACGGCGGCAGCGACGCTGCCGTGCGCACCGCGGCCAGCCTCGCGCGCTCGCACGGCAGCCACCTCATCGGCATCGCGGCCACGGGCACCGTGGACACCGACTTTTCGTGGGCGGCCGCCCGCTCGCTGCACGAGGCGCAGGGCGCCCGCGATGCGGCCGCCCTGCTCGCGAGCCACCGGGCCGACCGCTTCCAGGAGCTGTGCCGCGCATTGCACCTGCCATCCTTCGAGGCGATGGCCATCGAGGGCGACCGCGCCTCGGTGCTGCTGCACCGCTCGCACACCTGCGACGTGACCGTCATCGGGCAGGCCGGCGACGGTCACGACGAGCGGCATGTGGTGGAACGGGTGCTGCTGCACAACGCCCGCCCGACGCTGCTCGTGCCACCCGCCGGCGGGGGCGGCCGGGTCGGCGGCGGGGTCGGCGAGCGGGTGCTGATCGCCTGGGACGACAGCGCCGCGTGCGCACGCGCCGTGGGCGACGCGATGCCCCTGTTGCGGCGGGCCCGCGAGGTGCACCTGCGCATCTGGCGACCGGCGTCCGAACCCCATGCCGGTGCCGAGGCGGCACTGCAGGCGCGCGTGGACGAGATCACCCCGTGGCTGTCGCGGCAGGGGGTGCGCGTGCAGGCCCGCATCGAGCGTGCCGAGCAGGCAGTGGGCGACGAGATCATGCGCGCCGCGGCAGAGTTGGCTGCCGACCTCGTCATCATGGGCACCTACAGCCACTCGCGGTGGACGGAGCGCATCCTCGGGGGCGCTACTCGCACCGCCTTGCAGCACGCCATCATTCCCTTGTGGATGGCGCACTGAGCCGCCCGGATGGGGCCCCGATGCTGCTACGCTTGCCGTCGCACGCAGCCTCACGCCCGACCGATGACTCCCCTGCACATCGCTGTCCTCGACGACGAAACCGACATCACGCAACTCCTGGCGGGCTACCTCCAGAACCACGGTTTTCGTGTCAGCCAGCTGCACACCGGCCCTTCGCTGCTCTCGCTGATGGCGACGGACCCTCCGCTCCTGGTCCTTCTGGACCTCGGCCTGCCCGGCGAAGACGGCTTCGCCATCGCCCGGCAACTGCGCGAGCATTGGCACTGCGGCCTCGTGATCGTGACCGGGCGCGGCGACGCCGTCGACAAGGTGGTGGGCCTGGAGGTGGGCGCGGACGACTACGTGACCAAGCCCTTCGACCTGCGCGAGCTGCTGGCCCGCATCAAGGCGGTGCTGCGCCGCATCGCTCCGGCCGCGGCGCCCAAGGCCGACGTGGCCGCACCGCCCGCCGCCGCTCCTGCGGGCAGCAGCCGCTTCGCCTTCGCCGGCTGGACGCTGGACACCGCGGCCCGCTCGCTCACCAGCCCCAAGGGCCAGGACGTACCCCTCACCACCGGCGAGTTCGACCTGCTCTCGGCCTTCGCCACCCACGGCGGCCGCGTGCTTTCGCGCGACTTCCTGCTCGAGCAGACGCGGGGCCGCGAAGCCGGGCCCTTCGACCGCACCATCGACGTCCAGGTGGGCCGCCTGCGCAAGAAGCTCGAGGACGACGCCGACAACCCACAGATCATCAAGTCGGTGCGGGGGGCCGGCTACATCTTCGTGCCGCCTGTCACAGGGGCTTGAAACCATGAGCCATCCGCCTGCCCTGCCCTTGCTGCCCCAAGGCTTCGACGAGCGGACGGTGTTTCGCTCCCTCTTCGAGGCCTACCCCGACTCGCTGCTGCTGGTGGACCAGGCCGGCCAAATCGTGCTGGCCAACCCGGCGGCGGCGCGGCTGCTGGGCTACACCGTGCAGGAACTGTCGGGCCTCAGCGTGGACGCGCTGGTGCCTGACAGCATCCGCCCGCGCCATGCGTCCTACCGCGAGGCCTACGGCAAGGCGCCGCGCACGCGCCCGATGGGCACGCAGATGGAACTCGTCGCCAAGCGCCGCGACGGCAGCGAGGTGATGGTGGAGATCGCCCTCAGCCCGCTGCAAAGCCATGGCCTGCCCTTCGTGGTGGCGGCCATCCGCGACATTGGCACCTACCCGCGCGTGAAGCAGGCGCTGCAGCGCGCGCGCTACAGCGAGCACCTCGCGCAGCTCGGCCGCGTGGCCGTGGATGCACGCGATCCGCAGGCGGTGCTCGAGCAGGTGCCCGCCATTGCCGCGCAGGCCTTGCAGGCGGAACTGGCCGTGGTGTACCTGCTCGACGGCGACCGGCAGAGCTTCCGGGTGGCGAGCGGCGTGGGGCTGGTCAAGGGCGAGGAGATCGGTGCGCGAATCGCAAACCGCCTGGAAACGCCACCCGGTTTCGTCATCGCGCAGAACCGCCCGGTGGTCGTCGAGGACTATCGCAGCGAACAGCGCTACGAGATCCCGCCCGCCTACGTGGACGCGGGCCTGGTCAGCGCGGTGGCCGTGCCTCTGTCGGAGCGCGGTCGCACGATCGGCGCGCTGGCGGTGCGCTCGACGCATCCGCAGCGCTTCGGCGACGACGAGATGCGATTTCTCGAGTCAGTGGCCAACCTGCTGTCCACGAGCATCCAGCGCGCGCAATCCGAAGAGGCGCTCAACCATGCACAACGGCTGGAGAGCGTCGGCCAGCTCACCGGCGGCATTGCGCACGACTTCAACAACCTGCTCACCATCATCCAGGGCAACCTGCAGGTGATCGAGGAGCTGCCCGCGTTGACGGAAGATGCCTATGGCCAGCAGCTGGTGGCTGCCGCCACGCGCGCCACGCGCCGCGCGGCCGAGCTCACCGGCAAGCTGCTCGCCTTCTCGCGCCGCCAGGTGTTGCAGCCCGCGCCGGTGGAGGTGAACACGCTGCTGCAGTCGCTTGCCGACATGCTTCGCCGCACGCTGGACCAGCGCATTCGCATCGAGGTCGATGCGCCCGCGTCCTGCCCGCCGGTGCTGGCCGACCCGGGCCAGCTCGAATCCGCCCTGCTCAACATCGCCATCAACGCGCGCGACGCGATGCCCGACGGCGGCACGCTGCACTTCCGCTGCGGCCCCTGCCTTGCGCTTCCGCCCGAGGTGCGCAGCGAACTGGACGACCCGAGCGTTGCCGAGGACATGCTGGTCGCGATAGCCATCAGCGACACGGGCACAGGCATGCCCGAGGAAGTGAAGGAGCGCGCATTCGAGCCCTTCTTCACCACCAAGGAAGCGGGCCGTGGCACGGGACTCGGGTTGAGCACGGTCTATGGTTTCGTGAAGCAGTCGCGTGGCGCCATCGCCATCGACAGCGCGCCCGGCCTGGGCACGACCATCACGCTGTACATCCCACGCCCCTGGCAGGACGACCAGCCGGTCGACGACGACGCGCGCCACGAAGGCGATGTGGTGCGGCCGGGCCTGAAGGTGCTGATGGTTGAAGACGACACCGAGGTGCGCAAGGTCGTGGAGACCTTCCTCGTCGCGCTCGGCTGCGAGGTCACCACTGCGCCGAGCGCCGAACAGGCGCTGCTGGTGCTCGACGCGTCGGCACCCTTCGACCTGCTGCTGACCGACATTGCGCTGGGCCCCGGCATGCGCGGCACCGAACTGGCCGCGAAGGCGCAGGCCATGTATGCGGACATGGCCATCCTGCTGATGTCTGGTTTCTCGGCCGAGCTGCTGGACGCTGATCGTGATTCGCCGCCCAGCTGGGAGTTGCTGCGCAAGCCTTACACGCGGGCGGAGCTGGCAAGAGCCATCGCGAAGGTCACGTCGGCGCATTGAGCTTGGTGCTGGCAGCCTTGAGTCGGTCCGGGACGGTGGGCGCCTTCGGCGGGAAGTGGTCGTAGTTGAGCGTTGATTCAATCGTGTCCCACCGCCGCGAAAAAGGAATCTGCGTGCGGCGTGGCCGTCAGCGCTCGGTTCGCCGGAGGAACTCGTGATGCATTACATGGAGAATCATGAGGAAATCACAAACACCGTAGCGAGAGAGATAACTGGAATCAAGAGCGAGAACAGCATGAAGAATGTGTTCTTGCGGCTCAAGGTGCGGAATATGCTCGAACCGATTCCGGAAAGGAAGGGCTCAGCATCCGCATGGAGGAAACCGGTGGTTGCCGCGCAAGACGATGCGAGTCCGGTCGAGTAGTTGCGCCATCAGGAGGCACTGTCATGGATGCTCAAGACCTGCGCTCGATTCAGGCTCCGTTGAAGGAGCGCTATCGCGCATCCCCCGAGGCGGCACTCATCACCCTGCGAGCGCAAGGCCGCATCGGCGAGGGCGTCAGTTGCAAGATTGAAACTGGCAAGGCACTGGTCGAGGCTGGCTTGCATCCCGCCACCGGTGGCAGCGGTCAAGCGGCCTGCTCCGGCGACATGCTCCTCGAAGCCTTGGTGGCGTGCGCAGGCGTCACACTGAATGCAGTGGCCACGGCACTTGGCATCGTATTGCGCGACGCCTCTCTCCAGGCAGAAGGTGATCTCGACTTTCGTGGAACTCTGGGGTTGTCCAAGGATGTGCCGGTCGGGTTCCAGAGCATACGGCTGCACTTCACATTCGACACCGACGCCTCCGAGGAGCAACTCGCCACGCTCATTCGTTTGACAGAGAGGTATTGCGTTGTGTACCAAACGCTGGCGCATCCGCCCTCACTGACAGTGATGCGCAAGAACATCACCATCTGAGTGCTTCGTCCATGCCGCGCAACCCTTCCTTCGAGCGAGCCGCCAACAGCGCGCTTCGCTGTTTGTCGTTTGCCACTCATGCCAGTGGCGTCGTTGCCGCAGTGGAGGCGTAATGGGCACGGGTCGGCTGGAGGCGTTCAGTGACGGTGTCATTGCGATCATCATCACGATCATGGTGTTGGAACTGAAGGTTCCGCACGGTGAACAACTGGCGTCCCTGCTTCCGTTGGTGCCGGTCGTTCTGAGCTACGTACTGAGCTTCATCTATGTCGGCATCTACTGGAACAACCACCACCACATGCTGCAGGCATCGAGCAAGGTCACGGGAGCTGTGCTCTGGGCAAATCTTCATTTCTTGTTCTGGCTGTCGCTCTTTCCCTTCGTCACGGGTTGGATGGGCGAGAACCACTTCGCGCCCGTGCCTTCAGCGCTTTATGGAGTGGTCTTGCTCATGGCTGCCACCGCGTACTGGGTGCTGCAGCGGACAATCATCGCCTCCGAAGGCCCTGCCTCCGTGCTGAAGAACGCCGTTGGTCGCGATTGGAAAGCCAGGCTGTCTCTTGTCTTCTACTTGCTGGCAATTGCGGCCACCTTCTGGTTTTCGTGGCTCGCTCAGGCACTCTATGTCGCCGTCGCAATACTATGGCTCGTTCCTGACCGCCGAATCGAACATGCGCTCGCACACAGAGAAACCTAGCCCTTCCGTCGAAGGGAACTCGCATTGCGCAAAGTTGCGGTAATCGTTGGAGGGCTCGCTGCCGCCGTGCTTGGGTGGGCAATGTGGCTGCTGCTCGCAACCCTGCACTTCTACTTCGGCGATGAATACGCACCAAAGTCCGCGGCGATGCCAAGCCACACCGCTGGCGGTGTGGAAGCGGACGGTTCGGGTATCTTGCTGCCCGCCATGCTGCTGGGCGCCATCGGGTTGTTTCTGGCGAAGTTCGCGCTAAACCTATGGCGCAAGTCTTAGCAAGTGCGTGCGCAATCTCGGTTATTCCTGAGCCTTGTGTAGCCCAGCCCGTCCATCCAGCTCACTGCAGTGTCGCAGGCGCCGGCGCCAGGCAGCGCTGCACGAAGGCCGTGAGCGCGCTCACATCCGGAATCTGCACGTCGCGGCGGCCCTTCTCGGCGAAGCCGATGACCTTGTCGCGCGCCAGCTTGGACAGCGCGCGGCTCACGGTTTCGAGCGTCATGCCGAGGTAGTTTCCGATCTCGGCACGCGTCATGCGCAAGGTGATCTGGTCGCAGCGCAGGCCGCGCTTGGCCAGCGATTCGGCCCAGTAGCGAAGGAAGTCGGCCACGCGGGCGTCTGCCGGCAGCGTGCACACCGACATCAGCGAATCGCGCTCGCCACTGATCTCGCGGCTCATGGCTTCGTGCAGCACGGTCATGAGCGCGGGGCGGGCGGCGCACGCGGTCAGCAGGGAGTCGTAGGGGATGACCCAGACGTCGCTCGTGTCCATGGCGATGGCGTCGCAGGTGTACTGGGTGTTGGCGATGCCGTCGAAGCCCAGCCAGTCGCCGCGGAACTTGAGGCCGACCACCTGCTCGCGGCCGTCGGCGGACAGGTTGACGATCTTGCAAAAGCCCGAGTTCAGGATGTACAGGTTCTGGAAGCGCTCGCCGGCCTGGTAGATCACGTCGCCGGCGCGCGCCAGGCGGCGGGCGGGGTGCAGCGCGTCGTTCAGCAGCTTGAGCACATCGGCAATGCGTTGGCTGGTGCGCTGGTTCTCATCGTCGGGGCAGCGCAGGGCGAACATCGCCTGGGGGTTCGTGCGGGCTTGGACGGGGGTGGCGGTATTCAGCATGGTGGGCTCCTGGACGGTGGGGCTTGTCGATGGATGAATCCTAGGGAGCGCCGGATAACCGAATGACAACCGTCGGGCTCGTTCGGTAACGCTGCGTGAATGGTTCATGTCAGGCGCGTATCAGCACCAACCGGCCGCTCGCGGCTTGATGCGCATCAAGGCGTGCGCACGGCGCGTCGATAGCCTTCGGTTACCGCTGGAAATGGTCACAGAAGGCCAACTCCGCCATTGCGAACCGCCGCCACCATGCACTCCAAGCCCAATATCACCCACCCTGCCGCGCCCGACCAGACGTGGGCGGAGGACTCGGCCGTGCTGCGGAGCCGGGCGCTCGAGCTGCAGCGTTCGCGCGACAAGGGCATCCCGCAACCCTTGCTGCGCGGCAAGAACATCGGCTTGCTGTGCGAATCGGACACGGACGCCGATGCCGCGCTGCTGCGCGGCGCGGCGGCCGACCTCGGCGCGAACGTCGCCAGCATCCGACCAAGCCTGAGCGAGCTGACCACGCCGCAGGACATTGCCCGCACCGCCCGCATCCTCGGCCGCCTGTACGACGCGGTGATGTGCCAGGGCATCGCACCGCAACTCGTGCGGCAACTGCGCGATGCCGCCGGCGTGCCGGTGCTCGAAGGCATCCCGTCCTGGATCGCCGGCTCACAGGGCGCGCTGACCACCGTCTCCCTGCCACGGGTCGACGACCGCCGCTTCATGCTGCAGGCGGCGATCCTGACATCGCTTCGCTGACCTGCATCCGAGCGCACCGCCATGAGCATCCGCCACCTCGACCGGCTCCTGTCACCGCGTTCCGTCGTCGTGGTCGGCGCATCCGACCGCGAGTCAAGCGTCGGTGCCACGGTCTGGCGCAACCTGCGCTGCGGCCGCTTCGCGGGGCCCGTGTGGGCGATGAACCCGCGCCTGGACACGCTCGATGGCGAAACGGTGTTCCATGTCTGCGCCGACCTGCCGGAAGTGCCCGACCTTGCCGTGTTGTGCGTACCGCCCGCCGCGGTGCCCGTGATGATCGACGAGCTCGGCCGGCACGGCACCCGCGCCGCCATCGTGATGACGGCCGGGCTCACCCCCGAGCAGAGGCAAGCCATGCTCGACACCGCCCGGCCGCACCTGCTGCGCGTGCTCGGACCCAATTGCCTGGGCTTGCTGTCGCCACGCATCGGGCTGAATGCCAGCTTCGCGCACACGGGTGCGCTGGCCGGCGACATCGCCTTCGTGTCGCAATCGGGCGCGCTCGTCACCGCGGTGCTCGATTGGGCGAAGGCGCGGCAGGTGGGCTTCTCGCACATGATTTCGCTCGGCGAGCATGCGGATGTCGACTTCGGCGATCTGCTCGACCACCTCGCGAGCGACCCGCACACCCGCTCCATCCTGCTGTACATCGAATCCATCGAGGCGTCGCGCAAGTTCATGTCGGCGGCCCGTGCCGCGGCGCGCAACAAGCCGGTGATCGTGGTGAAGGCCGGACGATCCAGCAAGGGCATGGCGGCAGCTGCATCGCACACCGGCGCGCTGGCCGGCTCCGACCCGGTGTTCGACGCCGCCATCCGCCGCGCGGGCATGCTGCGCGTGGACACGCTGGCCGAGCTCTTCACCGCGGCCGAGACGCTGGCGCGCTTCGGCGGCAACCATGACGACACGCTCACCGTGCTCACCAACGGCGGTGGAGCGGGCGTGATGGCCGCGGATGCGGCCGCGGCGGCTGGCGTTTCGCTGCAGGAGATCGGCCCGGCCCTGCGCGGCAAGCTCGATGCCTTCCTGCCGCCGACCTGGTCGCATGCAAACCCGGTGGACATCATTGGCGACGCTCCCGTGCGCCGCTACACCGACACGCTGAAGGCACTGCTTGCCCAGGGCGATGGCGGCGCCATCCTCTTCGTGCATGCACCCACCGCCATCGTGCGCAGCGACGACATCGCGCGGGCCTGCGTGCCCATCGTGCGCGAGGCACCCAGCCGCGTGATGGCCTGCTGGCTCGGCGACGGCGCCGTGGCCGAGGCGCGCCGCATCTTCGAGGACGCGGGCATCGCCGACTACGCCACGCCCGAGGAGGCCGTGCGCGCCTTCGCGATGCTCGCCACCTACCGCCGCAACCAGGCGCTGCTGCTCGAGGCGCCCGCCGCCAGCGAGATCGGCCCGCCGGACGTGGCGGCTGCACGCGCCGTGGTTGACGTGGCAATGGCCACCGGACGCGAGATGCTCGATGAAGCCGAGGCCAAGGCGGTGCTCAAGGCCTACGGCATCCCGGTGGTCGATACGGTGGCGGTGGAAGCATCCGCCGGTGCGGCGAGCGCCGCGGCCTTGACCATCGGCTACCCCGTCGCGCTCAAGATCCGCTCGCCGGACATCAGCCACAAGTCCGACGTGGGCGGCGTGTGCCTGAACCTGCGCGACGAGAACGAGCTGCGTGCGGCTGCAGCCGCGATGCTGGCCCGCGTCGGTACGCTCCGGCCGCAGGCACGCATTGAAGGATTCACCGTGCAGTCCATGGCCGAGCGGCCGATGGCGCTGGAGCTCATCGTCGGCGCGAGCATCGACCCGGTGTTCGGGCCGGTGCTCATGTTCGGCCAGGGTGGCACGGCGGTCGAGGTGCTGGCCGACTGTGCGCTCGCACTGCCGCCGCTGAACCGCGTGCTCGCCCGCGAGATGGTGTCGCGCACGCGCGTGGCCAAGCTGCTCGCAGGCTACCGCGATCATCCCCCCGTGCGCGTGGATGCGGTGTGCGACGTGCTCACCGCCTTGTCGCGCATGCTGGCCGACCTGCCCGAACTCGCGGAGCTGGACATCAACCCGCTGTGGGCCGACCACGACGGGGTTCTCGCGCTCGACGCACGCATCCGCGTGAGCCCGAAGCGCCCCGCCGGCGCTGCCAATTTCGCCATCGCGCCCTACCCGGCCGAGTTGTCCGAGACCGTGCGCTGGGCTGGCGAAGACATCTGCCTGCGCCCCATTCGCCCCGAGGACGAGCCGCAGCATCGCGCCTTCATCGAGGGCTTGGCGCCGGAAGACCTGCGCTTGCGCTTCTTCAGTGCACGGCGCGAACTGCCGCGCAGCGAGCTTGCCCGGCTCACGCAGATCGACTACGCGCGCGAGATGGCCTTCATTGCGGTGCGCCTGCGGCCGGATGCGAGCGAAGAGACGCTGGGTGTGGTGCGCGCCGTCGCCGACCCCGACAACGTCGAGGCGGAGTTCGCCATCATCGTGCGCTCGGACCTGCATGCACACGGGCTCGGGCACCAGTTGCTGCAAAAGATGATCGGCTACCTGGCCCACCATGGCACGCAGCGCATGGTGGGCCTGGTGCTGCGTGAGAACGACGCCATGCGCGAGCTGGTCGAGGGCCTCGGTTTCACGCTCGATCGCGAGAAGTCCGACATCGATGCACTGCGCTATGCGCTCGAGCTGCAGCCTGTGGTCGGGGACGATGCCCCGGACGGCGGGCAAGGCGATGGGCGGCAATTCGCCGCACCGGAAGGAACCGCATGAACACCCTGCTTCAACATGGCCTGCTCGCCTGCGGCCTCGTGGCCGCGGGCGTCGCGCACGGCAGCACGGGCCTGGATGACGGCAACTTCGTCGACACCGCCGACGTGCTCGCGGAGGTCGTCTCCAACAGCGGCGTCGCGTTCTCGACCATGACCTTGTGGACCGGCGCCGACACCCGCCCCAGCGTTCGCACCGCAGCCTTCAAGGCGGCGCCGGATTCGGGCGTGCGGGAGTTCGACGTCCCCTGCCCTGGCGGCGGCCACGCCGTCGGCACCATCCGCGACGCCGATCGCAGCGGTGATCTCTCGCGGCGCGATCGTTTCGTGACCGTCTTCAAGGAGTGCACGGTCGATGGCCAGGCGATGAACGGCCAGGGCGAGTTCGTCGTGTCAGGCCACCGCTACGAGGGCATGGCCGAATTCACCGAGCTCGACTTCCATTTCGAGGGCCTGGGCTCCGACCGGCTGCGCTGGACGGGCAACGCACGGGTGAGCCTGCGCAGCGACCTGCGCCGCGGCACCGATGTGTACACGGTGCACTACAAGGACCTGTCGGTGAAGAGCGGCGAGCACGAGATGCGCTGGAACTTCACCTTCGACCTCGTGCGCCCGCCGATCGGCGAGCAGGTCGCGGCGCTGAACGGCTCGCTCACGGTGGATGGCATGCACCTCAAGCTGCACCAGGACGACCGCTTCGCCATGCGCGGCGACGGCATCCCGCGCAGCGGGCAGTTGTCAGCGACGGATGATCACGGCGCAAGGCTGGAAATCGAGGCCGGACGCTGGCGCTACGACTACCGGCTCTACCGGGCCGGGAACACCGGCGTGCTCCCCGATTCAAGCTCGAAAAGCCAGCCGCACGCCGACAGGCGCTGAGGCACTGGGTCGATCACGCAAGGGACTTCAGCCCTCGTAGCGCTCCACCGTGCCGACATCACGCACTTCGGCCGCGTTGGGGTCCTCACCGAACTCGCGCTTGGCGCGCCGTTGGCGCAGCAGGTCCCAGCACTGGTCGAGCTGCTCGGCCACGTGCCTGAGCCGCTCATGCTTTTGCTCGGTCGCGCCGGAGGTGGCCCGCAGCTCGTGCTCTTCATCCACCAGCGCAGAGATGTGATCCAGGATGGTCTTGTCGTTCATGGCCGTTCACTCCGGGGAAGTCGATGCGCGCAGGGTACGCCCAGCGAAGTGGGCATGCTGGCAACGCGGTTGCCTCGTTTGCTGCAGGCCGCGTTGATGCCGCCCTTGAACACTAGCGCCGCCCAAGCAGCAAGGCGTTGCCCACCACGCTCAGCGACGACAGGCTCATCGCGAGCGCCGCGATCATCGGCGACAGCAGCCAGCCCGTGATCGGGTACAGCACGCCGGTCGCGACCGGCACGCCGAGTGCGTTGTAGACGAGCGCAAAGCCGAGGTTCATGCGCATGTTACGCACCGTGGCCTCCGACAGCTCCCGCGCACGTGCAATGCCCCGCAGGTCGCCCTTGACCAGCGTGACCTGCGCGCTGTTCATCGCCACATCGGTGCCGGTGCCCATGGCCACGCCGACATCGGCGCGGGCCAGTGCGGGCGCATCGTTGATGCCGTCGCCCGCCATCGCCACCACCCGGCCCTCGCCTTGCAGCCGTTCGACGAGGGCCAGCTTGTCGGCCGGCTTCACTTCGCCATGGACCTCATCGATGCCCAGCCGTGCCGCCACCGAGCGTGCCGTGGTCAGGCCGTCGCCCGTGGCCATCACCACCCTGATGCCGGCCTGGTGCAGGCGGGCCAAGGCCTCGGGTGTCGTGGCCTTGACGGGGTCTGACACCGCCAGCAGTCCGACGAGGCGGTTGGAGCGTGCGAGATGCATCACGCTGCTGCCGCCGACACGCAGCGCCTCCGCCTCCTTGGCAAGGGCAAACACATCGACGCCCTGCCGCTGCATGAGCGCGTTGTTGCCCAGCGCCAGCGGCTGGCCATCCACCGTGCCGAGCACGCCGATGCCGCTGGAAGACTCGAAGCGTTCGGGCTTGCTCAGTGCAAGGTGCCGCTCGCGCGCTGCCTGCACGATGGCGGCAGCCAACGGATGTTCGCTGCCCTGGTCCAGGCTTGCGGCCAGCCGCAGCACCTCGGTGTCGTCCACCCCGGCCACGGGCACGGCACGCTCGAACGAAGGCTTTCCTTCCGTGAGCGTGCCGGTCTTGTCGACGACAAGCGTGTCGATCTTTCGAAAGTTCTCGATCGCCGAGGCATCGCGGAAGAGCACGCCTTGCGTCGCCCCCTTCCCCGTCGCCACCATGATGGACATCGGCGTGGCGAGACCCAAGGCGCAAGGGCAGGCAATGATCAGCACGGCCACGGCATTGATGAGGCCGAACAGCCAGCCCTGCGATCCGCCAAACAAGCCCCAGGCGAAGAAGGTAAGCAACGCGATCGCGACCACCACGGTGACGAAGTAGCCGGCCACATGGTCGGCCATGCGCTGCATGGGTGCCTTCGAGCGCTGCGCCTGCGTGACCATCTGGACGATCTGGGACAACACGGTCTGCGAGCCCACCTTCTCCGAACGCATCACCAGGCTGCCCGAGGTGTTGATGGTCGCGCCGATGAGGCGGTCGCCCGGCCGCTTGGTCACCGGCACCGGCTCGCCGGTCAGCATGGACTCGTCGACGGCGCTGCTGCCCTCGGTAACCACGCCGTCCACCGGCACCTTCTCGCCGGGCCGCACGCGCAGGATGTCGTTCACATGCACATGGGCCAGCGGCACGTCGGCCTCACTGCCGTCCGGGTTGATGCGGCGCGCCGTCTTGGGCGCGAGGCCAAGGAGCGACTTGATCGCTGCGGACGTCTGCGATCGTGCCTTGAGCTCCAGCATCTGGCCCAGCAGCGTGAGCGAGATGATGACTGCCGCGGCCTCGAAGTACACGCCGATGCGGCCGTGCATGACGAAGGTCTCGGGGAAGACACCTGGCACGAAGGTGGCCGCGGCGCTGTAGACGAAAGCAGCGCTCGTGCCCAGGCCGATCAAGGTCCACATGTTGGGGCTGCGGTGAACGATCGATTGCACCGCCCGCTCGAAGAACGGCCGCCCGGCCCACAGCACGACCGGCAGCGACAGCACCAACTCGACCCAGCTTTGCGCCTGCGGCGCCAACCAGCCCAGGCGATGGCCGGCCATGGCGAGCACGGCGACGATCACCGTGAGCGGCAAGGTCCACCAGAAGCGACGGCTGAAGTCAGCAAGCTCGGGGTTCTCGTCGCCGCCCTCGAGTTCGGGCAACACCGGCTCGAGCGTCATGCCGCACTTGGGGCAGCTGCCGGGATGATCCTGCCGGATCTCCGGATGCATCGGGCAGGTGTACATGGTGGCGGCACCGACCGGTTGCGGCGGGTTCAGCGGCGACGAGCCGCACGGGTGATGGTGATGCTCGTGTTCGCGGTGTTCCATCTCGTCGTTCTCTCAGTTGGCAGCCTCGATCTGCGTGACGACCAGCGCGCCCTGCGCCTTCTGGGCCTCGAAGCGCACCTTGTCGCCGACTTGCAGTTGGTCGAGGACAGCCGGGTCCTTGACCTTGAAGACCATGGTCATCCCGGGCATGCCGAGGTTCTTGATCTCGCCGTGCTTCAAGGTGATCTTCTGGCTCTCCTTGTCGATCTTCTTCACCTCGCCATCGGTCATCTCCGCGCTGCTCATCTCGCCGCCCGCCACCTTGACGACGCCCTTCATGCCAGCGTCGTAGTGGCCGGGCTGCAGGCAGGCGAACGCCACCTTGCCGGCCTGGGTGAAGTGCCACACCACCTCCCCGGTCTCGCCTGGCTGCACGGTGACCTGGTTCGGGTCCGAGTGCTCCATCTCGGGGAACTTCTTCATGAGCTCGTAATGCTCACGCAGCTCTTGATCGGTTCCCAGCACGAACTCATGCTTCAGTTGTCCCGAGTTCTTGACGGCGAAGCGGACGGTCTCGCCCTGCTTCACATCAACACTGTCGGGGTGGAAACGCATGGTGTCGGTCATGTCGACGCTGACGGTGCGGCCGACCTGTGAGGCGGTGCCGGCAGTTCCGATGCCTGCGGCGTGATCGTGATGGTGTGCGGCAGCGGTCGGCGACGAAGCCGCATGAGCGTCGTCGTTGTGGGCTTGCGCACCCGCAGAGCCCAGCAACGCAGCGCTGGCCAGGAGAAATCGCAGTGCTTTCATGTCGAAGTCGTTTCAGTGTTGGTGTGGATGGTGCGCTTCGGCGGATGGCGCGCCCGCGCTGTCGTAGCCGCGCAGTGCCGCGTATCGCTGAACCTGCCCCGGCGTGAGCAACGCCGTCTGCGCGAGGTGGGTCTTGAGGTGTTCAGCGCGCAGGCGGGCCTGCAGCGCGCCGACTTGCGCCGTGGCGCGATCGACCGACGACGCGTCTGCAGTCTTGTCGGCAAACAGCCGGTCCAGCGCTGTCTCCGCGTCGATCAGCTCGGCGCCCAGCGACCTGGCGCGGCCCTTGTGGTCATTCAGCAGCGCTTTCGTCGCCTCTTGCTGTGCAGGGTCAAGCTGCAACTGCCGGGCAAGCTCCAGCACGTGGGCAGGCCCCGGGTAGCCGTTGAGCTCCGCCGCCTTGGCATAGCCCGCGCCGGCGCCGGCGCGAAGACCGTCGATGTCCTGCTCTGACAGCGACTTCACCGCGCGGTCTTGCTGGCCGACATAGGGGCTTGCGGTCTGTGCGAATGAGGCTGACGTGAAGAGCGCGGCCGAAACGGCCAGCGCCAGGAACGTGGTGTTGCGCATCAGATGTCCTTTCAGTGATGGCCGGCATGGCCGGAGGGTTTGCGGATCTGTACTTCGATGTCCTTCTGCGGCGATGCGCTGGTCTTCGGCGCGGCCGCGCGCACCGGCTCGGCGAGAGCGCCGGTCCATTCATAGGCTTGCGTCCCCTTCGGATGCGCATACCAGCCCGGGTCGGTGTAGTCGCCGGGCTTCTGGCCGCGCCGCACCTTGACCATCGAGAACATGCCGCCCATCTCGACACTGCCGAAGGGGCCGTCGCCGCCCATCATGGGCACGGTGTTGTCGGGGATGGGCATCTGCATCTCTGCCATGTCGGCCATGCCACGCTCGCCCATCGCCATGTAATCGGGGACCACCTGCGTGATCTTCTTCACCAGGTCGGCATGGTCCACGCCGATCATCGTGGGCACGTCGTGCCCCATCGCGTTCATCGTGTGGTGGCTCTTGTGGCAGTGGAACGCCCAGTCGCCTTCCTCGTCCGCGATGAACTCCAGCTGGCGCATCTGGCCGACGGCAACGTCCGCGCTGACCTCAGGCCATCGCGCAGTGCGCGGCACCGGGCCACCGTCCGTGCCGGTGACGGTGAACTCGTGGCCGTGGATGTGCATCGGGTGGTTGGTCATCGTGAGGTTGCCCACGCGGATGCGCACCCGGTCGCCGCGGCGCACGACCATGGGCGAGATGCCCGGAAAGACGCGGCTGTTGAAGGTCCAGAGGTTGAAGTCGAGCATCGTCATGGTCTTCGGGGTGGCGGCGCCCGGCTCGATGTCATAGGCATTGAGCAGGACCACGAAGTCACGGTCCACCTCGTCGATCTGCGGATGCCTGGCCTTCGGGTGCGTGACCCACGAGCCCATCATCCCCATTGCCATCTGCGTCATCTCGTCGGCATGCGGGTGGTACATGAAGGTGCCGGGGCGGCGCGCCACGAACTCGTAGACGAAGGTCTTGCCCGGCTCGATCGCCGGCTGCGTGAGGCCGCTCACGCCGTCCATGCCGTTGGGCAGGCGCTGGCCGTGCCAATGGATCGATGTGCGCTCGGGCAGCTTGTTGGTCACGAAGATGCGCACGCGGTCGCCTTCGACCACCTCGATCGTCGGGCCGGGCGACTGGCCGTTGTAGCCCCACAGCCGCGCCTTGAAGCCGGGTGCCATCTCGCGCACCACGGGCTCGGCCACGAGGTGGAACTCCTTGACGCCGGCGTTCATGCGCCAAGGCAAGGTCCAGCCATTCAGCGTGACCACCGGGTTGTAGGGCCGGCCGGTGTTGGGCACGAGTGGCCCCATGGTGTCCGGCCGGGTCTGAATCACGGGCTCGGGCAATGCCGCCATTGCGACCTTGCTCACGCTGGCCGCGGCCATGGCGGCGCCGGCACCCGCAGTGCCCAGCATGAATCGCCGTCGGTTGTTGGTCATGGAAGCGTCCTCTTTGATCAGTGGGCGGCAGGTTCCGCGCCGGCGCCTTCGGGGCGCGCGTTCATGCCGGGAAGGGCCGTGGGCTTGCCGATGGCGGCGGCGTTCAAGGCAGCGTCCGCAAGCCAGAAGTCGCGCTGCGCGTCGATGGCCTGCACGACGCTTTCGATCTGCTCGCGCGCATCGGCCAGCAGCTCGAACACGCCGATCAGCATGCCGTTGTATCGAAGCAGGTTCTCCTGCGAGATCGTCCGGCGCAGCGGCACGATCTCGTCGCGGTAGTGGCGTGCGAGCTCGTACGCGCTGCGGTAGTTGCCGTAGGCTTCGCGCAGTTGGGAGGCCGCCTGCACGCCGACCGCGGAGGTGCGGTTCAGCGCAGCGAGGTAGACAGCCTGCGCATGCGCGCGGCTCGCATCGCCGGCATCGAAGATGGGCAGGGGCAGCTCGAGTTCATAGCCCTTCTTCGGCGGCAAGCCGGTCTCCGACTTGCTCACTGCGCCGACGCGAAGGCCATCGACGACGCTGGTGACGCGCGTGAGGCCCTGCTCGCGGGCCACGAACTCAAGCTCAGCCTTGGCAAGTGCCACGTCCAGCCGGTTCGTCAACGCGGCCTGGTTGAAAGCTTGCTCCTTCTTCGGGGGTTCAGGCAGATCCGGCAGGCGCTCGGGCAACTTCAAGGACGCGGCCTGCGCATCGTCGAGCCCGAGCGCGCGCACCAGCGCTTCACGGTCGGACCGGGCGTTCTGTCGCGCGCGTTCGAGTCGTGCGACGGCTTGCGCATCGAATGCCTGCTGGCGCGCACGTTGGAGGTTGCTGAAGTTGCCAGCCGCCTGCATGCGCCTGGCGAGTTCGGCGCTGGCCTCTGCAGACACCTTGATCTGCTCGGCATAGCCGAGCGACTGTTGAGCGGCCACCGCCCTCACCCATGCCACCCTCGCGTCGGAGGCGGCCTGCACGACATCCGCGGCCAGTTGCAGCCGCACCTGCTGTTGGCGGAAATCCGCCTGCCGCATCCTCGCCGGCAGCAGCAAGAGGTCCAGCAACGGAACCGAGAGGGCGCGCGTGAATTCGAGCTCGCGCACGTCGCCATCGCGTCGAACCAGGCGCTCGAAGGCAAACACCGGGTTGGGCAATCGCGCGGACTGCGTGGTCGAGGCCGAGCTTGCGGCGCCTTGGGCCAATGCGGCCTGCAAGGAGGGGCTGTAGGCCAGTGCGATGCGCACCGCGTCGTCCGCCGCGAGCGGCTTGGCGAGCGTGGCGTTCACGTCGGCCTGCGCCTGGCGGCGCGCATCCTCCGTGTTGAGCCACTTCAGCTCGGTGCCGAGCCGGTCGCGGCTCACGCGCTGCACTTCGGCGAGGTTGGCATCAATGGCGGGGCCAGCGCATCCGCTGAGAGCGGCTGCGGCGAGCGCCAGGACGCTGAGGCGTCGCCTCATCGCCGTTGGGTTCTTGGGCAAGGTCATGGCTTCTCTGATGGTGGTGTCCTCGATGGCCATCGCAGGCCAGCGGGCTGCTGCGCGCCACCGTGGCGCGCGCGGTCACGCGCCCCGAGCGGTCGAACGCAGGCACGCCAAAGCGCGGCGCACCCGGTGCGAGCCCGGGCCGTCAGGCCAAGGTCGTTCGGGGAGGACGCTCCGGACCGTCGGTCAGGAAGACCACGGTCGGAAGGTTCTGGACCACCACCACCGTTTCAGTGCGGTCTTGCGATGCCAGCACCAACGGCATCACCGGCAGCGCAGCGGCGCCGCAGCACGAGGCACAGACGCTGCAACCGGCGGTGCCGCCGGTGTGGTGGTGTGCGGGGGCGTCGGCATCGGTGGTGTGGGACGCGGCAAGGTCGTGCCCGTGATGATGGGCACCGCCTTCGACCGTCACGGCCACGGAGTGCATGCCGGCGTGATGATGCTGGTGCGCATGCCCCTCATTCGATGGCACCGCGACCCGCTGCTCATGCACGGACCCGCAATGCAGCATCGTCGCAGCGGCCACTCCCTGGATCGGAAGCGCCACGGCGATCAGCCACATGACGATGAGTCGCGCGATGTTCCGCATTGGGTCGAAGTGTAGTCCGCGAGTCAAGACGACCCTGTTCAGCCTGGGATGGTCGAAGACGAAGACCTCAGCATCAACCTTGCCACGGTAGCAAGGTCAATCGGAGGGGCAACCGTCGTGGGGGTCAGGACGCAAGCTCAGCCAGCGCCCCCACCTGCCATCGGAACTCAGCCTCGAAAGACTCCGGATCTGCGACCGCTGCGGAACCTCCTTGCGCATAGACAAGCGAGTAGGCCGCGTAGCTCGCCGCTTGCAGGGCCTTGCCTTGCACGGCGTTGGCCACGGCATAAGTGGCAGACACGGCGGCGTGGCCGCAGCCGTCGATGGACTTCGAGCCCTGGTGATGGTTGGCCAGCCGGGCGCTCTCGGCCGCCAGCGAGTCCAGAGATTCACGGTCGATGGTGCCCTCGATGAAGGCACCCAGCCCCTGCAGGCAGCGCTCGACCTCGGGCTCTTCGAGCAAGTGCCTCACCCGCGACGCGCATGCATGGCCGAACATCAGCCGTAATCGCTCGTTGCCGGGATTCGCCAGCTCGACCTCATCAGCCAGGCGGTCGAGTGCCGCGTTCACAACCGTGACTCCAGTTCATTCCACGGGATGTCGGTGTAGCCATCGGGATGCGGCCAATGCTTGGGCGGCACCGAAAGTTCAGAGGGTTCATCCAGGTCCAGCGGCGGTCCGAAAAACCGGCGCTCGATCACGACATCGCTCTTCGGCGCGCGCACCATGATGAGTTCAAGCGTCGGCTGGAAGCTGCTCTTGAGCGGGTCGAGCGCTTTCACGCCAAGCTCCTGGCTCTCGTGGTCGAAGAGCGTCAGCACCTTGTCGTCGGCCGTGCGGAAGAAGTAGAAGAGCCCACCATGCTCCAGCTCCTGGAAGCGCTTGACGGCAGTGAATGCGTAATGCTCCTCGAGGACCAGCCCGGCCCGGACGTCGGCTTCGATGAGCGGGCGCTGAACGCTCCATTGCCTCAACCATCGCACGCTGGAAATCAGCGCATAGACAGCGCAGACCGGCACGCCGATACCGAGTATCCACAGGGCAGCATCGCTGCGAAGGCCGAGCTCGTTGTTGAACCAGAAACGGGCGAACCACGCTGCGGCCTGCCACAGCACCACGAGACCAAGCAGGCTGACGGCCCACAGCACGAGTGCGTTCTCCGCACCCTGCATGACTCGACGCGCCGTGGTCGGCACACGGCGCAGGAGGTCCGCAAGTGCAGCCAATTCCGTGTCAGTGGCCGGGCGTTGATGGACTTGGGCTGGCATGAGGATGCGAAGCATAGCCAGCGATTTCGCCCCTGCCAAGGTGAGGGACAGCCTGCCCTACACGCCGCACCAGGCAGCCACGCGCGCCCACATGCCGTGCGTCACCGCCCACCCCGCGGCCAGCACCAGGCCCGCGCCCGCGATGCGGTAGCTCGTCGCGGAGACGGCCTGCGCGGAGAGGGTGATTCCTCCCGCGGCCTTGAGCCGGCCCCAGGCCCATGGCGCGATCATCAGCGCCGGCATGGATGCGATGGCGAAGGCGCCCATCACCAGTGCGCCGCCCGCCGCATCGCCTGCGAGTGCCGCGACGATCAGGGCCGCCTGCAGCGCACCGCAAGGCCACGCGACCCACGCGAGGCCCGCGAGCGAGGCTCGCGCCACGGGCGTGGTCCGGCCGACGAAGCGCACTGTCGGCAACACGTCGCGCATCATGGCCCTCGGCGGTCGGCCGGTGATGAGCCACCACAGGCCCAAGGCGACAAAGCCGAGTTGCACCAGCAACCACAGCGGCCGGATGGCCGGCGCGGCCTGGCCCCACACGGCGAGTGTCTGCACGCTGGCAGCCGCGACCGCGCCGCCGGCCATGTAGCCGACGACACGCCCCACATGAAAACCCGTGCCCTCGCCGCGACAGCCTTTGGTGAGCGCCGCACAAGGCGCGCTGCACATCAGCGCGCAGTGCGGCGATGCCGCAGCGCCCATCGCCAAGCCGGCAAGCACGAGTGCCATGTTCATCAGATGATCCGCGAGAAGCGCTCGCGCAGCCTGTCGCTGTGCAGGTGGCGGTCGAACACCATGGCCACCGCGCGCACGAGGTACCAGCCGGCGGCGGTGACCTGGATGGCGTCGGGCTCGATGCTCACGAGGCCCGCCGCGTGCAGCGGTTCGAGCTCGGCGAGTTCGCGTGCGAAGTACTCGCGCATGTCGATGAGGTGCGCGAGCTCGATGGACTCGAACTCGAGACGCCCCTGGCACATCAGCGCCATGATCACCGCGCGCCGCACGACGTCGTCACGGGTAAGCGCAATGCCGCGCGCCACGGGCAGCTGGTCCTGGCGCAGCGCGTCGTAGTACTCGGGCAGGGTCTTGGCGTTCTGGTGGTAGGTGGCCCCCACGCGGCCGATGGCCGACACGCCCAGGCCGATCAAATCGCAGTCGGGCTGCGTGCTGTAGCCCTGGAAGTTGCGGTGCAGGCGGCCCTGCCGCTTGGCAACGGCCAAGCTGTCGTCAGGCAGCGCGAAGTGGTCCATGCCGATGTAGCTGTAGCCACGCGCGAAGAAGCCGGCGATGGCGCCGCCGAGCATCTGCACGCGCTGGCCGGCGCTGGGCAGGTCGTCGGCCACGATGCGGCGTTGCGGCTTGAAGCGCTGCGGAAGGTGCGCATAGGCGTACAGCGCGATGCGGTCGGGCCGCAGCTCGCTGATCTGCGCCACGGTGCGCGCGAAGCTCTCCGGCGTCTGCTTCGGAAGGCCATAGATGAGGTCGGCGTTGATCGATTCGAAGCCGAGCTGCCGGGCGCTCACCATCAGGTCGCGCACGCTTTCGAAAGACTGCACGCGATGGACGGCGCGCTGCACCTGCGCATCGAAATCCTGCACGCCGAAGCTCAGGCGGTTGAAGCCGATGTGACGCAGCCACGCGAGCCGCTCGGGCGTGACGGTGCGAGGGTCCACCTCGATGCTCATCTCGGCATCGGGCAGCACGCGGAAGCTCTGCCGCAGCGTGGTCATGACGCGCTCAAGTTCGGCGTCGGACAGGAAGGTGGGCGAGCCGCCGCCGAAGTGCAGTTGCGACACCGACTGGCGCGCGCCGAGCGCGGCCGCGACAAGCGCGACTTCCTTGTCCAGCGCATCGAGGTACTCGCCTGCGCGGTCATGGTGCTTGGTGATGACCTTGTTGCACGCGCAGTAGTAGCACACCGATTCGCAGAACGGGATGTGCACGTAGACGGAGAGCGGTGCCGCCCCACCCGCCGCCGTGCCGGCACCGCGCTGGCCTAGTGCACGCAGGGTGTCGTCGGCGCCGAAGGCTTCGACGAAGCGATCGGCCGTGGGGTACGAGGTGTAGCGCGGCCCGGGTGTGTCGAAGCGCCGCAACAGCTCATCGGAGAGAACCGCCGGCCCTGCGTCATCGAGATGGGAGTGGCGGGCGGAATCGAGGTGAGGGACGGAAGACATGCGGCGATGGTGCCGACCGCACCCGGCCCCCGGCTTGATCTTGCGCAAGCTCCGCGGGCGGCGCAGCGCAAAAAATGACTCATCTTGCGCTGCATCACGACCAGGACACCATGACCCCCGCCCGCCGAGCCGCATGCCCCCAGCCCACCGCGATCCCGGTCGCTTGCTCAAGCTGCAACCTGCGCGAGCTGTGCCTGCCGGTGGGCTTCTCCGACCAGGAGCTCAAGCGGCTGGACGGTATGGTGGCCACGCGGCTGCGCGTGCGCCGCGGCGACACGCTGTTTCGCAGCGGCGACCCTTTCGAGGCGGTGTATGCGGTGCGCACGGGCTTCTTCAAGACGCGCGTGTCTTCCGAAGATGGCCGCGACCAGGTAACGGGCTTTCAGATGGCGGGTGAACTGCTGGGCCTGGACGGCATCAGCACGGACCGCCACAGCTGCGACGCCGTCGCGCTGGAGGACTCGCAGGTCTGCGTGATCCCCTACGGCCAGCTCGAACAGCTCTCGCGAGAGTTCACCGACCTGCAGCGCCAGTTCCACAAGATCATGAGCCGCGAGATCGTGCGCGACCAGGGCGTGATGCTGCTCCTGGGCAGCATGCGCGCGGAGGAGCGGCTCGCCGCCTTCCTGCTCAACCTCACGCAGCGCCTGCAAGCGCGCGGCTTCTCGCCGACGTCGCTCGTTCTGCGCATGACGCGCGAGGAGATCGGCACCTACCTCGGGTTGAAGCTGGAAACGGTCAGCCGCTGCTTCTCGCGCTTCCAGGAAGAAGGCGTGCTGGAGGTCAAGCAGCGGCAGATTCGCATCGTCGATCATGACGCCTTGCGGCGGATGGTGAACAGCCCGGCGTAGCCGGGTCAGCGCCTTGCAGACAGCCCGGCCCGAGCAGCCGGGCTTTCTTCATTCAAGCCGGCGCATCGAGCAGATGCGTGATCGCCGCCGAGGTCGAGATCACCATCCAGAAGATGAAGAAGGTGACCGAGTAGACGCCCGTGCGTGTCCAGTTCAGCGGCTCCACGCCGAACCACTGCATGCTGTCTGGGTCCACGACGGCGAAGACCAGCATCTCCAGCACGCCGGCCATGACGAACGCCGGCCACAGGATCATCAGCGCACGCGTGGCGAAGGGCGCCATCGAGGGCTCGATGCGCACCGCCATGCCGGCGCTATCGACGAGGCGTTGCGGCATGGTTGCGTGCCTGCGTGGCGGCCACATAGCCCGGGTGCTGCGCAACGGTGGCCTCTTCGCGCAGGGGCACGTCGCCGCCGCGAACGGCCAGGAACAGGGTGGCGAAGCTCGCCGCCACGACCAGCGCCGGGCCGCCGACCACAAGCCACACCATGCGCACGCGCCACCAGGGCATCACCGGTCGATTGTCGTTTTGGATCTGGGCACTCAAGGCAGTCTCCTTCAGCGTGGAACCACGAAGGTGGATTTCTCGCTCACCATCGAATGGACCGTGGCGGCCTCGGCGATGTTGAAGCGGATGGGATGGGCGCCGGGGCCTGCGGCCTGGGCGCTCGCATGGGGTAGCCGAACGGCCAACGTCACCCAGCGCGCCTGCGCCGGGCCAAGGTCAACCTCGACGGGCTGCGCCAGTTCCACGCCGGGCAAGCCGCTGACGGACACGCGCACATGCCGCGGCGCCTCCGCGGCGTTCATCATCTGCAGGCGGTAGACGTTCTCGATGCTGCCGCGATCGACGATGCGCGCGAGCGACGCGCGGTCGCGCACGACATCCACCTTCAGCGTGTGACGCAGCCCGAGGCTCGCGGCAAAACCGACCGAGATGGCGATCAGCACGGCGCCGTAGACCAGCACCCGCGGCCGCTTGACGCGCGCCAGCATCTGCGCGCGGCTCAGCCGTTGCGCCAAGCCGTTCTGCGTCGCATAGCGGATGAGCCCGCGCTCGTAGTGCATCTTGTCCATCACGCCGTCGCAAGCGTCGATGCACGCGGTGCAGGCGATGCATTCGTACTGCAGACCGTCGCGGATGTCGATGCCCACCGGGCACACCTGCACGCACAGGCCACAGTCGATGCAGTCGCCCAGGCCCGCGGCCTTCAGGTCGGTGCCGCGCCCACGCTTGCCGCGCGGGTCTCCGCGCGCCGCGTCGTAGCTCACGATCATGGTGTCGTGGTCGAACATGGCGCTCTGGAAGCGCGCGTACGGGCACATGTACTTGCAGACCTGCTCGCGCATGAAACCGGCGTTGCCGTAGGTCGCGAAGCCGTAGAAGTTGACCCAGAACCATTCCCAGGGCCCGAAGTTCAGCGTGAACGATTCAGCCGCCAGCGTGTGGATGGGCGTGAAGTAGCCGACGAAGGTGAAGCCGGTCCACAGCCCGATCGCGATCCACACCGCGTGCTTGGCGCCCTTGCGCCAGAGCTTGTTGGCGTTCCACGGCCCTGCGTCGAGCTTCATGCGCGCGCCGCGTTCGCCTTCGATGCGGCGCTCCACCCACATGTAGATCTCGGTGTAGACCGTCTGCGGGCAGGCATAGCCGCACCACAGCCGGCCGCCGACGGCCGTGAAGAAGAAGAGCGCGTAGGCGCTGAGGATCAAGAGTCCCGTCAGGTAGATGAAGTCCTGCGGGTACAGCACGAGGTCGAAGATGTAGAAGCGCCGCGCGCCCAGGTCGAACAGCACCGCCTGCCTGCCGTTCCAGGGCAGCCACGGCAGGCCGTAGAACACCGCCTGCGTGAGCCACACCAGCGCCCAGCGCCACTTCGCGAACCAGCCGCTCACGGAGCGGGCGTAGATGGTCTTCTGCTTGGCGTACAGCGAGACCATCTCGCCTTGTGCGCCGGCCGAGGGGTCGGCCGGCGCCGGATGGATCGGAATCACGCGGGCGGTACTGCGGGTCATGAAGGTCTCGTGGGCGTCAAGGCGCCGAGGGCGAAGTGTTCGACAAGCCCCACACGTACGACGCGAGCACGTGGATCTGCTCCGGCGTGAGGCGCGAGCCGTGGGCCGGCATGACGCTGTGCTTGCCGTTGTTGATCATCGCCATCACGGCAGCCTCGCCCCAGCCGTGCAGCCACACGTTGTCGGTGAGGTTGGGCGCGCCGATGGCCTGGTTGCCCTTGCCATCCGGCCCGTGGCAGGCTGCGCACGCCACGAACTTGGCGCGGCCGAACTGCGCGGCGTTCGAGTCCTCGCTCACGCCGGACAGGCTCAGCACGTAGTTGGCGACGTTGCGCACGTCTTGCGCGTTGCCCACCGCGGCGGCCATCGGCGGCATGGTGCCTTCGCGGCCGAGGGTGATGGTCTCTTCGATCTTCTCGGGCGTGCCGCCGTACAGCCAGTCCTTGTCGGTCAGGTTCGGGAAGCCCTTGCTGCCGCGCGCGTCCGAGCCGTGGCAGGTCGCGCAGTTGTTGGCGAAGAGCCGCTCGCCCACCGCCATGGCGCGCGGGTCGCGCGCCAGTTCCTGCGCCGGCAGCTTGGCGAAGGCCGCGAACATCGGCAGCGTCGCCTCGCGGGCCTGCGCCTGCTCCTGCTGGTGCTGCTCCACGCTCGACCACTTGAGCGAACCGGGCGCGCTGCCCAGCCCCGGGTACAGCCACAGGTAGACGCCGGAGAACACCACCGTCAGGATGAACAGCCACATCCACCAGCGCGGCAGCGGGTTGTTCAGCTCGCGCAGGTCTTCGTCCCACACGTGGCCGGTGGTGTTGTCGCTGGCCATCACGCGGCGGCGTGCCGCGATGAAGAGCAGCGCCAGGCAGGCGAGCAGACCGCCGATCGTCACCGCCGCGACGGCGATGGACCAGCCGTTGTTGATGAAGTCGCTCATTGCGAGGCTCCTTCTTCCCGGCCAGCCGCCTCACCGTCGAACGGCAGGCGGGCGGCAGCCTGGTAGGCGTCGCGGCGACGCGGCCACCAGGTCCAGGCCATCAGGCCGCTGAAGAGCAACAGGCTCAGCACGGTCACCGCGCTTCGAAGGTCATTCACATCCATGGTCATCCCCTTCACTTGACGTGCCGACCCAGCGATTGCAGGTAGGCGACGATGGCATCCATCTCGGTCTTGCCGCGCACGGCCTCGGCGCTGGCCGCGATCTCGGCATCGGTGTAAGGCACACCCAGGCGCTTCATCGCGCGCAGCCGCGGCGGCACGCTGTCGGGGTCGACGGCGGTGCTCTCGAGCCACGGATACGCGGGCATGTTCGACTCGGGCACCAGGTCGCGCGGGCCGGACAGGTGCAGGCGGTGCCACTCGTCGCTGTACTTGCCGCCCACGCGCTGCAGGTCGGGCCCGGTGCGCTTGCTGCCCCACTGGAAGGGGTGGTCGTAGACGAATTCGCCGGCCACCGAGTAGTGGCCGTAGCGCAGCGTCTCGGCATGCAGCGGGCGGATCATCTGCGAGTGGCAGTTGTAGCAACCCTCGCGCAGGTAGATGTCGCGGCCCACCAGTTGCAGCGGCTCGTAGGGCTTCAGGCCAGCCACCGGCTCCGTGGTGGACCGCTGGAAGAACAGCGGGATGATCTCGACCATGCCACCCACCGCGATCACGAGGAGGATGAGCACGATCATCAGGAAGTTGCTGGTCTCGATGCGCTCGTGACCGGTGGGTGCGCTGTGGTGTGCGCCGTTGTCGTGTGTGATGTCAGCCATGGAAATGTTCTCCCTCAGGCGGCGACCAGGCGCGGAATGGCGGCGGGAACGGCACGGCCGCTGCGAACCGTCATGACGACGTTCCAGGCCATCACCAGCATGCCGGCGAGGTACAACAAGCCGCCGATGAGCCGCACCAGGTAGAAGGGCCAGGTCGCCTTCACGCCCTCGACGAAGGTGTAGACCAGCGTGCCGTCGGCATTGAGCGCGCGCCACATCAGGCCCTGCATGACGCCGGCGATCCACATCGCGGCGATGTAGAGCACGATGCCCAGGGTCGCGATCCAGAAGTGCAGCTCGATGGCGCGGGTGCTGAACATCTTCGTCTGCCCGAACATGCGCGGGATCAGGTAATACAGCGACCCCATCGAGATGAATCCCACCCAGCCGAGCGCGCCGCTGTGCACGTGGCCCACCGTCCAGTCGGTGTAGTGGCTCAGCGCATTGACCGTCTTGATCGACATCATCGGACCCTCGAAGGTCGACATGCCGTAGAAGCTCAGCGCGACGATGAGGAACTTGAGGATGGGGTCGTCACGCAGCTTGTGCCAGGCGCCGCTAAGCGTCATGACGCCGTTGATCATCCCGCCCCAGCTGGGCGCGAGCAGCACCAGCGAGAACAGCATGCCCACGCTTTGCGCCCAGTCGGGCAGCGCGGTGTAGTGCAGGTGGTGCGGGCCCGCCCACATGTAGGTGAAGATCAGCGCCCAGAAGTGGACGATGGACAGCCGGTAGGAGTACACCGGCCGCTCGGCCTGCTTGGGGATGTAGTAGTACATCATCCCGAGGAAGCCCGCCGTGAGGAAGAAGCCCACCGCGTTGTGGCCGTACCACCACTGCACCATCGCGTCCTGCACGCCGGCGTAGGCGGAGTAGCTCTTCCAGAAGCTCACCGGCATCGCAGCGCTGTTGACGATGTGCAGCAGCGCCACCGCCAGGATGAATGCGCCGAAGAACCAGTTGGCCACGTAGATGTGGCGCACCCGGCGCATGCCGATGGTGCCGAAGAAGACGATCGCATACGACACCCACACGACGGCGATGAGCAGGTCGATCGGCCATTCGAGTTCGGCGTATTCCTTGCCTTGCGTGATGCCCAGCGGCAGCGTGATGGCCGCAAGCACGATCACGAGGTTCCAGCCCACGAGGGTGAACTTCGCCAGCCAGGGAAGGAAGAGCGGCACCTGGCAAGTGCGCTGCACGACGTGGTAGCTGGTCGCAAAGAGCGCGCAGCCGCCGAACGCGAAGATCACCGCGTTGGTGTGCAGCGGCCGCAGGCGGCCATAGCTGAGCCACGGGATGCCGTAGGTCAGGTCGGGGAAGGTGAGCTGCGCGGCGATCAGCACGCCCACGAGCATCCCCACCACGCCCCACAGCACGGCTGCCAGCGCAAAGCCGCGCACGGTTTCATCGGTGTAAGTCACCGGCACTGCAGCTTGCGCATTCGCACTCATCGAAAGCCTCCGTTCAACGCCACTATTGGCCATGGGGACATTTTTCGACGTCTGTGCTCTACGGTGCTTGATGCCGATCAAGTGAAGCGTCGTCGGGTTCGAGAATTCGCGTGCCGTGTTGTTCGAGGTCGTCGAACTGGCCGCCATCCAGCGCCCAGGCGAAAACGCCGATGATGGCCAGCACCAGCACGGCGGTCATCGGGATGAGGAGATAGAGGATGTCCATGCGGCTTCGACTTTCGCGCTAGCGGGCGAGCCGCAGCGAGTTGCCCACCACCACGAGCGAGCTCAGCGCCATGCCCAGGCCGGCGGCCCACGGCGGCAGCCAGCCGATCAATGCGAGTGGCACGCAGCAGGCGTTGTAGGCCGCAGCCCACGCGAGGTTCTGGCGCACGATGCGCAGCGCCTTCTTCGACAGCGCCCGCGCCCGCACCACGTCTTGCAGGCGGTTGGACACGAGCACGCCATCGGCCTGCGTGCGCGCAACCGCGGCGCCCTCGCCCATTGCGAGCGAGACATTCGCTTGCGCTAGCACCGGCGCGTCATTGATGCCATCGCCGATCATCGCGACGACCTCGCCACGCCCTTGCGCCGCCCTCACCTGCGCCAGCTTCCCGGCCGGCGTCATGTCGCCATGGACGGCCACGATGCCCAGGTTGGCCGCCATGCGCTCGGCGCGTTGTGCATCGTCGCCGGACAACAGCTGCACGCGGATGCCGTCATCCTGCAAGGCCTTGACGGCGGCCGCGGCATCGGCGCGCAAGACTTCATCGATGTCGAATCGTGCGAGCGGCAATCCGTCGCGACTCAACCAGGTGCTGGCGCCGCTGGGGCCGGCGTCGTTCGGGCCCTCCGGGCTTGCTGCCACGCCTGCGGAATGCTCGACGCGACCGAGGCGCCAGCGTCGTCCGAGTGCGTCCACGGCCTCGAGCCCGATGCCGGGCAACTCGCGCACGTCGGTCCACACGAAGTTCGCCGCACGGAAGGCCTCGCGGACCGCAGTGGCCAGCGGATGGCTGGACCAGGCCGCGAGCGACGCCGCAATGCGTTGAAGTTCATCGGTGCAGGCCGCATCGTTCGCCGCGAGCCGCTTCACTGCCACGCAGCGCAGTCGCGCCTGCGTCAAGGTGCCGGTCTTGTCGATGAAGAGGGTCTGCACGCGGGCGAGGCCCTCGATCGCGTCAAGGCGTCGCAGCAGCACACCGCTGCGCCCCATCGCGCCCGCGGCTGCGAGCAAGGCGGACGGCGCGGCGAGCGACAAGGCACATGGGCAGGTCACGACCAGCACCGCCACCACCACCCACACCGCGCGTGACGGATCGATGAGGCTCCAGGCACCGCCTGCCGCGGCAGCCAGCACCAGCACCGTCCACAGGAAGGTTCCGGCCCACTGGTCGGCGCTGGCAAACATCGCTGGCCGCTGCGCGCGGGCGGCACGCATCAGGGCCACGATGGCTTCGTAGCGGGTGTCCGCGCCCACGCGGTCCACGCGCATCACGACGGGTGCGCCGAGGTTGATGCTGCCGGCCACGACCGCGTCACCAACGGTCTTGGCCACGGGTCGGGATTCGCCCGTCAACAGCGACTCGTCGGCCTGCGTGTGGCCTTCGATGAGCGTGCCGTCCGCCGCGAACGCTTGGCCCACGGGAATGCGAACGAGATCGCCGACGGCGAGCTGCCGCGCACTGACCACCTCGACCACGCCATCGGGCTGCAACCGCATGACTGTCTGCGGCAGGCGGGCCGTGGCGTCTTCGAGCGCGGATTCGGCCCGGTGGCGCGCCCTCATCTCGAGGTAGCGTCCACCGAGCAGGAAGCTGATGAACATCGTGAGCGAGTCGAAGTAGACATCGCTGCCGAACAGACCGTTGGGGTCCAGTGCCGCGCCGCTGCTGGCGACAAAGGCAGTCGCGATGCCCAGCGCCACGGGCACGTCCATGCCCATGCGGCGCTGCACGACGGCGCGCCACGCGCCACGAAAGAACGGTGCCGCCGAGAACCACATCACCGGCAGCGTGAGCAGCCAGCTGCCCCAGTCGAGCAGGTGCTTCTGGTCGGCAGCGAGGTCGCCCGGCGCGCTCACGTAGGAAGGCGTCGCGAGCATCATGATCTGCATGGCGCAGAAGCCCGCCACGAACAGCCGCCACAGCGCCGCGCGCGATTCCTTCCGACGTTCGAGGCGCGCGGACGCCGCCGTGTCCGGCGAGGCGTCGTAGCCGCTGGCCCTCACCGCGGACACGAGCGCCGAGGGCCGCGTGAGCGCGGGGTTCCACCGCACGGTTGCGCATTGGGATGCCGCGCTCACCTGTGCGTCGACGACGCCGGGCACCTGCTGCAGTGCCTGCGCGATGGTGTCGGCGCATTGGGCGCAATGCATTCCGCCGATGCGCAGCGACGATTGGGCGATGCGCCCCTGCGCCGCGCCGCCCTGCCAGCGCGTGAAGGATTCGATCTCACGCGGGTCGTCGAGCCAGCCCGGCTCGTGCAGCTCCGGCGACAGTCCTTGGCTGGCCGAAGGCATCCGGCAGCTTCTCAGCGAACCAGCAGCACCGGCACCTTGCAGCGCGCGAGCACGCCGCTGGCCACCGAGCCCATCAGAACGTTGCCCAGCGCCGTGTGGCCATGCGTGCCCATCACGATGAGGTCGGGCTTCTCGGTCTCCACCACGGCGGCGATGGCCGTGGCCGGGTCACCCAGGTGATGCACCGTGCGCAAGGTCCAGCCGGTCTGGTCCGCGAAGCGGCGCACCGGCCGAAGCACCTCTTCGGCGCGTTCGTCGTAATAGCCGTCCAGCGTCTGCCGATCGAGAAAACGCGACGCATGCACCGGGATCGGCGTGACCGCGGTGAAGGCCAGGTAGTCGTGGCCCGGCCCGAGCAACTCGTTGCGCGCGGCCAGGATGCCCAGCATGCGCTTGGTGTATTCACTTCCGTCCACTGCCAGCAGGATCTTCATGCTCATCTCCACTCAAGGATTCGATGAGCCGATGGTGCGCCGGCACAACTCGCTCGCACTTGATGTCGATCAAGGCAGCGGCCGCATGCGCCATGGACTGCCTATGTGCGCCAACAGACAGACCCCGCCGCGGCGGCCCCTCAAGCTCGCCGCGAACGAACCTCAACCTGTTCAACGAAGGAGATGACGATGTCCAAGGGTCAACACGGCAACAGGGAAGCAAAGAAACCGAAGAAGGCGCCCGTCGCGCCCAAACCTGCAGCGCCGCTGAGCGGGGCACCGGCCGAGCCCACCCCGCAGCAGCGCCAGAAGAAGTAGAAGCGCCTCAACGATTTGCCGAGCGATTGAGACGGCGAGCCACTCTCGCTCTACTTGCAGGCGAAGCTCGCGGCATCGTCCACGCTGCCGCTGCCGCGGTAGGTGGCCACCTTCGGGTAGGCGCACAGCGGCCGTGTGCGGCCAGCTGGAATCGAGCCGATGCCTGGGTTCTGCGCGGTGGTGCGCGCGGTCGCGGCAACGCTGTCCGGCGCCTGCCCTTGCTCGACCCACGCGACCAGCGGCGCCAGCAAATCGAATTGGTCGGTGGCCGGCCCGCCTGAGCAATGGTTCATGCCGGGCACGGCGAAGAAGCGCGCGAAGTCAGACGCATCGCCGGCGTTGGCCGACGCGAGGCCCTCGTACCAGGCCCGCGTGTCGTTGTACGAGAACACCGGATCGGCCGTGCCATGGAACACGATGAGCTTGCCGCCCCGGTTCTTGAGCACGTGCAGGTCGGTCGGGTTCGGCGGCGTCATGAAGCTCATCGAGGATTGCGTGAACGTAGGCGTCGTCGCATTGATGAGCGCTTCGGCCTTGTCGAAGTCGTAGTTCAGCACGTAATCGATCAAGGTCGTGCCAAGGCCCGTGACCACGGCCGGATCGGCTGGCGGCGTGCTGAAGATGAACGCGGTCGACGCCGAGCCCAGCGACAGGTTGAGGCCGTACTTGCCGATGCCCTTGCCCGCGCCGTTGGACGCGCCCATCTTCCAGGCCATCCACCCCGGCGTGTTCAGTCCGGCCGTGAACGGCCAATCTGCGTACAACGGTTTGCCACTGGAAGTCTTGGCGCCCCCGAAGATCTTGCCGAGCGCCGTCTTCTGCGCGCCGGTCAGGCAGCTGCCGTCGGATGTTGCACCGGGGGCGCATGTGGCCACGTCACGGGGGAGCGAGAACGCCGCCTGGCATGCCTTGGTGTCCTGGACCATGCCGTCGCTTGCGCCGTCCAGCGCATCGCACTTCGCGAGGATGCGGCTGTTGAGATAGCCGAGGTCGGCCGCGCTGAACGCGCTCCAGATGGCCGGGCGGTTCGTCACCGTGTCGACCGATTGCGCGGCGGCCATGAGTGCCTGCGAATCCCAGTGCTCGGCGACGGCGGCGCGCGGCAGGTTGAAGCCGGGATCGCCCGCAAGAATGCCGTCGTAGTCGCCGGCGTAGCGCGCCGCGGCGACAAGGCTGTGGCGGCCGCCGTTGGAGCAGCCCACCATGTACGAGCGATCAGGGCCACGGCCATAGGCGGCGGCGATCAGGCTGCGCGCCATCGGCGTGAGCGTGCCCACGGCGGCATGGCCGTAGTCCAGCCGCGCCTGCGGATCAAGGCCGAAGGCCTGGCCCGACATGCTCAGGCCGGTTGCCGCATCGGCCGGATAAGCCGGGTCGGACGCATGGCCCGCATCGGAGGAGAGAACCGCGAAGCCCTCGACCAGTCCATTGCTGCGCGGGCTGCCGCCCGACAGGCGGCCGTAGGCGCGCGTCGTGTCGGTCGTGATGACACCATCACTGCCACCGTTCACCTGATGAAAGAAGCGGCCGTTCCAGTTCACCGGCATCCGCATCTCGAAGTTGATCGCATAGCGTTTGCCGTCGAGACCAGTGCGCGGGTTCATGAAGCCCGTGATGACGCAATGCGCCGGCAAGGCCAGAGGCACACCATCGGCGTTGGAGGTCACGGCGCCCGCTTCAACCTGGCTCGCGGACACGATCGTTGTGTTGGCGAAGGCGAATCCTGTCAGTGATGCGCACTGGGCGAGCATGCCCGGACGCGCCGGCGCCAGTTGCGGCAAGGCTGCATGGCTGCCGACTGGGCCGGCTCCGGCGCATGCGGCCATCAGCGCAGCGGCGCAGGAGGCAGGCACGGCGGCGCGGACAAACGCGAACGCGCGCGGCGTCGAGGCGGGGGACTGGCGTCTCATGGCGTCTCCTGGGCCGGGCGCACTCCGTGTCGCCGTCGTTATCCAAATGGTTAATTAATCTACTTAACTATTTGAGCGCGCGCACCAAGTAATTTCCCTGAGTCTTCAAGACGTCTGAGACGCACCAGGTCATCGTCGGCCCTTGGTCACGCCATCCCATGCCTCTCGCATCGTGGCCATCACCACCTGCCTGGCCTGCGGGTCACCATGCAGCAAGGCCTTCAGGTAGTTGCGTGCCTGCTTGCTGCTCACATGCGGCGGCAGCGCGGGCACGTTCGGATCGGTCACCATCTCCAGCAGCGTGGGCCGGTCGGCGCTCAATGCCTCGTCCCAGGCGCGGCCGACGGCATCCGGGTGGTCCACGCGAATGCCGTGCAGCCCCAGCAGCCGTGCGTACTCGGCGTACGGGAAGCTGGGCAGCACTTGCGAATCCTCGAACTTCGGGTCGCCGGCGCCCACCCGCTGCTCCCAGGTCACCATGTTGAGGTCGCCGTTGTTCAGCACCATCACCACCAGCCGCGGGTCGCGCCATTGCTTCCAGTGGTGGGCGATCGTGATGAGGCCGTTGATCCCGAGCATCTGCATCGCGCCATCGCCAACCAAGGCAATCACGGGCCGATCGGGAAAGGCGAACTTCGCGGCGGCGGCGTAGGGAATGCTCGGGCACATGGTGGCCAGCCCGCCGGAGAGCGAGCCCATCATTCCGCGACGGGCCTTCAGGTCGCGCGCATACCAGGCGGCGGCCGTGCCCGAATCGCAGGTGAGTATCACGTCGTCCGGCAGGCGCGGCGACAGCTCCCAGAACACACGCTGCGGGTTCAGCGGCGTGGCGTCGTTCATGGCGCGGGCTTCCAGCACTCGCCACCAGTCGCACACGTTCGATTCGATCTTGTCGCGCCAGCTGCGGTCGGTCTTGCGCTCCAGCAGCGGCAGCAGCGCCTGCAGCGTGAGCTTGCTGTCGCCGACGAGGTTCACTTCCATCGGATAACGCAGGCCGAGCCGACGGCCGTCGAGGTCGACCTGCACGCCACGCGCCTGGCCTTCCTTGGGCAGGAATTCGCTGTACGGGAAGCTCGAGCCCACCATGAACAGCGTGTCGCAGCCGTTCATCAGCTCCCAGCTCGGCACGGTGCCAAGCAGGCCGATGGCGCCTGTGACGTAGGGCAAGTCATCGGGCACGGCCATCTTGCCGAGCAGCGCCTTGGCAATGCCTGCGCCGAGCGTGTCGGCCACGGCGATCAGCTCGTCGGTGGCATGCAAGGCGCCGGCACCAGCGAGGATGGCGACACGGCGCCCGCTGTTGAGCACCTCGGCCGCCGCACGCAGGCCCGCCTCTCCCGGCCAGCTCTGCGCACACGTGCTGCCGATGCCCGAATGCACCGTGCCATGTTCACGCGGCGGCTGCTCGACCGCGTCGAGCTCCTGCAGGTCGTTGGGCAGGATGAGGCAGGTGACGGTGCGCTGGTCCCGTGCGATGCGCATCGCACGGTCCACGAGGTGTCGCACCTGCTCGGGCACCGTCGCCATGTGCACGAACTCATGCGCCACGTCCTTGAACAGGCTCAGCAGGTCCACCTCCTGCTGATAGTCGCCACCGAGCGCCGCACGCGCCTGCTGGCCGACGATGGCCAGCACCGGCTGGTGATCGGCCCGGGCGTCGTACAGGCCGTTGAGCAGGTGGATGGCGCCCGGCCCCGAGGTGGCCATGCACACGCCGACCTCGCCGGTGAACTTCGCATGCGCGCAGGCCATGAAGGCGGCAAGTTCTTCGTGCCGTGCCTGTATGAATTTCATGCCGTCGCCGAAGCGGCCGAAGGCACCCATCAGGACGTTGATGCCGTCGCCCGGGTAGCCGTAGATGCGCTTCACGCCCCACTGTTGGAGGCGCTGAAGGATCTGGTCGCTGACGGTCTTGCTCATCGTGGTGCTCCGTGTGCGTGGTCGATGGTTTGGGCGGGCAAGTGGTGTTCCGCGAGCCGACGCGCAGCCGGCGTGCGTCGCCGCTCATCGGGTTCCCCCAGCCCCCCCGTCGAGCACGGGCGGTGCATACTCGTCGCGCCAGCGCATCCGCCCATTCGACTGGCCACGACATGACCTCAAGCGACACCCTTGTTCACCCCGCGTGGCTGCGGCTGACTCATTGGGTCAACGCCATCGCCGTGGTGCTGATGCTGTTGAGTGGATGGCGCATCTTCAACGCCTCGCCGCTGTGGGGGTTCAGCATTCCGAACGGCATCACGCTCGGCGGCTGGCTGGGCGGTGCCTTGCAGTGGCACTTTGCGGCGATGTGGCTGCTGGCCGTCAATGGGCTGCTCTACCTGCTGCTGAACCTGGGAAGCGGCCGCTTCCGAAGCAAGTTCCTGCCGGTCAGCCCCCGCAGCCTCTGGGCCGACGTGCGTGCAGCCCTGGCCGGCCGGCTGGCCCATGACGACCTGCGCCACTACAACGCGGTGCAGCGGGCGGCTTATCTGTTCATCGTGCTTGACCTCGTCGCGCTCGTGCTCTCCGGGCTGGTGCTGTGGAAGTCGGTGCAGTTCCCGCTGCTGCGCGAATTGATGGCGGGCTACGAAGGCGCCCGCCGCGTCCACTTCTTCGCGATGAGCCTGCTGGTGGCCTTCATCGCGGTGCATCTGGTGATGGTGGCGCTGGTCCCTCGCACGCTGGTTGCGATGATCCGGGGGCGTTGAATGGCGACGGCAAAAGGCCAGGCATTGAAGAGCAAGGGGAACGGGGCATGATCCGACCACCACCGAGGCTTGGCATCGATGCCGATGCCGTCCTCAAGGAAGCGATGCGGCATCTACCGGCCTCGGCGCGACGCCTCTTCCTGCGGCGATCGCTGACGCTTGGCGGGCTGTCCATGCTCACCGGCTGCTCGCTGAACGACGGGAATTCGGTCGAGCGCGCGCTGGCCGCAATGTCACGGTTCAACGACGACGTGCAAGCCAAGCTCTTCGACTCGGAACGGCTCGCTCCGACCTACACCGACGCGATGATCACGCGGCCGTTTCCGTTCAACGCCTACTACGGCATCGAGCGGGTGCGGCAGGTGGACGCCGCGTCGTACTCGCTCGAAGTGGGCGGCATGGTGGCGGACAGGCATGCATGGACGCTCGATGAGTTGAACGCCCTGCCCCAGGCCGACCAGATCACTCGGCACATCTGCGTCGAGGGCTGGAGCGCCATCGGCAAGTGGGGCGGCGTGCCCTTCTCGACTTTCCTCAAGCGCATCGGTGCCGACCTCACGGCGAAGTACATCGGCTTCAAGTGCGCCGACGACTATTTCACGAGCATCGACATGCCCACCGCGCTGCATCCGCAGACCTTGCTGACCCTGCGCTATGACGGCCAGGTGCTGCCGCCCAAGTACGGCTTTCCGATGAAGCTGCGCATGCCGACCAAGCTGGGCTACAAGAACCCGAAGCACATCAAGGCGATGTTCGTGACCAACACGTACCCGGGCGGCTATTGGGAGAACCAGGGCTACAACTGGTTCGGCGGAAGCTAAGGCGCCTGGCTTGGCCTGGGGCGAAGCCAGGCGCCCGTCGAGATCAACGCCGTGCCGAATCGACGTACGAGAACGTGCCTTGCGAGCGAATCTCGCGAGCTGCCGACCGTGCTGCATTCATCGCCGAGCGGTACAGCGACCCCGCGAGGCTCACACGCTTCACGCCGGCGTCAGCCAGTTGCTGCAGCGTGAACGAGCGGCCCGGAATGCCGATCATATAGTTCACCGGGCGGCTCAATGCGCGGCACACCGCCCCCACTTCGTTGAGTGTCTGCAGGCCCGGCGCGAAGAGCACGTCTGCTCCTGCCGCCTCGTAGGCCTTGAGGCGAACGATGGTCTCATTCACATCACGGCGCCCCCGAAGAAAGCCTTCGCAACGTGCCGTCAGCGTGAAGGGGAACGGCAGCGCACGCGTCGCCTCTCGCGCGGCGGCGACCCGCTGGACGGCTTCGCCGATGTCGTACAGGCTGTCGCTGCCGCGGGGTCCGTCTTCGATGGAGCCACCCACGACGCCGGCAGCCACGGCAAGACGGAAGGTCTCGGCGATGCCCTCGATCGTGTCGCTCATGCCGTTCTCGAGGTCGGCCGACACCGGCAGCTCCGTCGCGTCGGCAAGCACCCGAAGGTGCGCGAGCACCTCGTCGCGGCTGAGCTGTCCGTCTGATTTGCCGACTGCAGCGGCCGATGCACCGCTGGAAGTCGCCAGCGCCTCGAATCCCTCATCGGACAGCATGCGGGCGGAACCTGCATCCCATGCGTTCGCGATGACGAAGCAGCCGGGACGCTCGTGCAGCGAGCGCAGTGCAATGGCCTTTTCTAGCTGGGACTTCATGGGTTCCTTTCTGCGTTGGGGATGCGCAGTCTAGGGTGGACGCGGCCATGCCTCTCGCCAGATCCGGACACGTTCCCAGGGTCATCCCGCGCCTGCGGGTTTGCCCGGAGACACGGCGCCAAGAATCTGCGCAAAATCCGCGCAAACGTTTGCGCCAACGTTTGCGCAGCGTCACGGACCGTCGCCGAACGCCGGAAAAACCCAGGAGACCCGCATGCATCGTTCGCCCTCTCGTTCCATTTCTCGCCGCCTCACCCTGATCTCGCTGGCCGCGGCCGCGAGCGCCCTTGCCTTGTCTGCACCGACCTTTGCGCAAGAAAAGCCCAAGGTCGGATTGGTGATGAAGTCGCTCGCCAACGAGTTCTTCAAGAACATGACCGAAGGCGCCATCGCCCACGAGAAGAAGCGCGGTGACTTCGCGCTCAAGGCCGTGGGCATGCAGTCCGAGACCGACTTCGACGCCCAGACCGCGGCAGTCGAGAACTTCGTGACGCAGAAGTACGACGTGATCGTCATCGCCCCGGCCGACTCGCGCGCCATGGTCGCACCGGTGGCGCGGGCCCTGAAGGCCGGCATCACCGTCGTCAACTTCGACGTCGCGCTCGACACCGCCGCAATGAAGAAGGCCGGCATCGACCTCGCCTTCGTCGGCCCTGACAACCGTGCCGGCGCGAAGCTGGCTGGCGACGAGCTGGCCCGCTCGCTCGGCGCGGGCGCCAAGGTCGTCATCATCGAAGGCAACCCCGGCGCGGACAACGCCCTGCAGCGCAAGCTCGGCTTCGAGGAAGCTGCCAAAGCCGGCAAGCTCAACGTCATCGCCTCGCAGACGGCACACTGGGAAACCGAGGAGGCCAACGCCGTGTTCACCAACCTGCTCACCGCCAATCCCGACATCAAGGGCGTGATGGCCGCCAACGACTCGATGGCGCTCGGCGTGGTGAAGGCCATCGACGCGGCCGGGAAATCGGGTCAGATCAAGGTCGTGGGCTTCGACAACATCCCCGCAATTCGCCCGCTGGTCAAGCAAGGCAAGGTGCTCGCCACGGTCGACCAGTTCGGCAGCGAGATGGCCTCCAACGCGATCGACTACGGCATCAAGGCGCGCAAGGAAAACAAGCCGCTCAAGGGCTGGATCAAGACGCCCATCGAGCTCGTGACTGCCAAGAACGTGAAGTCCTGAGCGAGCGTTCATGACAGCCCACCAGGCCAACGCGATCGAACTGCGAGGCATCGGGCGCCGCTACCCCGGCGTGGTGGCGCTCGACGGCGTGGACCTCGTGCTCGAAGCCGGTCGCATCCACGCGCTGGCCGGCGAGAACGGCGCAGGCAAGTCCACGCTCATCAAGATCCTGGGCGGTGCGGAGTTGCCGGACGCCGGCAGCATGCGGCTCTTCGGCGAACCGTATGCACCGCGCACGCCACTGGACGCGAGCCGCGCGGGCATCCGCGTGGTGCACCAGGAACTGCAGATGCTCGAGGCCATGAGCGTGGCCGAGAACCTGCTGTTCGACGACTTCCCGCGCAAGGCCTTCGGGCTGCTGGACCGGCGCGCCTTGCGCAGTCGGGCGAAGGAGCTGCTCGCGCGCGTGGGCCTGGACGGGCTGGACCCGTCCACCCAGGTTTCTTCGCTGGGGATGGCTCACCGGCAGCTCATCGAGATCGCCCGGGCGCTGTCGGCGCAAAGCCGCGTGATGGTGCTGGACGAGCCCACCGCCACCCTCACCCCGCGCGAGACGCGCCAGCTGCTGGCCATCATGCGGCAGCTGCGCGACGAGGGCGTGGCGGTGGTGTTCGTGTCGCATCACCTCGAGGAGTTGTTCGAGGTCTGCGACAGCGTCACGGTGCTGCGCAACGGGCGGCACATCCAGACGGTGCCGATGTCGCAGACCAGCCCCGATGAACTGGTGCGGCAGATGGTGGGGCGTGGTGTTGAACAAGGCCGCGCGGCTGCGACGCGGCCAGCCGGCAGAGGCACTCCGGCGCTTGAAGTGCGTGGGCTGCGCTTCGCAGGGCAGCGCGGGCGCGGAGGCATCGACCTGAAGCTGCATGCCGGCGAGATCGTCGGCCTCGCGGGCCTGGTCGGATCGGGGCGGACGGAGACGGTGAGAGCCATCTTCGGCGCCGATCGACGGGTCGCCGGCGAGATCCTGCGCGACGGTCGGCCCGTGAACATCGCCGCGCCGCAGGATGCGCTACAGGCAGGCATCTGCTTGCTGACGGAAAACCGCAAGGACGAAGGCCTGGTGCTGGACATGCCGATTGCTGCCAACGTCAGCCTGGCCAGCTTGCGATCGGTGTCGAGCCGCGGGTTGCTGCGGCGTGACGAGGAAACCCGCATCGCGCGGCAGGCGGGAGATGACCTGCGCATTCGCATGTCGGGTGTGCAGCAGCATGCGCGCCAACTCTCGGGCGGCAACCAGCAGAAGGTCGTGCTTGCGAAGTGGCTGCAGCGTCGGCCGCGCGTGCTCATCCTCGACGAGCCCACGCGCGGCGTCGACGTGGGCGCCAAGGCCGAGATCCACACGCTGCTGCAACGCATGGCAGACGATGGCGTCGCGCTGCTCGTGGTGTCGTCCGACCTGCGTGAGCTGATGGGCCTGTGCGACCGAATGCTGGTGCTCAGCAAAGGCACACTGGCGGGCGAAGTTGCCCGGCCGGATTTCGATGAAGAAGCCATCCTTGCGATGGCCTACCAGGAGTACCTGCGAAGTGCAGACACCGACCATGTCCGAGCCGCTTGAAGCCGCGGCGCCCTCCTCGCCCGGCCATTGGCGCCGCGGCAGCGCCCTGGTGTTGCGCGAAGCGGGCATCGGCATCGCCTTGCTGGTGCTGGTGGCGGTCTTCGCCGCGCTGTCGCCGATCTTTCTCACGGCGAGCAACATCACCAACATCTTCACGCAGATCTCGATCAACATCATCCTCGCGGTGGGGATGACCTTCGTGATCCTCATCGGCGGCATCGACCTGTCGGTGGGCTCGGTGATGGCGTTGTGCGCGGTGGTGGCCGGCACGGTGCTCAAGGCCGAGGGGTTGTCCGAACCCGCAGCCATTGGGCTTGCGGTGGTGGCGAGCGTGGGCGTGGGCGCACTGTGTGGGCTGGCCAACGGGGCCATTTCAGCGGCCTGGTCCATCCCTTCTTTCATCGTCACGCTGGGCATGCTCAACGTGGCGCGCGGTGCGGCGCTGCAATGGACGCAGGCGCGCACGATCTATGAGTTTCCGGATGCCTTCAACGAGTTCGGGACCGCGACTTTCGCGGGGATTCCGGCGCTGTTTCTTGTCGCGCTCTTGCTGGTGGCGATCGGCTGGTTCGTGCTGAACCGAACCGTGTTCGGACGGCTTGTCTACGCCATCGGCAACAACGAGGAAGCAGTGCGGCTCGCAGGGCATCCGGTGAAAGCCATCAAGGTGGCGGCCTTCGTCATCGCGGGCGTGGCGGTGGGCATTGGCGCGGTGGTCTACATGGCGCGGCTGACGATCGCGAGCCCCATCGTGGGCATCGGCTTCGAGCTCAACGCGATCGCCGCGGTCATCATCGGCGGCACGAGCTTGTCGGGCGGGCGTGGTTCCATCATCGGAACGCTGCTGGGTGCCTGCATCATCGGCGTGCTGGCCAATGGCCTCATCCTCATCGGCATGAGCGACTTCCTGCGACAGATGGTCACGGGCGCGGTCATCATCCTCGCGGTGATCCTGGACGTGATCCGCGCCCGGCTCACGAGGCGCGATGCATGACGACGATCAAGGACGTGGCACAGCATGCCAACGTGTCGATCACGACGGTGTCGCATGTGATCAACGGGACGCGCTTCGTGAGTGAGAGCTCGCGGCTGCGCGTGCAGCAGGCAATCGAGGCGCTCAACTATGTGCCGAGCGCGCTGGCAAGAAGCCTCAAGAGCAGCCGTACCCACACGGTGGGGATGATGATCCCCAACAACTCCAACCCCTACTTCGCCGAGATCATCCGCGGCATCGAGGACACCTGCTTCGAGGCGGGCTTTAACGTCATCCTGTGCAACAGCGACGACGACCCGCACAAGCAAGGGACCTACGTGCGTGTTCTCAGCGAGAAGCAGATCGACGGGCTGATCGTGCTGTCGTCGGGCAGCGATCTTGAGCTGCTGGACACGCTGCGCAGCGCATCAATGCCGCAGGTGGTGGTAGACCGTGAGATCGACGACCTTGCGGCCGATCTCGTGGAGGTGAATCATGAGGCGGGCGGCTACCTCGCCACGCGTCATCTGCTGGAGTTGGGTCATTCGCGCATCGCGTGCATCGCGGGGCCACAGGCTTTGTCGCCTTCGCGGCAACGGGTTCAAGGTTATCAACGGGCTTTGAACGAAGCCGGCATCGGCGTGGACAACAGGCTGCTGAGGACCGGAGATTTCACGAGCGAAGGGGGGCATGGTGCCATGAGGTCGCTCCTTGCGCTGTCGGAGCGACCGAGCGCCGTCTTCGCGTCCAACGACCTGATGGCCATCGGCGCCATCTGTGCGGCTGCTCAAGGTGGCCTCGTGATTCCGCGCGATGTGTCGGTGGTGGGTTTCGACGACATTGCCCTGGCTGCTTACAGCAACCCGCCGCTCACGACCGTGGTGCAACCCAAGCACCAGACTGGCGAGCTCGCGGCACGCCTGCTGCTGGAGCGCATCGCCGAGCCGGGCCGCGCCCTTCAGCGCGAGATCCTGCAGCCCAAGCTGTGCGTGAGGCAATCCAGCGGCCGCTGGCAGGGCCAGCCATGAAGGGCCGAATCGTGGTCCTGGGCAGCGTCAACATGGACCTGGTCGTACGCTGCCAGAGGTTGCCCTCGCCCGGAGAAACGGTGCGAGGCAGCGACATGCGGCGGTGGCCCGGCGGCAAGGGTGCCAACCAGGCGGTAGCGGCGGCGCGCATGGGCGCGGCGGTCGACTTCATCGGCTGCGTTGGCGATGATGAGCTGGGGCGCGAGGCCATGGCCGTGTTGCATGCCGAAGGCATAGGCCTGGCGAATCTGCAGGTGCTGGCCGGGGTGCCGACGGGCGTGGCGATGATCGCCGTGGACGATCATGGCGAGAACACCATCGTGCTGTCCGCCGGTGCGAACGGCCAAGTGACAGTGGGCCATGTGCGAGCTGCAGCCGGGTTGATCCAGGCCGCGGCGTTGCTGGTGTGCCAGCTGGAGGTGCCACTCGATGCAATTGAGGAAGCGGTGGGCATTGCTCGGGTGGCGGGCGTGCCGGTGCTGCTGAATCCGGCACCAGCCGGCGCGTTGCCGCTGCACTTGCTCGAGGCCATCGACTATCTCGTACCGAACGAGACGGAAGCGGCAGCGCTGGCGGGCGCTGCTGGGAGCCACGTGGACACAGTGCGGACCTTGCAAAAGCTCGGCCCGCGCCATGTATTGATGACCCTCGGGGCAGACGGGGTGATGGTTTCGGGGCTCGAGCCCACCGTAGTTCGTGCACCGGCCGTTCGCGCGGTCGACACGACGGGCGCGGGAGACACCTTTGTCGGCGCTCTGGCGGCGAGCTTGGTTGACGGAACCCCGTTGATGCGTGCGGTTGAGGTTGCGGTCCACGCAGCAGCGATCAGCGTCACGCGCGAGGGCGCCATGAGCGCCATGCCGCGACGGGAGGAGCTGGCGTGAAAAAAGGCAAGCTCCTGCACGCCGAACTGTCGCACCTGATCGCCGGCCTCGGCCACGGCGACACCATCGTGGTCGGCGATGCAGGTCTGCCGGTCCCGCCCGGCGTACGCTGCATCGACCTCGCTGTCACGCAAAACGTGCCACGGCTGCTCGACGTGCTCGAAGCGATCCTCGCCGAGATGCATGTGGAGAAAGCGTGGATCGCCGAGGAACTTGCCCGTGGGAATCCGACACTGGCGCAAGCCATCGGCGATCGCCTGCCGCATGCACAGCCTCTGCAAACCGAAACACACGCGAAATTGAAGCGGCGAAGCGTAGGCGCCAAGACGGTGGTGCGCACGGGGGAGTTCACGCCCTACGCCAATATCGTCTTGTCCAGTGGTGTCGTGTTCTAAGGGGGCCTTGTCAAGGCGATTTTCAGCATATTTGCCGTCACCAGACGTTTGCGCGGGCGATTGCGAGAGAGGCAATCGTCGTGGGCGAAGCGCCTGACGCGCCGTACTCGGTACCGCCGCTGACCCTTGCCTAGCAAGGAACTGTGCCGCGCTGATCACGCAATCCAATAATCAGGGCATTGCGGCCAACCGCAGGGCATCTGCAGTGCAAACTCGCGCCGCAAAAGCAAAACCCCTCGTCACTGTGGAGTGACGAGGGGTGAGCATTAATAGCCT
>CBIHOF010000009.1:0-203295 GCA_966211955.1 uncultured Comamonadaceae bacterium | reverse complement strand
ACGGCCACATGGACTACGGCAAGAAGGACCCGTCGCTCGGCTGGCGCTTCACCGACGCGTGGCTGTCGATGGCGGGTACCGCCGACAAGGGCATCCCGAACGGCATGCCGGTGGACGAGTGGGGCATTCGCGTCGGCGACGACAAGTGCACGCCGGTGGGCGCCTCGGTGTCGCGCGGCGGTGCGACCAACTCGCCCGCTGCCGTCTACGCACTCACCAAGTACGTCGACTGGATGAAGAAGTACGCACCGAAGGAAGCCACCGGCATGACCTTCGGCGAAGCCGGCCCCGTGCCAGCGCAAGGCCAGATCGCCCAGCAGATCTTCTGGTACACCGCGTTCACCGCGGACATGACCAAGAAGGGCCTGCCGGTCGTGAACGAAGACGGCTCGCCGAAGTGGCGCATGGCCCCTGGCCCGAACGGCCCGTACTGGAAGCAGGGCATGCAGAACGGCTACCAGGACGTGGGCTCGTGGACCTTCTTCAAGGACCATGACGCCAACAAGACGGCCGCGGCCTGGCTGTACGCGCAGTTCATCACCAGCAAGACGGTGTCGCTGAAGAAGTCCATCACCGGTCTCACCTTCATCCGCGACTCGGACATCCACCACGACTACTTCACGCAGAACGCGAACAAGTACGGTGGCCTGATCGAGTTCTACCGCAGCCCCGCGCGCGTGGCCTGGACGCCGACCGGCACCAACGTGCCCGACTATCCGAAGCTCGCGCAGCTGTGGTGGAAGAACGTGGCCGTGGCCGTGACCGGCGAGAAGACGCCGCAGGCGGCGATGGACAACCTGGCTGAAGAGATGGACCAGGTGATGGGCCGCCTCGAGCGCGCGGGCATGGCGCATTGCGCGCCGAAGCTGAACCCGAAGGGCGACCCGAACAAGTGGCTGTCCGACAAGGGCGCGCCGTGGAAGAAGCTGGCTAATGAGAAGCCGAAGGGCGAGACCATCGCCTACGAGACGCTGCTCAACGCCTGGAAGAACGGCAAAGTCCGCTGATCAACCAGAAGTGAGCGGCCGTCAGTGACCCGTGGCCGCTCTTGATGCCCTCGATGCGATGAGTGTCGGGGGCTTTTTCATGGCGCCTTGAGAATGCGCGCTGCCGTCTTCTTCGTGGTCGAGGTGACGAACTGCTCGATGCGCCCGGCAAGCGTCCGGCCGCCGGAGGGAAGCGATGGCGCCACCGTCGCATACGCCTGCGCCATGGCCTGCGGAATCTTGCGCGCGAGATCGTCGGCCAGGCCCAGCACGAACGAGGGCTGCATTCGAAGCTGCCGTGCCATGTCGATGGCGTGATCGCGGGTCATGGACCCCGGCATGGTTTCGCCACCGATCGCGAAGGCGAACTCCCGCGAGAGGCCGGGATAGATGCGGGTGCACATGAGGTCGTAGAACGGCGTGAGCACCACGCCTTCATCGGGCAGCCGGTACATCGAGAGGTTCTTCGCGTGGCTGTCGTTGTTGCCCGTGAAGAGATTGAAGAAGATCCAGCCGACGAAATGGCGCAGGTCCACCGCCGGGCGGCTGCTGTATTTGCGGATCAGCTCTGCGCAGCCGAGCACCCCGGGGCCGCCTTCCTTCTCGTACTTCTTGTCGGACACCACGCCGCTGAGCTGGCAGAGGTCGTACTGAATCAGACGGTCGAGGCTCCCGTCGGGCCGCATGAAGCGGTCGAAGCGCTTGACGATGCACGAGCGGGTGTGGAATTCGTAGAAGACCTCGGCCGTCGGCAAGCCGCAGGTCGACGCGGCGAGCATCACCATGGTCTCGTTGGCCGCCGAATTCCAGACCTTCGCGAGCCGCTTGATGTCGGGCTTGAGGATGTGCGTGGACGGTGAAGTTCCGAGCGGAAGCATCGGTGCGCCATCACCGAAGATGGCAATCAATGCCTTGTCCTGCGCGCCGGCCAGGGAGATCCGCGCATCGCGTCCCTTGACGTCGATGGCGGCGGCCGACTTCTTGGCGAGGGTCGCACCCAGCTGCTCCCAAGTGGTGGGTTCGTACGACGGGGCCTCGGGCCGCTGACCCGCGGGCAGGATGGTGAAGCCGCCGGTGGTGTCTCCGGCCACCTCGTGCAGCAAGGAGAAGAGGGTGGACGCCTTCTTCTGGTCGGCGATGTAGTGCCGCAGCTCGCCTTCGGGCAGAAGGTTCTCGAAGAAGGCTTGCACCTGCGCCGAGTCATTCCGCCCGCTCGCGAGCGCGATCGTCGCCACCGGCATGGGCGGACGCCGGTCCAGCCATGCCTGGGCGTATTCGAAGGAAATCGGCGAGGTGTCGTGGATCGTGCCGACGAGTTCGTCGGCAAAGAACACGTCCAGCTGGGAAGGTCTGGGCATCAGAGGGCGGGCGGCGTCTTGCGGCGCACCACGAGTTCAAGTCCGAGCAGGTCCAGCACGTCCAGCGCCTTCTGCAACTGCACCGTGGGTTTGCCTTTTTCAAGGTCCACGATGAACCGGTTTCCGGTGTTGCCGAGGCCGGCGATGTCGAGCTGGTTCAGCGAGAGCCGCTTGCGCTGGTGGCGCACCACGGCCCCGAGGTCGACCGAAGATCGAACCACGGAGTCCAGAGATTCGTTACCGATCGGTATTGCACCATCGCTCGTGGCCATGGGGAAGCTCCGAAATTACCTTTCGGTAATTTGGAGGCAATTCGTCCTGAGGTCAAGTGTGAAGTGACCGCTCGGGAATATTCGTCGCAAAACTTTGTAGGCGCTGGCTGCGCCCCGCCCTGCTACTCCTGCCATCTTTCCGGCCATTCCTCCGGCTATTGCTTGGTGGCCCCTTTGGCATTGGCCGCAGCCGTGGTCGGATGAACCGGCGCCGCCACCTTCACCAGACTCCCACCCTCCGCCTCATATTCCTGCACGCCGGCCGCGCCGGCCACCTTGAAGCCCTTCACGCTCAGCAGGTTGCCCGCCGCGCCAGCGCGCGCCGCATGGTTGGACACGGTCACGATCAGCCGGTCTTTCGGGATGTAGGCCAGCCGCTGCTCCAGATCCTTGGGCTGGATGCTCAGGTACACCGGAAAGCCCCCGATCGTGCTGAGCTCGTCGGGGCGACGCACGTCGATCACCACCAGCTGTTCGGGCTTGGCGAGCAGCGCATCGATCTGCGCCCGGTTCAGGTGGGGGACTTGTAGTTGTAGGTATAGACGCGCGGCGCCGAAGCGGCGGCGGCCGGTGCGGCGTCCTGGGCGTTTGCCTGTGCGGCGAGGAAAGCGGTGGCGGCAGCGAGTGCCAGGGCGGCGATGTTCTTCATGAAAGGTCCTTGCGTTGGAATGAAGTCGGCCCTTCACAGCGCAGCAACCATGCCAGCACGTCGCACCCTCGAACACGCCCGAAAGCCGTCCACCCTCATGCATTCGCAACAGCCGCTGCCGCACTCCGCACACCATGCGCTGCAAATCCAGCAGCCACCCATGGCCACGCTGCACTGCGGTACCCTCAGCCCCCACGATCCCAAGGAGGCCCGCATGAAGAACCTGCCCGCACGCGAAAAGCTCGACCTCGCCGAGAAGGTGTCGATGTACCTCGTGCTCGTCGGCTCGCTGGACAAGAACTCGCCGCTGGACGACTACGACCGCGCCAACGAGCTGAGCCTGGAGCTCGCGATGCTGCTGCCGGCGCAGATGTACCGCAACATGGTCGAAGCGGCGACGCATCCGAACAGCAAGGTGAACCCGGCCTCGGTCGCCATCGCCATGCGCTCCGAACTCATCGCGCCCGACGAAGGCAACCTGGTGCCCGAGCAGGTGGCCTTCCACGCACCCGGCGCACAGATGGAGCGGCCCAAGGGCAAAGCCCACTGAACATTCCATGACGCCGTGGCATGCTCGCGGCTTTGTCCGACACCGCACCCACGAAGTGCCCCGAAAGACCATGACCACCCGCCGCACCACTGGCCGCAAGCTCAAGCAAGTCGCGATCGCCGCATCGCTCGCACTGGCCTCCATCGCGGCCAGCGTCGCCCAGACCGCCGCACCGGCCGCAGCCAGCACGCCTGCCCCCGCGGACGCACCCCTCACTGCCTTGCCCTACTCGCCGAGCCTGGACCTCAACTCCATGGACCCATCGGCCAACGCCTGCGTCGACTTCTACCAGTACACCTGCGGCGGCTGGGAAAAGAAGAACCCCATTCCCGGCGACCAGTCGAGCTGGAGCGTGTACGGCAAGCTGCACGACGAGAACCTGCACTACCTCTGGGGCCTGCTCAATGAAGTGGCCGAGCCGCGTGCCGACCGCACGCCGTCCGAGCAGAAGACGGGCGACTACTTCGCCGCCTGCATGGACGAAGCCGCCATCGATGCCGCCGGCGCCAAGCCCATCGAGCCGGCGCTTGCGAAAGTCGCGCAGTTGAAGTCGGTGAAGGACGCGGCCACGCTCATCGGCTGGCTGCATCTCACGGGCACCGACAACGCGATGTTCCGCTTCGGGTCCGACCAGGACTTTGCCAACTCCTCGCAAGTCATCACCACCGCCGACGCCGGCGGCCTGGGGCTGCCCGACCGCGACCAGTACCTGAAGACGGATGCCAAGTCCAAGGACATCCGCGCGGCCTACCAGCAGCATCTCGCGCGCATGTTCGAACTGCTGGGCGACACGAAGGAGAAGGCGGCCGCCAATGCCCTCACCGTGTTGTCCATCGAGACCGAGCTCGCACGCGCGTCGCTCACGCGCGAGGAGCGGCGAGACCCGCACAAGCTCTACCACCGCATGAGCTTTGCGCAGGTGAAGAAGCTGGCGCCCCACTTCGATTGGGCGACCTACCTGAAGATGGTGGACGTGCCCACGGCCACTGCCATCAACGTCGCGCAGCCGGCCTTCTACAGGAAGCTCGACCAGATGCTGGCCAAGCGGCCGCTTGCCGACTGGAAGACCTACCTGCGCTGGCAGATCGTCGATGCCCAGTCCGTCAACCTCGCCAAGCCTTTCGAGCAGGCCAACTTCGACTTCTACTCGACCAAGCTGCGCGGCGTGCAGCAGATGTCGCCGCGCTGGAAGACCTGCGTGCGCGCCGTCGACCGCGACCTGGGCGAGGCGCTGGGCCAGGTCTTCGCCAAGCGCACCTTCGCGCCCGAGACCAAGCAGCGCGCTGCCGACATGACGCGTGCGATCGAAGCTGCCATGCAGCAGCGCATCAACGCGCTGGACTGGATGAGTGCATCCACCAAGAAGGCGGCGCTCGAGAAGCTGCACACGCTGGTCAACAAGATCGGCTACCCGGAGAAGTGGCGCGACTATTCGTCGTTGGAGGTCAAGCGGGGCGACTACTTCGGCAACGTCGAGCGCAGCCAGACCTTCGAGGCGCGCCGCCAGCTCGCCAAGGTCGGCAAGCCGGTGGACCGCGCCGAATGGGGCATGACGCCGCCCACGGTGAATGCGTACTACAACTCGCAGATGAACGACATCAACTTCCCCGCCGGCATCCTGCAGCCGCCCCTGTTCGACCCGAAGATGGACGACGCGCCCAACTTTGGCAACACCGGCGCCACCATCGGCCACGAGCTCACGCACGCCTTCGACGACGAAGGCCGGCAGTTCGATGCGCAAGGCAACCTGCGCGACTGGTGGACCAAGAAGGACGCCGACGAGTTCGTCAAGCGCACCTCGTGCATCGTCAACCAGTATTCGGGCTACACCGTGGTCGACGACGTGAAGATCAACGGCAAGCTCACGCTCGGCGAAGACGTGGCCGACCTGGGCGGCACCATCCTCGCCTACGTCGCCTGGAAGACGACCACTGCCAACCAGAAGCTTCAGGACATTGACGGCTTCACGCCCGACCAGCGCTTCTTCATCGGCATGGCGCAATGGGCATGCAACAGCACCCGGCCGGAAGCACTGCGCCTGCGCGCGCTCACCGACCCGCATTCGCCGGGCCGCTACCGCGTCAACGGCGTGGTGGCCAACATGCCCGAGTTCGCGCGGGCTTTCTCCTGCAAGCCCGGCCAGCCGATGGTGCGCGAGAAGCCCTGCAAGGTGTGGTGATGGGCGGGGAACGGTTGCCTGAATGCGCGGCCGTTCCTGCACGCTTCGAGCATCCCCGCGAGGCGGCGCAGTTCAAGCGCCTGCAGCGCGAGGGCATCGAGCTGTACCAGGCGCACATCGTGCGCTTCGCCTTCGATCCGCACGTGCATGGAGGCTTCGGGCTCGGCGCCATCGAGTACGGCGTCGAGCGCTTTCGCTACCTCGGCAGCGACCACCTCGCGCCGGCGCAGTCGGTGGTGCTCATGAATCCCGACGTGCTGCACACCGGCCGCGCCGAGACGCCGCAGGGCTGGCGCTATCGCATGATCTACATCGAGCCTGAAGTGCTGGAAGCAGTGACGGGCCAGCGCGGATGGTGGTTCGCTCAGCCGGTGGCACATGAGCGGGTGGTGGCGCTGCGCGTCAACGCCTTGCTGGCGTTGATGTGGCAGACCAACGATGCGCTGGCCCTCGATGGCGCGTTGATGGAATTGCTCGATGCCGTGCGTCCGCTGGCGCGTGGCGCAGGGGTTTCGGAAGCGAGGCAGGTTGGCAGCGATGCTGCGCTGGACCGTGCTGTCGCGTTGATGCGCGACCGATTGGCCGATTCCCTGAGCCTCGATGACCTGGCGCAGGAGGCCGGCCTCAGCCCCTTCCACTTCCAACGCCGCTTCAAGGCGCGCCATCATGCGACGCCTCACCAGATGCTGATGGCGCTGCGGCTGTTTCGCGCCAAGCAGTTGCTGGCCGCGGGCTGTGCGCCGGCGACCGTTGCGGCCGACGTCGGGCTCGTGGATCAGGCCCACCTCACGCGCCGCTTCGCCCGCATGTACGGCGTCACGCCCGGCCGCTACCAACAGCAGCTGGCGCTGCGCGTGGCACGCTGAACCCCAACGTCACCGCAAGCTCGTACAAGACGGGGCCAGGTCGCGCCGTCACACTCGCGGCATGCTTCTCGGTACCCTGTTCGCGCTTGCCGCCGGCCTCATGTGGGGCCTCGTCTTCATCGCCCCGCTCATGCTGCCGGAGTACCCGGCGGCGCTCCTGTCCTTCTCGCGCTACCTCGCGTTCGGCGTCATCGCGCTGCCCTTGGCGTGGTTCGATCGCCAGCGGCTGATGCAGCTGACGCGCAGCGACTGGCTGGAAGCGCTGAAGCTGTCGATGGTGGGCAACGTCATCTACTACCTGTGCCTTGCAGCGGCCATCCAGCGCGCCGGCGGGCCGCTGCCCACCATGATCATCGGCACGCTGCCGGTGGTCATCGCGATCACCTCCAACCTGCGAGACGCCTGGCGCGACGGCCGGCTGCCGTGGCGCAAGCTCGCACCGTCACTGGTGGTGATCGCCGTGGGCATCGCGCTCGTGAACCAGGTGGAAATCGAGCAGCTTCGCGCCGACACGCACGCCGACATCGGCCGCTATGCACTCGGTGCGCTGCTGGCGATCGGCGCACTCATCTGCTGGACCTGGTACCCCATCCGCAACGCCGACTGGCTGCGCGCCCATCCCGACCGCAGCCCGCGCACCTGGGCGACGGCGCAGGGCATCGCGACGCTGCCCCTGGCCCTCGCGGGCTTCATCGGCTTCTGGGCCTGGAACACCGCGAGCGGCTCCGCCTTCGCCATGCCGCTCGGGCCCGCGCCGCTGCGCTTCGCGGGGCTGATGTTCGCGATCGGCCTCTTTGCCTCGTGGCTGGGCACGCTCTGCTGGAACGAGGCGAGCCAGCGGCTGCCCACCACGCTGGCCGGGCAGTTGATCGTCTTCGAGACGCTGTCGGCGCTGGCGTATGCCTTCGTGCTGCGCGGGCGGATGCCTGCGGGCGCGACGCTTGCCGGCATCGCCTGCCTGGTCGCCGGCGTCATCTGGGCACTGCGGGCACGCCCCGAGCCCCTGGCCGCGCAAGGCCATGCCGCCTGAAGCGGGTAAATTCGACATTTCGTCGTGAACTCCCGCGCCTCAAACGGCCCAAAGCCTGTGCCGGCACCCAGCCGCCTCTCTGGAAGGATCCTGTTTCGTGAATGCCCACCGCCATCTCCTGAACGCCAGCGCCCTGGCCGTCGTCGCACTGCTCATCTCTGCCTGCGACAAGCCCTCGAGCGAAGCCTCGACGCCGTCGGCTACCACCAGCGGCACCGCCGCCCCGGCCGCAAGCGCCGTCCCGCCGGCTGCGCCGCAGACCCAACGCGACGCCTACGAGGCGGCGTCCAAGGGCACGGGCTTCACCACCGGCCCGGTGATGGCAGCCAACACTGTCTATGTCTTCTTCGACCCGACCTGCCCGCACTGTGCCGCGTTGTGGAACAACGCCCAGGCGGTGCAGACCAAGCTGAAGATCGTGTGGATGCCCATCGGCCTCTTGCGCAGTTCGTCCGGCCCCCAGGGCGCGACCATCCTGTCCGCGAAGGACCCGGTGGCCGCGATGACCGAGAACGAAACCAGCGTGCTGGCCCATGGCGGCGGCATCACCGTGCCGCAGAACCTGAGCGACGACGTGCTGACGAAGGTCAAGGCCAACACCGACATCTTCAAGAGCCTGGGCGCCGAGAGCGTCCCGCTCATCGTCTACCGCAACAGCAAGAACGGCCAGTTCGGCAAGCACGACGGCGCCGTATCGGCGGAAGACCTGGTGGCGATGGTCGGCCTGTAAAAAGGCAGCCGGAGCAAGCGCAGCAAAGCGACAGATCAAGCAACGCCCGCGGGACTGGCTCCGCCAGCCCGCTGGGTGGCGCCCCTCGGGGGCAGGAGCGCAGCGACTGGGGGGCCTAAAAAAAAGGGGCCAACACTGGCCCCTTTGGGAATACCCGCTTCGGCATGCTGTGCTGAATCGCACCTCGAAGTGCCGCGGCGCCACCTTGGTGGGGCTGCCTCCCCGCGGGGAACAGAGATAGTGTCGTCGCGGTAGTCGCCGGTCGTCCTGATGTCGGCATTAAACGTTCTGAAAATGGCGCTCCGGACGATCGTGCGACAAGAGGTGAGTGAGTTGAAAACGCTCGATTTCGGGGCATTCAAAGGATCATCGGCCGGCCCCCAGGCATTCAGTTTGCAGCCGAGTCGTTCCAAGGAGTCCTTCCACATGCGTCAGTCCTGGCTTCTCGCATCCGCACTCGCGCTGGTGCTGCCAAGCGTGGCGGCGGTTGCCGCCGACCCCAACCCGCAGCAGGCCGCGGCCTGCGTCGCCGCCCTGCAGGCGCGCGCCGAGCCGATGGCGCAGCGGCTGCGAGGTGGCGACGCCGCCGCGGAAGGGCAACTGCTGCCCGTGGTGACGGCATCCTTCGCGTTCGTCGGCAGCGTCTACAAGCAGGGCGTGCGCGGGCCGCAGGCCGATGCCTTGCTCAAGGAGGCCGAGAAGGCGCAGTCCGGCATCCCGCCTGCCGACCTGGAACGCACGCAGAACGAATGCCAGGTCCAGGGCGACCACCTGCTGAAGCAGGCGAGCTACTTCGAGCGGCAGTTCGTGGCGCGCGCGGCGCGCAAGCGCATCGACAGGCTGCGCCGCACCTCCTGAGGCATCAAGCCCGCCCCGGCGCCGGTCAAGGGGCGGCCATGGTGCCGCGGCAGCGTGGCGCACCGCATCGGCACTGGTAGTCGGCCGCATCGGCATCGGGCACATCGAGCCGGTAGTCGATGAACAACTCCTCGCCAGCGCGCACGCGCCGCCGGGTGCGGATCACGATGTGCAGCCCGCCGTCCTCGTCGAGCTCCTCGCAGGCCTGGCAATTGGGCGCGCAGGAATGGTTGATGTGCCGCGTGGCGTTGCCGCCTTCCGCGCCATTGATGAGCGTGCCGTCGGACAAGCCGAAGAGGTAGGTGAGCGAATGATCCCAGGGCCCTTCGCTTTCATCGGTCGGCGAATAGCGCCGGCCTTCGTAGTTGCCCACGAGGTGGCCCGGCGGCATGCCGCGCAAGGCGAAGGCGCCCATGCCGTGGATGTCGCTGTGCCGCACCTCGATCTCTTCGAGTTCGGCCAGTGGGGAGATGTCGATGATCATGGTTCGATGCTGCGGGTGATGCTGGACGTGAGAGACAAGACGGCTCCCAGGCAAGGTACGTACCTGTGGCAGAAGAATTGGCGGATTGGAGTGTTTCCTACAAGCGTCCACGCTTCGTGCAGGCACCCACGCTCTTGATAATCCCGGGATGCTGCACGTGCCGTGTGACGTGCGTGAAGGCCGCATCATCTCAGGAGACCTGCTTGTCGCTCGACACATTCCACACCCGGCCCGGCCATCTGATCCGCAGGCTCAACCAGATCTCGCAAGGCCTGTTCCAGGAGGAGGCGGGTGCGCTTGGCATCACCTCGGTGCAGTTCGCTGCGATGAGCATCATTCGCGACGTGCCGGGCATCGACCAGGTGCGGCTGTCGGGACTCATCGCCTTTGACAAGACAACGGTGGTGAAGGTGCTCGACAGGCTCGAGGCGCGTGGCTTCATCACGCGCGAGCGATCGGAGAGTGATCGCCGCAGCAACGAGCTTTACATCACCGACGAAGGCGCAAGACTGCTCAAGCGTGTGGCGCCCTTGCTCGAGCGCAGCGAGCGGCGCATGGTCGCACCGCTGAACGCCGTGGATCAACGCAAGTTCATGGACCTGCTGTCGCGCCTCGTGCAGCTGAACAACGAACACAGCCGGGCGCCGATGGATCCGCAATTGCGCGAGGGGCTGCTGGCCCAGCGTGTGCGCTCGGCGCGGCGACCGGCGAAGGCCTGATCGTCCGGCGTTATCCCAGCGCCTCGTCCACCACCTCGATCCAATGCCGCACCGGCGTCTGCGTTCCGCTTTGCAGATGCTGGATGCAGCCGATGTTGGCCGACACGATCGCCTGCGGCTGGAGCGGTTCCAGCCCGCCCAGCTTGCGGTCGCGCAGGGCATACGCGAGCTCAGGCTGCAGCACCGAATAAGTGCCGGCCGAGCCGCAGCACAGGTGGCTTTCGGCCGTGGCCAGCTGCACCTCGAAGCCCAGCTCCTTCAATGAAGCTTCCACGCCGCCGCGCACCTGCTGCCCATGCTGAAGCGTGCATGGCGGGTGGTACGCGAGCTTGGTCACCTTGCGCCGACGGACCTTGCTCTTGAGTGTCGGCAGCAGCGCAGGCAGCAACTCGCTCAGGTCGCGCGTCATTGCCGAGATGCGTGCCGCCTTCTCGGCATAGGCCGGGTCGTTGGCCAGCGCGTGGCCGTATTCCTTCACCGTCACGCCGCAGCCCGACGCGTTCATCACGATCGCCTCCACCTTGCCCGCCGACACAGTAGGCCACCAGGCGTCGATGTTGCGCCGGATGTCGGCGAGCCCGCCTTCGTGGTCATTCAGGTGCAGCCGGATGGCGCCGCAGCAGCCGGCTTCATCCGCCACCACCGTCTGGATGCCCGCGGCATCGAGCACCCGCGCCGTGGCGCTGTTGATGTTGGGCATCATCGCCGGCTGCACGCAGCCCATCAGCAGCAGCACTGCGCGCGGATGCGTGCGCGTGGGCCAGCGGTGTGCCTCGGCGTCCGCCTTGGGCGGCACCTTGTTGCGCAGCGCAGCCGGCAGCAGCGGGCGCATCGCCTGGCCGAGCTTCATCGCGGGTTTGAAGGCGGAGGAGGTCAGGCCTTCCTTCAGCAGCCAGCGCACGGTGCGCTCGCCGCGCGGGCGCTCCACCTTCGACTCGACGATGTTGCGGCCGATCTCCACCAGGTTGCCGTACTGCACGCCGGACGGGCAGGTGGTCTCGCAGTTGCGGCAGGTGAGGCAGCGGTCCAGGTGCTGTTGCGTCTTGCGCGTGGGCGCATGGCCTTCGAGCACCTGCTTGATGAGGTAGATGCGCCCGCGCGGCCCGTCGAGCTCGTCGCCCAGCAGCTGGTAGGTCGGGCAGGTCGCCGTGCAGAAACCGCAGTGCACGCACTTGCGCAGGATGGCCTCGGCCTCCTGGCCTTCAGGCGTGTCCTTGAATTCGGGCGCGAGCTTGGTTTGCATGAGGTGTCGTGAGGCCGGGCCAGTCAGAGGCCCGGATACAGGCGGCCAGGATTGAACACCCCGGCCGGATCGAAGGATGTCTTGAGCTCGGCGTGGATGCGCATGAGCGCCGGCGCGAGTGGTGCGAACACCCCCGCCGACTTGTCGCGTGCGCGAAAGAGCGTGGCATGCCCACCCACCTTCTGGACGATCTCGCGCAGGCTCGCAGCCGATTGCGGCGTGACGACCCAGCGTTGGGCGCCGCCCCACTCGATCAGCGTTTCGCCATGCAGCGCGAGTGGCGGCGTGGTGGATGGAAGCGACAGGCGCCACAGCGCCGCGCCGCCCTTCACCGCCTCCACCGCGTGCTCGAAGAACTCGTCGCTGTGGTGGCGCAGGCCTTGCCAGAACTGCGTCCCTACCTCGGCCTCGATCAGCTCGCCGCCCAGCTTGGCGATGGCGGCATTCACCGCCGCGAGCGCGCCGCGCAGACGGATCACGAGCATGCCGTTCCACCAGGCGCTCGCGTTGATCGGCCAGGGTTGGCCTGCCCATTCGTTCATTCGGCGGATGGCGCTCGCTTCATCCAGTTCGAAGCGCAAGGTTGCGCTCGCCGGCGCCACCGGCAGCACCTTGAGCGACACCTCGAGGATCACGCCGAGCGTGCCCATCGAGCCCGCAAGCAGGCGCGACACGTCGTAGCCCGCGACGTTCTTCATCACCTGGCCGCCGAAGCTCAATACTTCGCCGCGGCCGTTGAGCAGGCTCGCGCCGAGCACGAAATCGCGCACCGAGCCCACGGCAGCCCGCGACGGCCCGGAGAGGCCCGCCGCGACCATGCCGCCGACCGTGCCACCCGGGCCGAAATGCGGTGGCTCGAAGGCGAGGCACTGGCCTCGCTCGGCCAGGGCCGATTCCAGCTCGGCCAGCCCCGTGCCGCAACGCGCTGTCACCACGAGTTCGGTGGGCTCGTAGCTGGAGATGCCAGCCAGAGGCGTCGTGTCCAGCACCTCGCCACGAGCAGGTTCGCCGTAGAAGGCCTTGGTGTTTCCGCCTCGAATGTCCAATGTGCGTGCGGCCTCGACGGCGCTCTTCACCTGGTCGATCAAGCGGCGCAGGGCAGGGTCGTCGTGGCTCATGTCGAAGGCGTGGATCTTTGATCTCGGGATCAGAAGCGAGGAATGTCGGCAAATGGCAGCAGCCCGCCACGCACATGCATCTTGCCGCCCTCGGCACAGCGGTGCAGCGTGGGGATGACCTTGCCGGGGTTCAGCAGTTCCTTCGGGTCGAAGGCACGCTTGACGCCCAACATCTGCTCGCGCTCGGCGGCCGAGAACTGCACGCACATCGAGCTGAGCTTCTCCACGCCCACGCCGTGCTCGCCGGTGACCGTCCCGCCCAGCGCGACGCTGGTCTCGAGGATCTCGGCACCGAACTGCTCGCAGCGGTGCAGCTGGTCGGCGTCGTTCGCGTCGTACAGGATGAGCGGGTGCAGGTTGCCGTCGCCCGCATGGAAGACGTTCACGCAGCGCAGCCCGTACTTCTTTTCCATCTGCGCGATGGCGATGAGGATGTCGGCCAGCCGCTTGCGCGGGATGGTCGAATCCATGCACATGTAGTCGGGGCTGATGCGTCCGCTGGCCGGAAACGCGTTCTTGCGGCCGCTCCAGAACTTCAGGCGCTGCGCTTCGTTCTCGCTCACCTGGATGCCGCTCGCGCCGCTGGCACGCAGCACCTCCACCATGCGGGCGATTTCCTCGTCCACTTCCTCGGGCGCGCCGTCGCTCTCGCACAGCAGGATGGCTGCGGCATCGAGGTCGTAGCCCGCATGCACGAAGGATTCGACCGCCGCCGTCATCGGCTTGTCCATCATCTCGAGGCCGGCGGGGATGATGCCGGCGGCGATGACCTTGGCCACCGCATCACCCGCGTGCCGGATGTCGTCGAAGCTCGCCATGATGCAGCGCGCCACCTGCGGCTTGGGGATGAGGCGCACCGTCACCTCGGTGATCACGGCCAGCATGCCTTCGCTGCCGACGAGCACCGTCATCAGGTCCAGCCCTGCGCAGTCCAGCGACTCGCCACCGAACTCCACCGGCGTGCCGTCGGCCAGAAAGCCGCGCACCCGCAGCACGTTGTGCAGCGTGAGCCCGTACTTGAGGCAGTGAACGCCCCCCGAGTTCTCGGCCACGTTGCCGCCGATGGTGCAGGCGATCTGGCTGCTCGGGTCGGGTGCGTAGTAGAGGTTGTGCGGCGACGCGGCCTCGCTGATCGCGAGGTTGCGCACGCCGCATTGCACGCGCGCCGTGCGGGCCAGCGGGTCGATGCCGAGGATGCGGTTGAACTTGGCGAGGCTGAGCGTCACGCCCAGCCGATGCGGCAGCGCACCGCCGGACAGGCCAGTGCCCGCACCGCGCGCCACCACCGGCACTTCGAGCCGGTTGCAGACCTTGAGCACAGCCGCGACCTGCGCCTCGGTCTCGGGCAGGGCGACGACCAGCGGCTGCTGGCGGTAGGCGGTGAGGCCGTCGCACTCGTAGGGCACCGTGTCCTCGGTGTGCCACAGCAGCGCGTGCGGCGGCAGCACGGCGCGCAGTTCGGCGACCACCTGCGTGCGTCGATGGGCACGGTCGTCGGCGTGGGGAAGGTCGATTCGCGACGGGGCATTCATGGGCCCAGGCAATGTAACGCGGCGAACGACGACGGACGGCACCGCGAAGTCATTTCGCCTTCGACCGGAGGGCGGGTAATCGCGCTCCGGCGAGGGCCGATCAAGCCGGAAAGACCGTCAGCACGCCGGTGTAGCCGTACAGGTGGTGACGGGCGATCTCGCCCGCGGCGAAGAAGCCCGCCAGCGGCACGTCGCCCAGCGCCTGCCGCACGATGGCCAGCTCCGCCGACGGCGCGCCGAAATGGCCGCCGCCGCGCCCCGCGCAGCTCACGTAGATGGCACCCGCGATGCGACGCGCCGGATGCGTGCCGCCATCCGGGCCGTTGCCCTGCAGCGCGAGCGCCGTCTCCAGCGACAGCGTCTCGGGCTCCAGTTCCTCGCGGATCTCGGTGCAGATGCGCACCAGGTCGCGCCGCGCGGCCTCGGTGTCGCGCCGGCAGAAGGCCAGCTGCGTGCCGACCGGCGCCACGTCGGCGATGGCGATGCCGTGGCGCGCCGGGTCGAGCCCGACCAGGTGCCGCACGCGCGTGTCGGTGCCGAACTGGCCGCCGCGCGCGAGCGCCGTGTCCTGCGGATCGCTCAGGCCCACCAGCGTCTGCCGCAGCCGCGGCAGGGCTTCGCGCGGCTCGCGGCCGTTGATGTTCATGTCGCGCAGCAGGCATTCGAGTGCCGGCTCGCCGTCCAGCGCGAGCACCACGTTGCGGTCGGCGGCGGTCACGTGCCGCACCGGCCCGACAGGCTGGCACCCCTGCGTGACGCGCGAGACGATGGCCACATCAGGCCCGAAGGCCACGCCCGAGAGTCCGCCCTCGAACACCCCATCGGCGATGTGCACGCAGCGCGCCGGCCAGCCCTGGGAGGATGACGAAGAGGAGGGCACGTCGGCGCGGGCGGAGGCGAGCCCGCCGAAAAGGTAGCCGGTGGAGGTGCGGTCGGCCAGCTCGGTGATCAGCTCGGTCAACTCGCTGGTGTTCGGGTCGGCGTGCACCTGTGCGGCGGCCGCGTCGAAGCCGGCCGGTCCGCCGCCCAGTGGTCGCACGCCCGAGAACACCCGGAAGCGGTCGCGCGGCAGGTCGCCCAGAAGCAGCGACACCGCCGGCTCGTCGAAGTACTCGGCGCCGCTGGCCGCGACGCCCACGCCCACCGCGCCCACCCAGGCCACGCCGGGCCAGCGCTGCTGCGCATCGGCCAGCAGGGCGCCCGCCTGCGCGGCGAAGTGGTCCGTGAGGTAGAGCCAGCCGAGCGTCGGATGCGTGATCGCATCGCGCGAGGCGCGCTGTGCTTCGGCCTGCGCCGCGGCCAGCGCGAGCGCCATGTGCGCATCCGGATGCGTGGCATGGGCATGCAGGAACATCTTCATCGCGCGACGCTCCTTGTTTGGATGCAAGCTCAGGTGCTGCGCCGCTTGCGAGGCGCGGCGGCGGACTTGCGCGCCGCGTTGGCCGGCACCGCCACCGCCTTCTTGATCGTCTGCCCGGCCGCGTCGAAGCTCTGCTTGACCATCGCGGTGGCGAGGTTCTTGGCCGCGTCGGTGGCGCTGTCCTTCATGGCGCTGGTGGCCAGCTGGGTGAACTGCTTGGTGAGGGCGCCCCACCATTGCATCGGGTCCACCGGCGGGGTCGAGGGCTCGGTGGCCCGGCCACCCTTGCCCGGCGCGGTCTTGCGGGCGGCCGGCCCGGCCGGCGCCTTGGAGGCCGGCGCCGCGGAAGCCGTCGCAACCGGCGCATCGTCGGACGCCTTGTCGCTCGCGCCCGGGATGCGGATCTTCAGCGAGTCGCGCAGGTCGTCCATCTGCACATTCATGGTCTTGAGCGTGGACAGCGTCATGCGCTGCACCTCCAGCGCCTGGATGGTCGCGCCCAGCATGCGGGCGTTCTGCTCCAGCCAGAACTGCACCGTGCGCAGCTCCTCGATGCGCTTTTCCAGCTCTTCCGGGTTGAGCGTGGGGGCGACCCATTGCCCGATGTTGGGCAAGGCGGAGCCGGCGTTCTTCACCAGGCCCTGCAGGAAGTCGAACCCGGGAACGAGCTTGGTAAAGGCGGGCGCGTCGGCCATGGAGTCTCCTCGAACGGTGTGGGGTGCGTTTGATTGTGCATAAGTTGCCGCGCGAGCCTACAGGGGCGACCCCTGTGGCGGGCGGACACGCGCGCGAATATCACAGGCTTCGTCCCTGCGTGCGAAATCCCTGACGTCTTCGAGAGTTGCCAGGAAAGGGCCTTGTGCAAGCAGGCGTAATTTCGATGGCCCCGCGCGAGCGCCCTGGCAGAGGGGAAACGAAGCGTTCACATGTCACTGGCATGCACCAAAAGCAATCGGTACTGGCTGGTACCAGACTTACCCTAGTGGACCGTCTTGCGGAATTCATCGAGTCTGCGGCCCGCGCTGGCCAATCCCGCGCCGGCGTTACCTCAGGAGGGTTTTCGATGAGACGGAACGAAGAACGGCGGGGCCTCGCGGCCATCGCCTTCGGCGCATTCATGCTGGCAATGCTCGGGCCACAAGCCGCGAGCGCCGGCGGAACTGCCTACAGCCAGGCAGTCGCGCCCAGCGCCCTATCGGGTGCCAACCAATCGCCCCCGACGGATCGCATCATCATCAAGTACCGCAGCGGCTTGGTGGGCGTGGCGGCGAGTTCGACGACGGGCGACCGCGCCACCTTGCACCGCAGCGCGCAAGAGGTGGCCCTGCGCTCGGGCGTACAGATGAAGCTCTTGCGCGTGGGCGCCTTCGACACGCACGTGATGAAGCTGGACCACCGCCTGGCGCACGCCGACGTGCAGCGCATCGCGCAGCAGATCGCCGCGTCCGACCCGAACGTGGAGTACGCGGAAGCGGACAGGATCATGCATCCGATGTTCGTGCCCAACGACACGCAGTACGGCCAGCAGTGGCAGTACTTCGAGGCCACGGCCGGCCTGAACCTGCCGGCCGCGTGGGACAAGTCGACCGGCTCGGGCGTGGTGGTGGCGGTCATCGACACCGGCTACCGCCCGCATGCCGACCTGGCGGCCAACATCCTGCCCGGCTACGACATGATCGCCGACACGACGATCTCCAACGACGGCAACGCCCGCGACAGCGACCCGAAGGACCCCGGCGATGCCGTGGTCGCGGGCGAATGCGGCGGCGGCCAGCCGACGCAGGACGAATCGAGCAGCTGGCACGGCACGCACGTGGCCGGCACCATCGCGGCGGTGACCAACAATGGCACGGGCGTGGCGGGCGTGGCCTTCAATGCCAAGGTGGTTCCCGTGCGCGTGCTCGGCAAGTGCGGTGGCTACACCTCCGACATCGCCGACGGCATGGTGTGGGCATCGGGTGGCACGGTCTCAGGCCTGCCGGCCAACGCCAACCCGGCGCGCGTCATCAACATGTCGCTTGGCGGCTCGGGCGCGTGCGACACCACGTCGCAGAACGCCATCAACTCGGCACGCAGCCGGGGCACGGTCGTGGTGGTGGCCGCGGGCAACGAGAACACCAACGCGTCGAACTCGTCGCCGGCCAACTGCAGCGGCGTCATTGCGGTGGCGGCCGTGAACCGCAGCGGCGGTCGCGCCTACTACTCGAACTACGGTTCCATCGTGGACGTGGCAGCACCGGGTGGCGACATGCGATCGAGTGCAGCCAACGGCATCCTGTCGACGCTCAACGCGGGCACCACCTCGCCGGGCGCCGACAACTACGCCTACTACCAGGGCACGTCGATGGCGACGCCCCATGTGGCGGGCGTGGTGGCGTTGATGCTGTCGAAGAACTCGTCGCTCACCCCGGACCAGGTCGAGTCGCTGCTCAAGGGCTCGACCCGCGCCTTCCCGGCGACCTGCTCGCAGTGCGGCACCGGCATCGTCGATGCCAACGCCGCGGTCGATGCGGCCGGCGGCGGCGTGACCCCGCCCACCACGGTGGCTGAAGTCGAGTCCAACAACTCGACCTCGGCCGCGCAGGCGGTGACGCGGCCGGTGACGGTCAACGGCACCATGGGCAGCTCGAGCGACGTGGACTACTTCAAGGTCACCGTGCCCGCCGGCGGCACCCTGACCGCCACGCTCACGCCCAACAGCACGTCCGACTACGACCTGTACATCTACAAGGGCACGTCGACGACGGCGGTCGCCAAGAGCGAGAAGGGCACCGGCGCGGTGGATACCGCGAGCACCACCAACAGCGGCTCGTCCGCGACCTACTACGTCAAGGTCCTGTTCTATGCAGGCAAGACGGGCAGCACCGGCACGTATACGCTGAAGCTGCAGTGATGGATTGGCGCCGGCCTCACCGGGCTGGTCGTTGATCAAGAAAAAGGCCGCGCATTGCGCGGCCTTTTCCTAAGGAGTGACTGTGAGACTGACCAGATAGGGGCTCAGCGTGTCGTTGCCGCTGCGGGTCTTCCACGACCACGTAAAGGGTCCTTCCGTTGAGCTGTGAAAGGTCGCCCGACATGTCTCCCTCGATGATGATCGGCGACAGTGGGTCCGGACCCTCGAAAACTTCGCTCTTTACGACCGGCACCTTCACGGTGGTCAGTGACAAGTTGGCGGATATCGAATTCGACGATGAACCGCCTCCACCGCACCCGGAAACCAGGCAGACAGCAGCCAACGACAGCGCTGCAAGCCGCAGCGTCGCGCAGGAATGCATGGGGACTCGCTCAAGAATGTTGTTCCCGCTCATGCGGCGTTCGGTATTCCCCGCGACCACGGACACGGCGCGATCATTGCGTCACCCCCCCATTCGAGAGGGCGTCGTGCGCATTGCGACATGACCTGACTGGAGTAGTCGAATTCAGTTCGCCCTCGCGAACTCCACCCGTTCCACCTTGTAGCCGCGCTTGGCGAGGAGCTGAGGCAAGCCCGTCGGTCCGATCATGTGCAGGCTGCCCACCGCGGCGAAGACGCGCTTGCCGCCGCTGTGCATCGCGTCGATGCGCTGTGCCATCGCGGGGTTGCGTTCATCGAGCAGCCGCTTCATCAATGCCCGCTCCGCCTCGGTGGAGGTGCACATGCACCAGTCTTCATAGTGGTCGAGTTCGCTGAAGCGGCCCTCGGCCCACACGTCGGCCATGCGACGCAGCAGCGGAGCGGCTTCGCCGGTCTCGAGCGAGTCCAGCGTCTGCGCGATCGACTCCTGCGCCTGCGCGTGCGTGCGGCTGCGCAGGGCGGCGATCTGCTGTTCCGGCGTCTCGAGCGAGACGACCGCGCGGCCGAGTCCATGGCCCACGATGGCCAGTGACCGGTCGATGGCGTAGGCCGGGTCCAGCCCCTCGCGGCGCGCGGCCATCACGACCAGGCTGGTCGAGGCCATCTCGGGCGACATGACGGTGAGCAGCTGCTCGGGCAGGCAGGCGGCCTTGATCTGCGCGACGAGCCGCGCCGTGAGCGCATCGTCGACGGCGTCCTGCGGGCGCGGCGCCATCGCCGCCATCATGCGTTGCATGATGGCTGGGTCCAGCACGTCGAGCTCCAGCGCGACCACGTCGCTCGCCCGGATGGCGCTCACCACCGTCGAGCCGGGCGTGGCCCAGTCGCGGCGCGCGACGTGCATCGTGCCGTAGAGCCAGGAGCTGCGGCCGCCCTTCTCGATTCGCCACAGGAAGCCGTGATCGGGGTGGTCGCCGAGCGCGGCGACGTTGAGCGCTGGCGGCTCGGCCGCAGGCGGGCAGTTGGCTTGCGCCCGCACGAGGCCGGGCAGGACGAGCCCGACCAGCGCCAGGGCGAGGGCGAGGGCCAGCCCCACGAATCGGGCGCGCATCGCGACAGGCCTGGCGATCAATCGGTGCTCTCCGCCGGCGCCGCCACCACCGGATGCAGCGGCGCGATTCTCTGGTCAATGGCGCCGAACACGCTCAGGTTGTCCGAGCCCTTCATCTCGATGCGGATCGTGTCGCCGAAGTGCATGAACTCCGTCTTCGGCGCGCCGCCCTCGATCGTCTCGATCGCGCGCTTCTCGGCGATGCACGAATAGCCGCGCGACCAGTCCTTGTTGCTCACCGTGCCCGACCCCACGATGCTGCCGGCGCGCACGTTGCGCGTCTTGGCGATGTGCGCAATCAGCTCGCCGAAATGGAAGGTCATCTCCGGCCCCGCGTCGGTCAGGCCCACGCGCTTGCCGTTCCACACGCTTTCGAGCTTCAGGTGCACGCGGCCCTTCATCCATGCACCGCCGAGCTCGTCGGGCGTGACCGCGACCGGACTGAAGGCAGTGGCGGGCTTGCTCTGGAAGAAGCCGAAGCCCTTGGCGAGTTCCGCGGGGATGAGGTTGCGCAGGCTCACGTCGTTGGCCAGCATGATGAGGCGGATGCCTTCCAGCGCTTCGTCCGGCGACGCACCCATGCCCACGTCGCCGGTGATCACCGCGACCTCGGCCTCGAAGTCGATGCCGTGGTCCTCGCTGGGGGCCACGACGTCGTCGCAGGGGCCGAGGAAGTCGTCGCTGCCGCCTTGGTACATGAGCGGGTCGCTGTAGAAGCTCTCCGGCACTTCGGCATTGCGAGCCTTGCGGACCAGCTCCACGTGGTTGATGAAGGCCGAGCCATCGGCCCACTGGTAGGCGCGCGGCAGCGGCGCGGCACATTGCTTCGGGTCGAAGGCGAAAGCATGCCGGGCCTTGCCGTGGTTCAGTGTCTGGTACAGGTCTTCGAGCTGCGGCGAGAGGAAGTTCCAGTCGTCCAGCACCTGCTGCAATCGCGTCGCGATGCCGGTCGCATAATGGGCCGTGCTCAGGTCGCGCGACACCACGACGAGTTGTCCGTCGCGCGATCCGTCCTTGTAGCTTGCGAGTTTCATGCGTGTCGGCGCCCGCGGCGCCCGATGTTGTCCGATCCCTCCATTGTCGATGCTCAACGAACCGTCCAGCCTGGCACCGCGCCGAGCTCGTCCGAGATGGCAGGTGCTGGCGGTCGCGGCGGCCGCCGCGGCAGCGCTGCACGGGTGGCTGCTGGCACCTGGCCTGGAACCAGGCGCCCAGCCCGACGCGTCGCGGACAGCGGCGCTGCAGGTGCGGGAAGTGCCCGCCCCGGTGGTGGCCGTGCCTGCGGACAGCGTGCCTGCAGAGGCCAAGCGGCCGAGCAAGGGGGCCGCACCCGTCAAGGCAAAGCGAATCGAAACACCACCTCGGCCCGTGGACGTCGCGATCGAGGCGCAGTCCGTCGAATCCTCTGGTGTCGACGTCGACGCCAGCCTGATCCGGCAAGTCGCCTCGCCATCTGCCACGGAGTCGGCTACCGCGTCGTCGACCGCGCCGGCCGCGGCATCAGCCGCCACCCAAGCCGAGCTCGTCCCGGTCTACCGCACCGTGCTGCCACCCGCCTTCCGGGTGCGCTATGAGCTCAATCGCGGCTTCTTCTCGGGCACCGGCGAGTTGTCATGGAAGCCGTCCGCCGATCACTATGAAGCGCGGCTCGAAGGCAGCCTCGCCGGCATGAACCTGCTCACGCAAGTCAGCAGCGGCGTCCTGGACGCTCATGGGCTCGCCCCCATTCGCTACACCGACGCGCGCTCGCGACGCGCGACCGCTGCCGCCAACTTCCAGCGCGACAAGGGCAAGATCACCTATTCCGGGCCGCAGGTCGAATTCCCGCTCGTGCCCGGCGCGCAGGATCGTGTGAGCTGGATGGTGCAGATCGGCGCCATCCTCAACGCCCAGCCGCAGCTTGCGGCGCCGGAAGGCAAGATCGTGTTGTTCGTCTCCGGCGCTGCAGGCGACGCCGATGTGTGGGTGTTTCGCTATGTCGGCACCGAAAACCTGCGCACCGATGCGGGCCCGTGGCGAACGGTCAAATTTACACGTGAACCCCGCAAGGCCTACGACCGGTCGGTGGAGGTGTGGCTCGCCCCCGCACGCCACCACTTGCCCGTGCGAGCCCGTTTCACCGCGAATGCGGGGGGCGACGCTTTCGAATTGCTGCTGCGCGACATTCAGTCGCCGTGAGGCTTTTGCCGGGCGTCAGCGTCGGGGCTGGTGCAGTGCACCACGCGCTTCGCATACCGCTGCTTACCAAACCGATCGAATGACCTTGACTGGCAGTCGACCCTTGGCTTGAAATTTGCGTTGAAGGACTCAGCTTCCCGCCAAGGAGTCCTTGATGCAAATGCTCTACAACTCGGACAGTTTCGCAGTCGTCATGTTCGACGTGCCGGACGAGTCCGATCCGGGAAGTGAATTCACCCTGAACCGCGGTGGCTACGAGATCGTCGACAAGTTCGCACGCCGCGAGATCTTCATCGAAGGCGCCCTCGCGCAAAGCTTCAAGGAAGGCGTCGAGGCATTGATCGAAAGTGAACCGTCCGAAGAGGAGATCGACGAGTACCTCGGCCGCTTCTCCTCGATCATGCAGCACCCAGTCGTGCTTCATTAGCCCCCCCAGTCGCTGGCGCTCCTGTCCCCAAGGGGCGCCACCCGGCGGAGCCGGATCCGCGGGTGTTGCTTGCGGCCCGCTGTGCTTGCCGCCATATCGTTCAGGGACATAAATCCACCAGGGACTTGCCGGCTGATGCATGCTGCGCCAAGATGTTCTTCGGGTGTGCCCGTTGCTGGAGGACTGAATGGGCAAGAGCTTGAGCGATGTGCGTGTGGTGTTGTCCCCCGGCCTGAAAGAGGCGCCGGTCCTCGACCGCATGTGCTCGCAGTTCGTGCTCACGCTCACCATGCGGCACGTCGGGCGCTTCAACCTGCGCCGCGACTGGAACAGCCTGCTCTCGCTCACCGGCCGCCACCTGGTGTGGCCGACCTCGGTGCTCGCGCGCCTGCGTGAATTCCTCAACGGACGTTGCAAAGGCAACGAGCAGTGGAAGGGCCATGAAGCACTCAGCGACGAAGCCTTCATGGAACGTCACGGCGGCTGGCGTGGGCCCTACGAGGAAGCCACGCTCTTCTTCTACGTCGACGAATACATCAAGGACGCGCCCAAGGACCTGCTCGCTGTGTTGGGTGCCACAGCCGACTGGCTGGACAGGAGCCTGAAGAAGGAGTCGACGCTCGTCGAGAAGAACATCGACGCGCTCGCAGGTCTGCTGCAGCTCAACCCCGCCGAGCGCGCGTTGCTCCTCTACGGCACGCTTGCTCGTTACCAGCGTGACCTGCGCGGCTTGCTGGTCGAGTTCAAGGTGTCGAATGCGCAAGAGGCCTACGCGGCGATTGCGTCGGTGGCCGGCGTCAACGAGACCGAGGTGGCCGAGGCCTTGCGCGCCGGCTCGCGGCTCGAGCGCATCGGCATGGTCGAGAACCTCATCTCCGAGCACAACATCACCGACCTCGCGGACCTGATGAAGGTGAGCGAGCAGCTGCCGCCGGTGCTCATGCGCCAGTACGAAGGCCCGTCGGATCTGATGGCTGTCTTCACCCGTCCCGCCACGCGCAGCGAACTCGCGCCCGTCGACTTCCACTACGTCGGCGACGACCAGAAGGTGCTCACCGCCATGCTCAAGAACGCGGTCACGCACAAGGAGCCGGGCGTGAACGTGCTGCTGTACGGGCCGCCGGGCACCGGCAAGACGGAGCTCGCCAAGGTGGCCGCGCAGGCCGCGGGCCTGGAGCTCTACGAGGTGGAATACGCCGACCGCGACGGCAATTCGCTGAGCGGCCGCGACCGCTACCGCTCGCTGCAGATCAGCCAGGTGTTCCTGAAGGGCGGCAGCAACGTCGCGCTGCTCTTCGACGAGGTGGAAGACGTCTTTCCGCCAATTTCCACCGACGCCGCGCAGCTCATGGCGCGCCTGGACACGGGCGACGGCATGCCCAGCGGCAGCGTGAGCGGCAAGGCCTGGGTCAACCAGATCCTCGAGACCAACCCGGTGCCGGTGATCTGGGTCACCAACCGCATCGAGCAGATCGACCCGGCCTTCCGCCGCCGCTTCCAGTACCACCTCGAGCTCAAGAGTCCGCCGCCCGGCGCGCGCGAGGCCCTGGTGACGAAGGCACTGGCCGGCGTGCCGGTGTCCGAGGGTTTCGCGGCCAAGTTGTCCGAGCGCAAGGGGTTGACGCCTGCGCAAGTGCGCACGGCGGTGAAGTTCGCGCGCCTGGCCGGTGAGGCCGGGCAAGTCGAGGCCCTGATCGAGCGGCAGATCGGCAATGCCGACAAGGCGCTGGGCAACGGCCTCGCCGGGCGTGGCGCACGGCGCGTGGTGACGCAGTACGACCTTGGCCTCGTGAACACCGAATCGCGCTTCGAGATCCCGAAGATCGTCGAGGCGCTGCGCCGCAAGGGCTTCGGCACGCTGTGTTTCCACGGGCCGCCCGGCACCGGCAAGACGGCCTTGGCCGAGCACATCGCGCACGAGCTGCAACGCCCGCTGATGATTCGCCAGGCTTCCGACCTCGTGAGCAAGTTCGTCGGCGAAACCGAGCAGAACATGGCCGCGATGTTCGAGGAGGCCGAGACCGAGCAGGCAGTGCTGCTGCTGGACGAGGCAGACAGCTTCGTGCGCAGCCGGCGCATGGCCGAGCGCAACTACGAGGTGAGCGAGGTCAACGAGATGCTGCAGGGCATGGAGCGTTATGCCGGCATCTTCATCTGCACCACCAACCTCTTCGATGATCTCGACGAGGCGGCACTGCGCCGGTTCACCTTCAAGATCCGCTTCAAGGCGCTGGCTGCCGAGCAGCGCGAGCGCATGTTCGTCGCCGAGGCGCTTGGCGGCAATGCCGGCAAGCTGACCGCCGAGCAGCGTGACCGCCTCCACGAACTGGACCAGCTCACCCCCGGCGACTACGCCGCGGTGAAGCGGCAGGTGGACATCCTCGGCGCCGACTTCGAGCCTGATGAATTCCTGGCCCAGCTCGAGGCCGAGCACAAGGTGAAGCCCGAGGTGCGGCAGCGCCGGGGCATCGGCTTCGGGCACTGAAGGCCCGCGTCCTTCGAGCGATTGCCGCACGGGCGCCACCCGGTGCCAAGCCACGCCGTCGAAGAAAGCGTTACTCCTGCACGGCACTTCGCCCGGCGCAGGCACGCTGACCCGGCGCTGACCCTCAGGCCAATGCAGACTGCGGGTTCTTGCGCCTGCCGCATGAAAAGCCGTTCCGCTGTCCATGAATTCGCCCGCCGACGTGTCCTTGCTGGCCGACATCGCCTTGCCGATGCGGTTGGCCGTTGCATGCGTGGGCCTGTGGTTCGGCGGCATGCTCGCGCTGGCACTCGCGCAGCGCACTGACGCCGCGGATGCGCGGGTGCAGCGCAGCTGGCTCGTCACCGCGGCCATCATCGTGGGTGGCTGCAGCTGGTCGGGCACGCTGTGCATTGCCATGGGTCTGGCCGGCAGCGGCCGCGTACCGCTCGCCGGTGCGGCGCTGGCGCTCGTGCTATCGACTGCGGCATCGCTGCTGGCCTTTGCGGGCGCGTTGTCCCGGCGCAAGCGGCACCGCACCCCGGCGGCCGCTGGCGCGGCCTTCTTCACGTTCGCACAGGTTGCCGCGCTGGCGCAGTCCATGGACTGGAAGCTCCCGCTGGCGGCCGTCATTGCAGTCGCGCTGACGGCGGTGGTGGCTCAATCGGCGACGGTCTGGACGCTGGCCCATTGGCAGCGACGCGAGCAGTCCTCGCCCTGGAAACGCAGCGCGGCGGTGGCCTTGCCGGTCGGGCTTTTGCAGGCGCTGCCGGTCGTGGTGCTGGCCGCCTTCGTGCCACTGCCTGGCCCCGCGGAGCCGGCGGCCGAGCTGCTGCTGGTGCTGCTGGCCTCCGGCATGTCCATGCTGGCGCTGCAGGCCTGGCGCATGGAGCGCCGCATGCTCGGACGGCACCAGCTGCTGGGCGCGCAGCTGCAGCAGGCGCACGCCCACCTTGAACGCACGCCATATTCCGATCCGCTCACCGGCCTCTTGAGCCGCGTGGGGCTCGAAGGTTCGCTGCGCACGGCGGCGGCCCACGCGGAGAGCCAGGGCAGCCGGCTGGCGCTGCTGGTCGTCGGCCTGGACGGCTTCAAGAGCGTCAACGATTCCTTCGGACATGCGCTGGGCGACAGCGTGCTGCGCGAGGTCGGGCGCCGACTGGTCGCCCATGCCGGCACCCTCATCACGCCGCCGCGCGTCAACGTCCAAAACCTGGCGCGACTGGGCGGCGACGAATTCGTGCTGATGCTGCAGGGTCATCTCGACCGGCAGTCGCTCGCACGCGCCGCCGCCAACCTGTTGCAGATGCTGGACGGCCCCATCGATTGCGACGGCCACGAACTCAAGCTGTCGGCGTCCATCGGCATTGCATGCTTCCCGGAGGACGGCGGCGCCTCCAAGCTCATCGCCCGAGCCAATGCGGCCATGCATGCGGCCAAGGCGGCCGGCGGCTCCACCTACATGGCCTTCGAGCCGCGCATGCAGGACGATGCGCGCGACAAGCACGAGCTGCTGCGCGACCTGCGCCATGCCATCGAGAACAAGCAGCTGGAGCTCTTCTACCAGCCCAAGATCGACGCGCGCAGCGGCCAGGTGACAGCGGCCGAGGCGCTGCTGCGCTGGCACCACCCGGCGCGCGGCACGCTGAGCCCGGACGTGTTCATCCCGCTGGCCGAGCGCCACGGCCTGATCGGCGCCCTGGGCAACTGGGTGATCGAGGACGCCTGTCGACAGGCCAAGGTCTGGCGCGAGCGCGGGCTGAAGATGCGCGTGGCGATCAACCTGTCGGTGTTCCAGATGCGCCAGAACGACCTGGTCGAGCGTATCCAGGCCGCCTTGAAGCGCCATGGTGTGAACCCGTCACGCCTGACCTGCGAGATCACCGAATCGGTGGCGATGGAAGACACGCAGGTCACGCAGCGCACTTTCGAGCGGCTGGGGCAGGCGGGCATCCACCTCTCGATCGACGACTTCGGCACCGGCTATTCGAGCCTGAGCTACCTGCGCCGCCTGCCCGCCACGGAGTTGAAAATCGACCGCAGCTTCGTGATGGACCTGGACACGAGCGACGACGCGAAAGCAATCGTCGATGCGGTGTTGAAGCTGGCGCATGCCATCGGGCTCAAGGTGGTGGCCGAGGGCGTGGAGACCATCCGCCAGCGCGACATATTGCTCGAGCTGGGCTGCGACGAATTCCAGGGCTACCTCTTCGCCCGGCCGATGTCCGCACGGGCGCTGATGCTCTGGGCGGTGGACGACAAGCCGGCCAAGAACGCCTTCCGCGCCTCGCTGTTTGCCGAGACGGATGTGTCCGTCATGGACGGCGGCGCACGCTCGAGCTCCCACGACGGCCTGCACAGCGTGCAGACGTTGCGGGCGCGGCGGCGTCACCGTGGCGCGACAGGGGCTTGACGGGGTTTCTACAATCTCCGGATGAACACGCCCGTCCCTTCTCTTGCGCCCAGCCGCGAATACACCCGCGCCCAGGCGCTGCCCGCCATCCTCGCGCAGCGCATCGCCATCCTCGATGGCGCGATGGGCACCATGATCCAGCGCTACAAGCTCGGCGAGGCGGACTTCCGCGGCGAACGCTTCCGCGAGCACACGAAGGACCTGAAGGGCAACAACGACCTGCTGCAGCTCACGCGGCCGGACGTCATCCGCGAGATCCACGAGCAGTACCTGGCGGCGGGCGCGGACATCATCGAGACCAACACCTTCGGCGCCACCACCGTTGCGCAGGAAGACTATTCACTCGCTTTCGTCGCTCGCGAGCTGAACGTGGTGGGTGCCCGGCTGGCACGCGAGGCCTGCGACAAGTATTCGACGGCCGACAAGCCGCGCTTCGTCGCCGGCGCGCTCGGCCCCACGCCTCGCACCGCGAGCATCAGCCCCGACGTGAACGACCCGGCCGCGCGCAACGTGAGCTTCGACGAGCTGAAGGACGCGTACAAGGAGCAGGCCGCCGGCCTGCTCGAAGGCGGCTGCGACCTCTTCCTGGTCGAAACCATCTTCGACACGCTCAACGCCAAGGCCGCGATCTTCGCGCTGGACGAGCTGATGGAAGAGACCGGCGAGCGACTGCCGGTGATCATCTCCGGCACGGTCACCGACGCGTCGGGACGCATCCTGTCGGGCCAGACGGTGAGTGCCTTCTGGCACAGCGTGCGCCATGCGCGGCCGCTCGCGGTGGGCCTGAACTGCGCGCTCGGCGCGACGCTGATGCGGCCGTACATCGAGGAGCTGGCCAAGGTGGCCGGCGACACCTTCGTGAGCTGCTACCCCAACGCGGGCCTGCCCAACCCGATGAGCGACACCGGCTTCGACGAGACGCCGGAAATCACCGGCAGCCTGGTGGAGGAGTTCGCGAAATCAGGCTTCCTCAACATCGCCGGTGGGTGCTGCGGCACGACGCCCGCGCACATCGCGCAGATTGCGCAGCGGGTGGGCAAGTACCAGCCGCGGTGCTTGCAGCATGGCGCGTTCACGGGCTTGATGGCCGCCTAGCCGACGAAAGCAAGCGCAGCGAAGCGCCCCATCAAGCCACGCCAGCGGATCCGGCTTTGCCGGTCCGCCAGGCGGCGCCCCTTGGGGGCAGGAGCGAAGCGACTGGGGGGCTCACAACTGCAACAACCGCTGCAGATTCAGCCGCACCTTCACTTCATGCGGCGCCACGCCGCCCGTGATCTCGAAGGCCTTTTGCCGGATGTCACGCGTCGCAGGCTCCCCCAGCGGCGTTCCGTTGCGACTCACGATGCTCGCCACCTTCGGCTCATTCGCCCGCAGCCCGCGCCGCAGCACGATCGCCACTTCGGTGCTTGCGAGCCGCACGTAGCTGCCCGGCGGGTAGATGCCCACACCCTTGATGATCGCCGCGCCCGCCTCGTCGGCCTTCTGGTTCTCGTCGAGGTAGGCCGCCTTGGCTGCCGCGATCGCGGGCATGGCCTGGCGCATCTTCCGCGGGCTCAGCCTCGCGGCGAAGATGTCGGCGCGCTGGATGAGCCGTGCCAGCTGCATCCACGGCGACAGCTGCGCCAGCGGCCCGGGCGGTGAGGCGTGATGGTGCTCGACCGCCTGCAGCCAGAGGTCGTCCTTCACGCCCAGCTCGCGCAGCATGCGCGCTGCCTTGGCGGCGTGGCCGTCGATCACGTCGCGCTGGCGCGGCGTCACCGGCCCGTCCTGCAGCGCGAGCGTGTCCTGCAGCGTGGTCATGGCGATGTTCATCGTCAGCGCTGCGCGGCGCATCGAGGGCCGCCACTCGGCGCTCCAGGGCAGGTTGCGTGCGGCCAGCTCGCACACGCTGGTCACCAGCAGCGAATGCGTGACGCTGTACTGGTGCAGCTCGCTGGTGGTGGCGTGGATGAGGGTGAGCAGGCCGGCGTCCGGGTCGGCATCCAGCAGCTCGACGACATCGCGCTCCAGCTTCTCCACCCGCGAGCCGAAATCGGCCTGCGGCGGGTCGTGGAGCAGGGCGCTCGCGCGCAGCATCAGGTTGTTCCAGGCGTTCACCGGGTCGGCGACGGATTTGCGGGCTGCCGCTGCCGCGGCAGGTGTCTCCGGCACCTCGGCCGTGGCCTTCGCGATCTGCCCGAGCAGCGCATTGCTGCGCACCATCGAATCGAGCTTGCCGGCCAGCGCCTTCTTGAACTGCTCGGAATCGTTCTCGTCCACGTAGATGCCGCGGGCGATGAGCTGCTGCCGCTGCGATTCGGTGGCGACCATCGTTCCGCGCGGCACGAGCAGGTGCCCCGAGGCGTCGCGCAAGGCGAAGGGCACCGGGAAACCGATCTTCAGAACGTGGGCGGGTAGCTGGATGACGGCCATGGACAGGTGAAGCGAAGCATCGTGCGCCAAGGCGCAGCGTCGTCTTCATTTCGGCACTTCCGCACCCAACTTGACCCCGGGGTTGTCGATGCGCCCCCTTACAATCGGCCCTTCGCCCAAGGAGCGTTGCGACAGCCACACCGGCTGCCAGGCTTGGGCGGGTTTCGCCGGCCATCCAGCCGGCTTCCAACGGCGCTCACCCGACCTTCCAGGCCGCGGTGAGTTGCGCGGTCGTTTTGATGTCCCAAGAAAACGTGTCCGCTGCCATGACCACCGCCACCACCCCCGTCCACGTGCCGCCCATGAAGCTGTCGGGCCTGGAGCCTGTGCTCATCGGCGACGGCACGCTGTTCGTGAACATCGGCGAGCGCACCAACGTCACCGGCTCCAAGGCCTTCGCACGGCTCATCCTCAACGGCCAGTTCGAAGAGGCCTTGGCCGTCGCCCGCCAGCAGGTCGAGAACGGCGCGCAGGTCATCGACGTGAACATGGACGAGGCCATGCTCGACAGCAAGGCCGCGATGGTGCGCTTCCTCAACCTCATCGCCTCCGAGCCGGAGATCGCGCGCGTGCCGATCATGATCGACAGCTCCAAGTGGGAGGTGATCGAGGCGGGCCTGAAGTGCATCCAGGGCAAGGGCATCGTCAATTCCATCTCGCTCAAGGAAGGCGTGGACGCCTTCAAGCACCAGGCCAAGCTCGTGCGCCGCTACGGCGCGGCGGCGGTGGTGATGGCCTTCGACGAAAAGGGCCAGGCCGACACCTACGAGCGCAAGACCGAGATCTGCGAGCGGGCGTATCGCATCCTCGTCGACGAGGTCGGCTTCCCGCCCGAGGACATCATCTTCGACCCGAACATCTTCGCGATCGCAACGGGCATCGAGGAGCACGACAACTACGCGGTCGACTTCATCAACGCGACGCGCTGGATCAAGCAGAACCTGCCTGGCGCCAAGGTGTCGGGCGGCGTGTCGAACGTGAGCTTCAGCTTCCGCGGCAACGACCCGGTGCGCGAGGCCATCCACACCGTGTTCCTGTACCACGCGATCAAGGCGGGCATGGACATGGGCATCGTCAACGCCGGCATGGTGGGCGTGTACGACGACCTCGAGCCCACGCTGCGCGAGCGTGTGGAGGACGTGGTGCTGAACCGCCGCCCCGACGCCGGCGAGCGCCTGGTGGAAGTGGCCGAGACCGCCAAGGGCGCGGCCAAGGACGATTCCGCGAAATACGCCTGGCGCGCCAAGCCGGTGGACGAGCGCCTGAGCCATGCGCTGGTTCACGGCAACAACGAGTTCATCGTCGAGGACACCGAAGAGGTCTACCAGCGCATCAAGGCCGAGGGCGGCCGCCCGCTGCACGTCATCGAAGGCCCGCTGATGGCCGGCATGAACATCGTGGGCGACCTGTTCGGCCAGGGCAAGATGTTCCTGCCTCAGGTGGTCAAGAGCGCCCGCGTGATGAAGCAGGCGGTGGCTCACCTGCTGCCCTACATCGAGGCCGAGAAGAAGGCCATGGTCGATGCCGGCGGCGAGGCCAAGCCCAAGGGCAAGATCGTCATCGCGACCGTGAAGGGCGACGTGCACGACATCGGCAAGAACATCGTCACCGTCGTGCTCCAGTGCAACAACTTCGAAGTCGTGAACATGGGCGTGATGGTCCCGTGCCAGGACATCCTCGCGCGTGCCAAGGCCGAAGGCGCGGACATCATCGGCCTGTCGGGCCTCATCACGCCGAGCCTTGAAGAGATGCAGCACGTCGCCGCCGAGATGCAGCGCGACGAGCACTTCCGCGGCAGGAAGACGCCGCTCCTGATCGGCGGTGCCACCACGAGCCGCGTGCACACCGCGGTGAAGATCTCGCCGCACTACGACGGCCCGGTGGTCTACGTGCCCGACGCGAGCCGCAGCGTGAGCGTGTGCAGCGACCTGCTCAGCGACGAGAAGGCGAGCGCGTTCATCGAGGACATGAAGGCCGACTATGAGCGCGTGCGCACGCAGCACGCCAACAAGAAGGCGACGCCGCTGGTCACGCTGGCGCAGGCGCGCGCCAACAAGACGCCGATCGACTGGGCGAACTACGCCGCGCCACAGCCGAAGTTCATCGGTCGCCGCGTCTTCAAGAACTACGACCTGGCGGAACTCGCCCAGTGCATCGACTGGGGTCCGTTCTTCCAGACCTGGGATCTCGCCGGCGCCTACCCCGGCATCCTCACCGACGACATCGTCGGCGAATCCGCGCGCCGCGTGCTGAGCGACGGCCAGCGCATGCTCAAGCGCCTGATTGAAGGCCGCTGGCTCACGGCCAATGGCGTGATCGGGCTGTTCCCGGCCAACACGGTGAACGACGACGACATCGAGATCTACACCGACGAATCGCGCAGCGAGGTGCTGATGACCTGGCGCGGCCTGCGCATGCAGACCGAGCGGCCGGTGGTGGACGGCGTGATGCGGCCCAACCGCTGCCTCGCGGACTTCGTCGCGCCCAAGGGCTCGGGCGTGGCGGACCACGTCGGCCTCTTCGCCGTCACCGCGGGCCTGGGTGTGGACAAGAAGGAAAAGCAGTTCCTCGACGACCTCGACGACTACAGCGCCATCATGCTCAAGGCCCTGGCCGATCGTCTGGCCGAAGCCTTCGCCGAGCGCATGCACCAGCGCGTGCGCACCGAGCTGTGGGGCTACGCGGCCGACGAGGCGCTGAGCAACAGCGAGCTGATCGCGGAGAAGTACAAGGGCATCCGACCGGCGCCCGGATATCCCGCATGCCCGGACCACACGGTGAAGGCCGACATGTTCCGCGTGCTGCATGCGCAGGACATCGACATGGCGCTCACCGAGAGCCTTGCGATGACGCCGGCGGCGAGCGTGAGCGGGTTCTACATCGCCCACCCGCAAGCCACGTACTTCAACGTGGGCAAGATCGGCGACGACCAGTTGCGTGACTGGTCTGAACGGGTCGGCATGGACGTCGATCGCGCGCAGCGATCGCTGGCCTCGTTGCTCTGACGCCGCCGGTCGGGGCTACAAATCATCACAACTGATTCAGCCCGGCATGCAACGTTCCGGCGGGTTCCATCGTTCAAAGAGGGAGAACGAGAAAGGAACCTTTCATGAACGCGAACACCCTCGAGTCCCCGCCGGCCGCATCGCGCGGCCGCTTCTTCGGCGGACGCTTCAATCGCAACGCCGTCCTGCTGGCCGGCGGACTGGCGCTGGCCTGCCTGGGCGTGGCGGCGGGCCTTGCCTGGCATCCCTCCACCTCCGTTGATGGCCTCGTGCCGGCATCGTCGGTGCCGGCCAAGTCGTCGCTGGCGGCCAACGAGGCGCTGATCGAGCCATCGGCCAAGACATCCATGGACAAGATCGGTACGCCGGTGCCCCCAGTCGCGGCCGGCGTGGCGCCCGATGACGGCGTGCCGCCTGCTGCACCCGTCGCGCCAACGACGCAGGGTGCCCGGCCTGTGCCCGCCGCCAAGCCGGTGCCGCATTCGACGGCGCCCAGCCGGGTGGCAGGCCGCACTGCTTCGGCAGGGGGCCACGCGAACACCAGCGGCACCTCGTCGACCCAGGTGGCAGCCGCAGTCTGCAGCCATTGCGGCGTGGTCGAATCAGTCCACGAAGTGATGGTCAAGGGCAAAGGCTCCGGCGTCGGTGCGGTGGCAGGCGGGGTGGTCGGCGGGGCGGTGGGCAACCAGTTCGGCCACGGCAACGGCCGCGCGGCCATGACCATCCTCGGTGCGCTGGGCGGCGGCCTCGCGGGCAACGAGATCGAGAAGCGCACCAAGGCCGAGAAGTTCTACGACATCACCGTGCGCATGGACGACGGCCATGTCCGCACCATCCGCCAGAAGAGCGCACCGGCGACCGGGTCGCGCGTGACGGTGGAGAACAACGTGGTGCGGGCGTCAGCGCGTTCGACATGAGCCGGTCTCAGCCGCTCGCGCTGAGCACGCGCCGGTACTGGATGGCCTCGGCGATGTGATGGGTCTTCACGTGCTCATCGCTCGCGAGATCGGCAGCGGTGCGCGCCACGCGCAGCACCCGGTGGAAGCTGCGGGCCGACCAACCGAGCTTGGTGGCCGCCGACTGCAGGAACTTCGAGGACGTAGCATCCAGCGCGCAATGCGTGTCGATGCCGTCCCCATTCAATGCCGCATTGAGGCTGCCCTGCCGGCGCAACTGACGCTGCTGTGCGTCCTGCACGCGCGTGGCGACTTGCGCAGTGGCTTCGCCGTCGGGTGACGCGGCCAGCGTCTCGGGCGCCACGGCAGGCACTTCCACCTGCAGGTCGATGCGGTCGAGCAAGGGGCCGCTGATGCGCCCTTGATACCGCGCGATGCCGTCCGGCGTGCAGCGGCATGAGCGCAGTGGATTGCCGTGGTGTCCGCAGGCGCACGGGTTCATCGCCGCGATGAGCTGGAAGCGCGCCGGGAATTCCGCCTGCCGCGCCGCGCGCGAGATGACGATGCGACCCGTCTCCAGGGGCTCGCGCAAGGCTTCGAGCGCGGCCCGCGGGTATTCGGCCAGTTCGTCGAGGAAGAGCACGCCCTCGTGGGCCAGCGAGATCTCGCCAGGCCTTGGCGGCGACCCGCCACCCACCAGCGCCACCGACGAGGCCGTGTGGTGCGGCGTGCGCAGCACCCGCTGCCCCCAGCGCGCGACATCGAAGTGCCCGGTGAGGCTCAGCACCGCGGCCGACTCCAGGGCCTGGTCTTCGGAAAGCATCGGCAAGAGCCCGATGAAGCGCTGTGCGAGCATGGACTTGCCGGTGCCGGGCGGCCCGACCATCAAGAGGCTGTGCCCACCAGCAGCAGCAAGCTCCAGCGCACGCTTGGCCGCCGACTGGCCCTTCACGTCCCGCAGGTCGGGGAAGAACGCCGCACAGGCGCGCTTGTCCGCGACCAGCGTCGCGAGCCCCTGCGCCGCCTCATCGGGCACCAGCGCCTGCACCACATCGAGCAGGTGCGCGGCCGGATGGATCTTCAAGCCCTCGACCAGCGCCGCTTCCCTCGCGCTCGCCTCCGGCAGCACCAGCGCGCGGCTCGACCCGATGCGCCGCATGGCGAGCGCCATCGCCAGCGCGCCGCGCACCGGCCGCAGATGCCCGGCCAGCGAAAGCTCACCGGCGAACTCGTAGCGCGCGAGCTTCTGCGCATCGATCTGCCCGTTCGCCGCGAGGATGCCCAACGCCATCGCAAGATCGAATCGGCCGGACTCCTTGGGCAAATCGGCTGGGGCAAGGTTGACCGTGATCCTCTTGTTATGGGGAAAGTCCAACCCGCTGTGCAAGAGCGCCGCCCGCACCCGCTCGCGCGCCTCCTTCACCTCCGTGTCGGCCAGTCCCACCACCGTGAAACTCGGCAAGCCATTGGCCAGATGCACTTCGACGGTGACTTCGGGCGCCGCAAGCCCATGCAGGCCACGGCTGTGGAGGACGGCCAACGACATCGGGACTCCCTGTCTCTTGTGTGAATGGCCGGCGATTCTGCGCAAGGCGGGCTCGCGGCGCGCACCCCATGCGGGCCACTCCGATGGGCGAGGTGCGGTCGGCTTGGCCGCATGCACCAAAAGAGCCTCCGACAACCTGACCACCAGCCGATCAGCACCGTGTATGTGCACGATTTCGGGGCACTAATGCGCTTCGTTGGGGCAGTCAAGCCTTGTTGCACGCGGGCACAGAAGCTGCAGAAGTGGCCCCGGCACTTTCATAGAACCCCCTGGAGAACCACACGATGAAGAAGACCCTCTTGAGTCTGGCCGCTGCGACCGTCGTCTCGACCATGCCGGTGCTCGTCCACGCGGAGGACGCCAACCCGCTGTCGTTCAACGTCAGCCTGACCACGGACTATCGCTATCGCGGCATCTCCCAGAGCCGCCTGAAGCCCGCCCTGCAGGGCGGTGCCGACTATGCGCTGCCCAACGGCTTCTACGTGGGCACCTGGGGTTCGACCATCTCCTGGATCAAGGACGCAGGCACCATCGCCGGTGTCGACACCGGCAGCGCCCCGGTGGAAATCGACTTCTACGGCGGCTACAAGGGCGAGATCCAGAAGGACTTCGGCTATGACGTCGGCTTGCTGCAGTACTGGTACCCGAGCAACAAGCTGAGCAACCTGGCCGCCAACGCCAACACGCTCGAGCTTTATGGCGCCCTGACCTTCGGCCCGGCCACGCTCAAGTACTCGCACTCGCTCACCAACCTGTTCGGCTCGCTGGACAGCAAGGGCAGCGGCTACCTCGACCTGAGCGCCACCTTCGACGTGAGCGGGTTCTCCGTGACGCCGCACATCGGCCACCAGAAGGTCAAGAACTGGAGCTATGGCTCGTACACCGACTACTCCTTGACCGTGGCCAAGGACGCCGCGGGCTTCACCTGGAGCGCGGCTGTCGTGGGCACGGATGCCAAGACCGACAACGGCGTGATCGCGTATCCGTCGCCGTCGGGCAAGAACCTCGGCCGCAGCGGCTTGGTCCTCGCCGTCAAGAAGACCTTCTGATCCCTTATTCAACCTGGAGATGACCATGAAGATGGTGACTGCCATCGTCAAGCCGTTCAAGCTTGATGAAGTGCGCGAAGCCCTGAGCGCCATCGGCGTGCAGGGCGTCACGGTGACCGAGGTGAAAGGCTTCGGCCGCCAGAAGGGCCACACGGAGCTGTACCGCGGTGCGGAGTACGTTGTCGACTTCCTGCCCAAGGTGAAGATCGAAGCGGCCGTGGACGACGCCATCGTCGATCGCGTCATCGAGGCCGTCGAGGCCGCCGCTCGCACCGGCAAGATCGGCGACGGCAAGATTTTCGTTTCGTCGTTGGAACAGGTCGTCCGCATTCGCACGGGCGAAACCGGCAAAGACGCGCTCTGACGTCATCACACCAGAGAGACAACCACCATGAAGAAACTCATTGCCACCCTCGCCCTGGGCCTTGCGGCCTTGGGCTTCGCCGGCGCGTCCATCGCGGCCGACGACGCGGCGTCGGCGCCTGCCGCCGCCACGGCTGCATCGGCCACGCCGGCCGCGGCCACCACCACGGCAGCGGCTCCGGCTGCTGCCGCATCGGCCACCACGACGGCTGCGGCCGCTGCGTCGGCACCCGCTGCCGCGGCGAGCGCTCCGGTGCCCAACAAGGGCGACACCGCCTGGATGCTCGTGTCCACCGTGCTCGTGATCATGATGTCGATCCCGGGTCTCGCGCTGTTCTACGGCGGCCTCGTGCGCAGCAAGAACATGCTGTCGGTGCTGATGCAGGTGTTCGTCACCTTCTCGATGATCGTCGTGCTGTGGGTGCTGTACGGCTACAGCCTCGCGTTCACGGAGGGCAATGCCTACTTCGGTGGCGTCTCGCGACTGTTCCTCAACGGCGTGTTCAACCCATCCACGGGTGAGTTCGCGACCGCCGCGACCTTCAGCAAGGGCGTCGTACTTCCCGAGATCGTGTTCGTCGTCTTCCAGGCGACCTTCGCGGCCATCACCTGCTGCCTGATCGTCGGCGCCTTCGCCGAGCGCATCAAGTTCTCGGCCGTGCTCGCCTTCATGGTGCTGTGGTTCACGTTCAGCTACCTGCCGATTGCACACATGGTCTGGTACTGGGCAGGTCCTGACGCCTATACCAGCAAGGAAGTGGCGGAGAAGGTCACCTCGACTGCCGGCCTGATCTGGCAGTGGGGCGCACTCGACTTCGCGGGCGGCACGGTGGTGCACATCAACGCGGCCGTCGCCGGTCTCGTGGGTGCGTACATGGTCGGCAAGCGCGTCGGTTACGGCCGCGAAGCCTTCACGCCGCACTCGCTGACCCTCACGATGGTCGGTGCCTCGCTGCTGTGGGTGGGTTGGTTCGGCTTCAACGCTGGATCCGCCCTTGAAGCCGGCAACAGCGCCGCGCTCGCCTTCCTGAACACCTTCTCGGCCACGGCCGTGGCGGTGCTCGCGTGGTGCATCGGTGAATCGCTGCTCAAGGGCAAGGCCTCGATGCTGGGTGCCGCTTCGGGTGCCGTCGCTGGTCTCGTCGCCATCACGCCTGCTGCCGGCAACGTCGGCATCATGGGCGCGCTGGTGGTCGGTGCCGTTGCAGGTTTCGTCTGCCTGTGGGGTGTGACCGGCCTGAAGAAGCTGCTGGGCGCGGACGACTCGCTCGACGTGTTCGGCGTGCACGGCGTGGGCGGCATCGTCGGTGCGCTGCTCACCGGCATCTTCAACCACCAGTCGCTCGGCGGTCCCGGCATGGTGACCGACTGGGTCACCGGCACTGTCGGCTCCACCGACATCTGGGCGCAGTTCATCATCCAGGCCAAGGCCGTCGGCGTGACGGTGGTCTGGTCGGGCGTCGTGGCTGCCATCAGCTACAAGGTCGTCGACCTGGTGATCGGCCTGCGGGTCACGGAAGAAGAAGAGCGCGAAGGCCTGGACATCTCGTCCCACGGCGAGACGGCTTATAGCAAGTAAGCCGGCACTTCGTGTCTTGTCAAAGGCCGCCTTCGGGCGGCCTTTTTCATTGGGCCCCCCAGTCGCTGCGCTCCTGCCCCCGAGGGGCGCCGCCCGGCGGGCTGGCGGAGCCAGACCCGCGGGCGTTGCTTGATGGTGTGCTTTGCTTCGCTCGCTAGCATCGCGACCTTTTCGGCCTGTGGCCCTTGTCGCAAGCGGCGGCCACCCCAAATGCCTAGAATCTTCGGAAACTCCAATGCCCTGCCCATTGCGGCGGGGCTTCCTCATTCGGGTCACCCTCCATGGTTCCTCACCTCATCACGGCGCTTACCGGCCCGATCAACGAACTGGAACAGCGCATCCTCGAGTCGCTGCCTGCCATCGAGCGCTGGTTCCGCCTGGAGTGGATGGAGCACACGCCGCCGTTCTATACCTCGGTGGACGTGCGCAATGCCGGCTTCAAGCTGGCTCCGGTGGACACCAACCTCTTTCCCGGTGGCTTCAATAACCTGACGCCCGAGATGCTGCCGCTGGCGGTGCAGGCGGCGATGGCGGCGATCGAGAAGATCTGCCCCGAGGCGCGCAACCTGCTGCTCATCCCCGAGAACCACACGCGCAACAGCTTCTACCTGATGAACGTGGCGCGGCTGGTGCAGATCTTCCACCAGGCCGGGCTGAACGTTCGGCTGGGCTCGCTCAATGAGGAGATCAAGGCGCCGACCGAGATCGCCCTGCCCGACGGCACCTCGCTCACCGTCGAACCGCTCGTGCGCAATCGCGGCCGCCTGGGGCTCAAGGACTTCGATCCTTGCACCATCCTGCTCAACAACGACTTGTCCGCCGGGCTCCCGAAGGTGCTGGAGAACCTGCACGAGCAGTACCTCCTGCCGCCGCTGCATGCCGGCTGGGCGGTGCGACGCAAGACCAACCACTTCCAGGCCTACGAGGAAGTGGCCAAGAAGTTCGCCAAGCTGCTGGGCATGGACCCGTGGCTCATCAACCCGATGTTCGCCCGCTGCGGCGAGGTGAACTTCTCCGATGGCACCGGCGGCGAATGCCTGATGAGCAATGCCGAAGCGCTGCTCGCCAAGATCCGTCGCAAGTACAAGGAATACGGCATCCAGGAAAAGCCCTTCATCATCGTGAAGGCCGATGCGGGCACCTACGGCATGGGCATCATGACCGTGCGCGACCCGAAGGACCTCGCAGACCTGAACCGCCGTGCGCGCAACAAGATGAGCGTGATCAAGGACGGCCAGGAGGTCTCCGAAGTCATCCTCCAGGAAGGCGTGCCGACCTACGAGCGGGTGAACGACGCGGTGGCCGAGCCGGTGGTCTACATGATCGACCGCTACGTGGTGGGCGGCTTCTACCGCGTGAATGCCGAGCGCGGCATCGACGAGAACCTGAACTCACCGGGGGCGAGCTTCGTGCCGCTCGCGTTTGCGGAGTCGAACCAGCTGCCCAAGCCGGGCGTGAAGCCGGGGGCGAGCGCCCCCAACCGCTTCTACATGTACGGCGTGATCGCGCGGCTCGCGATGGTGGCCGCAAGCTACGAGCTCGAAGCCACCGATCCGGACGCCGAGATCTACGAATGAGGCCTGCGCCGTTTCGGCGCATACCGCACAAGTTGCTGCAGTGCAACAAAGCCACTGTGACCTGATCGGACTCCCCGGCTTCCGGGGGGCGGACGTGTGGCCGGCAGGCGCACAATCGCTTTCCTCATAACAAAGCCGCGCGGGGTCCGAGCCGCCGCGGTTGAACGTGAACCAGCACCGTCCTACCTCCAGCCTGGCAGTCCTGACCCTGGGCGCCCTGGGCGTCGTCTACGGCGACATCGGCACCAGCCCGCTGTACGCCTTCAAGGAAGTCTTCGCGCACGGCCACGTGCCGCTCACGCCGGCCAACATCGTCGGCGTGCTGTCCCTGATGTTCTGGACGCTGACGGTCGTCGTGTCCATCAAGTACGTGGTGCTGATCCTGCGCGCCGACAACAACGGGGAAGGCGGCTTGATCGCCATGCTGGCGCTGGCCTCGCAGGCGGTGCGCGACAGGCCGGTGCTGCGCCGGCGCCTCTTGATGCTGGGCATCTTCGGCACGGCCATCTTCTTTGGTGACGGCGTCATCACGCCCGCGGTGTCGGTGCTCGGCGCGATGGAAGGCCTGGAAGTCGCCGCGCCGGGGCTGCACGCCTACATCGTCCCGGTGTCGCTGGCGGTGATCACCGTGCTTTTCATGGTCCAGCGCCATGGAACGGGCGGCATCGGCAAGTTCTTTGGGCCGGTCACTGCCGTGTGGTTTTTCGTCATCGCGGTGATGGGCCTCGTGCACATCATTCGCAACCCGAGCGTGATGGGCGCCCTGAGCCCGCTGCCCGCGCTTGAATTCCTCTTCCTGCATCCGCACACCGCCTTCATCGCGCTCGGCTCCGTCGTGCTGTGCGTGACCGGCGCCGAAGCGCTGTATGCCGACATGGGCCACTTTGGCAAGCGGCCGATCCGCACGGCCTGGTTCAGCCTCGTGATGCCGTCGCTCGTGCTCAACTATTTCGGCCAGGGCGCGATGCTGCTGGAGTCGCCCGAGAAGGTGGGCAACCCCTTCTACGAAATGGCGCCGGGTTGGGCGCTGTACCCGTTGATCGCACTGGCCACCTGTGCCGCGGTGATCGCATCGCAGGCCTTGATCTCGGCCGCGTTCTCCGTCACCAAGCAGGCCATCCAGCTCGGCTACATGCCGCGGCTGCGAATCCTCCACACCTCCGTGCGCGAGACGGGGCAGATCTACGTGCCCTTCGTGAACTGGGGCCTGTATGCCTGCATCGTCGGCGCGGTGCTCGTGTTCGGCTCGAGCAGCAAGCTGGCCGGCGCCTATGGCATCACGGTCACGATCGACATGACGATCACGACGATCATGACCTTCTTCGTGATCCGCTACGGTTGGAAGCTGCCGTGGGCGATCAGCTTCGCGGCCACGGTGTTCTTCTTCCTCGTCGACATCACCTACTTCAGCGCCAACATCATCAAGGTGGTCGACGGCGGCTGGTTCCCGCTGATCATCGGCGCGGTGATGTTCACGCTCATGATGACCTGGAAGCAGGGTCGCGCGCTCATGGCCGATCGCCTGCGCGACGACGCCATCGACCTGAAGAGCTTCCTCGAGGCGGTATTCGTGAGCCCTCCCACGCGCGTGGCGGGCACGGCGGTCTTTCTCGTGAGCGAGCAGGGCATCACGCCCAATGCGCTGTTGCACAACCTCAAGCACAACAAGGTGCTGCACGACACCAACCTCTTCGTGACGGTGAAGCAGCACGAGATCCCGTGGATCGGCTTCGACAAGCGCAGCGAGATGGAGCCGCTCGGCCACGACTGCTGGCAAGTCACGCTGCATTTCGGATTCAAGAACGAGCCCGACGTGCCCGAGGCACTGGCACTGCTGCACAACCGCAGCTTTGCGCTGGACGACATGGAGACGTCCTACTTCCTGTCACGCGACATCGTCATTCCCACCATTGGCAGCGGCATGGCAGCCTGGCGTGAGAAGCTGTTCGCCGGCATGCATCGCAACGCGTCCGCGGCGGCGGACTACCTGAGCCTGCCGACCAATCGGGTGGTGGAGCTCGGCTCGAAGGTTGAGATTTAAGGCCCCCCAGTCGCTGGCGCTCCTGCCCCCGGGGGACGCCGCCTGGCAGACGGGCGGAGCCGGATCCGCGGGCGTGGCTTGATGGCGCCGTTGGGCGCGTTGCGCGCCCTCGGTGAAGGGTGGTGCTGGGCTTGGGGAGCGGGGGTTTGCGGGTCTTGGTAGGCTGCGAGCCCATGCGCCTTCGCCTCTCCGACCTCTCGCTGTCCTCCTTCACCGCCGGCTTCGTCGCCGTGCTCGTCGGCTTCACGAGCTCGGTGGCCATCGTCTTCCAGGCCGCCACTGCACTGGGCGCCACGCCGGCGCAAATCAGCTCGTGGATGTGGGCGCTGGGTCTCGGCATGGGCCTGTGCTCGCTGCTGCCTTCGCTCCTCTGGCGCAAGCCGGTGATGGTGGCCTGGAGCACGCCGGGTGCGGCGGTGCTGGCCACCGCCGCGGCATCGGGGCAGTTCACGCTGGCGCAGGCGGTGGGCGCCTTCCTCGTGTGCGCCGCGTTCGTCACGCTCTTCGGCGTCACAGGCTGGTTCGAGAAGCTGATGGACCGCATCCCGATGCCCATCGCCAGCGCCTTGCTCGCGGGCGTGCTGGCGCGCTTCGGGCTCGATGCCTTCATCGCGCTCAAGTCGGCCTTCGCGCTGGTGCTGCTGATGCTCGGCGTCTATCTCGTCGGCCGACGGTTGTGGCCCCGCTATGCCGTGCCGACGGTGCTTGTCGCAGGCACGCTCTTCGCCGCAGCGCAGGGGCGTCTGCACCTCGACGGCGTGCAGTGGCCACTCACCACGCCGGTGTTCGTGATGCCCGAGTTCACGCTGCAGGCCATCGTGAGCCTTGCGCTGCCGCTGTTCGTCGTCACCATGGCGTCGCAGAACCTGCCGGGCGTGGCGGCCATCCGTGCGGCGGGCTACCAGATGCCCATCTCCAGGATCATCACGCTCACCGGCATCGCCACGCTGCTGCTTGCGCCCTTTGGTGCCTTCGCGCTCAACCTCTCGGCGATCACGGCAGCCATCTGCATGGGCCGCGAGGCGCATGAAGACCCGGCCCGGCGCTACATGGCGGCGGCGAGCTGCGGCGCCATCTACTGCGTGATCGGCCTCTTCGGCGCGGCAGTGACCGGCGTGCTCACGGCCTTCCCGCGCGAACTCGTGGTGGCGATCGCCGGCTTTGCACTGCTGGGCAGCATCGGCGGCGGCCTCGCGGTCGCGCTCAAGGACGATGCCCATCGCGAGAGTGCGCTCATCACCTTCCTCGTCACATTGAGCGGCCTGAGCCTGTGGGGCATCGGCTCGGCCTTCTGGGGCGTGGTGGCCGGCGCCATCGCGCTTTTTGTGCAACAGTGGCGACCCGCCCGCACCGTGTGAACATGATGAAAATCCTCTTCGTTGCCGACCCGCTGGAAGGTTTCAAGACCTACAAGGATTCGACCTTCGCGATGATGCGCGAAGCCTCGGCACGCGGGCATCAGATCCTCGCCTGCGAGCCGGCCGACCTGGTGTGGGAGCGCGATGGCCGCGTGATGGCCACGATGCGCGACATCACGCTCACCGGCGGCGCCGAGCCCTGGTTCGACGAGCGCGCGCGCGTGAACCAGGCACTGGCTGACGTCGACGCGGTGATCATGCGCAAGGACCCGCCCTTCGACAGCGAGTACTTCTACGCCACGCATCTGCTGCAGCAGGCCGAGCGTGATGGTGCTCGTGTCTTCAACAAACCCTCGGCGCTTCGCGATCACCCTGAGAAGCTCGCGATCATGGAGTTCCCGCAGTTCATCGGGCCCACGCTCGTGACGCGCGACGAGCAAGCCATCAAGCGCTTCCATGCCGAGCACCAGGACATCATCCTGAAGCCGCTGGACGGCATGGGAGGCATGGGCATCTTCCGTGTCGGGCCCGATGGACTGAACCTGGGCAGCATCACCGAGACGCTGAACAAGCAAGGCACGCAGACAGTCATGGTGCAGCGCTACCTGCCCGACATCGTCAAGGGCGACAAGCGCATCCTCGTGATCGATGGCAAGCCCGCGCCGTTTTCGCTCGCTCGCATTCCGCAGGGCAGCGAGATCCGCGGCAACCTGGCCGCGGGCGGCAAGGGCGTGGCTCAACCATTGAGCGAGCGCGACCGCGAGATCGCAGAGAGCATCGGCGCGGTGCTCGCCCCGCGTGGGCTGCTGCTCATCGGTCTGGACGTGATCGGCGACTCGCTGACCGAGATCAATGTCACGAGTCCGACCTGCTTCCAGGAGATCACGCAGCAGACCGGATTCGACGTGCCGCGCATGTTCATCGATGCGCTCGAGGCGGCGGTGCGTCGCGCCTGAGCGACGCGGCAGGGGGCGTCCGTGACGCAGTTGTGATTCGCCACTGACCGGCGAGCGCCAACCGTTTGGCTTTATCTCCAAGGTGACAACTTTCGGGGTCTTCGGCCGCTAGGGTGCAGCCTGACCGCGCACTCCGACGCGGCGCTGGAGACACTGCATGACCCTCTCGACCAATCGCCGCCTGGTGCTGCAAGGCATCGCCGCCGCTGCTGCCGGCATCGGCACCACCCGCACCGCATTTGCTGCCGACAAGGAAGACATCCTCATCGGCCAGAGCGCGCACCTGAGCGGCCCGCTCGCGTCCACGCTCACCTCGGTCCTCAAGGGCCAGGACATCGCCATCGACGAGTTCAACCGCAAGGGCGGCGTCGGTGGGCGCAAGGTCAAGCTCATCACGCTGGACGATGCCTATGACGCCAAGCGCTGCGTCGAGAACGTGAAGACGCTGATCGAGACCAACAAGGTCGTGGCGCTCACGGGGCTCGCAAGCACTGCCAACGTCGCAGCCGTGTTCCCGCTGCTGGCCGAAAAGCAGGTGCCGCTGGTGGGCGTCTACACCGGCGCGCCGGCATTGCGGCTCAAGCAGCATCCGTACTTCTTCACCTCCATCGCGAGCTATCGCGACGAGGTGGTGAAGATGGTGCGCAATCTCGCGACCGTGCAGCGCACGCAGCTCGCCATCGCCTATCACAACAGCCCCTTCGGCCAGCTGATGCTGCCGGTGGTGAAGGAGGTGGTGAAGGAGCAAGGCTCGACGCTCGTGGCCGAGCAGGCGCTGGACATCGGCGGACAGAACTCGCAGCAGGTGTGCCAGGAGCTGGCCAAGGCCAAGCCGCAGGCGGTGATCTTCATGGCCTTCGGGCCGGCGCTGGTGCCCTTCGTGAAGGCGGCACGCGCGCTGATGGGCGTGCCGGTGTATGCGCCATCGATCGCCAACAGCAAGCAACTCATCGAGGCCCTGGGCGACGAGGCACGCGGCCTCGCCATCACGCAGATCGTGCCTTACCCCAACCAGCGCACGTCGGCACTGACGCGGGACTACGGCGCCGTCATGGACCGCGCCAAGCTGCCGGTGGACTTCGACCACTTCTTCGGTTATCTGAACATGCGGGTGCTCTTCGAAGGCCTGCGCCGCGCCGGCAAGGACTTGACGCCGCAGGGCATCGTGAAGGCGATGGAAGGCATGGGCAAGGTGGACCTCGGTGGCTACACGGTGAACTACTCGCCGACGAACCACCATGGATCCAATTTCGTGGATCTGATGATCGTCGGCCCGGGTGGAAGGTACATCCGCTGAACGCGGATGCACCTTCCACCCCGCGGGGCCTGGCGGCCCCGCGTCGGCGGAAGACAGGCTTGCTCCCCCTGGCCCCCTCCGGGAGGGGGTTCCAGCCAGAGGTTTGAAGCGGCTTGCGCCGCGGGGGACAATCGGCGCTTTTGTCCGGTGCGCCAATGGCTGTCCTTTCGCTTTCCAATGCTCATCTCGCATACGGCCACGTCGCGCTTCTCGACGACGCCAACTTCTCGCTAGAGACCGGTGAGCGGCTCGGCCTCATCGGCCGCAACGGTGCTGGCAAGTCGTCGCTGCTTAAGATCCTCGCCGGGCTGGAGAAGCCCGACGACGGCCTGCTGCAGATGACGCAGGGCTTGCGCATTCAATACGTGCCGCAGGAGCCGGTGTTCGACCTCAGCCAGACCATCTTCGACGTCGTGAGCGAAGGCGTCGCCGAGGCGCGCGCCGTGCGCCAGCAGTACGAGGAGCACGCACCGGGCGTCGACCTGGACGCACTCCAGACGCGCATCGAGGCGCTGGACGCCTGGACCTGGGAGCAGCGGGTGGACACCACGCTCGCGCAACTGCACCTGGACGGCAGCCGCATCGTCGGCGAGCTCTCGGGCGGCATGAAGAAGCGCGTCGCACTCGCGCAGGCGCTCGTGGCCGTGCCCGACGTGCTGCTGCTCGATGAGCCCACCAACCATCTCGACCTCGACTCCATCGCCTGGCTCGAAGACCTGCTGCGCAACTTCAAGGGCAGCGTGATGCTCATCACCCACGACCGTGCCTTTCTCGACGGCGTGGCCACGCGCATCATCGAGCTCGACCGTGGCGTGATCCGCAGCTACCCCGGCAACTTCAGCGCCTACGAGCGGCTGAAGGAAGAGCAACTGGCCTCCGAAGCCTTGTTCAATGCGCGCGCCGACAAGCTGCTCGCGCAGGAAGAGGTGTGGATCCGCAAGGGCGTGGAAGCTCGGCGCACACGCAGCGTCGCGCGCATCCAGCGTCTGCAGGTGCTGCGTGCACAGCGGCAGGCGCGGCGTGATTCGCTGGGGCAGGTTCGCCTCGAAGTGGATTCGGGCGTGCCCAGCGGAAAGATCGTCGCGGAGCTCAAGGAAGTCGGCATGAAGTTCGGCGACAAGCTCATCGTCCAGGGCTTCAACGCCACCATCCTGCGCGGCGACAAGGTCGGCTTGATCGGCCCGAACGGCGCAGGCAAGACGACGCTGCTCAAGCTCATCCTCGGCGAGCTCGCGCCGACCAGCGGCACGGTGCGGCAGGGCGCGCGATTGGAAGTCGCGTACTTCGACCAGATGCGAACCAAGCTCGACCTGGACGCGACACTGGCCGACACCATAAGCCCCGGCAGCGAATGGGTGGAGTTCAACGGCGCGCGCAAGCACGTCATGAGCTACCTCAACGATTTCCTCTTCTCGCCCGAGCGCGCCAACTCGCCGGTGCGCACCTTGAGCGGCGGCGAGCGCAATCGCCTGCTGCTGGCGCGGCTCTTCGCGCTGCCGGCCAACGTGCTGGTGCTCGACGAACCCACCAACGACCTCGACATCGACACGCTCGAGTTGCTGGAAGAACTGCTGCAGTCCTACGCCGGCACCGTCTTCCTCGTGAGCCACGACCGGCGCTTCCTCGACAACGTGGTGACGAGCACCATCGCCTGGGAAGGCGACGAGCAGCCGGGCCTGTGGCGAGAGTACGAAGGCGGCTACGAGGACTGGAAGCTGCAGCGCGAACGCGCACGTTCGCTGCGCGAGCCGGGCAAGCCCGCGGAAAAGGCCAGGCCGACGACGACGGCACTCAAGGCCGAACCCACGGCGCCCAAGCCGCGCAAGCTCAGCTACAAGGAGCAGCGCGAGCTCGACGAATTGCCGGGCGTGATCGACGCGCTGGAAGCCGAGCAGAAGGAGCTGTCCGACCTGCTCGGCAAGCCGGAGCTGTATGCGAGCGACCCCAAGCGCGTGGCAGATGCGCAAGTCCGCTATGCGCAGATCGATGAGGAGCTGATGGCGGCGCTGGAGCGCTGGGAGATTCTGGGCAAGCGTTGAGTCGTCCTGCCGCATGGGCCGATTTCAACCACAGGGCACACCGGGAGGACACAGAGAACACAGGAGCCTGGGCTTTGCTCTGTGTTCTTTGTGGCGAATCGAAGCCTTGCTGCGTCAAGAACTATCGGCCCAGGCCCCCGAACCAGCTCTCGCCGATCGCCGTCGGGTGTGATCGGCTGACCATCAGCCCGGCCTGCAGGTACAGCGCGTTCAAGAGCCGCACCGCGCGTTCGCGATCCAGGCCGGCCCAATCGCTGATCTCGCGCAGCGTCGCGCTCTCGCGGCGCAGCCGATAGATCGCGGCCATGGTCGTGCTCGACGCCGGGATGGCTCCCAGCTCCAGCCCCGGCGTCACGCGGTACACGGCAGGCCCGGCGATTTCCGGGAGCAGGTCGGTCCTAGCGCCCCGCATGGCCAGCTCCCACAACAAGGGCGCGAGCGGTGCGTGCATCCGGCTTTCGCCGACCAGCCCGCTCGCTTCATTTCCCGGCGGCCTGAGCATGGCGGGTTCCACGTGCATCACCTGCAAGCCCGTCGGCTCGTCCAGCAGTTGGTCGATGGGCAGCGGGCAGTGGACGAGGCGCTCTTCGGGGAAGACGGTGAGCGGCACCACGTGCTCGCCGCGCTGCAGGTGGATGGTCACGCGCTTGGCATGGCGAACGCAGGCCGCGACGACTTCGAGAACCTCGGAGGTCGCGCCGTCTTGCTCGAAGCGGTAGAGGTCGGCGCGCAGAGACGGGCTCAACGATGAGATGCGCGTGCTGACGCCGCTCTCCGCCGCCTCGGCTTCGAGTTCCTTGAGATAGAGCCTGTACGCGCTCGCGCGCATCAGCTCAGGCTCACCGAAGGGGATCGTGGACTCGAACATGTCGGGACGTGTGCTGTGTCACGAACTGTAGCCCGTGGCCGCGCCAATTCAAATGAAGCCCTTAGGAACTGCGGTGGCGAACGTCACAAGGCGGAACGGGCTTCGGCCAGCGCCCGCCAGAAGCGGGCGTCCTGCGTCGTCGCGAAATTGATGCGCATGAGCGTGGTCGGCCGGTGCGTGGCGTGGAAGAGCGACCCGGGCGCGAGCAGCCAGCCGTCGTCCAGCATGACGCGCGCGAGCCTTTCGGTGTCCACTCTCACGTCCACCCAGCCGAAAAGCCCGCGCGGCGGCGCGGCGAAGCGGCAGCCGTGCTGCTCGGCGAGCTTCACGGCGCGGCCGCGCGCGGCATCCAGCTTGGCCGTGACCCGCTCGGCGTGGCGCCGCAGCAAGCCGTGCTCGAGGCAGTGCGCAAGCGCCTGTTCGAGCAGTCCGGGCGTGGTGAGCGTGCTCAGCAGCTTGGTGTCGACGAAGCGATCGACCAGGCCCGCCGGCGCGGCGATGAAACCGACCCGCCAGTTGGGGGCGAGGATCTTCGAAAACCCCGAGACATAGATCGTGCGCTCCAGCGCGTCGAGCGCCGCCATGCGCGGCAGGTGCGCCGGGGCAAGGTGCGCATAGCTGTCGTCCTCGACGATGTGCAGGTCGTGGCGCTGTGCGAGCTTGAGCAGCCGGTGCGCACTGCCCAGCGACAGCGACGCGCCGGTCGGGTTGTGCAGCACCGACACCGTCACGTACAGCCGCGGATGGTGCGCTTCGATCAGCCGCTCCATCACCGCGAGGTCGGGGCCGTCCTCGCCGCGCGGCACCGGCAGCACGCGCAGGCCGAGCGCCGCCAGCCGCGCGTACTCGACCGACCAGCCGGGCTCGTCCACCAGCACGCTCTCGCCCGCATGCACGAGCGAGCGTGTGACGACGTCCAGCGCATGCGTGGCGCCGACGGTTGTGATGATCTGCTCGGGCGTTGCCATCACGCCGTGGTCGGCCAAGCGTGTGGCGAGGGCGCTGCGCAGGCGAGGGTCACCCGCGGGCTGGCCGTACTGCAGCGACAGCGGCGCGAGTTGCGAGCCGCTGGAGACGCGCCGCAAGGCAGTGCTCAGCATGGGCAGGTCGAGCCACTCGATGGGCAGCGTGCCCAGGCCCGGCATCGGATGCGCACCGGGCGGCTGGAACATGCCGCGCATGAGCGTGGTGGCGCTGATGGGCAATGGCGCCGGCGGGTTCTTGGCGGCGGGCGGACGCGCAGGTTCGGGCATGGTTTCACGCACGAAGAAGCCGCGCTGCCGGCGCGCCTCGACGAGGCCTTGCGCCTGCAGCTGGTCGTAGGCCGCCACCACCGTGTACGCGCTCACGCCATGCCGCCGTGCACATTCGCGCACCGAGGGCAGCCGCGTGCCGGGGGCCAGCAGCCGCTGGCGGATGCGTTCGGAAAAGCGCGCCGAGAGCTGGTCGGTGAGGGTGGTGTCCGCGCCGCGGGAGAGAGCGCCTGTGGTGGCGCCACTGGTGGAGTTGCTCATGCTGGACACCGGTGAAGAGGTCTTGGACAAACCCGCGATGTGCTGGCCGAATCGCCAATACAGATCGCATCGTGTGAAGGCAAAGTGTACTGGCGCTGTGTTGGAGCTGCCCCGTAGACTGGCTCGATGTCGACCCAGGAATTCACGGCGCTGCTGCTCTTCGCGACTGCGATGAGCTTCACGCCCGGACCGAACACCACGCTGTCCACCGCACTTGCGGCCAACTTCGGGTTGCGTCGCGCACTGGGTTTCATCGTGGCCGTGCCCACCGGCTGGACGCTGATGATGCTGGCCTGCGGCCTGGGCCTCGGGGCGCTGGTTCTTGCTGTGCCAATGCTGCGCCTCGCGGTGAAGGCCTTCGGCATCGCCTACCTCGTGTGGCTGGCCTGGAGGCTCGCACGATCGTCGACATTGGGGCAGGCCGCGGGCGACAGGCTGCAGGTGACCTTCGCGCAGGGCGTGGCGCTCCAGTTCGTCAACATCAAGGCCTGGATGCTTGCCCTGGCGCTGGCCGGCGGCTGGGTCGCGACGAGCGCCGGCCAGCCGACCACCAACCCCGGCGAGCGGCTGGCCATCGTCTGCGCAGTGATGCTGGGCTTCGCACTCACGAGCAACCTCACCTACGCGCTGGCCGGCGCCTTGCTGCGCCAGTGGCTGTCGCGCGGCGCGCGGCTGCTGTGGTTCAACCGCGCGATGGGCGCCTTGCTGCTGGCCACCGCCGGCTGGATGGCTCTCGCATGAGGCACCCGAGCCACGACGAAACCCGCGGCCTGTGGTGGGGCCTGCTCGGCGTCGTCATCTTCGCCATGACGCTGCCCATGACTCGCCTGGCCGTCGGCCCCGCGTCGAACCCACAACTGCCGCCGCTCCTGGTCACCGCCGGCCGCGCGTCGGCGGCAGGCGTGCTGAGCATCATCTACCTGCTCGCCACCCGTGCGCCGCGGCCACGGCTCGACCAGCTCGGCGCCATCGCGGTGTCGGCGCTGGGCACGGTCGTGGGGTTTCCGCTCTTCCTCTCGCTCGCCTTGCGCGAGGTCGATGCCATGCATGCGGCCGTCATCACGGGCGTGCTGCCGCTGGGCACCGCGGTGGCGGCTGCCATCGCCTTTCGCCAGCGGCCGTCCGCCGGCTTCTGGACTTGCGCCGTCGCCGGCTGTGGCCTCGTGCTCGGATTCGCCGCGTTGCGCGGAAGTGGTCGACTCAGCGCGGCTGACGGCCTGCTGCTTGCGGCCGTCGCAAGCGCTTCCATCGGCTATGTTGCCGGCGCGCGCTTGTCGGCACAGATGAAGGCCGAGCAGGTGATCTGCTGGGTGCTGGTGCTGAGCCTGCCCTTCACCGCACCCGTGAGCTGGGCAACCTGGCCCGTCGGCGCCGCCACGATTCGCGCGGGTGCCTGGCTGGGCTTTGCCTACGTCACGCTCTTCTCGATGTGGCTGGGCTTCTTCGCCTGGTACCGCGGCCTCGCGCTCGGCGGCACCGTGCGCGTGAGCCAGGTGCAGCTCGTGCAGCCCTTTCTCGCGCTGCTCTTCGCCGTGCCGGTGCTCGGCGAGCGGCTCGAGCCCATCACCGTGCTGTTTTCACTCGCCGTCATCGCCACCGTGTTCATCGGCAAGAAGATGCCCACGCACTCGAAGGCGGCCTCGTGATGACCCCCGTTTCTTGTCCGACCCTGGTTCCCGAAGGAGGGGAACACGCATGACGTTCCAGCAAGCCAGACGCGCCGAGCGAATGAACCCGTCCATCATTCGCGAAATCCTCAAGGTCACCGAGAAGCCGGGCATCATCTCGCTCGCCGGCGGCCTGCCGTCGCCGGACACCTTCCCGGTCGAGGCGATGCGCGAGGCGGCCGAGCGCGTCTTGCGCGACAACCCGCGCGAGGCCTTGCAGTACGCCGCGAGCGAAGGCTACGGCCCGCTGCGCGAATGGGTGGCACACCAACTGAATGGGCAGGGCCTGAAGGCCGAGGCCTCGCAGGTGCTCATCACCACCGGCTCGCAGCAGGGGCTGGACCTGGTCGGCAAGATCCTGATCGACGCGGGCAGCCGCGTGGCGGTGGAGTCGCCCACCTACCTCGGCGCGCTGCAGGCCTTCACGCCCTACGAGCCGGAGTTCGTCTCGGTTCCCTGCGACGACAACGGCCCCCTGCCGGATGAACTTGGCATCGCGAAGGGCGCGCGCTTCCTGTATGCGCTGCCGAACTTCCAGAACCCGAGCGGCCGATGCATGGATGCGGCACGCCGCGACGCGCTGATGAAGAGGGCGCAGGACATCGGCCTGCCGGTGGTGGAAGACAACCCCTATGGCGACCTGTGGTTCGACGCGCCGCCGCCGGCGCCGCTGTCGTCTCGTTGGGCCGACGGCTGCGTCTACCTCGGGTCCTTCTCGAAGGTGCTGGCACCAGGCTTGCGCCTGGGCTACGTCGTCGCACCGAAGACGCTGTACCCCAAGCTGCTGCAGGCCAAGCAGGCGGCGGACCTGCACACGCCCAGCTTCAACCAGCGCGTCGTGCACGAGGTGATCCGCGACGGTTTCCTCGACCAGCACGTGCCGACCATCCGCGCAAAGTACAAGTCGCAGCGCGATGCGATGCGCGCGGCGCTCGAGCGCCACATGCCACCGGGCTGCCACTGGAACGTGCCGGTGGGGGGCATGTTCTTCTGGCTCGAACTACCTGAGGGCGTGGATGCGATGAAGCTCCTGCCGCACGCCGTGGACAACGGAATGGCCTTCGTGCCGGGCTCGGCCTTCTATGCCGACCATCCGAAGCTCAACACCCTGCGCCTGTCCTTCGTCACCGTCTCGGAAGAGCGCATTGCCGAGGGCGTGGCGGCACTTGCCAAGACCTTGAAGGAGCGCCGCGCATGAAGTTCGCGTTCACGCAAGTCGATGTGTTCACCGACACGCCGCTGCGGGGCAACCCGCTGGCCGTCGTCCACGCCGCCGAAGGCTGGAGCGACGCGCAGATGCAGGCCGTCGCGCGCTGGACGAATCTGTCGGAGACAAGCTTTCTGTCCAAGCCGACATCCCCCGAGGCGGACTATCGCGTGCGCATCTTCACGCCCGGCGGCGAGCTGCCTTTTGCCGGCCATCCGACGCTCGGCTCCTGCCATGCGTGGATGGAGAACGGCGGTACGCCGAAGCTGGCCGGCCGCGTCGTGCAGGAATGCGGGGTGGGGCTCGTGAACATCCGGCTCGATGGCGCGCGTGCCGCCTTTGCCGCGCCGCCGTCGCGACGCGAACCAGTCGATCCGGAGCTGCTCGCGAAGGTGCTCGCGGCGCTGGGCGTGCCGCCCTCTCAGGTGCGCGCCGTGCAATGGCTGGACAACGGCCCGAAGTGGATGGGCATCCTGCTCGCCGATGCGGACGCGGTGCTGCGCATCGAGCCGGAGCATGCGCTGCTGAAGAACCTCGCAAAGGTCGGGGTGGTCGGCCCGCATGCGAGCGGCGATGTGCAGTTCGAGGTGCGCGGTTTCGCCGCGCCCATCGGCATCCCGGAAGATCCTGTCACCGGCAGCCTCAACGCGAGCATCGCGCAATGGCTGATCGGCGAGGGGATCGCGCCCGCACGCTATGTGGCGGCGCAGGGCACGCGCATGGACCGCAGCGGCCGCGTGCACATCGAGCGCCAGGGCGACACGGTGTGGGTGGGTGGGCAGTCGGTCACTGTCATCCGGGGCGAGCTGAGCCTGTGAGCCCGCTGGCGATCGATCACCTGGTGATTGGCGCACGCACGCTGGACGAAGGCGTGGCCTGGTGCGAAGCGACGCTCGGCGTGGTGCCGCCCGGCGGCGGCAAGCATGCGTTGATGGGCACGCACAACCGGGTGATGTCGATCGCGTCTCCGGATGCGCCGAAGGCCTACCTCGAGATCATCGCCATCGACCCGCAGGCGCCGGACCCCGGGCGCCGGCGCTGGTTCGATCTTGATTCGCCGGCGCTGCAGGCTGTCCTCGCGCAAGGCCCACGCCTCATTCATTGGGTCGCGCGATGCGAGGACATCGATGCGCGCTGCGCGCGGTTGCGCGAGGCTGGCATCGACCGCGGTGAGGTGCTTGACGCGCAGCGCCAGGCCGAACGCGCCCTGCTGCGTTGGCGCATCAGCGTGCGCGCGGATGGCGATCGGCTCTTCAATGGCGCGTTGCCCACCTTGATCCAGTGGGAGGACGCGCATCCCGTCGACGACATGAGAGACAGCGGCGTACATCTGCGGCGCCTGGAAGTCGGTGGGTTGCCAACCGAGGCGCGTGTCGAGTGCGCAACCCCCGGCGTGCGCTTCTTCGATGGCACCCCCACGCTCACCGCCATCTTGTCCACGCCCAAGGGCGATGTCCGTCTCACGACCTCTTGAGGAGTGCCCGATGTTCACCCGGGAAGCCATTGCTGACGCGCAAGCCATCGTCCAGCGTACGTTCGCACCGACCCCGCAACAGCGCTGGCCGCTGCTCGATCAGCGACTGGGCGCGCGCGTGTGGGTCAAGCATGAGAACCACACGCCGGTCGGTGCCTTCAAACTGCGTGGCGGGTTGGTGTATTTCGATGCGTTGCGCCGCAACCAGCCCGATTGCCGCGGCGTGATCAGCGCGACGCGCGGCAACCACGGCCAGTCGGTCGGCTTCGCGGCGCGCGAGGCGGGGTTGAGTGCCACGATCGTCGTGCCGCGCGGCAACTCGGTGGAAAAGAACGCGGCGATGCGAGCGCTCGGCGTCGAGCTGATCGAGCGTGGCGACGACTTCCAGGCCTCGCGCGAGCATGCGCAATCGCTGGCGGCTGCCCACGGCCTGCACATGGTGCCGTCGTTCCACGCCGACCTCGTGCGCGGCGTCAGTACCTACTGGGTGGAATTCTTCGAGGCGGTGCAGCCCGAGGTCGTCTTCGTGCCGATCGGGCAGGGCTCGGGTGTGTGCGCCTGCGCCGCCGCGCGCGCCCACACCGGCGCGAGAACGCGCATCGTCGGCGTGGTGTCGGCGCATGCCACCGCCTACCTCGATTCCTTTCGCGCCGGGCATGCTGTCGAATCACCGGTGAGGACGCTCCTCGCCGACGGCATGGCCTGCCGCGTGCCCGACGACGAGGCCTTGCAAATCATCCGGCGCGAGGTTGACGACATCGTCGCCGTGACGGACGACGAGGTCGCCACCGCGATGCGGGCGCTGTTCGCTGACACGCACAACGTGGCCGAGGGCGCAGGGGCTGCGTCTCTCGCCGCCGCCGTGCAGCAGCGCAGCCATTGGGCTGGCCGCGAGATCGGCGTGGCGCTCACCGGCGGCAACGTCGACAGCGACGTGTTCGCCCGCGTGCTGGCCGGCTGAGGGTCGCTCCACTACGATGCCGCGATGCATCGACGTGGATTGATCGCATCGCTGGCATTGCCGCCGCTGGCCTGGCTCAGCGGCTGCGGCGTCGACGTGACGCGCGTCGATGGCGCGGACGCCCCGTCGTTCACGCCGACCACGACGCATCCGGGGCTCGCACTCGTGCTCGCGGCCGGCGGCCCGCGCGGCTTCGCGCATGTGGGCGTGGTGCGGGCACTGAAGGAGCTGCAGGTCGAGCCCGACCTGGTTGTTGGTGCGTCGGTGGGTGCCTTGATCGGCAGTGCGCTGGCGGCGGGCATCAGCATCGAGCGCATCGAATCGCTGGCCTTCGAATTCGATTTCTATCGCCTCGCGCGATGGTCGCCATCCGGCGGCGTGCAGATGGAGGGCAGCAAGATCGCGGCACTCGTGCGCGAGTCACTGCAGGTGCACTCCTTCGACGAGCTGAAGATTCCGCTGGCGGTGGTGGCCACCGACGTGCAGTCCGGCAGCCCGGTGGTGTTCAACCAGGGCGACCTGGGCTACGCGGTGCAGGCGTCGTGCGCCATCCCAGGGCGGTTCGCGCCGGTGCGCATTCGTGGCCGCGACACGGTCGATGCGGACGTGTCCAGCCCGCTACCAGTGAAGACGGCGCGCCTGCTCGGCGCGCGCAAGGTGCTGGCGGTGGACGTCGCGGTGCACATGGACAAGCCGCGTCCGGCCGGTGCCGAGAAATACATCGAGGGCGATCGCATCAAGCGCGCGCAGATCGATGCCGAGGCCAGGCTCGCGGACCTCGTGCTGCACCCGTACTTCGGCTACTGGGTCAACCTGAGCCGCGAGTACCGTGAGACCACCGCCCGCGCTGCGTATGAGCAGACGATGCAGCAGGCGGCGGCGATTCTTGCGTTGGCGAAGGCGCCCGCGTGAATCGTCAGCGGCGCAGGCGCCAGGCCTGGCGAACCGATTGCCAGGCGGCGGCGCGCTCGGGATCTTGCTCGCGGGCGAGGGCCGAATAGCTGCGGATGATCACGAAGAGGCTGGAGCCGATCAGGCCGAGCAGCAGGCCGCCGAGCACGATCAGTGCACGCGAGGGCTTGGACTTGTAGTCCGGCGGCAGCGCCTTGTCGACCAGCTGCGGGCTCGCGCCTTCCTTGGCTTCGTCCAGCTTGGCCAGCTCGTACTGGCGCACGATGCCTTCGAGCAGCGTTTCCTGCAGCTTGAGTTCGCGCCGCGCGCGCACGTAGTCGATTGCCGCCTCGGGAATCTTGCCCACCGGCAGGTCGACTGGACTGGCGTTGCCGCCTGCGCTGCCTTGGCGGGATTCCATGCGATTGAGTTCCGCGCGCAGGGCCTGCAGCTCCGAATTCATCCGCATCACGTCGGGGTTCTGGTCGGTCGCCGCTGTGCGCAGCACCTTCAGCTGCACCTCGCGTTCGGCGATCAAGGCACGCAGCTGCGCTGCCCCGCCGATCAGCGCCTCGGCCTGCTTGTCGAGCACGATCACGCCGGACTTTTCCTGCACGGTGCGCAGGTCTTGCTCGGCCTTGATCAGGTGCTCTTTCGTGTCCTTGAGCTGCTGCTCGTAGAAGAGGCGGCGTTGCTGAGCTTCCGTCACTGCCAGGCGCGACAGCAGCTTGGCCAGTTCTTCGGGCAGGGCATTGGCCATGTCGGCCGCGAATTTGGGTTCTTCGTCGTCGACCTCGACCTGGATGACGCCGCTCTTCTTGTCAGAGCTGACCCGGATGTACTTGGGGAAGACCTTTCTCAACGCCTCATTGGTCTTGACCTCATAGCGCTTCTTCAGATTGAAGCGCTGGTCCAGCTCGCGCACCACGCTGTCGCTCTTGAGCAATGACACGTAGAGTTCGTCGGGCGTCTTGGATGCCAAGCCGCCGGCCAGTCCGCCCAAGGAGCCGAGCGCGGCCAGAGCTGCTGCGGAGCCGCTTTGCTGCTGTGAGCCCGGCGGAAGCAGCGCCACCCGGGCGGTGTAGACGGGTGGCAGCACCAACGCCGTGATCAGCGCGGCAATAGCGAAGGCCAGCGTGACGATGCCAATCAATCGCTTGCCTTCGCCAAGCCATGCAAGCAGCTCGGCCAGCGAGACGCTCGGCCCTTCGTCTTCCTCGATCTCTGCGGCCTCGTTCGGGTCCATCACTCGTTCATTCATGTCAGTTCCGCAGAGTCTTGATCGCAGCCGCGCCAAGTCCGAACTGCGAGAAGATCTGCGACCAGTCCTTGAGGTTGCGCACGAGGGCACGGCCCCAGGTTTCGTAGTCGAGCTGATTGGGGACGATCACCGCATCTCCAGGTTGCAGTACCTGCGATTCCACGCCGCCGAAGCCGAAGAAGCCGCGCTTGTCGGTCGAACTGGCGACCGTGCCGTCGGCGCGCAGGATGAACATGTTGTCCCGCTCCGCGGCTTCGTCCAGGCCGGCGAGCTTCACGTAATCGCCCGCCGTGCGCCCGGGTTTCCACAGGAAGCCGTTGTTGTTCAGCACCGCACCGGCGACCGTGACGAAGCCCGGGCGCGCCGGGACGCTGATGCGGTCGCCGTGTTCGAGCGGCACATCGGGCAGCGACTCGACGGAGGTCGCATCCGGCGACAGTTCCAGCGCGATCCGCCCGTTGGGCTGCACCTGCGCAAGCCGCGCCATCTGCGCCTGCGTCGCGGCCTGGCTGATGGCGGCGCTGCGGTCGCCAGTGTCATCTCGCGCATTGGCGGCATTGCGCGCGCCTTGCGTTGCAGACAGCGCCTGCAAGCGCTGCATTGCAGACTGCAGGTTCTCGCGCTGGCGCTGACGCGTTTCTTCGCGGCTGAACTCAAGGCCGTAGACATAGGCCTGCGCGGTAAAACCTCCAACTCGCAAGATCAACGCGCGCAGCGTTTCACCGGGCAGCAGTTGATACACACCGGGAGCGGCGATCTCGCCTTCGAGAGAAACGAGCCGCGTCTGGCGTGCGACAGGAACGCGAATGTCCTTCTGGCTGTAGACCGTCACCACGTCGCCCGGCATCAGCGCGATGTCCTGCAGCGGATCGTGCTGCAGAACCGCCTTGCCAAGGTTGAACGGGATCACCTGCGTCGTGATGTCCGTGGGGTTCAGGCGCTCGATGACGGCGTAGTCCCAGTTCAGTTCCTCGAACAGCGCGGATGGCGCCTTCTTGGCGATCTCCGCGGCCTCGCGGTCAGCGCGCCGGTCGCGCTCGCGGCTGCGGCTGGTACTTTCAGAGCCACGGCGTGAGTCGTCAGGAATGCCCACGGAGTCGCGCCGGCGCCCGTCCGCGCCCGCGGCGTTGTTGTATCTGTTGTCGTTGTTGTCGGACCTTGCGCTGCGGGCACCGTTCCGGCCCGTCATCCTCGAATCGCCTTCATCCTCCGGCTCGTCGATCATCTGCACCAGCAGGTTCTTGCGACGATAGAAGTCCGGCGAGATCAGCGCGTCCTTGTCCGGGATCAGGTCGCTGATGCGCATACCCGGCTTGTAGGGGTAGCGAAGCGGCTGCGCCACGTGACCCTTGAGCGTCACCGCATTGGCGAACTGCGGCGAGATCTCCAAGAGCGTCACGACGTCGCCGTCACGCAGCGGCTTTTGCATGCCGGTGGTGTCGAGCTTGAACTCTTCCACCATGCGCGCGGCCTTCGGCTGCGACGGATCGATGCGCTCCAGCTGTCCGCGGTTCTGGTTCGCAAGGACGGGGGCGCCGCCGGCGTAGGCCAGCACGTCGCGCAGCGGTTCCTGCGGGCTCTTCAGCTCGTAGATGCCAGGCGTCTCGAGCGCGCCGGTCAGCGCCACCCGCGGCCCGACCGGCTGGAACACGATCACGTCGCCCGCGGCAAGCTGCACGTCCTTGGACTTGTCGCCCTGGACGAGGAAGTCATAGACGTCGAGCTCGGACAGCAGCTTGCCGTCGCGGCGAAGCAGCACCCGGCGCATCGACCCGTTGGGCCCTGGGCCGCCGGCGGCGACCACCGCCGACAGCACGGTGGACTGGCTCGCGAGCGTGTACACGCCCGGATGCTGCGCCGGACCGACGACAAACACCTTCACGCCGCGCAGGTGGCCAAGCGTCACGCTCAGGTTGAAGTTGGTGAACACGCGGCCGATCTGTGCGCGCAGGTGCTTGTCGATGTCGCTCGCATGCACGCCCGCCACATTGAAGCTGCCGACCTTGGGCAGGCTGATCTGGCCGTTGCGGTCCACCGTGGCGCGGTAGTCGACGTCGATGGAGCCCCAGGCGCGGATCACGAGTTCGTCGCCGGGACCGATGATGTAGTCGCCCGCGACCGGCACGTTGTCCACGGTGTTCGGGCCGGCTGGTCCGTCGGCGAAGAAGTCGGCGCCGAAGACCGGGAGCAATCGGCCCGTCGCGTCCTCGACGAAGCGCTGGAATTCGCTGGGCTTGGCGGGCTTGGCCAGCCGCCGCGCAGCCAGTTCGCGCTCCCGAGCCTCGGCGCGCTGCTGCGGCGTCATGTTGGACGTGTCCTGCGAGCGGACCGTCGGAATGCCGTTGTCACCCGTGGGCGGGTTGCCGTTGGCGTCCACGCTTCGGCGGTTGCCATTGACGCCGGTATTGGAGGACGTGCCGTTGGTGGACGTGCCGGTGCCCTGGGTTTGAGCGGACGGATAGCCGGGCGAGACGAAAGTGCCGCCGCTCGTGCTGTCGGTTTGCTGCTGTGCCATGACGGCGCTGCTCGAAAGACACAGAGCAAGCAGAAGATGAAGGTGGCGCATGCGGAGTGAGGCGAGAGCCGATAAGGGGACGGTGCCGCGCTGCCGGCGAGGACCGACGCGGGTCGGCCTGACGGACGACCCTGGCAGCCCGCGATGGTAATGGATGCCCCAGGGCGGCTCACCCGAGGGGCTTGCGGAGGGTTCGAAGCCTATGATTTGCAGCCACGGCTTCTCTCGGTCACCGGCTTCGTCATGCCCGCCATGTCCACACCCGCCACCATCGAACTGTTTCGCGAAGACGCTCACCTCCGCGCTTGCGATGCACGCATCACCGGCATCGACGAACGCGGCATCCGGCTGGACCGCAGCGTGTTCTATCCGCATGGCGGTGGGCAGGCCGGCGACAGCGGGGAGCTGCGCCGCCCGGACGGTTTGGTCGTCAACATCGCCGACACGCGCAAGGGCGACACGCCGGGCGAGATCGTCCACGTGCCGGCGGCGGGGCAGGACGAGGCCGTCACTTCACTGAAACCAGGCGACGCAGTTTCCGTTGCGGTCGACTGGGCCCGCCGCCATCGTCACATGCGCTTTCACACCGCCACGCACCTGCTGTGCGCCCTGGTGCCGCATCCCGTCGATGGCTGCTCGATCACCGCCGGTTATGCGCGGCTGGACTTCCACATGAGCGACCCGCTGGACAAGGACGCGCTCACTGCCGGCATCGCCAGGCTGGTGGCCGGTGCCCATGCGGTGAGCCACCGCTGGATCAGCGACGAGGAGCTCGATGCCAACCCCGGCCTCGTGCGCAGCATGAGCGTCCAGCCCCCGCGCGGAACGGGGCGCGTGCGATTGCTGGAAATCGACGGCGTCGACCTTCAGCCCTGCGGCGGCACGCACGTGGCCAACACCGCGGAGATCGGCGCGGTGGTGGTCACGAAGATCGAGAAGAAGTCGGCGATGACCCGGCGCGTGGTGCTCGGATTCGCCGATTGAGGCCCTGCCGCCCCACTGGAGCACCACCCTGCCGACCGCGACGGGCCTAGTGAGTCCAGCGGGCCGAGCGCCGGGCCGCTCCCAAGCCGGCCGTTCACTGGCACGAATCGTCCACTGGACGATTCATGTCCGCGTTCACCCCCTCGGGGGATCGGCTGGTGTACTCACCAGCCGAGGGGGCTCCATGTCACTCTTTGCGGAAGTTGTCGTGGCACGCCTTGCAAGCCTGCCCGACCGGGCCGAAGGCCGCCTTGATGGCATCCTGGTTGCCGGTCTTGGCCGCGGCGTTGAGCTTGACCATCTCGTCTTGCATCTTCGTCGCGGCCGCCTTGAATTTCTCGGAATCGCTCCAGACTTCCGGCTTGGCCTTGGTGTCGCCCTTGTCGCTGCCTTCGACGAAGCCGGCATAAGGCAGCTTGGACATCATCGTCGCGATCTCGGCGTTGTCCGCCACTGCCTTCGCGTCGAATGGGACCTTGCCATTGGCCATTGCGCCGACGCGGCCGAAATGCGTGGCCATGACCGTGAAGGCGGCCTTGCGGTACTTGATGGCGTCTTCGGGCTTCTGGAATTGCGCCGCCGCCGGCAGCGATGCCGCCAGGGCGCCCACCGCGGCGCACGCCAGGATCAGTTTCTTCATTCGGAGTTCTCCAGGAGGACGTTGATCAAACGGATGAAGCAGATCGCGCCCAAGCCGCGCGCGAGTGCTGTCGAGTGTACGCAGCACACCCAGGCGGCATTCCCTCGCTCGGGTAAATCCCAGGAATTCGCGAGGTGCGAAGTGCGGCGTGTGATGGCTTCGGGAATGGAGGGTCCCCGACGGCGGTATCAGCGGTTATCGTTACCGGTTGTACCCCGGCCCCGTCGCTGGCCCGTTTCTCGCTGCTTGTTTCTGTTTCACCATTCGCGGAGTTCCGTTTCGCATGACCCGACCTCTCCTGCCCACCCGCGTGTGGGACCTGCCCACGCGGCTCTTCCACTGGGTGCTGGCCACCTGCGTGATCGCCTCCATCCTCAGCGCACATGTCGGTGGCAATGCGATGGTGTGGCATTTCCGACTGGGCTACGTCGTCTTCACGCTGTTGGCTTTCCGACTGGTGTGGGGCCTGATCGGCGGACACTGGTCGCGCTTCTCGCGCTTCATCTATTCGCCGCAGGCGGTGCTGCGCTACATGCGGGGGCAAAGCCGCGACGACGAGCATCACGAGGTCGGCCATAACCCGATGGGCGCCTTCTCGGTGTTCGGGTTGCTCGCCCTTCTCGCGGCGCAGGTCGCCACCGGGCTGTTCGCCGACGACGAGATCGCCAACACCGGGCCGCTGATCAAGTTCGTGTCGGGCGACACCAGCAGCAAGCTGACGTCGTGGCACAAGGGGCTGGGCCAGTGGATCATCGTCGCGCTGATCACCTTGCACGTGCTGGCCATCGCCTTCTACCTCGTGAAGCACCGCCGCAACCTGGTGCGCCCGATGATCGTCGGCGACAAGGACCTGCCGCAAGGCGTGCCTGCCTCGGCCGACCACTGGCGGGTGCGTGGCCTGGCCTTGCTGGTGGTTACCCTGTGTGGCGTCGGGGTGGCGTGGCTGGTCAGCTTGGGCGGCTAAACTGTTTTTCCCTTCGCTTTCCGCTTGCGGATGGACGCCCCCGAGATTCGTCTGGCCACCCCGGACACGCCCGACCTCCTCGCTGCCACGCGAGAGATCTTTCGCGAGTACGCGCAAAGTCTCGAGGTGGACCTGTGCTTCCAGAACTTCGAGCAGGAGCTCGCCGGCCTGCCTGGCGACTACGCCGCACCGGCCGGGGCGCTCCTGCTGGCCTTCGTGGATGGCCAGCTCGCCGGCTGCGGTGCGCTGCGCGCCTTCAGCGACGCCGACAACGGCAACTCCTGCGAGATGAAGCGCCTGTACGTGCGCCCGGCCTTCCGCCGCTTCGGCCTCGGCCGCGTGATGGCGCAGGCGCTGCTGGATGAAGCCCAGCGCATCGGCTACTCCGAGGTGCTGCTGGACACGCTGGACGACATGGAGGCCGCACGCGGGCTGTACGCCTCGCTGGGCTTCGAGGAAATCCCGCCGTACTACTACAACCCCATTCCGGGCGCACACTACCTGAAGGCGACGCTGGGCGTCACGCCATCCCAGTACTAAGTACCAGGAAGCCCTTCACGGCTTCCGACCTCGAGGAGCGAGTCTTGAACGCTTTCCGGCAGCTGTTGAAGTCATCGGGAGCACATCCTCCCGTGGGCACCTGGATCAGCTCGGCCAGTCCGCTCATCGCCGAGGCCATCGGCCATGCAGGCTTCGACTGGGGAGTGGTCGACATGGAGCACGCGCCGCTGGACATCATGGGCGTGGTGCACGTGCTGCAGGCCTTGTCGGGCACCAAGATGCTGACGGTGCTGCGCGTGCCCTGGAACGACGCGGTGATGGTCAAGCGCGTGCTCGATGCGGGCGCCACCACGGTGATGTTCCCGATGGTGCAGAACGCCGACGAGGCGCGCCGCGCGGTGGCGGCGACACGCTACCCGCCGCACGGCGTGCGCGGCATGGCCGGCATGAGCCGCGCGACGCGCTTCGGCACCACGCCCAACTATTTCCGCTCGGCCAACGAGCAGCTGGGCGTGATCGTGCAGATCGAGACGCCGCAGGCGGTGGAGCAGATCGACGCGATCGCGGCTGTCGAGGGCGTGGATGCGCTTTTCGTCGGGCCGGGGGATCTGTCTGCCGCGCTCGGCCACATCGGCCAGCTCACGCACCCGGCCGTGATGGACCTGATGTCGCGTGCGGTGCAGCGCTGCAAGGCGGCGGGACGGCCGGTGGGCACGCTGGGTGGCAGCGCCGAGGTCGTGGCCCAGTACCGCGCCATCGGCTTCGACTACGTCGCCGTGTCCTCGGACATTGGCTTCATGATGCGCGGCGCCCAGGCAGCCATCGCTGCGCTGCGCACGAGCGACACCGAGCATGTCCATACGCTCGCGTCCGGCACGCAGCAGGCGGCGCGCTGAGATTGCACTCAGAAGCCAATGAAGCGAAAGGGTCCGACGCCATGCACCATGTTTCATCACGGTACGCGCGTAGGATAGTTGCCACGACTTTCCGGGAGTTCCATGACTGCACCATCGACCATCGCCGACGACACCGCCTTTGAACTGCATGCGGGCGCCCTTCGCCTGGCGGTGCGGCCTGATCTCGGCGGGAGCATCGCCGGGCTCTGGCACCGCGACACGCCCATCCTGCGCTCCACGCCGCCGGCCGAACTGAAAAACGCGCGGCTGTCCGGCTGCTTTCCTCTGGTGCCGTATTCCAATCGCTTGGCCTACCGCAAGTTCCGCTGGAAGGGCCGCGACTACACCACCCAGCCCAACTTCGGCGACAGCCCGCACTCGGTGCACGGCGTGGGCTGGATGAAGGCTTGGGAGGTTGGCAACCACACGGCCATCGACGTCGAGCTCAAACTGGAACACGCCGGCGATGACCACTGGCCCTTCGCCTTCGAGGCGGTGCAGCACTTCTCGCTCACGCCGGAGTCGCTGGTGGCGCAGATGATCATCACCAACACCGCCGACATCGCGCAGCCGGTGGGCCTGGGCTGGCACCCGTACTTCCCCAAGCGCGCGCGCAGCCGACTGCACATCGAGCTCAGTGACCGGTGGGATTCGGACGCAGAGCATCTGCCCGTGCGCCGCGTGACGCAGCCCGGCATCGACGCCGATGTCGCGCACCTCGACTTCGACAACGGATTCGAAGGATGGAAGGGTCCGGCGCGCATCCGTGACGAGAAGTTCTCGCTGCAGCTGCGATCCAACCTGCCCTACCTCGTGGTCTACACGCCCCAGGACAAGGACTACTTCTGCGTCGAGCCCGTGAGCCACGTGGGCAATGCCATCCACATGGCCGATCCGGCAGCCCACGGACTGCGCACCTTGCAGCCGGGCGAGAGCTTCGAGGCGACGATGACGCTGGACGTGGCGGTCCTGTGATGCGCGAGCCTGATCCCGACGTCCGGGTGGCGGTGGCAACGCCCAGCCTGCTCGGCGAATCGCCGATGTGGCATCCGCGTGAGCACGTCCTGTACTACTGCGACATTCCCGGCAAGCGGCTCAACCGCTTCGACCCCGCGACCGGGGCGCAGTCGCACTGGGATTTCGACTCCGAGCCCGGCAGCATCGCGCCGCGCATCGATGGCAGCCTGCTGATGGCGATGCGCGACGGCCTGTTCAGCTTCGACCCGGCCACCGGCGAACGAGAAAAGCTGGCCGATGCACCCTACGACCCCGCGCACGAACGCTTCAATGACGGCAAGGCCGATCCGCAAGGGCGATTCTGGGTGGGCACCATCTACGAGCCGCGCGACCCGGCGTTGGCCGCGCTGTATTGCTTCAGCGACGACAAGCTGGAGCGGCGAGCCGAGAAGATCACCGTGTCGAACGGGCTGGCCTGGAGCCCGGACGGCCGCACCATGTACTGGAGCGACACCAAGGCACACGAAATCTATGCCTTCGACTTCGACCCGGCCACCGGCGACCTCTCCAGGCGGCGCGTGTTCGCAAGCTTTCCGGTGAAGACGGCCGACCAGGATCTGGCCGTCTATGGCGGCCGACCCGATGGTGCCGCGGTGGACACCGAGGGCTGCTACTGGGTCGCGATGTTCGAGGGCCAGCGGCTGCTGCGCTTGTCGCCGCAAGGCGAGGTGATTCGCGAGGTGCGGCTGCCGGTGCGATGCACCACCATGCCCTGCTTCGGCGGTGCGGACCTGAAGACGATCTACCTCACCACGGCGCGCGAGAAGCGGCCGGCCGAGGAGCTCGCACGCCAGCCGCACGCGGGATGTGTGCTGAGCCTGCGGGTGGATGTCGCGGGCCTGCCCGTCAACATGGCCGCCTGAGCAGGACGGACAACCGCGCCTTCGTCGACCATGAAGCGCGCGGACCAGATCGCAAGGCTGCGTGAGGGCCGGCCCTTCGACATCGCCGTGATTGGCGGCGGCGCGACAGGCACCGGCGTGGCGCTCGATGCCGCGGCGCGCGGCTTCTCGGTGGCGCTCTTCGAGGCCACCGACTTCGCCAAGGGCACCTCATCGCGCGCGACCAAGCTCGTCCACGGCGGCGTGCGCTATCTGGCGCAGGGCAACATCGCGCTCGTGCGCGAGGCGCTGGCCGAGCGCGCCACGCTGCTGGCCAATGCGCCTCATCTCGCGCAGCCCATTGCGTTCGTGATGCCGAGCTACCAGTGGTGGGAGCGCGGCTTCTACGGCGTCGGGCTCAAGATGTACGACGCACTTGCCGGTCGCCGCGGGCTGGGGGACACGCAGTTCCTGTCTGCTGCGCAGACGCTTGCGCTGCTGCCTGGCCTGCGGCGCGAAGGACTCACCGGCGGCGTGAAGTACTGGGATGGCCAGTTCGACGACGCGCGTTTGGCCTTGGCGCTGGCACGCACCGCGCACTCGCAGGGAGCGTGCGTGCTGAACCACTGCCCGATCACCGCCTTGATCCGCGAGGACGGCAAGGTGCGCGGACTCGTTGCCCGCGATGCCGAGACGGGCGAGTCGTTCAAGGTTCAGGCGGGCTGTGTTGTGAATGCTGCCGGCGTGTGGGTGGATGCCGTGCGCGACATGGATGCGGCGCCCGGCGACAAGCCGCGTCCGCCGATGGTCGCGCCGAGCCAGGGCGTGCACCTGGTGGTGGACCGCAGCTTCCTGCCGAGTGATCACGCGCTGCTCGTGCCGAAGACGCGCGACGGCCGCGTGCTCTTCGCGGTGCCGTGGCTCGGCAAGACGGTGCTGGGTACCACCGACACACCACGCGACGATCTCGCGGCCGAGCCCTCACCGTTTCACGCGGAGGTCGAGTTCATCCTGTCCGAAGCCGGCCGCTGTCTTGCGAAAGCGCCGACTCGGGCGGATGTGAAATCGGTGTGGGTGGGCTTGCGCCCGCTGGTGCGGCCCGATGACGACGAGGACACGAAGGCGATCTCGCGCGAGCACGTCGTGCGTGTCGGCCGCTCAGGGCTCGTCACAGTGACGGGCGGCAAATGGACCACTTACCGCGCGATGGCCGAGGACGTGCTCGACCGCTGCTTCGATCGCCGGCTGCTGTCGCCGCGACGCGAGCCGGCGACCGCATGGCTGCCGCTCGTCGGCGCGCCGAAGAAGGGTGGCGAGTCGCTGACGCAACCGCCCGGCGAGCACCTGTACGGCACGGAAGCGCAGGCGCTGCATGCATTGCCTGGTGCGGACCGCTGGCTGTGGAGCGAATCGGGCGGTGGCTTGAGCGAGGCGATGGTGCGCTTCGCCGTGCGCGAAGAGATGGCGCGCACGGTCGAGGACGTGCTCGCCCGGCGATGCCGGCTGCTGTTCCTCGACGCGGCGCTGGCGGCCACGCTGGCCGACGAGGTCGCGCGAGTGATGAAGGAAGAGCGGGGTGACGCCTTCGATGCGCCGGCTTCGGCCGAAGCGTTCAGGCAACTGGCCGCGCACTACCTGCGCATGCCTTGAGCCGCATCACGGCAGCAGCCTCATCGCAGCGATCGCCACCCACCCGAGCACGAAGTTGATCGTCGCCAGCCGCGGGATCTGCTTCATCTGATCGGCTGCGCGCGGCCAGTCGTTGTCATGCACCGCGCGCTGCAATCGGCGATGCGGCACGGCATCGAGATGGCCGAACAGCGCGAACATCACGAGGCCGATGCCCATCATCAGATGCCAGCCGAGTGGTGCGTTGCGAAAGCCGGTATGCAGCAGCATCGACAAGCCGGTGATGAAAAGCAGTCCGATCGCCACGCGCACGATTCGAAAAAAGCGCGAGAGCACCTCGGCGATGAGCGTGAGCCGCTGCGGCGGCGTGAGCATGCCGATGGCCGGACGCAGTGCGTAGAGCATGAAGGCCATGCCACCCATCCACACGATGGCCGAGGCCAGGTGCACCAACTTAATCAGTATCCACATGCGTGCTGTCCCCTCGTCGGCCCCTCGCCGTCAGGTGCTGGACAGCATACCCACGCACAGTGCCGGCCGGGGCGTAGAAAGCCGCACGGGTTTCCACGTATATAATCCCGAGGCTTTGCCGAAACCAACTGTAATTTGACCGTGAACAAGCCTTTGGGCGCCCCCCAAATCCACGGTGAGCCTGCAGATGAGGTGGAGGATCCGCCTTTCAAGCCCCTGTCGCGAGACGAAGCGCAGGCCTTGAGGGCCAAGCACCCGCCGGTGTCGCCATGGTGGGTGGTTGGAAGCCAAGCCCTTGCCGGTGTGTTGTGTGCGGCCCTGACCTGGGTCGTCACGCATCGCGACGGTGCGGCATGGTCTGCGCTTTACGGTGCAGCCGCAATTGTTGTACCAAGCGCCTTGCTGGCGCGCGGAATGACGAGGCGAACCAGTCCTAACCCGGGCGCTGCGGTGTTCGGGTTCATGTTCTGGGAGATGGTGAAGATTGCAGTGGCGGTTGCCATGCTGGCAGCCGCTCCAAGAGTGGTACCCGATCTGAGTTGGCCGGCCCTGCTGGTCGCCATGATCGTGTGCGTGAAGGTCAACTGGCTGGCGATGCTCAGGCGACGCCGTCCGGTTTGAGAGAAACAAAAGAGAGACTCTGATTCGACATGGCCGCAGAAGCTCAAGTTGCCGAACACGCCGAACACGCGGGCCCCACCGCCGGTGAGTACATCCAGCACCATCTGACGCACTTCCGCTCGCACGAGCAGAACGGCATCATCGATTTCTCCGTCATCAACATGGACACGCTGTTTTGGTCCATCCTGATGGGCGTGCTGGGGCTGTGGTTGCTGCGCAGCGTCGCCAAGAAGGCCACCTCGGGTGTGCCGGGCCGCATGCAAGCAGCCGTCGAGATCGTCCTCGAGATGGTCGACAACCAGGCCAAGTCGATCGTCCACAACGCCACCTCGCGCAAGTTCGTCGGCCCCTTGGCCCTCACGGTGTTCATCTGGATCTTCCTGATGAACTCCATGGACTTCCTTCCCGTCGACCTGATCCCCGCCATCTGGGCCAAGATCTACGGCGCCGCCGGGCATGAGGAGCATCACGCCTTCATGCGCGTCGTCCCCACCGCCGACCTGTCCGGCACGCTCGGCATGTCCATCGGCGTGCTGCTCGTCTGCCTGTACTACAACGTCAAGATCAAGGGCGCGGGCGGCTGGTTCCACGAACTCATTTCCGCACCATTCGGCGACCACTGGGCGCTGTACATCCCGAACTTCCTGTTCCAGATGATCGAGTTCCTCGCCAAGACCGTGTCGCATGGCATGCGTCTGTTCGGCAACATGTACGCCGGCGAACTCATCTTCATGCTGATCGCGCTGATGGGTGCCGTGGGCTTCTCCAGCGCCACCGGCATCACGATGTGGATCGTCCACATCATCGCCGGCACCGGCTGGGCCATCTTCCACATCCTGATCGTCGCGCTGCAAGCCTTCATCTTCATGATGCTGACCCTCGTCTACGTGGGCCAGGCGCACGACGCGCACTGATCGTTTCGCTCGTTCTCTTTCCACCACCACAACTCTTCTTTCCCTACTAGGAGTCTTTCATGGAACATGTTCTTGGTTTTGTCGCCCTCGCCGCCGGTCTGATCATTGGTCTGGGTGCCATCGGCGCCTGCATCGGCATTGGCATCATGGGCAGCAAGTACCTCGAATCCGCCGCTCGTCAGCCCGAGCTGATGAACGAACTGCAAACCAAGATGTTCCTGCTGGCCGGCCTGATCGACGCCGCCTTCCTGATCGGCGTCGGTATCGCGATGATGTTCGCGTTCGCCAACCCGTTCGTGCTGAAGTAATCCGCCTTCAACCGATCAACCTCCAGCTGCAAAGAAAGGTGTTGCCGTGAGCATCAACGCAACCCTGTTCGCCCAGCTCGCAGTGTTCTTCATCCTGGCGTGGTTCACGATGTCCTTCGTGTGGCCGCCCATCACGAAGGCGCTTGACGAGCGTGCGAAGAAGATCGCCGAGGGACTGTCCGCTGCCGACAAGGCCAAGGCCGAGCAGGTCGAGGCCGCCAAGCGCGTCCAGGCGCAGCTCGCTGCTGCCAATACCGACGCGACCCAGCGCCTGGCCGACGCCGAGCGCCTGGCCCAGTCGATGGTCGAAGAAGCCAAGACTCGCGCGAGCGAAGAAGGCGCCAAGATCGTCGCCGCTGCCAAGGCCGAGGCCGAGCAGGAGTCCGTGAAGGCACGCGAGGTGCTGCGCGAGCAGGTCGCCGCGTTGGCCGTCAAGGGCGCCGAGCAGATCCTCAAGCGCGAAGTCAACGCCGGCGTTCACGCCGAGCTGTTGGGTCGCCTCAAGACCGAGCTCTGAACGGACGTCACCATGGCTGAACTCGCAACCATCGCACGTCCCTACGCCGAGGCCTTGTTCAAGGCGCAAGGGCAGACCAGCCCGCGCGATCTGGCCGACCAGCTCGACGCGCTCGGCCAGGTGGCGAGCCTGCAAGAGTTGCGGCAGTTCGCCGACAACCCGAAGGTGCAGCCCGGTGCCGTGTACGACGTGATCGTCGGCACGCTCAAGGCCATCGCCTTCGCGCCCGCCGTGCAGAACCTGCTGCGCGCGGTGATCGAGAACGGTCGCCTGGCCGCCCTGCCCGAGATCGCGACGCAGTACCGCTCGCTCGTCAACGCCCAGTCGGGCGTGTCCGACGCGACCGTCTACAGCGCCTTCCCGATCGACGGCACGCAACTGACCGATGTGGTCGCGGCGCTCGAGAAGCGCTTCAACCGCAAGCTCAACGCCAGCGTGGTGGTGGAGCCTGAGCTCATCGGCGGCATTCGCGTGGTGGTCGGCGACGAAGTGCTGGACACCTCGGTCAAGGCCCGTCTTGAACAAATGAAGGTGGCGCTGACGGCCTGAGCTTCCAGCTCGGGCTTCCAACACATCTCCTCGCATTCCAACGCGGGCCTTGGTTAACGATCAGGGCCGGTGACCGGAGAAAGCAATGCAACTGAATCCCGCAGAAATTTCCGAACTGATCAAGAGCCGCATCGAGGGCCTGGGCGCCGCTGCGGACATCCGCAACCAGGGCACCGTCGTCTCGGTGACCGACGGCATCGTCCGCATCCACGGCCTGTCGGACGTGATGGCCGGCGAAATGCTCGAGTTCCCCGCCACCAAGGACGGCCAGCCGACCTATGGCCTCGCACTGAACCTCGAGCGCGACTCCGTCGGCTCGGTGATTCTGGGCGAGTACGAGCACATCTCCGAAGGCGACACCGTGAAGTGCACGGGCCGCATCCTTGAAGTGCCCGTCGGCCCCGAGCTGATCGGCCGCGTCGTGAACGCGCTCGGCCAGCCGATCGACGGCAAGGGCCCGATCAACGCCAAGATGACGGACGTGATCGAGAAGGTCGCCCCGGGCGTGATCGCGCGCCAGTCGGTGTCGCAGCCGGTGCAGACCGGCCTGAAGTCCATCGACTCCATGGTGCCGATCGGCCGTGGCCAGCGCGAGCTGATCATCGGCGACCGCCAGACCGGCAAGACCGCGGTGGCGATCGACGCGATCATCAACCAGAAGGGTCAGAACATGACCTGCGTGTACGTCGCGATCGGCCAGAAGGCGTCGTCGATCAAGAACGTCGTGCGCGCCCTGGAGCAAAACGGCGCGATGGAATACACCATCGTCGTGGCTGCTTCGGCGTCTGAATCTGCCGCCATGCAGTACGTGTCGGCCTACTCCGGCTGCACGATGGGCGAGTACTTCCGCGACCGCGGCCAAGACGCGCTGATCATCTATGACGACCTGTCCAAGCAGGCCGTGGCCTACCGTCAAGTCTCGCTGCTGCTGCGCCGCCCGCCGGGCCGCGAAGCTTTCCCCGGCGACGTGTTTTATCTCCACAGCCGCCTGCTCGAGCGCGCAGCCCGCGTGAATGCCGACTACGTCGAGAAGTTCACCAAGGGTGAGGTCAAGGGCAAGACCGGCTCGCTGACCGCGCTGCCGATCATCGAGACGCAAGCCGGCGACGTGTCCGCCTTCGTTCCGACCAACGTGATCTCGATCACCGACGGCCAGATCTTCCTGGAGACCTCGCTGTTCAACGCCGGCATCCGTCCTGCGATCAACGCCGGTATCTCGGTGTCGCGCGTGGGCGGCGCTGCACAGACGAAGCTCATCAAGGGCCTGTCCGGCGGCATCCGTACCGACTTGGCGCAGTACCGTGAACTGGCTGCCTTCGCGCAGTTCGCATCCGACCTCGACGCCGCGACCCGCAAGCAGCTCGACCGCGGCGCGCGCGTGACGGAACTGCTCAAGCAGGCCCAGTACTCGCCGCTGCCGATCAGCCTGATGGGCGCGACGCTGTTCGCGGTCAACAAGGGCTACTTCGACGATCTGGACGTGAAGAAGGTCCTGGCATTCGAACACGGCCTGCATCAGCACCTCAAGTCCAGCCACGCCGCTCTCCTGCAGAAGCTCGAGAACGACAAGGCCATGGACAAGGATGCCGAAGCCGAGCTGACCAACGCCATCGTCGCGTTCAAGAAGTCTTTCGCCTGATCCCTGACGGACACTGACCTGAAAGGAGTACCGTCATGGCGGTAGGCAAGGAAATACGCGGCAAGATCAAGTCCTTCGAGAACACGAAGAAGATCACGAAGGCGATGGAGCTCGTGTCCGCGTCCAAGATGCGCAAGGCGCAGGAGCGGATGCGCCAAGCGCGTCCGTTCGCCGACAAGATCCGCAACATCACGGCCAACTTGTCGCAGGCGAACCCCGAGTACCACTCGCCGTACATGCGTCGCACCGAGACGCCGAAGAACATCGGCTTCATCGTCGTCACGACCGACAAGGGTCTGTGCGGCGGCCTGAACACCAATGTGCTTCGCGCCGTCACGAACAAGATGCGTGAGGTGCAGGGTGCCGGCGGCGCGGTGCAGGCCGTGGCCATCGGCAACAAGGGCCTGGGTTTCCTGAACCGCATTGGCGCTGCCGTGGTGTCGCATGTCACGCAGCTGGGCGATCGCCCGCAGCTCGACAAGCTCATCGGCCCGGTCAAGGTGATCCTCGATGCGTTCGTCGAAGGCAAGCTTGACGCCGTCTACCTCTGCTACACGAAGTTCATCAACACGATGAACCAGGAGCCGATGGTCGAGCAACTGCTGCCGCTCGACGGCTCGCGCCTCGCGCAGACGGCCGAAGAGAAGAAGCAGTACGGGTGGGACTACCTCTACGAGCCGGATGCGGCGACCGTGATCGATGAGCTCACGACGCGCTACATCGAAGCGCTGGTGTACCAGGCCGTGGCCGAGAACATGGCGTCCGAGCAATCGGCGCGCATGGTCGCGATGAAGGCCGCCACCGACAACGCCGGCAACCTGATCGGGGAGCTGAAGCTGGTCTACAACAAGACCCGTCAGGCCGCGATCACGAAAGAACTCTCCGAGATCGTCAGCGGCGCGGCCGCCGTCTGATCACGAACTCGAATACGAATATTGTTTGAAGGAATCGACATGGCGAACACTCAAGCCCAAGGCAAGATCGTCCAGTGCATCGGCGCGGTGGTGGACGTGGAATTTCCGCGTGACGCAATGCCCCGCGTGTACGACGCACTGAAGCTCGAAGGCACGGCGCTGACCCTCGAAGTCCAGCAGCAACTGGGCGACGGCGTGGTGCGCACGATTGCCCTCGGCTCGTCCGACGGCATCCGCCGCGGCTTGATGGTGACCAACACCGGCAACGCGATCACCGTGCCCGTGGGCAAGGCGACGCTCGGCCGGATCATGGACGTGCTCGGCCAGCCGATCGACGAACGCGGCCCGGTCAGCCAGGAACTCACGGCCCCGATCCACCGCAAGGCCCCGGCCTATGACGAACTGAGCCCCTCGCAAGAGCTGCTCGAGACCGGCATCAAGGTGATCGACCTGATCTGCCCGTTCGCCAAGGGCGGCAAGGTGGGTCTGTTCGGCGGCGCCGGCGTGGGCAAGACCGTGAACATGATGGAGCTCATCAACAACATCGCCAAGGCGCACTCGGGCTTGTCCGTGTTCGCAGGCGTCGGTGAGCGGACCCGTGAAGGCAACGACTTCTATCACGAGATGGCGGACTCCGGCGTCGTGAACCTGGAGAACCTTGCCGAGTCGAAAGTGGCCATGGTCTACGGCCAGATGAACGAGCCCCCGGGCAACCGCCTGCGCGTGGCGCTGACCGGCCTGACCATTGCGGAATCCTTCCGCGACGAAGGCCGTGACGTGCTCTTCTTCGTGGACAACATCTACCGCTACACCCTGGCCGGCACCGAAGTGTCCGCGCTGCTGGGCCGCATGCCTTCCGCCGTGGGCTACCAGCCGACGCTGGCCGAGGAAATGGGCCGCCTGCAAGAGCGCATCACGTCGACCAAGGTCGGCTCGATCACCTCGATCCAGGCCGTGTACGTCCCTGCGGACGACTTGACCGACCCGTCGCCTGCCACGACCTTCGCCCACTTGGACGCCACCGTGGTGCTGTCGCGCGACATCGCGTCGCTCGGCATCTACCCCGCCGTGGACCCGCTCGATTCGAACAGCCGCCAGGTCGACCCGAACGTGGTCGGCGAAGAGCACTACAGCACGACCCGCGCCGTCCAGGGCACGCTGCAGCGCTACAAGGAACTGCGCGACATCATCGCGATTCTCGGCATGGACGAACTGTCGCCGGAAGACAAGCTGGCCGTGGCTCGCGCTCGCAAGATCCAGCGCTTCCTGTCGCAGCCCTTCCACGTCGCCGAAGTGTTCACCGGCTCGCCGGGCAAGTACGTGCCGCTGAAGGAAACCATCCGCGGCTTCAAGATGATCGTGAACGGCGAGTGCGACAGCCTGCCTGAGCAAGCGTTCTACATGGTCGGCACCATTGATGAAGCCTTCGAGAAGGCAAAGAAGATTCAATAAGCCTCGCGCGAACTGAATCCTCCCAACCTTTCAAGGAACAGACATGGCAACGATCCACGTGGACGTCGTCTCCGCCGAAGAGCAGATCTTCTCCGGCGAAGCGAAGTTCGTCGCGCTGCCGGGTGAGAACGGCGAGCTGGGCATCCTGCCCCGCCACACGCCCCTGATCACCCGCATCCGCCCGGGTGCGGTGCGCATCGAGCGCGCCGACAACGGAGAAGAAGAGTTCGTGTTCGTGGCCGGCGGCATTCTCGAAGTGCAGCCGGGCACGGTCACCGTGCTGGCCGACACCGCCATTCGCGGCAAGGACCTCGACGAAGCCAAGGCCACCGAAGCCAAGCGCCTGGCCGAGGAAGCACTGAAGAATGCCAAGAGCGACATCGACGTCGCCCGCGCGCAAAGCGAGCTGGCGATCTACGCCGCCCAGATCGCTGCGCTGCGTCGTCTGATGAAGAAATAAGACGAAGAAGAAAACGCGCGAACGGCCTCGCGGCCGCTCCAAAACCCGCCCTGCGCAAGCTCGGCGGGTTTTTCTTTTTGGTGGCTCAGGCACCGCGCGCCGGCAAGGCGCCGCTGCGTTGCGCTGTCGTCAGCCTCCCGCGGGCGCCTTCGGTTTCGGACGCTGCATGTGCGGCATCGGCTGCACCGGCTTCACGTCCCCACAATCGCCGCCCAGCCACTTCGAGTGGATCGTGGTCTGCGTGGTCTTCGTCTGCCCCTGGAACGTCATCGTGGTCGTCGAGTTCACGGTGTAGTTCTCGGGGTTCGCGAACAGGGCCTCGCCGGTCGTCTCCGACGGAGGATCGGTGCACACCGAATGCCACTTCCAGCTGGTGCTGCTGCGGTCGGACACGTCGGTCTTGCAGCGGGTGTCGCCCTCGCCGCGGCCCTGCCAACGCCCTTGGTCCAGCGAATCCTTGTTCAGGCAGATGCGCAGCTTGCCGGGGCCGCCGGACATGTCCACACCGTGCTGCTTCATCATGGCCTCGACCTGCTTGCGCTGCTCCGGTGACATGCTCTTCAGCCGTTCGCTCATGTCGGGCATCTTCTGCGCCGCGCCGTTGCGCTCCATCGCGACTTCCCACAGGCCGGTCTTGATCGGTGGCGCCGTCTGGGCCTGCGCCGTGTGGGTTCCGAGTACGGCGAGGCAGACAGCGGCAAGAAGCGGGGACAGGCGTCGCATGGGTTCTCCTGGTTGGTCCACGAATGAAAAGATGATCGCACGTGAGCAGTGCCGCAGGCCAAGCCAATCAACCCGGGCAGGCAAAGTACGCGGACTCCGATGGCGGGCTGCTCCTGCTGCCGTTGCGCGCGACGACATGCCAGCGGTACAGCCCATACAGCCCACCGGGCAGCGAGGCACCGTGCGTGCCGCTTGCGAGCGTCGTCGGCGCGCCCGGCGTGGCGGCCGAACGGGCCAGGGGCGACGCAATCGGCTCGATCGTCACGGCATAGTCCTTCGCGCCGTTCACCGGCTTCCAGGTGAGCGCGAGGCCACCGCAGTAGCGCGGCCGCGCGGGCTCGCGCGCGGTTCCCGGCGGGGAAAGATCCGTCGGTGCCGCGAGATCATCGGAGCCCGACTGGCTCGCCGCGATGATGGCGATCAGCCCCGCCACCGCGAGAATCTTCCCGGCGTCCGATGCCGAGGTGCGCGAAGGCACCGGCAGCAGTTTTTCCACGCGTTCAACCCACGCATGGCTGCGCACAAGCTCCGCTGCGCTCACCCCGGTCGGACGCGGGGGCACCTGCGGCCTGCCCGAGGCCATCGTGCCGGGGCCGAGCGCCAGCGACGGCCAGGCATTGCTCAGCGACGACAGGCGCACCGTGCCGTCGAGTACCACCACCGCGTAGTCGCCAGCCTGGGTGGCGCGCACCGAATACGCCGTGCCCTCGGCGCCGGCTTTCACGAAGGTCGTCTGCACCGCGAAGACTCCGCGGATCTTCGCGAACACTTCGCCCACCACTTCCGAGAATGAGCCGATGCGCCCGCGCGTGTTCGAGCGCATGTAGATCTCGCTGCCCGAGGGGTAGCGGATCAAGGCGAATGCCGTCGGCCCGGTGCTGATCCAATCGCCTTCGCGCAGGGCCATGCCGGGACGCGTCTCGATCCAGGCACCGTTGCGGTTGACCTGTACCAGGCCCGATTCATCAGGCCGTGCGACACGATCGCCATCGACAACGATGCCCGCGAGCGTGATCTCGCGCGGCCGCTGCGGCGCATTGGCGCAGCCGGCCATCGCGATCGAGACGATGCAAAGCACAACCACCACGATCCGCACCACGGCCCGCATGCCGCGACCCTTGTCCGTTGCATTCATCGCTCGCTCCGTTTCTCGACACGCGCCACCAACCACCACGACAGCGCGAAGGCGGCCAACACGTAGGGCAGGTTGATGACCACGTGCTGCACCCGATACATCACAACGGCGAGGACCGTGGCCAGCAGCAAGCCTGCCAGCATCAATGCCGCTCGCTGCACAAAGGGACGCCGCGTACACCAACGCCGCCCTGACGCACCAGCCACGCCGACGAGCACCATCAGCACCAGCGAGCCGACGAAGCCCATCGGGCGGATGACGTCGCCACGCAGCAGGGCATCGACCTGCGCCGCATGCAGCTCCACGCCCCATCGGTCACCGACCCGAGGCACGGTGAAGACGTCGCGGCCCGCCAGCGTGAGCCCGACCAGCACGATCTTGCCCTTGAACATCGCGAGCTCGGCATCACCGCGCGCATCGAGCACCCGTTCATAGGCCACACGCCGGTCGGGCGCGCGCAGGGAGGGCAGCAAGGCCGGGTCGAACCATTGCAAGGCGACGCGGTCGCCCTTGTGAATGGCCTCGCAGCCCGCGTCCGAGGTGCGGTTGCTTTCGGCCGACGAGAAGCCCACGTCCGGCGAACGGTCGTCGCGCACCACGCGCACCCGCAGGTCCTGGTCGACTTCGTCCATCGCCTCGATCTTGCCGCCGCCGCTGAAAGCCGCCAGCGCAAAGGACGGGAACAGCAGCTGCCCGCGCTGCACCGCAAGGGGCATGGAGCGCGCATAGTCGAACTTCATGCCGCCGCACGCGATGCCGGCCGACGCGGCCTGCGCCAGGCGCGGCAGCAGCAAGGGCCGGTTGCCTTCCATGGCCTGCACGGCGAAGACCACCGGCATCGCGCGGGCGGCATCGACGGCTGCGACCAGCGCATCGTCATCAGCGGCCGCCGCCGGCTTCTCGATGAAGAGATCGAAGGCCACGGTGCGCGCGCCTGCCCGGGCGAGCTGCTCGACCAGCCGCGCATGCTCGCGCCGCCAGCTTGCATCGAAGGGCCGGCCCATCGCCTTCTGCGTGTTCTCGTCAATGGCCACGAGCACCACCTCGCCGCTCCACGGCGGCGTCACGCCGGCTTGTGCGGCCCACATCGTGGCGCTGGCGAAACGGGTGTCCAGGCCCGCGAAGTCCAGCAGCGCGAGCCATGCGGCGAAGAAGATCGCCACGCCCAGGCCGGCGCCGATCCAGCGCGCGACACGAAGCCGGTCCCGCTCGCGCACTTCATCTTCGAAGCTGCTGCCGCGCAGCGTCTCCACCAGCTCGTTGATGTGCGCCTTGAGCGAGCGCTCATCGATGCGCAGGCAGTTGAGCAGGCGCAGGCCGGCGAGATCGGGCGGCAGGCCCGCGTCAGGCGGCGCGGCGTTGCCGATGAGCACTGGCACGATGCGCTTGCCCAGCGCCAGCGAACGGCCGAGTTCGTGGCGGACATAGTCGTCGCCGTGCGCGCGGCGCATGAGGATGTCGGCCCAGTGCGTACCGATGACCGCCACCACCACGTCGGCAGCGTCGAGTCGCTCGTTGATCTTGCGGGCGAAGTCGTCGCCGTAGTCGATGTCGTCGATGTCCATGAAGACATCGCCCTCGCCGAAGCGCGCGGCCAGCTCGTTGTGGATCAGCCGGGAGTGGATGATGCTGTCATCGCGCCGATAGCTGATGAAGACCTTCATGGCGACGGGCCGCTTCCATGGCGAGGAAGCGCCAGCATAGGCGCGCGAAAAGCGCCGCGGCAATCCCTAGTGTCCCTCGTGCGGCGTCCTCATCGGCGGCCGCGCGATACTGGGCCATGAGCCTTCTCCAACACGCCCTTCGCGCGGGGCAGGCGCCCGCTTCATCCGTGCCGCACGGCAAGCGTGGTGTGCTCGTCGCAGGCGGCGCGGGCGCGCTCGGCTCGGCCGTGCTGGAGCATCTGCTGGCGAGCGGCGCCTTTGCGCAGGTGGCGGTGCTGACCGAGCAGCCGCTGAACGTCGCCTTGCGTGGTCTCGTCACGGTTCCGATGGCCTCGCTCGATGACCCCTTGGTCTCTGCCGAGGCTGAGGACACGGCCATCGTTGTCTTCGACAAAATGCGCCATGCAAACGGCCGCGAGCAGGCCTTCGCGCGGCCGCAGCCCGAGGCGCTGCCGGCGCTCGCCGCGCGGCTGCACGCACGCGGTGTCCTGCGGCTGGTCGTGGTGGTGCCGCATGCTGCTGCGAGCTTGCCGCAGGCGCTCCGGCAGGGCCTCGCCAATCTGGATGAGCATGCCGTCGCGTCACTCGGTTTCGAGCACCTCGTCTTCATCCGCAGCGCGCAAGCGTCGCAAGCTCAAGGCGATGAGGGCGCGCTGCAGCGGCTCGCGCTCTGGGTGCTCGCGCAGCTGCAGCTCATGATCCCGCAACGCGACAAGCCGGTGCGTCCCGCCAGGATCGCGCAGTTCGCGGCACAGCTTGCGGCCGAGCTGCCGCAGGCACCGCAGGGGACGCGCGTCGTGCCTCCGGAGATCGTCTGGGAGTCCGCCCAGGCGCGTGACGTGCACGCTTTGGCGCGCGACTGGCTCCACGGGCGGCACACACCCGACACCACGCCGCAGCGCATGCGCATGTGAACTTTGCTGGCGTCAGGGCGCGGCCGGTTTCCACGCCGGCAGTGCCTCCACCATCGCCTCACGCTGGGCCGCGCGCAGGGGCCGCAGGTTGTCGATGACCCAGGCCACACGCTTGACATCGACCTGCCCGGTGCGCGCCAACGCAGCAATGTCCCGCTGCGGGTTGTGCAAGAGGCTCGCGAGCCAGGCCGCTTCCATCGGCGTGAGCCTGTCCACGCGCTTGTGCAGGTAGTGCTGTGAAGCCGCAGCCGCACCGCACAGGCCTTCGCCCCACGGCGCCATCGACAGGTACAGGTTCAGCACGCGCGCCTTGCCCAGCGTACGGTCCAGCTCCACGGCATACAGCAGCTCGCGCAGCTTGCGCACGTGGGTGCGCGAGTCGCCGGTGTAGAGCAGCTTGGCCACCTGCTGCGTGAGCGTGCTCGCGCCGCGCATCGTGCCGTCGGCGATGTCGCGCTGGCTGAGGGCCAATGCGATCTCCCGGATGTCGTAGCCGCTGTGCTCCTGGAAGCGCTGGTCTTCCGCCGCGATGACCGCGCGCGGCAGCCAGGTGCCGAAGCCATGCTTGGGCGCGGGGCAGGTGCTCGTGGCATTGAGCAGCGTCTCGGTGTCCAGGCCCGCGACGCTGAAGCCATCGATGAACGGTTCGACGACAAGGTCGCGCTGCGGCAACTTGACGCTGGCACGCAGCCGCACGCGGCCTCCGATCTGCGCACGGTGCACCTCGGGGATCACGTCGGTGAAGAGCTGGTACACGTCGGCAAGCGGTGTGTCGGGCATCTGCACCTGCAGTTCGCCCCCGCGGTCGTCGAAGCGAAAGCCGAACTTGCCACGCACCGCATGCGCCTCGTCACCCAGCGCAAAATCGCCGCGCCATTCGCCCTGCGCGTGGCGATGCGCCAAGAGCACGATGCGTTTCAGGCTGAGCACATCGCCGCCGCCGAGTGCCGCTCGGCAATCGCGGCAGGTGATGGTCCATGAATCAGGCAGTGCCGCGGGTGTGATGCGCAGCGTGCCCTGTGGCGTGTGCCAGTCGCGGTCCTTGAGCGCCCGCATGACGACCGGGTGCGTCGCCATGCGCATGACGGCCGGCACGCTCACGTCCCCGTGCCAGGGGCCAATGCGCAACGCGTGGCTCCATCCGCCCGGCGTCGGGCGTACGAGGCTCGCCAGCGCCGCGAAGAACACGATGGCCGCGATCACGAGACCCAGCAGGGCGCCGATGCCGAACAACAACCAGCGCTTCATCACAGGCTCCTCGCGAGCGTCACGGCTTGCCACGGCCCGGTCGATTGACCGAGTTGCGCCGCCCAGAACCAGCTCGATGCATCGGTGAAGGCCTGGCCCTTCGCATCGACGATGCGTTCACACACCCGCACGTGCTGGCCCTGCCGCGTCGCGGTGAAGCAGCGCCACAGGCGGTCTTGGGCGTCCTGCTCGAGCCGCGCCTGCTCGATGCGGTAGCCGAGGCCGCGGTAGCAGTCGGCAGCGGGATGCAGCATGCGCGTGGGCCGCTGCACGTCGCGCCAGACGAGCACCTGCAGGCCATCGGTGAGGCGCGTGACGTGGCCAGGAAACTGCGCGGCGAAGCGCTGCTCGACCTGGCTGAGCGCGAGGGGTCGCAGCGGGTGGCCGTCCCAGCTTGTGGGCAGCTCCGACGCGGCCTTCATCGCGACGGGATCAGGGCTGCGGTGGAAAGCGCTGCCGAGGGCGCAAGCCATCAGGGTCGCCGCGAAGGCCAGCTTCATCGCGAGCGAAGACAAGATGTCAGGCCTGCGCATCGCGGCCTCCGCGAACGATCGCCACGACCGCGCCGCAAACGGCGGCGAGCACCACAAGGCCAATGGCTTGATGCATCGTCTGCGACACCTCGACGGATCGGGCCTCCAACCCGACGAGCAACGTGTTGCGCACGACATTGCCCGCCATCACCAGTACGCCGATGAAGGGCAGTGCACGCAGCAAGCGCCGATCGCTCAAGCCGCCGATCAGGCCCACTGCGCAAGCGCAGAAGTAGGCAAGCCACACCATCTGCACGCCGGAGCAGGGCGCATCGACGATCACCAGCCGGCCATCCACCTGCATCGCCGAGCCACTGCGCATCGCATCCATGCCAGCAAGCTGCAGCGCCCAGGTGCTCAGCTGCGCGGTGATCACGCGCAGCGGATAGCCGGCGTAGAACTGCATCGACGAGACGACGGGCAGCGCCAGCACCATCAGCCCCGCCATCGGCAGCCAGGGCTCGCCGGCCGGCAAGAAGGCGCGCAGCCCGCACGCCAGCGCCAGTGCGGCCAGCACGGCGCCCAGAAGCGGCGGCGCGAAGAACACCGAGGCGGTCGCGGCGCCACTCAAGGCAAGCGCTGCTGCCAGCCAGCCCGCGCGCGGCGCGCCGGTCAGGCGCGGTGACAGCTGCCAGACCGCCCACAGCAGCACCGCGAGCGCCGCCAGGCCCAGCGGGTCGTCCGACCCATCGGCCATGCGCGATGCGGCCCAGCGCCAGTGCGTCCACAAGGCCGCGGCCTGCAGGCCCAGCCAGGCGATCGGCGGGACATTCTCCAGCCGGTGCTCCCAGCGCGCCAGGCCGGTGGTGGTGATGACTTGTTCCATGGCACCTGCCTCACGAACGACGACGTTGCGCGATCACCGTCGCGACGACGATGCCCAGCACCACCAGCAGCGCGAGCCATGCAGCCGGCTCCGGCGTGCTCGGCACCTCGGCACCGACGGCCAGGTTGCTCACGCCTTCCGGCAGCGGCAGGGGCTGATCCACCGTCGACGCCTGCGCCGGGTTGGAGTTGCGCACGTGCTGGTCCACCGCGATGAAGCTCGTGTACTGCGTGAGCAGCCCGTAGCGCAGACCCAGTTCGGTGATGGCGGGCTTCTGCTTGTCGCCGCCTTCGAGCGCTTCCTGGTCGGTGAGCGCCATCACGCGTTGACGGGCCCACAGCAAGCGCAGCGCGGACGCCGTCTGGTTCTCACGGCCTTGCGCATTCAGCTCGCTGCGAAACGCACCCTCCGCACCGCGGCCTTCGATGACGACCTTGCCATGCGGCGGCACCGAGGAATCACCGCGCCACTTGCCGAAGACGATGACCGGCCGGCCGCCCATCACATCCGGCAACTGCTGCGGCTCCACGTCGTAGGCATCGAGCCCTTCGAAGCGCACCTTTACCTGCGTCAACACCGGCGATTCGATGATTCGGCGCAGACGCTCGGCCTGGGCGGCCGCTTGTTCGGGCTTGGTCACGATGAAGGCCTCGCCCTGGCCGGCGCGCGCCATGCCTTCGATGAGGTGGCGGTTCACGCTCGTGCCGATGCCGAAGGCGAAGACGTTGGACTGGTCGAGATTCTTGCGGATGAGCTGGAAGACTTCGCTCTCGACGGTCACGAAGCCGTCGGTCACGAAGACGATGCTGCGCGACACGTCGGGGTTCTTGGGCAGCGCGGCCACGCGTTTGAGGGCCGGCACGATCTCCGTGCTGCCGTTGCCACCCATCTGCTCGATGGTGCGCAGCGCCTGCTCGATGTTGGCGCGCGTGGCCGGCACTGAAGCAGGCGCGAGCATGCGGTTGCTGCCGGAAAACAGCATCACGTTGAAGGTGTCGCTTGCGCGCAGCCCGCCGATGAGCTGGCGCAAAAGTACCTTGGCGGTGTCCAGCGGGTAGCCGTGCATGGATCCCGAGATGTCCACGACGAAGATGTATTCGCGCGGGCCGATCTGCTGCTCGGGAATCGCCTTGGGCGGCTCGACCATTGCGAGGAAGAAGTTCTCCTTGTCGCCGCGAAACAGCATGAGGCCCGTCTCGATGCGATCGCCCGCGAGCCGGTAACCGAGGATGAAGTCGCGGTTGTCATGCGGGCGGCCTGTGGCATCGGGCGTGAGCGCGACGCGGGTGCGGTTGGTGTTCAAGCCATCGACCTCGATCGAATGGGAGCTGGACGACACGTCCTTCACCGCGACGGGCGAATCGATGCTGAGCTTGAGGTCGAAGGCCGTGCCGGGCGCGACGCCTTCGCGCAAGGTCGGCGTGGCGACCCATTTCTCCTGCGCGGCCGCGCCTTGCGGGCTGTTGTAGCGCGGGCCGACGACGGTCGGAAAGACGAAGCTGTACTGCGCATCGGTGGGCGTGAGCAGCTCGGTGTAGCGCAGCTCCACCGCCACGTCGTCGCCGGGCAGGATGTTGGCCACGTTCATCTCGAAGACGTTGGGCCGCTGCTGCTCGAGCAGTGCGCTCGTCTTGCCTTCCTTCTTTGCGGTGTCGTACTCGATGCGCGCCTGCTGCTTCTCCTTGATGCGCGCGGTGAGCAGGCGGTCGCCCAGGCGCACGGTCATTGCGTAGACGGCCGATTGCGTCGAACCGGGGAACACGTAGCGCGCCTCGATCGGGCGCTGGCCTTCGTTGCGATAGTGCTGCGTGACGGTGACGTCGGCGATGACACCGGCGATTCGCACGTCCACGCTCGTGGACTTCAGCGGCAGACGGTCCACCGACGGGTCGGTGCTCGCGACCGCGAAGTACGGGCTTTGCGCCGGCCGCGCCTCGGAATCGTCGGCCATGGTGGGCGGACTGATGAGCATCAGGATGGCTGCAAGCAGCGACATGGCGATGCACAGCAGCACACGGCCGAGGTGGGTCAGGGGGCGAAGCGGATAACGGAAGAACATGGCGACTCTCCAGGGACCAAGCCGCAATCGCGGCATGGGTCGCAGGATCGGTCGCGTGTGAGAAGGCAGTTCGAAGCGCGGCGGCAGACGGCGCGCGCTTGTGTGAAGTCCGCGTGAAGCCGGTGTCTAGGCGTGGTCGCCGGCCAGTGGCAAGGACAGCGTCGCGATGGCTCCGCCGTCGGGCGCGTTGCCCAGCGACGCGCGGCCTTCGTGCAGCTCGGCGATTTCCTTCACGAAGGCCAGGCCGAGACCGGTGCTGCGCTTCTTCGAATGCGGCCTGGCGAGGGAGTAGAACTTCTCGAACACCTTGCCTTCGGCGTAGTCCGGAATGCCAGGTCCGCGGTCGCGCACGCAAACGTCCACCGTGCGGCGATGGCGCTTGAGCGACAAGGTGATGGTGCCGCCTTGCGGCGAGAAATCGCGCGCGTTGTCCACCAGGTTGGCGATGGCGCGGCGCAAGAGGAAGGCGTCGCCATCGACGACGGCCTCTGGCCCCGGTTCGACCTCCACCTTCACGCCGCGCGATGCGCCGCTGGCCTGCGCGCTGGCTGCCAGCTCGTCGATCAGCGGCCGCAGCGGCACCGGTGCAATGCTCTCGAGGCTGCGCAGCGATTCCAGCGCCGTCAGCTCCATCATCCGGTCCACCAGCTCCTGGATGCGCTGCGTCTCGCGCACGATGTTGCCGGTGAAGCGCGCGCGGTCGGCGTCCGCCATCGGCTCCTGCAGCAGCTCGGCCGCGCCGCGGATGGCCGACAGCGGGCTCTTCACTTCGTGCGTGAGCGTCTGCACGTAGTCGGCCACGTAGTTGCGGCCGGCCAGCGCGTCACGCATCTCGTCGTAGGCCGCGCCGATGGCGCCGAGCGCGCGCCGGCCCAGGCGCGGCAGGCTGAACGAGCGCTGGGCGCGCACGTAGGCCACGTAGTCGACGATCACGCCGAAGGGGCGCACCAGCCACATCGAGACGATCACCACCAGCAGCAGCACCGCCACCACCGAGGTCGCGCCCACGAGCATGGTCTTGCGTCGAGCGGCATCGATGAACTGGCCGAAGCTCTGCACCGGCTTGCCTACGCTCACCGCGCCCGCGATCTCGTTGTTGATGCGGATGGGCGCGGCCACGTACATCACCGAGGTGCTGGGCTGGTCGTCGACGTCGGGCGTGGTGCGTGCGCCGTACTCGCCGCGCAAGGTGCGTGCGATGTCGCGCTTTTGGGAATGGTCTTCGCCCACGCTACGCCCGCGCGAGTCGAAGACGACCTGGCCGCTTCGATCGACCACCGTCACGCGCAACTCCACTCGGGTCTTCTCGAAGCCGAAGATGTCGGCCTTGAAGCGGCGGGCGTACAAGGACTGGAAGAGCGGCGCGAGCGCGTCGGTGCGCAGCGTGCCGTCTTGCGAGGCCACCTCGACATCGGAGGCGATCAGGTAGGCCGTCTCGACCAGCGACTCTTCCGCCGACTCGCGATAGCGCGGGTCGATGTCGCCCAGCAGCCGGTACATCAGCACGCCCACGCCGAGCGCGTAGGCGAGCAGGATGCCGATGAAGATGCGGGTGCGTTTTGTCAAGACGCCTTGCTCGACTCGCTCAGGTGGGCAGGGAGGCCGGCAAGTCCTCTGCCAAGGCGTAGCCCGTGCCACGATGCGTGCGGATCGGGTCCAGCGTCGGCGCGACCAGCTTCATCTTGGCGCGCAGTGTCTTCACGTGCGCATCCACCGTGCGGTCCAGGCTTTCGCCGGGGTCGTCCCACACGCGCTCGAGCAGCGTGTCGCGGGTGAAGACGTGGCCGGGGCGAGATGCCAGCGTCTTGAGCAGGCCGTATTCGTAGCGCGAGAGTTCGAGCAGGCGGCCGTAGAAGCGGATCTGCCGGCGGCCGTCGTCGATGCTGATCGGCGTGGCCGAAACAGCGGCCGCCGTGGCGGGTGCTGCGGCGGCCGGCGCCTTGGCCGCGCGGCGAAGAATCGAGCGCACGCGCGCCACCAGCTCGCGCGGCGAGAAGGGCTTGGGCACGTAGTCGTCCGCACCCAGCTCCAGCCCGACCACGCGGTCGATCTCGTCGCTGCGCGCGGTGAGAAACACCACCGGCACGTCGCCGAGTTCACGCAGCTTCTTGAAGAGCTCGAAGCCGTTGATGTCCGGCAGCCCCACATCGAGGATGACGAGCGCTGGTTGCGCCGACATCTTCTGCAGCGCTTCCTCGCCGGTGGCCGCCCACAGCGGCTCGAAGCCGTCGGTGCGAAGCGCGTATTGCAGCGTGTCGGCGATGCCGGGTTCGTCCTCGACGATCAGGATGCGCGGCTTCATTCGTTCGGCAGGAAGCCTTCGATGGACAGGTAGCGCTCGCCGGTGTCGTAGTTGAAGCCGAGCACTGTCGCGCCCGCCGGCAGCTCGGGCAGCTTCTGCGCGATGGCCGCGAGCGTCGCGCCGGAAGAGATGCCGACCAGCATGCCTTCCTCGCGGGCAGCGCGGCGGGCCATCTCCTTCGCGGCTTCGGCCTCGACCTGGATCACGCCGTCCAGCAATTGGGTGTGCAGGTTCTTCGGGATGAAGCCGGCGCCGATGCCCTGGATCGGGTGCGGGCTGGGCTTGCCGCCGCTGATCACCGGCGACGCGCTCGGCTCCACCGCATACACCTTGAGCTTGGGCCACAGCTTCTTGAGCTCCTGCGCGCAGCCGGTGATGTGCCCGCCCGTGCCCACGCCGGTGATGAGCGCATCGACGCCGCTCGGAAAGTCGGCGGCGATTTCCTGCGCCGTGGTGCGGGCGTGCACGTCGATGTTGGCCGGGTTCTCGAACTGCTGCGGCATCCAGGCGCCGGGCGTTTCGGCGACGATCTCGGCCGCCTTGGCCATCGAGCCGTTCATGCCCTTCTCGCGCGGCGTCAGGACGAACTTCGCGCCGTAGGCCAGCATCAGCCGGCGGCGCTCGACGCTCATGCTCTCGGGCATCACGAGGATCAGCTTGTAGCCCTTGACGGCGGCCACCATCGCCAGGCCCACGCCGGTGTTGCCGGAGGTCGGCTCGACGATGGTCGAGCCCGGCTTGAGCGCGCCGGCCGCTTCGGCCGATTCGATCATCGCCAGCGCAATGCGGTCCTTGATCGAGCCGCCGGGATTGCTGCGCTCACTCTTGATGTAGACGGTGTGCGAGTTGCCGAACAGCCGGTTCATGCGGATGTGCGGCGTGTTTCCGATGGTGTGCAGGATGTCGTTGGCGAGCATGCGTGTCTCCCGGGAAGTCCCGGGCATTATGGGGCGCGATAATCCTGCGGATGCATGCGCCCCTGAAGAACGACACCTTCCTGCGGGCCTGCCTGCGCCAGCCCACCGACTACACGCCGGTGTGGCTCATGCGACAGGCCGGCCGCTACCTCAGCGAATACCGTGCGACACGCGAGCGGGCCGGCAGCTTCATGGGCCTGGCCACCAACACCGACTTCGCCACCGAGGTCACGCTGCAGCCGCTGGAGCGCTTTCCACTGGACGCAGCCATCCTCTTCTCCGACATCCTCACCGTGCCTGACGCGATGGGCCTGGGCCTGAGCTTCGCGCTCGGCGAAGGCCCTCGCTTCGCATCGCCCGTGCGCACCGAAAGCGAGGTCGCGGCGCTCGCCGTGCCCGACATGGCCAAGCTGCGCTACGTGTTCGATGCCGTCGCGTCCATCCGCCGCGCGCTCGACGGCCGCGTGCCGCTCATCGGTTTCTCGGGCAGCCCGTGGACGCTCGCCTGCTACATGGTCGAAGGCGCCGGCTCGGACGACTACCGGCTCGTCAAGACCATGCTCTACGCACGGCCCGACCTGATGCACCGCATCCTCGAGATCAACGCCGACACGGTGGCGGCCTACCTCAATGCGCAGATCGACGCCGGCGCGCAGGCGGTGATGATCTTCGACAGCTGGGGCGGCGTGCTGGCCGACGGCGCCTTCCAGCGCTTCAGCCTCGCCTACACCGAGCGCGTGCTGCGCCAGGTGAAGACACACCACGAGGGCGTGCAGATCCCGCGCATCGTCTTCACCAAGGGCGGCGGCCTGTGGCTGGAGGAGATGGCGGCCATCGGCCCGGACGTGCTGGGCGTGGACTGGACCATGAACCTGGGCGCTGCACGCCGTCGCGTGGGCGACCGGGTCGCGCTGCAAGGCAACCTCGACCCGAACGTGCTGTTCGCGGGCGCGGCGCAGATCGAGGCCGAAGCCATCCGTACGCTGGACAGCTTCGGTCCGCGCGGCGATGGCCACATCTTCAACCTCGGCCACGGCATCAGCCAGCACACGCCGCCCGACAGCGTGGCGGTGCTCGTGAACGCGGTTCACACGCATTCGCGCAAGCTGCGAGCTGAAGGTTGAACGCTGATCGCGCGCTGGCCCGAGCCGTGATTTTTTTCGGGAAGCGGTGACGAAGGGCTTGACTTATCCCCAAAACGCGATAGGTCCGGGTGGATTAAAAAGTCCTTCGCGGCGCAACATGAGGTTTCTACCGATCGCTGCTAAGTTGTTGATTTGCTTGAGGTCGCTTCGCTGCTGCGAAACCGGGCACCGCAAGCGCAACGCCCGTGAATCAAGCATTTAGCGTCGCTTTCGGCAGTTTGCCCACAAAGTTATCCACAGTTCAAGTGAACAAAATTGAAAGTTCAGCGGAATCAATGACTTACGGCGGTTCCTTCATGAACCCCGAAGGTGTGGTCGGTCAAATTTGCCGGCCGGATTGCGCGTCGTGAACGCACGCGTGCGCGTCGCGGTCGAGACGCCGCAGCACACCGGCCTCGGCGCTCCACTGGACTATGAATGTGAGGGCCCGCTGACGCCAGGGGTGTTGGTACGCGTGCCTTTGGGTCGGCGGGAAGTGACCGGCATCGTGTGGCCAGGCAGCGGCGAAGAACCGCTCGCATCGGCGCTCAAACCGGTGAACGCCGTGCTCGGCAGCCTGCCGCCATTGAGCCCGCACTGGTGCGAGCTTGTCGAATTTACAGCCGCGTATTACCAGCGCGGCGTGGGCGAGGTGGCGCTATCGGTGTTGCCGCCCGAACTGCGCAAGCTGGACGACGCACAAATCGGCAACCGCATTGCCAAGCTGAAGAAGAAATGGCTGGCCGAAACCGCGGCCGGGCCGGCGCCGGCGCTGCCCGAGCCGAGCGACGAGCAGTCGGCGGTGCTGCAGCGTCTGGTCGAGCTCGAGGAAGGCCAGGCCCCGACGGTGCTGTTGCACGGCGTCACCGGCAGCGGCAAGACCGAGGTCTACCTCCGGGCGGCCGACCGGGCGCTCGCGGCCGGCAAGCAGGCGCTGGTGCTGGTGCCGGAGATCAACCTCACGCCGCAGCTGGAGGCGCGGTTTTCTGAACGCTTCGCCGGCCGGCGCATCGTCTCGCTGCACAGCGGACTCACGCCGGCGCAGCGCTTGCGCAACTGGCTGGCCGCGCACCTGGGCCTCGCGGACCTGGTGCTTGGCACGCGGCTCGCGGTCTTCGCGTCCATGCCGCGGCTGGGCCTCATCGTCGTCGACGAGGAGCACGACCCGTCGTACAAGCAGCAGGAGGGCGCCCGTTACTCGGCGCGAGACCTGGCGGTGTACCGCGGCAAGCGAGAAGGCGCGCCCGTGCTGCTGGGTTCGGCCACGCCGTCGCTCGAGACCTGGCACCGCGCCAACGAGGGCCGGTATGCGCGGCTGTCGCTGCCCTCGCGCATCGGCGGGGGTGTGCTGCCGCGCGTGCGGCTGGTGGACATGAACCAGCTGCCCAAGTCCAAGGGCGTGACGACCGCGGTGGCGCCGGCGCTGGCCGCGGCCATCCAGGAGCGCATCGAGCGCGGCGAGCAAAGCCTCGTCTTCCTCAACCGGCGCGGCTATGCGCCGGTGCTGCATTGCGGCGATTGCGCCTGGAAGAGCGCCTGCGCGCACTGCAGCGCCTGGCGCGTGTTCCACAAGCTCGACCGCACGCTGCGCTGCCACCACTGCGGCTTCACCGAACGCGTGCCGCGCGCCTGCCCCGAGTGCGGCAACCTGGACATCGCGCCCATCGGCCGCGGCACCGAGCGGCTGGAGGAACAGCTCGCCGGCATCCTGCGCACGCCCAACGGCGCGGCCGCGCGCATCGCCCGCATCGACGCCGACTCGACGCGGCTCAAGGGCTCGCTGGAGGCGCAGCTCGGTGCCGTGCATGCGGGCGACGTGGACGTGCTGGTCGGCACGCAGATGGTGACCAAGGGCCACGACTTCCGCCGCATCACGCTGGTGGCCGCGGTCAACCCCGACAGCTCGCTCTTCAGCAGCGACTTCCGCGCGCCCGAGCGGCTCTTCGCCTTGCTGATGCAGGCGGGCGGGCGCGCTGGCCGCGACGCCGCGCAGGCCGCGCGCAGCGAGATGTGGGTGCAGACCTGGCACCCCACGCATCCGCTGTATGCCGCGCTGCGCCAGCACGACTTCGAAGCCTTCGCGCAGAGCCAGGCCAAGGAGCGCGAGATGGCCGGCCTGCCGCCGTATTCGCACCTCGCGATGATGCGTGCCGATGCGCGCACCGTGGAGGCGGCGCGCGGCTTTCTTCAGGCGGCGGCGGAGATCGCGAGCAGCCTGCCCGGGGCGGAGGCGGTGACGGTCTATCCGCCGGTGCCGCTGAGCGTTGCGCGCGTGGCCGATGTGGAGCGCATGCAGATGCTGGTGGAGTCCGCCTCGCGCGTCGCCTTGCAGCGCTTCCTCGCGCAGTGGCTGCCGCATCTGCATGAGATGCGGCAACAACGCAAGGCGGCAGATCAGCGCGTGCTGCGCTGGGCGGTGGATGTGGACCCGTTGATGATCTGAGGCCGGTCGCCTTTCTCCGCGACCTCACATCCATGCAGGCTCAGGCCAGCAGCCCCGCAATGCCCGCGGCCAGCGCCTGCTTCTGCGAGGTGGCGGTCCCCATCACCGCAAAGCCCAGCAGGGTGCCATCGGCCGCGCTGTAGCGTGCGACACAGGCGTCATCCGTCAGCTCTGACAGCCACGCACCTTCGGCACTCAGCGGCGGCGGGCACACCACCGTCGGGCAGGCTGGCGTCTTCACGACCACCGGCATGGCGGGGTATGTCACCGGCGTCGGCGTGCCGGCGAGCGTCGCGGCCAAGGCGCGGCCTTGCTGCATCAGCGGCATCACGTAGGGGAGCGTGTGGCCTTCGACTTCCGCGCAATCGCCGACCGCGTACACGTTGGGCGCGGAGCTGCGCAGCAGTCGGTCGACCACCACGCCACGGTTCACCGCAAGCCCGGCCTCGCGCGCGAGCTGCGTGCGAGGCTTGAGGCCGATAGCCGACAGCACGAGATCGGCGTCGATGGTCGTGCCATCGCTCAACAGCACGCGCACGCCGTTGCCTTGCCTGTCGACACGCCCGGCAGCCACGTTGAAGCGGAATTGCACGCCACCCGCTTCGAGCCGCGAGCGCAGGTGCGCACTGGCCTCGGGCGGCAGCAGCCGCGGCAGCGGCCGATCAGCGAGGTCCACGACCACCGGCGTGATGCCGCGCGCGAGCAGGTCGTTCGCGAACTCGCAGCCGATCAGCCCGGCGCCGAGGATCGCGACCGTCTTCGCGCCATCCAGCCGATCGGCGAAGCGGGCGTAGTCGTCGAGGTCGTTCACCGACAGCACCTGCGCGGCCGCGTCGCCTTCGAGCGGCAGGCGGATCGGGTCGGCACCCAGCGCGAGCACCAGGTCACGCCATTCGATGACGTCGCCGTTGTCCAGCGCGATGAGCCGCGCGTCAGTGTCGATGCGCAGCACGCCGGTGCGCGCGAGGATGGTCGCGTCCAGCTCGGCCGCCATCTTGTCGGCCGGCTTCATCACGAGCGACGCGGCGGTCTTCTTGCCCGCGAGCGCGTTCGAGAGCATGGGCTTGGAGTAGAAGCCCGCGCCGTCGCGGCTCACGACGACCAGCGGCGTGACCTTGTCGAGCTTGCGGAATTCACGCGCAACCGTGTAGCCGGCCAGGCCGCTGCCGACGATGACGACCGGCGCAGTCATCAGATCTCGACCATCTCGAAGTCGGCCTTGGCAACGCCGCAGTCCGGGCATTCCCAGTCGGCGGGGATGTCGTCCCAGCGGGTGCCGGGGGCGATGCCTTCTTCGGGGAGGCCGGCGGCTTCGTCATAGATGAAGCCGCACACGATGCATTGGTAGGTTTTCATGGTCTGAGATAGATGTAATGAGACGGGCTGGCGTTCAGGCGGAAATCCTGTCGAGCGTGTTCTGGTAGTTCTTGGCGTGGCGTTCTTCCACCTTGGCAAGCGCGGCGAAGCGCTTGGCGGCCTTCTCGAGCACGGCCTTGAACATCTCGGCGTGTTCCTTCGATTCGGCGATCTGCTCGTCGATCTCCTTGACCGCCGCGTCGTTCCCTTCGGCCACCGCCGCGTTGCGGAAGCTCGGGTACATCTCGGTGTATTCGTAGGTCTCGCCCTCGATGGCGAATTGAAGCGCCTTGGACGGCGTCATGTTGGCCTTCGGGAAGAGCAGGTCGGCGTGGCCGAAGGCGTGCAGGATCTCCTGATCGGCCGTGTCCTCGAAGACCTTGGCCGTGGCCTCGTCGCCCATCTCGCGGCAGAGCTTGGCGAAGTAGCGGTACTTGATGTGCGCCATCGACTCGCCGGCGAAGGCCGACTCGAGGTTCTTGATGGTCGCCGATTCAGGGTTGTGGAAGGGGCTGGACATGGTGTTCTCTCCAATGGATTTGCCGTGCGATGGAGAGATTGTCGGGAGGCGATGTTGATTTGTAAAATCGATCGACAAAATCGCATCGATAGATTTTGATGTGGCCGGATGGTCAGCGCATCGCCCAGGCCAGGAGCGAGAAGGTGCCGAAAGCCAGCACCGTGCTGGCCATGATGATGCGCGCCACGCGGCCATTGTCCGCGCCGTAGCGCTCGGCGAGCAGCGACACATTGCTCGCACTGGGCAGCGCCGCCGCCAGCACGAGGATGGTCAGGCCGAAGGGCGAGACCGCAAGGCCTGCACGGCCGAGCAGCATCGCGAAGCTCCACACGAGCAGCGGGTGCACGAGCAGCTTGAAGAGCGCCACCGGCAGATACTCCTTCACGGGGGTGCGCGTGTGGGCATGCTGCCCCGCACGCCACAGCACGGCGCCGATGGTGAAGAGCGCGACCGGCGTGGCCGCATCGGCGAGCATCTTGATGATCTGCGCGAGTGGCCCGGGCAACTCCAGCCCGGTGGCTGCGAACACCGCGCCGATGCCAATGGCCCAGGGCAAGGGGTTGGTCATCGCGCCGCGCAGCGATCGCAGCACGCCTTGCACCGGGTGGGCGGGTGCATCGCCGCCGGTGGCCAGGTGCGATTGCGCGATCGCGATGCACAGCGTGCTCGTGAGGATGAGGTCGGTGAGCACCGTGCCGATCACCGGCCCCGCGGCGCGGTCGCCGAAGAGCGCAACGAGCAGCGGCACGCCCATGAAGCCGGTGTTGGGGAAGGCGGCCACGAGCGCGCCGAAGGCCGCGTTCTTCAGGTCCACGCCGCTTGCGCCCTCGTCGCGCCGCCAGGTCGCCGCCACGGTGAAGAAGACCATCATCAGCGCGCTCAGCGCATAGATGGCAACCAGCACCGGGTCGATCAGCTGCGCGAAGGGCATGCTCGCGCCGAAGCGGAACAGCAGGCAGGGCAGCGCGAAGTAGAGGACGAAGGCGTTGAGGCCGGGAATGGCGGCCTCGGGCAGCACGTGGCGCCGTGCGGCGAGGTAGCCGAAGAGCACGAGGGCGAAGAAGGGGATGGTGACGGCGAGGATCGCTTGCATCGAGCGGCAAGTATCGCCGCCGTGGTTCGCTCACCTCGCCGCCGCCGTGCACATGGCGGGCTCAGATGAACATGCCGCCCGAGGCCTCGATGCGCTGCGCGTTCACCCAGCGGTTGGCCGGCGCGAGCAGCGACGCGATCATGCCGCCGATGTCGTCGGGCACGCCCACGCGGCCGAGCGCGGTGGACTTGGCGACGTGCGCATTGAGCTGCGCGTCGTCGCGCACCCTGCCGCCGCCGAAGTCGGTCTCGATCGCACCCGGCGCCACGGTGTTCACCGCGATGCCGCGCGCGCCCAGCTCGCGGGCGAGGTAGCGCGTGAGCACCTCGACGCCGCCCTTCATCGCCGCATAGGCCGCGTAGCCGGGCAGCGCAAAGCGCGTCAGGCCGCTGGACACGTTGACGATGCGCCCGCCGTCGGCAATGAGCGGCAGCAGCGCTTGCGTGAGGAAGAACACGCCCTTGAAGTGCACGTTGACGAGCTCGTCGAACTGCGCCTCGGTGGTCTGCGCGATGGTGCCGTACACGCCCACGCCGGCGTTGTTGACGAGGTGGTCGAAGCGCTCGCGCTGCCAGCCTTCGGCGAGCGTGCGGCGAAGCGTGGCGGCGAAGGCCGCGAAGCTCTTGCTGTCGCCCACGTCGAGCTGGAGGGCCGCGGCGCGGCGGCCGAGCGATTCGATCTCGGCCACCACGGCCGAGGCTTCCTTGGCGTTGCTGCGGTAGGTGAGGATCACGTCGCTGCCCTGGCGAGCGAGATGGATGGCCGTGCTCCTGCCGAGCCCGCGGCTGCCGCCGGTGATGAGGGCGATGGGGGTGGTGCTGGTGGTGGTGCTCATGTCGGGCCTCTGTTCAGGTGAAGGGGTGAGGCAGACTTTATTGGGCGGCCCGAGTGAGATAAATTGCCTGCCGATGATTTGTTTGTTCAACCGTTGAGAACAATGGCAGACCCCGCACCCCTCGAACGCCTCGACACCCTGCGCATCTTCACGAGGGTGGCCGAGCTCGCAAGCTTCACCCAGGCGGCAGACCAGCTGAGCCTGCCCAAGGCGCGTGTCTCCACCGCCGTCTCGCAGCTCGAAAGCCAGCTCGGCACCCGGCTGCTCCACCGCACCACGCGGCGCGTGCAGATGACGCAGGACGGCCAGGCCTTCTACGAGCGCTGCAAGGACCTGCTCGCCGACGCCGATGAGCTCCAGGCGATGTTCCAGCAGGGCGAGCAGTCGCTGCGCGGGCGCTTGCGCGTGGACATGTCCACCGGCCTCGCGCGCGACCTCGTCATCCCGAACCTGCCGCGCTTTCTCGATGCGCACCCGCTGCTCGAGCTCGAGCTGAGCAGCACCGATCGACGCGTGGACCTCGTGCGCGAAGGCTTCGACTGCGTCATCCGCGTGGGCGCGCTCGGCGATTCGGGCCTCATCGCACGGCCAGTCGGCGTGTACCGGCAGATCAACTGCGCAAGCCCCGCCTACCTGCGCCGCCACGGCACGCCGCGTACGCTTGATCAAATCGCGGCACACCGCATGGTCCACTACGTCGGCACGCTGGGCGCCAAGCCGGTCGGCTTCGAGGTGGCTGAAGGCGGTGGCGTGCGCTACATCGCCACCGGCGGCGCGCTGACAGTGAACAACGCCGAGGCGTACCAATCGGCTTGCATCGCGGGCCTGGGCATCATCCAGGCGCCGGCCGTCGGCATGCGGCGTCTCATCGAGCAAGGCCTGGTGCGAGAGATCCTTCCCAAGTACCGCGCCCCCGACCTGCCGGTGAACATCGTCTACGCCAACCGTCGCCAACTGCCCCAACGCGTGCAGGTTTTCATGGCCTGGGTCGCGCAATTGCTGCAGAAGGAAATCGCGCGGACCTGACCGCTATGATGGCCCGCCCGCACCCTGCGGCGCCGTCGTTCTCTTCCCGCTGGTTTCCGCTTTTCCGCAGTCCTTCCGCCCCGCCTGTGTCCTCCGCCCCGCCCTCGCTCAATCCCGCCCAGCTTGACGCCGTCCACTACCTGGGCGGCCCCTGCCTCGTTCTCGCCGGCGCGGGCTCGGGCAAGACGCGCGTCATCACGCACAAGATCGGCCGCTTGCTGCAAGCCGGTTACGCACCCGCGCAGATCGCCGCCATCACCTTCACCAACAAGGCGGCCGCGGAAATGCGCGAGCGTGCCAAGCAGTTGGTGGGCCCGAAGGCGGCCAAGTACCTGGCCATCAGCACCTTCCACTCGCTGGGCGTGCGCTTCCTGCGCAGCGAGGGCGCGCGGCTCGGGTTGAAGGAGCAGTTCAGCATCCTCGACAGCGACGATGTGCTCGGCATCCTCAAAGACGCAGGCGGCTCCAGCGACAACGCGCTCGCGCGACGCTGGCAATGGACGATCAGCCTGTGGAAGAACCAGGGCCTGAACAGCGACCAGGCCGAGGCCGCCGCGCAGAACGACGACGAGCGCGTCGCCGCGCGCGTGATGAAGCGCTACGAAGAGCGGCTCGCCGCCTATCAGGCCGTGGACTTCGACGACCTCATCGGCCTGCCGCACAAGCTGCTGCATCGCGACGAGGAATGCCGCGCGAAGTGGCAGGACACGCTGCGCTATGTGCTGGTGGACGAATACCAGGACACCAACGCCATCCAGTACGAACTGCTAAAGGCGCTGGTGGGCGAGCGCGCGATGTTCACGGCGGTGGGCGACGACGACCAGAGCATCTACGGCTGGCGGGGCGCGACCATCGAGAACCTGCGCCGCCTGCCCACCGAATACCCGCAGCTCAAGGTGATTCCGCTGGAGCAGAACTACCGCTCCACCGGCTCCATCCTGCGCGCGGCGAACAACGTCATCGGCAACAACCCCAAGCTCTTCGAGAAGAAGCTGTGGAGCGACTTCGGCGATGGCGAGCCGGTGCGCGTCGTCGAATGCGACGGCGAGGAGCATGAGGCCGAACGTGCGGTGGCGCGCATCCAGTCGCTGCGGGCGCAAGGCGGCACGGCAGGCGCCGGCGGCGAGGTGCAGTTCAAGGACTTCGCCATCCTCTACCGCGCCAACCACCAGGCGCGCGTGTTCGAGAAAGCGTTGCGCCGCGCGGAGCTGCCCTACAAGGTGTCCGGTGGACAAAGCTTCTTCGATCGCGCCGAGATCAAGGACCTGTGCGGCTGGCTGCGCCTCTTGGTCAACAACGACGACGACCCGGCGTTCCTGCGCGCGGTGACGACGCCCAAGCGCGGCATCGGCCATCAAACGCTCGGCCACCTCGGCGAGTTCGCCGGCAAGTGGAAGCTGAGCCTGTACGAGGCGCTGTTTGCCGAGAGCCTGGGCACGGCCATCAGCGCGCGCGCCATCGGCTCGCTGCATGAGTTTGGCCGCTACGTGAACGACCTCGAATACCGTGCCCGCCACACCACCGGTGCCGAGGACGCCAAGGCCTTGCTGATGGGCTGGCTCAAGGACATCGACTACGAGAAGCACCTGCTCGAAGGCGAGGACAGCGAGAAGCTCGCCGCCTCGCGCTGGGGCAATGTGCTCGATTTCGTCGACTGGATCGCCAAGCGCTGCGGCGGCGAGATCGAGAACGACGGCGGCACCACCGTCGAGACCGAGAAGAAGAGCGTGCTCGACGTCGCCCAGACCATCTCCGTCATCATCAGCCTGGCCGAGCGCGGCGACGAGCAGAACGTCATCACGCTGTCGACGCTGCATGCATCCAAGGGCCTGGAGTGGCCGCACGTGGTGCTGGCCGGAGTGAACGAAGGCTTGCTGCCCTTCAAGAGCGACGACGAGGACATGACGCCGCAACGCCTGGAGGAAGAGCGCCGGCTCATGTACGTGGGCATCACGCGCGCGCGCCAGACGCTGGCGGTGAACGTCCTGCGCCGCCGCAAGAAGGGCCGCGACACGGTGCAGGCGATCCCGAGCCGCTTCATCAAGGAGATGAAGCTCGATGAGGTGACGACGAAGGAAGACCCGCGCGAGAAGTTGAAGGCGCTGCGCGAGGCGGCAGCGAAGCGACTCGCTGCGCAAGCGGATTCAACCCCCTCACCCGCTGGGGGAGGGTAGGGGCGCGGGGGAGGGGGCAGAACAGGGCAGGCTCAGCGACCCTTCATCGGATCAAACCAGAGCTCCGGCCGCAGCCTGCGCGTGGCCTGCGTCTCGGGCGACAACACCGGGTTGTCGATGGCGAAGGCCTTGCGCGTCTTCAGGTGCGCCCGCTCGATCAGCGGCCCCTTGTACTTGAGGAAGAGCGCGTCGAAGCTGCCGTCGCGGATCATGCGGTTCAGGCCTGCCTCGATGCGTGCGGCGAGCTTCGCTCCTTCGTCGCTGCGCTGCACGAAGAAGAAGCGCGTGCTCGGGAAGTGCAGAAGAAGATGCTCCTCCACCCGCATCTCCGGCAGCAGTTCGCGACGCTCGTCGAACTCACGCAGGGCCTCGTCGGCGCTGCGCGAGAAGAAGTCGAATCGTCGCGCCACGAGCATGCGAAACAGCCCCTCGTAGCTGTCGCCCGTGACCACCTTGAACCCGGCTTCACGCAGGATGCGCGTGTCCGCCCAGGTCGCATACGAGCCCACGCTGTAGGCGCGAAGATCGTCAAGCGAGTTCACCGCCGAGAACTTCGCTTGCATGTCGGCGCGAATCAAGAACACCCGGTAGCTGAGCAGCCCCTTGTCGATCGGGATTCGCACCGGCAGCAGGCGCTGCTCATGTTCGATGGTGGTCGAGCGCGCGAAAACGTTCACGAGCGGGCTGCCCGCGGCGATCTCGTCGGCCGTGCGAGCCTGGTTCATCGCAGGCCCCGACGGACGCAGCTCGTAGGGGCCATGCGTGCCCACGGTGGCTTCGAGCGCCGCGCGCAGCAGCTCATAGTCGTAGACGACCTGCGAATCGACGGCCGATTCGGAGCGCGGGTAGATGAAGACCGTCGGCGTGGCCGCCGCAGCCACTGCAGACGTGGAAAAGAGCCAGCCCATGGCGGCGAGCAGGCCGGCAGCGAGACATCGCTTCATGGCACCCCCGTCATGCGCTGTCGTGCGCTGTTGTGGTCCGCCCGATTCTTCTCCGTGACGCAGTGCGCGGGCATTGCGAGTTTCCCGGACCCTTGCGCAGTGCAAAGCTTGCATACTGGAGCGTGCCTTCAGGCGGCATTGCTCGTGCTGCCGCGCACCCCAAAAAGTATGCGTCTTGTCCCGCCGGCGCCACGCCTGGCCCGCGAGATGCGCCCGATCCGGAAAGACCGCGTTTGAACATCTCCATGCTCGCCTGGAAGCGCTGGCTGGCACGGGTCCGCCCGAGGCGGCTCGCGCCTCGCCTGATCGCCGCGGTGGCGCTGGCAAGCGTGGCGTTGGCGCTGATCTCGACGGCGCTGCAACTGCATGGCGATTACCGCGACGACCTGCGCACCATCGACGAAGAATTCGCGCAGATCGAACGAAGCACCCTGAAGGCACTGGCCAACAGCGTGTGGTCGTACAACGAGACCCAGATCCAGCTTACGCTGAACGGCCTCCTGCAGATCCGCGATGTCGAGTACGTCGAGGTGGTCACCAGCGGCACCGATCTATTCCAGGCCGGCCGACAAGGCAAGTCGCGCCACATCCGCCAGGTCTACGACCTGCGCGAGCCCAGCCACCCGGCAGTGAGCATCGGCAGGCTCACCGTGCAGGTGAGCCTGGAAGGCGTGTTCAAGCGGTTGTTGGACCGCGGGCTTGTCATCCTCGCGGCGGAACTGACCAAGGCTTTTCTCGTGGCGTTGTTCATCCTCGTGCTGGTCAACCGCTGGGTCACGCGGCACCTGGAGACCATGGCGGGCTACACCCGCGAGCTGAGCCTGGACCGCCTGGGCCGCGAGCCGCTGCGCCTGCTGCGCAAGGAGCGACGCGGCGACGAGCTCGACCAGGTGGCCGCGGCGCTCAACGACATGAGCCGAGAGCTCGGGCGCGAACTCTCGCGCCGCGCCGAGGCCGACGCGGAACGCCAGCGCCTGTTCGTCGCCTACGAGCACAACCGCTGGCTGCTGCAGTCCATCATCGACAACACGCCCGCGGCCATCTTCGTGCGCGACGAACATGCGCGCTACCTGCTCGTGAACCGCAGCTACCGCGAGATCTTCACCGGCGGCGCGGACGTGGTGGGCAAGACCATCGACGAAGTCTTCCCACCGGAACAGGCCGCGGCCTACCTGCTCGCCGACCAGCGTGCGATCAAGGCCGACGGCTACTCGCAGGCCGAGCTTGACCTCGCCGACGCACGGGGCATGCGCAGCTTCGTCACGCAGCGCTTTCCGCTCAAGCGCGCGGATGGCGAACTCTTTGCCATCGGCTGCGTGGCCACCGACATCACCGAGCGCAAGTCGAGCGAGGAGCGCATCCGCTACCTGGCGCAGAACGACGTGCTCACCGGCCTGCCCAACCGCACGGTGTTCCGCGACCGCGTGTCGCAGGCCATCGCGCAGGCCCAGCGCAGCCGCGTGCAGGTGGCGGTGATGTTCATCGACCTCGACCACTTCAAGAACGTCAACGACTCGCTGGGCCACGAGGCCGGCGACGAGTTGCTGAAGTCCGCCGCGCAACGCCTGCGCAGCTGCCTGCGCGCGGGCGACACCGCGGCGCGGCTGGGCGGTGACGAGTTCGTGATCTGCCTGCCCACGCTGGACCAGGCACAGCACGCCATCTCCATCGCCGAGAAGGTGCTCGATGCCTTGCGCCAGCCATTCTCGGTAGGTGGCAACGAGCTGCATGTGCGAGGCAGCCTCGGAATCAGCCTGTATCCGGGCGACGGCCGCGACGCCGACGAGCTGATGCGTGCGGCCGACGCGGCGATGTACCACGCCAAGGAGAAGGGCCGCGACACGTTCCGCTTCTTCACTGCCGAGCTGAACAACGCCGCGCAACGCCGGCTGGAGGTGGCCAACCGGCTCTACGAAGCCTTGCAGCGCGGCGAGTTCCGCATGCACTACCAGCCCAAGATCGAGCTGCGCACCGGCCGCATCTTCGGTGCCGAGGCGCTGATCCGCTGGCCGCAGACCGATGGCAGCTTCATCGGGCCCAACGAGTTCATCCGCGTGGCCGAGGAGACCGGCCTCATCGCGCCACTGGGCGAGTGGATTCTTCGCCAGTCATGCGCCGAGGCGGCGCGCTGGCATGCGGCCGGCCACACCGGCATCTCGGTGGCGGTGAACCTGTCGCCGCAGCAGCTGCTGCGCCCGGGTTTCAGCGAGTTCGCGCGCTGCGTGCTCGACGAAACCGGGCTGCCTGCACATGCACTGGAGTTCGAGATCACCGAAGGCGTGCTGATGGCCAAGAATGCCGAGAACATCACCGCGCTGGAGGCGCTTGCGAGCATGGGCATTGGCTTGGCCATCGACGACTTCGGCACCGGCTATTCGAGCCTGGCCTATCTGCAGCGCTTCCCGGTGAGCGTGCTCAAGATCGACCGCAGCTTCACCGACGGCCTGGGCAGCGAGGCGGGCGACACGGCCATCGTCACTGCCATCATCGCGATGGCGCACAGCCTGCGCCTGCGCGTGGTGGCCGAGGGCGTGGAGACGAGCGAGCAGGCGCTGTTCCTCAAGTCGCTCGGCTGCGAGGCCGCGCAGGGCTATCACTTCAGCCAGGCGGTGCCGCCGGAGCAGTTCATGCAATTTCTGGAGGTGGGGAGTTCGATGCGAAACATGCCGATGTCGCCGGCTGCGGTGGATGCGGGGTTGCTCGGGTGAGCGGGCGGTCGTGGGTTCTTGGGTTGGCGGCGGCCCTGTCCGCGGCGCTTGCCATCGCCGCGGGCGTTGGCTGGATCGAGCCGTCGCTGCTCTTCGTGTTCAAGCCGCTGACGACCGTGCTCGTGATCGCGCATGCGTGGCGGCGCGACGGCGGTCCGTCTGTCGTGCGGCGCTGGGTTGTGGCGGGGCTCGTGCTCTCGCTCGCGGGCGACGTGGCGCTGTTGTGGCCGAAGGAAGGCTTCGTGCCGGGGCTCGTGAGCTTCCTGCTGGCGCACCTGAGCTATCTCGTGGCCTTCACGAGGGCCGCGCCGTTCGCGTCGCGGCGCTGGCCTTTCGCGGTGTATGCGCTGGTGGCAGGCGGCATCCTGTCGCTGCTGTGGGCGGGTGTGCCGGCGGCCTTGCGCGTGCCGGTGGTGGCGTACGTCGTCTGCCTGGCGACGATGGCGGCACAGGCGGCCGCGGTGTGGCGTGCCTCGCAGGGCGCGTCGCAGGCCGGGCGCGGCGCGGTGCTGGCCTTGGGCGGCTTGCTGTTCGTGTCCTCGGATGCGCTGCTCGCGACCAACAAGTTCGCGCTTGCGCTGCCACTGTCGTCGCTGTGGATTCTGGCGACGTACTGGGCAGCGCAGTGGTGCATCGCCTCGTGGTTGGAGCCGAGGGAGTTCGGCCGGGGTTCCTCGCGTCGCTGATCCGGCGGGCTGGGGTTCGACCCCTCGTCCGGCGGGTCGGCATTGGACTAGGATGTTCAGGGGCTCGACCAAGGGTCTCGCTCGTGCACGCAGGCGGGCATCAGCCCGGCCGCGGGCAAGCCGATCGGAGAAGGATCATGAAAGGCATGCTGCTGACGGTGTTGTGCGCCGCGATGCCGCTGGTTGCTGCGGCAGGCCGTCCCGCAGCCGTTTCTGCGCCCCCGCCGGCGACGCTCGCTTCTGCCGAAGATCCGCTGGCCGATGCGAAGCGTGCGCTGGAGGCCGCGGCCCGGCCTGCGGCGCCCTGGAGCGGGCCGCGCACGGGGCCGCGCGCAAAGCCGGGCAAACACATCGCGATCGTCATCGAAGACCTGCGCAACGGCGGCATCCTCGGCGTCGCGCAGGGTGTTCGCGAGGCCATCCAGGTCGCAGGCTGGAGCGCCAAGGTCTTCGACGCCGCCGGGAATCCGGCGGGACGCTTCAAGGCGCTGGAGGAAGCGCTGGCGACACGGCCTGACGGTCTGATGCTCATCGGCTCGGATGCGCACGCGCTGCTGCCGGGCCTGAGGCCTTTTGCCGAAGCGGGCGTTCCCATTGTGGGCTGGCATGTCGCGCCGAAAGCCGGCCCGGTGACGGGCACGCCGGTCGCGATGAACGTGTCGACCGACCCACTGGAAGTGGCGCGCGTGACGGCCCTCGCGGCGATTGTCCAATCCGGGGGGCGCGCCGGCGTCGTCGTCTTCACCGACACCAGCCTCGAGTTGCCCAAGACCAAGGCCAACGCGATGGCCGACGTCGTCCGCGCCTGTGCCGGCTGCACCTTGCTGGAGGTGAGGGACGTGGGCATCTCCAAGAGCCAGGAGCTGATGCCCGCGGCGACGCGCGAATTGCTGGCTCGCTACGGCCGCCGATGGACGCATGCGCTTGCGATCAACGATATCTATTTCGACTATGCCGTGCCGGTGCTCACCCAGGCCGGATTGCGCAGCGACAGCATCAGCATGCTGTCCGCGGGCGACGGCAGCGCGGCGGCGTTCCTGCGCATTCGTGCGGGCACCTTCCAGACGGCCACCGTGGCCGAGCCGCTCAACCTCCATGGCTGGCAGATGGTCGACGAGATGAATCGGCTTTTCGCCGGGGAACCGGTCACGGGCCATGTGTTTCCGGTGCACCTCGTGACCCCGCGCAATATCGCGGCCGACGGCGGCGAGAGGCTGCTGTACGACCCGGCCAACGGCTATCGGGACGTCTATCGCCGGATCTGGCGCCGACCGTGAACCTGCGCCTGCCCCAATCGCTCACGGCGCAGTTTGCGCTGGCGGTATCGATCCTCGCGCTGTTGATCGTCGCCAGTGGTGCGACGGCGATCTATGCCTTGTCCAACTCGGCGCAGGCGATCCAGGAGCTCGCCGACAAGCGCCTGGCGAACCTGCAGGACGCGCAGGACCTGGTGCGCTACACCTTGCTGATCGAGAGGAAGGCCCTGGCGCTGTCGGGCATCGACACGGTCGATGGCGTGCGCGAAACGCATCGACAGGTCATCAAGGACCTGGAAGGCTTCGACCACCTGGTGGACCGTCTCGTGGCCGCGGCGCCCAGCGACAACGTCGATGTGCTGGACGTGCATCGTGCGAGCCAGTTGTTTCGCAACACGGTCAACGTCGTCGCGCAGTTGCGCGAAAGCGCCCTCATCGAAGCTGCAACGCGAACGCCGCAGCAAGGCGTTGCGACCCTGCGTGCGCTCGACGACGAACTGCAGCGCCAGTCCGAGTTGCTGGCCACCGTGGCCAGCCAGCAGTCCACCTATTTCACGCGCGATTACCGCGATGCGGTGCAGCGGCTGGCCGAGGCCTCGAACCGCACACGGTGGTGGGTGGTCGGGCTGGTCGGCGTGAGCCTGCTGCTGGCCTGGGTCATCACGCGCGGGTTCCTGGGTCGGCATGTGGTGGCTCGCCTGCGGCTCGTGAGCCACCACTTGCGACGCGGCGATGTGGACGGCGGGCTCGCCATGGTTCCGGTGCAAGGCGGCGACGAGATTGCCGACATGGCCCGTGCGGTCGAGCAATTCCTCGAAGACCGCCGGCAGCGCAGGCAGGCCGAAACGCTGCTCACGGCGGCGCGTGACACGGCCATCGCCGCGCAGCGGGCGCAGGCCACCTTCCTGACCAACATGAGCCACGAGCTGCGCACGCCGCTCAACGCCATCCTCGGCTATGCGCAGCTGCTTCGGCGCGACCGAGGGCTCACCGAGAAGCAGGCTTCGGCGATGTACACGGTGCAAAAGAGCGGCGAGCATCTGCTGGGCCTGATCAACGACCTTCTGGACCTGTCGCGCATCGAGGCCGGCAAGCTCGAGCTGCATCCAGGCAACGTCGAGTTGGCAGGCTTCCTGCAGTCAATCGCAGACACCATTCGAGTCAAGGCGCAGGAAAAGCGGCTGGCCTTCGATCTGATGTTCACGCCCAAGGGGCAAGTCGCAGTGCGCGTTGACGAGCAGCGCTTGCGGCAGGTGCTGCTCAATCTTCTGGGCAACGCGGTGAAGTTCACGGACAAGGGCCGCGTCAGCCTGCGCGTGACGATCTTGCGAAGACCCGACGAGGGCGCGGTGCGCGAGAACCACGAGATGGGTGAGATGGGCGACGCGCGGCTGCGCTTCGAAGTGGAAGACACCGGCATCGGCATCGCTCCTGACGACATCAAGAGCATCTTCCGGCCCTTCGAGCAGGTCGGGGAGCTGGCACAGCGCGCGGGCGGGACCGGCCTGGGCCTGGCGATCAGCCGGCAGCTCGTGCACATGATGGGCAGCGAGATCCACGTGGAGAGCCGGCCCGAGGTGCATGACGGCTCGCACGGCAGCCGGTTCTGGTTCGAGCTGACGCTGCCGCTTGTGCGGGATGCGGCGGCAGCGATTCCCAGGTCACCCGAGGTGAGCGGCTACCGGGGGCCGCGGCGGCGCATCCTGGTGGTCGACGACATCGACGCGAACCGCCGGCTGATCGGAGATTGCCTGGCACCGCTTGGCTTCGAGCTGGAGGAGGCGATCAACGGCGAGCAGGCCCTCGCAAGGGCGAAGGCATTTCGGCCCGATCTGGTGCTGATGGACAACGCGATGCCGGTGATGGACGGCCTGGAAGCCATACGGCGGCTGCGAAGCACGCCTGGCCTGCAGGCGGTGCCGATCATTTCGATCTCGGCGGCGGCCTACAAGCAGGACAAGGAAAGCAGCCTCGCGGCGGGGGCGGACGCATTCCTGCCGAAACCGATCGAGATCGGGGCCTTGCGGGAATGCATCGGGCGGGTGCTGGGGCTGGAATGGGTGGGGCGGTAAGGGGGTGGGTTTTCAGAGGTCGGTTGTACTCGTGAAGCGGGCATTGAGCCCGCTGCACTCGCCGGCCGCTGCGCTGGTCGATCCCCGAGGGGCCCCTCGCCCTTCGCTGCGCGGCCTACATGCCTTTGAAGAGCCCCGTGAAGCTGCGGCTGACCTCCAGCTTCTCCGGATGCCCCTTCACTGACACCAGCTGGCGCCCGCGCAGATCTCGCGACACCCCCGCGATGGCCTTGGTGTTGACCAGAGTCGACCGGTGGATCTGCCAGAACAGGTTCATGTCGAGCTCGTCGATGAGTTCCTTGATCGGCTTGCGGATCAGCGCTTCGAGCGTGGCCGTCTGGACTCGCGTGTACTTCTCGTCGGAGATGAAGAACAGCACGTCTTCGACCGGGATCATCTGGATCTGCTGGCCGACCGTCGCCTGAATCCACTTGAGCTTGGGCGGAGCGTTGGGGTTGAGCTGGCTGGCGAGCGTCTGCAGCAGGCGCTGCATGTCGGGCGTGTGCGCGGCCAACGGCGACTTGTCGTCGTCGCCGGGCCTGTCGCGCAGGGCCATGCGCTTCCTGATGCGCTCGACCGTGAGCGCCAGGCGCTCGCGTTCGGCGGGCTTGAGCACGTAGTCGACCACGCCTTGCTCGAAGGCTTCGACGGCGTACTGGTCGTAGGCGGTGATGAAGACGATCTCGCAGCCGGGCCAGCCGTCGGCTTCGTCGTGGGTGGGCAGCTGTGCGATCTGCCGTGCCGCGTCGATGCCCGTCATGCCGGGCATGCGGATGTCCAGGAAGACGAGGTCGGGATGGTGCTGTTGCGTGAGCTCCACCGCCTCGATGCCGTTCTTCGCTTCGGCCACGATCTCCAGGTCGGGCCAGACCTCGGTGAGTCGCGCGCGAAGCTGTTCGCGCATCAGGCGTTCGTCATCGGCAAGGAGGGCGCGTGTCATCGGTCGATCTTAAGCCGCGGCCATGCCGCGCGGCGTACTGCGTTTCACCAGTCGCCACGCGACGAAGCCCAGCAGCCACAGTGGCGAGAACACCAGGACGAGTGCCAGCGCCACGGCGGCAAGCGGCAGCACCACGCCCAGCGCCATGCCGATCAACGCGCAGGCCAGTGCGAAGAGCAGCACGAGCGGAACGAGCACGAGCAGCGTGAAGACACACACCACGGCCGACGCGATGACGGCGACCGCCGTCCAGCCGCTGAACCAGGCGGGGTCGACGCTCAGGATTTCCTGGCCGTCGATGATCACCTGCGCGGGCAGGTGATCCAGCGTCACGATCCATTGGAAGGCGCTCGTCACGATGAGCACGGAGAGCGCGAACAGCGTCAGCATCACCCACAGCCACAAGGGCGTGCGGCGGGCGGACACGGTGGGGATGGGCTCGGTCATGCGTCTTCTCCACGGTGGTTGGAGGTGGTGTAGGGCACGGTGATGGACACGGCCGTGCCGCCGCCCGGGTTCTCGGACACCACGAGCGTGGCCTTGCGGCCGTACAGCAGCTGCAGCCGCTCGCGGATGTTGTTGAGCCCGATGCCGGTGCCGGCGGTGGCGGCCTTGCCGAAACCAAGGCCCGTATCGGCCACGGTCACGCACAGCTTGCCGTGCACGATCTCGCCGATGACGCTGAGCCGGCCGCCTTCGGCCTTGGGCTCCAGGCCGTGCTTGATGGCGTTCTCGACCAGGCCTTGCAGCATCATCGGCGGGAAGTCGGCCGACAGCAGGCCCTCGGGGACGTTGATCTCGGTCTGCAGCCGCTCTTCCATGCGCACCTTGAGGATCTCGAGGTAAGGCCGGATCACGGCAAGCTCGCGCCCCAGGTCGCGCGTGCCCTGCGCATTCGCTTCGCGCATGGTCGGCATCGACGCACGCAGCAGGGCGATCAGGTTCTTCTGCATCTTCGAGGCGCGCGGCGGGTCGGTCTCGATCAGGTGGTCGATGCTGGCGAGCGTGTTGAACAGGAAGTGCGGCTCCACCTGCGCCTGCATCGCGGCCATGCGTGCTTCCACCACCTGGCGCTTGAGCGCTTCGGATTCGGCGATCTCGGTGGCCTGCACCGCTTGCGCCTCGGCCTTGAAGCGGCCGGCCGCCATGATCTTGATGACCATGGACATGACGATCCACAGCATCATCAGGCCGGGCATGTGGTCGCCCATCCGGAAGGCGGAGATGACCCGCTTGCGCGGCTGCATGTCCTCGGCAGCGTCGGCGGCGGCCTGGGCGGCGGCGCGGGCGGCATCGGCCTCTTCCTCGGCGGCGTCGGCGATGGCTTCCTTGATCGCCTGCTTGGCCTCTTCGATGGCGGCGCGCACCTCGTCGGTGTTGGCGTTGGGCGGCAGCTTGACGGTGACCTGCGGTTCGTCGCTGGCGGCTGTGGCCGAGGCCGCGGACGACGCAGCCGATGCGGCGGAGGCCGGCGCCGCCGGCCCGATGCGCACGCCGTTCTTGTCGATGCTCACCGACGGCGCGTCGTCGCCGTGCTCGCCGTTGGGCACCGGCGTGATGTGCACGCCGCTCTTGTCGATGGAGATGTTGTAGGCCGGCTTCTTGCCGCTGCCGTCGCTCTTCTTCTGGGGCGGCGTGGGCGGGGTCGGCGAGGGCGTCGGCACTCCCGGGACGTTGGGCACCGCCGGCGGTGATTTGGGGGCCTTCGGTGTCTTGTGCGGCTTCGGCGGGTCGTAGACCACCACGTCGTCGCTCCACTTCCAGCTGAAAGGCGGCAGTTCCGACAGCATCGCCGTCACGATGATCGCCAGCAGCGACAGGACGAAGAAGCGGACCCAGGTGATGCTGTCCAGCCAGCGGGCATAGGCGATGAAGCCGCGGCGGACGGTGAAGAACATGTGCGCCGCGCCGTTGGTGGCTTGCGGCGCTGCGGGAGTGGAGGTCGGTTCTACTGCCATGGGGCGCACTGTACGGTGCAGGGTCGGGCCGCTCCAGGGCCGGGTGACGGACTGCGCGCGCGGCCGGACAGGCTGCAATCCCGGCGGACAGCCCGGCGGCAATAGACCGCCGTCCCATCCCCCATCCCCCAGCCCGTCATCCCGTCACCCCGGCGTTCGCCGGGGTGACGCGTGCCTGGTCAATAGCCGTCCGGCTGCTCCCCCGTCTCCAGCCACTGGCCGTAGAACGCGATCTTGCTCTCCACCACCTTGCGCGACGCCGCCAGTTCTGCCATCTGCTCGTCCACCCGCCGACGATGCTCGATCAGCATCTCGCGCCGCTGGGCGAGCGTCGATTCGCCGCGCCGCACCAGCGCCGCGTATTCGCGCATCTGCTTGATCGACATGCCGCTCTTGCGCAGGCGGTCCAGCAAGTCCAGCCACTGCACATGCTGCTCGCGGTAGACGCGCCTGCCGGCGTCGTCGCGTCGCACCCCCGGCACGAGCTTTTGCTGTTCGTACCAACGGATGGTGTGCACCGAGCGGCCGGTGCGGCGGGAGAGTTCTCCGATGCGCAATGGGGTGGTAGGCATGGGGGTCGTGTCGGTGTGCCACGGACGTGAGATGCCGAGCGCTACAAGCGCGCCCGCCAATGCTGCGTCAAGGGCGTGTTGGCCGGCGTCTGTGCCCGCTCGGCCAGCACGTCCGCACCACAGGCCAGAAGCGTCTGCGTGATGAGGTCGCGCTGCGCATGGCTGCCACCGAAGCGGTGGGCGATGCGGTGAGCTGGTGCGATGTGTGCGATGGCATCGTTGAAGCGACCCTGCGAATGGGCGAGCAGGCCGCGCATCAGCGGCAGGCCGACCTCTCGCGCCATCGCTGCGTTGCTCGCCTGGCTCGCGTCGGCTTGCGCCTGCGCCGCGGCGATGAAGCCGTCAGCATCCGATGGCCTGCCTTGCCCGATCAGCACCATCAGCGCATGCAGGTCGTTGAAGGCGGAGTGGCCGGCGCGCGTGGCGGACAAGTCCCAGCCGCGCGCCACATCGTCCCAGCGGGCGCCCACATCGCCGCCCAGCAGATGAATGCGCCACAGCAGTGCCGCGCCGTCCAGCCGCTGCAGGGTGAGCGCTGCCTTGTCGCTCGCGAGCTGCGCGTCGTACAGCGCGAGGGCTGCGGCGACGTCCATGCCTTCAAGGTGGAAGAGCGCACGATGCCACCAGTGGTGGCCGGCAAAGCCGTTGCCCTGCGACCAGTCGGCCTCGCGATCGCTAAGCCAGCGGATGCCGTCTTCGTGGCGGCCCTGCATCTCCATCACGTGCGCGACTGCATGCGTGGCCCAGGGCACCTTGGCGGCAGAGCCGGCCGCCTCGCGGCCGACGGCCTCGGCCTTCGCGAGCTCGCCGCTCTCCTCCAGGCCGAAGGCATGCATGCCGAGCACGTAGCGGCGCAACGGGTCGTCGGTGGGCAGGGTTTGCAGCGTGGCCGCGGGGCGTGCCTTCAACTGCGCTGCATCACCGCGGTAGAAGTCGAAAAGGTGCGCCCATTGCAGGGCGTAGAGGTCCAAGGGATGGTCCGCGAGGATGCGACCCCAGGCGTCGCAGGCACCGTGCCAATCGCCGCGGGCGCAACGTGTGGCTGCTGCGAGATGCGCACGTTCACGATCGTTCGCGCCGCTCGCGAGCCGCTCCGCTTGCGCGAGCGCCTCGTGGACCGCAGGCATCAGCGAGGGCTCGGTGAGCGTGAGCAGGAAGCACGCATGCATCACGTGCAACAGCCCCCAGCGCGGATCGGCGGCGAGTGCAGCATCGATGTCGCCCACCGGCGCATCGAAGAAGGACATCATCCGCCACAGCGCCGTCTCCGCGTGGTCGAGCGCCGCGCCCGACGCCGTGGACACCGGATTGCCGCGGCGGTCGTTCACGGCGGCGTGGGCCAATCGCGCTGCGCCGGCCGCAGCTGTTCGAAGGCACGCGAGAGTTGCAGCACGCCCAAGTCATCGAAGCGTGCGCCGACGATCTGCAGCCCGATCGGCAGGCCGCTTGTCGTGTAGCCGCAGTTGATCGATGACGCCGGCTGTTCGCTCATGTTGTAGGGCAGGGTGAAGGCAATGTGCTCGAAGGGCCGTGCCGGGTCGTTGGTCGGCATCGGCCATTCCGCGGCGAAGGCGGGGATGGGCGAGGTCGGCGTGATGACGAAGTCGAAGGGGGCGCTGGCCGCCACGGCCGCCTCGCGCATGGCCGCCATCTGGCTGTAGCCCTTGAAGACCGCCTCGCCGCTCAAGCCCGCGCCGCCGCGCGCCCATTCGAGGATGAAGGGCAGCACCTTGGCGCGGCGCGCTTCAGGCAGCGCGCTGATGTCCAGCCATGAGCGCATGCGCCAGAAGTGGTCCATGCCATCGATCATGTCGCGCGTCATGAAGGCGGCGATCGGCTCGACGATGGCGCCGGCCGATTCGAGCAGGCGGGCCGATGCCTCGATGGCCGCACGCACCTCGGGTTCGACCGGCAAGCCCCAACCCGCGTCCATCTGCAGGCCGATCTTCAGCCTGCGCACGTCGCGGTCCAGGTCAGACCAGGCGATGTCCTGCCAAGGCAGGCTCATGGTGTCGCGTGCGTCGGGCTGGCTCAGCACGCGCATCATCAGCGCGGTGTCTTGCACGGTGCGCGTCATCGGTCCGGCAACGCGCCCGGCATACGGCGGAAAGATCGGAATGCGCCCCAGGCTGGGCTTGAGCGTGAAGATGCCGCACCAGCTCGCCGGCAAGCGCACCGAGCCGCCGATGTCGGTACCCACGTGCAGCGGCCCGTAACCGGCGGCAACGCCTGCGCCCGCACCGGCGCTGCTGCCGCCCGGGTTCTTCGACAGGTCCCAGGGGTTGCGCGTGAGCGGGTGGAAGCTCGACAGCCCGGAGGACAACATGCCGTAGTCCGGCATGGTCGTCTTGCCGAGGATGACCGCGCCGGCTTCACGCAGCCGCGCGGCGGGCGGGGCATCGCGCTCGGCAGGTTTCAGCTCGCTGGCCGCCGTGCCCAGCGGCGTCGGCACGCCGCGGGTCGCGATGTTCTCCTTGATCATTGTTGGCACACCATCCAACGTTCCTTGCGGTGCGCCTTTCATCCAGCGGGTCTGCGAGGCCTGGGCCTGTGTGAGCGCGGCGTCGGCATCGAGTGCATACGTGGCATGCAGGTGCGGCTCCCAGCGCGCGATGTGATCGAGCACCGCGCGCGTCACCTCCACCGGCGAGAGGGTCTTCGACGCATACGCCTCGAGCAGGGCCGTGGCCGGGAGATCGTGGAGTTTCACTGCCAACTCACCGCCGCCATGTCATTCGCGAAGATCGGCGAGCTGCTCCACAGCCCCTTGAGCTTCTTGTTGCTCACCGCGAACTGCGGCAGCTGGAAGAGGTAGGCGTTGACCGAGTCATTCGCCAGCTGCTTCTGGATGTCGCCGATCACCTTCAACCGCTCCTTCGCGGCGGTCGTGCCGTTGTACTTGGCGAACAGGTCCTTGTAGGCCTTGCTGTCATAGCCCCAGTAATACGCCGGGTCCGCATAGCGGTCGAAGTCCAGCGGCTCGACGTGGCTGATCACCGTGAGGTCGTAGTTGCCCTTGAACGCACCCGACAGCCACTGCGCCCATTCCACGTTCTCGATCTTCGCGTTGATGCCCACCTTCGCGAGCTGCGACGCGATGATCTCGCCGCCCTTGCGCGCGTACTGCGGCGGCGGCAGCGTGAGCGTCACGTTCAGCGGCGTGGCGACGCCCGCTTCCTTGAGCAGGGCCTTGGCCTTCTCCGGGTTGTACGGGTTCACGCCGGTGAGGTCGATGTAGCCCGCGTCGCTGGGCACCATGTGGCTGCCGATGGGGGCGCCGAAGCCTTCCTGCGCGCCGTCGATCACTGCCTTGCGGTCGATGGCCGCGGCGATGGCGCGGCGCACGCGCACGTCGTCGAAAGGCTTCTTCTTGTTGTTGATGCTGACGATGGTCTTGCCCTCGGTGCCGCCGATGGCGACCGTGAATCGCGGGTCGCCCTGGAACTGCTTGAGGTTCTGCGGCGCGCCGAAACGCGGCATGCCGTCGATGTCGCCCGCGAGCAGCGCAGCCACCTGCGCGGCCGGGTCGTTGATGAAGCGGAAGGTCACCTTCTTGAGCTTGACCTTGGCCGCATCACGATAGCCGTCGAACTTGCCCAACGTGACCGACGAGCCCTTGGACCAGCTGTCGAACTTGAAGGGCCCCGTGCCGATCGGCTTGCTCGCGGTGGTGGCCGCGCTCTTCGGGTCGAGGATGACGGCGGTGTTCTCGCCCATGCGGAAGAGGAAGTTGCCGTCGGCCTGGTTGAGCACGAGGATGACGGTGTACGGGTCGGGCGTGTCGACGCGGCTCAGGTTGTCGAACACCGCCTTCTTGGCCTTGTTGGTGGAACCCTCGGCGCGGGCACGCTCGAAGCTGAACTTCACGTCGCTCGCGTCGAAGGCTTCGCCGTCGTGGAACTTGACGCCTTTGCGAAGCTTGAAGGTGTAGACCTTTCCATCCGGGTCGATGCTCCAGCTCTCGGCGAGCAGGGGCACGATGCTGCCGTCCATGTTGATCTTGGTGAGGCCTTCCAGCACGTTGTAGTGGACGATCTCGCCGATGGCCGCGGCGGACGAGGTGGTGGGGTCCAGGCCGGGCGGTTCGAGCACCATGCCGAGGACGACGCTGTCCTTGCGCGCCTGGGCTTGCGCCGGCGCGCTGGCGCCCAAGGCGCAGAGCACGAGAGTCAGTGAGGCGATCAGTCGAGCGGGCGATGTCATCGTCGAAAGCTCCTGCGATTGAAGTGCTGGGCGGACTCTACTGGAAGCGCGCCTGAGGTGCGGCGGCGATGAGCGACTGCGTGTAGGGATGTTCGGCCTGCGTGAAGAGCCGCTCCGGCGAGCCGCGCTCCACGATGCGCCCGTGCTGCATCACCGCCACCTCGTCGCACACATGGTCCACCACCGCGAGGTCATGGCTGATGAAAAGATACGCCACGCCGAAGCGCGCGCGCAAGTCCTGCAGCAGGTTGAGCACCTGGGCCTGCACCGACACGTCCAGAGCGCTCACCGGCTCGTCGGCAACGATCAGCTTGGGCCGCGTGATGAGGGCGCGGGCGATGGCGATACGCTGGCGCTGGCCGCCGGAGAATTCGTGGGGGAACTTGTCGGCGTCGGTGGCTCGCAGCCCGACTGCGTCCAACGCTTCTGCGACGCGGTCGTGGCGTTCCTTGGCTGTGGTTGAAGTCAGCGGCTCGGCCACGATGCGGCCCACGCGCTGGCGAGGGTCGAGCGAGCCATACGGGTCCTGGAAGACCATCTGGAAGTCGCGGCGCGCGGCGCGGAGGTCGTTCGCGGGCAGGGCGTGCAGGTCGCGGCCGAGCAGGGAGACGGTGCCTGCGGTGGGCGTCTCCAGCGCCATCACGAGGCGCGCGAGCGTGGACTTGCCCGAACCGGATTCGCCGACGATGCCGAGGCTGCGGCCGCTGTCGAGGGTGAGGCTCACACCTTGCAAGGCGTGGACGACGGGCGGCGGGGAGAAGAGGCCGTCGCGCGGGAGTCGATAGTCCTTCGTCAGATCGGTGACCTGCAGCAGCGGAGCAGGCTCCTTCCCCCGCTGGGGGAGGGGCAGGCCGTGCTTCTTCGCGGTCATGGGGCTGGCTCCATGTTGAAGCAGCGTGCCTCGTGGTCCGGTTCAACGGCAAACGCCGGCGGCATCTCGGCGCAAGCCTCCACCACCCGCCCGCACCGATCAGCGAACGGACAACCCCGAGGCATGTCGACCAGCTCCGGCACCCGCCCCGGGATCGTCGCGAGCGGCCGCGCGCGACCCGCACCCAACTGCGGTCGTGCGCGGAACAACCCGCGCGTGTACGGATGCGCCAGCCGCTCGAACACCGACCGCGTCGGCCCGCTTTCGGCCACCGTGCCGCCATACATCACCATCACCCGCTGCACGGTGTGCGCCATCACGCCCAGGTCGTGGCTGATGAGCACGAGGCCCATGCCACGCTCGCTCACGAGCTCCGCAATGAGGTCGAGGATCTCGCGCTGGATCGACACGTCCAGCGCGGTGGTGGGCTCGTCCCCGATGAGCAGCTCCGGCCCGCAAGCCAGCGCCGCGGCGATCATGACGCGCTGCCGCTGGCCGCCGGAGAGCTGGTGCGGGTAGGCATCGAGCCGCTGCACGGCCTGCGGCAGGCGCACGCGTTCGAGCAGGCGCAAGGCCTCGGCGCGCGCTTCGGTCTTGCTCATGCCGAGGTGATGCCGCAGCGGCTCGGCCACCTGCGTGCCTACGGTGTGCAGCGGGTTGAGCGCCGTCATCGGCTCCTGGAAGATCATGCCGATGCGCCGGCCGCGCAAGGCGCACAGCCGCGCATCGTCGGCACCGACGAGTTCGTCGCCATCGAAGCGGATGCTGCCGCTCGTCACCGCGCCGTCGGGCAAGAGCCCCATGAGCGCGAGCGCCGTCATCGACTTGCCGCAGCCGCTCTCGCCGATGATGCCCAGCGTCTCGCCTTTGGCGAGTGAGAACGACACGCCGCGCAAGGCATCGGCCGGTCCGCGCGCCGTGTTCAGGCGCACGCGCAGGTCGCGGACGTCGAGCAGCGTGGTCATCGCTGCCTCGCGAGCTTGGGATCCAGCAGATCACGCAGGCCATCACCCATCAGGTTCAGCCCCAGCACGCTCAGGGCGATCGCAAGACCCGGCCAGATCGCGAGCGTCCACTCCTGGAACATCATGCTTTGTGCCTCGTTCAGCATGCGCCCCCACGACGGCTGCGGCGGCTGCGTGCCGAGGCCGAGGTAGCTCAAGGCGGCCTCGGCAAGGATGGCCGTCGCAAACTGGATCGTCGCCTGCACGATCAGCCCGCTCGCGATGTTGGGCAGCACGTGCGCGAAGGTGATGTGCCACGCGCCCCTGCCGCAGGCGCGCGAGGCGAGCACGTAGTCGCGCGACCACACGCCGTTGGCGGCGGCGCGCGTGATGCGTGCAAACACGGGGATGTTGAAGATGCCGATCGCCACGACGCTCGTCACGAGGCCGGGGCCGTAGATGGCAGTGAGCATGATGGCGCTGAGCAGCGCCGGGAAGGCGAAGGTGAAGTCGGCGAAGCGCATCACGAGTTCTTCCACCCAGCCGCGCCGCGCCGAAGCGAGCAGGCCGAGCGCCACGCCGAAGCCCATGCCGATGCCCACCGCGATCAAACCCACCGCGATGGAGTTCTGCGAGCCGGCGATGAGCAGCGAGACGATGTCGCGCCCGAGGCTGTCGGTGCCCAGCCAATGCGTGGCCGACGGCCCCTGCAGCTTCGAGGGCACGTCGATGTCGGTCGGTGAATGCGGCGTCCACACGAAGGACAACGCGGCAGTCGCCAGCAGCAGCCCCACCAGGAGCGAACCGATCACGAAGCTCGAATGCCGCCAGGCCCGGTCCGAGAACCTCATGCATGCCTCCGCAGGCGCGGGTCGATCACCGCGTACAGCACATCCACCACGAAGTTGATGACGATGACGCTGCCCGCGAAGAGCATCACCACGTTGCGCACGACGACGAGGTCGCGGTTGGCGATCGCCTCGAACACGAGCCGCCCGAGCCCCGGCAGGCTGAACACCCGCTCGATCACCACCGTGCCCGTCAACAGGTTGGCGAACTGCAGGCCCATCACCGTCAGCACCGGCACGAAGGCATTGCGCAGCACGTGGCCCCAGAGCACCTGCCGCCGGCTCAGGCCCTTGGCACGGGCGGTGCGCACGAAGTCCTCGCGAAGCACGTCCAGCACCGCCGATCGCGTGATGCGCGAGAGGATGGCCGCCTGCACCGCGGCCAGCGCCACCGCCGGCAGCACCAGCGCCTTCACGCCATCCCAGAGGCTGTCTTCCCAACCCGGGAAGCCGCCCGCCGAGAACCAGCGCAGCTGCACCGCGAACACGAGGCTCAAGAGGATGCCCAGCCAGAAGTTGGGCAGGGCGATGCCCAGCTGGCTGCCCACCATCACCGCGAGGTCGCCGCCGCGGTTGTGGTGCGATGCGGCGTACACGCCCAGCACGAGCGCAATGAGCGTGGTGAGCGCCATCGCCATCACCGCCAGAGGCACCGTGACGAGTGCGCGCTCCTTCACGAGCTCGGCCACCGGCGAGTCGTAGGAATGGCTCGTGCCCATGTCGCCGTGCGAGAGGCCGCGCATCCACGAGGCATAGCGCTCGGCGGGGGGGCGGTCGAGGCCCAGCTTGGCCTGCAAGGCGGCCAGCGACTCGGCGGTGGCGCTTTCGCCCAGCATCACTTCGGCGACATTGCCCGGCAGCACGTCCAGCACCGCGAAGATCACCACCGACGCCGCGACGAGGGTCAGCACGAAAGTGGCCAGGCGTTTGATCAGGAAGAGGCTGATGGCGGTGTCCCCGTCGACGTGTGAATATCATGGCTCAAAACGCGGCGCTGTTTGCCGCGAGGGAGTCCGGCCATGATCTCGACCATCCCCTTCGACGCGCGGCAGCTGTTCATCGACGGCGCGTGGCGCGATGCGAGCGACGGCGGCACGCTTCCCTTGACCAACCCTTCGGATGGCAGCGAGCTGGCGAACATCGCACGCGGCACGGCCGCCGACGTGGATGCCGCCGTGGCCGCGGCTCGCGAAGCCTTCGAGCATGGCCTGTGGGGACGCTACACCGCCACCGAACGCGGCCGCGTGCTGAGCGCCATGGGCCGAGCCGTCATCGAGCAGGCGGATGAGCTCGCGCGGCTGGAGGCGCTGGACGTGGGCAAGCCGCTCAGGCAAGGCCGCGCCGATGCGCTCGCGCTGGCCCGCTACCTCGAGTTCTACGGCGGCGCGGCCGACAAGGTGCATGGGCAGACGCTGCCTTTCCAGAACGGCTTCACCGCGCTCACCTGGCGCGAGCCGCACGGCGTCACCGGGCACATCGTGCCGTGGAACTATCCGATGCAGATCGTGGGCCGCAGCGTCGGCGCGGCGCTCGCGATGGGCAACGCCTGCGTGCTCAAGCCGGCGGAGGAGGCCTGCCTCACGGTGCTCGCCTTTGCACGCATCGCGCAGGCCGCGGGCCTGCCGCCGGGGGCGTTGAACGTGGTGCCGGGGCTGGGCGACGAGGCTGGTGCGGCGCTGTCGGCGCACCGTGGCATCGACCACATCTCCTTCACGGGCTCGGTGCCCACCGGCGTGCTGGTGCAGACGGCCGCGGCGAAGAACACCGTGCCCGTCACGCTGGAGCTGGGGGGCAAGAGCCCGCAGGTCGTGTTCGACGACGCGGACCTCGACGCGGCCTTGCCCTACCTCGTCAATGCCGGCATCCAGAACGCGGGGCAGACCTGCTCGGCGGCGTCGCGCATCCTCGTGCAGCGGGGGGTGTACGAACAGGTCACGCGGCGCATGGCGCAGCGCTATCGCTCGTTGCGCGTGGGGCCGGCGATGGGCGACCCGGACGTGGGGCCGGTCATCTCGCGCCGCCAGCACGGCATCGTGTCGCACTACCTCGCGGTAGCGCGAGACAGCGGCTTGCCGATCGCCGCGCAGGCGGATCTGGCGGATGACGTGTCCCCGAGCGGCTTCTTCGTGCGGCCGACGCTGGTGGCCGACGTGCCGGAGTCGCACGGACTGGCGCAGGAGGAGATCTTCGGGCCGGTGCAGGTGCTCATCCCCTTCGACACCGAGGAGGATGCGGTGCGCATCGCCAACGGCACCGACTATGGGCTCGTCGCCGGCGTGTGGACGCGCGATGGTGCGCGGCAATTGCGCATGGCGCGTGCGCTGAGGTGCGGACAGGTGTTCATCAACAACTACGGCGCGGGGGGTGGCGTGGAGCTGCCCTTCGGCGGGGTCAAGCGGTCGGGGCACGGACGAGAGAAAGGCTTCGAGGCGCTGTATGGGTTTTCGACCTTGAAGACGGTGGCGATACAGCACGGTTGAGGGCATGGTGCGTCAGCCGGGTGGCGATGCCACCCAAGTCACATGGAGACCAACGATGAGACTCGCAGACAAGACAGCCATCGTCACCGGCGGCGGCTCCGGTTTCGGTGAAGGCATCGTCACCAAGTTCGCCGCCGAGGGCGCGAAAGTGCTGATCGCCGATCGCGACGAGGCCAACGCAAGGCGCGTGGCCGAGGCGACGGGTGCGCAATGGATACGCTGCGACGTGACGCGTGCCGAGGACGTGAAGGGCATGGTCGATGCCGCCTTCAACCGCTTCGGTGCGCTCGACATCCTCGTCAACAACGCCGGCATCGGGCATCTGCCTCAGCCGCTGGAAGGCTTGGCCGAGGAGGAGTTCGACCGCATCCTCGCGGTGAACGTGAAGGCGATCTACCTGGCCGCCCGCGAGGCGGTGCCGCGCATGAAGTCGGCGAAGAAGGGCGTGATCCTCAACATCGCGAGCACGGCCGGCGTGAGCCCGCGGCCTCGGCTGGCCTGGTACAACGCGAGCAAGGGCTGGGTCATCACCGCCACGCGCGCCATGGCGGTGGAGTTGGCGCCCTTCGGCATCCGCGTGAATGCATTGAACCCGGTGGCGGGCGAGACGCCGTTGCTCAAGACCTTCATGGGCGAGGACACGCCCGAGATGCGCGCGAAGTTCCTGTCGACGATTCCGATCGGGCGCTTCTCGACGCCCGAGGACCTGGGCAACGCGGCGTGCTTCCTGTGCAGCGACGAGGCGTCGATGATCACCGGCGTGGCGATGGAGGTGGATGGGGGGCGGTGTATTTGACTGGCGCGGGATGACGTGACGATGGATCCCGGCGTTCGCCGAGATCCATGGGCCGTCAATCCGCGACCACCACGCGCGAGAGCAACCCGTCCGCCAGCCACACCTGCAAGGCGCCGACGGCCACGGCCGCCGCCTGCTCGGCACCCGCATGCTCAGCCGCCATCTCGCACAGCTCGCCGAAGGTGCAGCCGCGTATCACGGCGCGAAGCAAGGCCGCATGCGTCGGATCGATGGACCGCCAACGATTCTCCAACCCTTGCCGCCAGACCAGCAGCGCGTGGTCATGTTCCTGCGGTTCGGGCAACTCCGGCTCCTCGCCCGAGCCCGCTTCCACCGACTGCATCGCCTTCCACACCGGCTCGACGGCCCACTGCATCGCGAGCAACTGCACGCTCGGCAAGAGCGTGAACCGCAGGCCGGCCCATTGCTCGGGTGCCACGGCGGCCAAGGCCGACGCATCGATGGCCACGGCATCCGCTGCATCGAAGGCTCCGCGAAGGCCCCACTCCATGCGGGCCAGGTCGACGAGCGCCGCATGCGGCACCAGCGCTTCGTTTTCCTGCATGAACGCCGGCAGCTGATCGCCGAACCAGCGGATGGACGCGTGCCTCGACGGATGCGCGGTGACGTACTCGGCGGCCAGCGCATCGAAGGCCTCGTCGCCCATCACTTGCGGCAGCACGCCGAAGTTGTCGCGCAACGCGCCGATCAGGCGTGCCATGTAGGCATGCTGGTAGACGCCCAGCATCGGCTGGCGCCCGGACAGCCCGCGCAGAAGCCCGCCGGCCTCGCGTGCGCTGGTGATCGCATGCTGCAACGCGCGCTGCTGGTCGATGAGCGAGCTCATGCGGGCACCGCCTGTGCGGTCGACCGAGCCTCTGCCGCGATCTGCCGCGCCACCTCCAGCTCGTCCAGCAATTCGCCGAGCGGCGGGATGTGGTCGTCGCGCTCGATCATCGTCGGCACATCGCCCAGCCGCTGCACGGTGTAGCGGTACAGCTCCCACACCGCATCGCACACCGGGTGGTCGTGGGTGTCGATCACGTGCGTGCCGTTGTCCTCATGGCCGGCGAGGTGGATCTGCCGCACGCGCTCGGCGGGCATCGCATCGATGAAGCGGCGCGCATCGAAGCCGTGGTTGCGGCTGGACACGTACACGTTGTTCACGTCCAGCAGCAGCTCGCAATCGGCGCGCTTGGCGAGCTCGGCGATGAACTCCCATTCACTCATCTCGTCGCCCGCGAAGGCGATGTAGCTGGACACGTTCTCCAGCAGCAGCCGGCGGCCGAGGAAGTCCTGCACGCGGCCCACGCGCGCGACGAGGTGGGCCAGCGCCTCCTCGGTGTAGGGCATGGGCAGCAGGTCGTGCAGGTTGTGGTGGTCCACGCCCGTCCAGCACAGGTGGTCGGAGATCCACGCCGGCTGGATGCGGTCGGCCAGGGCCTTCAGGTCACGCAGGTAGCCGAGGTCGAGCGCGTCGCTCGACCCGATGGACATGGACACGCCGTGCATGACCATCGGGTGGTCGCGGCGGATGGTGTCCAGGTGATGCAGCGGCTTGCCGCCGGGCACCATGTAGTTCTCTGAGATGACTTCGAGCCAGTCCACGCGGGGGCGGCCTTCGGTGAAGTCGCGGTAGTGCTCGGTGCGAAGCCCGAGTCCGAAGCCGCTGAGGGTGCTCATCGCGTGGGTCTCGAATGAAAAAACCGGCGCGAAGGATCGAGTCCGACGCGCCGGAACTTCTGGTCGCTCTTGTGGGTTGGTCGGGAACGCGAATTACTTGGCCACGGTGCCGCCGGCAGCCTTGCACTCGGTGGCGGACTTGTTGACCCAGCCTTGGCCCTTGCAGCTGTTCTGGCCCTTGCAGCTGCTCTTGGCAGTAGCGCACTCCGAGGTGCCCTTGCAGGTGTTGATGCCTGCGCACTTCACGGTGCCTTCTTCCGCAGCCTGCACTTGCGTGGCGACCGAAGCGGTGACGGCGAACAGGGCAGCAGCGGCGGAAGCGATGGCAACGCCAGACTTGATTTGGTTCAGCATGATGGTTTCCTCTGGGAAAGTTGGTTGGACGGTTGATTCATCAAGGTTGCAGGCACCGGTTCGATGAGTGTCACCTTGGAGCTTGCGAATGTTCTGTCGGGCAGAGGGTGTGGTTCTTACACGGACTGCGCGAAAAACTTTCGGCTCGGGGGCTCATACGCCGGGGGGTGGCAACTGGATGCATGGCGACGAGCCATCCGGTCCGACTCCCTCTCCCTCTGGGAGAGGGCTGGGGTGAGGGCGACGGCAGTGTGGCTGACGAGGCCTTTAGCGCCTGCGCCCACGTCCCCACCCCAACCCTCCCCCAGCGGGGGAGGGAGCCGTTCAACAGCTCAAGCCAGCACCGCCGCCATCGCGACCGCCGTCGCCTCCACGTTGCTCGTGTTCAACCCCGCCACGCACATCCGCCCTGAGCGCACGAGGTACACCGCGTGCTCTTCACGCAGCCGGTCCACCTGCGCGGCACTCAGGCCGGTGTAGCTGAACATCCCGCGCTGGGTCAGGAAGTAATCAAAATTGCGGCCAGGCAGCTTCTTCGTCAGCACGCCGTGCAGGCTCTGTCGCATGGCCAGGATGCGCTCGCGCATCGCCGCCACGTCAGCCTCCCACGAGGCTCGCAGCTGCGGCTCGGACAGCACCTTGGCAACGATCAGACCCGCATGGATCGGCGGGCTCGAGTAGTTGCGGCGCACCGTGGCCTTGAGCTGGCCGAGCACGAGCTCGGCCTCGGCCTCGTTCGGGCACACCACGCTCAAGGCGCCGGCGCGCTCGCCGTACAGACTCATGCTCTTGGAAAACGAGTTGGCGATGAAGAACGACAGGCCCGAGCTCGCGAGCTCGCGCACCGCGAACGCGTCTTCGTCGATGCCGTCGCCATAGCCCTGGTAGGCCAAGTCCAGGTAGGGCAGCACATCGCGCTCGCGCAGCACGGGGATGAGCTGCTTCCACTGGTCGTGCGTGAGGTCCACCCCGGTCGGGTTGTGGCAGCAGGCATGCAGCAGCACGATGCTCTTGGCCGGCAGCGCGCGGATGGCCTCGAGGATCGCGTCGAACTTCAGCCCACCGGTCGCAGCGTCGTAGTACGGGTAGGTGTTCACCGTGAAGCCCGAACCCTCGAACATCGCGCGGTGGTTGTCCCAGGTCGGGTCGCTCACCCACACCTGGCTCTGCGGGAACCAGCGCTTGAGGAAATCCGCCCCCACCTTCAAGCCGCCGCTGGAGCCCACCGTTTGCAAGGTGGCGATGCGGTTGCTCTTGACGGCCTCATGATGCGCGCCGAACAGCAGCCGCTGCACCTCGCGGCGGCAGGCGGGCGCGCCCTCGATCGGCAGGTAGGGCTTGGCGGCGCCCTCGGCGAGCAGCTGCGCCTCGGCTTCCTTCACGCATTGCAGCACCGGGATGTGGTTGCGGTCGTCGAAGTAGATGCCGATGGACAGGTTGATCTTGTTCGGGCGCGGGTCGCGGCCGTAAGCCTCGTTGAGCGAGAGGATGGGGTCGCCTGCGTAGGGGTCGAGGTGCTGGAACATTTTTTCGTGAAATGTGAAGGGTCAAAGGTGAAACGTGCGGGCTCAGGCCGGCTGTGCGAGCGCGGCCTCGATGTCCTTCTTCATCGATTCGGGCGTGTCGGTGGGCGCATAGCGCTTGATGACACGGCCGTCGCGTCCGACGAGAAACTTGGTGAAGTTCCACTTGATGGCCTGGCTGCCGAGGATGCCGGGCGCCTCCGTGGTCAGCCACTTCCACAGCGGGTGGGCACCGGTGCCATTGACCTCGACCTTGCCCATCATCGGAAAGCTCACGCCGTAGTTGATGGAGCAGAACGAGGCGATCTCCTCGTTGCTGCCAGGGTCCTGGCCGCCGAATTCATTGCTGGGGAACCCCACCACCACGAGGCCCTTGTCGCGGTAGGCCTCCCACAGGGCCTCCAGGCCGTCGAACTGCGGTGTGAAACCGCATTCGCTTGCAGTGTTGACGATCAAGAGCACCTTGCCGCGCTGGCTTGAGAGATGGGCGGGCTTGCCCTCGATGGAAAGTGCCTCGAAGTCGTAGACGCTGCCGGCCATGGGTCTCATCCTTGCTGGTGAATTTGAAGAGGGGCGAACGGAAGGCGACGGGTGCGCGAGCTGTGCGCGCACCGCAAGCGAACTTTGTCATGGTAGCGCGCGCCTCCCTAGCTTTCATGCTTGACCTCGCAAACCCGAGCGTCGACCATCGGCGACGCCGCCTCCCGTGCGGTGCAGTCCGGAGGACATAACAACATGACAGCGCCGTCATCCGAGCGCTACACCGTCGCTCTCCAGGGGTTCAGCGGGTTCGAGCGCACGTCGCTCGCCTCGTTCTTCCGCTTGGCGGTGGATCGCACGCCCGCTTATGAGCAGGTCGACCAGGTCGACCGCAGTGATTTCGTCATCGCCGACGCCGACCGCGCGGACTCGCTGCGTGCCGTCTTCGAGGCCGGCCGCACGCGTGACACCGTCTTCGTGGGCGCGCATGCGCCGCATGGCGCCATGGCCTGGCTGCCGAGGCCGATCGACCCGGTGCACATCGTGCGCGAACTCGATTCGCTGGTGGACCAGCGCAACTCGGCCCCGGGCGAGCTGCGCGCGGCCATCGCCGACGTGGTGGCCGAGCATGAAACCGGCGGCTTTGCCATGGACGCGAGCGCATCGAGCTTCGGCGCGTTCGATACCGACGACCAGGCATCCGGCCCCGACGTGCTGGTGGCCGAAGACAGCGCCATCGCGCGGCGCTTCATGCAGGTGCGGCTGCAACAGCTGGGCTACCGTGTCCACCTCGCCAACGACGGCGAGGAAGCGATGGCGCTGCTCGAGCGTGAGCGCTATGCCCTGGCCTTCATCGACATCGTGCTCGGCCCGCCGGCCGGGCTGGACGGCCTGCGCATCTGCCGGCACCTGAAGCAGGACCCGGAATTCGCCGGCCGCGCGCCCAAGGTCATCCTCGTGACCGGCCTGAGCGGCGCCATGGACAAAGTGCGCGGCGAACTCGCCGGCTGCGATGCCTACCTGACCAAGCCGGTTTCCGAAGAGACCTTGCTGGAGACGCTGCGCACGCTGGACCCGAGCTTCGACGAGCGCGATCCGGCGTCGCCGAAGGCGCGGCGATTGGAGAAGCGTCGGGCGAAGGGGTTGTGAAATGGGCCCCCCAGTCACTGCGCTCCTGCCCCCGAGGGGCGCCACCCTGCGGACCGGCGAAGCCGGACCCGCGGGCGTTGCTTGAAGGGCGCTCGCTGCGCCTGGCTTGGGCTGCAGTTGGGGTCAGGAATCACCTTGCGACGCAGCCAGTAGAGCCGCGCCGATGATCAGACCGCCGCCCGCAAGCAGCGGCGCCGTCAGGTGCCCGCCGCCCAAGGCCACTGCCGACGCCGAGGCGAAGACCACCTCGCTCAGCATCACCACCGAGGTCACGTTGGCCGGCAGCCGCGCCGCCCCGTGCTGCAGCGACAGGTTGCTCAGGATGAACGTGCCCGCAAGCGCCAGGGCCGCCACGGCCCACCAGCCGGCCAGGGCGGGCGGCCAGGGCGCGAGGCCGCGCGACGACAGCACGGTGGCAAGCGTGGCCGACACGAGCACACCGCCGACGAACATCGCCAGCGCCCGCGCCTCGTCGGGACGGGCCGCCTCCCGCCGCAGCATGACGTTGTTGAGCGCGAAGGAGAAGCCGCCCGCGAGTCCCAGCCAGTCAGGCAGGGCGCGCGGGTAGGGCATCGCCTCCCAGCTGAGCCCGCGGCCCTCGGGCCACAGCACGATCAGCGCGCCGACCAGGGCGCACACCACCCGGATGCCGACCATGGGTGTGAGCGGCTCGTTGAGCAGCAGCCGCGCGAGCAGCACCGTCCACAGCGGCATGAGATAGAAGAGCAGCACCACCCGCACGACGTCGCCGATCACCACGCCCCAGTTGAAGGCCGCGTTGGTGAAGCCCGACGCCAACACGAGGATCCACAGCGTCCGCGCCCGCAGCAGTTGCCCGAAGGCAGCCGGCCGGGCCAGGCCGATGGCCGCCACCGCCAGCAGGTAGACGAAGACGGTGGCCCACAGCGGGTGCAGGCCATGCGATTCGAGCTGCCGGAAGGCCCACCAGGACGTCCCCCAGACGAGCGCGTTGAACATCAGCGCAAGGACGGGGAGGAGGGAACGGGAAAGGCTGGAGGTCGGCACCCGCGCGATTGTCCATGTCCCCCACGTTCGGCCCTTGCGCGGGGTCGAGCCCAGGAGTAACTTGCAGCCTCCACGACGAGGAGGCCGCCATGCCGAAGCTCGACATCTTCCAGCCCGCCCAGGTGTTCTCCAGCGAGCCGCCGCCGTTCTCGGAGTTCGGCTTCCGCTTCCTGGCTGAAGGCGATTCGTGGTTCTCCATTGGCACGCTGAACCCGCTGGCCAACTCGAACCTGCTGTTCGAGATGGTCTTCCTGCGCAGCGCTTGCGCCGTCAACTGTGCCAAGCCAGGCGACACCCTGCGGCGCATGTCGCAGGTGAACACCGACCCGAACTTCATCGACCTGCTGTGCGGCCACCGCCAGCGCATCTGGGACGGCGTGCTGCTGTCCTGCGGCGGCAACGACCTGATCGAGGCGCTGGGATCGCCTGCCATCGACGCGCAGGGGCAGGCGGTGCCGCCCGAGCTGCGGCTCTTGCTCACCCGCGACGAATGGGGCCCGGCGGCGATGGGCGCCCGCCGCTACCTCAGCGAGCCCGGCTGGCAGACCTTCACCGGCTACCTGCGTGCCAACTTCGAGCACCTGCTCGGCCTGCGCGACCAGGGCTTGTCACGCGGCGCGCCGGTGTTCGTGCACGGCTATGCGGTGCCTACGCCGCGGCCGGCGGGGGCGGGCTTTGGCGCCGGGCCCTGGTTGCTGCCGTCGCTCGAGCGCTTCGAGGTGCCGGCCGAAGACGGCCTGCCGGTGGCGCGCGAGTTGCTGACGCGTCTGGGCATGCTGCTGGCCGAAATGGCGGAAGACCCGGGGCGTTTCCCGAACCTGCACTTCTTCGATTCGCTCACCGTGCCCATCGACGCAGCACTGCCCAACTCGACGGGGGCAAGCGGCGACTGGATCAACGAGATCCACCTGACACGCACCGGCTACCGCAAGCTCGGCGTGACCTGGGCGTCGCACATCGAGGCGGTGCTCGACGGCGAGGTGGAAACGCCCAAGGCGAAGACGAAGGTGGACGGCGTCAAGACGCCCGTCTGATGGCTCAGTGCCGGTCGTGCCGCGCGAGCGCGAGCAGGTGCTCGACTTCGTCGCGGTGCTTGACGCAGTTGTTCTTGTGCCAGCGGCCGATGAGCCACATGATGAGGGCCACCGCGAGGCCGAAGACGGTGATCGCGCCGAATGCCGACATGCCGAACTTGGTCATGCCGGTGTAGAACGCGCCCAGGCCGAGGATGCAGGCCTGTTCGTTGAAGTTCTGCACCGCGATCGAACGGCCGGCGCCCATCAGGTTGTGGCCTCGGTGCTGCAGCAGCGCATTCATCGGTACCACCAAATACCCCCCAATCGCGCCCAGCGCGATGAGGAAGGGCGCGGCAATGCCGACTTTGGTGATGAAGTTCATCGCGATGACGAGCACGCCCATGGCGATGCCCAGCGGGATGACGCCGGTGGCCTGGTCGAGCCGCATGCGCATCGAAGCTGCCACGGCGCCCACGGCTGTGCCGACCGCCACCACGCCCACCAATGACGAGGCTTCGGTGGTCGCGTAGCCGAGTGCGGCAAACGCCCACGCGAGCACGATGTAGCGCAGGTTGCCCGAGACGCCCCAGAACAAGGTGGTGGTGGCCAGCGAGATCTGGCCGAGCTTGTCGTTCCACAGCCGCGCGTTGCAGTTGGAGAAATCGCGCACCAGCGCACTGGCCGAATGCGCAAGCGGCTGCAGGGGTGCCGAGGTGCGCGGGATCCGCAGGTTGAACAGCGCCGCGATCATGTACAGCGAGATCAGCGACGCGATGGCGGCTTCGGGCGGCGTGTTGATGCCGGTGTCGATGAAGGGCAGGTCGAAGGACAAGAGGCGCGGTGCCATCACCTTGCCCACGAGCTGGCCGCCCAGCAGCACGCCCATGATGATGGAGCCGATGGTGAGGCCTTCGATCCAGCCGTTGGCCTTGACGAGCTGCGAGTTGGGAAGGAGCTCGGTGAGGATGCCGTACTTGGCCGGCGAGTAGGCCGCGGCGCCCAGGCCCACGATGGCGTACGACAGCAGCGGGTGCGTACCGAACAGCATCATCAGGCAGCCCACGACCTTGATGAGGTTCGAGAAGAACATCACCTTTCCCTTGGGCACCGCGTCGGCGAAGGCGCCGACGAAGGGCGCGAGGATCACGTAGAAGAGCGCGAACATCGGCACGAGCGCAGCGCGCTCCCACTCCGGCTGGCCGGAGCTCTTCAGCAGTTCAACCGCCGCGACGAACAATGCGTTGTCCGCCAGCGAGCTGAAGAACTGCGCCGACATGATCGTGTAGAAGCCTTTTTTCATTCGCCTCGAAGGCTGTGCCTCTGTCTCTCGCTGCGCCCCGACCCCGGTGCGAGTCCCAACGTCAATTGCCACTTCAAATGGATTTCTCCCGGGTCGCCGGTATGTCTCCCCGCGGCGCGGGTTATAGCATGCGGGTCATGGCAGTTGCCTGCCGAGTCATACCCGTTGACGAGCGGGTGCGGCAGAATCTGGACCCGCCATGCCACGTCCCATCGAAGCCCTCATCCACACCGATGCGCTCGCGCACAACCTCGCACGCGCGCGCCGCGCCGCGCCCGACGCGAAGGTCTGGGCGGTGGTCAAGGCCGACGCCTACGGCCATGGCATCGAGCGCGCGTACGCCGGGCTGCAGGGCGCCGATGGCTTCGCGCTGCTGGACATCGCCGAGGCCGAGCGCGTGCGCGCGCTGGGCTGGCGCGGGCCCATCCTGCTGCTGGAAGGCTGCTTCGATGCGCGCGACCTCGAGGTGTGCTCGCGGCTGGACTTGTGGCACACCGTGCATCGCGAGGCCCAGATCGACTGGCTTGCCGCACACAAGACGCAACGCGCGCACCAGGTGTTCCTCAAGCTGAACAGCGGCATGAACCGCCTCGGCTTCACGCCTGCCACCTACCGCGCCGCGTGGCTGCGGCTGTCGGGTTTGACGCAGGTCGACAGCATCACGCTCATGACGCATTTCTCCGATGCCGACGGCGCACGCGGCGTGCACCAGGCCACCGCCGCCTTCGAGGCGGCCACGCGCGACCTGCCGGGCGAACGGTCGGTGGCCAACAGCGCGGCCACCTTGCGCTTCGCGGGCGAATCAGCCGCCGTGCGCGGCGACTGGGTGCGCCCCGGGATCATGAGTTACGGCTCCTCGCCGGACTATCCCGCGCACGACATCGCGCACTGGGAGCTGGAGCCGACGATGACGCTGCAGGCGCAGGTCATTTCGGTGCAGGAGCTGCAAAAGGGCAGCACGGTGGGCTACGGCAGCACCTTCACGGCCGATCGGCCGATGCGCATCGGCGTCGTGGCCTGTGGTTATGCCGATGGCTACCCCCGCCTCGCACCCACCGGCACGCCAATGCTCGTGAACGGTATTCGCACACGCATGGTCGGACGGGTTTCCATGGACATGGTCACCGTCGATCTGACGCCGGTGCCTGATGCGGGTGTCGGCAGTCTCGTCACCTTGTGGGGCCGCGGGCCCAACGGCAGCGTGCTCGCCATCGACGAGGTCGCGCATGCGGCCGGCACGGTGGGCTACGAGCTGATGTGCGCGCTGGCGAGGCGCGTGCCCACCCGCGTGTCCCCTCTGGCAGAAGACATGAGTATTCCCTCTCCCTCTGGGAGAGGGTTAGGGTGAGGGCGACGGCCTCGGCGAAATGACCGTCCAGCCCGGAAGGCCGACGCCCTCACCCCAGCCCTTTGCCAGAGGGAGAGGGAGCCAATGCCATGGCCACCGTTAACCCCGGCGAAGTTGAATTCACTGCCATCCGTGCGCAAGGTGCCGGCGGGCAGAACGTCAACAAGGTCTCGAGCGCGGTGCACCTGCGTTTCGACATCCCGGCCTCGTCACTGCCCGAAGGTGTGAAGGAGCGGCTGCTCGCATCGAGTGACCAGCGCATCACCACCGAGGGCGTGCTCGTGCTCAAGGCGCAATCGCACCGCACACAGGAGATGAACCGCGCTGATGCGCTTGCGCGGCTGCAGGCCATCGTCGACCAGTTCGCCACGCCGCCACGTCCGCGCAAGGCGACGCGGCCAACCCTCGGCTCCAAGCGCCGCCGGCTCGAAGGCAAGGCGCGCCGTGGCGAAGTGAAGGCCTTGCGCGGCAAGCCGGGCGACTAGGGCCTCGAACGCGCTCCGCGACAATCCACCGCATGGCCAAAGAGAAATCGATCTACACCTGCACGGAATGCGGCGGCACGTCGCCGAAATGGCTGGGCAAGTGCCCGAGCTGCGGCGCATGGAACACGCTGGTCGAATCGGTGGCCGAAGGGCCGGCCAAGAACCGCTACCAGACCTCGCGCGCAGGGCTCAACGCGGCGCAGCCGGTGACGACGCTGTCGGACATCGAAGCGTCCGACGTGGACCGCCAGCCCACGGGCATCGACGAGCTCGACCGGGTGCTGGGCGGCGGCATCGTGTCCGGCGGCGTGGTGCTGATCGGCGGTGATCCGGGCATCGGCAAATCGACGCTCTTGCTGCAGGCGCTGGACTCGCTCTCGCGCACCATGCCGACGCTGTACGTCACCGGCGAAGAGTCAGGCGCGCAGGTCGCGCTGCGTTCGCGCCGCCTCGGGCTCGACGGCTCCAAGGTGCGCGTGCTGGCCGAGATCAATCTCGAGAAGATCACCGCCACCATCGACGTCGAGCGGCCTGCGGTGTGCGTGATCGACTCCATCCAGACCGTCTACTCCGAAGAATTGAGCTCCGCGCCCGGCTCGGTCGCGCAGGTGCGCGAATGCGCGGCGCAGCTCACGCGCACCGCCAAGGGCAGCGGCACGACCATCGTGCTGGTGGGCCACGTCACCAAGGAAGGCGCGCTCGCCGGTCCGCGCGTGCTGGAGCACATCGTGGACACGGTGCTGTACTTCGAAGGCGACACGCACTCGAGCTTCCGCCTCGTGCGCGCCATCAAGAACCGCTTCGGCGCGGTGAATGAAATCGGCGTCTTCGCGATGACCGAGAAGGGCCTGAAGGGCGTGGCCAACCCGAGCGCGATCTTCCTCTCGACGCATGGCGACCCGGTGGCCGGCTCCTGCGTGCTCGTCACGCTCGAAGGCACGCGGCCGATGCTCGTGGAAATCCAGGCGCTGGTGGACAGCGGCGGCCCGAGCCCGCGGCGGCTGAGCGTGGGCCTCGAACGCGACCGGCTCGCCATGATGCTGGCGGTGCTGCATCGGCATGCGGGCATCGCCTGCTTCGACCAGGACGTGTTCGTCAACGCGGTCGGTGGCGTGCGAATCAGCGAGCCTGCGGCGGACCTTGCGGTGATGCTCGCGATCCAGAGCAGCCTGCGTGGCAAGCCCTTGCCGCGCGGCTTCATCGCCTTCGGCGAAGTGGGCCTGGCCGGCGAGGTGCGACCCGCGCCGCGCGGCCAGGAGCGCCTGAAGGAGGCGGCCAAGCTCGGCTTCAGCGTCGCGGTGGTGCCCAAGGCCAACGCGCCCAAGAAGCCGATCGAGGGGTTGACCATCCACGCCGTCGAACGCATCGAAGAAGCCATCGACCTCGCAAGGAGCCTGTGACATGTCCGCATCCGGTTTTGCCCAGCTGCCCGAGCCGCCGTACTACGCGGTGATCTTCAGTTCACAGCGCACGCCGGGGGACAACGGCTACAACGAGATGGCCGACCGCATGGTCGATCTGGCGCACACGCAGCCCGGCTTCCTCGGCATCGAGAGCGCACGCAGCGAGGACGGCTTCGGCATCACCGTCGCCTACTTCGACAGCACTGAGAACATCGCGAAGTGGAAGGCCAACGCCGAGCACCGGCAGGCGCAGGCCATGGGCCACCGCACGTGGTACCAGCACTTCGAGTTGCGCATCGCGAAGGTGGAGCGCGCCTACGGCATGGGGCGGCCGGCTGCCGGGCCGCAGTGATGCGATGAAGATCGCCGCCATCTCCGACATCCACGGCAACCTCGCCGCGCTTGACGCGGTGCTCGCGGACATCGCCGGCCAGGGCGTGGACGTGACGGTCAACCTGGGCGACATCCTGTCCGGCCCCTTGTGGATCGCCGAGACGGCCGATCGCCTGATGGCGCTGAAGCTGCCCACCATCGCGGGCAACCACGAGCGGCAGGTGCTGACGACGCCGCCTTCGCGCATGGGCCCGACCGATGCGCATGCCGCGGCACGGCTCACCGACGTCCATCGCCAGTGGCTGTCGGCCCTGCCCAAGACCTGGCAGCTCAGCGACGAGGTCTTCTGCTGCCACGGCACGCCCGACAACGACCTCGTCTACTTCCTCGAGACGGTGACGCCGGGCTTCGACGGCTCTTCATCGCCGGGGGTGCGCCGTGCGACGGTGGACGAAGCCGCGGCGCGGGCCGGCGACGCGGTGACAGGCGTGGCTCACGGCGTGATCCTGTGCGGCCACACGCACATCCCTCGGGCGATGCGGCTGGCCGACGGGCGGCTCGTGGTCAACCCCGGCAGCGTGGGCTTGCAGGCGTATGACGATGACCATCCGCATGCGCACATCGTCGAGAACGCGACGCCACATGCGCGCTATGCGGTGCTGACGCGGCTGCCCGCCGGCTGGCAGGTCGAGCTGCGCCTCGTGCCCTACGACCATGAGGCCGCGGCACGGCTGGCGCAGGCGAACAACCGGCCCGATTGGGCCCATGCCTTGCGCACCGGGCTGGCATTGCTTCCCGCCTCGAATTGATGTGGGAACTGCGCAGGCGCGGCGGTCGAATCGCCTCCTAATATCGGCCGCATGAATCCGCTGCTCGGTTGGATCCTCGCGGTCCTCGTCGTCATCACCGGCTGGCAGTCCTACGGCTGGCAGGGTGTGTTCTTCGCGCTCACGATCGTGGTGTTCTGGCTTCTGCTGCAGTTCAACCGCTCCATCCGCGTGATGAAGAACGCGGCCGGCGCGCCCAAGGGCCACATCGACAGCGCGGTGATGTTCAACGCGAAGCTGAAGGCCGGCCTGCCGCTCATGAACGTACTCACGCTCACCAAGAGCCTGGGCGTGAAGGTCGCCGATTCGCCCGAGACCTACCGCTGGACGGACGAGGGGGCATCCAGCGTCACGCTCGTCTTCGACAACGGCCGGCTGCGCAGCTGGACGCTGGACCGTCCCCAGCCTGCCGACGAACGCACGGACGAGCCGGCCAGCCCCGCGCCGTAAAATCGCCCCCTTCGGAATTCTCAAGGGGCAAGCCATGTCAATGGCCGACCGCGACGGCAAGATCTGGATGGATGGCGAACTCGTCGACTGGCGCGACGCAAAGATCCACGTCCTCACCCACACGCTGCACTATGGCTGCGGCGCCTTCGAAGGCGTTCGGGCCTACAACACGGCCGGCGGCACAGCCATCTTCCGGCTGCGCGAGCACACCGAGCGGCTCTTCAACAGCGCGAAGATCCTGCGCATGAAGATCCCCTTCACCATGGACCAGGTGATGGAGGCTCAACGCCAGGTCGTGCGCGAGAACAAGCTCGAGAGCTGCTACCTGCGCCCTCTCACCTGGATCGGCTCCGAGAAGCTGGGCGTGTCTCCGAAGGGCAACAAGATCCACCTGATGATCGCCGCCTGGGCCTGGGGCGCCTACCTCGGCGAAGAGGGTCTGAAGCGCGGCATCCGCGTGAAGACCTCCAGCTACACCCGCCACCACGTCAACATCACGATGACGCAGGCCAAGACGGTGAGCAACTACACCAACAGCATCCTCGCCAACATGGAAGCGACGGACGACGGCTACGACGAGGCGCTGCTGCTGGACGCCTCGGGCTTCGTCTCCGAAGGCGCGGGCGAGAACCTCTTCGTCATCAAGAACGGCGTGGTCTACACGCCCGACCTGTCGGCCGGCGCGCTCAACGGCATCACCCGCAACACCATCTTCTCCATCTGCCAGGACCTGGGCCTCAAGCTCGTGGAGAAGCGCATCACGCGCGACGAGGTGTACATCTGCGACGAGGCCTTCTTCACCGGCACGGCGGCGGAAGTGACGCCGATCCGCGAGCTGGACCGCATCGAACTCGGCGCGGGCTCGCGCGGGCCGATCACCGAGAAGATCCAGTCGGCGTTCTTTGACATCGTCAACGGACGCAACCCGAAATACGCAGAGTGGTTGACGAAGGTTTGATTCGATGAGCACCGACAAACAAGCCGCGGTCGAGGTGACCGCCAAGGACCTGCAAGGCCACGGCGTGGTCTTCTGCCCGAACCCGAAGATGCCGCTGTGGAGCGGCCATCCGCGCGTCTTCATCGACGTGGCGAGCACGGGCGAAGGCAAGTGCCCGTACTGCGGCACGCTCTACAAGCTGAAGGCCGGCGAAGTGCTGGGCCACGCGCACTGACCGCGCTTTGTCGATGACGCGATCGCTGGTCATCGCGCCGCAGTGGATCGGCGACGCGGTGATGAGCGAGCCATTGCTGGCTGCGCTCGCCGCGCGCGGCGAGACGCTGACAGTCGCGGCCTTGCCCTGGGTGTCGCCGGTCTATGCGGCGATGCCGCAGGTGGCGCACGTCATCGACCTGCCGTTTGCGCATGGGCGGCTCGATTGGTCCGGGCGGCGTCGCATCGCGCGTGAGATGCGCGGGCAGTTCGATGCGGCCTACGTGCTTCCCAACTCGATCAAGTCGGCCTTGCTGCCCTTCCTCGCGGGCATCAGGCGGCGTGTCGGCTACCAGGGCGAGGGCCGGTGGCTGCTGCTGAACGAACGGCTGCCGAATCCCGCTGGCCGCCCGCCGATGGTGGCCTTCTACAGTGCATTGGCCGGCACGGCCCCTTCTTCCAGCTCAGGGGAGGCTTCGCCTGCCTTGGGCCTGTCGAAGGAGGCTGAGGGGAGCGACATCCCGCGCCTGCAGTTCGATGACGCGGCCATCGATGCCGCCTGCGACAAGGCCGGCCTCATTGCCGGCGCTTACTTCACCTTCGCACCCGGCGCCGAATACGGCCCCGCCAAGTGCTGGCCCGCCGAGCACTATGCGCAGCTCGCCCGCGCCATCGACACGAGGCATGGCGTGCCGGTCGCGCTGCTCGGGTCGGGCAAGGAGGCTGAGCTCTGCCAGCGCATCGCGGCCATGGCGCCCGGCGCCTGCCTCGTGCTGGCGGGCAAGACATCGCTGCGTGACGCGATGGCGCTGATCGCCGGCTCGCGCGGCATGGTCAGCAACGACTCGGGCCTGATGCACGTGGCGGCGGCCTTCGGCCTGCCGCAGGTGGCGGTGTTCGGCTCCACGAGCCCGGAGCACACGCCGCCCTTGAATGCGAAGGCGAAGGTGCTGTGGCTGAAGGGCGAGCTGGGGCTGGAATGCATGCCGTGCTTCGAGCGCACTTGCCGTTTCGGCCACACGCGCTGCCTGGTGGATGTGAAGCCGGAGCGGGTCGGGGCTGCGCTGGAGGAAGCACTGGGCTAAAAGGTCCGTGGATGCCGGCGCAAAGACCTGGCAGTGTCACCGCACGTGCGTCAGATCTGCAGCTTGCCCACCCACAGAGCCGGCCCCGTCGGCGCGCCGGTCGGCGACCCGCCCGGAGGCTCCAGCGTCACCGCGAAGGCGGCGGTGTCCTCGAGCACCTTGCCGCGCTTGACCACCGTCGTGCCGCTCGAAGAAATCAAGCCCAGCGAGCGCGGCGAGCCCTTGGCGGGCACGGCCCACAGCTCCAGCGACTTGTCCGCCTGCACGCTCACCGGCGTGACCGGCTTGGTCACCATCGCGCGGCCATCTGCGCTCACGCTGGCAACGAAGGTGGCGGGTGCGATCGAGCCGTTGGCGGTCTCGCCCGTCGCGCTCAGCACGACCACGAGCGGTGCTTGCGCCGGTCCGGGGCTGGACACGAGCACCGCGAGGCTCAAGGCCGCGGCGCTTGCCACGCCCGCAATGCCACGCCACAAGGCGAGCCGTTCCCACCACCCCGCCTTGGCCGCCGCATCCGGCGCCTTCGCGGCCGCACCGCCGATGCGCGCCTCGATGCGCTTCCACACGGCAGCCGGCGGCTTCTGCGGCGCGAGGCTGCCCGTGAGCGGGATCAGCCTGGCCTGCCAGTCGTTCACCGCGGCGCGCAGCACCGGATGCGCCGGCAGCAGCGATTCGAAGCGCCGCCGCGCCGGACCGCGCAGCGTCCCCGCCACGTAGTCAGCAGCCAGCAGGTCGGCGAGGTGAGGGCGGCTGTAGTCCATCTCAGCCCCTCGCCGCCGCATCGCGGCGGGCAGCGTTTTCCAGGCAGCTCTTGAGCGACAGCAACGCGCGCCGCACCCAGCTCTTGACCGTGCCCAGCGGCTCGCCCATCTTGTCGGCCACCTCCGCATGGCTCAGGCCGTCGTAGAAGGCGAGCGCCAGGCTTTGCCGCTGCGGCGCGGACAGGTCTTCCATGCAATGCGACAAGGCGCGCGCATCCGAAGCCCGGCTCAGGAGATCGAGCGGGCCCGGCTGGTCGTCGGCCGTGGTGTCGTACACGTCAGGGTCCTCGTCGTTGTCGGTCGTTGCGGATTGCAGTTGGGGTTGGGTCTGGGCGCGGCGCAGGCCGTCGATGGCGCGGTTGCGAGCGATGCTCGTGAGCCACGTCAGCGGTTGGCTTTGCGCGGCGTCGAAACCACCGGCCGAGCGCCAGACGTTGACATACACCTCCTGGAGGATGTCCTCGGCTTGCGCCCTGTCCCTGCAGATACGCAGGACGACGGCGAACAGATGCGAGCTGCTGAGCTCGTAAAGCGTGGCAAAAGCCGCACGATCGCCCAGGCCGGCGCGCGAAAGAAGCTGCGAGAGCTGGCGGCTTCGGTCGGACCAATCCTGGCTGGGCTGCGGTGGAGGCATGCGTGGGGCCTTGCGAATTTCGGCGCGATTATGGGCCCCAAGCCGGGATTTGCGCCCTTCGTACAATCTCGCCCCATGCCCGCATCCAACGAGTTCGTCCTCACGCTGTCCTGCCCTGATGCCAAGGGCATCGTCTATGCCGTGTCGGGGCTGCTGTACCAGGCCGGCTGCAACATCGTCGATTCGCAGCAGTTCGGCGACGTGCAGTCCGAAGGCGGCACGGGATTGTTCTTCATGCGGGTGCACTTCGAGGCGCCGCCGCACCTGGCAGCGCCCGGCGTCATCGACCAGCTCTTCACCAACGTGCGCCAGCAGTTCGGCATGGACGCGAGCTTCCATTCGATGGCGCGCAAGCCGCGGCTCCTGCTGATGGTGAGCAAGCACGGCCATTGCCTGAACGACCTCGCGTTCCGCGCGCACTCGGGGCAGCTCGATGTGGAGATCGCGGGCATCGTCTCCAACCACCCCGATTTCGCCGAGCTCGCGGCGAGCTACCGCATCCCTTTCCACCATCTGCCGCTGGCCGCCGGCGCCACGGCCGAGGCCAAGCGCGCGCAGGAGCAGCAGGTGGAGATGCTCATCGAGCAAGAGCAGATCGACCTCGTCGTGCTCGCGCGCTACATGCAGATCCTGAGCCCCGAGTTCTGCGCCTTCCTGAAGGGCCGCGCGATCAACATCCACCACAGCTTCCTGCCCAGCTTCAAGGGCGCCAAGCCCTACTACCAGGCGCACGAGCGCGGCGTGAAGCTGATCGGCGCGACCGCGCACTACGTGACGGCCGACCTCGACGAAGGGCCGATCATCGAGCAGGACGTGGAGCGCGTGGACCATTCGCTCGGGCCCGACGAGATCACTGCCGTCGGCCGCGACGTGGAAAGCGTGGTGCTCGCGCGCGCGGTGCGCTGGCATGTGGAGCACCGCGTGCTCATGAACGGCCACAAGACGGTCGTCTTCGCCTGACCCGCCTGGCCGTCATGTCACGACTCAAGCCCCCGCCCGCGCTGCTCGGCAGCCCCGACGACATCGAGACGCAGTTCTATGAAGCGCTGCAGCGCGGCGACATCGACAAGCTGATGGCGGTGTGGAGCGATGACGACGAGATCGCCTGCGTCCACCCGGGCGGGCCGCGCTTGATCGGTGCCGCGGCCATCCGTGCGGGCTTCGAGGCCATCTTCGGCAACGGCGCGGTGAATGCCCAGCCCGAGCAGGTGCGCCGCGTGCAAAGCCATTCGAGCGCTGTGCACAACGTGCTCGAGCGCGTCGAGGTGATGGGTGCGGACGGCAGGCAGGCCGCCTGGGTGATCGCGACCAACGTCTACATCAAGGGCGCGCAAGGCTGGCGCATGGTGGCCCACCACGCGAGCCCCGGCACGCCGCAAGAGGTGCAGGAAATCATCGAAGCCGCCTCCACGCTGCATTGATCGATGGACAGCCGCTACCGAGCGCCGTGGTGGTTGCCCGGCGGCAATGCCCAGACCATCTGGCCGGCGTTGTTCTCCAAACGCTTCGACGGTGCCGTGCCGCGCTTCACGCGGGAGCGGCTGACCACGCCAGACCAGGACTTCGTCGACATCGACTGGCTCGCGGCCGATGCGCCCGCCCACGCGCCCCTGCTCGTGCTTTTCCACGGCCTTGAAGGCTCGTCGGGCAGCCACTACGCCCAGGCCTTCGCGCACTGGGCGCGCAGCAACGGCTGGCGATTCGCGGTGCCGCACTTTCGGGGTTGCTCAGGCGAGTTGAACCTCGCTCCGCGCGCCTACCACTCGGGCGACCACGAGGAAATCGGCTGGATGCTGTCTCAGGTGCGCACGCGCCACCAGGGCACGCTCGTGGCGGTGGGGGTGTCGCTGGGCGGCAATGCCCTCCTGCGCTGGGCCGAGGAAGCGGGCGAGATGGCGTCGAAGACCGCGAGTGCCGTGGCGGCGGTGTGCTCGCCGATTGATCTTGCCGCCGGTGGCGAGGCGATCGGCCGCGGCTTCAACCGGCTCGTCTACACCCGCATGTTCCTGCGCACCATGGTGCCCAAGGCCTTGCGCAAGCTCGCGCAGCACCCTGGCCTGTTCGATCGCGAAAGGCTCATCGCCGCGCGCGACCTGTACGAGTTCGACAACGTGTTCACCGCGCCGCTGCATGGCTTCAAGAGCACCGACGACTACTGGTCACGCGGCTCGGCCAAGCCGCACTTGCACCGTATCCGCATTCCGGCACTGGTGCTGAACGCGCGCAACGACCCCTTCGTGCCGGCGGATTGCCTGCCGAGCCAGGCAGAGGTCGGTGACCACGTCACCCTGTGGCAGCCGGCGCACGGGGGCCACGTGGGGTTCCCGTCGGGCCGCTTCCCCGGGCACGTACATGCGATGCCGCAAGGGGTGATGGCCTGGATGCGCTCGCAGCTGTAGCAACATCGCGCGATGGATGACATCGTCAAGCAAGCGCTCAAGAAGTGGCCCAACGTGCCGCATTGCTACGGCTGGCTCGCGCTGGACGCGCGCGGCGACTGGTACATGCGCGACGACCGCACGCAGGCGGCCGGGCCCTTCCCGCAGGTCAAGGGCAGCCGCATCCTGCATGAGAAGCTGCGCGAATTCATCCACCGCAACTACATGGCTGATGAGGCCGGAAACTGGTTCTTCCAGAACGGTCCGCAGCGGGTCTACGTGGAACTGGAGGCGGCGCCGTGGATCTGGCGCTTGAGCCGCGATGGCGGCGGTGCGGTGGCGGTGGTCAGCCACACCGGCCAGGCGGCGACTGTCCATGGCGCGTGGGTGGATGAGCGCGGGCGGCTGTATCTGGCTGCGGACATCGGCTTCGGACTCGTGCACACGCTGGACATGGAGACGGCGGCGGACGCGATCGAGGCGGGCCTGTGGAGCCCCACGGTGATTCGCTTCCCCGATTTGCCCGAGCGATTCGGCTACCGGCTCAGCCCGGCCGCCTCGCAGCCCGCGAAAGTCTGAGCCGCGAGAGACGTCCGACAAAAGCAAAGAGCCGACGCAAGGTCGGCTTTTTGTTCGTGGCGAGGGATGCGCGGGCGGGTCTTACTTCGCCTGGCTCACCATGTAGCTCACGACGGCCTTGATGTCGGCGTCGCTGGCGTTGGAGCCACCCTTTGGCGGCATGGCGCCCTTGCCCTTGATGGCGCTGGCGGTCAGGCCGTCCACGCCTTGCGCGAGGCGCGGCGCCCAGGCGGCCTTGTCGCCCAGCTTGGGCGCGTTGGCGACGCCGCTGGCGTGGCAGGTCTGGCAGATCTGGCCGTACAGCGCGGGGGCGGCGCCCGTGGCCGCGGCTGCCGTGGTGGTCGCGGCCGTCGTGACAGCGGCCGGAACCGAGGGGTTCACCGCGGCGCTGTTGGTGGCCACGGCGGTCGTGCCGGCGGTGGACGCTGCGGCGGGTTCCGTCGAGGCGCCCGACGTCGTGGCCTGCACGCTCATCTTGGGCTCCTCGAACTTGGCGCCCGCCTTGTTGGCCATGTAGACCACGGCGCGGCCGACTTCCAGGTCGCTGAAATCGCCGCCGCCTTGCGCGGGCATCGCGCCCTTGCCCTTGAGCGCGTGCGTGAGCAGCGTCTCGAAGCCTTGCGGCAGGCGGGGCGCCCAGGCGGCTGCGTCGCCGAACTTGGGTGCGTTGAGGTTGCCCGTGCCGTGGCAGGCCACGCACACAGCACCGTAGACCTGCTCGCCGTTCTTGAGCGAGGTCGGGTCGTTCACGTCCTTCACTTCCACCGAGCCGACCGGGCGGATGCGCTCGGCCACCGCCTTGGCCGACAGGCCATCGCTGCCGGCGGCAGGGCGCTTGTCGGCGCCGACGAAGCTCACCAGCAAGATGATGCCGATGATCGGGATCACGAACGCGAAGAACACCGCAACGATGAGTTGCTTCGGTGTCTTGATGGGGCCTTCGTGCGGACCGTCGTCGTCGTGTTGGTGATGGGCGTCGCTCATGGAGTCCTCGACTTCTTGGATTTCGGTGCGCGAGCCGGCTCATGCCGTGCTACGCAAAACCCGTCGATTATAGAGGGCCCGATCCGCGGGACTGCCCGGCCGGCGAGCGGCCCCCGAGTGGATGCGATAATCCGCGCCACGCGCCCGTAGCTCAATGGATAGAGTACTGCCCTCCGAAGGCAGGGGTTGCTGGTTCGATCCCAGCCGGGCGCGCCATTCAAAGTCTTCGCGGCCCACTTCACGGACCGCCTTCACCGCGCATGACCCTGACGATTCGGGCGGCTTGCGCCGCGCTCCTGGTGGCTGTCGCCACTGTGCTCACCGGTTGCGGATCGGCGCCGCCGCGGGGCGCCGGGGCGGCGGGCGTGCCGGTGCGCCCGGGCCCGGCGCCGAGTGGAGACCGCGACGGTCCCGAGGCCAGTCCGCCGGCGGACCTCTCCAGCGTTCCCGACGCGGAGCCGAAGATCGAACCCATCCGCCAGGGTGGCCCGAACAAGCCTTACGAGGTGCAGGGGCGCGACTATCGGCCCATCACCGAGGACCGGCCGTTCAGCGAGCGCGGGTTGGCCTCTTGGTACGGGAAGAAGTTTCACGGACGGCGTACCGCCAGCGGCGAGATCTACAACATGTACGCGATGACGGCAGCGCATCCCACGCTGCCCATCCCGAGCTACGTGCGGGTGCGCAACCCGGCCAACGATCGCGAGGTGGTGGTGCGCATCAACGACCGCGGGCCCTTTCACTCGGGCCGCATCATTGACCTGAGCTACACCGCTGCGTTGAAGCTGGGCCTGCTCAAGGGCGTGGCGCCGGTCGAGCTGTCGCGCATCACCTTCGAGGAGATTCGCGCGGGCAGCTGGCGGCGCGATGGCAATGTGCCGGATGGCGCAGCGATGGCCGCAGTGTCGCGCGACGCGGGTGGCCGACGGCCGTCGGTCGGTGCTGCAGGGGCAGGCGTTGCGGCCGAGCAGGAGCCGAGTGCCAGTCCGCCCGTTGTGGCGCCTCCGGTGCCGGCGCCGGCACCAGCACCCACTGCAGCTCCGATGTCGGCATCGACCTCGCCCACATCGACGCCCGCGATCACCACCTCACCCAGCGCCGAATCCCCGCCCGCCGACGCCATCGTCGCCGCTGCAAGCCCACGGGCCGCGCCCGGCTTCTGGGTTCAACTGGGTGTGTTCCGCCAACGCGACGGCGCCGACGGGTTCCATCGACGCGTGATTGCCGACCTCGACTGGCTTGCGCCCTTGCTCGCCGTCTTCAGCGAGCCCGGCACCTACCGCCTGCAGGCCGGGCCATACGCGAGCCGTGGAGAGGCTCAGGATGTCGCCAGGCGTGTGCGCGAGGCGCTCAACCTCGTGCCGGTGATCGTCGACCGCCGCTGAAGCGCGAGGGCATCGCAGCGTCTCAGTGCGCGTACCAGAGCGCCGCGAAGAAGTGGCAGGTGCTGCCCGCCAGCACGAAGAGGTGCCAGGTGAAGTGCGCGAAGCGGAATCGCGAATCGAAGATGAAGACGACCGCGCCGATGGTGTAGGCGACCCCGCCGGCCACGAGCCACGCCATGCCGGCCACGGCCATACGCTGCACCAGGGGCCCCGCCGCGAAGATCGCCACCCAGCCCATGGCCACGTACAGCCCGGTGGACAAGAGCGGATGCGACAACCGGTTCAGCAGCTTGAGCGTCATGCCCACGAGGGCGATGCCCCACACCACGCCGAACAGCGTCCAGCCCCAGGTGCCGTGCAGCACGCCCAGCACGAAGGGGGTGTAGCTGCCCGCGATGAACAGGAAGATCGCCGCATGGTCCATGCGGTTCAGCCAGTGCTTGAACCGCCCGGCCGGCACGGCGTGGTAGAGCGTGGAGACGAGGTACAGCAGCATCATCGTCACCGAGAACACGCTCGTGGAAATGATGTCCACCGGGTGCCCGTCGCGCGTCGCGAACATCACGAGGATGGGCAGCGAGGCCACGGCCAGCAGGAATCCGATGCCGTGGCTCACGGCGTTGGCGATTTCTTCCGACAAGGTTTGCGGGCGGTCGGTCAGGACTGCAACCGCCTCGCCTTCACGTTCTCTGATCATCTCTTTCGCCATCTCTGTTCTCGCCACAAGTGCATTCATCATCGGCCACCGGCGACGTCGAGCAATGCGCCCGTCGTGTAGCTGGCGGCATCGGACAAGAGCCACACGACGGCTTGCGCCACTTCGTCCGCCGTGCCCAAGCGTTGCATCGGCAATTGGCTTGCCTGCGAGTGCGCCCGCTCGCCATGGCCGCTCGTCGCGTGGATCTCGGTCTCGATGATCCCCGGCCGCACTGCATTCACCCGCACGCCCTCTGCGGCGAGTTCGCGTGCCAAGCCGAGCGTGAAGGTGTCGATCGCGCCCTTGCTCGCGGCGTAGTCGATGTAGATGTTGGGCGAGCCGAGTCTCGCAGCTGCCGATGACAGGTTGACGATCGCGCCGCCCGCGCCGCCATGGCGCGTGGACAGCCGCTTCACCGCCTCGCGGGCGCACACGAAGCTGCCGATCACGTTGATCTCGAAGATGCGGCGCATGCGCTCGACGCTCATCTCGTCCAGCCGCGCCGCCACATCGACGATGCCGGCGTTGTTGACCAGCGCACGCAGCGGCGGCAACTCGGCATCGATGCGCTCGAACATGGCGATCACCTGCGCTTCGTCAGACACGTCGGCCTGCACGGCCAATGCCTGTCCACCCGCGGCCTGGACATGCTCGACCAGCGCCTTCGCCGCCGCCGCATCGCGCGCGTAGTTCACCGCGACCGCATCACCGCCTAGTGCACAGCGCAGCGCCACGGCCGCGCCGATGCCGCGCGAGCCGCCGGTGACGAGCACCGTGCGGCGGCCGGCCGTCTCACTCCTCATCGCCCACGCCGTCGTCGCCCGAATCGCGCTTGCGGGCCTTGTCGTCCAGCGTCGGCTTGAGCGCGGACAGGCCCTTCACGAAGGTGGCCGTCTCCTGCGGCTTGGCCACGCGCAGCGCGGGCGGGAAGAGATGGCTCATGTACAGCTCTTCACCGATCTGGTCGCGGTTCTGCTGGTTGAACCAGAACGACAGCGCCGTGCCCACCACGAACATGCTCACCGCCGCCACGCGAATGCGCTTGGGGCGCCGCGGCTCCACGCCCAGCACGTGGAAGTAGAGCATTGCCGCAATGATGGCGTAGGTGAAGACGAAGGTGAAATCGCTCGCGATGGGCAGCGAGAACGAGAAGGCGATGAGGTGCAGCGCGGCCGTGACGAGGTCGACCGCTAGGACGCCGATCAGCATCACCCGCACGTGCCACCAGAAGTGGCTGCGCCGCGTGAAGATCTTGGACACCAGCGACCAGCCGGCACACCACACGGCGGCACCCACGAGCATGGTCACCATCACGCCGCCAAGCGCGCGCGTCACGTCGTCAGGGTCGGCGTCCAGCCAGGTGGTGAACAGCAGCACCGCGACGACCGACAGGCCCGCGGCGATCGACGGCCATGCCGCATGCCAGAAGCTGCGCGGCTTGCGCAGCGGCTGCTCCGGCGGCAGCGGGTGATGGGCCAGGCGCAGGCAAAGGTGCGAATCGCCGACCTCCAGCCGCAGCGGCGTGTCGCCGACGACGACGCGCTCGCCGCTCTTGAGCTGGCGGCCGTCGGCGCGCAGGCCGTTGAGCGTCTCGCCGACCTGCACGTACACGCCGCTGTCGTCGGCGTCGATGCGAAAGTGGTGAGCGGCGATGTAGGCATCGTCGAGCACGATGTCGTTGTCCAGCGCGCGACCGGCGCTGATGGGCCACGTGGCGACCGGCAGGTAATGCTTGACGTGGTCGTCCCGGTCGAGGACTTCGAGCAAGGCAATCGTTGGTACGCTGCTCATTGCTTCAAGAGCCCGTAGGCGTCCAGGTAGTGTTGAGTGAGCTTCATCGCGTTGGCGAAGCTCACGCCCTGCGCGTCGAAGCGGCCCTGCACGCCGGCCTGGTTCTGGTCGAGCGTGGCGACGAGCACGGCCACGTCATACAGTTGCGGCAGCTTCTTGTAGGCCCGCATGCACACCACCGCGCGCATCGGCAGCTTGTCGTGAGTGATGAAGTTCTCGTGGCACTGCGGCTTGGTCATGTGCTCGCCAGAGAGTCGGCGGAAGTTCTCGTTGCGAAAGCTCGCCGCATGCCGCGCTGCAAAACGCATGGTGCCGAGCTTGCTGCCGTCGTAGCTCTGGTGGCGCAGGCTGATCGCACCGGTGGTGTACTGGCCCACGAAGATGCGCGTGTCCATCACGCACTGCGAGTCTTCATAGTCGAGCCCGCCCGTGCGGGACTGGTGGCTCGCGCCCCAGCAGCGCATGAAGCGGTCGGGCGGCACCGGCACCTTGTAGCGGGGGTGGGTGGCGCTCTTCCAACCCTGCTCGATGAAGCGGTCGGTGAGCGACTGCTGGTGCTCGAGCAGCTGGCGCGTCATCTCGGCGTGCGCCGCGCCCTTCATCGGCGGCGCGTTGCGGCCACGCTCGAGCAAGGCGGCCGCGAAGTTGGCCGGCACGAGAAAGCTCACCTGCTCGCCGTCCACGCGGCGCGCCACGTTCACGCCGATGACGCGGCCCTCCTGGTCCAGCGCGGGTCCGCCGCTCATGCCCGCGCTCAGGGCGCCGGAGAAGAAGATCTGCGGGTAGAAACTGCGCTCGACCAGTCCGTTGTAGTTGCCCTCGATCACCGCGAAGCCCACGTCCAGCGGGTTGCCCAGAGAGTACATGCGCTCGCCTTGCGCGAGTGCCTGCTTGGCCGGGCGGAACGTCAGCGCGTCCCACAGCGGCGCGTCCTTGGGTGCTGCGGCGCTCGCGGCCGAAGCAGCCGGCTTGGCGGCGTCCTTGCCTTGCGGCTTGGACGCGTCGGCCGTCGCGGTCGCCGGCTTCACCAGTGCCAGGTCGTGCAGCACATCGATCATCAGGATGTCGAGCTTCGCTTCACGCCCATCGGCGGTGACGTAGACGAGGTCGTGGTTGGCGGGCTCCAGTGCCACTTCGCTCACCACATGGAAGTTGGTGATGATGTGGCCTTCCTTCGAGACGATGAAGCCCGAGCCCACCGAGGTCTGGCTGGCGCGGCCCTTGAGCACCGTGCGGATCTGCAGCAGCTGCGAGCGGGCCTGCTCGTAGACCTTGCGTGCCGACAGCGACACCACGGGCGCGCTGGCGGCTTCGGCCGGCGCGGCCGCTTCGGTCACCGCCGAAGCGGGGAACGGCACGGCGAGGAGCGGCGCGGCGAGAAACGCCGCTGCCAGCAGGTGAAGGGTCTTCATCGGCGGGGATTGTAGGGGTGGGTTCAGGGCCGGGACCGCGCGAGCGGCAGGGACGTCCACAGCATGGAGACACCGCAAGGCCTTTGGGTTCCTGGCCCGTGTCTTCCCTGTGCGCTCTGTGCCCGGAGTCGACGTGACGGTCTTGGTGCGCCGTGTAAAGTCAGCGGCCCCCTTCGATCATGGTTGTCTGGAGTTGTCCCATGCAAAGACGCGGTTTTGTCCTCGGTGCAACAGCGGCGCTGGCCGCCCCGGCACTGGTTCGTGCGCAGGCGCTTGAAAAGCCCAAGCTCACCATCGCGGTGGGCGGCAAGAACCTCTTGTATTACCTGCCGCTGTCCATTGCGGAGGGTCTCGGCTACTTCAAGGCCGAAGGCCTGGACGTGACCATCGCCGATTTCGCCGGCGGCTCGCGCGCCTTGCAGGCGGTGGTGGGCGGCAGCGCCGACGTGGTGTCGGGCGCCTTCGAGCACACGCTGAACATGCAGGCCAAGGGAATGAAGCTGCGAGCCTTCGTGCTGCAGGGCCGCGCGCCGCAGGTGGTGCTGGGCATCAACCCCAAGACCATGCCGAACTACAAGTCGGTGGCTGACCTGAAGGGCAAGAAGATCGGCGTGACGGCGCCGGGCTCGTCCACCAACGTCATGGCCAACTTCGTGCTCGCCAAGGCGGGCCTGAAGCCGAGCGACGTGTCCATCATCGGCGTGGGCGCGGCCAGCGGTGCGGTGGCGGCGATGCGCGCCGGGCAGATCGACGCCATCAGCAACCTCGACCCGGTGATCACGCTGCTGCAGCGCAGCGGCGACCTGAAGATCATCGCCGACACGCGCATCGTGGCCGAGGCCGACCGCGTGTTCGGCGGGCCGATGCCTGCCGGCTGCATGTACGCGCCGCAAGCCTTCATCGACAAGCATCCGGCCACGACACAGGCGCTCGCCAATGCCATCGTGCGTGCCGACAAATGGATCCAGGCCGCCGGCCCCGCGGACATCATCAAGGCCGTGCCCGAGAGCTACCTGCTGGGCGACCGCGCGGTCTACATCGACGCCTTCCTCGCGAGCAAGGGCGCGCTGTCGCCCGATGGCTCCATCCCCGAGGCGGGCGCGGCCACCGCACTGCGCGCACTGCAGAGCATCGATGACTCGCTCAAGGGCTTGAAGTTCGACCTTGCTGCTGCCTGGACCAACGACTTCGTCAAGCACGCCAACCAGAAGTACCCGAAGGCATGACGGCCGACTCCGCGGTGCCGGCGCTGACGCTGGACGGCGTGAGCTGCACCTTCGTCTCGCGCGAGGATGCGGCTCAGCGCTATACCGCGGTGCGAGATGTGTCGCTGACGGTCGGCGCGGGCGAGTTCCTGTCGGTCGTCGGGCCCACCGGCTGCGGCAAGAGCACGCTGCTCAACGTGGCCGCGGGCCTGCTCATGCCCAGCAGCGGGCAAGTGCAGGTCTTCGGCCAGCCGCTCACCGGCATCAACGCGAGGGCGGGCTACATGTTCCAGGCCGAGAGCCTGCTGCCCTGGCGCACGGCGCTCGAGAACGTGATGGCGGGGCTGGTGTTCCGTGGCATTGGCGACGCGCGTGCGCAGGCGGACGATTGGCTCAGGCGCGTCGGGCTTGGCGGCTTCGGCGACCGCTACCCGCACCAGCTCTCTGGCGGCATGCGCAAGCGCGTGAGCCTCGCGCAGACGCTGGTGCTCGACCCTGACATCATCCTCATGGACGAGCCCTTCTCGGCGCTGGACATCCAGACGCGGCAGCTGATGGAGAACGAGGTGCTGGAGCTGTGGAATGCGAAGAAGAAGGCGGTGCTCTTCATCACCCACGACCTCGACGAAGCCATCGCGATGAGCGACCGCGTCGTGGTGTTGTCGGCCGGGCCTGCGTCGCATCCGATGGGCGAGTTCCGCATCGACCTCGAGCGCCCGCGCGATGTCGCCGAAGTGCGCGCAACACCCCGCTTCGTCGAGCTGCACCAGGCCATCTGGAACGTGCTGCGCGAAGAGGTGCTCAAGGGCTACCAGCAGCAGCTCGCGGCCTGATCGAAGCAAGACCATGTGGCGACTCATCAAGCCGCGCCGCGGCAACCTCCTGGCCTGGCAACTGGCGCTGCTGGCACTGGTGTTCGTGCTCTGGCACGTGCTCACCGCGCCCGGCCTCGTGCCACCTTTTCTCTTCGCCGACGACCGGCAAGCCGCCTTCTTCTTCGGCGAGCCCCTGAAGATCTTCGGCCGCATCTGGGACTGGTTCGTCGCCAACGCCGACATCTACCGCCACCTGTGGGTCACGTTGCTCGAGACGGTGCTCGCCTTCGGCATCGGCACGGTGCTGGGCCTGGCTTGCGGCCTGTGGCTCGCGCTGAGCCCGCTTGCCGCGGCCATCTTCGACCCCTACATCAAGGCGCTCAACGCCATGCCGCGGGTGATCCTCGCGCCGATCTTCGCGGTGTGGTTCGGCCTGGGCGTGGCGAGCAAGGTGGCGCTGGGCGTCACGCTCGTGTTCTTCATCGTCTTCTTCAACGTCTACCAGGGCGTGAAGGAGGTGAGCCCCGTGGTGCTGGCCAACGCACGAATGCTCGGTGCCAACCAGCGCCAGCTGCTGCGCCACGTGTACCTGCCCAGCGCCACGAGCTGGGTCTTCAGCTCGCTGCATACGTCCGTGGGCCTGGCCTTCGTCGGCGCGGTGGTGGGCGAATACCTCGGTTCGTCGCAGGGTGTGGGCTACCTCATCCTGCAGGCCGAAGGCAGCTTCGACATCAACACCGTGATGGCCGGCATCCTTGTGCTCACCGCCTTCGCGCTGTTGCTCGATACCCTGGTGGGCCGGGTGGAGAAGGCCTTCCTGAAGTGGCAGCCGAAGGCGGGCGAGACGGAGAAGTTGTAGCTCGCGAACTGATAATCGCCCCGCGCCCAGCATGGCGCGTAAATCCAGGGGCGGGAGTTGACGACAAAGGTAGCGAGCAAGATTCGCAACACAACCGTTGCCAAGCCGGCGGCTCTCGCCGGTCGTGTGCGCGAGATCCTGGATGCGGCGCGTGCACACGTCGCCCGCACGATCAATTCGTCGCAGGTCCGGGCGAACTGGCTGATAGGGCGAGAAATTGTCGAGGAGGAGCAGCGGGGACAACGGCGCGCCGGCTATGGCCAGCAGCTCATTGCTTCCCTGTCCCAGGAGTTGACCCGAACGCACGGGCGCGGCTGGTCTCCGCAGAGCCTGGCCTACATGAAGCAGTTCTATCTCTCGTACCCCGCGCTGATTGCGGCGGCCGAGGCGGAAGATCGGATTTTCCACACGCTGCGTGGAAAATCTGGCGGAACTGAAAGTTTCCATGCACCTCGTGGAAATTCGGTCGTGGCCTCGGTGCCGACCGACGGATGGAAGCCCGGTCGGCTGCACCCCAATCTGGCCTGGACGCACTACCGCATCTTGTTGCGTGTCGAGCGCCCGGAAGCGCGCGACTTCTACGAGATCGAAGCACTGCGCAACGCATGGTCGGCACGTGAGCTCGATCGGCAGATCAACAGCCTGCTGTTTGATCGACTGGCCAAGAGCCGCGACAAGAAGGGGCTTATGCGCCTGGCTTCATCGGGGCAGGAGGTCCAGCAGCCGCTGGGACGCGCTGAAGGATCCGCTGGTGCTCGAATTCCTTGCCCTTCCCGAGTCGCCCAGGTTGGTCGAATCGGACTTGGAACAGGCGCTCATCGACAACCTTCAGACCTTCTTGCTCGAGCTGGGCAAGGGCTTTGCGTTCGTGTCGCGCCAAGAGCGCATCACCATCGATGGTGATCACTTCTACATCGACCTGGTCTTCTATCACGTGGTTTTGAAGTGTTATGTGCTGATCGACCTGAAGGTCGGCACACTGACGCATGGCGACCTCGGGCAAATCCAGTTCTACGTGAACTACTTCGATCGCGAACGTCGCACTGCGGGGGACAACCCCACGTTGGGCCTTGTCCTGTGCCCCGACAAGAACGACGCGGTGGTGAAGTACACCCTGGGCGAACAACTGAAACGCAACATCTTCGCCAGTCGCTACCAACTTCACTTGCCGACGGAAGAGGAACTGCAACGTGAGCTGCAACGCGAAATGAAGGAACTGAAGCGCTGACGCACAAGCTGTGATGGCACGTTTCGTTTACACGGCCAAATACCGCCTCATGTAATTCCTCCTTTGGCCGCGTGCGCTCGCAGCGGGCGGCGGTGGCGGGAATACCGCTTGCCGTTTGTATGCATCTCGCGGCCCGTGTCAGGGCCGCGCGCCTCACCAGGAGCATGCATGGACAAGGGCAGTACCGGCCCGAAGGACGCCGCTTGGGCGGCCCTTCCGGGCCAACAGGGTTTTGACTATCTGATCGTCGGTGCCGGCTTTGCCGGAAGCGTGCTCGCCGAACGCTTGGCGCGCGAGCTGGGCCAGCGCGTGCTGATCGTGGACAAGCGACCGCACATCGGCGGCAATGCATATGACCGCTACGACGACCACGGGGTGCTGATCCACCCCTATGGTCCGCACATCTTTCACACCAATTCCGCGGAGATCTTCGACCATCTCTCGCGGTTCACCGCGTGGCGGCCTTACCAGCACCGGGTGCTGGCCAACGTTGACGGGCAGAACGTACCGCTGCCCATCAACCTGGACACGGTGAACCGCCTCTACGGCCTGAACCTCACTTCCTTCGAGATGGAAGAGTGGCTCGAATCGGTCGCCGAAAAGAAGGACCGCATCGCCACCTCCGAGGACGTGGTGGTGAACAAGGTCGGGCGCGACCTGTACAACAAGTTCTTCCGCGGCTACACGCGCAAGCAGTGGGGGCTGGACCCGTCCGAGCTGGACGCAAGCGTCACCGCGCGCGTGCCCACGCGCACCAACCGCGACGACCGCTATTTCTCCGACGTCTTCCAGGCGATGCCGCTGCACGGCTACACCCGCATGTTCGAGAAGATGCTGGACCACCCCAACATCAAGGTGATGCTCAACACCGACTACCGCGAGATCGTGGAAATCGTTCCCTGGAAGCACATGGTCTACACCGGGCCCATCGACGCCTTCTTCAACTTCAAGCACGGCAAGCTGCCGTATCGCAGCCTGCGCTTCGAGCACCAGAACATCCCGCGCGAGCAGTTCCAGGCGGTGGGCACGGTCAACTACCCGAACGACTACGGCTACACCCGCATCAGCGAGTTCAAGCACATCACGGGGCAACAGCATCCGACGACCTCGGTGGTCTATGAATTTCCCTGTGCCGAGGGCGACCCGTACTACCCCGTGCCGCGCGCCGAGAACACCGCGATCTACAAGCGCTATGAAGAAGATGCCGAAGCCCTGGACAACGTGACCTTCGTGGGTCGGCTGGCCACCTACAAGTACTACAACATGGACCAGGTCGTGGGCCAATCGCTCGCGGCCTTCAAGCGGCTGCGCAAGCGCCATGAGCAGGCGGTCGACGTGCCCCTGATCGCCACCGGTGCGGCAGGCACGGCCGATGCGCGGGTCACCGTGACCCAGGAATGACGCCTCTGGAACTTTGGGCGGGCCCGGAGTGCACACACAACCGGGTCGGCGACAACTACCGCGACCAACTGGTGGAGACAGGCTTCGCACACCGGTTGGATGACCTCGACCGGCTCGCAAGCCTTAACGTCGCGCGCATCCGGTTCCCGCTGCTGTGGGAGCGATGCCATGCAGGCGACGGCTTCGACTGGTGCTGGGCCGACGAGCGCATCGCGCGGCTGCGCGAGCTGAAGCTGCCATTCATCGCGGGGCTGGTGCACCACGGCAGCGGGCCGCCGCACACGAACCTTCTGGCCGATGACTTCGCCGAGGGCGTGGCGCGATTTGCCCGCGCGGCCGCGCAGCGCTATCCCGACATCGACACCTGGACGCCGATCAACGAGCCGCTGACCACGGCGCGCTTCTCCGCGCTGTACGGCGTGTGGTACCCGCACCACCGCGAGGACGGCAGCTTCGTGCGTGCGCTGCTGATCCAGGTGCGTGCGACGGTGCTCGCGATGCGTGCCGTGCGTGAGATCAACCCATCGGCCAAGCTCGTGCAGACTGACGACCTCGGCTTCACGCAGTCGATGCCGCGGCTGCAGTACCAGGCCAACTTCGAGAACGAACGGCGCTGGCTCGGCTTCGACCTGCTGTGCGGCCGCGTCGATCGGCAACATCGCATGTGGCGCTATCTGCGCCGCCACGGCGCGAGCGAAGAAGAGCTGATGGCGTTCGTGCAGGCGCCGTGCGTGCCGGACATCGTCGGCATCAACCACTACGTCACCAGCGAGCGCTTTCTGGACGACAGGCTCGCCAACTACCCGCGCCGCCTGCATGGCGGCAACCGCCGCCATCGCTATGTCGACACCGAGACCGTGCGCGTGCACGGCATGCTCGCAGGCGGCATCAAGGCGAGGCTGCGCGAAGCCTGCGGGCGCTATGGCCGGCCGGTGGCGCTCACCGAATGCCACCTCGGCTGCACGCGCGAGGAGCAGATTCGCTGGCTGACGCAGACATGGCAAGCCTTGCGCGAGTTGCGGCACGAAGGCCGGGACATCCGCGCGATGACTGCCTGGGCTGCCTTCGGCACGCAGGATTGGGACAGCCTGGTGACGCACTACACCGGCCGCTATGAATCGGGCATGTGGGACGTGCGCAGCGATCCGCCGCGCCCCACGGCGCTTGCCGCCACGGTGCGCGAACTCGCGCGAGAGCATGCGCCGACGCACCCGGTCGCGCAGGGCAGCGGCTGGTGGCAGCGATCCTTGCGCTTTCTCTACCCGACGCACGGTGAGCCGCAGGCCATCGCGATGAACGGCAGGCCGCTGCTCATTGCCGGCGCCACCGGCACGCTGGGCCGCGCCTTCGCGCACCTGTGCCACATGCGCGGCCTGCCGTACCGGCTGCTCAGCCGAACCGACATGGACATCGCCGATGCGGCTTCGGTGGACGCCGCGCTGTTGCGCTGGCGGCCGTGGGCGCTCGTCAATGCCGCCGGCTTCGTGCGCGTGGACGAGGCCGAGCAGCAGCCGCGGCAATGGCGCGAAAACATGCTCGGGCCGGCCACGCTGGCGGCGGCCTGCGCACGCCACGGCGTGAAATTGCTGGCCTTCTCGAGCGACCTGGTGTTCGACGGTGCGAAGGAGGGTGCGTATGTCGAGAGCGATGCGCCCCGGCCGCTCAATGCCTACGGTGAAGCCAAGGCCGAGGCCGAGCGGCGCGTGCTGCATGCGGCCCCCGATGCGCTGATGGTGCGCACGGCTGCATTCTTCGGGCCGTGGGATCGCCACAACTTCCTCACGATGGGCCTGGAAGCACTGCGCCGCGGCGAGCGCTGGCAGGCGGCCTGCGACCAGGTCGTCTCGCCCACCTACGTGCGCGACCTGGTGATGTGCTCGCTGGACCTGCTCATCGACGGCGAGTGCGGCATCTGGCACCTGGCCAATCAAGGCAGCGCGAGCTGGGCCGAGCTTGCGCAAATGGCGGCCACGGCCGCAGTGCTGGACTGCTCGCTCATCGATGCAGTGCCAGCGGCCACGCTCGGCCAGTGGGCGACGCGTCCATCGCGGGTGGTGCTCGACAGCGAGCGCGGCCGCATCATGCCCACGCTGGAAGATGCCTTGTCGCGCTATCTGGTGGAGATGGAAGAGGACGTGCTGCCGGCGGATGAAGGCAGCGCGGACGAGCCGGATGCGATGAGGCTGGTGGCGTGAGAAGGCCATCCACTACGGTCGGGCTCAGCTGGTCGATGCCAGAGCCGACGGCCCAGCGGGGGCTTCGACAAGCTCAGCCCGAACGGGGATTGGTTTCTCCCTGCGGCGGCACCAGCACGCGCCCCGACTGCCCCAACCACGCATAGGCCGCCAGCACGTCACGCGCCACGTGCAGCACGGCGCTTTCTTCGCACAACGCCACGCAGGCGCCGCCGAAGCCGGCGCCGGTGAGCCGGGCGCCGAACACGTAGGGGCTGAGCCGCAGCAGATCGACCAGCTGGTCCAGCGGCGGCACCGACACCTCGTAGTCGTCGCGCAGGCTGTCGTGCGAGGCGTTCATCAAGAGGCCGAAGTCGCGCGGGTCAGTGGTGTTCACCGCCAGCAGCACGCGCGCGTTCTCCGTCACCACATGCTTGACCCGGCGGCGCAGCTTGTCGGGTAGTGCATCTGCCACGGACGGGTCGTCCACGTCACGCAGCGAGTGCACGCCCAGAAGCCTCGCAGCCTCTTCGCACTCGGCGCGACGCTCGTTGTACCCGCTCGTCGCGAGCTGTCGCGAGATGCCTGAATCGAGCACCAGCACTGCGGCCCCGTGCGGCAGCGGCACGAGGCGCCGCTCCAGCGTGCGCGTGTCCAGCCACAGTGCGCGCTGCGTGTCGCACAGGCTGGACGCCATCTGGTCCATGATTCCGCAGCGCACGCCGGCATGCTCGATCTCCGCCGACTGCGCGAGCTGCGCGATGCGCACGTCGTCCATCGACGCGCCGGTCAGCTCGCGCAGTGCTCGCAACGTGGCCACCTCCAGCGCCGCGCTGGACGACAGGCCCACGCCCATGGGGACGTCCGATTGCACATGCACCTCGAGCGATCGCGGCACCACGACGCCCGTTGTGCTTGCCTCGATCAGGCAGCCGTACACGTAGCTGGCGAAGTGATCGGCAGGCGGCTGCTGAAGGCTGAATCGTGCTCGGCCCACGCCGTGCGCATGCAGCGTGATGCCGCCATCGTCCGCGCGGCGCATCGCCACCGTGGTGCGCTGCGCAATGGCGATGGGCAGCACGTGCCCGTCGTTGTAGTCGGTGTGTTCGCCGAGCAGGTTCACGCGTCCGGGCGCACTCGCCACGACATCCGCGTCGTGGCCGAAGACGGCATGGAATGCGTCGTGCCTGTGGGTTTCGGACTGCGTGTTCATGAGAGGCTCACCTCCACAGCCTGCAGTTCGCGCGCCTTCTCCTCGGGCAGCGCGTCCATGGCGAAGAAGCCGGCGGCCAGCTCGGTGCCGGCGAGATACTTGAGCCGATCCCGCGTGCGGTATGGCGGATAGAACTCCGCATGCAGGTGCGACTCAGGGTGCGGCTTGCCGTCGGTGGGCGCCTGGTACCAGGCCATCAGGTAGGGGAAGGGCCGTTGCCACAGTCCGTCGAACTTCAGCAGCACCGTCTTCAAGGCACGCGCCAGGTCCGCGCGCTGCGCGCCGCTCAGCTGCGCGAAGTGCTCCACCGGCTCGATGGGCGCGACCCACACCTCGTAGGGGTAGCGCGCGCACACCGGCACGAAGGCGACCGCATGCGGGCCTTCGTAGAGCATGCGTTCGCGAGCACGCAGCTCCTCGCCGATGAGTTCGTACAGCAGGCCGGTGCCGGTGGATTCGAAATGCGCGAGCGCCTGCTGCTGCATGCGCGCGGGCACCGGCGGCACCACCGGGTAGGCGTAGATCTGGCCGTGCGGATGGTGCAGCGTCACGCCCACCTCGGCGCCGCGGTTCTCGAAGGGCAGCACATAGGCGATGTCGCCGCGCTGCGCGAGCCGGCTGGTGCGGTCGCCCCAGACCCGCAGCAGCAGCTCGATGTGCGACAGCGGCAGCGCGCCCAGCGAGGACGTCGCGTCCTTGGTGAACACCACCACCTCGCAGTGGCCGGTGGCCGGCGCCGTCGGCACGATGAGCGCCGGCGGCTCGATCGAAGGGCCGCCCAGCGACGGGAAGCGGTTGTCGAACACCGCGACGTCCCAGCTGCCCGGCGGCACTTCGGTCGGATGCGTCGGATCGGTGGTGGGCGCGAGCGGGTTGTACTCGGGCGGCGGAAGAAACGTGCGGCCCTGCCGGTAGGCCGCGTACGTGATCCACTCGCCGCGCAGCGGATGCCAGCGAAGGTGCGCGCTTGCGGCAAGCGGCTGCGCGAAGGGGCTGGGTGCGCCGCCCTCGGGCGTGAAGGGCTCGCGCGCATAGAGCGTGAGTCGGCGTCCGTCGGGCTTGGTGAGTTCGACGGTGACCATGGCTACACGCCTCCGGGGATGTGCGTGCGCGAGGCCCGGGTGGCTTTCGCGATCACCTCGATCGGGATCTTCGGCGTGCGGTCGGCGCAGAGCAGGCCGTTGGCTTCCTGGAAGGTGTCGGCGAACTGCGTGTAGCAAAAGCCCGAGAAGAGCGCCGTGTGGATGATGCAGTCCATCAGCTCGCAGTACATCTTCTGGAAGCTCTCGTCGTCCTTTGCGACGGTGTAGCCCCATGTCTGCTTGACGCCGGGCTCGGGCTTCTTCACGTAGGCGATGCCGCCGAACTCGGTGAGCATGATGGGCTGGCCGCGGTGCGGGTAGCCATCGAGCGTGAGGATGCGCCCGCCCGGCCGCCGCCGGTCGAAGAGCTGCTCCGCCTTGATCTCCGCGCCGTAGCGCTGGCGCATGTGCTCGATGTTCGCGTCATAGTCGTGGATGCCGATGATGTCGGTGGCGCTGCTTTCCCAGCCGTCGTTGCCGATGACCGGGCGCGTCGAGTCCAGCGTCTTGGTCAGGTGGTACAGCGCCTCCACGGCATGCCGCTGCTTGCCCACCGCGGTGAGCTCGGGCACGCCCCAGCTCTCATTGAAGGGCACCCACACGATCACGCAGGGGTGGCTGTAGTCGCGCTCGATGGCTTCCGTCCATTCGCGCACCGTGCGCTTGATGGCGCTGCGCGTGAATCGATAGGCCGAGGGCATCTCTTCCCACACCACGATGCCCAGCCGGTCGGCCCAGTAAAGGTAGCGCGGGTCCTCGATCTTCTGGTGCTTGCGCACGCCGTTGAAGCCCATGGCCTTGACGAGCTCCACGTCGCGCTTCAGGGCTTCGTCGCCGGGCGCGGTCATCAGCGTCTCGGGCCAGTAGCCCTGGTCGAGCACGAGGCGCAGCGTGTAGGGCCGGCCGTTGAGCATGAAACGGTCGCGCAGCACGTTGACCGAGCGCAGGGCGGTGTACGACTGGAACTCGTCGATCACCTGCTCGCCGCGTATCAGGCGGATGGTCGCGTCCAGCAGCGTGGGCCGCTCGGGGCTCCAGAGGAGCTCGTTTCGGTAGTCGTCGATGCCGGGGTCGGACAGGATGATGAAGCGGTCGACCTCGCGGTCCACCACCTGGTAGCGGTCGTGCGCGAGCAGCCGTTGCCCGTGGCGCAGCGAGATGTCGATCCACAGGTCGTCCGCAGCATCGCCGATGATGCGCGCCTCGAAGCCGATGCCGAAGCCCTCGACCTGCGGTGTCCAGCGGATCTTCTCGATGTAGGTGCGCGCCACGCGCTCTAGCCACACCGTCTGCCAGATGCCGGTGGTGCGCGGATACCAGATGGAATGCGGCTCGCGCTGCCAGTCCTGCTTGCCGCGCGGCTTGGCGAGATCCTGCGGGTCGTCGTCCACCTGCACCGTCACCACCTGCGTGCCCGAGGGGTCGAGCAGCGAAGTGATGTCGGCCCAGAAGGGCGTGTGGCCGCCCTCGTGCGTCACGGCCAGCCGGCCGTTGACCCAGACACGGGCCACATAGTCGACCGCGCCGAAGCGCAGGATGACCCGGTCGTCGCCCGGTGCGCATGCAAAGTCTCGCTGGTACCAGCAGCAGGCATGAAAGCCCTGGTCGGCGATGCCGCTCGCGCGCGACTCCGGCGCGAAGGGCACGGTGATTTCCTGCGGCCAACGGTCGAGCTGGCCGGGATGCGAGAAGGCGCGCTCGTCGTCGTACCGAAAGCGCCAGGGGCCGTTGAGCGAGGTCCAGTTCGCACGCTGGAGTTGCGGGCGGGGGTAGGCAAATTCCAAGGGGCATCTCCTTCGAGGCGCGCGCATCCGTTTGCGCGTTCAACCGCGAGGAAGGAAGCGGCAATCGGTATGCCCGTCGGGGGCATCCGGGGCCCGGCGTTCAGGTCGCGGCGCTGCCTTCGCGCAGCACCGCCTTCACCGTGTCGGCCATGCGGCGGGCAAGCAGGGTGGGCGAGTGGTTCCGGGCGAAGAAGGCATTCATCGCGCATTCCACGTACGGCTGCAGCGGCGTGACGACCACGTCCTTGCGGCGCATGGAGGCGGTGCGAAAGTCCACCACCGTCCAGCCGAGCTCGCGCGCCACCAGCTCTTCAGCCAACTGGGAGGTCTGAACCAGCAACCGCCCCGTGGGCCTGAAGCCCTGGTGCTCGCAATAGCGCAGGAATGCCATGTACAGCGGGTCGTCGTCGGTCAATCCGACCACCGGCAGGCCGGACAGCAGCTTGACCAGCGTCTTGGGCGACAGCCCTTCGTTGATGGCCCGCGCGTGGCGGCCGGGCAGCATGGCGTACAGCGGGCCCGTGCCGAGCGACCGCGCCTGGATGCCGGGGTGGGTGATGGTGTAGTAATCGAAGCCCACGTCGACCGCGCGCGTCAGCAGCTCGGAGGCGATCTGCCGCTTGTGCACCGTGTGCACCTCGACCGTGACGTTCGGGTGCGTGTGGTGGAAGCGCGCGAGCGCATCGGGCAGCAGTTTGTGGCACACCGCCGGGATGGCCGCGATGCGCAAGAGCCCCTGCTCGCCACTCTTCAGGTGGTGCGCGGTGCGCTTGAGCGACTCCAGCCGCTCGAAGATGGCCGAGCTTTCCTCGAAGAGGGTCAGCGCTTCGGTGGTGGGCACGAGGCGCGCGCCCACGCGGTGGAAAAGCGGATAGCCCAGCTGCAGCTCGGCATTGGCAACCGAGCGGCTGACGGCCGATTGGGTCAGGTGAATGAGCCGTGCCGCCGCGCTCATGCTGCCCGTCTCCATCACCGCCTGGAACACCTCGATGTGGCGCAATCGCATGGTGGCGCAAGTGTAGCCATGTCCGGGGCAGGCCATGACTTCAGATCATGGCCCTGACGCGAACACTCAGCCCCCATGCTGCCGGGCACTGCCTAGCATTCACCTGGAAAAATCGATCCATCGCAGGAGACAAACTCATGAACAGATTCATCCCACGCATGCTGCGTTCGGTGCTCATTGCACTTGTCGCGCTGAACACCGCGTGCGCGCAGGTGGCCACCGCGCCGGCATCCGCAACCGCCCCGGCAGCAAACTCCGTCAAGCCCAACATCGTCATCGTCGCCACGGGAGGCACGATCGCCGGGGCCGGCGCCACCACCGCCAACAGCGCCACCTACCAGGCGGCCAAGGTGCCGGTGGACAAGCTCATCGCGGGCATCCCCGAGCTTGCGGCCGTGGCCAACGTGCGCGGCGAGCAGGCTTTCCAGATCGCATCCGAGAGCTTCACCAACGAGAAGCTGCTGCAGCTGGGCAAGCGCATCTCTGCCTTGGTGAAGGACCCTTCGGTGGATGGCGTGGTCGTGACCCACGGCACCGACACGCTGGAGGAGACCTCGTTCTTCCTCAACCTCGTCGTGCACACCGACAAGCCGATCGTGGTGGTGGGCTCGATGCGCCCGGGCACCGCGATGTCGGCCGACGGCATGCTCAACCTCTACGACGCGGTCGTGCTCGCCGGCACGCCCAGCGCACGCGGCAAGGGCGTGCTGGTCGCGATGAACGACGACATCCTCACGGGCCGCGACGCGGCCAAGCGCACCAACATCAAGACCAATGCGTTCGGCAGCGCCTGGGGGCCCCTGGGCATGGTGGTCGAGAACAAGGCCTACTGGTTCCGCGCGCCGGTCAAGCGCCACACGATGCAGTCCGAGTTCGACATCGACACGCTCACGACACTGCCTGAGGTGCAGATTGTTTACGGCTCCGGCAACATGGCGCCCGAGCTGTACGACGCGGCGGTGAAGTCGGGCGCGAAGGCCATCATTCACGCGGGCACGGGCAACGGTTCGGTCGCCAACTATGCGGTCGATACGCTCAAGCGCATCCGTGCGGGCGGTGTGCACATCATCCGTTCATCGCGCATCGCCGATGGCTTCGTGCTGCGCAACTCCGAGCAGCCCGACGACCAGTACGACTGGGTGGTGGCGCATGACCTGAATCCGCAGAAGGCGAAGATCCTTGCTGCGCTGGCTCTGACGCGGACGAACAGTGCGGCGGAGATTCAGCGGATGTTCTGGGAGTACTGATTCGTTGGCTTGGGGGGGCGCGCCATCGGTTTCGGTGGAAGGCTGAAGGCTTGCTCGGCGAATTGGTTGTGCCGCCTTTCACCGCTGTAGCACTCCCCCCGGCCTTCTCCCAGAGGGAGAGGGTGAACCCCGTCAGGCCACCGCCACCCGATTCCTTCCGCCATGCTTGGCGCTGTACATCGCTTTGTCGGCTTCGTCAAAGAGCGTGGACAACTCGTAAGGCGGTGCATGAGAGATGCCGACGCTCAGCGTGACGGCCAGGCCTTCAGCCAGGTGCCGCCAGTCGTGCTCTTCCACGCGTGAGCGCAGGCGTTCGCAGACCTCGAGCGCCTGCATCGGCGACATGTCCGGGAACACGACGAGGAACTCCTCGCCGCCGATGCGCGCCAGCACATCGCTGGCGCGTGTGTTCTCGTGCAGCATGCGAGCCATCTCGACCAGCACCTTGTCGCCGATCGCGTGGCCGAAGCGGTCGTTGATCTGCTTGAAGTGGTCCAGGTCCACGAGCGCCACCGTCAGGGGCAAGGACTGCGACTTTGCGAGCTCCAGCAGCATCGGCAGGCGATGGTCCAGGTGGCGGCGGTTGCCCAGGCCAGTGAGCTCGTCGCGCTGCGCATCGGCCTGGAACACGGCGGCGCGCGTGCGTTCGAGTTGGGCTTCGAGCCGGGCGCGTTCGGCTTGCAGTCGCGACTGTTCGGCCTCGACCCGCGTCACGAAGAGCTGCGACTGTGCCTTCAGCTGGTTGGTGGCGCGCCGGCGTTCGAGCTTGTCGTGCTGCTCGAAATGATCGAGCGCGTCGGCGTCCCAGCCGAGGTATTTGCAGGTGCGGTACAGCGCGTAGTGCACGCGGATGAGCGTGGAGCGCGGGTCGCCGCCTTGCATGTCGGTGAGCAGGGCGGTAAGCGCGGCATGCGCCTCGCGCGCCTGGCCCTGGGCCAGCATCAGCTCGCAGATGGAGCATCGGATGCGCCACACCTGCGCGCCGAAGCCGTGCTCGAGGCCGCGCTGCAAGGCGGCGTCGAGGTAGTGGCGGGCGTCATCGGTCTTGCCCAGGTGCAGCAGCACTTCGCCGAGATTGCCTTCGACAAAAACGGAGAAGAACGGGTCGTCGAAATTCGACAGCAGCGAATGGGCCGCGCGGGCATGGGCCAGCGCGCGACGCAGCGCGGCGGTGGCGTCGGCGGGCACGTCGCCACCGCGCAGCACGTAGTAGGCGCCGATGCATACGGCGCACAGGTTGTTGAGCGTCACCAGCTGCGCGAACGGGTCGCCCACTTCGTGGGCCAGCAGCAGGGCGTCATCCATCAGGCGTTCGGCCTGCCAGGGGTCGCCCATGCGCTCGAAGCAGGCACCCAAGGCCGTCAGCGACAAGGCCAGCTGGCGCTGGTCGCCGAGTTCCTGGGCGAGGGCGCAGGCTTCGTTGGCGCAGTGCAGGGCGGTCTCGAAGCGGCCGGTCTCGCAGCCGGCCAGCGCCATCCAGCGCAGCAAGTCGGCCTTGTTGGAGCGGCGCTCGGGCGCGGCGAGCACCGGCACCACCGCCTGGCCGGTCTCGATCAGCGTGTCCAGCGAGCCGAGCCGGTAGTGGAAGAGGCACAGCAGGTGGCCGGCTTCGGCGCGCTCGGCATCGGTGCCGCCATGTGCGCTCATCGCCCAGGCCTGCTGCGCCAGGTCGCGACCTTCGCTCAGGGCTGATGTGTCACGGGCCTCGCGCGCACGGCGCAGCAAGTCGGTGATCGACTCGGTGACCCTGGGCTGCAAAGACTCCATGGTCGCCATCATGAGGCCGGACGCACCGCCGGCAAAAGAGGTGCGGCCCTTACCCGGTTACTTCGCGGTAGGCATCACGAACTCGGCGCCCTTGGCCGTGCTTTCGGGCCAGCGCTGCATGATGGACTTCTGCTTTGTGTAGAAACGTACGCCCTCTTCGCCATAGGCATGCATGTCACCGAAGAGGCTGCGTTTCCACCCGCCGAAGCCGTGCCAGGCCATGGGCACCGGGATGGGCACGTTGATGCCCACCATGCCGACCTGGATGCGGCGCGCGAACTCGCGTGCCACGTGGCCGTCGCGCGTGTAGCAGGCGACGCCGTTGCCGTATTCATGGTCGTTCACGAGCTGCACCGCCTCGGCGAAATCCTTGGCGCGCACGCAAGCCAGCACCGGGCCGAAGATTTCTTCCTTGTAGATGCGCATGTCGGGCGTCACGTGGTCGAACAGCGTGCCGCCGGTGAAGAAGCCGTCGCCATGCCCGGGCACCTTCAGTCCGCGGCCATCGACCACCAGCCGGGCGCCTTCCTTCACGCCCAGATCGATGTAGCCCTCGATGCGCTCCAGCGCCTGGCGCGTGACGATGGGGCCCATCTCGGCGTCGAGTTCCATGCCGTTCTTGACCTTCAATGACTTCGCGCGCTCGGCGAGCTTCGGCACGATCTTGTCGGCCACATCGCCCACCAGCACCGCCACGCTGATGGCCATGCAGCGCTCGCCGGCGGAGCCGTAGGCGGCGCCCACGAGCGCGTCCACCGCCTGGTCGAGGTCGGCGTCGGGCATCACTACCATGTGGTTCTTCGCGCCGCCCAGCGCCTGCACGCGCTTGCCGTGGTGCGCGCCGGTCTCGTAGATGTACTGTGCGATCGGCGTGGAGCCGACGAAGCTCAGCGCCTTGACATCCGGGTGCGTGAGCAACGCGTCCACGACCACCTTGTCGCCCTGCACGACGTTGAAGACGCCGTCAGGCAATCCCGCCTGCTGCAGCAGCTCGGCCATGAAGAGCGAGGGCGACGGATCACGCTCGCTGGGCTTCAGCACGAAGCTGTTGCCGCAGGCGAGCGCCACCGGGAACATCCACATCGGCACCATGCACGGGAAGTTGAAGGGCGTGATGCCCGCCACCACGCCCAGCGGCTGGCGCAGGGTCCAGTTGTCGATGCCGGTGGAGACCTGGTCGGTGAAATCGCCCTTGAGCAGCTGCGGGACGCCGCAGGCGAATTCGACGATGTCGATGCCGCGAGAGACCTCGCCCTGCGCATCGGTGAACACCTTGCCGTGTTCGGCGGTGATCATCGCGGCGAGCGTGTCCTTGTGCTGGTTGAGCAGCGCGAGGAAATTGTTGAGCACCCGGGCGCGCCGGATCGGAGGCGTGTCGGCCCAGGCGGGGAAGGCGGCCTGGGCGGCTGCGACCGCGGCGGCCACTTCGTCGACCGACCCCAGCGCCACCTGGCGTGCCACCTGGCCGGTGGCCGGGTTGTAGACCGGCTGGCGGCGTCCGCTGCGGCTGGCAACGGCACGCCCGCCAATGTGGTGGCCGACCTCGCCGGTGGCGGTGAAGATTTCCGGTGCGCCCATGGTGCTTGTCTCCTCGTAGGAATCGACCAAGTCTAGGCCTCGGTGAGGCGCTTGCCAATGCGGCTACACTGATTTGATTGTTCACTTGGACGAACAATCAAAGTCACGATGACGCAACCAATGGACGCTGCCTTGTGGGCCCACGTGCACCTGCTGACGGTGATCGCGCAGACCGGCAGCTTCACGCAGGCGGCGCAACGCCTGGCCTTGTCGAAGGCGGCCGTGAGCCAGCGCGCGGCAGAGCTCGAACGCTCCGTCGGCCTGACGCTCGTGCAGCGCACCACGCGTTCCGTTCGCCTCACCGACGCGGGACAGCGGCTGGTCGAGGACACGGCCGAATCCTTTGCACACATTGCCCGCAGCTTGTCCGGCGTGCGCGACCTGGCCGGTTCGCCACGAGGCCTGGTGCGCGTCACCGCGCCGGTCGCGCTCGGCCGGCAGCATGTCGGGCCGACGCTCGAAGGCTTCTTCCGTACGCATCCCGAAGTGCGGGTGGAACTGGAGCTGTCCGATCGCGTCGTCAACCTCGCGCACGAGGGCTTCGACCTCGCCGTGAGGCACACCAGCGCGCCGCCGGACAACCACGTTGCGTGGAAGCTCTGCGATTCGCGCACGCTGCTCGTCGCCACGGCCGGCTACTTGCGGCGCAAGGGCACGCCGGAGCATCCGTCGCAGCTCGCCGAACACGATTGCCTCGCGTACCTGCGAACCGGCCCGGCGCAGTGGCTCTTCGAGCAGGCCGAGCGTCCACGCGGCAGCCGCGAGCGAGAGCGCGTCAGCGTGAGCGTGCAAGGGCCGCTGAGGGCCAACAACTCCGAGCTCCTGCGAGATGCGGTGCTCGCGGGCCTGGGCATTGCGCAGATACCCGACTTCAGCGTGTCAGCCGCGCTCAAGGCCGGGCGCTTGCGCGAGGTGCTGCCGTCGTGGCGGCCGGTGGGCTTCTTCGGCGATGCCATCCACGTCATCCGCCCCTGGAGCCGCAGCACGCCTCGGGCCGTCCAGGCGCTGGTCGATCACTTCCGCTCAGAGCTTGCCGGTGGCTTTCCCGCTTGAGGCTTCACTTCGTCTTCTGGTGGCGGCGAAGCATGCCGTCCAGCCGCTGTTCGTGCTGCAAGCGCTCGAGGCCGCGGTCGATGGCCGCGACCAGTTCGGCCGCTTGCGGGTACTGCCGCGACACCGCGAAATGCACCCGCAGGGGCGGCACGTCAGGCAGCGTGGCGCTCTCAAGCATGGGGTCTGACAGATCGGGCACGCCCAGCATCCGAAAGCCGGTGATCACCTCCTGGCTCTCGACGAAGGCATCGCAGCGCCCGGCATGCAGCATCCGCACGAGCGCCGAGTAATCGGCCGCGCCGGTGAACACCTTGTCGCTCGCAGGGCCCAGGTAGCCGTAGGCGATGCCGTTCAGCCCACACAGCCGCAGGTTCAGCAGGTCATTGAGCGTGCGCAGGCTCAAGCCCTTCGGGTAATGCTCGCTCAGGTAGAACACCCGGGGCGTGAGCAGCAGGTAGGGCTGGCTGAAGAGAAAGCTTTCCGCGCGCTGCGGCGTCTGGAAAGCCGCCATCACCACCTGCACCTCGGTGCCGGTGCGTGCGTCGGCCAGGCAACGCGCGAAGGGCAGCAGGGCCACGCGCGGGCGAAAGCGGCTGCCGCCCAGGGCGGCGGCCAGCACCTCCGGCGAATAGCCGGCGATCTCGTGGGTGGGCTGGCCGTCGCGCCGCACGTAATAGGACGATGGCGGCCACTCGTTGGCGCCTCCGCATGCGCGGATGTCGTTCGGGGCGGCGTGCGCGGCCCAGGGCAGGGCCACGCACATCATGCTGCCCGCCACCGACAACAGCAGTCGTTTCACGCAACAGGTCTCGTTGAACAGATCGAAGATTGTGGCCGCCGCGGCGCGCGAGCCGCAAGCAGGTTCTCCCTCGCATCGCTATGCTCGCCCGATTCGCGACCTGCAGGAGGAACTCCCATGCTCAGACCCGACGTCACGCCCGACGTGTTCCATCAGAAGCAGATCGGCACGCTGCCGGACCGCTATGGCGTGCGCATCAAGCACATTGGCGAAGGCCGTCTCGAAAGCGAGATGGAGCTGCAGCCGTGGATGCATGCGCCCAACGGCTTCCTGCATGCGGCAAGCGTCATCCTGCTGGCCGACACCAGCGCCGGCTACGCCACCATTGCCCACCTGCCGGAAGGCGCGAAGAACTTCACCACCGTCGAGCTGAAGAGCAACTTCCTCGGAACCGCGCGCGAAGGGCTCTTGCGTTGCGAAGCGGTGGGCGAGCACCTGGGCCGCACGACGCAGGTCTGGTCGGCAACCGTATTCAACGCCCAAGGCAAGAAGATGGCGCTGTTTCGGTGCACGCAGATGATTCTTTCCTAGACACCGCAGCCGCAACCACCCAAAAAAAATGCCCACCCGCTTTGCAGGGGGTGGGCAGTAAGGTCCTTCAAAAGAAAGGACGTCGTTGGGACGGTTGCTCGGTCTCTCACCCTGTGAATTTGTGGATCTTCTTCGTGCTTCGGGTTTCAGGGACCTTGACGCGTGGGCTGCTTGTGAACCCCGTGTGACAGCGATGGGCGGACTGTAGGCTTGGCCCCCGCGGACGGATATCCCCAATACGAGGGAGAAACGCGCTTCTTTTGTGGCAGGAGGTATCTGCCGCGCGCACCAGGCTGGTGGCATTGGCTGGACGCGCCACAATGACGCCCATGCCCGGCCCCCATCGTCCCCGCCCTGCATCGCCGACCGCGTCGCCTCCTGCATCGCGACCGCCGGCGAGACCCACCACCTCCGTCCAGCCGCTGTCTGAAGCCGAACTGGAAGAACTCCAATCGCTGCTTGACAGCGTGCCCGCCCCGCTGGAACCGCTGGACGTGAGCATGCTCGACGGCTTTTTGTGCGGCGTGCTGCTGCAACCGCAGCGCATTCCCGAGAGCCGCTGGCTGCCGCACCTCACCGACGCCGATGGCCGCGCACTGCCGCCGCGCTTCGATGCCGGCCGGCTGCATGCGCTGGCGCGACGCCGCCATGCGGAACTGGACGACGCCATCGGCCGCCGGCAGTGGTTCGACCCCTGGGTGTTCGAGCTGAGTGGCGATGAAGCGCACGACGCCAGCGAGCGAAGCGACGAGGGCGACGAGGCGCCACCCGAAGTCGATGCGGTCTACCCGTGGGTGGCGGGCTTCGCGACGGCGCAGGAGTTCTTTCCTGCGCTGATGCAATTCGATGCCGCCGACATCACCGAGCCGCTCGCGCTCGTCTATCGGCACCTCGATGCCGATGACCTCGAGGACGCCGATGCGCTGCTGGCGGAGATCGAGACGCTGGAGCCGCCGTCGGACCTCGCTGAAGCGGTCGAAGGGCTGGTTCGCGCGATGCTGCTGTTGGCAGACGTGAGCCGGCCGGTGGGCACGCCCGCCGCGTCGCGCGGGCGGCCGCGTCCACCACCGCGGCGGCGCTAGTTCCAGTCTGACGAAGGGCTGACCAGGAGAGTCGGCCGCTGACGATCAACCGCCCGCGAACACCCGCTGCGCGTGCAGGCCGAGTCCGGTCGCGACGCTTGCAAATCGATCGCCACGCACCGCGCGTGCGGTGGGGAAGGCTTCGGCAATCTTCTGCGAGAGCAACCGGAAGCCGGTGGAGCCGCCGGTGAAGTAGAGCGCGTCGATCTGGTCCGCCCGCAAGCCCGCCTGTGCGGCCGTCTCGCGGGCGGCGTTCACGATGCGCTCGATGTCGCCTTCGATGGCCTGCACGGCCTGGGATTCGTCCAGTCGCACCGCGAGTTTCGATTCCACGTGGCTCAAGTCCACCAGCGCCTGGCCGCCGCCGGCCACGTCGATCTTGGCCTGCTCGGCACGCGCCGCGAGCTCATGCCCCAGGCGCTCGGTGACCACCGTCATCAGCCGCTTGTGATGGACCGGGTCAGCGTAGTTGACCCGCATCGCGCGCAGTTCGGCCACGCGCTGCGGGCTGTAGACGGTGTTGATGAGGTGCCAGGTCGCGAGGTCGAAATACACGCCGCTGGGCACCTCGCGCGGCGGCGCGCCGGCAATGCTCGGGCCGAGGGCGCCGTAGCCGAATTCCGGCAGCACGCTCGCCAACTCCACGCGCCGGTCGAAGTCGGTGCCGGCGATGTGCACGCCATGGTTGGCGAGGATGTCTTCCTTGCGCTCCAGCCGGTTCATGCGCTGCGGACCCACTCGGACGATGGAAAAGTCGGACGTGCCGCCGCCGATGTCGGCCACCAGAACGATCTCTTCGTGCCCGATCTGCCGTTCGTGGTCGAAGGCGGCGGCGATGGGTTCGTACTGGAAGCGCAAGTCTTCGAAGCCGACGCTGCGCGCTGCGGCTTCGAGCGCCGATTGCGCCTGCCGATCGCGCGCGGGCTCGTCGTCCACGAAGAACACCGGGCGGCCGAGCACCGCATGGCGGATCGGTTCGCCCGCTTCCGCCTCGGCGGTCGCCTTCAGGTGGCGCAGGTAGCCCGCGATGATGTCGATGTACTTCACGCCGCGCCCGCCGCCCACGTCGGTGGTCTGCTCCACCAGCGTCGAGCCGAGGATGCTCTTCATCGAGCGCATCAGCCGGCCATCGGTGCCGTCGACATAGGCGGCCACCGCGGCGCGGCCGAAGGCGCGCGGCGGGCCGTTGGTTTCCGGCCCCTCGACGAAGTAGAAGACAGCGGTCGGCATGGTCCGGTAGCCGCGCTCGAGCTCGACGAGGCGCATGCCACCTTCTTCGGCCGGGATGGCGATGGCGGAGTTCGAGGTGCCGAAGTCGATCGCGCAGTGCATGGCGGGCTCAAGGAAAACGCAGGGGGGCGCGATTGTAGTTTCCTGTGACGACGGCTGGCTTGGTGAGGGCCGAGGACGGCATACTCTCGCCGGCCAACTGCGGGGCCTGTCCCCATGCCGCCCATGTCCGCACCTGCCGACCTTCCGCGATTGATGTCCCAGGTCGCCCTGCGCGACCGATCCGCCTTCGAGCAGCTTTATCGCGCGACTTCAGCGCATCTTTTGGGCGTCGCGTTCCGTATATTGAGTAGTCGGGATCGCGCCGAAGAGGTGCTGCAGGAAGCGTTCATGAATGTGTGGAACAGTGCCGGGGGCTACAACCCGGGGGTGGCGACGCCGATGACCTGGCTCATCAACATCGTGCGCAACAGGGCCATCGACGCCGTGCGCTCCGGCAAGACCGAGCGCAACAGCACAGTAGCGCTGGACGACGAAGGCATGGACGTGGCCGACTCCGACGGCCGGCAGCCGCAGGAATTGCTGGACGAGAGCCTCGTGAAGGTCAACATCGACCGCTGCATGAGTGAGCTCAACCCTTCGCAGCGGCAAGCGCTGGCGCTGGCGTATTACCGGGGGATGGTTCACACGGACATCGCGCAGGCGTTGAATGCGCCACTGGGGACAGCGAAGGCCTGGGTACGGCGGGGGTTGGACAAGCTGAAGAGCTGTCTGGAAGCGGCGGGCGTGACGGCATGAACTACCTCTTGCCAGAACGGTTGGACCGGCTCGCCCGCGAGTACGCGCTGGGCACGATGACTGGTCGCGCCAAACGTCGTTTCGAGAAGCTCTTGCGAGACGCGCCGCAGGCCATGCGTGCGGTGGTCGCCTGGCAGGAACGCTTCAGCGTGCTCGCCGCCGGCGTCCCCGCGATGCAGCCGCGTCAGCAGGTCTGGAATGGCCTGGAGCAGCGGCTCTTCGCATCCGCGAAAACCACTTCGCGCAGTCCGCTGCAATGGCTGTGGGATCTGCTCTCGGTGCGCACGCTGGGCAGCGCGCTCGCGGGCGTCTTCCTGTGCGTGATCGTGCTGCGCTCGCAGCCTGGGCTGGTCGGCCTCGAGACGCCGTCCGATGCCTTGCCGGCGAGCTATGTCGGCCTGCTGCTGGATGCGAACGGCAAGCCCACGGTGCTGGCCAACTCGCGCCGGCATGGTCGGCAGATGACGGTGAAGGTGCTGCAGGCCATCACGGTGCCCGAGGGCAAGGTGGCGCAGCTCTGGGCCTTCCCGGCCAATGGCGCGCCGTTCCCGGTGGCCGTGCTGCCCAGGCTCCCTGCGGCGAAGGAGTCGGTGAGCTTCACGCTGCCCGACGAATCCGAGAAGCTCTTCGCCAACGTCGGCCGGCTGGCCGTCAGCGTCGATGACGCGCCGGCCAGGCCCGGTGACGCGCCGCCTGCCACCTTCGCACTGTCCGGCCATTGCGTGAAGTTGTGGTGAACTGGTTTCAATTGCTTGCGCGAGGGGTTGCGTCTATCTGGTGGGTGGGGCCGTAAGTGCCTGCGAGACATCGATGAGCGGTGTCCGACAACACGAGGAACCCACCATGAAGACGACTCTTTCGCGCCTGCTGTCCGTGGCCCTGCTGGCCGCCTGCGTTCACACCGCCTACGCTGCCGACACTGAACCCGCGCCCGCGACTGCTGACAAGCTCGCCGCAGCCCGCGCGCAGATCGCGGCCAAGTCCTGGCGCGGTGCGATCGATGAGCTGAAGAAGGTCAACGACCCGGCCAGCGCCGACTGGAACAACCTCATGGGCTACAGCCTGCGCAAGGCCAAGGTGCCCGACTACGAAGCCGCCGAGCGCTACTACGACGAGGCGCTGCGCATCGAGCCGCAGCATCGCGGCGCGCTCGAATATTCCGGCGAGCTGTACCTCATGAAGGGCGACCTCGCGAAGGCCGAGCAGCGCCTGTCCGCACTGGACAAGGCGTGCCGCCTGCCCTGCGATGAATACACCGATTTGAAGAAGGCGGTGGCGGCGTACAAGGCCAACGGCAACAAGTACGTCGCGGCGAATTGATCCCTCAGGCCGTGGCAATCCGGGGCTGCGGGTTCGATCGCGCATCCCCAAGAAAGGCAAAGTCCAGCGCCGGCCGCTGGCCGCTCATCAGCTCCGCCAGCGCCCGACCCGAACCGGCGCCGTGCGTCCAGCCCAACGTGCCGTGGCCGGCGTTGATCCACAGGTTGTGGACCTTGCTGCGGCCGATGATCGGGATGTTGTTGGGGGTGCTCGGCCTCAAGCCCGCCCAGAAGTTCGGCTCGCTCGTGTCCGCCACGCCGGGGAAGAGCTCTTCGTAACGCTGGATCAGCGCCTCGCAGCGGCGTCGTGAGGTGCGGCTCGTGAGCGAGGTGTCGTAGCCGGCCATCTCGGCCGTGCCGGCGATGCGGATCGTGTCGCCCAGCCGGCTGATCGCGATCTTTCGGGCGTCGTCGATCATGCTCACGACGCTCGCGTCCTGCGGTTTCTTCAGCTTGAGCGTGGCCGAATATCCCTTGGCCGGGTAGATGTTCGGGTAGATGCCCAGCGGCCGCAGCAGGGGCGCGGTGAAGCTGCCCATCGCGGCGACGAAGGCATCGGCCCTGAGCTTGCTGGTTCGGCCGGTGAGATGGTCCTGCACGCGCACGGTATCGATCATGTGCCCCGCCGCCTCGAAGCCCGCGATGTCGTGCTCGTAGAGGAAGGCCACGCCGCGCTCGGCGCAGCGCCGTGCCAGCTGCTGCGTGAAGACACGTGCATCGCCCGATTCATCGCTGGGCGTGAAGGTGCCGCCCGCGATGCGATCGGCGAAGGCCTTGAGCGAAGGCTCGACCTTCAGCACCTCGTCGCGCGACAGGACGCGCCGGTCGACGCCGTGCTGGCGCATCATCTGCGCGGCCTCGGCGCCGGCATCAAAGTCCTGCTGGGTCGAGAAGAAGTGCAGGATGCCGCGCTCCAGGCGGTCGTACACGATGCCAGTGGCCGACACCATCTCCTTGAGCGTCTCATGGCTGTAGCGGCCGAGCGCGACGAGCTGGGCGACGTTGCGCTCGAAGGCGGCGTCGTTGCACTGGCCAAGGAAGCTCAGGCCCCAGCGCCACTGGTGCGGGTCGAGCCGCGGGCGAAACAGCAGCGGCGAGTCGTCGCGCAGCAGCCACTTCGCGACCTTGAACGGCGCCTGCGCATTGGCCCAGGGCTCGCAGAAGCTCACGGAGATCTGCGCGCCGTTGGCGAAACTCGTCTCCATCGCGGCGTCGGGTTGGCGGTCGACGACCGTGACCTCGTGTCCCTGCTCGAGCAGGTGCCACGCGGTGCTCACGCCGATGATGCCGGCGCCCAGGACGATCACTTTCATGTGGACTCTTTCTTGTGTTCAATCAAAGCGGATTCAGGAGCAGCTGCGCGGCCACGAGCAGCATGACGAGTGCCACGCTCGCATCGATGCCACGCCACACCGCCGGCCGCTGCAGCCAGCGCGATGCAGCCACGGCGCCATAGCCGAGGGTGGTGAACCACATCGCCGACGCCACGCCGGCTCCGGCGGCGAAGGCCGCCTGGCCGCCTCCTGGTTGTTGTGCGCCGACGCTGCCCAGCAGCACCACGGTGTCGAGGTAGACGTGAGGGTTGAGATAGGTGAGTACGAGCGTGGTACCGAGCGTCGACGCGAGGCTCGCGGCCGGGCCGATGGCCTTCAACGCGTCGCCGCCGGGCTTCAAGGCCCGCAGCGCGGCCCTCAGGCCATAGGCGAGCAGGAATGCAGCACCACCGTAGCGCAGTGCCTGCAGCAGCAACGGCGAGGTCTGCACGACGGCACCGAGGCCGAAGACGCCCAGCGCGATCAGCAACCAGTCGGACACGGTGCACAGGGCCACCACCGCGCCGACGTGCGAGCGCGCAAGCCCTTGGCGAAGGACCAGTGCGTTCTGCGCGCCGATGGCCACGATGAGCCCGGCAGTCATCAGCCAGCCCTGGGCGAAGGCGGCGGAGAGGGCGCTGGAGGCGGTGGACATGGTTGGCCGCGATTGTCTTCAGGGCCCTGCCGCAAGTGAAGGGTGATTCATATTTCTCGCGCTACATTAGCGTCGCTTATGAAAGACCTGGACCCTGCCGGCCTCGATTGCCTCGCCGCCCTGGCCGACGACGGCAGCTTCGAACGAGCGGCTCAGCGCCTGTCCATCACCCAGTCGGCCGTGTCGCAGCGGCTCAAGTCACTGGAAGCGCAGGTTGGCCGGCTGCTCGTGGTGCGGGCGCGGCCGCTGCGGCTGACTGAACCCGGCAAGGTGCTGCTGCGCTTCGCCCGGCAGATGCATGCCATGCGCGGCGACGTGGCACGCGAGCTGGGCGACGCCTCCCCCGCGCAAGAGCGGCTGCCCATCGCGGTCAACGCCGACAGCCTCGCCACCTGGGTATTGCCTGCACTGGACGAGCTGGTGCGCGACGGCGTGTCGCTGGAGCTGGTGGTGGACGACCAGGACTTCACCCACGACTGGCTGCGGCAAGGCGCGGTGCTCGGCTGCGTGAGCACCGTGCGCGAGGCGCTGCGCGGCTGCCGCGTCGCGCCGCTGGGTGTGATGCGCTACACCGCGGTGGCGAGCCCCGCCTTCATCGATGCCGAGCTCGGCGGCGATCAGCACGGGCTGAATCGAGGCAACTTCGCGCACCTGCCGTTCCTCATCTTCAACCGCAAGGACGACATGCAGCAGCAGTGGGTGTCGCTGGCGTTCGGCGTGCGCCGGCCTGGGCTGCGCGAACGTTTCGTGCCGTCGTCCGAGGCCTACGTGCGTGCGGCTCTGATGGGGTGGGGCGTCGGCGTGGTGCCGCTCGTGCAGGTGCAAGGCCTGATCGACGACGGCTCGCTGGTGCCGCTGATGCCCAAAGTGCTGCTGGAGGTCGAGCTCTTCTGGCACCAGTGGCGGCTGGGCGCGGATGCGGCCGATGCACCGCCCTCGGCGGGCGGCATCGGCATGCTGGATCGGATTGGCGCGGCCTTGTCAGCCGGCGCCGAACGGGCGCTGGGCGTGCCCGCGCGCGTCAGCGGACGGCGACCTCGCGCTTCGGCACGGACGCCTCGATGATCGCCGAAGAGCGCTCCTGGGACTTGCGCTGGACAGCGGCATCGGTGCCGCTGGTGCGGGGCTCGTTCTCGACGCGGCGCTCGCGCGCCCATTCAGAGAAGTTCGTCTCGACGGAAGCGAGCAGAAGTGCACCGGCGACGGCACCGGCGACGGTGCTCCACGTCAGCGCTTGGAGCGCGTTGAGGGTCATGTTGTTTTATCTCCCAGAGGTCCGTCCGCGAGCGACAACCGCGAAGGCCTGAACCATAGTTCGCCGACGGCCGAATTGCCATCGTTCAGACGCACCGTTCGTTGTTGCATTGCAACGAGGTGAAACGGCGGTCTGACCGGCGCGTATTGTGCATTGCAACAGAGCTCCGTTACCAGCCGACGGCTCTATTCGTAACGAACTGCACGCAAAGCGCCCGTCATTTCCGCGCAACGCACACGCCGCAGACCCACCACACTGGGATCATCAACACAAGCGTTGTGTGAGTGGGGGTCGAGATGAACAAGCCAAGTCAGCCCTGGTGGTCCTCGATGGGTTTCGGCAAGCCGGAGCCCGCCGCGGACACGGACTATGCGGACATGGGCACCGCATTCGGACTCGATGCGACCGTCGGCGCGGTAGACGACCCGGAAGCCCGGTCGCTGGCCGATGAGATGGCGGCCAACGACCGATTGAGCCGGCGGCAACCCCGCTGAGCCGCTGCTTCAGACCTCGACGGTGAACAGGCCGTCGTAGCCTTCGGCCTCGCCACGTTTTCCGTGGCCCCGCGCGTTGCACACCACGCGCGTCTCCCGCCCCGATTCGCGTACCCGGTAATCGTGCCGGCAATGCAGGTGGCCGTGAATCCACAGGTCGGCCCGCGAAATCAGGTCATCGTCCGCATTGCAGAAGCTCGCCGTGCCCGGCTGTGCACCGTAGCGCGGATCGGCGCTGCGAAAGCTCGGCCCGAAGTGCGTGATGACGACGGTGGCGTCCCAGCCGTCGTTGGGCTTGGCGAGTTCCGCCTCGAGCCAGGCGCGGCAGGCCAGCGCCTCGATGCGCACCGCCGCGGCGTCGAAGGGCAGGCCGTCGATGGTCGATCGCTGCACCTTCATGAAGTAGCCCGCCGCCTTCAGCACCCGTTCGCGCTGGGCGTCGCCGAAGAGGTTGAAGTCGCACCAGCGCGTGGTGGCGACGAAGCGGATGCGCCGCCCATCAGCGCCCGACAGCACCAGGCTCTGACGCTCCAGCATCGTGAAGCCCCAGTCTTCGCAGCGTTCGCGCAGCAGCGGCCAGGTGCTGTTCATCTCCCGGCCGTCGAACTCATGGTTGCCGGCGACGAAGACGATGGGCACCGGCCAGCCGCGAAAAAGCTCCATCCCTTCCCACGTGCTGTCCACATCGCCCGCGAGCACGAGCAGCTCCGCCCCGGGTGCGGGCTCGGGGCGGTAGGTCTCGGTCTCGAGGTGGAGGTCGGAGAGGATCTGCAGGCGCATGCGGCTCCAAAGGGGCGACTTCAGGCGCCGTGGCAGTGCTTGAACTTCTTGCCACTGCCGCAGGGGCACGGGTCGTTGCGGCCGACCTTGGGGGTCTCGCGCTTCACCGTTTCAACCTTGTAGCGTTGTTCACGCGTCAGGTCCTGCAGGTCGGCCACGGCCACCACCATGTCCTCGATCGCGTCTTCCAGCGTCGTGAGCGGCTGCTCGCGGTCCAGCGTGGCGACGACTTCCTTCTCCTCGTCGGTCTCCGCCGGCAGGTGGCGGAAGATGCGCGCGAGCGCCGCCATCACCGCGTCGTCGGGCATCTCGATGAGGTCGGGAAAGCAGATGGTGGCGTGCTGGAAGCCGGCCACCCAGGGCATCAGCGACTGCGACACCGGATGCAGGCCGGCCATCGGGTCCGGCGTGCCTTCGGGCGGCGGCTCGGGCGGATGCTCTTCATCGAATTCGAGCACCAGCGGGTCGAACCAGCCGTCTTCCACCATGGCGCGGTTGAGCGCGGCGTGCCGGCGAAGGATGAGCGCCTTCGTGCGTTCCAGCCAGTCGGCATCGACGTCGTCGGGCAGCGGCGTGCCCTCGAAGTCGAAGACGTGAGGCAGCCAGGCTTCGGACTGCAGCAGCACCGGCTGCACCAGCACGCCGGCCAGGTAGCCGTCGAGCATCACCACATCGCAGGGCGTGAGTGGCTCGGGCGTCTGTTCAAGGAGATCGTCGAGTTCGGCGAACTCGGCATCGGTGAGATCGCGGGCATGAGTCGCGGTGCTCGGAATCTGGGACATGGAGGACACCTCTCGGGCTGGAACGCCCGCAAGGGGCAGCCCGCCATTGTCCTATGCCGGCCGTTCGATTCCGTGACGGCCCTTAAGCCGCGCGGCCGGGCGCCGGCACGCTGAAGCTGCCGATGAGGCGGTAGCGCGAGCCGGGGTGGTAGAGCCGGGCGATCGAGGCGACCTCGCCTTGAGACACCGTGCGGCGCGACACCATCAGGAGCGCGCTGCCGGCCGGCACTTCCAGCAACCGCGCCTGCTCGTCGTTGGCGATCACCGCCTCGACCACCTGTTCGGCCTCGGTGAGCGGCGCATTCTCGAAGAGCACGGCCGAGGGCGTGACGCTGGTGAAGTCGCGCTTGAGCAGATCGGGCGCGAGCGACGGGTTCACATGCCGGTCCTCGTACTGGATGGGCACGCCGTTTTCAAGGTGCACCAGCTGGCAGCGGAAGACGGAGGCGCCCTTGCGCAGCCGCATGGCCTGCGCCACGTCGGGCGTGGCCTTCTCGCGTGCGACGCTGAAGACCTGCGTGCTGTGGGTGTGCCCGCGCTCGAGGATCTCCTCGTGGATGTCGCGCACCTGCAGCAAATTGGAGATGGGCGTGAGCTCCGCCACATACGAGCCCGAGCCCTGGCGACGCTCGATCAGGCCTTCGGCCTCGAGCTCGCGCAAGGCGCGGTGCACCGTCATGCGCGCACAGCCGAACTCCTGCACCAGTTCGCGTTCCGAGGGAAGCCGCACGCCGGGTTGCCAGCCGCCATCCGCGATGCGCTGCTGGATCGATGTCTTGACGGTTTCGTAGGACAGGGAGCGTTTGCGGCGTGCAGCGTTCATTCGAACATTCTATGGGACGGCATGCTAAAGTTGTCTAGACCACTTGCTAGAGACAAACCCATGCTTCACACGATCGAGCCCGGTGGATTGAACGCTCACTTGCTGCAGTGCGCGGCCGAGGGCGGCAGCCGATTTGCACTGGCGGCGTCTGCAAGGCAGCGCATCAAGGCGAGCGTTCGCGCGGTCCGCGAACTCGTTTCGCGGCACGACGCGGTGTACGGCATCAACACCGGTTTCGGCAAGCTCGCGCAAACCCGAATCGCCGACGACCAGCTGGCGCAATTGCAGAAGAACCTGGTCCTGTCGCACAGCGCCGGCGTGGGCAAGCCGCTGGATGCACCGATCGTGCGCCTCATGCTCCTCTTGAAGGCGGCCAGCCTCGCGCACGGTGTGTCGGGCGTGCGTGGGGAAGTCATCGATGCGCTCTTTGCGTTGCTCAACGCCGACGTGCTGCCGGTCGTGCCCGAAAAGGGGTCGGTCGGCGCCTCCGGCGATCTGGCGCCGCTTGCGCACCTGTCTGGTGTGCTGATCGGCATCGGCGAGGTGTTCGTCGGCGGCGAGCGCATGAGTGCGGTGCAAGGGCTGGCGCGAGCCGGCCTCAAGCCGCTGGAGCTTGGCCCCAAGGAGGGGCTCGCGCTGCTCAATGGCACGCAATGCTCGACGGCGCTGGCCCTCCATGCGGCGCAGCGGCTGCAGCGTGTGTTCGACGCAGCCGTTGCGGTGGGCGCGATGACGGTGGACGCTGCCAAGGGATCGGACACCCCCTTCGACGACCGCATCCATGCGGTGCGCGGCCAACCCGGCCAGCGCGAAGTCGCGGGGCACTACCGCGACTGGCTGCACGACAGCCCGCTGCGGCAGTCGCACCTGCACTGCGAGAAGGTGCAGGACCCGTACTGCCTGCGCTGCCAGCCGCAGGTGATGGGCGCTTGTCTAGACCAGATGCGCCATGCCTTCAAGATCTTGCTGACCGAGGCCAACGGCGTGTCGGACAACCCGCTGGTCTTCGCCGAGCAGATGGAGGCCTTGTCGGGCGGCAACTTCCACGCCGAGCCGGTGGCTTTCGCGGCGGACAACATGGCGCTGGCGATCGCCGAGGTCGGTGCCCTGTCGGAACGGCGCACGGCGATGCTGATGGACCCGGTGCTGTCGGGCCTGCCGGCTTTTCTCATCGAGCACGGCGGGTTGAACTCGGGCTTCATGATTGCGCAGGTGACGTCGGCGGCACTCGCCTCCGAGAACAAATCGCTTGCGCACCCGGCGAGCGTGGATTCGCTGCCCACGAGCGCGAACCAGGAAGACCATGTGTCGATGGCGACCTACGCGGCCAGGCGGTTGCACCAGATGCTGGACAACACGGCCGGCATCGTCGCGATCGAGTGGTTGTCGGCGGCGCAGGCGCTGGAGTTTCATCGTCCGTTGAAGTCGTCGCCGCCGATCGAGAAGCTGCACGCGTTGCTGCGTGAGCGGGTGCCGTTCATGCATGAAGACCGGCTGGTGTCGCCGGACATCGAGGCGGCGACGCGGCTCGTTGAAAGCGGCGTTCCGCTGCCTTGAGTGTTGCTTCCCTCCCCCAGCGGGGGAGGGGGCAAGGCACTACGCCACTTGCTGCGTCGGTGAGCCCGAGCGCCACTGCTGCATCAATCCATCCCACTTCGGACGCGCCGCGGCCAGGTGCCGGTCCTTCACATGCCCATACCCGCGGATCTCCTCCGGGATGCGCGCGATCTCGACGGCCAGTGACAGCTTCTGCGCCGTCAACCCGCGCAGCACTTCGTCGATCGACGCCTTGTACTGCCCGATCAGCGCGCGTTCCATCTTGCGCTCCTCGGTGTAGCCGAACACATCCAGCACCGTACCACGCAAGCCCTTGAGCTTCGCGAGCACACCGAAGGCCGTGAGCATCCACGGCCCATAGGACTTCTTCACCAGCTCGCCCTTCTCGTTCTTCTTTGCCGTCATCGGCGGGGCGAGGTGGTAGTGCAGCTTGTAGTCGCCCTCGAACTGCGACGCCACCTTGTTCAGGAAGCTCTTGTCGGTGTGCAGGCGAGCCACTTCGTACTCGTCCTTGTAGGCCATCAGCTTGAACAGGTAGCGTGCTACCGATTCGGTGAGCTTCGTGCCGCCCAGCGGCATTTCCGCCACGCGAACCTTTTCGACGAAGTCCTTGTACTGCGCGGCGTAGGCAGCATCCTGGTAGCCGGTGAGGAACTCCACGCGCTTGGCAATCAGCTCGTCGACGTTGGTGGACTTCTTGACGAACTCGATCACCTGCGCCGGCTTGAGCATCTGCTGCACCGATGCGAGGTCGAACGCCGCGCGGCGACCCCACTCGAAAGCGGTCTTGTTGTTCTCCACCTGCACGCCGTTGAGCTCGATGGCGCGCATCAGCGCCGCATGGCTCAACGGGATGCGGCCCTTCTGCCATGCGTAGCCGAGCATCAGCGGGTTGGTGTAGAGCGAGTCGCCCACCAGCTCCACCGAGATCTTGTCGGCGTCCAGCATGCCGACATGGTCGGCACCCGCGGCGTTGGCGACCGCGTTCTCGCAGTTGCCGCCCGGGAACTGCCAGTTCGGGTTGCTCACGAAAGCAGCGGTCGGCGAGCCATGCGAGTTCAGCGCCACGAAGGTCCGGCCTTCGCGCATCACCGCGAGCGTGCTCTTGTTGGCGGTGACGATCGGGTCGCAGCCGATCACGAGGTCGGCTTCAGCCGTGCCCACCTTGGTCGTGAGGATCGCCTCCATGCGGTTGGCGATCTGGATGTGGCTCCAGGTTGCGCCGCCCTTTTGCGCGAGGCCGGCCGCGTCCTGCGTGACGATGCCCTTGCCCTCGATGTGCGCGGCCATGCCGAGCAGCTGGCCGATGGTGATGACGCCCGTGCCGCCCACGCCCGCGACCACGATGCCGAACGCCGTCTCGGCCAAGGGCAGCGAAGGCTCGGGCAGGGGCGGCAGCGCGAACGGATTCGGCCGACTCTTCTCGCCCTTCTTCGCGGACTTCATCTGCCCCCCCTCGACCGTGACGAAGCTCGGGCAGAAGCCGTTCACGCAGGAGTAGTCCTTGTTGCAGCTGTTCTGGTTGATGCGGCGCTTGCGGCCGAACTCAGTTTCCACCGGCTCCACGCTCAGGCAGTTGCTCTTCACCGAGCAATCGCCGCAGCCTTCGCACACCAGCTCGTTGATGACCACGCGCTTGCTCGGGTCCACCATCGTGCCGCGCTTGCGGCGGCGGCGCTTTTCCGTCGCGCACGTCTGGTCATAGATGATGGCCGTCGTGCCCTTGATCTCGCGGAACTCGCGCTGGATCGCATCGAGCTTGTCCCGGTGATGCACCTCGACGCCGGCGAGCAAGTCCGCGCCCTGGTACTTCTCGGGCTGGTCGGTCACGATGCACAGCTTGGCCACGCCCTCGGCCTTCAGGCTCTGCATGATCTGCAGCACCGAATGGCCCTCCGGCCGCTCACCGACTTGCTGGCCGCCCGTCATGGCGACCGCATCGTTGTAGAGGATCTTGTAGGTGATGTTCACCCCCGACGCGATGGCCTGGCGAATCGCCAGCAGCCCACTGTGGAAGTAGGTGCCGTCGCCCAGGTTGGCGAAGATGTGCTGCTCCGTGGTGAAAGGCGCCTGGCCGACCCAGGGCACGCCTTCGCCGCCCATCTGCGTGAAGGTGGACGTCGAGCGGTCCATCCACACCACCATGTAGTGGCAGCCGATGCCGGCCACCGCGCGCGAGCCCTCGGGCACCTTGGTGCTCGTGTTGTGCGGGCAGCCGCTGCAGAACCAGGGCGTGCGGTCGCCGGCCGACTTCACGTCGATGGTGGCGAGCGCGCGTTCCTTCGCTTCGATGATCGCGATGCGCGAGTCGATGCGCGCCGCAGTGTCGGCATCCACGCCCAGTTTCTTCAGCCGCTTGGCGATCGCCTTGGCGATGATCGCCGGCGTGAGGTCGGCCTGCGCGCGCAAGAGCCAATGCTGCCCCGGGTTCGCATGCGACCACTCGCCGCCCGAGCCGTCGCCCTCGGCATCGTCGAACTTGCCGAGCACCGCAGGCCGCACGTCGGGCCGCCAGTTGTAGAGCTCTTCCTTCACCTGGTATTCGATGACCTGGCGCTTCTCCTCGACGACGAGGATTTCCTGCAGGCCCTGCGCGAAGTCGCGGGTGATGGTGGCTTCCAGCGGCCACACCACGTTCACTTTGTGAAGGCGAATGCCGATGCGGCGGCAGGTGTCGTCGTCCAAGCCCAGGTCATGCAGCGCCTGGCGCGTGTCGTTGTAGGCCTTGCCGCTGGCGATCAAGCCGAAGCGGTCGTTCGGGCCTTCGATGACGTTGTGGTTGAGCTTGTTGGCGCGGATGTACGCGAGCGCCGCGTACCACTTGTAGTCCATGAGCCGCGCTTCCTGCTCCAGCGGCGCGTCGGGCCAGCGGATGTGCAGGCCGCCCGGCGGCATCTGGAAGTCTTCCGGCATCACGATGTCGACCCGGTCCGGGTCCACGAACACGCTGCTCGCGGATTCGACGATCTCCTGGATGGTCTTCATGCCCGACCACACGCCTGCGAAGCGGCTCAGCGCGAAGGCATGCAGGCCCATGTCGAGGATGTCCTGCACCGAGGACGGGAAGAACACCGGCAGGCCGCAGGCCTTGAAGATGTGGTCGCTCTGGTGGGCGGCGGTGGAGCTCTTGGCGATGTGGTCGTCGCCCGCGATGGCGATCACGCCGCCATGCTTGGCGGTGCCTGCCATGTTGGCGTGCTTGAACACGTCGGAGCAGCGGTCCACGCCCGGGCCCTTGCCGTACCAGATGCCGAACACGCCGTCGAACTTGCTTGTCTGCGGGTACAAGTCCAGCTGCTGCGTGCCCCAGATGGCGGTGGCGCCGAGCTCCTCGTTCACCCCCGGCTGGAACACGATGTTCTGCGCCGCGAGATGCTTCTTGGCCTGCCACAGCGCCTGGTCGTAGGTGCCCAGCGGCGAGCCGCGGTAGCCGCTGATGAAGCCCGCGGTGTTCAGCCCCGCGAAGGCATCGCGCTTGCGCTGCAGCATGGGCAGGCGCACCAGGGCCTGTACGCCGCTCATGAAGGCACGGCCGTTTTCCAGGCTGTACTTGTCGTCCAGCGACACGGTCTCCAGGGCGCGGCGGATGGACTCGGGAAGCGGTGCATTCATCGGCGGAAACTCCGTGGGAAAACGTGGACAAAGCGGTGCTGGCGCGGCCAGCGGGGGTGCGTCAGTTTAGGTTTTTGCCTCCAACAAGTCTTTTCTTTCTGTGCCTGGAATCAGGGTGCCACGGCAATAATCTTGCTCAATCCAACGAGATTCAAGCAACATGAAGCCGAAGCAGCCACCACCCGGGAAAACCCCCGAGCTCGCCGACATCGACAGCCATGGCGCCACGCTCGACCGCTATGACATCGCCATCTTGCGCGAGCTGCAAGCCGACGCGCGACTGTCCAACACCGAGCTGGCCGCGCGCATCGGCCTGTCGGCCGCGCCCACCTGGCGGCGCGTGAAGTGGCTCGAAGACCAGCGCTACATCACCGGCTACCGGGCGGAGCTGGACCGCCGCAAGATCGGCCTTGGCGTGCTGGCCTTCGTGCGCGTGGACAGCGAGCGCAACAACGCGGCGTCCACGCGCGAGCTCGAAGACGCCATCCGCCACATCCCCGAGGTCATCTCCTGCCACTACATCTCGGGCTCGGGCACCTTCGAGCTGCAGGTGATGGCGACCGACCTGGACGCCTTCTCGCGCCTGTGCCTGGACACGCTGCTCACCTTGCCCAACGTGAAGGACCTGCACACCAGCTTCTCGCTCGGTGAGGTGAAGGCCGGGGCAGCCCTGCCCTTGTCGCACTTGAAGGGCGGCTGATACGCTTTGGGCCGCATGAGTCCCGCGACGCTCGCCAACTTCTTTCTCGGCACCGATGCGCACCAGCGCATCCGCCTGATGCAGACGGCCATCGCCTCCGGCCTCATCGGCATCAGCGTGCTGGGCGTCAATTACGCCGCGTGGGCCGGGCTCGTGCCTGCCGGGCCTGCGAGCTGGTACACCGGCTTCACCGTCCTCTGCTACGGTGGCTTCTTCATCTTCATCCGGCTGGGCTTCAACCGCACCTACGCCGATCCGTCGCTCGCGCTCGCGCAGATCGTCACGGCCCTGGCTTGCGGCGTGTGGGCCTATGCCATCACCGGCCCGGGCCGCGGCGCGGCCTTCGCCACGCCCATCGTCGCCATGATGTTCGGCATGTACTCGCTGGATCCGCGCACCGTGCGCCAGCTCGGCTGGCTGGGCGTGGCGATGTTCGCCGGCGTCATGTTCGTGATGTCGCACGTGCGGCCGGACGTCTACGAGCCGAAGGTCGAGTTTCTGCACTTCTTCGTGCTCGCGGCGATGCTGCTGGCCACCTCCTTGCTCTCGAGCCAGCTCGCGCGGCTGCGGCACCGGCTGCGAACGCAGAAGACGGAGCTTGCGCAGGCGCTCGAACGCATCCACGACCTGGCCACGCACGATGAGCTCACCGGCCTCTTCAACCGCCGGCACATGCAGAACCTGCTGCAGCTCGAACACCAGCGCTGCATGCGCTCGGGCCACCCGTTCTGCATCGTGATGCTGGACCTGGACCACTTCAAGCTCGTCAACGACAGCCACGGCCATGCGGCGGGCGACGCCGTGCTGCGCGCCTTCGCCGCCGAGGCGCGCGCGGCCATCCGCGCTTCGGACACCATCGCCCGCTGGGGCGGCGAGGAATTCCTGTTGCTGATGACCGACACCCGCGCTCCGCTGGGCAGGTTGGGCGTCGAGCGGCTGCGCGAGCGCATCGCTGGGCTCAGGCCGGGGGGGCTTGCATCGCCGTTGTCGGTCACGGTGTCGGCAGGCCTGGCCGAACACCGCGCGGGCGAATCGGTGGGCGAGACCATCTCGCGCGCCGACCAGGCGTTGTACCTTGCCAAGGCGCAGGGGCGAAACCGGGTGGTGTCGGTTTAGCGCCATAGAGGGGGGGCTGCCGGGCACGCCGTTTGCCAACGAGATAGAAACCGCAAAAGGGCCCCGGCAGGGGCCTCTCGGACGAATGAAGCAAGGGGATGTTGTGGCTGGCGCCGATGCGCGCCGGCAATGAGCTTTCGTTCTCGACGCGGCCCGCACCGACTCGTGGATGAGAGGAAACGATGAAGAAAGAAGCCAGCCGACCCACTGCCGCCAGCGACACCGCGTCCACCGGCATCTCGACCTTCGACGAAATCCTGGGCGGAGGGTTCACGCGCAATCGCTTCTACATGGTGCAAGGCGTACCGGGTTCGGGCAAGACGACGCTGGCGATGCAGTTCCTGATGGAAGGCGTGCGCGTCGGCGAGTCGGTGCTGTATGTGACGCTGTCCGAGACGGACGAGGAAATTCGTGCCGTGGCCGATTCGCATGGCTGGTCGCTCGAAGGCGTGCAGATCCTCGAGGTCATTCCGTCAGAGGAAACCTTGTCGCCGGAGGAGCAGTACACCGTCTTCCAACCCGACGAGGTCGAGCTCAGCGAGACCACCAAGGCCATCCTCAACGAGGTCGACTCGCGCAAACCGGTGCGCGTCGTGTTCGACTCCTTGTCCGAACTGCGCCTGCTGGCCGGCACCCCGCTGCGCTACCGGCGCCAGATGCTGGGCCTCAAGCAGTACTTCGCCGGCCGGCACTGCACGGTGCTCGTGCTGGACGATTGCACCGGCAGCGAGGACGACCCCCAGCTGCAAAGCATCACGCACGGCATCATCGAGCTCGACCAGGAGACGCCTCTGTTCGGCTCCGCACGGCGACGCCTGCGTGTCATCAAGTACCGCGGCAGGGAGTACGTCGGCGGCTATCACGACTTTCGCATCGCGCGCGGCGGCCTCAAGATCTTCCCCCGGCTGGTGGCCGCCAAGCATCGCGGGCGCTCCGCGTCCGGGCCACTGAGCAGCGGCGTGCCTGCGCTGGACACATTGCTCGGCGGCGGCATCGAGCGCGGCACCAGCACGCTGCTGTCCGGCGGCCCTGGCACGGGCAAGTCGACCATCGCCGCTCAATATGCAGTGGAGGCGGCGCGGCGCGGCGAGCGGGCGGCGATGTTCCTCTTCGACGAAGGCCTGACGACGCTGCGCAAGCGTCTGTCCTCGCTGGACATGGAGATCGAGCCGCTGCTCGCCTCGGGCCGCCTGTCGATCCAGCAGGTCGACCCGGCGGAGATGTCACCCGGCGAGCTGCTGTACACGGTGTCGAAGGTGGCGACGGATGAGCAGGCCAGCGTGGTGGTGATGGACAGCCTCAACGGCTTCCTCAACGCGATGCCGCACGACAAGCTGCTCAATACGCAGCTGCACGAGCTGCTCACGCACCTCGGCCAGCAGGGCACGGCCACACTGCTGGTCTCGGTTCAGCGAGGCCTCATCGGCTCGAACATGGAAAGCCCGGTGGACGCCAGCTACCTGGCCGACGCCGTCATCCTGCTGCGCTACTTCGAACTGCAAGGCAACATCCGCGGCGCGATCTCGGTGCTCAAGAAGCGCAGCGGGCCGCACGAGCGAGCCATCCGGGAATTCAGCATCGGCGCAGGCGGCGTGCGCGTGGGGCCGTCGCTCGACCGCTTCCACGGCGTGCTCACCGGCGTGCCGCGCTACCTGGGCGAAGACCTGCCGGCCGTGGGCTGAGCATCGGGTGGGGCACGTCATGGTGGAACCGTGCGAGCAACGCAGCCTGGTGCTGGCGCCATCGGGCAAGGATTCGGCGCTGATCGTCGCGGCGCTGACGCATTCAAACATCCAGGCAGACGTCTGCCGGACGGTGACCGAGGTGGTGGACGAGGCACGCCGTGGCGTCGGTGCGGTGCTCATCGCCGAGGAAGCCCTGTCGAGTCCGGCCGACCAGCGCCTGATGCGCGAGCTGGTCGACGAGCAGGCTTCCTGGTCGGATCTGCCCGTGGTCCTGCTGGCCAAGCCCGGCGTGACGACCCGGCTGCGGCTGAAGCTTGCGTCCAGCCTGGGCAACGTGACGTTGCTGGAGCGTCCGGTGCCCAGCGCCACCCTGGTAAGCGCCGTGCAGACCGCCTTGCGCACGCGCGAGCGCCAGTACGCCACGCGCACCGCCGACCATCGCAAGGACGAGTTCCTTGCCACGCTCGCCCATGAACTGCGCAACCCGCTTGCGCCGATGACCAACGCGCTGCACCTCATGAAGCGCGGCGACGCGACCGAGGCGGTGCGCGACTGGTCGCTGGCGGTGATGCAGCGCCAGTTGCTCCAGATGACCCGGCTGGTGGACGACCTGCTCGACGTGGCGCGCATTTCGCAAGGCAAGGTCGCGCTGCAACGCCGGGTGGTGGATGCGCGGGAGGTGATCCGCAACGCGCTGGAGATCAGCGCGCCGCTCATCGACACCATGGGGCACACGCTGAGGGCGAAGTTGCCCGACGGCCCCGCACTCGTCGATGCCGACCCGGTGCGGCTCGCCCAGTGCATTTCGAACCTCTTGAACAACGCGGCCAAGTACACCCCGCCCAAGGGCAACATCGAGCTCGAAGCGGCCTGCGTGGAGGGGGAACTGCGGCTCACGGTGAAAGACGACGGCGTGGGCATCCCGAGCGCGTCCATGGCGCGGCTCTTCCAAATCTTTTCGCAGGTGGACCGCTCGCGCGACCAGTCGCAAGGCGGCCTGGGCATCGGGCTGTCCATCGTCAAGGCCTTCATCGAACTGCATGGCGGCACGGTGGAGGCGAAGAGCGACGGGGAGGGCCGCGGCGCGAGCTTCGTGATCCGCATCCCGCTTGTGCAAAGCAGCGAAGCGGCATGTGCCGCGCTGCCAGTGCCGGACACGCGCCGCGCGGTGCAGCCGCGGCGCATCCTGGTCGTGGACGACAACGCCGACAGCGCCGACAGCCTGAGCATGCTGCTGAGCGCGTGCGGCCACAAGGTGACCAAGGCCTACACCGGCCGGGGCGGCATCGAGGCGGCCATCTCGAACCCGCCCGACCTTGCCATCCTCGACATCGGGCTGCCTGACATGTCCGGCTTCGACCTCGCGACGCGCCTGCGCGGCGAGGCGCGAACCGCGCACACCGTGCTCGTGGCCTTGTCCGGCTGGGGGCAGAAGGTGGACCGGCAGCGATCGGCGAGCGCCGGCTTCGCGCACCATCTCGTCAAGCCTGCCGACCCGGCGGCGGTGCTGGAGCTGATCCAGTCCTCGGCGTCGGGGCACTGACACGAACTCCGGCGGGGTCTGGTTATTGCAAGGACGCGCCTGCGCCACGCAGCGGGGCACCGTTGTGGCGCACGCCATTCATCGTCCGCCCCAAGAAAGAACCGCCGCCATGAACCGACTCGACGTCACGGAAAAGATCATCGCCACCAAGGTGGCCAAAGGCCTGAAGTGGAGCGACGTGGCCGCCAAGGTGGGCCAGAGCAAGGAGTGGACGACGGCCGCCTGCCTGGGCCAGATGACGCTCACGCCGCAGCAGGCGGGCGTGGTCGGCGAGATCTTCGGGCTCACCGATGCGGAGCAGAAGTGGCTGATGGTGGTGCCCTACAAAGGGTCGCTGCCGAGCCAGGTGCCCACCGACCCCCTCATCTATCGCTTCCACGAGCTCGTGAGCGTCTACGGCACCACCTTCAAGGAACTGATCCACGAGGAGTTCGGCGACGGCATCATGAGCGCCATCGATTTCAAGATGGACCTGCAGCGCGAGCCCAACCCTGCTGGTGATCGCGTGAGCATCACCATGTCGGGCAAGTTCCTGCCGTACAAGACGTACTAGCAAAAGCCCAAGGCGCTGCCTGCTTGGACAGCAAGCGCAGCGAGCGCCCCCCAAGCCACGCCCGCGGATCCGGCTTCGCCGGTCCGCTGCGTGGCGCCCCTCGGGGGCAGGAGCGCAGCGACTGGGGGGCTCATATTTTTGGCCAAAGCACCCACATGCGCAACGGCTGCTTCATGCGGCCTGCTTGCTGCTCGGCCTGCTCGCCCCAGCCCCAGAAGTAGTCCGCCCGCACCGCGCCGGTGATCGCAGTGCCCGTGTCCTGCGCCAGCACCACGCGGCGCAGCGGCGTGTTGGTCATCGGCTCGGTGGTGTCGAGCCACACCGGCGTTCCGTAGGGCACGCTTTGCGCATCGACGGCGATGGAGCGGCCGGGCGACAGGGGCACGCCCTGTGCGCCGCGCGGCCCGGCGGCCGGGTCGGTGATGGGCTCTTCCTTGAAGAAGACCACGCGCGGATTGCTCCACATCAGCTCGTTCACGCGCGTCGGGTTCATGCGCGCCCAGGCCTTGATGGCCGGCCACGACGCCTGCTCGGGCTTGAGCTCGCCCTGCTCGATCAGCCACTTGCCCACCGACTTGTAGGGCTGGTCGTTGTGGCCGGCGAATGCCGCGCGCACCAGGCGGCGCGTGCCATCGGGTTCGTTGATCTGAAGCCGGCCGCTGCCCTGGATCTGCAGGATGAGCGCGTCCAGCGGGTCTGCGACGAAGGCGAGCTCGCGTCCTTTCAGCTGCGACTGCACGGCGGGAATGGTGTCCAGTTGCTGGCGCGTGTACCAGGGCTTGCGCGTGGCAAGGTCGGTGGGTGCCATGTACAGCGGTACGCGAAAGGCGCCGCGCGCCGTGCGGCTCGCTTCAACCAGCGGCTCGAAGTAGCCGGTGGCCAGGCCCTCGGGGGCGCCTTCGAGCGATTCGACGCGGTAGGGCACGAGCCGCTGCTGCAGCCACGCACGCGCCCCGGCATCGGTGGCCATCGCGCCGGCCTTGTTCGCATCGCGGCACAGGCGCGCCCACTCGAAGGGCGGGCGTTCGCAGCTTCGCATCAGCGCCGGCCAGAACTCGCTCGTGCGGTCGCTGTCCCAGCCTGGCAGCTCTGACCAGTCGACCGGCACCCATCGGGCGCGGGCGCGCAGCAAGGCGGTGGCGCTGCCAGTCGTGGAGGGCGCAGTGGCAGTGGGCGCGGAAACCGGCGCCTTGTCGTCCACCGGCACCCGCTCGGGCAGAGGCGTCGACGAGCACGCGGCCAGCACTCCTAGAATCAACGCTGGCCCTGCGAGGCGGGCAGCACTGCGAGACGACAAAGCCATGTGGGTCATTCTGCTGGAAGCACTGGGCGCCATGGCGCTCCTGATTCTCATCGTGTGGTGGACGATGTTCTCCGGTCGCAAGGGCGGCGAGCGCCGCCCGGACGATCGCTGAGGCGGCCGGTCAAGGAAGGCCGATCAGGACAAGCCGGTCAATGCAGGGCCGACGCCGTCGTCAGCCCGAACTCGTCGATGGCCGCATCGAAGGGATGCGCGTCCTCCGTCATGCAGAAGTAGGTGCCTCGCATGGTGCCGTTGGGCGTGTTCAGCCGCGTCCAGCTCGTGTACTCGAACTGCTCGCCCGGCTTGAGCAGCGGCTGGTGGCCCACCACCGCGAGGCCGCGCACCTCCTCGGTGTGGCCTCGCTCGTCGGTGATGATCCAGTGCCGCCCGATCAACTGCGCGGTCACCTCGCCGGTGTTCTGGATGGTCACGGTGTACGCGAAGGCGTACTGCCCCGCGTCCGGCTGCGATTGCTCGGGCAGCGGGCGCACCGCGACGCTGCAGGTGAACTGGGGTTTGGGCATGCGGCGATTCTATGGATCGCCGCCGGTAGCGCCATGCCCTCCTTCTAGAATCCCCGGATGAGCACCGTCCACCGCATCGCCCCCAGCATCCTCTCGGCCGATTTCGCGCGCCTCGGGGACGAAGTGAAGAACGTCATCGCCGCCGGCGCCGACTGGATTCATTTCGACGTGATGGACAACCACTACGTGCCCAACCTCACCTTCGGGCCGATGGTGTGCGAGGCCTTGCGCCGGCATTCGGTGAAGGCCGACGGTACGCGCGTGCCCATCGACGTGCACCTGATGGTGAGCCCGGTCGACTCGCTCGCCCAGGCCTTCTGCAAGGCAGGTGCCGACCTCGTGAGCTTCCACCCCGATGCATCCACCCACGTGGACCGCACGCTGCAGCTGATCCAGGCCGAAGGCTGCAAGGCCGGCCTGGTGTTCAACCCGGCCACGCCACTGGACGTGCTGGAGTGGGTGATCGACAAGGTGGATCTCGTGCTCATCATGAGCGTCAACCCCGGCTTCGGCGGCCAGAGCTTCATCCCCTCGGCGCTGAGGAAGATCGAGCAGGCGCGCCGACTCATCGACGCCAGCGGCCGCGACATCCGGCTCGAGGTCGATGGCGGGATCAAGGTGGACAACATCCGCCAGGTGGCCGATGCCGGCGCGGACACGTTCGTCGCTGGAAGTGCGATCTTCGGCAAGCCCGATTACGCCAGCGTCATCAGCGCCATGCGACGCGAACTGACCCTCGCGTAACGCTTTGTCTGGTGCCCGTTCGGGCGCCATCTCCCCGCCAGCCCGCACCACGCTTGGCTGTGCGCTTGACGCCCTCTGGTCGACTCAACTGACGCAGCCTGTCGCTTGGGCGGCTGCGCCAGTTCTTGCTCTCATGCGTACACCCAAACGGCTTCACGATGTTGTTGCCGCTGGTTTCCATCATGTGCACTTAGTCACAAATGCGCTAAGTTCGCGCGGCGCTGCCACCGTCGAGAAGGGCGCAGTGGCGGTTGATCCACCAAAAACGATTGGGAACGACATGACAACTTCCAGCCTGAGTTTCACCATCCGCCCAGCCGCCAATGCGCTGGACCTGCGACGTGCGTGCGAGGTGCGCGCTGAAGGCTACGGCCACCACATGCCGTCATTGCGGCAATCGCTGATCGAGCCCGATGCGCTCGACCGCACCGAGGGCACGCTGGTGCTCATCTGCGAAGACAAGAAGACGGGCGATGCGGTGGGCACCGCGCGCATCCAGACCAGCCGCCAGGGGCCGCTCTTGATCGAGCAATCGATGCCGCTGCCCTCGAACATGTCACGCCTCGGCCGCGCCGAGATCACCCGCCTGGCCACGCTGCCCAAGGCCGACCCGGTCCTGAAGTTCGCCATCTGCAAGGCGGCCTTCCTGTTCTGCCTGTCCACGCAATCGCGCTTTGCCATCATCGGCGCGCGCAACGAGGCACTGGTGCGGCAGTACAAGCGCATCGGCTTCGTCGAGATGAATGCCGACCAGCCCATGGTTCCGCTGGCCCACGCCGGCAACATGCCGCACCGCGTGCTGATGTTCGACACCTTGATGGGCCCGCGCGAATGGCAGGCCAACCCGAACCAGCAGGGCCTGTTCGACTTCTGCTTCGACACCTTCCACCCGGACATCGAGCTGGTCGAGCGCCTCGGTGTGTCGCAAGCCCAAGAGGCGCTCGCCGCCTGAAGTCAGTGGGCCAAAGGCGGCGGCGAGCTGTCGCTCACCCCGTGAATCAAGCCCGGCGACGAACTCGTCGGGCGATGCAGCCAGAACGCGAGGATGCGCGACAGCTGCTCCGCCGAGAAGGGCTTGGGCAGGAAATCGTCCATGCCGGCTGCCAGGCACACGCCCTTGTCTTCGTCGCTCGCGGTCGCGGTCATCGCGATCACCGGCACGCGAGCCAGGCCCAATGCCTGCTCGCGCGAGCGGATCTCGCGCGTCGCCGACACACCATCCAGCGTGGGCATGAGCACGTCCATGAGGATGAGGGTGGGGCGGCCCACCTCGCGCAGGGCGCGGCGCACCGCCTCGCGGCCGTTGACGGCACGCTCCACCGTCACGCCTTCACGTTCGAGGAAGGCCTGCGCGATGAGTGCGTTGAGGTCGTTGTCCTCGGCCAGCAGCACCTGCACCTCGCCGCGCTGCACCGGGGGCGCGGCGGCATCGGCGTGATCGGACGCCGGCTGGCCGGCCTGCGCCACCGGCTGCAGCGTGACGCTGAAGCGGAAGGATGACCCGACATCCGTCGCGCTGCGGCAGGTGATGTCGCCTCCCATGGCCTGGGCCACTTCACGCGCGATGGTGAGCCCGAGGCCGGTGCCCTCGAAGGGCCGCGCCGCCGTGTTGCCAGCCTGCCGGAAGGCCTCGAAGATGTGTGCCTGGTCCTCGGGCGAAATGCCCACGCCGCTGTCGCGCACCACGAAGACGAACTGGTCGCCGGAGACCCGCTCGAGCGACATCGACACGAAGCCGGTCTTGGTGAACTTGACCGCGTTGCCCAGCAGGTTGTGCAGCACCTGCCGCAGCCGCGACGGGTCGCCCAATACCCAGCAGGCACCGTTCACGCGGCAATCGAAGGAGAAGGACAGGCCCTTGTCGCCGGCGCGCACCGAATAGATCTCGGCCACGCGGTGCGCCTCGGCGGCGAGGTCGAACTCCGACTGCGCGATCTTGAGGTGGCCCGATTCGATGCGCCCGATGTCCAGCAGGTCGTTGATCAGCTCCAGCAGGTGCATGCCGCTGGACTCGATCAGTTCCACGCGGCGCTGCACCGCCGAATCGTTGGACTCGATGTGAAGCAAGCGTGCAATGCCGAGGATGCCGTGCAGCGGCGTGCGCAGTTCATGGCTCATGGTGGCGAGGAACTGGCTCTTCACCGCGCTCTTGCGCTGGGCGAGCTGCAGCGCGTGCTCGCGCTCGTCGGCATTGCGCTGGGCGAGGGCGAGCGCCGCGTCCTTCATCTCCTCGCTGCGGCTGGCCTTCATGCGCAGCAGGAAATTTTCGGCAAGGCGCCGTTCATACCGCCGTGCGGTGGACAGCAGCAGCCCGAGCAGCCCCATCGAGCCGAGGCCCCACAGCATGCCGAACTCGTCGCCGCGGAAGAGCAGGCTGACGGCAGTCATCAGCACGATGGGCACCACGTAGGCCGCGGTGGCCGTCAGGCGCGCCTGCAGCCCGTAGGTGGCGACGATGGCCACGCAGGCGAGGCAGGCAAGGGTGACGGACGCGACGGCGATGGAGTCGTGCACCAGCACCACACCGGCCAGTCCCCACACCACGCCGTCCACGGCAAGCAGCCCGTAGGTGTAGCTGCGCCAGCGCCGGCCACCCGGGTGGCCGTTGCGTGCGTAGATCATGGCCTGGGCGATGCGCGGGGCGGCGATCGCGATCTTGAGCACCACCCAGGGCAGCACCCAGCTGATGAAATGGGTGGGCAGCTTCCAGGCCATGAGCATGGCAAAAGCAGTGGCCACCGAGGTGCCGATGCTCGCGTGTTCCCACACCATGCGCAGCTGCTCGTCGGCCAGCTGCTCGGCGAAGTCGCCTTCCCTGTGGTTCACGTCGTCGGATGCGGGTGCCGTCATGGCCAGTTGTCGTGCGTCCAGCATCAGTACTTCGCCAGGAGCGCGGTGATGTCGTCGGGGCAGTCGATCTCCAGGCTCTGGCAGGTGACGCGAAAGCGCTCCATCTTCTCGGCGTCCGAGCAATTGGGCAAGGCGGCGGCGAGGTCGCGGTACAAGCGCACAAGCGCCATCAGGCGCAGCTCGTCGAGGGAGCGCTGCCAATCGGAGATGATCTCGATCTGGATGGCGCTCGATGCCGCGAAGAAGCCATCGGGCAGGTTCACGCAGCCCACGCCAAGCTCCAGGTCGGCGAAGAGGCCGACGATCGGCAACGGGAAGGCCGCGGGGTCGTCGCGACGGCGTGAGCCTGAATCGCTCATCGCCGACTTCTCCCCGGCTCCCAAGGCACGTACAGGGCGCATGTGATTCCCATTTGGCCGGCAGTACACCATGGATCATTCTACGAAGTGCAGGGAGAAGCACGGCCTTTTACCGCCATTTGCATCCAGTTTTGGCGCGGGTTTCAGCTCAATTCAGCCCAAACGCACCGAGCGAGGCCCCGAACGTGCGTCTGCACCCCTTCGACTGATACTACGCAGCCGCCGAGGAGGGCATGAACGGATGAGACGAGGACCGAAAGAAATGCGCGCCATGGTCGGCGCAACCTTGGCTGCCGCCGCCTACGCGACGGCCGCATTCGCCGCCGAGGCCCTTGTGCCGGTCGCCTATCCCAGTGAGTTCGACATCCACTCCTCCGGCACCGTCGAGCCGGTGGTCTATGCGGAGGCATCCGGCGAATTCACCAACCCGACCGACCGCAAGGGCATCGAGGCCATCTGCGAGAACTCGCGCCGCATGGGACTGGCAACGAGGATGCCGGTGTTCGAGGCCGGCGATGACAAGCCGATCGCGACACGCACCTGGGACTTCGCCAACGAACGGCATTCGGCCCACTACACCGTGCGCCACGACTACGTCTGCGACCGCGCGGGGCCGCCGGCCACGAGCGGCGATGCGCTGTGCGACTGCACCTACCGCGTCAAGCCGAAGTACAGCGCGCACATCCGCAACCAGGTCGACGGGAATGTGGAGGTGATCGACATCGACATGTCCAGACGTACAGCACGGCGTCGCGTCATGCCGGGCAGGCTGTCGCTCGACCTCGACCGTGGCGAAGCCCTCGTGAAACGGCTGGCGCCCGAGATCGTGGGTCGCGACGTCGTCGCGGGCATTCCCTGTGTCGTGCGCCGCCAGGGCCTGGGCGGCGCGAACTTCATGGACCTGTGCGTGAGCGAAGACCCGGATCGGTTGCTGCCGGCAGCACTTCGCTTTCGCACCTTGAGCGAGTACCAACCGTCGCCGTCGGGCAAGGGCGCCTATCGGCGGTCGAAGACCGAGAAGGTCGTCATCAACGCCGTGGCGGATTCGGCGGTCTTCGCGATTCCATCCGGCCTCGACATCAAGGACGTCAAATGAAGTGGCGCGCGACCGAAGCGTCGGCCGGGCGTGGGATCGACGCGGCCATCGTCGATCTCGACGGCACGCTCGTCGACACGCTGGGCGATTTCCATGCCGTGCTGCTCGCGGTGTTGGCACAACTGGCCTTGCCGCCCGTGGACCGTGCCTTCGTCGAGCGAAGCATCGGCAAGGGGTCGGAGCATCTCATCCGCACGACGCTCGCCGAAGTCGGCGGGCCGGCATCGCTCTACGACGCCGCCTGGGCCGCCTACCAGGCGAACTACGCGCGGGTGAACGGCGACCTCGCCGACATCTACCCGGGCGCCATCGAAGGCCTGCAGGCCTTGCGCGACCACGGACTCAAGCTCGCCTGCCTCACCAACAAGCCCACCACCTTCGCCCGCGACCTGCTCGCCATGAAAGGCCTCGCACCCTTCTTCGATATCGTCTTCGGCGGCGATGCCTTCGAGCGCAAGAAGCCCGACCCGCTGCCCCTGCTCAAGACCTGCGAGGCCCTGGGCACGCGGCCTGAGCGCACGCTGATGGTGGGAGACTCGAGCAACGACGCGAAGGCCGCGCGCGCGGCGGGCTGCCCCGTGGTGCTCGTGACCTACGGCTACAACCACGGAGAGCCGATCCGCGAGGTGGATGCGGATGGCTTCGTCGATCGGCTGGACGAACTGCGCATCGGCTGAACCGCGTCGCCGATCGTGATGTGCGTGCACTCAATGACCCCGAAACTCGCTGGGCACTGGATTGCAATCGCCGCGCTGTGCGCCTTTGCAGCGGCGGTCAATGCCGCTTGCCCGGCGCAGCACGAGGCGGTGGCCGAGCGCCTGTTCAACCAGGCGGGCTCGGCCTACAAGGTTGTCCTGTGCTGGAACCCGCAAGCCGGTGCGACGGCCGCTGGCGGCAGTCTGCTGGTCACTGCCAACCGGGGCGATCAGCTCGTGGCGCAAGCGACACTTCCCGTCGATGTGGAAGGCGAAGTGCGCGGCATCCGGTTCGACGGTGCCAATTACGCCTTGAGCGACAAGGTTCCGGTGTTTCCGGTGCTCGTCGAAGCACGCCTGCGGGGAACGACGTTCGACCAGTACAGCACCGACCTGGTGCTCTTCGCGCTCGAAGGCAAGGACCTGAAGACCGTGTTCTCGCACAACGTCGCCTGGGAAGCGTGGGGCACCCAATGCGAGCAGGACTGCATCGACACGACGAAGACCAGGACCATCGTGACGATCGCGCCCGAGAAATCTGCCCAAGGTCTTCACGACCTGCAACTTCGAACGCGAGGCAAGACGACGGCGTTCGGCAAGCCGGACACCGCGGCGCAGGCGGTGGACACGACAGTGCGATACGTCTTCAACGGCGAAACGTACGAGGCGCGGGACTGACAGCATCCGCAGACATCGACGCCGCCTGGCGGCGGTCCGATTCCGAAATCGCGGCGCCTCAAAGACAACAGGCGCCCGAAGGCGCCTGTCGATGTCGAACCGGATGTCAGCCGATCAGTTGAACGGGTCCTTCGGCGAGCCCGGCTTGGCCGCCACGCCCAGGAGCGCATCCTTCAGTTGCGCATCGGCCGGCGTCTTGCCCAGCCAGATCTTCATGAGCGCGTTGAAGAACTCCGGCTCCTTGATCGGGTCGGCGGCGGGCTTGCCGAGCACGACGATGCTCGTGCCTTGGCCGGGGAGGTAGTCGATCGAGAAGTAGTCGCCGGCGTTGAGCTTCTTGCGTGCGGCGAAGATCTCGCCCATCTTGATCACGCCCGGGATGATCTTGGAGAACTCCTCGCGGGAGGCGTTCTGTTCCATGCTCTTGGTGAACAGCTTGCCGAGCTCGTTGGCGTCGATCTCGCGCAGCATCACGATGTGCATGCGGCGCGGGCCGGTGTTGGACAGCACCTGCTCGGGCGTGGTGGCCTTGGTGTTCAGGTAGAGGCCCGCCGAATAGACCTTGAAGATGGCCTTGTAGCGAACGCCGGAACCGTTGAGCTGCAGCTTGGCGCCGCCGACTTGTGCGGTGGTGTCCAGCTTGACGCCCCCCACGTCGATGGTGTCGGCAGCCTGGGAGGCGAGTGGCAGGGCGAGGCTGACAACGGTGAATGCGAGAACGAACAAGCGACGGATCACGGCGCAACTCCTATACCGGGGCGGTGGCCCCAAAACAGTGTGGAAGTGTCTCTTCGCACGATCGTGCGGTCCAGTGCGGATGTCACGCTTCGGATTGGTGCGGGTGTGGCAAGGTTCCGCCCCTGCTACACTTTTCGGATGTTCATACGCGCTAAGCAAACCAAAGGGTCGCACGACCGGGGAGCATGGCCCTGGCGGGGCCAGCCCATCAGCGCCTGATCCTTTCAGGCCACAAAAGGTTTGCTTGGCCGCTGGTTGCCGCTCATCCCATGAGCCGCCCTCGGCCCCACCGGTGAAGCGCATTCCATGAATTGCTCACCGACTTTTCCGACATCACCATGCGTGCGCCTCGCGGCGCCCATGCGGGCTGTGGAGGGCCCTGAACGTGATCACCGAACTTGAATTCAAGAGCCTCGCGGCTGAAGGTTTCAACCGCATTCCCCTGATCGCCGAAGCCTTCGCCGATCTCGAAACCCCCCTCTCGCTGTACCTCAAGCTCGCCTATGCCTCGGGCGGCGGCAAGAACAGCTTCCTGCTCGAATCGGTCGTGGGCGGCGAACGCTTCGGCCGCTATTCGTTCATTGGCCTGCCGGCCCGCACGCTCTTGCGCGCGACCGGCTTCAAGACCGAAGTGCTCACCGACGGCGTCGTCGTCGAGACGCATGAAGGCAATCCGCTCGATTTCATCGGCGAGTACCAGAAGCGCTTCAAGGTGGCGCTGCGTCCGGGCATGCCGCGGTTTTGCGGTGGGCTCGCCGGCTACTTCGGCTACGACGCGGTGCGCTTCATCGAGCCCAAGCTTTCGAAGACGCACAAGACCGGCGGCATCGACACGCCGGACATCCTGCTGCTGCAGTGCGAGGAGCTCGCGGTCATCGACAACCTGTCGGGGCGGCTCTACCTCATCGTGTACGCCAACCCGGCCGAGGCCGAGGCCTTCCACAAGGCCAAACGGCGCCTCGCGGAACTGGCCGACAAGCTCAAGTACAGCGTGACCGCGCCGGCCGTGAAGCGGGTGGCCGCGCACGGCGTGGAGCGCGAGTTCGCCAAGGACGACTACATCGCCGCGGTGCTCAAGGCCAAGGAATACATCGCCGCCGGCGACATGATGCAGGTGCAGGTGGGCCAGCGGCTGCGCAAGCGCTACACCGAATCCCCGCTGTCGCTGTACCGCGCGCTGCGCTCGCTGAACCCGTCGCCCTACATGTACTTCTATGACATGGGCGACTTCCAGATCGTCGGCGCGTCCCCTGAAATTCTCGTGCGGCAGGAGCACACGCCCGAAGGCGACAAGGTCACCATCCGGCCGCTGGCGGGCACCCGGCCGCGCGGCGCGACGCCGGAGCAGGACAAGGCGCTGGAAGTGGAGCTGAGCGGCGACCCGAAGGAGCGCGCCGAGCACCTGATGCTCATCGACCTCGCGCGCAACGACATCGGGCGCATCGCCAAGACCGGCAGCGTGAAGGTGACCGAGGCTTTCGTCGTCGAGCGCTACTCGCATGTGATGCATATCGTGAGCAACGTCGAGGGGCTGTTGAAGCCGGGCATGTCCAGCCTCGACGTGCTGAAGGCGACCTTCCCGGCCGGCACCTTGACCGGTGCACCGAAGATCCGCGCGATGGAAATCATCGACGAGCTCGAGCCGGTGAAGCGCGGCATCTACGGCGGTGCTTGCGGCTACCTGAGCTTTGCGGGCGACATGGATGTCGCCATCGCCATCCGCACCGGCATCGTGAAGGACCAGACCTTGTATGTGCAGGCCGCTGCGGGCGTTGTCGCCGACTCGGTGCCAGAGCTTGAATGGAAAGAAACCGAGGCGAAGGCGAGAGCCCTGCTGCGCGCCGCCGAACTCGTCGAGGAGGGCTTCTAAATGCTCCTGATGATCGACAACTACGACAGCTTCACCTTCAACCTCGTGCAGTACTTCGGCGAGCTCGGTGAGGACGTGCGCGTGTTCCGCAACGACGAGATCACGCTCGAAGGCATCAGCGAACTGAAGCCCGACCAGCTGGTGCTGTCACCCGGTCCTTGCTCGCCGGCAGAGGCGGGCATCTGCGTGAGTGCCATCCAGCACTTCATGGGCCGCCTGCCCATCCTCGGCGTGTGCCTCGGCCACCAGGCGATGGGCGCGGCGCTGGGCGGCAAGATCATCCGCGCGCAGCGGCAGATGCACGGCAAGGCGAGCGTCATCACCACTGACCAGAAGGGTGTCTACATGGACTTGCCGCGCGAGTTCACGGTGATCCGCTACCACTCGCTGGCCATCGAGCGCGAGACGATACCGTCGGTGCTGGAGGTGACGTCCACGTCGGAAGACGGCGAGATCATGGGGGTGCGTCACAAGGACTTCATCGGCACGAAGACGCCGATGGAAGGCGTGCAGTTCCATCCGGAATCCATCCTCAGCGAGCACGGCCACGCGATGCTGAAGAACTTCCTGGAGCTGGCCCGATGAACCCGACGCCCGAGCACATCCTGGAGGTCGCATGAGCGACGTCGACCTGCGCAGCGACACCGTCACTCGGCCGACCGCCGAGATGCGCGAGGCGATGATGCGCGCGCCACTGGGCGACGACGTGTTCGGCGACGACCCGTCGGTCAACGCGCTGCAGGAACGCATCGCCGTCCTGCTCGGCAAGGAGGCCGCGCTGTTCGTGCCCACCGGCACGCAGAGCAACCTGATCGCGACGATGACGCATTGCGGCCGCGGCGATGAATACATCGTCGGCCAGTTCGCCCATACCTACCGCTGGGAAGGTGGTGGCGCGGCGGTGCTGGGCAGCGTGCAGCCTCAGCCCATCGAGCATCAGCCCGATGGCTCGCTCGCGCTCAAGGACATCGAGGCGGCCATCAAGCCCGACGATTCCCATTTCGCGAAGAGCCGGCTGCTCTGCCTGGAGAACACCATCGGCGGCAAGGTGCTCGGCCTGCCGTACATGGCCGATGCGACGGCGCTGGCGCGTCGCCGTGGCCTCGCGACGCACCTCGATGGCGCGCGGCTCTTCAATGCGGCGGTGAAGATCGCGGCCGATTCCGGGCGCACGCCGACGGACGTGGCGCGCGAGATCGCGCAGCACTTCGACACCGTGTCGGTGTGCTTCTCGAAGGGCCTGGGCGCGCCGGTGGGCTCGGCCCTGGTCGGCCCGCGGGACTTGATCAAGCAGGCGCACCGCTGGCGCAAGATGCTCGGCGGCGGCATGCGCCAGGCCGGCGTGCTCGCGGCCGCGGCGATGCATGCGCTGGACCGCCACGTCGACCGCCTGGCCGACGACCACGCGCTCGCGCAGCGCCTGGCCGACGGACTGCAAGGCATCGCCGGCGTCACGGTCGAGCCGCCGCAGACCAACATGGTCTTCGTCGACGTGCAAGGCGAGCGGGCGCAGACGCTGCTGCCGCACCTCAAGTCGCGCGGCGTGCTGGCCACCGGCCTGTACCGCCTGCGCTTCGTCACGCACCTCGATGTGGACGCCGCCGGCATCGACCGCGCCATCGCCGCATTCCGCGAACACTTCAACGCCTGACGGGAAGGGACTCTCACATGGCCATCACCAACAACGAAGCGCTCACGCGGACCATCGAGCACCGCGAAATCTTCCACGACGAGATGCTCGCGCTGATGCGCCGCATCATGGGCGGCGAGATGTCGCCCGTGATGATGGCCGCGCTGCTCGTGGGCCTGCGCGTGAAGAAGGAAACCATCGGCGAGATCACGGCGGCCGCGCAGGTGATGCGCGAGTTCTCGACCAAGGTCGACGTCGCCGATCGCACGCACCTTGTGGACATCGTGGGCACCGGCGGCGACAGCTCGCACACCTTCAACATCTCCACCTGCAGCATGTTCGTGGCGGCCGCGGCCGGCGCGCGCGTGAGCAAGCACGGCAACCGAGGCGTGTCGAGCAAGTCGGGCAGCGCGGACGTGCTGGAGTCGCTGGGCGTGACGCTCTCGCTGCCGCCGCAAGCGATCGCGCAGTGCATCGCAGACACCGGCATCGGCTTCATGTTCGCGCCGAGTCATCACCCCGCCATGAAGAACGTCGCGCCGATCCGCAAGGAGCTGGGCGTGCGCACGATCTTCAACATCCTCGGCCCGCTCACCAACCCGGCCGACGCGCCCAACATCCTCATGGGCGTGTTCCACCCCGACCTCGTCGGCATCCAGGTGCGCGCGCTGCAGCGCCTGGGCGCCGAGCATGCCGTGGTGGTCTACGGCCGCGACGGCATGGACGAGGTGTCGCTGGGCGCGGCCACCATGGTCGGCGAGTACAAGGATGGCGGCATCCACGAGTACGAGATCCATCCGGAAGACTTCGGCCTGACGATGGCGAGCAACCGCACGCTGAAGGTCGAGACGCCGGAGCAGTCGAAGGCGATGCTGCTCGCGGTGCTCGACAACGAGCCCGGTCCGGCGCGCGACATCGTGATGCTCAATGCCGGCGTGGCGCTCTACGCCGCCAACGTGTCGGCGACCATGGCCGACGGCGTGGCGCTCGCGCGCGACGTGCTGGCCTCGGGCAAGGCGCGCGCGAAGATGCAGCAGTTCATCGAGCGCAGCCAGCAGCTGGGCGCCACCGGAGCCCCGGCATGAGCGACATCCTCAACAAGATCGTGGCCGTCAAGCGCGAGGAAATCGCCGCCGCGAAGCGCCAGCGCGACTACGCCTCGCTGCGTCGCGATGCTGAAGGCCGCAAGGACGTGCGCGATTTCACCGGCAGCCTGCGTGGAAAGATCGCGGCGGGCAAAGCCGGCGTGATCGCTGAGATCAAGAAGGCCAGCCCGAGCAAGGGCGTGCTGCGCGCGGACTTCCGCCCTGCCGACATCGCCGCGAGCTACGAGCGCCACGGCGCGGCCTGCCTGAGCGTGCTCACCGACGTGCAGTTCTTCCAGGGCGCGACCGCCTACCTGGAGCAGGCCCGCGGTGCCTGCGCCTTGCCCGTGCTGCGCAAGGATTTCATGGTCGATGCCTACCAGGTGGCCGATGCGCGCGCGATGGGTGCCGACTGCATCCTGCTCATCGCCGCCTGCCTGGACGATGCGCAGATGATGGACCTCGAGGCGCAGGCGCATGAGCTCGGCATGACGGTGCTGGTGGAAGTGCACGACGGCGCGGAGCTCGATCGCGCGCTGCGGCTCAAGACGCCGCTGGTCGGCATCAACAACCGCAACCTGCGGACCTTCGAGGTCACGCTGGACACCACACTCGGCCTCTTGAAGCACGTGCCCGCCGATCGCCTGCTCGTGACGGAAAGCGGCATCCTCGGCCGCGCCGACGTGCAGCGCATGAGGGACGCGAAGGTGCATGCCTTCCTCGTCGGCGAGGCCTTCATGCGCGCCGACGACCCGGGCGCGGCGCTGGGCCAGCTGTTCGGCTGACCGGATGACATCGGGCGATCTCTTCGCGGACGACGCTTTGTCGCCGGCGTCCGGCGACAACCGCCTGCGCGAGCCGCTCGAAGCCGTCTTCGCCCGCGTCGCCCCGGCCTGGAAGCCGGTGACCGACCGCTTCCTCGCGTCGCCCGATGGCCAGGCGCTGGTGCGCTACGTCGACGAGCGCGTGAAGCAGGGCGCCGTCGTCTACCCGGCCACCGTGTTCCGTGCGCTCGAACTGACCGCGCCGAGCGAGGTGCGCGTCGTCATCCTCGGCCAGGACCCGTATCACGGCCCCGGCCAGGCGCAAGGCCTTGCGTTTTCGGTCTTCGACGGCCAGAAGCTGCCGCCCAGCCTGCGCAACATGCTCAAGGAAGTCGAGTCCGACATCGGTTCGCCGTCGCAGTGCGCGAGAGGGGACCTGAGCGCCTGGGCGAGGCAGGGCGTGCTGCTGCTGAACACCTCGCTCACCGTGGAGGACGGCCAGCCGCAAAGCCACGCGGGCCGGGGTTGGGAGGCGCTCACCGATGCGCTGCTCACGCACCTCGCGGCTCGTGGTGAACCCATCGTCTTTGTGCTGTGGGGCGCGTTCGCGCAACGCAAGCGCGCGCTGGTGGAGCACGTGCTTCACCGTGTGCTGACAGCCAACCACCCCTCGCCGCTGTCGGCGCGCCGGCCACCCGAGCCCTTCATCGGCTGCCGCCATTTCAGCCAGGTCAACGCCTTGCTCGCCGAGCTTCGGCCGGGCACGCCACCCATCCGCTGGTAAGGCGCATTTCGGCGTCTGGTCCACACCGGCATCAGACTGGTATGGCTGGCCATGCCCAGAAATCAAGGGTCCTTCCTAGGTGATTTGCCACCCGTACTTTCACCGGTCTCGTCGCGATTGACGAATTGGTATTACTGGTACTAAACTGGTACCGTCCAGGGGTGGTCGGGGATCAAGTGGTCCGCACGCCCCGTTGCCCGAACACGCAGCAGGAGTCAGAGGGGATGAATTTTTCCAGGCAGCAAGCGGACCCGCGCCGGCACATCGGCGGGCTCGCGTTTGTCATCGGTTTGCACGCCCTCATTGTCTGGGCGCTCGTGTCGGGGCTCGCGAAAAAGGTCGTCGACGTGGTCAAGGCGCCGATCGACACCAAGGTGATCGAGGAGGTGAAGAAGCCGCCGCCCCCGCCCGAAACCGTGGTGCCGCCACCGCCCAAGATGGAGGCGCCGCCGCCGCCGTTCATCCCGCCGCCGGAGGTGCAGATCGCGCCGCAGCCGGTGGCGCAGCCCACCATCACGGCCACGCAGGTCGCGCCGCCGCCGCAGGAGTTCAAGGCGACTCCCGCACCCGTCACGCAACCGGCCGCGGCTCCAGCGCCGGTCTCGGCAGGTGTCGTGTGTTCCAACTACACCTCGGTGATGGGCGACGTCGCCTACCCACGCGATGCGCAGCGCCAGGGCATCGAGAAAGGCGAGGCGCTGATCAGCTTCGTCGTCGGCGCCAACGGCGTCGTCCGGGACGTGAAGGTGGTGAGTGCGTCCAACCCCATCTTCGCCCGCGCCAGCCTGCGCATCGTTGCGGAATACAAGTGCCAGGGCCAGGGCCGCGACGTTCCGGTGCTCGTGCCCTTCGGCTACTCGATGCAATGACGCGCCCCGTGCGCCACCTCTTCGTTCCACAGACACACATTCACGATTGATTGGAAAGACCATGTACCTCGGCAAGTCCTTCATCTCCAGCATCCTCATGGCCTTGATGGTGGCGCTGTGCGCTGCACCGGCGCTCGCACAGGAACCGGCCAGTGCACCGGCCGCGGCTGTGGTCGCTGCCGATGCGTCGGCCCCTGTCGCCGCCGCGCCTTTGGCCGCCACCACGACCAAGGAAAGCGTGGACAACCCCTACGGCATCAAGGCGCTGTGGGCGCAAGGCGACTTCGTGG
>CBIHOF010000008.1:0-247639 GCA_966211955.1 uncultured Comamonadaceae bacterium | reverse complement strand
CTGCACGGAGCGAGGGATCGGGTATGTGTTTGCGGCGCAGGTGACGAGGGGGTGATGGGGCAAGGCCCACGCCCTCACCCCAGCCCTCTCCCAGGGGGAGAGGGAGTACTTCGGCGGGGTCTCTCTCGCGGATGGAGTTGGGAGGGGGCCATTTGGTGTTCGCTCCCTCTCCCCCTGGGAGAGGGCTGGGGTGAGGGCGACGGCCTCGGCGCATGACCATCCTTCACCGCTTCAGCGTCGACCGCGTCCGCACGCGGCTGCTCGCCGCCTTCGCCATCCTGCTGATTGCGGGCGTGGCGCTGGCCATCGTCGGCTGGCTCGGCATGCGCAGCATGCAGCGCGAGCTCGCAGGCTACGAACAAGAAGTGCTGCCCGGCATTGCCCGTGCATTGGAGCTGGCCGAACGCACTGCGCAGATCGCGGCCATTGCCCCCCACCTCGCCGATTCACGCACCCCCGAGACACTCGAGACCAACGCCGCCGTCGTCGCCGGCTTGCTCGACGACATCAAGCGCCGATCCACCAGCCTGCCGCCCTCCGGTGAACTGCAACCCGCCATGAGCCGCCGGCTCGAAGGCGTGGACCGCGACCTGTCCAACCTCATCATGCTCACCAAGCTGCGCCAGTCCATCGATGCGCGCCTGGAGCGGCAGATCATCGTGCTCAGCGGCATCGGCACGCGCATCCATGCGGCGGAGCGCCACGGCACGCCGGCCGACCCGTCGGTGGCGGAGATCTGGTCCAGCCTCGTGCTGGGCGCCACCACCGACAAGGCCGCCACGCTTGGTCGCCTGCAGGCCGACGTGGAGGCACTCCTCAAGGCCGCACGCCACCGCAATGCCTTCACGAGCTACGACGCCGAGTTCGTGCGCAGCCTCGATGCGCTGGCCACCGGCCCCGACAACATCCTCGCGCTTCGGCGCGACCTGCTCGACTATGAGGGGCGTACCAACTATCTCGTGGCGCTCACGCGGTCCAACGCCGACCGCCTGAGCGACGAAGTGGCGCAGCACGTCGCGCAGCTGCGCAACACCGCGGCGCTGCGCAACGACAGCGTGCAGCGCGCCATCCGCTCGGGTGAGACCGGCATGGCCGTGCTGGCCATCGTCTGCATCGTGATCAGCCTGGGCGCCACGCGCTACGTGCGGCGGCTGGTGGGGCAGATCGAGAACATCACGCACGTCATGTCGCGCCTGGCCCATGGCGACACTGCGCAGGCCACGCCCGCCACCAGCCGGCGCGACGAGCTGGGCGAGCTCGCGCGCAGCTTCGAGGTCTTCCGCGACAACCTGCTCGCCAAGCAGAAGCTGCTGGCCGAGCTGAAGAGCCAGCGCGAGTTGCTGGAGGCTGTGCACGAAAGCCTGACCGATGCGCTGGCCGTCTTCGACCATGAGCACCGGCTCATCCTCTGGAACCCCCAGCTCGTGAAGCTGCTCGCCCCACTTGGCATCACGCCACGCGATGGCCTCGCGCGCGCGGAGATGCTGCAATCGCTGCCAGTGGGCACCACCTGGACCGGCCCCGGCCACACCGAAGCGCAAGCCCTGGACCTCGAACACTTCGACGGCGCGACGGTGTTCGAGCACGTCGAGCTGCGCCTGCCCGAAGGCCAGGTGATGGACCTGCGCAGCCGCGCCATGCCCGACGGAGGCACGGTGACGCTGATGACCGACATGACCGCGCGCCGCAGCATCGAGGCGCAGCTGCAGCACTCGCAGAAGCTGGACGTTCTGGGGCAGCTGACCGGCGGCGTGGCGCACGATTTCAACAACTACCTCGGCACCATCCTCGGCAACCTCTCGCTGCTCGAAGCGCGCGTGGCCGACGACCCGCAGACGCATGCGCAGTGGAAGCGCGTGCAGCGCGCCGCCACCAGCGCTGCGGCCCTCACTCGCCGGCTGCTGGCCTTTGCACGGCGACAGCCGCTGCAAGCCGAGCAGGTGCCGGTGGATGAGATGGTCGAGGAGATGCAAGACCTCATCGAGTACAGCGCCGGCCCGCAGGTCGCCGTGCACTTCGAGCTGCAGGGCGGGCCGCTGCACGTGCACGTGGACCGCGGCCAGCTGGAGAACGCCTTGCTCAACCTCGTGCTCAACAGTGCGGCCGCGATGCCCGAGGGCGGCGAACTGCGCGTGCACACCCGTGAGCTCGATGGCGCGGTGGAGATCGACGTGAGCGACACCGGCCGCGGCATTCCCGAGCATCAGCAGCGCCAGGTCTTCGACCCGTTCTTCACCACCAAGAAGGCGGGCGAGGGCAGCGGGCTCGGGCTGTCCATCGTGTATGGCTTCGTCAAGCAATCCGGTGGCGAGGTGGAGTTGAAGAGCCGGGCGGGGCAAGGCACGACGGTGACGCTTCGCTTCCCAGCTCAACCATTCGTGCCTTCGTCCACCGATGCTCGTCGCGCCGCGGCCCCCAGCGCCCCGCTGCAAGGTGTGCACGTGCTGCTGGTCGACGATGACGACGCCTTCCGCGCCACGCTCACCGACATGCTGGTACGTGAAGGCTTGCGAGTCACCGCTGTCCCGTCCGCCGAGCAGGCGCTGACCCTGCTCGAGCGTGGCGCCTCCGTGGACGCGCTGCTGTCCGACATCTGCCTTGGCGCCGGCATGGATGGCCTGCGCTTCGCCCACCTCGCACGCGACCGCTGGCCCGAGTTGCCGATGGGCCTGATGTCGGGCCTGTCGCCCGAATTGCTCCCCAATGCCGAGCAGTGGGAGACGAGCTTCGCCTTCGTCCACAAGCCCTTCGAACCTCAACAGTTGGCCGACTGGCTGGCGCGGCTCATCAGCGACGCAAGTGAAAGCCTTGAAACACCCGCTGCAACTCGGTGACGGGGATTGACCCTCCTCGTTAACAAACGAAATTCGGCGTTCACTCGGCGGCGTTCAGATCGCTGTCACCGACTAGACCAACGGAGACAGACGAATGAATCGCGTAAAACGGACCATCGTTCAGGGCGCCCTGTGGGCAGTGGCGTTCAGCGCCATGGGCGCGGCGCAAGCGGCCTCGATCAAGCTCTCATGCTCCGGCGTGGGCCAGGAGCTGGAGTTCTGCAAGGGCGCGGCCGATGCCTGGGCCAAGAAGACGGGCAACGAGGTGCAGATCGTCACCCCGCCCAATGATGCGAGCGAGCGCCTGGCGCTCTACCAGCAGGTGCTCAGCGCGGGTTCCGACAAGATCGACGTGTTCCAGGTCGATGTGGTGTGGCCGGGCCTGCTGGGCAACCACCTGCTTGACCTCAAGCCTTTCACCAAGGGCGCCGAGAAGGAGCACTTCCCGAGCTTCATCTCCAACAACACCAACAACGGCCGGCTCGTCGCCATGCCGTGGTTCGCCAACGCGGGCCTGCTGTTCTACCGCAAGGATCTTCTGCAGAAATACGGCCAGAAGGTGCCCGACACCTGGGAAGACCTGAGCACCGCATCCAAGAAGATCCAGGACGGCGAGCGAGCCGCCGGCAACGACAAGATGTGGGGCTATGTGTGGCAGGGCCGCGCCTATGAAGGCCTCACCTGTGACGCGCTCGAATGGGTCGCAAGCTATGGCGGCGGCTCCATCGTGGAGCCCGACGGCAAGGTGAGCGTGAAGAACCCGAACACCGCCAAGGCACTGCAGACGGCGGCCTCGTGGGTGGGCACCATCTCGCCCACCGCGGTGCTCAACTACGCCGAGGAAGAAGCGCGCGGCGTGTTCCAGGCGGGCAATGCCGTCTTCATGCGCAACTGGCCGTATGCCTGGTCGCTGGCGCAGAACGACGACAGCGTCATCAAGGGCAAGGTGGGCGTGGCGGTTCTGCCCAAGGGTGGCGCGGGCGGCCGCAATGCGGCGACGCTGGGCGGTGAATCGCTCGCGGTGTCCAAGTACTCCAAGCATGCGGCCGAGGCGGCCGACCTCGTGATGTACATGACCAGCGCCGCCTCGCAGAAGGACCGCGCGCTGCGAGGCTCCTTCAACCCCACGCTGGGCACGCTCTACAAGGACCCGGAGATCCTCAAGGCCAACCCCTTCATGGGCGAGCTCTACGGCACCTTCACGAGCGCCGTGAGCCGGCCGACCACGGTGACCGGCTCGCGCTACAACCAGGTGAGCAACCAGTTCTGGAACACAGCGCACGAGGTGCTGTCGGGCAAGGCCAAGCCTGATGAAGCACTCGGCCGGCTCGAGGAATCGCTGAAGCGCCTGTCGCGCGGTGGCAAGTGGAACTGAGCGCAGGCCGCAGCACCGCTCCGCTCAGCAAGGGCCCCGTGGTGAAGCCAGGCAGGCGTGGCGGCCTGGCGCGGCAGCGCGTGCGCCGCGCCTGGTGGGTCACCGCGCCCATGCTGGTGGTGCTGCTGATGGTGGCGGGCTGGCCTCTCGGCCGCACCATCTGGTTCAGCCTCTCGGATGCGGAGCTGTCGCAACTCGAGTCGCACCACTTCGTCGGGCTGGACAACTACATCGGGCCTGACGGCCTGCTGTGGTCGCACGACTGGTGGCACTCGGTGCGCAACACGGTGGTCTTCGCCGTGCTGTCGGTGACGCTGGAGACGCTGCTGGGGCTCGGCGTGGCGCTGCTGCTCAACCAGCCCTCGCGCATCCGCACCGCATTGCGTGCCGCGATGCTCGTGCCCTGGGCCATCCCCACGGTGGTGTCGGCCAAGATGTGGAGCTGGATGCTGCACGACCAGTTCGGCATCGTGAACCACTACCTGCTCGCACTCGGCATCCTGAGCACGCCGCTCGCGTGGACGGCCGACCCGTCGCTGTCGCTCTTCACCATCGTGCTCGTGGATGTGTGGAAGGCGACGCCCTACATGGCCTTGCTCATCCTCGCGGCCTTGCAAATGGTGCCGGTGGATTGCTACGAAGCGGCCAAGGTGGACGGCGTGCCGGCATGGACGGTGTTCCGCCGCGTGACGCTGCCCTTGATATTGCCCGGTGTGCTCGTGGCCATGGTGTTCCGCATGCTGGACGCGCTGCGGGTGTTCGATTTGATCTACGTGATGACTTCCAACAGCAACGCCACCAAGAGCATGTCCGTGTTCGTGCGCGAGCAGCTGATCGACTTCGGCATGGTGGGTTATGGCTCCGCCGCGGCGACCTTGCTCTTCTTCATGATCGCGCTCACCACCATCGCCTGCATGGGCCTCATGCGGCGCAGCAGCGAAAGGGCGGCTGGATGAAAGTCACGCGCATCGGCTACTACGCGGCGTCGCTCGCGTTCATCTTCGTGTCGGTCTTTCCGCTGGTCTATGCGATGTCCAGCTCGCTCAAGCAGCGCACGGGGCTCTTCTCGCCCGAGCTGCTGCCGAAGAATCCGACGCTTGCCAACTATGTGGGCGTGTTCTCGGAGCAGCCCTTCGGGACCAACCTGCTCAACTCGCTGATCGTCGCGGGCAGCGTGGTGGCCCTGTCGCTTGCGCTGAGCCTGATGGCGGCGTGGGCGCTGGGCCGGGTGGAGTTCCGCGGGCGCGGGTTGCTGCTGGTGGTCATCTTGTCGGCCTCGATGTTTCCGCAGGTGGCGGTGCTGTCCGGTATGTTCGAACTGGTCCGCTTCCTTGGCCTGTACGACTCGCTCGGCGCGCTGATGATTGCCGACCTCATGCTGACGCTGCCCTTCACGGTGTGGGTGCTCGTGACCTTCATGAAGCAATTGCCCAAGGAGCTGGAGGAAGCCGCGGCCATGGACGGCGTGGGCGTGTTCACGCTCATCTTCCGCATCCTCATGCCGCTTCTCTGGCCGGCGGTGGTGGCGACCGGCCTGCTCGCCTTCATCGCGGCGTGGAACGAGTTTCTCTTCGCCCTGACCTTCACTCTCTCCACCGAAGAGCGGACCGTGCCCGTCGCCATCGCGCTCATCAGCGGGGCGAGCGGCTTCGAGCTGCCCTGGGGAAAGATCATGGCCGCGTCCGTGATCGTGACGTTGCCGCTGGTGGCGCTGGTCGTGTACTTCCAGCGGCTGATCGTGTCGGGCCTGTCGGCTGGCGCGGTGAAGGGATGAGGACAAGAACATGACAACAACAGGAGACACCCCATGAGCCGCATCGACCTTCGAGGCGTCGAGAAGCGCTTCGGCAGCGCCACCATTCTTCGCGACATCACGCTCACCATCGACCCGGGCGAGTTCTGCGTCTTCATCGGGCCGTCGGGCTGCGGCAAGTCGACCTTGCTGCGATTGATCGCGGGCCTGGACGACGCGAGCGCCGGCGACATCGAGATCGACGGCGTGCGTGTGAACGACCTGCCGCCCGCGCAGCGCAACGTGGCGATGGTGTTCCAGAGTTATGCGCTCTACCCGCACATGACGGTCAACGAGAACATGGCCTTCGGCCTGCGGCACCAGAAGCTGGGCGCGGCCGAGATCGAGCGCCGCGTGGCCGAGGCCGCGCGCATCCTGCATCTGGATGGTCTGCTGGATCGCCGGCCACGTGAGCTCTCAGGTGGACAGCGCCAGCGGGTAGCGATCGGCCGGGCCATCGTGCGCAAGCCCAAGGTCTTCCTGTTCGACGAACCGCTGTCCAACCTCGATGCCGCCTTGCGCGTGCAGACGCGGGTGGAGATTGCCAAGCTGCATCGCAAGCTCGGCTCGGCGAGCATGGTGTACGTGACGCACGACCAGGTCGAGGCGATGACGCTGGCCGACAAGATCGTGCTGCTGCAGCCCATCAGCGGTCGCGATGGCGTGCTGAGCGTGGCGCAGGTTGGGCACCCATTGGAGCTGTATCACCACCCGGCCAACCGCTTCGTCGCGGGCTTCATCGGGTCGCCGGCGATGAACTTCCTCGATGCGAAGGTCACGGCCTTGTCCGAGGGACGCGTCCAGGCGCAGGCCAACCAGATCGTCTGTGATGCTCGCTTGTCGGCGGCCGGCCTCATCGAAGGCGAGCCAATCACCTTGGGCATCCGTCCCGAGCATGTGGTGGTGGGCCAGGGCAACCAGCGCGCACGCGTGAGCCACGTCGAGCGGCTGGGTGAGATGAGCTACGTCTACCTCGACGTTGCCGGATCGCTGTTGCCGCTGATGGCCAAGAGCCAGCGCGACGACATCGGGATCGACGACGAAGTGCCCTTCATGCTGCCGCCGGAGGCGATGCATGTGTTCCGCTCGGATGGGATGGCGCAGGCGAGGGCGGGGCGGTAAACGGTGCAAGCAAGCCGCGGCTTGCGCCAATTGGATTGGCCGTTCCGATGCCTTCGCGCCCCGCCCACATCCCGTTCGGTCTGAGGTATCGAAGCCCCTCTCCGCAGCACCACTTACCGTTCGGACTGAGCTTGTGAAAGGCCTCCTACCGTGGCAAAGGGCTCACCGCTGCAAACCAGCGATGAACCTCCTTCACCACTCACACCATCACATCCCACGGCTGCGACAACCTCACCGCGCCGTTGATGATCCCAACCATCGAATACGTCTGCGGGAAGTTGCCCCACAGCTCGCCAGTCTCCGGCTTCAGGTCTTCCGACAGCAAGCCTACATGGTTGCGATGCGAAAGCAGCGATTCAAATATCTCCCGCGCCTGCTGAGTACGCCCAATGCGGGCAAGCGCATCGATGCGCCAGAAGGAGCACACATTGAACGCCGTCTCCGGCTTGCCGAAGTCATCGGGTGCTTCATAGCGCCGCATGAACGGCCCATCGCACAGCGTCGCTTCCAGCGCTTCCACCGTGCTCACGAAACGCGGGTCCTTCGGGTCGATGAAGCCCACCTCGGCCATCAGCAGCACGCTCGCGTCCAGGTCCTTGCCGCCGAAGCTCTCCGCGAAAGCACGGCGCTTCTCATTCCATGACTGCGTGAGGATCTTCTCGCGGATGACGTTGGCACGTTCGCGCCAGAAGGCATGTCGCTCGCCCTTGCCCAGCACGCGTGCCGCCTTGGCCAGGCGGTCGCACGCCGCCCAGCACATGAGCGACGAGCTCGTGTGCACGCGGGCGCGGGTTCGCAGCTCCCACATGCCGGCGTCTGGCTGGTCATGGAAGCGCCATGCTTGCTCGCCCATGCCCTCGAGCGCGACGAAATCGGCCTCGTCGGGGCGGCGGAACAGGCGATGGTCATGGAAGCTTTGCGCAGCGCCGAGCACGATGTTGCCGTACACGTCGTACTGGAAATGCTCGAACGCCTGGTTGCCCACCCGCACCGGCCCCATGCCGCGATAGCCGGCGATCCCCGGCACGAAGTTCTCGGTGAGCTGGCGCTCGAGCCCGATGCCGTACAGCGGCTGCACATGGCCGCCCGCGGAGCTGCGCACCACGTCGTTGAGCCAGCGCAGGTAGTCTTCCATCGTGCCGACTTCGGACAGGCTGTTGAGCGCCCGCACGACGAAGAACGCGTCGCGCAACCAGCAGTAGCGGTAGTCCCAATTGCGTTCGGTGTTGGGCGCCTCGGGCACGCTCGTCGTCATCGCCGCAACGATGGCCCCCGTCTCTTCGAACTGGCACAGCTTGAGCGTGATGGCCGCACGGATCACGGCCTCCTGCCACTCCAGTGGCAAAGCGAGCCGGCGCGTCCAGTGCCGCCAGTACCAGGCGGTCTGCTCCTCGAAGTCGCGCGCGGTTTCCTCGATGCCTGAGGGCAGCGTCTCGTCTGGCCCGAGCAGGAAGCTCATCGGCGTCTGCAGCGAGAAGGGCGTCTCGTCGAGTACGTAGGTGATGGGCGCATTGGTGTACAGCCGCAGCGTGGTGCTGCCGGGCATGACGAAGCGCAGGTGGTTGCTGCCGCGCGTGATGGTGGGCTTGGTGGCGCCCCAGTCGCCGCGCGGACGGATGATGAAGCGCACGCGCGGATGCCCCACGATGGGTCGCACGCGCCGCACGATCTGCGCCGGACGAAAGGGCCGGTCGCGGGTGAAGAAGCGCGGTGCGAAGTCCACGATCTCCAGGCCTTCGCCCTTTTCGTTGAAGAGCCGGGTGCGCAAGATGGCAGTGCCCGCGTCGTAGGACTGCTCGGTGCGCACGAGCCCTTCGAGCTCGATGCCGAAGCTGCCGTCATTGGGCAAACCATCGCGGCTGTCGAGCATGGCGTGAAACACCGGGTCACCATCGAAGCGCGGCATGCAGCACCATACGATGGTTGCTTGCTTGTTGATCAGCGCGCTGATGGCGCAGTTGCCGATCATGGCCACATCGAGCCCGGCAGGCTTGGGAGGGCGAACGGTGGCGGTCGGACCGGTCATGTGTTGTTCTCCTTTCTAACGAATATACAAACGCAATGGCATTGGGCGCGACCCAATACCTATGAAAGGGGCCGGGCGCGCCGATTGCCCACCACCATAAGGCCGTCCAGGGCCTGCAAGATTACAAATATCACAACGTCCGTGAAAACACTTCGCCTCCAACTCCGGTTTCTCATCCCGCTCCTGCTCACGCTGGTGGCGGCCGCTTACCTTGCCTTACCTTTGATGGACCAGCTCACGCTGCGCTGGTTCGCGCGCGACCTGAACGCGCGTGGCGAGCTGATGGCAAACACGCTGTCGGACCCGATCAGTGAGGCCTTGTCACAAGAGAATCGCAAGCGATTGCAATCGGTGATCGACCGCGCGATCCAGGATGAACGCATGGTGGCCATCGGCGTGTGCCTGCCCGACGGCAGCATGGTGGTGCGCACCTCGCAGTTCCCGAAGAGCCTGAGCTGCGGCAATGCAAGCGTGCTGTCGCAGCAGCCCGAGCCGCGCCTGAAGATCGAAGGCGGCCCGGTGCACGTCAGCGTGCACCCGGTGAGCACCGACACCGGCCGGGTGGCCGATCTGGTGCTGCTGCATGACCTGAGCTTCGTCGACCGGCGCAGCCTCGACACGCGCCGCTATCTCATCGTGCTCATCTCCTGCCTGGGCCTCGTGATGGCGCTCATCACGATGGTGGTGGCACAGCTGAGCTGGCGTGGCTGGGTGTCGGGCGTGCGCGCCATCATGCGCGGCGAAGGTTTGCTGAGCCCGATGCTGTCGCCCACGGGCGGCGGCGGCAACAGCGTGCCGCCGCCCGAGCTCGAGCCTTTCGCGGCCGACTTGCGGGCCCGGCTGCGCGACCTGGAGGACGAGTACCGCCGCGCCCAAGGCCCCGAAGCAGAATGGAACCCCGAACGCTTGCGGCAATTGCTGCACACCCGCATGCGCGGCGACCAGGTCATCGTTGTGTCGAACCGCGAGCCCTACATCCACGAGAAGGAGGGCGATCACATCGTCGTGAAGCGCCCGGCCAGCGGCCTGGTCACCGCGGTCGAGCCGGTGATGCGCGCATGTTCAGGCACCTGGATCGCGCACGGCAGCGGCAGCGCCGACAAGGATGTCGTCGACTCGCACGACCGCGTGCGCGTGCCGCCGGGCCAGGAGGAATACTCGCTGCGTCGCCTTTGGCTCACGGCCGAGGAAGAGCAGGGCTACTACTACGGCTTTGCCAACGAAGGGCTGTGGCCGTTGTGCCACGTGGCGCACGTGCGGCCGGTGTTCCGCGAGAGTGATTGGGAGGCCTACAAGAAGGTCAACCAGCGCTTTGCCGATGCGGTGGTCGCGGAAGCCCGCAGCGAAGACCCGATCGTGCTGGTGCAGGACTATCACTTCGCGTTGCTGCCGGCGATGATCCGCGCGCGCCTCCCACGCGCGACCATCCTCACCTTCTGGCACATCCCGTGGCCCAACCCCGAGAGCTTCGGCATCTGCCCGTGGCGGCGAGAGATCCTGCAGGGCATGCTGGGCAGCACCATCCTTGGCTTCCATACGCGCTACCACTGCAAGAACTTCCTCGAGACGGTGGACCGCTACCTCGAGGCGCGCATCGAGCACGAGCATTCGACCATCTCGTTCCAGCAGGACACGACGCTGATCGAGGCCTACCCCATCTCCATCGAATGGCCGACCGATTCGATGGTGTCGCGCTGGCCCTCGGTGGCGGCCTGCCGCGCCAAGCTCTTCGAGCGGCTGGACCTGCCGAGCGACCACAAGGTGGCCGTGGGCGTGGACCGCTTCGACTACACCAAGGGCATCCTCGAGCGGCTCCATGCCGTGGAGCGCATGCTCGAGAAATACCCCGAATGGATCGGCCGCTTCAGCTTCGTTCAGGTGGCGGCACCCTCGCGCACGTCGCTTGAGGAATACAAGTCCTTCCAGGACCGCATCCATCGCGTCACCGCGCGCATCAACGAGCGTTTCGGCCGCGCGGGCTATGCGCCCGTGCACTTGCTGGCCCAGCACTTCGGCCATGACGCGGTCAACGAGCTGTATCGCGCGGCCGATGTATGCCTGGTGACGAGCCTGCACGACGGCATGAACCTCGTGTGCAAGGAGTTCGTCGCCGCGCGCGACGACCAGCAGGGCGTGCTGATCTTGAGCCGCTTCGCCGGTGCCGCGCGCGAGATGCCCGAAGCGCTCATCGTCAACCCGTACCACGTCGAGGAGCTGGCCGATGCCTTGCTGCGTGCCATCACCATGCCGCCGGCCGAGCAGCGCGAGCGCATGGCCAGCCTGCGCATGACGGTGCGCGAGTTCAACGTGTACCGCTGGGCCGGCCGCATGCTGGCCGATGCCGGCCGCACGCGGCTGCGCGAGCGAATCGAAGCCCGAGTTCAACGACACCAGGACAACCACGTCGATGCGGCACCTCTTCTGCACTGAAGGCGAGCGCGCGCTCGAGGCGGTGATGCGGCTCAAGCCGCTGATCGCGTTCGACTTCGACGGCACGCTCGCACCCATCGTGGCGCGCCCCGACGAGGCGCATGTGCCCGAGGCGGTGTCACGCGGCCTCGCGGCCCTGGCCGAGCGGCTGCCGGTGGCGATCATCACCGGCCGCAGCGTGTCCGACGTGAAGCCGCGCCTGGGTTTTCATCCGCGCTACATCGTGGGCAACCACGGCGCCGAAGACCCGATGCTCGGGCCGCCCTCGCAGGCATCTCAGGCGCTCGATTCGATCCGCCACCGCATCGAGGCGCATGCCGAAGCGTTCCGGCGCTGCGGCATCGTGGTGGAGGACAAGCAGTTTTCGCTCGCGCTTCACTACCGGCTCTCGCACGATGCAGGCGCTGCGCTGGTGTGCATCGAGGATTTGCTGCAAGGCACCGAGAACGCCGTCAAGCGCTTCGGCGGCAAGTTCGTGGTGAACGTGATGGCCACCGGCCTGCCGGACAAGGGCGATGCGCTGGCCTCGCTCGTGCGCCGTGAGGGCGCGGGTGGCGCGGTGTTCGTGGGCGACGACGTGAACGACGAGGCGGTGTTCATGCGCGCCGTGCCGCACTGGCTCACAGTCAAGATCGGCCGCGAGGACCCGTTGTCGCGCGCGATGTTCTTCCTCGACAGCGACAGCGAGCTCGCGATGGTGCTGGACAAGCTGCTGGCGCTGGCGCCGCAGTTGGTGCGTTGATCGAGGCCTCGTAGCCTTGCTGCCTGATCAGATCAGGCGCAGCGCGCTTGCGCCAGCGATACCTGTCGCCGGTTCGTGAATTCATCGACAGGAGCTCGCGTGTCAAGTGCGTCGGCGTCGCTCAGTCTCGGCATGCGATTCCAGAAGGTGCGTGACAGGGGCTGGCCGCGGGAAAGCTGAGTCATGACCTCCAGCTCCCAGATTTGTACGCCGGGCCAGCGTCCGTAGCAGAGTGCGGTGGAGTCGTCTGCATCGCCGACTTCCACCACCAGCAGCTCAACCTGCCCGGACGTGCTCCGGAGCAAACCGAATTCGCCGAGAGCCTTCAGCAGGCGCGGAAGCCGCGCGCAGAGATCCGTGCAGTTGAGGCCGTCTTGAACACCAAGTTGCCCGTACCGCGTCCAGGTGCTGACATGCAGGAAGAGGGGGCCGACAATAAACTCGCTGGCGAGAGCCAATCCCTCGAGCCACGAGTCATCGCCTTTGCTGTAGCGTCGATACATCACACTTGCTCCCAGTCGCCGCACGTCGTTGCCCTCGGACGGCGCAACGTGCCTTGTGTCCATGGTCGGCGTGTCAGGGGAGCAAGCGTGCCCGCGCTGCGAAGACGCGTGCGATTTAACGAAGAGGAGTGGCAGGCCTTGGAGGCCTCGGGCTGCTAGGCAGTCGCCTCGTTGATGCCCTCGCACAGCGTGTTGAGAAGCAGCGCATCGGCATCGGGCAGCTTGCCCGCGCACAGCAGCGCGGCGCGCTGGATGGCGCGCAGGCGGAACAGCAGCTCGTCCTCGATGGCCTCGACTTCGGGGGTGTCTTGCTGGGCCACGGCCTCGCTGCTCCACAAGCCGCTCGCGTTCCAGCCCAGGCGCAGGCGGGCGAGCAGGTGCTGTGACAACTCCAGCGCCGACTTGAACGACGGCGTCTTCGCGATCGCCAGCAAGGCGTTGGCATTGCTTTGCGCGGCTTGAAGCGCCTCGCCCAGGCGTGCGAGACGGTGGTTGACTTCCTCGATGCCCATCGTGGCCTGCAGTTGCGGCTGCGTGCGGGCGGCGTGCGCCACCGAGCCAATCCAGCCGAGATCGAATTCGCCAGGCACGGCCCGCAGCGCAACGCTCGCGTGGCCGAGGTGCGCGCCGGGCTTGCGCAGCGCGGCGAGCGTGGCTTCTGCCACCGCCAGCATGCGTCCCAGCGGCGACACCTGGTCGCGCTGCAGGCAGTGCGGGTAGCCGGTGCCGTCCAGGCGCTCGTGGTGCTCGGCGATGGCGCGTGCCACGTCGGGCGGATAGTTGGTGAGCTGCTCGATCAGCAGCTTGCCGACGTGCGGGTGCACGACCAGCTGCTGGTAGCTGCGGAAGTCCAGCGTGCGGTCGGCGTCGGCCTCGCCGAAGCGCGGGTCGATGTACATCTCGCCCAGGTCATGCAGCAGGCCGCACAGCATGGCAATCCGCAGGTCGCGCGTGCCGCCACCATGCATGATGGTGAGCGCGCCGCACAGCGCCATGGCCTGCACGGCGTGGTCGAAGGATTCGGGGCGGGACACTTGGCCCGCGGTAAGCAGCAGCTGGGCGACGGGGTGCAAGGGCAGGTGCACGGCCGCGTGAACGATGTCGTCGGCATGTTCGGCGAGCAAGGGCTTGAGCGGCGTGTCCTGCTCCAGCAGTTTCTCCACCGCGAGCAGCAGCCCACGCGAGTTCACGCCGTTCTCGGCAATCAGGCAGGCCTCGAGCGGGTGGCGCAACTGGCGGTCGAGCAGCTTTCGCTGCAGCGCCTGGGAGACGGGTTGGTCGCGCGCCCACAGCTTGATGCCCGAAACGTCGAAGATGTCGCGCGAGGCGATGATCGACTTCGTCTGGCTGGCGTCGAGGATGGTGGCCAGCGCGTGAGGGTTCGCCGTCAGGAAGCCGGCGCGTTGCGGGGACGAAGTCATGGCAGTCTCCAGGAGGCCCGTGTTGACGGGTTTTCGGCCTGGAGACGGCCGGGTGAAGCGGGGAAGTGTGTCGAGGTGTGAGCGGGCTGGTGCTCAGGGATTGAGCGCTGTGAGGCTACATTGGTGCGTGAGGAGGAAGTGCTCGATGTCCACGACAACCGTACGGGTCGAACCAGTCAACGAGAAGGTCCGCCAAGACGAATGGCGTGCCGAGTTCGTCGAAGAGGCGAAGCGGCGATATGCGGCCATTGCAGCCACCGGCAAGTCGATTCCGTGGGGCACCATGCGCACCCACCTCGAAAATTGCGCGGTTGCGTTGCAGGCATCGATTCAATCGAAGCTGTCGCTTCCCCCGCCGCCCGTGTCCGAACCGCCGCTGTCCCAGCCGCCGCCGTCGCCTGATCCGCCGACATCGATGCTGGGCGAATCACCCCGGTCGAAGTCTTCGATGGGCGTGTAGCCGCCACCACCGCCGAGGCTGCTGCCGTCGCTGCGTTCACGCGCGTGCGAGCTGCCGCTCATCAGGCCGCCCAGCACCACGCCGGCCGCGAGGCCGCCGAGCGCCGCGCCTGCACTGCCGATGCCGGAGCCCTGGTTGCCCATGCCACCCATCCCCATGCCGGGGTTGGCCATCTGCGCATTGCGCATGCGCTGCATCTCCAGCTCGCGCTCGGCCTCGATCTCGCTCGGGCGACGCTCGCCGCGCGTTTCGGCAGCGATGTCGCGCACACGGCGCAGCAACTCGATGGATGGACCGAAATCGGACCGCGAACCAAGCGTCGCGAGGTGTGCCTGCACGTCGCCTTGCGCGCGCATCACGCGGTCGGACATGGCGAGCTTCTGTTCCATGCTCAAGTCGCCACGCGTGTCGATGAACTTGCCCGCGTCGCGCAGGTCGTTGAGGGCTTCTTCGAGCTTGGCCTTGACGCTCGCCTTGTCGCCGCTCATGCCGCGCGACTTGGCGGAGCGCACGGCCCAGAAGATGAAGCCGGCCAGCACGATCAGGCCGATCCACAGCCAGCCGTTGCCGCCCGACTTGGGCGCAGGCGGGTTGTAGGGCGCGACGGGGGTGGGTTCGACGCGTGCCGGCAAGGTTTCCCGCGGCGCGACGGCATCGTTGCGCGCGACCGGGGGCGAGACCGGGGTCGCGGCCGCCGGTTTGTCGAGTGCGCGCTCGAAGCGGGCGAGGTTGGCCTTGTCGCCGGCGAAGGCGTGCTTGGGGTCGAGATCCTTGGCTTTCGCGAGATGCTGGCGCGCATCGTCGAGCTGGCCTTCGCGGAACTTCACCTGCGCCTGCCAGTAGTGGGCGAGCGCGTTGTCGGGGTGCTTGGCGAGCACGTCGTTCAGCCGCGTGTCAGCTTGCGACCAGCGGCCGGCCTGCATGTCGGCCTGGATGTCTTCCTTGGCCCCGGCATTCGCCGCCATCGCGGCCACGGTGATGAGCAGCCCGCACAGAATGCGCGAGAAAAGTCTTGGGGTCATGCCGCCTCCTGATGTGTCGTGCCGACCCTGATGTAGGGACGCGCGGTCTGTTTGCAAGCGTACCCCAACGGGATGACCGGACCCGGCGGTGAGCGCGGGCGCGCGACGGCAGAATGGCGCCGCATGGAGATCCGATCATGGTGGTGAAGCGCCGGCTGCGAAACGCGCCTGCGTGGCACGTCGAGCCCGAGGCGCCGGGCGAGTGCCCGTTGTGCGGGCGCCAATTGGTGGCCGGCGAGAGCGTGGACGAGCACCACCTCGTGCCCAGGAGCCAGGGCGGCACGGCCAAGGAACAGATGCACCGCATCTGCCACAGGAAGATCCACGCCACCTTCACCGAGAAGGAGCTGGCGCGCAGTTATCACACCTGGCAGTCGCTGCGGGAGCACCCGGTGATCGCGGACTTCATCGAGTGGGTGAAGGCGAAGCCGCCTGAGTTTTATCGGAGGAATGCGAGGGCGGGGAGGAAGGGGTAGGGGCTGCCGGACTCACATGCTCCGACACCACCTGGGCATGGGCCTGCGAGCGCTGGGTCACGGCGCCTTGAACATGTTGCTGGGTACGGACTCCTCCATGAAGACGAGGAACTCGGGCTGCGTCATCGGCACGAGCATGTCCATTCGATCACCCAAGCTTTTCATCTTCCTGCTTCGCCTCTTGCATCGCCTCGGGCTCCAGTTCCTCGGCGAACCGGTTCAAGCGCACGAACACGCCCCATGCGGCGAGCAAGGCGGCGGCCGACGCAAGCAGCATCGCGGCATAGGCGAGGTCGGCCGGGTCCTCGTGCACGGCCTTGAAGGTGACGACCAGGCCCTCGATGGCCAGCGCCACCATCACCACCACGAAGAATCGTGAGAGGAAGCGCCGCACGCGCGTGGGTGCGCTCACGTGCGCGGCGCGGACCACCTCTTCCTCGGTGATGGTCTGCGCGATCTGCAGGGCCACCACGGCGGCAGCGAGCAGGCCAATGGCCTCGATGATCTGCTGGGCCGCCTCGGTATCGAGTCCGCTGGCGCAGGCCTCCCAACCGACCTTCGCCGAGATCACGATGAGGACAAGGGCCGCACAGGCGAACAGCGCCGCCATGAGGGCATGGACGCTCGAGAACAGGCGCAGCAGGAGCTTCATGCGGCGATGGTGTCACAGGGCTCAAAGCCTTGCGGCCGCATCGGCGGCGCGTGATGGAGCGTGGGCAGTGGCTGCGTTGCCGGCCCTGCCTAGCGCCTCGGCTGGCTGCCGCGCTGCTTGGTGTTGCAGGCGTTGCAGAGGAATTGGCGCCCACCCCGGCGCCACGCGGCGAGGGTGCGTCGGGAGTGCGTGAATTGCTGCGAGCAACCGGCGCACGTGAAGCGCAGGTTTGTCGGTCCTCCGGCCACGGGCCGCCCGACGTTGCGCGTGCGAGTCGAGCGCATGCGCTTGAACAACAAGCCGATCACGACCACCGCGCCGACGGCGATGACAGCGACGACTTCAGGCGCGAACGGCATGCGGCTCCTTGGCGGTGTTGGACGATGGATGGATTGGCAAGCGTGGCTCTTCGCGGCGTGAACGAGCGGCAACGAGAATCCGCAGGCCCATGCTACTCGCCGCCCAGGGGGCGCTGGTACATGCCCGCAGCGCGCGCAGCGTGGCGGTCGTCATGGCGAGCTTCTCGGCGAGGACTCAGAACTCATGCTCGATGTCCTTCGGCATCGTCACCCAAGCATGCATGCGCTCTTCATAGACCGAGCGCACCGGCGCCGGGAACGCAGGGTCCGCGAAGGCGCCCACCGGGATGGCGATCATGTTGTCCATCCCGTCGATCACGTAGTACACCGTTGCGCCGCAATCGGGGCAGAAGCTGAACGTGGCCCGGCCGCCCGAGTCGCCGATGCGCACGTACTTCTTCGACCGCCCGGCCAGTTCCACGTCGCCTCCGTGGAACCGCGCCTGCGTGGCGAAGACGCTGCCCGTGCGCCGCTGGCAGGCGAGGCAGTGGCACACCGACACGCGGATCGGATCGGTCCTGGCCTTCGCGGTGAGTTGCCCGCAGCTGCAGGCGGCCACATGTTCGGTCATCGACGCACCTTTGCTCGTTGTTCGTACCAGCCCAGGCAACCCGGGTTCGCCATCGCGTCCGGGTTCACCACCTTTTCCATCGGGTGCCCAAGGAAGATCTTCTTGATCGGCACCTCCTGCTTCTTGCCCGAAAGCGTGCGCGGGATCTCCGGTGCCTGCACGATCTCGTCGGGCACGAAGCGAGGAGAGAGGGCGGACTTGATCGCGGCCTTGATGCGCTCGGTCAGCGCGCTGTCCAGCACGAGCCCCTCGCGCAGCACGACGAAGAGCGACATCCAGCTTTCGCGCCCGAGGTATTCGAGGTCGATCACCATCGAGTCCAGCACCTCGGGCAGGGCTTCGACCGCGGAGTAGATCTCGCTCGTGCCCATGCGCACGCCGTGCCGGTTGATGGTGGCGTCGCTTCGGCCATAGATGGTGCACCCACCATCCTCGTCGATCTTCAGCCAGTCGCCGTGCCGCCACACGCCGGGGTACACGTCGAAGTAGCTCGACAGGTAGCGGGCATTGCCTTCGTCGCCCCAGAAGTACAAGGGCATCGACGGCAGCGGCTTGGTGCACACCAGCTCGCCCACCTCGCCGATGACCGGGCGGCCCTGGTCGTCCCACGCTTGCACGGCGCAGCCGAGTTCGCGGCACTGCATGCGCCCAGGCGTCTGCGGCAATTCGCGATGGCCGCCGATGAAGGCGCCGCAGAAGTCGGTGCCGCCTGAGATGTTGTTCCACCAGATGTCTCGCGTGCCGATGCGCTCGAACTGCGCCGTGCCCCAGCGCTGCACGTCTTCGGACAGCGGCGAGCCGGTCGAGCCGAGCGAGCGGATGCGCGAGAGGTCGCCGCAGGAGGCCAGGTCCACGCCGGCCTTCATGCAGTTGGCATAGAAGGCTGCGCCACCGCCGAACACGGTCACGCCATGCCGCGCGGCGAAGCGCCACAGCACGGTCCAGTCGGGCTTGTCCTTGCTGCCGCCCGGACTGCCGTCGTACAGGCAGATGGTGGTGCCGCAGGCCAACCCGCCGACCTGCGCGTTCCACATCACCCAGCCGGTGGAGCTGAACCAGTGGTAGCGCTCGCCGAAGTTGTTGGCGCCGTAGCTCGCGCCCAGGTCGTTGTGCTTGCCCAGCGCCGCCATCGCCATGAGGATGCCGCCGTGCCCATGCACCAGCGGCTTGGGCAGGCCGGTGGTGCCGCTCGAGTAGACGATCCACAGCGGATGGTCGAAGGGCAGCCACTCGGGCTCGAAGGCCTGGGTGGCCACGTCGTCGCGCGACATCGCGTCAGCGAGGCTGGACGCGCCCGCGATGCGCCGCGATGCATGCGGCGTTTCCATCGCGAGCACATGCTCGACGCTCGGCAAGGCATCGCGCAAGGACTCGATGGCGGCCGCCCGGCAGATCGGCTTGCCGGCGTAGTACACGCCGTCGGCTGCGATGAGCACGCGCGGCGTGATCTGCCGGAAGCGGTCGATGACGGCGGGCGACCCCATGTCGGGTGCCGTCACGCTCCAGATGGCACCGATGCTTGCGCAGGCGAGGAAGGCGATGATGGTCTCGGGCACGTTGGGCATGCAGGCGGCGACGCGATCGCCTCTTTGCACGCCCAGCCCGCGCAGCTGCAGCGCCATCGACGCGACCTGGCGGCGCAGCTCCATCCAGCTTGTCTCGTGCACTTGCGACAGCTCGTTGTCGCTCACGATGGCCGGCATGCCCGCAGCGTGTGCCGGCGCTGCATGCCGCAGCACGCGCTGGGCGTAGTTGACCTGCGCACCCGGAAACCACACCGCGCCCGGCATGCGCGCATCGGCCAAGGCCTGGGTGTGCGGCGTGGGCGATTCCATGCCCTCGAAGTCCCAGATGCTCTGCCAGAAGGCGTCCTGCTCGGTGACCGACCATTGCCACAGCGCGTGGTATGAGCCGAAACTCAGGCCCCGTTGATCCCGCAGCCAATCCTGATACAACCTGATCTGCGGAACATTGGGTGCACGCATCGCCTGTCAGCCTCACTGGGAAGGGTAGAGAGCTTGAGCAAAGAAATCACTTCGGTCAATGCGGTTTGCCGATGACCCGGCCCGCGGACGCATTCAACGGGCGCAGCGCCGTCGTCACGGGCGCCGCATCGGGGATCGGCCTGGCACTCAGCCGCGCCTTGCTCAAGGCCGGTGCCAAGGTGCTCATGGCCGACGTGAATGCCCAGGGCTTGGCCCGCGCGGTTGAAAGCCTCTCGGTGCATGCCGCGCAGCTCCAGCAAGCGGCGGTGGACGTGACCGACGCCGAGGCGGTGCAACTGCTCGTCGACTTCGCCGTCGCGCGCATGGGCCGGCTCGACTATCTCTTCAACAACGCGGGCATCGCCGGCATGCCGCCGGTGCTGCAGGCCACGCTCGGCGACTGGCAGCGCATCGTCGACGTGAACCTGGGCGGCGTCATCAACGGCGTGCATGCAGCGCTGCCGGTCATGCGGCGCCAGGGCGGCGGGTACATCGTCAACATCGCCTCCATCGCGGGCCTGATGCCGGTGCCCGGCAAGGTGCTCTACGCGACGACCAAGCATGCGGTGGTGGGCCTGTCCGAGAGCCTGCGACTGGAGCTCGCGCCGATGAACATCCTCGTGAGCGTGGCCTGCCCCGGCGCCGTGGCCACGGGCATCTGGAGCAGCCAGGACATGCCGGCCGACGCGCTGCCCGCCGAAGTCGCCGCCGACGAGATCCTGCGCGGCGTGGCGCGGCGCGAAGGCATCATCGTTTTCCCGGGGAAGCTGCGCCGCGGGTGGCTCTTGTACCGCTGGTTTCCACGCGTGATGGACGGCGTGCTGTCGAGGATGTCGCGCTGATTCGCGCATCGCGGCGCCTGGTACGGCGGCCCGGCGTGTTGCGGCTGCTTACCACTGTGCCGTCTTGAAGAGGGGCGAGGCTTCTGGCTAGACTCGGTGCCTCCTGGCATCACTTCGCGAGCCCATGGACATCCACCACAAGGCCGTCGGCGTCCTGCACGTCGTGTTCGGTGCGATCAGCCTGCTGATCATCGCCGTGGCGACGCTGTTCTTCGGGATCTTGTCGGGCTTCATCCAGGACAGCCCATTCGCCTTGTCGATGCTCGCGGCCTTCGGCGCCGCAGTGGTCGCGGTCTTTGCACTCATTGCGCTCGCCGAACTCGTCGCCGGCGCGATGCTGCTGGCCGGCCGCCGAGGCGCCAAGCCCTGGCTCATCGGCTTCGGCGCGCTCCAGCTGCTGAACATCCCGTTCGGCACGGCGCTCGGGGCGTACACGCTGTGGGCGCTGACGAATGATCCGCCGCCGGTGGTGATCGTGTCGACGCCGACGTCGTTGTCGTAAGGACCCGCGCCTTCGCAGTGAATCTTGCTCCCTCTCCCCCTGGGAGAGAGAGCAGACGGCCTGTCAAGCCGTCTTCAACACACCTTCGATCGCGGCCAGCTCCTGCGCCGAGAAACTCAGATTCGCGAGCGCCCCCACCGCATCGCGCACCTGCGATTCGCGGCTCGCGCCGATGAGCACCGAGGTCATCTCCGCATGGCGCAGCACCCAAGCCAGCGCGAGCTGCACCAGCTTCTGCCCCCGCGCCTTCGCAATCTCGTTGAGCGCATTCGCGAGCTTCACGCGCTCAGGCGTGATGTGTTCCGCCCGCAGGAAGCCAACGCCCCCCGCCGCACGCGACCCGGCCGGCACGTCGCCCGACAGATACCGGTCGGTCAACAGCCCCTGCGCCAGCGGCGAGAACGCGATGCAGCCAACCCCGTCGTCGCGCAGCGTGCGCAGCAGGTCGGGTTCGACCCAGCGGTCCAGCATGTTGTAGCGCGGCTGGTGGATGACGCATGGCGTGCCGAGCTCGCGCAGCATCGCGGCGGCCCGATGAGCCAGGTCAGCCGGGTAGTTGGAGATGCCCACGTACAGCGCGCGGCCGCTGCGCACGATGTGCTCGAGGGCGGCCATCGTCTCTTCCAGCGGTGTCTCGGGATCGGGACGGTGGTGATAGAAGATGTCCACGTAGTCCAGGCCCATGCGCTTGAGGCTCTGGTCGAGGCTCGCGATGAGGTACTTGCGAGAACCGAAATCACCGTAAGGTCCGGGCCACATCGTGTAGCCCGCCTTGGACGAGATGATGAGCTCGTCGCGGTAGGGCTTGAGATCGGTGCGTAGCAGGGCGCCGAAGTTCTCTTCGGCGGACCCCGGCGGCGGCCCGTAGTTGTTGGCCAGGTCGAAGTGCGTCAGCCCCAAGTCGAAAGCCGTGCGCACGATGTTGCGCTGGTTCTCGAAGGTGTCCACGCCGCCGAAGTTGTGCCACAGGCCCAGCGACACCGCGGGCAGCTTGAGCCCGCTGCGGCCGCAGCGGCGGTAAAGCATGGAGTCGTATCGCGTCGGGTTGGCCAGGTAGCTTTGCATCGCATTGTTCACTCGAGGGCGCTCGCGCCAGCACTGGCGTGGCAGACGTACACGTCGGCGCGTTCGCCATTCGGGCTGCGGTACTTCGCAGCGACGGCGTCGCGCACGGCCTCGACCAATGACCCGGGCAGCAGCCCCACCACGCAGCCGCCGAAGCCGCCGCCGGTCATGCGGCATCCGCCCGCGTCACCGATCTCGGCTTGCATTATCTCGACGAGTTGGTCGATGGCGGGCACCGTGATCTCGAAATCGTCGCGCATCGACGCATGCGACTGCGCCATCAGCTCGCCCATGCGGCGCACATCGCCCGCCTGCAGCGCCATCGCCGCGGCCAGCGTGCGCTGGTTCTCGGTGATGACGTGGCGCGCGCGGCGCATCACCACGTCCGACGGCCAACCCTGGCGCGCCTCGAAATCGCCAAGCGTCGCGTCGCGCAGCGCATCCACGCCCAGGTGGCGAGAGGCCTCTTCGCATTGCAGGCGGCGCAGGTTGTATTCACTGTCCACCAGGCCGCGCTTGACGCGCGAATGCACGATCATCACGGCCAGCCCCTCTGGCAAGCGCACAGGCGTCGCTTCGAGCGATCGGCAATCGATGAGCAGCGCGTGCGAGTCCACGCCACGGGCGGAGATGAGCTGGTCCATGATCCCGCAGGCGCAGCCGACGAAGCGGTTCTCCGCGGCCTGCGCGATCTGCGCCATCGTGGTCGGCTCGAGCGTGTCGAGGCGATAGAGCGTCTTGAAGGCCTGCAGCACCGCCACCTCCAGCGAGGCGGACGATGACAGCCCTGCACCCTGCGGCACGTCGCCGGCGAGCGCCAGGTCGGCGCCGCGGATGTCAACGCCGTGGGCGAGCAGATGCTTCACCGTGCCGCGGACGTAGTTGGCCCAGGTCGCGTCGGCGCGCGGCTCGATGGGCATGTCGAGGCGGAATTCATCCAGGGCGAAGCCGAGGTCCGCGGCCACCACCCGCACCGTCATGTCGCCTCGCCCGCGAGCCGCGATGACTGTGCCGTGGTCAATCGCACAGGGCAGCACGAAGCCGTCGTTGTAGTCGGTGTGCTCGCCGATGAGGTTGACACGCCCTGGTGCCTGGACGAGCCGCGCCATGGCCCGGCCGAACGCCTGGTTGAAGGCCGCGAGGGCGGTGTAGCTGACGGTCGACGGGATCATGGTGCGAGGCTGTAGTGCACAAGGCTCAGGCCGCGCAATTGCGCGGCGGCCTGTTCGGGTGTGAGGTCGCGCTGCGCTTCGGCGAGCATCTCGAAACCCACCATGAACTTGCGCACCGAGGCCGAACGCAGCAGCGGCGGATAGAAGTGCGCATGCAGCTGCCAGGGTCGGGGGTCGCTGCCATCGAAGGGCGCGCCATGCCAGCCCATGGAGTAGGGGAAAGAGCAGCGGAAGAGGTTGTCGTAGCGCGTGGTGAGCTGCTTCATGGCCTGCGCCAGGTCGCGGCGCTCTTCGCGGTCAAGCTCCGGAAGACGATGGCGCGGAGCGCGCGGCATCAGCAGGGTCTCGAAGGGCCAGGTCGCCCAGTAGGGCACGACTGCGAGCCAGTGATCGGTGCTCACCACGACGCGCTCGTCGGACACGGCTTCGCGCTGCGCATAGTCCAGCAGCATCGCGCGACCGTGCTCGCTGAAGTAGGCGTGCTGGTTCGTGTCTTCGGCGGCGGCCTCGTTGGGCAGGTGCTCGCAGGCCCACACCTGGCCGTGCGGATGCGGGTTGGAGCAGCCCATGACGGCGCCCTTGTTCTCGAAGACCTGCACCCAGGCGTAGCGGGCGCCCAGGGTTTGCGTCTCGTCGCACCAGGTGTCCACAACGCGCTCGATGGCTTCCACCGGCAGCTCGGGGAGCGTCTTGCCGTGGTCGGGCGAGAAGCAGATGACGCGGCTCGTGCCGCGTGCTGGCATGGCCTGGAAGAGCGGGTCGTCCGACTCCGGCGCATCGGGCACGTCCTGCATCAGCGCTGCGAAGTCGTTGGTGAAGACGAAGGTGCCCTCGTACGCCGGATTGCGTTCGCCGGTGACGCGCCGGTTGCCGGCGCACAGGTAGCAGGTGGGGTCGTAGGACGGCGCGGCGCTTGGCGCTGCCGGCTCCTGCTGGCCCTGCCAGGGTCGTTTCGAGCGATGCGGCGAGACCAGCACCCACTGGCCGGTCAGCGGGTTGCGCCGCCGGTGCGAGTGTTCAGCGGGCTGGAACATTCAGAGTGCGCGAACCTTCGGCGCCCCGGTGGATTGCACGGCCAGCGTGTTGACAAGCGGCGGCCCGAACAGCGGCGATTCGATCTCCCAGCGGTCGCCCGCGGCCACGCGGATGCCGTCGGCGAAGCTCAGGGTGGCTGCGCCGAAGAAGTGCAGGTGCACGTCGCCCGGCCGGCGAAAGAGCGTGTACTTGAAGTGGTGATGCTCGAGGTTGGCGATGGTGTGCGACATGTTCGCCTCGCCGCTCACGAAAGGCTTTTCCCAGCGCAGCTGGCCTTGTGCGTCGATCAGGCGCGTGTGGCCCTCGACGTGCTCGGGCAATGCGCCCACGCGAAGGGCCGGGCCCACCGAGCACACGCGCAGCTTGGAATGCGCGAGGTAGAGGTAGTTCTGCTGCTCGGTGACGTGGTCGGAAAACTCATTGCCGATCGCAAAGCCCACGCGATAGGGCGCGCCGTCCGGTCCGTTCACGTACAGGCCGACGATCTCTGATTCCTCGCCGCCGTCGAGCGCGAAGTCGGGCATTTCCATGGCCTGGCCGCTGGCGCGCACGATGCTTCCGTCGCCCTTGTAGAACCATTCGGGCGCGACGCCCACCTCACCGGCCGCCGGCTTGCCGCCTTCGAGGCCGAGGCGGAACATCTTCATGCTGTCGGTGAGCGATTCCGTCTGCGCGAGCTTCTTGTGCATCGCGTCGCGCGACGCGGCGCTGCCCAGGTGCGTGAGGCCGGTGCCGGTGACGTAGCAATGCGCTTCGTCAGGGTGCGTGAGCGGCGGCAGCAGCCGGCCTTCAGCGGCAATCGTGGCGTAGTCCAGCGTCTCGTCGGATGCGGCCTTGGCAGCAAGCGATTCGATCGACTGGCCCGAGGCGATGGCCGACTGCGCGAGCGCATGCATGGAGGCAATGCCCGCGAGGATTTGCACGCGGGCGTGGTCCGGCGTCAGCACGCCGACGCGCAGCTCGCCTTGCGTGGTCTTGAATTGAATGAGCAGCATGGTGGTCGAAGAGGAAATCAATGCGAGTGTCGAGGCACGGCCGAGCCGCGGCAACCCACGAGGAAGTCGAGGTCGCAGCCTTCGTCGGCCTGCAGCACGTGGTTCACGTACAGCTTCTGGTAGCCGCCGTCCGAGCGCGCGGGCTGCGGCACCAGCGTGCTCATGCGCTCGGCAAGTTCGGCGTCGCTGATGTCCAGGTGCAGGCGGCCGGCCTCGCAATCGAGCTCGATCCAGTCGCCGTCGCGCACCGCGGCCAGCGGCCCACCGGCGGCCGCTTCGGGCGCCACGTGCAGCACCACCGTGCCGTAGGCGGTGCCGCTCATGCGGGCGTCGGAGATGCGCACCATGTCCTTCACGCCCTGGCGCAGGAGCTTGGGGGGCAGTCCCATGTTGCCCACCTCGGCCATGCCGGGGTAGCCCTTCGGGCCGCAGTTCTTCATCACCAGCACCGAGCTTGCGTCGACCTCCAGCGATTCATCGACGATGCGCGCCTTGTAGTGCTCCAGGTTCTCGAACACCACGGCGCGGCCGCGGTGCTTGAGCAGTTCGGGCGTGGCGGCCGAAGGCTTGAGCACGGCGCCGCGCGGCGCGAGGTTGCCCCGCAGCACGCAGATGGAGCCGTCCTGGATGAGCGGCTTGTCGAGCGGCCGGATCACCTCGTCGTTGTAGTTCGGCGCTTCGCGCACGTTGTCCCACAGCGACTGGCCGTTGACGGTGAGCGCATGGGGATGCGGCAGCAGGCCGTTCTCGCCCATGCGGCGCAGCACCGCGGGCAGGCCGCCGGCGTAATAGAACTCTTCCATCAGGAAGCGGCCGGAAGGCATCAGGTCCACGATGGTCGGCGTGCCCCGGCCCACGCGCGTCCAGTCCTCGAGTTCCAGCGGCACGCCGATGCGGCCGGCAATGGCCTTCAGGTGGATCACCGCGTTGGTCGACCCGCCGATGGCCGCGTTGGTGCGGATCGCGTTCTCGAAGGCCTCGCGCGTGAGGATCTTCGACAGCGTCAAGTCCTGCAGCGCCATCTCGACGATGCGGATGCCCGACATGTGCGCGAGCACGTAGCGGCGCGAATCCACCGCGGGAATCGCGGCGTTGTGCGGCAGCGTGGTGCCCAGCGCCTCGGCCATGCAGGCCATGGTCGATGCGGTGCCCATGGTGTTGCAGGTGCCCACCGATCGCGACATGCCCGACTCGGCGGAGAGGAACTGGTGCAGGTTGATCTCGCCGGCCTTCAGCGATTCATGCAACTGCCAGACGGCCGTGCCGGAGCCGATGTCGCGGCCTTCGAGCTTGCCGTTGAGCATGGGCCCGCCGCTCACCACGATGGCCGGCACGTCGCAACTGGCCGCGCCCATCAGGAGCGCGGGCGTCGTCTTGTCGCAGCCTGCCAGCAGCACGACCGCGTCGATCGGGTTGCCGCGAATGGCTTCCTCCACGTCCATGGCCGCGAGGTTGCGCGTGAGCATGGCGGTGGGGCGCAAGTTGGACTCGCCGTTCGAGAACACCGGGAACTCGACGGGGAATCCACCCGCTTCGTACACGCCGCGCTTGACGTGTTCGGCGATCTTGCGGAAATGGGAATTGCAGGGGGTCAGTTCAGACCAGGTGTTGCAGATGCCGATGACAGGCTTGCCCTGGAACTCATGGTCCGGGATGCCCTGGTTCTTCATCCAGCTCCGGTACATGAAGCCGTTTTTGTCGGCAGTGCCGAACCATTCGGCCGAGCGCAGCTTCTTGCGGTCGGGCATGTTATGTGTCTCCTCAGCGGTGGCAGCCGAGAGACTACGAGCAACTGCGATATCTATCCAATGAGTTCTTGGATTGTTGGGATATCGATATCGGCATGCATCGGCGGTGAAGGCTAGCCGGCGAAGCGATGCGGTGCAATGCCACGCGCATCGGTGGGCACAGAAAACAGTGAGCCTGCCAATGGTTGGCTCGATGCCTGCTCGGGCGTGAGCTCTGCAGATGCGCTCGTGATGAACAGCGTCGCCATGTCGGCGCCGCCGAAGGCGACGTTGGTGATGTTGGACGTGGGCAGGGCGATGCGGGCGAGTTCACGTCCGTCGTCCGGCGCATGGCACGTCACGCAGGCGCCGCCCCAGTGCGCAACCCACAGCCGGCCGGCGGCATCGGTGGTCATGCCGTCCGGGTAGCCATCGCCCTTCGCAAGGCGCAGGAAGATGCGCGTGTTCGAGACGCTGCCGCTGTGCGGATCGAAGTCGCCGGTGTGGATGAAGTTGCGCGCGGTGTCGTTGACCCAGATCCGCCGTCCGTCGAGCGACCACGCCGGGCCGTTGACCACGGGGAAACCCGTGGGCCATGCGCAGGTGATGCTCGTCGCATTGCCATCGGCATCCGCCGCTACCGCATACAGCGAGCCGCTCTCCGCCTTGCAGGCCATGTCCATGCTGCCCGCCCAGAAGCGGCCTTGTGCATCGCACTTGCCGTCGTTGAAGCGGTTGCCCTGCAGGTGCTGCTCGGGCGAATGCAGGCGTTCGAGTGTGCCGGTGTCGGGGTCGAAGAAGGCGATGCCGCTCTTGAGCGAGACGATGAGCCCGCGTCCGTTGGCGCGCTCGGCCACCGCGCTGATCATTTCATCGAAGGGCCATTGGCGACGTTCGCCGCTCGCCAACGACAGCCGCATGAGGCGCTTGCCGAAGATGTCCACCCACCAGATCGATTGCGATGCCGGTGACCAGCACAGCCCCTCGCCGAGCAGCGCTTGTGCGGGCCACAGCAGCTGCGGCGTGCCGCATTGCGGTGATGAAAACGTGGAGGCCGATGGCTCGTGGATGCTCATTGATTCAGGTGCTTCGCTTGACGCGCGGCATCGTAGCAAGGCACATTGGTATAGGAAACGTATATGTAGTTATACGTGCATACATGAATTGCAATCACGGAGACTGAAGTGACCAGCGGCCCCATCACGCGTCCGATCGACGCCTCGACCCTTGCGAAGTTCCCCAGCCTGAAAGGGAAGAGTGTGTTCGTCACTGGTGGCGGCAGCGGCATCGGTGCATCCATCGTCAAGGCTTTTGCGTTGCAAGGCGCGAAGGTCGCCTTCGTCGACATCGCCGATGCGGCAAGCCGCGCGCTTGCGCAAGAGGTCGCAAGCCTGGACATCGCGCCGCCCTGGTGGGAGGTGTGCGATGTGCGGGACATCGCATCGCTTCAATCGGCCATCGCGCGTGCGGCTGCCGCACTTGGAGATTTCTCTGCGCTCGTGAACAACGTGGCGAGCGACGATCGGCACAGCATCGAATCGGTGACCGTGGACTACTGGGACCAGCGCATGGCCATCAACCAGCGGCCCGCGTTCTTCGCGATCCAGGCGGTGGTGCCTGGAATGCGTCGACTGGGCGGCGGCGCGGTGATCAACCTCGGATCGACCGGTTGGCAGATCAAGAGCGGCGGCTACCCCTGCTATGCGGTGGCGAAGTCGTCGGTGAACGGCCTGACCCGCGGATTGGCTGCGACGCTCGGGCCCGATCGCATCCGCGTGAACACCGTGTCGCCAGGCTGGGTGATGACCGAGCGGCAGATCAAGCACAACCTCGATCCGAAGAGCGAGGCCGCCTTGCGCGAAGCGCAGTGCCTGCCTGACCTTCTGCAAGGCGAAGACATTGCGCGCATGGTGCTGTTCCTCGCCGCTGATGACGGAGCGATGTGCACGGCGCAGGAGTTCAAGGTGGATGCCGGCTGGACTTGAGGTTCAGACGCCGGCTTCCAAGGTCACGCCATACACGTCCGCCGCCGCCGTCTTCAACGCCGACAGCATCACCTTGCCGGCCGGTGACATCGGCCGATCAGTGCGGGTGATGAGACCGAAGGCGTCCATGCGGCAGGGCAGGTCGATGGGCAGGATGGCGGCGACGCCGTGATGCTCGTAGTAGCGGGCCACGTCGCCCGCGACCAGGCAGATCATGTCGCCCTGGTTGATCATCTTCGTGACGAACAGGAGCGCCGTGGTCTCGATGAGGTTGGATGGTGCGTCCAGGCCTTCCTCGTTGAACATCAGGTCGAAGCGGTGGCGCAGCACGCTGCCGTCGGGCGGCACGATCCAGCAGCTGTTGACGAGGTCGCGCAGGCTCAGGTTGTCCACGTGCAGCAGCGGATGGCCGGGACGGACCATGCCCACTGCCGGCTCCTCGGCGAGGGCTTCATAGCGCAACGCCGTCTTGTCGTGCTGCGCGAAGAGTCGCCCGACAAGCATGTCCATCTTGCCCTGCGCCATGCGCTCCAGGAGGATGTCGCTGGTCTCGATCTGCAGCGACACGCGCAGCGTCGGATGCGCGGCCTTCACCGCGGAGATGGCTTGCGGCAGCAGCATGATGCCGGGCGTGGTGATGGCGCCGACGCTGACCTGCCCGAAGCGGCCCGACTTCAGCGCCTGAACTTCATCGTGCGCCTGGTTGAGTGCGGCCAAGGCCACGCGCGCATGGCGGATCATCGCCTCGCCGTACCAGGTGGGGCGCATGCCACGGGGCAGGCGGTCGAAGAGCGAGACGTCGAGCACGTCCTCGAGGTCCTTGAGCAGCTTGGACGCGGCCGGTTGCGTCATGTTCAGCACCTGCGCGGCGCGGTGGATGTTTCCTTCTTCGGCGAGGGCGACGAGCAGCAGGAGCTGGCGCGTCTTGAGCCGCGCCCGAATAAACCAGTGGGTGTAGTTGGTCATGCGATGGTTGGTACGCTCACGAGCAAGGGATCTGGTGAAGAGCGCACCAGCGGACTAGGGTTTCCATGAATCCGAAATCCTATATCTCTGCGAGCCAAATATCTATTAGGCGTATATCCCATGGCTGCCTACCATTCGGCACCTCGCGCTTCATGCGAGCGACTGCCAAATGCAAAACAGCTTCAAGAACTACATCAATGGACGCTGGGAGACCGGCGTCACCACGGGAACCTCGGAGAACCCGTCCGACCTCGACGCGCCGGTGGGCGAATACGCGCGCGCCGATGGACCCCAGACCGACGAAGCCATTCGCGCCGCGGCCGATGCGGCGCCCGCCTGGGGCCTGACGACGCCGCAGCGCCGCGCAGACGCACTGGACCAGATCGGCAGCGAGATCCTTGCGCGCAAGGAGGAGCTGGGCGAACTGCTGGCGCGTGAGGAAGGCAAGACGCTGCCCGAGTCCATCGGCGAAGCGACCCGCGCGGGCAACATCTTCAAGTTCTTCGCTGGCGAATCCCTGCGCATCGCGGGCGAGAAGCTCGCGTCGGTGCGGCCGAACGTGGACGTGGAGATCACGCGTGAACCGGTGGGCGTGGTGGGCATCATCGCGCCGTGGAATTTCCCGCTCGCGATTCCTGCCTGGAAGATTGCGCCCGCGCTCGCCTACGGCAACACCGTCGTGTTCAAGCCCGCCGAACTGGTGCCCGCCTGCGCCTGGGCGCTGGCCGACATCATCAGCCGCGCGGGCCTGCCCGCAGGTGCCTTCAATCTCGTGAACGGCAGCGGCCGGCAGGTGGGGCAGGCGATCATCGACAGCCCGCTTGTCAATGCGATCAGCTTCACCGGCTCTCAAGCCGTGGGTGGGCAGATCCTCGAAGCCACCGCGCGCCGTGGCGCGAAGGTGCAGTTGGAGATGGGCGGCAAGAACCCGCTCGTGGTGCTGGCCGATGCGGATCTCGACCTTGCCGTCGAAGCCGCCGCGCAAGGCGCCTACTTCTCCACCGGCCAGCGCTGCACCGCGTCGAGCCGGCTGATCGTTGAAGCGTCCATCCACGATGCCTTCGTCGCCCGGCTGCGTGAACGCACCCGCCACCTGAAGGTCGGCCATGCATTGGAACGCGGCATCGAGATCGGGCCGGTTGCAAGCCGGCCACAGCTGGAACAGAACCTGAGCTACATGGAGATCGGCCGTGCCGAAGGGGCCGAGCGGGTCGTGGGCGGCGAACTGGTGGAGCGCGCGACACGCGGCCACTACATGAGCCCCGCGCTTTTCCTCGCTCAGCCCGAGCACCGCATCGCGCGTGAAGAGATCTTCGGCCCGGTGGCCGTGGTGCTCAAGGCCGACAGCTACGAGCATGCGCTGGCGCTCGCCAACGACACGCCCTTTGGCCTGGCAGCGGGCATCTGCACGACGTCACTCAAGCACGCCACGCATTTCAAGCGGCATGCGCAAGCCGGCATGGTGATGGTCAACCTCGCCACGGCGGGGGTGGACTATCACGTGCCTTTTGGCGGACGCAAGTCGTCCAGCCACGGCGCGCGCGAGCAAGGCCGCTACGCCGCCGAGTTCTACACCACCGTGAAAACGGCCTATACCTTTGCCTGAGGAAGTACGCGTTATCCGTCTGTTTCAATTTTCCACACCACCGGCCGCGAGGCCAATCCATTCAAACAGCAAACAGGAGACAAGCATGAAGATTCCACGTCGCACCGTCCTCGCGTCCGTCGCCGCGCTGGCATTCGCCGCCGCACTGCCGATGAGCGCCATGGCACAGAAGAAGATCGTCCTCGGCTTCAGCCAGATCGGCGCCGAGAGCGAATGGCGCACCGCCAACACCGACTCCATCAAGGCAGCCGCGGGCGAGGCCGGCATCGATCTCAAGTTCGCGGATGCGCAGCAGAAGCAGGAAAACCAGATCAAGGCGATCCGCTCCTTCATCGCCCAGAAGGTGGACGTCATCGCCTTCTCGCCGGTGGTGGAAAGTGGCTTCGAGACCGTGCTGCGCGAGGCCAAGGCCGCGCACATCCCGGTGATCCTCACCGACCGCGCCGTCAACGTGAAGGACGATTCGCTGTACGTCACCTTCATGGGCTCGGACTTCGTCGAAGAAGGGCACAAGGCCGGCAAGTGGCTGCTCGAGAAGATGAAGGGCACGAGCGGTGACGTGAACATCGTCGAGCTGCAAGGCACGGTGGGCTCGGCGCCGGCGATCGACCGCAAGAAGGGCTTCGAGGAAATCATCAAGGCCGACCCGCGCTTCAAGATCATCCGCTCGCAAACCGGTGACTTCACCCGCGCCAAGGGCAAGGAAGTGATGGAAGCCTTCCTGAAGGCCGAGGGCAAGAAGATCAATGTGCTGTATGCGCACAACGACGACATGGCCATCGGCGCCATCCAGGCGATCGAGGAAGCGGGCATGAAGCCGGGCAAGGACATCATCATCGTGTCGATCGACGCGGTGAAGGGCGCCTTCGAAGCCATGCTGGCCGGCAAGCTGAACGTGACGGTCGAATGCAGCCCGCTGCTCGGGCCCCAGCTGATGCAGGCCGTGAAAGACCTCAAGGCCGGCAAGACTTTGCCAAAGCGCATCGTGACGCAGGAATCCATCTTCCCGATGGAAGTGGCCGCCGCCGAGTTCCCTAAGCGGAAGTACTGATAGCGCCAGAGCGCCTGGCGGCGTTCCCTCTGGGGGCGCCGCCGGGGGACCGGCGGGGCCGGGTCCACGGCGGCTGCATGATGGTGTGCGGCCGTTGGCGCACCGAGTAATCAACGAGGAGAGTGTTTGTGAAGATCATCAAGTTTCTGATGGCGGCCGCAGCCGTCTGCACGATGGCGCTGACGCAGCAGGCGTTTGCGCAAGGCAAGGGCATGATCGCGATCTCGATGCCGACGAAATCGTCGGCTCGCTGGATTGCCGACGGCTCGAACATGGTCAAGGTGTTCAAGGAGAAGGGCTACACCACCGACCTGCAGTACGCGGAAGACGACATCCCCAATCAGCTCGCGCAGATCGAGAACATGATCACCAAGGGCCCGAAGGTCCTCGTGATCGCCGCGATCGACGGCACCACCCTGTCGGACGCGCTGCAGAAGGCCGCTGACAAGGGCATCAAGGTCATCGCCTATGACCGCCTGATCAAGAACTCGAAGAACGTGGACTACTACGCCACCTTCGACAACTTCCAGGTGGGCGTGCTGCAAGCCTCCTACATCGAGAAGGCGCTGAACCTGAAGGGTGGCAAGGGCCCCTTCAACATCGAGCTGTTCGGCGGCTCGGCAGATGACAACAACGCCTTCTTCTTCTACAACGGCGCGATGTCGGTGCTCGACCCGTACATCAAGAGCGGCAAGCTCGTGGTGCGCAGCAAGCAGATGGGCATGGACAAGGTCGCCACGCTTCGCTGGGACGGCGCGGTGGCGCAGGCTCGCATGGACAACCTGCTGTCGGCCTACTACACGCAAGCGCACGTGGATGCGGTGCTGTCGCCGTATGACGGCCTGTCGATCGGCATCATCTCCTCACTCAAGGGCGTGGGCTACGGCACGCCGAAGCAGCCGATGCCGGTCGTCACCGGCCAGGACGCGGAAGTGCCGTCGGTGAAGTCCATCCTGAACAAGGAACAGACCTCCACCGTGTTCAAGGACACGCGTGAACTCGCCAAGGTCACGGCCAACATGGTCGACGCGATGCTGTCGGGCAAGCAAGTGCCGATCAACGACACCAAGACGTACAACAACGGCGTGAAGGTCGTGCCGTCGTACCTGCTCAAGCCGGTGCTGGTGGACGCGAGCAACTGGAAGGAAGCGCTGATCGCCACCGGCTACTACACCGAGTCGCAGATCAAGTAAGTTGGGCCCCCCAGTCGCTGCGCTCCTGCCCCCGAGGGGCGCCGCCTGGCGGACCGGCGGAGCCGGCTCCGCTGGCGTGGCTTGATGGGAGGGGTCGCTGGCCGCGACCCCTCCCGAACATGAAGAACAAGAGGAGACGAAGAGTTGAACGCCATTCTGGAGATGCGCGGGATCACGAAGTCCTTCCCGGGCGTCAATGCACTGGACAACGTGAACCTCGTGGTTCGCGAAGGGGAGATCCATGCCGTCGTCGGCGAGAACGGCGCAGGCAAGTCCACCCTCATGAAGGTGTTGAGCGGCGTCTACCCGTGTGACACGTACAGCGGCGAGATCCACTACCAGGGCGAACTTCGCCGATTCAAGACGATCGCCGACAGTGAAAAGCTGGGCATCATCATCATTCACCAGGAACTCGCACTGGTGCCGCTGCTCTCGATCGCGGAAAACATCTTCCTCGGCAACGAGACCGCGAAGAACGGCGTGATCGACTGGTTCGAGGCTTACGCGAAGACGCGCGAGCTGCTCGCCAAGGTCGGCCTGAAGGAGGCGCCCACCGCGCTCATCACCAACCTCGGCGTGGGCAAGCAGCAGTTGGTGGAAATCGCCAAGGCGCTGTCCAAGGAAGTCAAGCTTCTCATCCTCGACGAACCCACCGCCAGCCTCAACGAAAGCGACAGCGATGCGCTGCTTTCGCTGCTGCTGGAACTGAAAGCTCAGGGAATCTCCTCGATCCTCATCTCGCACAAGCTCAATGAAATCGCGAAGGTGGCCGACAGCATCACCGTGCTGCGCGACGGGTCCACGGTACAGACCATGGACTGCCACGCCGAAGCGATCAGCGAGGACCGAATCATCCGCAACATGGTCGGCCGCGAGATGGCCGACCGCTACCCCAAGCGCACGCCCACCATCGGCGAGACGGTGTTCGAGGTGCGCGACTGGCGCGTGCACCACGCGCAGCACGCCGACCGCGAAATCATCAAGGGCGTGAACCTGCATGTGAAGAAGGGCGAGATCGTCGGCATCGCCGGTCTCATGGGCGCCGGGCGCACGGAGTTCGCGATGAGCGTGTTCGGCCGCAGCTACGGCCAGCGCATCAGCGGCCAGGTGCTCATGCACGGCAAGCCGGTCGACGTTCACACCGTGGAGCGCGCCATCCACCACGGCATTGCCTACGTGACGGAAGACCGCAAGGGCTGCGGCCTGGTGCTCAACGACGAGATCAAGCGCAACATCAGCCTGGCCAACCTCGAAGCGGTGGCACACGCAGGCGTGATCTCCGATGGCGAGGAGTTCAAGGTGGCCGTCGAGTACCGGCGGCAGCTGAACATCCGCTCGTCCAACGTGTACCAGCAGGTGGTCAATCTCTCGGGCGGCAACCAGCAGAAGGTGGTGCTTGCCAAGTGGCTCTTCTCGAAGCCCGAGCTGCTGATCCTCGACGAGCCCACGCGCGGCATCGACGTGGGCGCGAAGTTCGAGATCTACACCATCATCGACCAACTGGCGAATCAAGGAAAAGGTATTTTGATGATCTCCTCGGAGATGCCCGAGCTGTTGGGCATGTGCGACCGCATCTACGTGATGAACGAGGGCCGCTTCGTCGCCGAGTTCGCGGCCAGGGATGCGTCGCAGGAGCGCATCATGCGCGCGATCGTGAACTCTGGCGGTTCTGCCATGGAGGCGCATGATGGCCGCTGATTTCAACACCGTGGCGTCCGCGCCCAAGGCCGACATGTCCAAGCCCGCCCACTCCGGTTTCATCAAGAACAACCTGCGCGAGTACGGCATGCTCATGTCGCTCGTCGCGATCATGGGGCTGTTCCAGGTCCTCACCGACGGCACGCTGCTGCGGCCGTTGAACCTCACCAACCTCGTGCTGCAGAACAGCTACATCGTCATCATGGCGCTGGGCATGCTTCTCGTGATCGTGGCCGGCCACATCGATTTGTCGGTGGGCTCGGTGTGCGGCTTCATCGGCGCGTTGGCGGCGGTGCTGATGGTGAACTACAACTGGCACTTCTTCCCGACGGCCATCGTGTGCCTCATCGCGGGCGGCGTCATCGGCGCGGCGCAGGGCTGGTTCGTGGCGTACACCAAGATCCCGTCGTTCATCGTGACATTGGCCGGCATGCTGGTCTTCCGGGGCCTGAGCCTCGCGCTGCTGCAAGGCCAGTCGGTGGGGCCGTTCCCGGTGGAATTCCAGCGCCTGAGCTCGGGCTTCATCCCCGACCCGTTCAGCGGCGCCGACCTGCGCACCTTGTCGCTGCTGGTGGGCGTGCTCGCCGCCGCCATGCTGGCGTTCTTCAGCTTGCGCGGCCGGGCCCAGCAGGCCAAGCACAGCATGGAAAGCGAGCCCTTCGGCTTCTTCATCGCCAAGACGCTGATCTTCGTGGGCGTGATCGTCTATTTCAGCTACCTGCTGTCCTCGTACAAGGGCCTGCCCAACGTGCTGATCGTGATGTCGGTGCTGATCGTGGCCTACGACTTCGTCACGCGACGCACGACGGTCGGCCGGCGCATCTACGCACTCGGCGGCAACGAGAAGGCGGCGCGGCTGTCGGGCATCAAGACCGAGCGGCTGGCCTTTCTCACCTTCGTCAACATGGGCGTGCTGGCGGCACTCGCTGGCCTCGTCTTCGCGGCGCGGCTGAACACTGCCACGCCCAAGGCGGGCCTGGGCTTCGAGCTGGACGTGATCGCCGCCTGCTTCATCGGCGGGGCCTCGGCGTCGGGCGGCGTGGGCAAGGTCGTGGGCGCGGTGATCGGCGCCTTCGTGATGGGCGTGATGAACAACGGCATGTCCATCATGGGCATCGGCATCGACTACCAGCAGGTCATCAAGGGCCTGGTGCTGCTTGCCGCCGTGTTCTTCGACGTCTACAACAAGAACAAGTGAGATGAGCGCGACTGCTGCCCCCGTCCTCGAACTGTCGGGAGTCTCCAAGAGCTTCTTCGGCGTGCCCGTGCTCAAGGGCGTGGGCTTGCGGCTGTTCGCCGGCGAGGTGCACGCGCTCATGGGCCAGAACGGCGCAGGCAAGTCCACGCTCATCAAGGTGCTGACGGGCGTGCATGCGGCGGATGCCGGCCGCATGACGCTCAATGGCGAACCCATCGCACCGAAGTCGCCGCTGGCCTCGCAGAAGCTGGGTGTCAGCACGGTCTATCAAGAGGTCAACCTCTGCCCGAACCTCACGGTGGCGGAGAACATCTTTGCCGGCCGCTACCCGCGCAAGTGGGGCCGCATCGACTGGGCCGCGATGAACGCCGAGGCGCGCACGCTGCTCGCCAAGCTCAACCTGGACATCGACGTCACGCGGCTGCTGTCGAGCTACCCGGTGGCCATCCAGCAAATGGTGGCGATTGCTCGCGCGCTCAGCGTGTCGGCGCAGGTGCTCATCCTCGACGAGCCGACGTCCAGCCTCGACGACGACGAGGTGCAGCGGCTCTTCACCGTGCTGCGCCGCCTGCGCGACGACGGGCTGGCGATTCTGTTCGTCACTCATTTCCTGGAGCAGGTCTATGCCCTGTGCGACCGCATCACCGTGCTGCGCAACGGAGAGCTGGTGGGCGAGCACATGGCGCGCGATCTGCCGACGCCTGCGCTCATCGCCGCGATGATCGGCCGCGAGTTCGCCGCCAAGCAGGGCACGGGCGTGCCGCTGCCGGAAAAGGCGGGCGAGACGCCCCTGATCGAGTTGCGCGGCGTCGCGCAGCGCGGGCGCGTGCAGGCCACCGACCTGAGCGTTCGGGCGGGCGAGGTGGTGGGCCTGGGCGGGCTGCTCGGCTCCGGCCGCACCGAGCTTGCGCAGCTCATCTTCGGCTTGAGCACGGCCGACGAAGGCGAGCTGAAAGTGGCCGGCACTTCGCACCGCGTGGACTGCCCGTCGACCGCGGTGAAGCTGGGCATGGGCCTGTGCCCCGAAGACCGCAAGACAGACGGCATCGTCGCCGAGCTGTCGGTGCGCGAGAACATCATGCTGGCGCTGCAGGCGCGGCGCGGCTTGTGGAACCTGCTGCCGATGGACGAGCAATGCCGCATGGCCGAGCGCTTCGTCAAGGCGCTGGGCATCAAGACCCGCGACATCGAGACGCCCATCGGGCTGCTGTCCGGCGGCAACCAGCAGAAAGCCTTGCTCGCCCGCTGGCTGGCGACGCAGCCCAAGCTGCTGATCCTCGATGAACCCACCCGCGGCATCGACGTCGCGGCGAAGCAGGAAATCATGGACGAGATTCTTCGCCTCGCGGGCGAGGGCATGGCCGTGCTCTTCATCTCGTCGGAAATCGATGAGGTGGTGCGCGTGTCCAACCGCATCGCGGTGCTGCGAGACCGGCGCAAGGTCGGCGAGCTGCCAGGCGGCAGCGCCGAACGCGACGTGTACCAACTGATCGCGGCGGACGCATGAACAACAAGCTCATGCAGACGCTCTCGCGGCATCCGCTGCTGTGGCCGCTGGTCACGCTGGCCTTGCTGCTGGCCGTCAATGCCGCCTTCAACGCCACCTTCCTGCACCTCGAATGGCGCGAGGGCCACCTCTACGGCAGCCTGGTCGACATCTTGAAGAGCGCCGCGCCGCTGATGCTCGTCTCGCTGGGCATGACGCTCGTGATCGCCACGCGCGGCATCGACATCTCGGTCGGTGCGGTGGTGGCCATCTCGGCGGCCATCGCCGCCTGGATGATCGGCGGCTCGCTGGTCGTGCACGACGGCGTGGCGACGCACGTGAGCCGCTTCCCGATGCCGGTGGCGATCCTCGCTGCGTTGGCGGTGGCGCTGGTCTGCGGCCTGTGGAACGGACTGCTGGTGTCGGTGGTGGGCATGCAGCCCATCATTGCCACGCTGATCCTGATGGTGGCCGGGCGCGGCATTGCCCAGCTCATCACCGGCGGGCAGATCATCACCATCTACTACGGCCCGTATTTCTTCATCGGCAACGGCTACCTCTTCGGCCTGCCCTTCGCGCTGTTCATCGCGGCGGCGGTGTTCGTCGTGCTGCTGTTGCTCACCAAGCGCACGGCGCTGGGCCTGTTCATCCAGGCAGTGGGCATCAACCCGTCGGCGGCCTTCGTGGCCGGCCTGCCGGCGCGCCGCATCATGTTCTGGGTCTATGCCTTCTGCGGCGTGTGCGCAGGCGTGGCGGGGCTGGTGGTGAGTTCCAACGTCAAGAGCGCCGACGGCAACAACGCCGGCATGCTGATGGAGCTCGACGCCATCCTGGCGGTGACGCTGGGCGGCACCGCATTGACGGGGGGGCGCTTCAGCCTGGCCGGCAGCGTGATCGGCGCGCTCATCATCCAGACGCTGACCTACGCCATCTACTCGCTGGGCGTGCCGCCGGAAGTCAACCTGGTGGTCAAGGCGGCGGTGGTGTTCGTCGTGATGTTGATGCAATCGCCTGAATTCCGCGGCATGGTGGCGACGCGCATGCGGAGGGCCGCGGCATGAGCGCGATCCTCGAGCGCAGTCTTGGCAAGGTCAAGGGGAGCAACATGGGTGGGCATGCGGGTCGCGCCGGTGACACGCGAGGCAAGCGTGGCCTGCGCGTCGACAGCCGCTTCCTGCCGCTGTTCGTCACCATCGCGCTCTTCCTCGTGATGGCCATCTTCGGCAGCGTCGCCTACCCAGGCTTCTTCTCGCCGCAGGTCTTCCTCAACCTGCTCATCGACAACGCCTTCCTGTGCATCGTCGCGGTGGGCATGACCTTCGTGATCCTCTCCGGCGGCATCGACCTGTCGGTGGGCGCGGTGATAGCGCTCACGACGATGGTGTCGGCATCGCTCGTCGAGCGGCACCATTGGAATGCGGCGGCGGTCATCCCGCTCGTGCTTGCCATGGGCACGGCCTTCGGTGCGTTGATGGGTTTTCTCATCCAGCGTTTCCGGCTGCAGCCCTTCATCGTCACGCTGGCCGGCATGTTCCTCGCGCGGGGGCTGTGCTACATCATCAGCATCGACTCCATCAGCATCACCGAGGGCTTCTTCTCCGACGTGTCGCAGCTTCGAATCCCCGTGTGGGGCGAAGCGACGATCTCGGTGAGCGGCATCATCGCGCTCGTGGTGGTGGCCGTGGCCATCGTGATCGCGCATTTCACGCAGTTCGGCCGCACGGTCTATGCGATCGGCGGCAGCGAGCATTCGGCGGTGCTCATGGGCCTGCCGGTTCGCTCGACGCTCGTTGGCGTCTATACCCTGAGCGGCTTCTGCTCGGCGCTCGCGGGCGTGGTGTTCACCTTCTACATGCTGTCAGGCTACGGCCTGCATGCGGTCGGCCTGGAGCTCGATGCGATCGCCGCGGTGGTGATCGGCGGCACGCTCCTGTCGGGTGGCGTGGGCTATGTGTTCGGCACGCTGTTCGGCGTGTTGATGCTTGGCATCATCCAGACGCTGATCATGTTCGACGGCACCCTCAGTTCGTGGTGGACGCGCATCGTCATCGGTGCGCTTCTGTTTGCCTTCTGCCTGCTGCAACGCGTCTTCGAGCGAGGAAGAAAACGCTCTCACTGACGCACCACGAAGGCGGCTGACCCGGCCGCTTCCATCGCTGTCCGCTTTCTCTCGCTGCCATATCGCAATCGGTCGGATTGCGCGGCTTCCCCCCGCGCTGGGCAGCGCTTTGCCCGGCCTTTTTTATAAACGTCGACCAACGAGGAGACACATCTTGACGCTCACGACAAAACGCACCTTTTCACTGACGGCGGCCGCCTTCGCCGCCACCTTGTTCGCCGCATCGACGGCCCAGGCCGTCGACTGGGGCGGCTACTTCCGCACCGGCCCGGGCGCCACGAGCAAGGACCACTCGCGTGCCTGCTACGCGCTGAACGGCACCGAAGGCCTGAAGTACCGGCTCGGCAACGAGTGCGACTTCTACGGCGAATTCCTCTTGAGCCAAGGCTTCAAGACCGAAGGCGTCGAGTACAAGGCCAACCTGATGACCAACCTGTACAACGGGGGCACCGACACGGGCAGCTCGTCGGTGGGCATCAACCAGATGTACGTCGAAGGCAAGGGCTTCGACATCGCCCCGCAAGCCAACTTCTGGATCGGCAAGCGCTTCTATGGCCGCGCTGACGTGCACATCGTGGACACGTTCTACGTGAACCTGTCGGGCGTGGGCGCGGGCGTGGACGGCATCGCCGACGTGGGCAGCGGCAAGTTGAACTTCGCCTACTTCCGCACCGATGGTGGCGCGACCCAGCCGGGCAGCCGCGTCAACGTGGACCTGAACGGCATGGACGTGAACCCGGGCGGCAAGCTGCGCGTCACCGGCACGTTCGTCAACGGCGACTTCTCCGGCGGCAAGAGCGGCTTCGGCCTGAGCTTCCAGCACAACCAGGACAACATCTTCGGCCTGGGCGGCGGTAACACGCTGTGGGTGCAGTTCGCGCAGGGCTCGGCGGGCCTGAACGGCAACTTCGGCAACCTGACGGCCGACTCCGGCACGCGCCAGTTCCGCATCGTTGAAAGCCTGACGTGGCAGATGGGCCCGCTGGGCGGCCAGGCGCAAGCCATGTGGACGAACCAGAAGGATGGCGTGACGGGTCTGAAGACCAACAGCACCACCATCGGCGGGCGGGCGTCGTACGCGATCACCAAGAACGCCAAGTTCCTGGCTGAAGCGGGCTACTCGCAGATCAAGCCGGACGGCCAGCCCACGCAGAAGCTGGCCAAGCTGACGGTCGGCCCGGCGCTGTCCACCGGCCCGGGGTTCTGGAACCGCCCCGAGCTGCGCCTGTACGTGACGACGGCCAAGTGGAACGCACCGGCCAATGCGGCCTACGGCGTCTCCGGCCTGACCGGCTTCGGCGACAACAAGACCACCGGCACCAGCTACGGCGCGCAAGTGGAAATCTGGTTCTGATCTGAACCGATAGAGACAGAGGCGAGAGAGCATTGAGCGGACCGGCGGTCCGCTCTTTTTTATGCCCGATCGTGTTTGAGCTGGTGCTGTCACCCGCGCGAAACCGCGGCCCGATGTGCCGCGATAAAGTCGTGGCATGTCCCGCCCCCTCATTGCACTCGACGCCGACGGCGTGCTCGTCGATTTCCACATGGGCTATGCGCGGGCCTGGCACCGCGCGTTCGGCCACATGCCGGCAGAACGCGATCCACTCGCTTACTGGCCGATGGATCGTTGGCAGGTCGAGCGGTTGGAGGGGGAGCGTCTCAGCCACTTCGGGCGCCATTTCGACACCGAGTTCTGGGCCAGCCTGCCCGCCATGGACGGCGCCATCGACGCCTGCCACCGGCTGCATGACGCGGGCTTCGAGCTCGTCTGCGTCTCGGCCCTCGACCTGCATCACGAAAGCGCGCGCCTGCGAAACCTGCGCGAGCTTGGCTTTCCCATCGAGCGCGTGGTCGCCACCGGCAACGCCTCGGGTGCGCGCAGCCCCAAGGCCGATGCGATCGAATCCCTGAGGCCGCTGGCCTTCGTCGACGACTACCTGCCTTACCTGCGCGGCCTGCCGGCGCAAGTGCACCTTGCGCTCGTCACGCGCGCGCCCAACGGCAGCCCGAACGCGGGCGAGGACCTCAAGCTCGCGACGTCCATCCACCGGGACCTCGCGGACTTCACCGATCACTGGCTCAAGAGCTCGATGCGCTGAGCCACGTGCACCTCGTCGCCCAGCGGCTCGTGGCTCGCGACGATCCAAAGCCGCGACGGGTCTCGTGCACAGTCGGCCAGGGTGGTGCGCAGGTGGACGAGTGACGCGGCGTCCAATGCATTCAACGGCTCGTCCAGCAAGGTCACCGGCGCATGCGCGGCCAAGGCTGCCGCGAGCCACACCTTGCGCTGCGTGCCGGTGGACAGTTGCCGCAAGGGCAAGCGCAGGTGCGGTGTGAGTGCGAAGCCATTGACGTGGGGCTGCAGTGCCGAGTCATCCCAGCTGGGGTACAGCCCGCGAAGGAAGGCGAAGTACTCCGTGGGCGAGAGGTGGTCGAAGGGCACAGGGCCGGGTCCGCACCAGAAGACTGCGCGCCGGTACGCCATCGCGTCTTGCGACAAGTCCAGCCCGTTCGCGCGCACCTCGCCCGAGCCCGGCGCCATGGCACCGGCCAGCAGCTTGAGCAGCGTGGACTTGCCGCTGCCGTTGCCGCCGCGCAGCCAGGCGAGGCCAGCATCGAACTGCGCCGACCAGTCCGTGAAGACCTGCCGCTGCGGATAGGCGAAGCACAGCTCGTGGACCTGCAATCGGCTCATGGAAAAACCTCCGTGGCGAGCACCACGCCCAGCACCAGCGTGAACAGCCAGTAGCTCACGCGGTGAGCGGGATCGGTGGCGCGGTGGCCATCGACCTGCGTGGTGAAGACGACTTGCGCGCCCGAGCCAGCGAGGAGGGCGAGCATGTCGGCAATGAACACCAGCGGCCGCATGCCGCCTTGGCCGCTGGCATTGACGAGCAGGCACAGGGCGGCTTGCCCAACAAACTGCGGCAAGAGGGCCAGCAAGCGCCGTGCGCGCAGCAAGGCTTGAAGCGAGATCGGAAGGCTGGCGGCGTGCTGGTGCAGCGGCGCGAGTTCATCGGAGACCAGCACGTTCAGGCGCGTGCTCACGATGAGCGACAGCGCAGCGAATGCAGCCAGCCACCAGGCCGCCCTCGCGGGCCAGCACCAGAGCGCGGCGTTGGCGCCAAGCAAGACGGCGGTACCGAGCATCAGCATGCGGGCCGAACGCCGTGCCGGCCCACGCAGCAGCGGCGCCACGACCAGCGCCCCGAGCACCGACATGCGTGCTGCATGGGCCGAAGGCGTGGCCGCCCTCGCGCGCGAGAGGCTGGGCGGCCGATGCCGAAGGTTCCGCACGATCAGCACGCCCCACAGCAGCGACAAGCCGGTCGACACCACCAGGGCTGCGACGGCCGCGCCCCATTCGCCATGCATCCATGGAGGCGATTGCGCTCTCCACACCAGCGCACCCGCCGCATACGCGCACAACAGCGGCGCGAGCGCGAAGCCGGTGACGGCGATGTCGCTTCGCAAGCGGTCCCGCGGATCGATGGGCAGTGCCGACTCCGCCTCGACCCATTGCCGCGGCCACAGGAGCGGCCTCAATCCCCAGACCACCACGGCGCCTGCGCACGAGTGCACCACAGCCATGGCTGCCAGCAGTGCCAACGATTGAGTCGTCGCGCGAAACAGCGGGAACACCGACCACGCCGCCAGGCCGGACATCGCCGCAAGCGCGCCGTTGCCTGAGCTGCCCAGCACCATCACGCCGACCACGAGGTAGGCCGCCCATCGGCGCAGCAGGTCGACGAGGGCGCCGCGGCACCAGAGAAGGCGCATGCGTGCATAGCTGAGGCGCGCGTTGGCGGAATCGGTCGGACAGGGCGCCGGCATGGCGCGAAATTAGAGCATGCCCCCTCGGCCGATCGTGGCCAGCGAGCCACGCCATCCCCCTAGTTTTGATGTCGTCCGGAAACACGGGGCTGGCATCATCCGCGGCTTTGGAAACTTCCTCGGGAATCCATGAAGCACCTCACCCTGACCGCCCTGGTCGCATCCACGCTGGCCCTGTCGGCGTGCGGCAAGAAGCACGCTGACCAGCCCGCGCCTGCGCCGGCTCCAGCACCTGTCGCTGCGGCGCCCGCACCCGCACCAGCCCCGGCACCAGCACCGGCCGACATGAGCGACGCCGACCGCGAGCGTGCGCACAAGCAGGCTCAGCTCGACTACGCGACGATGGAAGACAAGTACATCAACGACCCGCGCGCGCAGTGGGCCGCCAGCGCCACCGCCAGCTCCACCTTCGGCGACGACAACGGCAAGAAGCCGGCCTCCAGCAACATGCCCGAGCGCGTGGTCGGCCCGGTGGACAACGACACCTGGACCAACAACCACCAGGACATCGGCTTCGACTGGCTGGAGACGACCTTCGCCAAGCCCGTGTCGGCCACCGAGGTTCGCGTGGTCTTCAACAAGGGTGTCGAGGCCGTGAGCAAGCTCGAGCTGCAGGACACCGACGGGAAGTGGAACACCGTGTGGAGCGGCCTCGCCGAGGCGAAGGCCGATGAGCGTGGCCGCCGCACCTGGTTCGTGAAGACTTTCGAGAAGACGCCCTACAAGGCGCGGGCAGTGAAGGTCACGCTCGCCAACAACGTCTTCAACAACTACAAGGAAGTGAACGCGGTGCAGCTCGTGGGCGACTGAGCGGCTCCCGGCGTCGTGAAGCGGCAGCGTTCATGAAAAAAAGAGCCAGGCAGTGCCTGGCTCTTTTCATTGCGTTGTCTGCAGTGGTGACTGCAGACAGTGTCCCGCTTACTTGACGGCGGCGGCCTTCACGTCGGCTTTGCCTTCGGCCTTGACCGCGTCGGTCTTGGCCTTCGCTTCGGCCTTGTCGGCATTGGCTTCGACCTTGGTCTTCGCGACCTTGGCATCAGCCTTCACGGTCTTCTTGATGGCCTTTTCGTCGGCCTTGGCATCGGTCTTCTCGGCCTTGGCTTCGGCCTTCATCTGGTCGTCGGCATCGGCCTTGGCGACCTTGGCGTGGGCCTTGTGCTTCGTCTTGGTGGCGTCGGCTTGCGCGTCGGTCTTGGCTTCGTTGGCCTTGGCATCGGCCTTCGAGACCTTGGCGTCAGCCTTCGCATCGACCTTGGCTTCCTTGGCTTCAGCCTTCGCCGTGGCCTTGTCGGCCTTGGCTTCTGCCTTGATTGCGGCGGGCGCAGACGCGGTGGCCGCAGGCGCGGTGGTTTGCGCAAAGGCAACCGAAGCGAAGAAGCTGGCGATGAGGGTGGCGAGGAGTTTGTTCATGACGAGGTCCTACTTGAGTTGAGAAAAGCTCGGCACTTTGTTGGGCCGTGGTCGAACAACGCGGGGTTGAGGGCGCGGTTGACGCCAACGGCTATGCCCTTCCAACACATAGGTCACCACCTGTATCCGGGCACGATGCTTGCCAATTGATACGAGCCGCGCGTGCACGAGCACGGGCGGCACATCCAAAGCAACTTCGAGGAGCTGATATGGCCAGCTATGGAAAGAAGTCCGGCGAAAAAGTAGAACGCGCGATGCATGAGATGAAGCGCGGCGAGTTGAAGAGCGGCGGTTCGGGCAAGACCGTGAAGAGCCGAAAGCAGGCGATCGCGATCGGGCTGTCGGAAGCACGCAAGGAAGGCGGCAAGGTACCGTCGGCGAAGAAGAGCGCTGCGAAGAAGGCACCTGCGAAGAAGGTGGCAGCGAAGAAGGCACCAGCGAAGAAGACCGCGGCGAAGAAGTCACCTGCCCGCAAGGCGCCAGCAAAGAAGGCCGCGACTCGGAAATCGGCGGCGAAGAAGGCACCAGCGAAGAAGGCTCCTGCAAAGAAGGCCACTGCAAAGAAGGCCGCAAGCAAGAAGACCGCAAGCCGAAAGACCGCGGCGCGCAAAGCCCCCGCGAAGAAAGCCGCGGCGAAGAAGTCGACCGTGCGCAAGACGGCCGCGAGGAAGTCGAGCCGCTAGCGCTTCATGCCAGCGCAGGCGCCGCCGACAGCGGCAGCCGCACGATCGCATCGAGCCCGCTCACCCGCCCTTGCTCATGGCGGTTCACGAGCTCGATGCTGCCCCCATGCCTGTCGCAGACCTCGCGGCAGATGGCCAGGCCCAGCCCGCTGCCGGTGGTCGGGTGGCCGGTGCGAAACGGCTCGAACAGGTGCTCGCGCTGTGACTCGCTCAAGCCCGGGCCGGTGTCGCGCACGCGAAGCAGGGCTTGCCCCGCGTCCTCGGCCACGGTGATGCTCATCGAGCCCTCCGGCGGCGTTTCGCGCAGGGCGTTGTGCACGAGGTTGCGCGTGAGTTCCCGCAGCATCCATTCATGCCCGAGCACGTGCACCGGGCAGTCGGCGTGCAGCTCGAAATCCAGCGACTTGCCGGCGATCAGCGGCGACAGGTCGAGCGCCACTTCGCGCGCCACCTCGCACAGGTCCACCGGCACCGGCGCGTCCTGGCCGTGCACCTGCTCGACCTTGGCAAGCGCCAGCATCTGGTTGGCCAGGCGGATGGCGCGGTCGACCGTCTCGTGCATCTGCGCCAGCGTGGCCTGCGCGTCGGCGTGGCCGAGCAAGCCGTTTTGCGCCTGCGTCTTCAGCACGGCCAGCGGCGTGCGCAGCTGATGAGAGGCATCGCGCACGAACTGGCGCTGGTGGGCCACCATGCGCAAGACACGCTGCATCAGGTCGTTGATGGCGCCGACCACCGGCTGCAGTTCCGAAGGCATGCCGGGCTTGGCTACCGGTGAGAGGTCACGCTCGCCGCGCTGCAGCACTTCGCGCCGCAGGTCGTTCACCGGCCGCAAGGCACGCGCCACGACGAACGCCGCCACGCCCGCCACCACGGCTACCAGCAGCGCACCGCGCAGCAAGGTCTCGATGAGCAGGCCGCGTGCGAGGTGTTCACGCACCTCCAGCGTCTCGGCCACCTGGATTAGCGCCACGCCACGCAGGCTCTGGCCGGACACCGGTTGGTAGAGCGCGGCCATGCGCACGCGCTCGCCGTGATAGTCGGCGTCGTAGAAATCCACGAGTGCCGCGTATTCGCTGCGCTGCGGCGGCGTGCGCGTGTAGTCGGGCAGGTCTTCGTAGCCCGAGAGGAACTCGCCGTTCAGGCCCTTGATGCGGTAGTACATGCGTCCGTTGTTCGCGGCGTCGAAGATCTCCAGCGCTGCATAGGGCAGGTCGACCTTGAGCACGTCGCCATCGGTCTGCATGAGCTCGCCGATGTAGCGGGCCGAGGCGAGCAGCGAGCGGTCGTAGGCGATGTTGATGGCATCCAGCGCTCGGCGGTAGCTGGCCATCGCATCGATCGCGACGAACAGCGCGATCGGCAGCACGATGCCCGCGAGCAGCGTGCGGCGAAGCGAATGCGAGGGTGACGCAGTCATCGTCAAGCCGGCGGATCAGCGCGCAGCAGGTAGCCCAGCCCTCGCAAGGTGATGAGCGACACGCCAGAGCCCGCCAGCTTCTTGCGCAGCCGGTAGGCCACCACCTCGACCGCCTCGAACTGGATGTCCTGCTCCATCGGGAAGACGAGCCTGAACAACTTCTCCTTGGCGACCGCATGGCCAGGCTTGGCGATCAGCGCCTTCAGCAGCGCCTGCTCGCGCGGCGTTACCTCGAGCGGCTTGCCACCGAGGTAGAAGGCGCCCGAGTCGCGCTCCAGCGTGAGCGGCCCGCAGGCAAGAGGCGCTTCGTCGCCGCGGTCGGCACGACGACGCAACAGGGCGCGCACGCGGGCTTCGAGCTCATCGAGGTCGAAGGGCTTGGCGAGGTAATCGTCGGCACCGGCGTTCAGGCCTTGCACGCGATCGCCCACGGCGCCGCGGGCGGTCAGCACGAGGATGGGCACGGCGATGCCTTCGCCGCGCGCCTTGTGCAGCACCTGCAGCCCGTCCATGCCTGGCAGGGTGAGGTCGAGCAGGGCGGCGTCGGGCGGATAGTGCCTCAGCCGCTGCAGGGCCTCGCCGCCATCGAAGCAATGCGTGACCTCGAAGCCGCGCCGCTCCAGCGCGAGTTGCAGCGCCTGCGCCATGGCCTGGTCGTCTTCCACCAGAAGCAGTTTCATGAGGCCGCAGTGTGCCCGCTGCGAGCCCTTGCGGGCATGCGGGTCTTGCCTCGTCCCGCACGGCCCGACAGGCCGCTGACAGCTCCACGGCCGGGCAACGACAGCCAATTGACAGCCTCGCAGTAGGGGATACGGGTTGCCACCGAGCACTCAATGCACGGGCGCGCTGCACCATGCGCAGCATCGTCGTTGAACCTCAAGGAGACCCAAGCATGCGTCGAACCGCTCTCAAGGCCCTCGCACTGCCGTTCGTGCTGGCCGCGCTGTCATTCAACGCGCAGGCCGCCGAGAACTACAAGATCATGATCGGCGCCAACCCCGGCGGCGGCTACGACCAGGCCGGTCGCGGCATCGGCAAGGCCATGCAGGAAGCAGGCATCGCCAACAGCGTCACCTACGAAAACAAGGGCGGCGCGGGCGGCACCATCGGCCTCGCGCAGTTCGTCAACTCGTCCAAGGGCGACCCGAACGCGATGATCGTCGTCGGCGGCGTGATGGTGGGTGCCATCGTGCAGAACAAGCCGCCCATCACCATGGCCAATGCCACGCCCGTCGCCCGCCTGATGGCCGAGTACAACGTGTTCGTGGTGCCGGCCAACTCGCCGCTCAAGAGCATGGCGGATGTGGTGGCGCAGATGAAGAAGGACCCCGGCAGCGTGAAGTGGGGTGGTGGCTCCAAGGGTTCCATCGATCACCTGAGCGTGGCCATGATCGCGCGCGAAGCCGGCGTCGATGTCGCCAAGGTCAATTACGTGCCCTTCAAGGGCGGCGGCGAGGCCACGGCGGCCGTGCTGGGCGGCCACGTCACGGTGGGCACCAGCGGCTGGGGCGAGCTCCAGGAGTTCATCACCACCGGCAAGATGCGCGTCATCGCCATCACAGCGCCCACCCGCGTCAAGGGCATCAACGTGCCCACGCTGAAGGAGCAGGGCATCAATGTGGACATCGGCAATTGGCGCGGCGTGTACGCGGCGCCCGGCATCACGCCGGAGCAGCGCAAGGCGCTCGAGGCGGCGGTCGTGAAGGCCACCAAGACCAAGGTCTGGAACGAGACGCTGGAAAAGAACAGCTGGACGCCGGCCGTGCTGACGGGCCCGGAGTTCGAGAAGTTCGTCGATGACGACCATGCACGCATCCGTGCGCTGATGGTCAAGCTCGGCATGGTGTGAATCCCGAAGGCCGCATGACGGCTTGAGGGGGCCTCCGGACGACGCGGCGCGACCTCACCAGGGCGCCGCGTCTTTCGTTGAGGCGAGGGACACGAAGAGGAGAGAGGTGATGATGAAGAACAGGGGATTCCTCGGTGTCGGCGTGGGCGTGCTGCTCATCGCCGTGCTGCTGGCCATCGGCGCGACGGGCATCTCGTCGGCCGCGGGCTATGCCGGCGCAGGCCCGAACTTCCTGCCGTGGGTGGTCTCGGCTGCCATGGCCTTGCTGGGCGTGCTGCTCATTGCGACGGCGCTGCGCGCGAAAGACGAAGTCATCGCCGCGCCGGACTTTCCACCGCGCTGGCGGGCGGTGGCGTGGGTGTCGCTCGGGCTCATCCTGAATGCGGCGCTCATCGAGCACATCGGCTTCGTCGGTTCCTGCGCGGTGCTCTTCGGCTTGTCGGCGCGCGGCTTTCGCGTCGGCGCCGACCAGAAGCCCACGCTCGTCATGCTGGCGCAGGACTTCGTCATCGGTGCGCTCATCAGCGCGCCGGTCTTCTGGCTCTTCACCAAGGTGCTCGGCGTGACGCTGCCGTCCCTGGTCAAGGGCGGCTGGATCTGAGGAGGCAGGCATGGACATCCTGAACCAGCTCATGCACGGCTTTGCCACCGCGGCCACGCCCATCAACCTGCTGTGGGCCTTCGTCGGCTGCATGGTGGGCACGGCAGTGGGCGTGCTGCCGGGCATCGGCCCCGCGCTCACGGTCGCGATGCTGCTGCCATTGACCGCGCAGGTCGAGCCCACCGCGTCGATGATCATGTTCGCCGGCATCTACTACGGCGCGATGTACGGCGGCTCCACCACCTCCATCCTGCTCAACACGCCGGGGGAAACCGCGTCGATGGTGACGGCGCTGGAGGGCAACTTGATGGCCAAGAACGGCCGCGCCGGCGCGGCGCTGGCCACCTCGGCCATCGGATCGTTCTTCGCGGGCACCGTCGCCACCGTGCTGCTGACGGTGTTCGCGCCGTGGTTGGCCGAAGTGGCGCTGCGCTTCGGCCCGCCCGAATACTTCGCGTTGATGGTGCTGGCCTTCATCACTGTGTCGGCGGTGCTGGGGGCAAGCGTGCTGCGCGGCTTGACCTCGCTGCTGATCGGCCTGGCGATCGGGTTGATCGGCATCGACGAAATATCGGGCACCGCGCGCTACACGCTCGGCATCCCGGAATTGGTCGATCGCATCGAGGTCACGCTGATGGCGGTGGGCTTGTTTGCGGTGGGCGAGGCGCTGTACTTCGGCCTTTTCGAAGCCCGCGTGCCCGAGACGCAGAACAAGATGACGAGCCTGTACATGACCAAGAGCGACTGGAAGCGCTCATGGCCCGCCTGGCTGCGCGGCACGGCCCTCGGATTTCCGTTCGGCACGGTGCCCGCGGGCGGCACGGAGATCCCGACCTTCCTGTCGTACGCGATGGAGAAGAAGCTGTCCAAGCACAAGCATGAGTTCGGCACGGTGGGCGCGATCGAAGGGGTGGCTGGCCCCGAAGCCGCCAACAACGCGACCGCGGCCGGCGTGCTGGTGCCGTTGCTGACGCTGGGCATTCCGACGTCGACGACCGCGGCGATCCTGCTGTCGGCGTTCCAGAACTACGGCATCACGACCGGTCCGCAGCTTTTCCAGACATCGAGCGCGCTGGTGTGGGCGCTGATCGCGTCGCTGTACATCGGCAACGTGATGCTGCTGATCTTGAACCTGCCGCTGGTCGGGTTGTGGGTGAAGCTGCTGAAGATTCCGCGTCACTGGCTATACGCCGGCATCCTCGTCTTCGCGACGGTGGGCGTGTACGGCATGCGTCAATCGTCGTTCGACCTGTACCTGCTCTACGGCATCGGCCTGATGGGCGTGCTGATGCGGCGCTTCGATTTCCCCACCGCTCCGGTGATCGTGGGCATGATCCTCGGGCCGATGGCCGAGGCGCAGTTCCGCAACGCGATGTCGATCGGCGAAGGCAAGCTGTCGGTGTTCGTCGAGCGGCCCTTGTCGGCGACGGTGCTGGCATTGTGCGTGGCGATGATCGTGCTGCCGGTGCTGCTCAAGCGGCGCGCGAAGCGGATGGAAGCGGCGTTGGCTGCGCCGACTGTGTAGTCTCGTTTATGGGGACTGGTGGCTGGTGCATGGGCGGGTGGGCAAAGGCGCGGGTGGGCAGGCCAGGGCGCTCTTTGAAGGCGCTGGGAGCGGAAGACTCGGGGCCGCCTACGAGGCGCGAGCCCAGAACACCGCGAAGGCCTCGCCGCTCGCCGTCCAGCGCTGTCCGGCGCGAAAGCCTGCCTGCTCGAGCAACTGCATGAACGAATCGGGTGTGTACTTGTATGAGTTCTCGGTGTGCAGCCGCTCGCCGCGCTCGAAGCGGCGCTCGCCCGAGCTCCAGCGCACGCTGAGCGCCTCGCGGGCCTCCAGGTGCATCTCCACACGCGACTCGCGCTCGTTGAAGAAGGCCACATGCCGCCACTGGCGTGGGTCGAAGTTGGTGCCTGCCGTGCGGTTGAGGTTGCGCAGCAGGTTGAGGTTGAAGGCAGCCGTCACGCCCAGCGCGTCGTCATAGGCGGCTTCGAGCACGGGGCGCGGCTTGACGAGATCGACGCCGATCAAGAGCCCGCCGCCCGAGGCCTGCGCACGCACGCCGCGCAGGAAGGCCAGGGCCTCGTCGGGCGTGAAGTTGCCGATGCTCGACCCCGGGTAGAAGAACACCGGCCGGTCGCTCGCCGAGAGCACGCCGGCAGGCAGGGCTGGGGACCGCGAGAAATCCAGTCCCACGCCGACGATGTCCAGCAGCGGGTGCTCGCCTTGCAGCTTGCGCAGCGCATCGCGCAGGTAATCGGCCGAGATGTCCACCGCCACGTAGCGCGCCGGCTCCAGCAGCGGCAACAGCCGGGCAGCCTTGGCGCAGTTGCCCGCGCCCAAATCGATGAGGGTGGACCCTCCACCGATCTCGCGCGCCATCGCCTCGCCATGGGCGTCAAAGATGGCGGCTTCGGTCCGCGTCGGGTAGTACTCGGGCAGCTCCGTGATCGCATCGAACAGGTGCGAGCCGAGCCGGTCGTAGAAGTGCTTGGGCGAGGCCACGGCGGGCATGCGCGACAGGCCGGCGATGGCGTCCTGCCGCTCGTCGTGGGAATCGCTTTCGTGCGCCTGGATGAAACGGGGCGTTCGTCTTGTCATTCGGGCCTCGGTGCTGGTTTTCAAGCCATCTTGCCCGCGCGGGGTACCCCTGTCGATTGCAGGGCCGCGAGCGGACATAATTCGCCACCTCGTTTGCCGGCACCCATTCCATGCATTCCGTGAAGATCGGTTTTTCGATCAACGAGATCCTGTTTCTCATCTCGCTGGCCACCGGCCTGTGCTGGCTGGCGTGGCGACTCAAGCTGCGCGGCATGAGCGAGCCGCCTGCACGCAAGCCGGTGTGGGTCACCTTCGGCTCCGAGCTCTTCGTGGTGGTCGCGCTGATGTTCACCTGCCGCATCGCGCTGGCCGACTGGCCCAAGGTGCCGTCGGGCTCGATGGAGCCGACGCTGCGGGTGGGCGACTATCTGCTCGTCAACCATCTTGCCTACGGCCCGCGCCTGCCGTTCACCAACACCGCGATCGAGATGGGCCAGCCCAAGCGTGGCGACGTGGTGGTGTTCCGCTACCCGCTCGATGTATCGCAGTTCTATGTGAAGCGGCTCATCGGCCTCCCCGGCGACCGCGTGCGCTTCAAGGACGGCATCGTGAGCGTGAATGGCGAGCCCTTTGATTCGCAAGTCATCGGCGATGGCGAGGTCGAGGAGGACCAGGGCAAGGTGCTGGTGCGTGAAATCTCTGCCGGTCATTCCCGCACGCTCAAGATCAACCCGATGGTGCAGGGCAAGGAGCCGCTGAACACCCGTCAGGCGCCGGCGCTGGCGCAGAACTGCGAGGTCGAGCGCGATGGGCTGTGGGAATGCAAGGTTCCGCAGGGCCAGTACCTCATGCTCGGCGACAACCGCGACAACTCGGCCGATTCGCGCGAGTGGGGCTTCATGCCGCACGAAGAGATCTACGGCAAGGCGGTGCGCGTGCTCATCAATTTCTCCGACCTCAAGCGCGCATGGACGGCACTGTGAGCACACCCACCATCGGCCTCGAAGGCCGCCACATCGTGCTCGGTCTGTCGGGCGGCATCGCTTGCTACAAGGCGGCCGAACTCACTCGCGAGCTGGTCAAGGCTGGTGCCACCGTGCAGGTGGTGATGACGCAGGCCGCGGAGCAATTCATCACGCCCGTGACCATGCAGGCGCTGTCCAACCGCAGCGTCTACACCAGCCAGTGGGATGCGCGCGAGCCCAACAGCATGGCGCACATCAACCTCACGCGCGAGGCCGATGCGGTGCTCGTGGCGCCCGCCAGCGCCGACTTCATGGCCAAGCTCGTGCATGGCTCGGCGGATGACCTGCTGAGCCTCATGTGCCTTGCGAGGCCCATCGCCACCTGCCCCTTGCTCGTGGCGCCCGCGATGAACCGCGAGATGTGGGCCCACCCGGCCACGCAGCGCAACGCGGCTCAACTGCGCGCAGACGGCGCCACCATCCTCGGCCCCGATGCCGGCGACCAGGCGTGCGGCGAGATCGGCGATGGCCGCATGCTCGAGCCCGAAGACCTGCGCGACGACATGATCGCGTACTTCCAGCCGAAGACGCTCGCCGGTCGCCGCATGCTGATCACCGCGGGGCCGACCTTCGAGGCCATCGACCCCGTGCGCGGCATCACCAACCTGTCCAGCGGCAAGATGGGTTTTGCCATCGCCCGCGCCGCGGCCGAGGCCGGCGCCGACGTGACGCTGGTGGCCGGCCCCGTGCACCTGCCCACGCCCCGCGGCGTGCGGCGCATCGACGTGCGCACGGCGCAGCAGATGTACGACGCGGTGCTGCCGGCAGCGCCCTTGCACGACGTGTTCGTGGCCACCGCGGCGGTGGCTGACTGGCGGCCGGCGAACCTGTCGGACCACAAGATCAAGAAGGACGGCAACAAGATCGCGCCGACCTTCGAGCTGACCGAGAACCCCGACATCCTCGCCGCCGTGGCGCGGCTGCCAAAGCATCCCTACTGCGTGGGCTTTGCTGCCGAGAGTCACGACCTGCTCAAGCATGCGCAGGAAAAGCTCGTGCGCAAGAACGTGCCGCTGATCGTGGGCAACCTCGGCCCGGCCACCTTCGGCCGCGACGACAACGCGCTGATGCTGGTGGACGGCTGCGGCCACCGCGAATTGCCGCAAGCCGACAAGCTCACCCTTGCCCGCCAGCTCATCGCAGAGATTTCCTCACGGCTCAAGGCCTGACGGCCTGTCCGGACCCACCCCTCGCTTCCCGCCCCCAAATGATCCCCATCGACCTGAAGATCCTCGACCCTCGCATGGCCGAGCAACTCCCGGCCTACGCCACGCCCGGCAGCGCCGGCCTGGACCTGCGCGCCTGCCTCGACCAGCCGCTGGTGCTCGAGCCGGGCCAGTCCCAGCTCATCCCCACTGGCTTGTCCATCCACATCGGCGACCCGGGGCTGGCGGCGATGATCCTGCCGCGCTCGGGGCTCGGCCACAAGCATGGCATCGTGCTCGGAAACCTCGTGGGCCTCATCGACTCGGATTACCAGGGGCCGCTGATGGTCAGCTGCTGGAACCGCGGCAACACGGCGTTCACGGTCCAGCCGATGGAGCGCATCGCGCAGCTCGTGATCGTGCCGGTGGTTCAAGCAGCGTTCCGTGTGGTGAGTGATTTCGGCGCTTCCGAGCGCGGCGAAGGCGGATTCGGATCCACGGGCAAGCACTGATGAATCTCCGGCCGGCGTGATGCCCTTCGCGCGCTGACCGCGCGACAATTGGTTACCCCTGGGTTTTGCGCAACAAAGCAGCAATACCCAGGTCGCATGATGGTGCTGCTGCATTTGCACCGGATAACGAAAAGCCAAGACACGCATGGACAAGAAGATTCACGGGGCCTGTGCGGCCATGGTGCTGGTGCTGCTCTCGGCTTGCGGCAAGGGCGGCGCAGACAGTGCCTCAGCAGCGTCGAGCCCCGCCCAGGCCGGCTCCGGTGCGGTAGCCGGCGGCCCACCTGTCAGCGTCAGCACGGTGGTGGCGCAAAAGCGCGACTACGACGTCCAGATCGAAGCCACCGGCACCGTCGCCGCGCTCAACAGCGTGGACGTGAAGCCCCAGATCAGCAGCACCATCACGGCCGTGCACTTCAAGGAAGGCCAGTTCGTGAAGGCCGGCCAGCTGCTCTTCACGCTCGATTCGCGCACCGACGAAACCAACGTCGCCAAGGCACAGGCCCAGCTTCAGAAAGACCTCGCGGCGCTCGCCGATGCACAGCGCCAGCTCACGCGCAGCAAGGAGCTGCTCGCACAGAACTTCGTCTCGCAAACAGCGGTGGACACCAACCAGACCTTGGTCGATTCGCAACGTGCCGCCTCAGAAGCCGATCGCGCCGCGCTGAAGGCCGCGCAGGTGGGCCTGTCGTACACCCGCATCACCGCGCCCGGCGCCGGCCGCGCCGGCAACATCAACGTCTTCCCCGGCACGCTGGTGCAGCCCACGGGAGCGACCGCACTCGTCACCATCACCCAGCTCGACCCGATCGCCGTGAGCTTCAGCCTTCCGCAGCGCGACCTGCAGGATGCCCTGAAATCCCTGCGCGCCGGTGGCGGCAAGGTCGCGGCCGTGCTGCCCGAAGGCCGCGGCACGCTGGCGGGCAAGCTGTCCTTCGTCGACAACGCGGTGGACGCCGGCTCGGGCACGGTGAAGGTCAAGGCGCAGTTCGACAACAAGGACGAGAAGCTGTGGCCCGGCGCGTTCGTGTCGGTGAAGCTGGCCGTGCGGACCATCAAGGACGCCATCGTCGTGCCGCAAGCGAGCATCGTGCAGGGTGCTCGCGGACGCGTCGTCTTCGTGGTGGAGCAGGGCAAGGCCGCCGCGCGCCCGGTCGAGGTGGTCTATTCGTCAGGCGTCGATGCGGTGGTCACCGGCGTACAGCCAGGCGACCGCATCGTGCTCGACGGGCGCCAGAACGTGCGCCCCGGCGCCAGCGTGAGCGAACATCCGGCCGACGATGCCGCCTCCGGCGCCGGCCGCCGCAGCCGCCCCGCGGCCTCGGGCGTGAGCGCCCATGACGCCGCCGAGTCGGCCCGCCTGAGCTCACCGCTGGCCAAAGGCACGTCATGAACCTGTCGGAACTGTTCATCCGCCGTCCGGTGATGACGGTGCTGCTCAATGCCGCCATCGTGGTGGCGGGATTCATCGCCGTCACGCGCATCCCCATCGCCGCGCTGCCCAGCTACAACACGCCGGTCATCAACGTGTTCGCCGCCTTGCCTGGCGCAAGCCCGGACACGATGGCGACATCGGTGGCGCTGCAGCTGGAAAAGCAGTTCCAGACGATTCCCGGCATCAACGTCATCAGCTCAACGAACACGCTGGGCAACACGTCGATCACGCTCGAGTTCGACGAAGGCCGCAACATCGATGCCGCTGCCGTGGACGTGCAGGCCGCACTGCTGCGCGCCCAACGCCAGCTGCCGCAGGACATGACGCAGCCGCCGGCCTACCGCAAGGTCAACCCGGCCGATGCGCCGGTGCTGCTGCTCGCGCTCACCTCGCCGTCGTTGAACCTGTCGGACCTCAACGACTTTGCCGAGCACCTCATCTCGCCTACGTTGTCCACGCTCGATGGGGTGGCGCAGGTCAACATCTTCGGCCAGAAGCGCTATGCGGTGCGGGTGCGGGTGCTGCCCGACGCGCTGTCGGCGCGCAACATCAGTCTCGACGAGCTGACCAACGCGCTGCGCGCCGCCAACGCCAACACGCCGGTCGGCACGCTCGAAGGCCCGCGCCAGACGCTCACGCTGCAAGCCAATCGCCAGCTGAAGAACGCGCAGGAGTTTGCCGACCTCATCGTCGCCACCAAGAACGGCAACCCGGTGCGCCTGCGCGATGTGGCGCAGGTCGAAGACAGCTTCGAGACGGTCAAGACCTTCGCGAGCTTCAATGGCGAGGCGTCCATCACCCTGGCCATCCTGCGACAGCCCGACGCGAACACCGTGAAGGTGGTGGATTCGGTGATGGCGGCCTTGCCGAACTTCCGTTCTCAGTTGCCGGCGTCCGTCAGCCTCACGCCGGTGAACGACCGGTCCAAGTCCATCCGCGAATCGCTGCACGACGTGACGCTCACCATGCTCGGCACGATCGCGCTGGTGGTGATGGTGATCTTCCTGTTCCTGCGCCGCTTCGTCGCCACCGTCATCCCCACGCTGTCGCTGCCGGTGTCGCTGGTCGGTGCCATCGCGCTCCTGTGGGGCTTCGGCTACACGCTGGACAACATCTCGCTGCTCGGCCTGACGCTGGCCGTCGGCCTGGTGGTGGACGACGCCATCGTGATGCTCGAGAACATCATGCGGCACGTGGAGGAGGGCATGCCGCCCTTCAAGGCGGCGCTGCAAGGCTCGCGCGAGGTGGGTTTCACCATCATCTCGATCTCGTCCTCGCTGATCGCGGTGTTCATCCCGATCTTCTTCATGCCGGGCGTGATCGGCCTCTTGTTCCATGAATTCGCGTGGATCGTGTCGCTGGCCATCGTGGCGTCGGCCTTCGTCTCGCTCACGCTCGTGCCCATGCTGGCCAGCCGCTTCCTGAGCGACGAGGCGCACAAGAAGCAGCCCGGCGCCCTCGTGCGCATGTTCGAGCGCGGTTTCGACAAGACCCTGGCCGGCTACACCCGCATGCTGGACGTGGCGCTGCGCCATCGCATGGTGGTGCTGGTGGTGGCGCTGGCCACCTTCATCGCGACGGGCTGGCTCTTCATGACCATCCCCAAGGGTTTCTTCCCCGAGGAGGACATCGGCCAAATCAGCATCTCGACCGAAGCGGCCGAGGACACCTCCTTCCCCGAGATGGTCCGGCTGCAGGACCGCGTGGCCGCCGTGCTGCGCGCCGACCCGGCAGTGCTGACCGTGAGCTCCTTCAACGGCGGCGGCGGAGCGCAGAACACCGGCCGCATGTTCATCAACCTCAAGCCTCGGGACCAGCGGCCGCCGATGAAGCAGGTGATCGAAGGACTGCGCAAGAAATTCCGCGACGTGCCCGGCATCGCCGTCTTCATGCGACCCATCCAGAACCTGCAGCTGGGCGGGCGGCCCAGCAAGGCGCAATTCCAGTACATCCTGCAAAGCGTGCAGGCCGATGCGCTGACCGACTGGGCCAACAAGCTGCAGGACCGCATGCGCGCCGAGCCCATCTTCCGCGACGTCACCAGCGATTCGCAGCTGCGCGGCCTGCAGGCCTCGCTCAAGATCGACCGCGACCGCGCCAACACGCTGGGCGTGTCCATCGATGCGGTGCGCAGTGCGCTGTTCAGTGCCTTCGGCGAACGCCAGGTGTCCACCATGTACACGCCGGTGGACAGCTACCAGGTGATCATGGAAGTGGCGCCCGAGGCCAAGCAGGACGAGAGCGCCTTCAACAACATCTACGTGCGCTCGTCCAATGGCGCGCTGGTGCCCTTGTCGAGCTTCGCGACGGTGCAGCGCACGGTGGGCCCGACGTCGATCAACCACGTCGGCCAGCTGCAGGCGGTGACGGTGTCCTTCAACCTCGCGCCAGGGGCGGCGCTGGGTGATGCCACCACCAAGATCGAGAAGGCGCGCGAGGAACTGCGCATGCCCGCGTCCATCATCGCCACCTACGGCGGCGACGCGGCCGTGTTCAAGAGCTCCCAAGGCAGCCAGGCGGTGCTCATCATCGCGGCGCTGCTGGTCATCTACGTGCTGCTGGGCGTGCTGTACGAGAGCTACATCCACCCGCTGACCATCCTGGTCGGCCTGCCCTCGGCGGCGGTCGGTGCCTTGCTGATGCTGCAGTTCGCTGGCAAGGACCTCACGCTCATCGCCACCATCGGCATCCTGCTCCTGATCGGCATCGTGAAGAAGAACGCGATCATGATGATCGACTTCGCGCTCGATGCGCAGCGCACACGCAACCTGCCGCCGGCCGAGGCCATCCGCGAGGCTTGCGTGCTGCGTTTCAGGCCGATCATGATGACGACGCTGGCCGCCTTGATGGGTGCGTTGCCGATTGCCTTGGGCCTGGGCGCCGGTGCCGAGCTGCGCGAGCCGCTGGGCTTGGCGGTGGTGGGCGGCCTGGTGTTCTCTCAGGCCATCACGCTCTTCATCACGCCGGTGTTCTATTTGGCGCTGGATCGATTCAGCGGCAAGGGACCGGTGACGACGCCGGAGGTGTCGGAGCAAGAAGCCACGGCGGTTTGAGGTCGATACGCAGCCCTGTCACCGTGCCGAGCTTGTCACGCCGGCGTTCGCCGGGGTGACAAGGCATTCTGATCAGCGGTTCATCACCCGCAGGCCCGCGATCAGCGCATCCACGTCGGCATCGCTGTGCGCTGCCGTCAGTGAGACCCTCAAGCGTGCCGTGCCCTGCGGGACCGTGGGCGGCCTGATGGCCGGCACCCACAGCCCTTCGCGCCACAGATGCGCCATGAGATCGAGTGCCGCGCCGTTCTCGCCGACGATGATCGGCTGGATGGGCGTCGGCGAGGGCAACAGGCGTGGCAGGCTGTCGGCTGCCTTGGCATGAGGAGGTGATGCCAGCGCGGCCCGAAGGCGTGCCGCATGCGAGCGGATGCGCTCGCGGCGCCAGTCTTCGCGCTCGATGAGGCGCAGGCTCGCGCGCAGCGCCTCGGTGATCATCGCCGGCGCGGCGGTCGCGAAGATGTAGCTGCGGGTGCGCTGCATCAGCAGCTCGATGAGCGTCGCATCGCCCGCGACGAAGCCGCCGGCCACACCGGCCGCCTTGCTCAGCGTGCCCATGACCAGCAGGTTTGGCGAGCGCAAGTTGAAATGCGCTGCCGTGCCGCGGCCATCCGGCCCGAGCACGCCAAAGCCGTGGGCATCATCCATGAGCAGCACGGCATTGAAGCGCTGGGCAAGAGCCAGCAGTTCGGGCAAGGGGGCCACGTCGCCGTCCATGCTGAACACGGCATCGGTCGCAATGAGCTTGCGCGACGCCGTCGATTCACTCAGCAGCCGCTCCAGCACGGCGAGGTCTGCGTGTGGGTAGACCTTGATCTCCGCCCTCGACAGCCGCGCGCCGTCGATCAGGCAGGCATGGTTGAGCGCATCGCAGAAGACCGCATCGCCGCGCCCGACGAGTGCGGGGACGATGCCCACGTTGGTCGCGAATCCGGCGTAGAAGTACAGCGCGCGCGGCAGGCCGACGAAGTTCGCAAGCTCGACTTCGAGCATCTCGTGCGATGCGCTGTGGCCGCACACCAATGGCGAGGCCGTGGCGCCCACGCCGTAGCGCTGCGCGCCGCGCAGGCTTGCTTCGACCAGCTCGCGGTGCTGGGAGAGGCCGAGGTAGTCGTTGCCGCAGAAGGCGAGCATGTCGCGCCCACCCACGCGCAGGCGCGAGCCGCTGACGGCGTCCACGACGCGGCGGGTGCGCTTGAGCTGGGCGCTGTCGAGCGCCGCGAGTTCGCGGGCGTAGCTGTCGATCGGGTTCATGACCCAGGTCCTTTCAAATTGGGCTCGGGCAGGCGCAGGTGCGCTGCTGCGGCGCGCGGGTCTGCGGGGCGCTGATGCGGCACGTCGCCGAGGCAAGGCGCGTTCATGCGGGACGCGAGCCATTCGAGGTTGGCGGCCTGTTCAGGCATGGCGGGGTCCACGCGATTGGCGATCCAGCCGGCGAGCGTGAGGCCGCGGGCGGCGATGGATTCGGCGCTGAGCAGGGCGTGGTTGAGGCAGCCCAGGCGCAGGCCGACGACGAGGATCACCGGCAGGGCGAGGGCCTGCGCGAGGTCCGAGCCGTCCAGCGTGTCCGTGACGGGCACGCGAAAGCCGCCTGCGCCTTCCACGATGACGGCATCCGACCGTTCGCGAAGCGCATGGAAGGCATCGACGATCTTGCGGATGTTGATGACCACGCCTTCCTTCTTGGCCGCGATGTGCGGCGAGACGGGTGCGTCCAGCAGGTAGGGGTTGAGCAGGGCTGTCGGCGCATCCACCGTGGCAGCAGCGCGCAAGGCCAGCACGTCCTCATTGCTGAGCGAGCCATCAGGCAGCGTGTGCGACCCCGCGGCGATGGGCTTCATGCCGGCCACGCGCGCATGCCGCTCGCGCAGGCGGTGGATGAGGGCGGTGGCGATGAGTGTCTTGCCCACGCCGGTGTCGGTGCCGGTGATGAACCAGGCGTTCATTGGAAGCGGCTCATGCGAGTGACGGGACGGCGTGAGCAGAGCGAGGTGCCGCATCGGCCAGCGTGCGGTCGAGCGCTCTCGAGGCCCCTCGCATGAGGTGGTCGATGGCTTCATCGTCGATGACGTAGGGCGGCATGAAGTAGAGCGTGCGGCCGATGGGGCGCAGCAGCAGGCCTTCTTGCAACGCAGCGCGGTGATATCGACGCGCGAAAGTCGGGTCGTCCGTTTCCACGTCCCAGGCCCAGATCATGCCGAGCTGGCGGGCGTTGCTGATCGACGGATGTTGATCGATGGCACTCGCAGCCCGGCTCAGGCGCTGCGCCGTGACACGGTTGCGCGCCAGCTGCGCGTCGTCGAGCAGTTCGGTCGCGGCGAGCGCCGCGCGGCAGGCCAACGGGTTGCCGGTGTAGGAATGCGAATGCAGGAAGCCGCGCGCGCTGTCGTCGTCGTAGAAACTCTCGTACACCGCATCGGTGGTGAGCACGGCGGACAAGGGGAGCGTGCCGCCGGTCAGTCCCTTGGACAGGCAGATGAAGTCTGGCCGGATGCCGGCGACGTCGCAGGCGAAGCGTTCGCCGGTGCGGCCGAAGCCCGTCGCGATCTCATCGGCGATGAGGTGCACTTCGTAGTGGTCGCACAAGGCGCGTACGCGGCGAAGGTAGTGTGGGTCATGCATGGCCATGCCCGCCGCGCATTGCACCAGCGGCTCGAGGATGATCGCGGCCGTCTCGTGGTGATGCGCGTCAAACCACCCTTCCAGGGACTGTGACGCAAGTTCGGCGTGGGCAAGCGCATCCGTGCCCGGCGCCGCCAGCCGCGCATCCGGGCTCATCACCACCGCGGCCGGCCGCACCAGCGGGCCGTAGGCGGTGCGAAAGAGCGGGATGTCCGTCACCCCCAGCGCGCCCACTGTCTCACCGTGGTAGCCCTGGGCCAGGCTCACGAAGCCGTTCTTTCCGGGCCGGCCGAGGTTGCGCCATGAATGCACGCTCATCTTCAGCGCGATCTCGGTGGCGCTGGCACCATCGCTGCCGTAGAACGAGTGGCCTAGACCAGTCCAGGCCGCGAGGCGCTCCGACAGCTCGATCACCGGCTCGTGCGTGAGCCCGGCGAGCATCACGTGGTCCAGCGTCTCGATCTGCTCATGCAGCGCCGCCTTGATGCGCGGGTGCCCATGGCCGAAGAGGTTGACCCACCAGGAACTCACCGCGTCGAGGATGCGGTGCCCGTCTGCGTCGAAGAGCCATGCGCCCTCGGCACGCACGATGGGCACGAGCGGCTGCGACTCGTGGTGCTTCATCTGCGTGCAGGGGTGCCAGACGGCGCGGCGGCTGCGCGCGAGGAGGTCGTCGTTGCGGGAGGAGGTCATCGGGATCATGGCCGCGGAAAACACGGCGGCGAAACGGCGCCGCGCAATGTACAACACCGGCCTTCGCCGACAATGTCGCCCAAGTTGCAGTTCATTCGAAGCCGGCGCCTAGCCGCGATCCATCAGCATGCCGCGCCGGTAGGTCTCGGCGATCAGCATCCGCGCCGAGCTCGGCGTGTCGATGCGGTATGCGCGTGTCGCCGCGGCGTCAGGGGTGCCGACCGCGTCCCACAGCCGCTGCATCAGCTCATCGGCGTCGGCCACGCGTTCGCGGCGCACCCACAGGCGCGCCAGCAGGTGGCCGATGGGCAGGCGCCCAGCACGCAGGTCGGCGTCGATATCGGGCTCCAGGCCGTGGAGTGCGACGTAGGTGAGGTTGTCCATCATCACCTCGCCATGTGCGGCGAGGCAGGTGATGCGCTCGATGAACTGCGTGCCAGGGAGGTGCTGCCGCACGAGGGCGGGCACTTCATCGGTCACGTGCTGCTGGATCACATGAAGCTCGACGGAGCCACCGGCCACCGCCTCGCACAGCCGCGTGGTGGAGCCGTCCTGCGCGAGCAGCAGCTTGAGCACGTGGCGTGCTTGGGAGGCATCCGTGGGCGATGCGTCGTTGGCGGCGAACGCTTCGCGCCGCAGCGATCGGGAAGAGCTTGAAGACATGAGTGAACTGGTGGTGAGCGTGAGGCCCGTGGCCTTGCCGCATGGACCTCGGGTGACCATGGCCGCGCTGCGTGGCGACGCGCATCATGCCTTGCTCGAAAGCGCCCTGACCATGGAAGGCCAAGGGCAATGGTCGTACGTGGCGGGGCCGGCGATCGCGACACTGTACACAGATGCTGCAGGCACCTGGCTCAGCCGCGAGGGCAGCGTGTCGCAGCGCTTTGATGAGCCCTTCGAGGCCATCCGGTCGATGTCTACGCTGCGGCCGGTGCGCATGGATGCGCAGGGCTTGGCGCCGGATGGCTTGAACTTCGTCGGTGGCTGGGTCGGGGTGCTGGGTTACGACGCGGCACGTCATCTGCACCGACTCGACGAGCGGGCCGTGGATGAGCCGTCGCTCCCCGCCATGTGGTGGATGGCCGTGGACCAGGTGCTGGCCTTTCATCATGCGTCGCAACAGTGGTGGGAATGCACCGTTCGTGGCGCCGGCGATGAATGGCCCTGGACGCGTGCCGGCCGAGAAGCCGTCTGGCAAGACACGCTGTCCCGGGCGAGGGCGCCAGCGCCCGCGCGAACCCCCTGGGCCGCGGGTCTGCGCACACAGCGCATGTGCCGCGGGCAATTCGAAGCCGGCGTCGCGCACATCCGCCACGCCATCGCCGACGGCCAGGTGCTGCAGGTCAACCTCACGCGGCGCGAGGACGCATCTTTCGAAGGCGACGCATGGTCTCTCTACGAAGACCTGGTCGCGCGGCACCCCGTGCCGTTCGCCGCCTTCATCGAGACGCCGGAGTTCGCCGTCGCCAGCTGCTCGCCCGAGCGCTTCCTGCACCTGCAGGGACGCACCGTCCAGGCCCGCCCGATCAAGGGCACCGTCGCCCGCGGCGCGACGCCGCAGGAAGACGCGGCCAACCGCGCCTGGCTTGCCGCGAGCGAGAAGAACCAGGCAGAAAACCTGATGATCGTCGACCTGATGCGCAATGACCTTGGCCGCGTGGCCGAGCTTGGCAGCGTCCGCGTGCCCGATCTGTTCGGCCTGGAGCCGTATGCGAGCGTGTGGCAGATGGTGTCGACGGTGCAGGCGACTCTGCGCAAGGACTGCGGCATTGCCGACCTTCTGCGCGCCTGCTGGCCGCCCGGCTCAATGACCGGAGCGCCCAAGCTGGCCGCCATGCAGGCCATCGAGGCGCTGGAGCCCTTGCGGCGTGGCTTCTACGCCGGCTCCATCGGCTACCTCGATTGCCGCGGCAACATGGACCTGTCCGTCGTGATCCGCACGGCGGTCGTCGCGGCGGGGCGCGTCATGGTGCAGATGGGTGGCGGCATCGTGGCCGACTCGGAGCCCGCAAGCGAATGGGACGAGACGGTGGCCAAGGGAGAGCGGCTGCTCGGCGTGCTCGACGCCGGCTTCAGTGCAGCTGGGAGCCCGACGGCGCCGCGTTCACCACGCTGAAAACCGGCTGGCCGACGCTGCCGGCCTGGATCTCTTCCTCGGTCGCTTCGCGCACGTCCAGCACCTTGATGTCAAGCCGCAGGGCGATGCCGGCAAGCGGGTGGTTGCCGTCGAGCACGACGTGGCTCGGGTAGACCTCGGTCACGGTGTAGATCGCGTCCTCAGGCAGGCCCTTGGTCGTCGCGCCCTCGGGTACGCCATCGAACTGCATGCCCGCGTCAACTTGCTCGGGGAATACCGAGCGGTCCTCGAAGAAGACGAGCTCGGGGTCGTACTCGCCGAAGGCATGTTCGGGTTCGAGGTGCAGCTGGACTTCAAAGCCAACCTCCTGGTCGGCGAGGGCTTCTTCCACCTTGGCGAGCAGGTCGTCGCCGCCGAAGAAGAACTCCACCGGGTCCTTCAGTTCGTCGATCAGCTGGCCCTGGGTGTCTTCAAGACGCCAGACGAGGCTGACGACGCATGGTGCGGTGATGTTCATTCCGGAAATGATCGCACAGGCCACAATCCCGTTCCATGGACATCGCCCTCGCTTCGCCGCTTCTTGGCGGCCTCACGCCACAGGTCTTCATGCGGCGCCACTGGCAGAAACAGCCGCTGCTCATCCGCCAGGCCGTGCCGGGCGTCGTGCCACCGCTCGGGCGCAACGAACTCTTCGCGCTGGCTGGCGATGAGCATGTCGAATCGCGCCTCGTGCAGATGAAGGAGGGCGCCTGGTCGCTTCGGCACGGGCCCTTCGCCAAGCGACAGCTGCCGACCGTGAAGACGCCGGGCTGGACGCTGCTCGTGCAAGGCCTTGACCTGCATGTGGGCGCGGCGCACGAGCTGCTCAATCGTTTCCGCTTCGTGCCCGATGCGCGGCTGGACGACGTGATGATGTCCTATGCCACCGATGGCGGCGGCGTGGGACCGCATTTCGATTCCTACGATGTGTTCCTGCTGCAAGTGCACGGCAAGCGGCGCTGGCGCATCGGCCGCATGAACGATGCGGCGCTCGTGCCGGATGTGCCGCTGAAGATCATCGCCAACTTCCAGCCCGAGGAGGAATGGCTGCTCGAACCGGGCGACATGCTCTACCTGCCGCCGCGCTGGGCGCACGACGGCGTGGCCGAAGGCGAGTGCATGACGTGCTCCATCGGTTTTCGTGCGCCGGCGCGCGACGAGGTGGGGCGCGAGGTGTTGCAGCGCCTGCTCGATGGCGAGGAGCCCGCCGCCACGCCGACGCTTTACCGCGACCCATCGCAGCCGGCCACTGACACGCCGGGGCGCATCCCATCGACGCTGCTGGAGTTCACCAAGGAAGCGGTGGCCAAGCTCGCCGAGAACCCCAAGGCACTGGCGGTCGCACTTGGCGAATGGCTCAGCGAGCCCAAGCCCATGGTGGCTTTCGACGATGGCGAAGCCCTGCTTGACGAGGCCGACCTGGTCCTCGACCAGCGCACGCGAATGCTCTACGACGACGAGCACGTCTACATCAACGGCGAGTCCTTCCGCGCGGGCGGGCAGGACGCGATGCTCATGCGGCACCTGGCGGACCAGCGGCGCCTGCCCGCCTCGCAGTGGATGCGCGCGAGTGGCGAGGCGAAGCAGTTGATTGCAGAATGGACCGATGCCGGATGGATGCATTCGGCTCGAGACCAGGAGGCAAGGACATGACGGGTTCGCAAGCAGCACCGCAGCACATCGCGACGCGGCTCGAGTTCCACGACGCACTGCGCGCGGCTTTCGTCGAGGTGTCGACGATCGGATGCCGCGAGTTCTTCATCTGCGACGAAGACTTCGCCGACTGGCCTTTGTCGGACGCAGCCGTCATCGATGCGCTCACACGCTGGGTTCTGCCGCATCGCAAGCTCACGATGTTCGCGAGGCATTTCGACGAAGTCACGCGACGGCATGCGCGCTTCACGCAGTGGCGGCAAACCTATGCACACGTCATCGATTGCAGGGCGCTGGACGACGATGAAATCAAGGAGCTGCCGAGCATGCTCGTGGCGCCTTCCATCGTCTGCGTGAAGCTCTTCGATCGCGCGCGATACCGTGGTGGCGTGTCGCACGAAGCCGGCGATATCCTTCGCAATCGCGAGCTCTTTGATGCGGTTTCGCAACGCTCCATCGAGTCCTTCCCAGCGTCGACCCTCGGTCTGTGACAAGGTTCCGCATATAATGGCAGGCTAGACCATTGAGATGCTCGAGCTCTCGTGGTCTTTTGAGCGTTGGGGCTCTGTGGAATTGGAGGGGTCCCACAATTACCGGTAATTGTTCGACCTATTGATTGAGGACAAGTATGAAAAAGTCGCTTCTGTTGGCATCCCTGGTTGCTTCCGTTGCTCTCGCTGCCTGCAGCAAGAAGGAAGAAACGACCGTCACGGCACCGGCTCCGGCTCCGATGGCCGCTCCGGCTCCGGCCGCCTCGGCTGCTGATGCGGCTGCTTCGAGCGCCATGGCCGCTGCCTCGTCGGCCGCCGATGCTGCTTCTTCGGCTGCCAGCGCTGCCTCCAAGTAATCGGTTCTCACCGGTTCATGAAAAAGCCGCCCTCGGGCGGCTTTTTTGTTGGGCGAATTCTATTGACCCGACTTCCTGGTCGCTGAAAATTCAGCCCACATCAATCCAGTCAAAACCCCATTGCGGTCCGGCCGCGCGCATGTCGCACGCATCGGCGCCCACGGCCGAGGCCAAGGCGGTCAAGGCCAATTCAGGTCGATTGTTCTCGCGGCTCAGGTGCGCTGCCACCACGTGTTTCAGGCCGTCGTGCATGCAGGCCGCGAGGATCTCAGCGGCCGCATCGTTGCTCAGGTGGCCGAAGCGCCCACCAATGCGCTGCTTGAGCGACCACGGATAGCGCGATGCCGCGAGCATCTCGCGGTCATGGTTGCATTCAAGCAGCAGGGCATGGCAGCCCTTGAGCTGTTCGAGCAAGTGAGCCGTGATGCTGCCGGCATCGGTCAGCACGCCCAGGCGCATGGCACCATCCGAGAAGCAGGGCTGCAAGGGCTCGTGCGCATCGTGTGGCACGGTGTAGGGCATCAGCTGCACGTCGCCGAGCGCGATGCATTCCCCATCGCGCGCAAAGTGCAGCAGATCACCGAGATCGGGTTGCCCCGCCGCGCGCCAGGTGCCGCGGCTCATCCAGATCGGAATGCGGTGTCGCTTCGCCAAAGGCACGGTGCATCCGATGTGATCGCCATGCTCGTGCGTGACGAAGATTGCATCGATGTGGCTCACCTCGAGCCCCGCACGTGCGAGCCTCAATTTCAGCTCGCGCTGCGTAAAGCCGCAATCCACCAGCACGCGGCTCGTGGTGATGCCGCTGCTGGCCTCGATCAGCGTCGCGTTGCCGCTGCTGCCGCTGCCAAGACTGCAGAAGCGGAGCATGTCTGCAACCGGATTACTTGAGGTCTTCGACCAGCAGGTTGACGATGCGCTTGCCGGCTTCGCCGTTCTCGGGTTGGCCTTGCGCATTCAACACCGTCACGGTGCTCAGGTCGCCCTGGCCCTTGACCTGCACGCGGTACTTCACCGGGCCGCCGGCATCGTCCTTCTTGCCGAAGGTGAAGAGGCGGCTCAGGAAGCCAGGCTCGTCCTTGCCGGCCTGCGCCGGGTCCACGTAGCGCACGAAGTACACGCCTTGCGCGCGGTCACGGTCTTCCACCGTGAAGCCGCTGCGGTCGAGCGCGAGGCCCACGCGGCGCCAGGCACGGTCGAAGGAGTCATCCACCGTGAGCGTCGCAGCCGTCTGGCCTTCGACCACTCGGGCGTGCGCGGGCAGGGCGACGGGCGATGCCACCGTGCTCTTGGCGACTTCTTCCTTCACGCCCAGGCGCACCAGCATGCGCTGCAGCATCTCGGCCTCGAGCTGCGGGTCGGCGGGCTTGGGTTGCCAGACGGTCGTTTCCTTGCGGTCGCCGCTATAGACCTCTTCCACGCCACGGTGGGTGATGTAGATCTCGCTGCCGCCGGCCGTGCGCTCGACGCGGGTGCGGAACTTGTCGCGCGTGCCGGTGGAATAGAGCGAATCGAACACCTTGCCGATGGAGTTGCGGATGAAGTCGTTCGGCAGCTTCGCGCGGTTCTCGGCCCAGTCGGTTTCCATCACGCCGGTGCCGGCGCTATCTACCACCAGGTTGAAGCCGTTTTCCTTCCAGAAGCCTTGCAGTTGCGGCCACAGCTGTTCGGGCGTCAGCGGCACCGACAGCCAGCGCTGGTTGCCTTCGCGCACCAGCTTGACGGCGCCCAGGTCCTTCGGCGCCACGGTGTTGGTGACGGCTTCCTTGGCGGTGTTGCCCGCCTGGAACTGCGTCGCGCTGATGCTGCCGCCTTGCTGCGTGAAGCGTGCGTCGCGGTTGAGCTGGCTCAGGTCGGGCGGCACTTCCAGGCCCTGCGTGCGGGTGGCTCCGCCGCTGCGGTAGTCGATCTTGTCTCCGGTCATGAAGTTCTCGATCGACGAGCATGCCGACAGGCCGGCGACGAGCACCAGGCAGGCGATGCGGACAGGGGTGTGGCGAAGCGAAAGGGTCACGTCAAGGTCTCCGTGGGCAGGCCTTGGGGGCCGACCCGGTGTTGGTGAGCGGTTGGGGGTCAGGCTCTCAGAGCAGGCCGCTGTCGCGCAGCGACTGGCCCACCACGGCCTGTCCGGCGGCCGTCAGCGGCACGATCGGCAGGCGCAGCGTCTCGCCGCACAGCCCGAGCTGCTTCATGGCCCACTTGGTCGGCGCAGGACTGGGTTCGAGGAAGAGGTTCTTGTGCAGCGGCAGCAGCTTGAGGTGGATGGCGCTGGCTTCGCGCGCACGCCCCTCGATGGCGGCCATGCACATCTCGTGCATGAGCTTCGGCGCGACGTTGGCGGTGACGCTCACGTTGCCGTGCCCGCCGAGCAGCATGAGCGCAATGGCGGTGCTGTCGTCGCCCGAGTAGATGGAGAAGCCCTTGGGCGCCTGCTTGATGAGCCAGCCGGCGCGCTCGATCTGTCCGGTGGCTTCCTTGATGCCGACGATGCCCGGGATTTGCGCCAGGCGCAGCACGGTGTCCACCTGCATATCGGCGACGGTGCGGCCGGGCACGTTGTAGAGCACCATCGGAATGTCCACCGCTTCGGCGATGGACTTGAAGTGCTGGTAGATGCCTTCTTGCGACGGCTTGTTGTAGTAGGGCACGACCGACAGGGTGCAGTCGGCGCCGACCTTCTTGGCGTACTTCGCGAGTTCGATGGCCTCGCGGGTGGAGTTGCCGCCGGCGCCGGCCATGATGGGCTTGCGGCCCTTCGCATGCTCGACGGCGACGCGGATGATCTCGCAGTGCTCCTCGACGGAGACGGTGGGCGATTCGCCGGTGGTGCCGACCACGCCGATGCAGTCGGTGCCTTCGGCGATGTGCCAGTCGACCAGGCGGCGAAGCGCGTCGTAGTCGACGCTGCCGTCTTCACGCATGGGCGTTACCAGCGCCACGATGCTGCCAAGAATGGGGTTCATGCGGTTTCCTCTGAATCCGACGATTTTAGCCCGGGGCCGCGTTCACAACGGGTAACGCGCCGGAGGCCAGGCGAGAGCCCCTTCACGCACCGCCACGACCCGCTGCACGAAGCGGTCGGGCGCCGAGAGAAAACCGTCCTCGTAGGCCACGACCCGCAGGCTCGACACCGCCTGCAGCAGCTCGCCGGGCCGCAACAGGAAGTTCGGATTCGACGGCTTGCCCACGGACTCGTTCCCTGCCGCGAAGGTTTCGTGGATCAGCACGCCGCCCTCGGCCACCGCATCGACGATGGCCGGCATCAGGGGCCGCCAGAGGTAGTTCGTGACGACGACGGCATCGAAGCGGCGCCCGGCGAAAGGCCAGGGGCCGTTCTCGATGTCGGCGACCACCGTCTGCGCGATCGGCGCCAAGGCGGCAAGCGCCGCTTCGTCACGATCGACACCCGTCACCGCGCAGCCGCGCTCGTTGAAGAAGCGAACATGCCGGCCGCTGCCGCAGGCGACGTCGAGCACCGACCCGCCTTCGCGCACCAGGTGCGCCCAGCGCACGACCCAGGGCGAGGGCAGGAGCATGGCGTGCAGCCCGGCGCTCATCGGCGAAGCTCGTGCGGCGACCACGCGCTCACGCGAGTCAATGCTTGTTCAGCGCCTTCAGCGCCATGCGGTCGACCATGGCAGGCGCGAGCAGCTTGATCCATCGACCCAGCTTGCCCTTGGCGCTCATCACGATGTCGCGCTTGCGCGCCTCGGTGCCGTCGACGATGAGGCGGGCGCATTCCTCCACGCTCATCGCGCCGCTTTCATCCAGCCCGCTCTTGCCGGCGGCCTGGCCCGCTGCATTGAAGCCGCGGTAGCGGATCTCGGTGGCCACCACGCCCGGGTAGGCGATCGTCACGCTCACCCCGCTCGTCTGCAGCTCGATGCGCAAAGCCTCGAAGAAACCGGTCATCGCGAACTTGGTGGCGCTGTAGGCGGTGCGTCCCGGCACGCCGATCAAGCCGGCGAGGCTCGCCACAGCCACGAGCCGCCCCTTGCTCGCCTTCAGGTGCTTGAGTGCGGCATGCGTGCACCACACGCTGCCCCAATGGTTGATGCGCATCAGCGTCTGGTACCACGCGAGGTCCGTCACATCTTCGAAGGTTGCGTGCGCCGACATGCCGGCGTTGTTGACGAGCGTGTCGATGCGGCCGAAGGCCTTCACGGCGGCGTCGATGAGCGCCTGGCAATCGGCCTGCACGCCGACGTCGCAGCGCTGCACCAGCACCTGTGCGCCGCGCGAGCGGCATTCAGTGGCCACTGCTTCGAGCTTGTCGACGCTGCGCGCTGCGAGCACAAGCGCGCAGTCCCGGCCGTGGCGTGCCGCCCATTGGCGGGCCATCTCCGCACCGATGCCGTCGGATGCGCCCGTGATGACGATGACGTTCATGGGCGCGAATGTAGCGCAAGGCCCTCGGCCGAAACCGCGCTTTGGCGACAGTGTCGGGGCGAGGCCTTGTGCTTGACGCCAAGGATCAGAAGCAGGCCCAGATCTGGTTGGCCAGGCTCATCGCCATGTCAGGTCGCAGGTAAGCCGCGAACACCAGCGCAAGCACGATGCCTACGCCAAGCCACACCAGCGAGCGCCCCAGCCGCGTCACGGCATCACGCCGGTGCCGGCGCCCCGCGTGGAATGGCCGACTCCTTCACCGGCAGGTTCGCAATGGCCGCGAACACGCCCAGCGCCACGGCGATCCACCAGACGATGTCGTAGCTGCCGGTGCTGTCGTACAGCTTGCCGCCCAGCCACACGCCGAGGAAGCTGCCGATCTGGTGGCTGAAGAACACGAAGCCGCCGAGCATGGACAGGTACTGCACCCCGAAGATCTGCGCGACCACCGCGTTGGTGGGCGGCACGGTGGACAGCCACAACACGCCCATCACCGCCGAGAAGATGTACACGCTCATTGGCGTGAGCGGCACGTTGAGGAAGGTGATGATCGCCACCGATCGCAGCGCGTAGATGGTGGACAGGATGTAGCGCTTGGGCAGCCGCTGCCCGAGGGTGCCGGCCGTGTACGTGCCGATCACGTTGAACAGGCCGATGAGCGCAAGCGCGTTGGTCGCCACGTCGAGCGACAGGCCGTGGTCCTTCAGGTAGCTGGGCATGTGCACGCCGATGAACACCACCTGGAAGCCACACACGAAGTAGCCCGCCATCAGCCAGCGGAAGCTCGGGTAGGCGAAGGCCTCGCGCACCGCCTGGCCGATGCTCTGATGGACGCCGGTCGCCTTCTGCGCGAGGGGCTCCTTCAAGCCCATGGCCAGCGGCGCAATCACGAGCGCCAGGCAGCCGAGGATGAAGAGCGCGTTCTGCCAGCCGAGGTGACCGATGAGCTGGTTCTCCACCGGCACCATCAGGAACTGTCCGAACGAGCCGGCCGCTGCCGCGACACCCATCGCCCAGCTGCGCTTCTCGGGTGCGACGTTGCGGCCGATGACGCCATACACCACCGCGTAGGTCGTGCCCGATTGCGCCATGCCGATCAAGAGGCCGGCGCTGCCGGTGAAGGCCAGGCCTGTTGCCGACACGGCCATCAGCACAAGGCCGAGGCCATACATCAGGCTGCCGATGATCAGTACCTTGAAGGCGCCGAAGCGGTCGGCCAGCGCCCCGGCGAAGGGCCCGGCGACGCCCCAGGCGAGGTTCTGCACCGCCAGCGCGAAGGCAAAGGTCTCGCGCGTCCAGCCGCGCTCGGTGGTGATGGGCCCGAGCCACAGACCGAAGCCATGGCGGATGCCCATGGACAACGTGACGATGGCGGCGCCGCACAGCAGCACCTGGGTCATGGACAGCTTGGGGGGCGGGTTGGGTGCGGCGGTGTCTTGCATCGGCGCAATGTAGCCAAACGCGAAGCTTCCTGCTGTCGAGCTGTGCTTGTCCTCGTTGCCTGTGATGAAGAGGTTCAGCCGGCCACCCGGCGCACGCCCCGGCTTGATGCGCCATAGACCGGCTCGTTCACGTCCCGCAGTGCGAGCATCGCACCCACGCGGCGATCAGCCGGCGGCTCGAAGCCGCATTCGCCGCTGAAGTGCGCGGGGTTGCGAAAGGTGCCCAGCAGCAAGTCCCACACCGGCAGGTCACCGTAGTTGAAGGCATGCACGCCCTTGCGGTGATGCTCGCAATGCGCTTCCGGTCGCTGGATGAGGTAGCCGAGCCAGCGCGGCGTGTTCACGTTCCAGTGCTGGAACATGCCGTAGAAGGCAGCGACGTAGCCCGTGAGCGCGGCGGCCAGCGGGTCCAGCCCGAGGACGATGAGCGTGACGAAGAGCTGCATCAGCACTTGCAGCACCATCTCGATGGGGTGGAAGAGCACCGAGCCGGAGATGTCCACGCGCTGCGGGCTGTGGTGGATCTGGTGCGTGAGCCGCCACAGCAGGGGCACGGTGTGCACGAGCCGGTGGTAGGCGTACATCACGCCCGACAACACGACGTAGCCCGTGACCGTGCCGCCGACGACGCCCAGACGCGTGCCATCCATCAGCCGGTGCGCGGCCAGCCAATCGGTGGGCACGGCCAGAGGAACCACCGTTGACACGACGCCGATCAGCACGAGGAAGCCGATGCCAAGCCAGGTCCATCCGCGACGCTGCGGGAAGACGCGGGCAGGCCGCGATTTCTCGGCGGCAAGCATCACGAGGTAGGTGGCCGGGATCAAGAGGCCGATGAGGTCGATGGGGTCCATGCGAATCTCCTTGCGAGTGGCTGGCGCGGGTCGTGCGCCACCTGTCAGGTCGTGGTGAAAGGCATCTGTCTTACACCGTAAGGCATGAATGGGAGTTTAGACTTACGGTGTAAGATGAATGATGGCGAAAACCCCGAGTAAGAAGACGGCGCCCGGAACGACGCCGCAGCCGCTGTCCCGTGAACGCATCGTCTCCGCCGCACTGGCGCTGGTGGCGCAAGAGACGCTTGCGGGCTTGAGCACCCGAAAGCTCGGCGAGCGACTGGGTTGCGAGGCGATGAGCATCTACCACCACTTCCCGAGCAAGCAGCACCTGCTGGATGCGCTCGTCGACTACGCGGTGAGTTCGGTCGAGCTGCCCGGCGCCGACCTGCCGCCCGTCGAGCGGCTCCGCGCCGCCATGCATGCCTACCGCGCCATGGCCCACCGCTTTCCGGCGCTGTTCCCGCTGGTCGCGGTGCACCGGCTGAACACGCCCGTCGGCGTGGGCTTCATCGAATGCATCCTTGCCATCGTGCGGGCCGTGGTGCCTGATCGCGAGCTGGCGGCGCGGCACTTCCGGACGATCGGCTACTACCTGGTGGGCGCGTGCATCGACGAGACATCCGGTTACGCGAAGGGTCCTTCGGCCGCGGTGCCCGTCACCAACGACTACATCGCCGCGAACTGCCCGAACCTGATGGCAAGTGCCGAGTTCTTCCAGCAACCGCACTGGGACAAGACCTTCGAGATCGGCGTCGAAGCGATGGTGCGGGCGGCCACCGGCTGAGCCGGAGAGCCCCCGGGAATTTCGCACGGCGGCCACTGCCTACAATCCGCCGCGATGGCTACCAAACCCGCAAGCAAAGCAAGTTCCAAGGCCGACGCCACCTATGGCGAGGCCTCGATTCGCGTCCTCAAGGGGCTCGAGCCGGTCAAGCAGCGGCCGGGCATGTACACCCGCACCGACAACCCGCTGCACATCATTCAAGAGGTGATCGACAACGCGGCCGACGAAGCCCTGGCCGGTCACGGCAAGCGCATCGACGTGACGCTGCATGCCGACGGTTCGGTGAGCGTGCAGGACGACGGACGCGGCATTCCGATCGGCTTGCACCCGGAAGAGAAGGTGCCGGTGGTGGAGATCGTCTACACCCGCCTGCATGCCGGGGGCAAGTTCGACAAGGGTGCCGGTGGCGCCTACAGCTTCTCCGGCGGCCTGCACGGCGTGGGCGTGAGCGTGACCAATGCACTGGCCAAGCGCTTGGAGGTGACGGTGTGGCGTGAAGGCCAGGTGGCCGAGATCGCCTTCTCAGGCGGCGACGTGGTCGAGCCGCTGAAGACGCGGCGCGCGTCCACCGGCGACCGCAAGAACGGCACCACGGTGCGTGCCTGGCCGGACCCGAAATATTTCGAGAGCGCCGACTTCCCGAAGAACGAGCTGACGCACCTCTTGCGCAGCAAGGCTGTGCTGATGCCTGGCGTCACGGTGTCGCTCAAGAACGAGAAGAGCGGCGAGACGCAGAGCTGGGTCTACAAGGGCGGCCTGCGCGACTACCTGATGCAGACGCTCAACGCGGATCCGGTGATCCCGCTCTTCGAAGGCGAGCACTACGCCGACGGCGGCGAGACGGAGAACTTTGCGGAAGGCGAGGGCGCTGCGTGGTGCGTGGCATTCACGGAAGAGGGCGCACCCGTCCGTGAGAGCTACGTCAACCTGATTCCGACGGTGGCCGGCGGCACGCATGAATCTGGTCTGAAAGATGGCCTCTTCGGTGCGGTCAAGGGCTTCATCGACCTGCACAGCCTGCTGCCCAAGGGCGTGAAGCTGATGCCCGAGGACGTGTTCTCGCGCGCCAACTTCGTGCTGAGCGCGAAGGTGCTGGACCCACAGTTCCAAGGCCAGATCAAGGAGCGGTTGAACAGCCGCGACGCATTGCGCCTGGTGTCCACCTACGTGAAGCCGGCGATGGAGCTGTGGCTCAACCAGCACGTGGACGTGGGCAAGAAGCTCGCCGAACTCGTCATCAAGCAGGCGCAGACGCGCCAGCGCGCGAGCCAGAAGGTGGAAAAGCGCAAGGGCTCCGGCGTGGCCGTGCTGCCCGGCAAGCTCACCGATTGCGAGAGCCGCGACCTGACGATGAACGAGCTCTTCCTCGTCGAAGGCGACTCCGCCGGCGGCAGCGCCAAGATGGGCCGCAACAAGGAGACGCAGGCGGTGCTGCCGCTTCGCGGCAAGGTGCTCAACGCCTGGGAGGTGGAGCGCGACCGGCTCTTCGCCAACAACGAGATCCACGACATCGCGGTGGCGATCGGCGTGGACCCGCATGGTGCGACCGACGAGCCCGACCTCACGGGACTTCGCTACGGGAAGATCTGCATCCTGTCGGACGCTGACGTGGACGGCTCGCACATCCAGGTGCTGCTGCTGACGCTCTTCTTCCGCCATTTCCCCAAGCTCATCGAGCGCGGCAACATCTACGTCGCCAAGCCCCCGCTGTACCGCGTGGACGCCCCGGCCCGCGGCAAGAAGCCGGCTGCCAAGATCTACGCGCTGGACGATGGCGAGCTCACCGCCACGCTCGACAAGCTGCGCAAGGAAGGCGCTCGCGAGGGCTCGTGGAGCATCGGCCGCTTCAAGGGCCTGGGCGAGATGAACGCCGAGCAGCTGTGGGAAACCACGCTCAACCCCGACACCCGCCGCCTGCTGCAGGTGGAGTTCGGCGCGCTCGACTTCGCCGCCACCACCGATTCGCTCACGCGGCTCATGGGCAAGGGTGAGGCGCAGGCGCGCCGCGAGCTGATGGAGTTGCATGGAGATTCTGTCGAGGTGGATGTGTGAAACCCGTACTCTCGACGGCAATGCGGTGCCGATCGCGCGCGAGACGCTTCAGGAATGTTGAAAGCATCCTGCAGCGGATTCGCAGCTACCGCGGTCGCGTGCCCGCTGGCTTCATATTCGATCGTCTTGAAGCCAATGAGCGTCAGCCTTTCGAAAGCCCCATCCGATTCGCAGCCCCCTTTGCGGAAGTCCAGGTTCGATGACGGCCCTACTTCCCATCCGCCTGCGCCCGACCATGCTGTCGGACCTGGACTTCGTCATCTCGGTGGAGCAGGACGAGGGCAACCGGCCGTTCATCACGCCGTGGGAACGCACGCAGCATGAAGGCGCAGTGCGCTTTCCGGACTTCCGGCATTTCATCGTGGAGACGGGGGCGGACTACGCCTCCTCCGGCTTCGTCATCCTGCAAGGCTGCCGCAACCAGCATCGTTCGGTGGAGCTGAAGCGGCTGGTGCTGCAACCGAAGGGGCAGGGCTATGGCCGCGCGTGCGTCAAGCTGCTGATGCAGATGGCGTTTCGCGACCTGGGCGCGCATCGCTTCTGGCTGGACGTGAAGTCGCTCAACGAACGGGCGCTGGCGCTGTATCGCAGCGAAGGCTTCGTCGAGGAAGGACGACTGCGCGAAAGCGTGAAGACCGAAGACGGCTTCGATTCGCTGATCGTGATGTCGATGCTCGAGGACGAATACGCAGCCTTGCGCCAGACGCAAGAGACCAAGGGCGCGGCGTGAAGGCAACGCGTGCGGTGCTGGTGCTTGTCGGCCTTGGATGGGCCGCCACCGCGCAGGCGCAGCTGTGGGGCTACATCGACGGTGCCGGCACGGCACACGTGGCGAGCTCGCAGCTCGACTCGCGCTACCGGCTCGTGATGGGCGAGCGCAAGATCGACGAGAACCGCGTGCCGGGCAAGAGCGACGGCGCGGGCGGTCTCATCACCTGGCTCGATTTTGCGCCGGAGGTGAAGCGGCTGTCGCCGATGCTGCGCGATGCGGCGAAGCAGGAGGGCGTGGACATCGAACTCTTGAAGGCCGTGATCGCCGTCGAATCCGGGTTCAATGACCGCGCCGTGTCGCCGCGCGGTGCCATCGGGCTCATGCAGATCACGCCCGAGACGGCAGACCGCTACGCGACCAAGGCCGAGGCGCAGCGCCCGGCGGCCGAGCGCCTGCTGGACCCGCGCACCAACGTGCTGACGGGCGCTCGCATGCTGGCCGACCTGCTGCGCCGCTTCGGCAGCATCGACGTGGCGCTGGCCGCGTGGAACGCCGGCGAAGGCACGGTGCGCAAGCACGGCGGCAAGATGCCGCCCATCGCCGAAACCCAGGCGCATGTGCACCTGGTGCTCGAACTCTATTGGGCGCTGCTGCAGAACAACCTGCAGCGCGGCGCCCGCCAATTACAGATCCAGCCGGCGCCGATTCCGTAGACGCAAAAAACAATGACCCAGACGACGATCGATTTCTCAAGTGGCGGCGGTGAGGGCGGCAGCGATGCCATCACCCTCGCGCAATACGCCGAGCGCGCCTACCTCGAATACGCGCTGAGCGTGGTGAAGGGCCGCGCCCTGCCCGATGTGTGCGACGGGCAGAAGCCGGTGCAGCGGCGCATCCTGTACGCGATGGAGCGCATGGGCCTGAGCTTCGCGGGCACCGCCGGCGCCAAGCCGGTGAAGAGCGCGCGCGTGGTGGGCGACGTGCTCGGCAAGTACCACCCGCACAGCGACCAGGCGGCCTACGACGCACTCGTGCGCATGGCGCAGGATTTTTCGCAGCGCTATCCGCTCATCGACGGCCAGGGCAACTTCGGCTCGCGCGACGGCGACGGCGCGGCGGCCATGCGCTACACCGAGGCGCGGCTCGCGCCCATCTCTCGACTGCTGCTGGACGAGCTCGACGAAGGCACGGTCGAATTCACGGCCAACTACGACGGCTCGCAGCAAGAGCCCAAGCTCTTGCCGGCGCGCCTGCCCTTCGTGCTGCTCAATGGCGCGAGCGGCATCGCGGTGGGCCTGGCCACCGAAGTGCCATCGCACAACCTGCGCGAGATCGCGGCCGCCACGGTGGCGCTCATCCGCGACCCGAAGCTGAGTGACGAAGAGCTCGCCGGCCTCGTGCCGGGGCCGGACTATCCAGGCGGCGGGCAGCTGATCAGCAGCACCGAAGACATCCGCTCGGCCTACGCCACCGGCCGCGGCAGCCTCAAAGTGCGCGCCCGCTGGAAGATCGAGGACCTGGCCCGCGGCCAGTGGCAGCTCGTGGTGACCGAACTGCCGCCTGGCACGAGCACGCAGAAGGTGCTCGAGGAAATCGAGGAGCTGACCAACCCCAAGGTCAAGACCGGCAAGAAGACGCTCTCCGCCGAGCAGACGCAGCTCAAGGCCACGGTGTTCTCGCTGCTCGACGCGGTGCGCGACGAGTCGAGCAAGGATGCGCCGGTGCGCATCGTCATTGAACCGAAGACGAGTCGCATCGACCAGAACGACCTGATCAACACGCTGCTCGCGCACACCACGCTCGAGAGCTCCGCGCCGATCAACCTGACGATGGTCGGTGCCGATGGGCGCCCCACGCAGAAGAGCCTGCGCCAGATGCTGGTCGAGTGGATCGACTTCCGCATGGCCACGGTGCAGCGACGCACGCGGCACCGGTTGAACAAGGTGCTCGACCGCATCCACGTGCTCGAGGGCCGGCAGCTGGTGCTGCTGAACATCGACGAGGTGATCCGCATCATCCGCAATTCGGACGAGCCGAAGGCGGCGCTGATCGAGCGCTTCAAGCTGAGCGACCGGCAGGCGGAAGACATCCTCGAAATCCGCTTGCGCCAGTTGGCGCGGCTGGAAGCGATCAAGATCGAACAGGAGCTCAAGGAGCTGCGCGTCGAGCAGGGCAAGCTCGAGGACATCCTCGACAACCCGTCGAGCCTCAAGCGCACCGTGATCCGCGAGATCGAGACCGATGCCAAGCAGTACGGCGATGACCGCCGCACGCTGATCCAGGCCGAGAAGAAGGCCGTGGCGGAAGTGAAGGTGGTCGACGAGCCGGTGACGGTGGTCGTGAGCATGAAGGGCTGGGTGCGCGCGCTCAAGGGCCATGAGATCGAGGCGAGCGGCCTGCAGTTCAAGGCGGGCGACGGGCTGTATGGCGTGTTCCCGTGCCGCACGGTGGACGCGCTGCTGGTCTTCGGCAGCAACGGGCGCGTCTATTCGACGGCGGTGAGCCAGCTTCCGGGCGGCCGTGGCGACGGCCAGCCCATCACCACGCTGATCGAGCTGGAAACCGGCACGCAGCCGTCGCACTACTTCGCCGGTGCGGCGGAGCGCACGCTGGTGCTCGCGAACACCGGTGGCTTCGGCCTGCTGGCGCGCGTGGGCGACCTGGTGTCGCGCCAGCGCGGAGGCAAGTCCTTCTTGAGCCTCGAGGCGGACGACAAGCCGCTGCCGCCGAGCCTGGCCGATGGTGCAACGCGCATCGCCTGCCTCACGCTGCTGGGCCGCCTGCTGGTGTTCGGCATCGACGAGCTCAAGCTGCAGCCCAACGGCGGCCGCGGGCTCACGCTGATCGACGTGGACGCAAAGGACCCGCTCGTGAGCGTGGCGGCGTTCGGCGACGTGCTGCAGGTGCTGGGCACTGGCCGTGGCGGCACGACGCCCAAGGACGAAACCCTCAAGGGCGCGTCACTGGCCGCCTACGAAGGCAAGCGCGCGCGCAAGGGCAAGAAGCAGGAGCTGATGGTCAAGGCGATGCGCGTGCTGGCGGCCGCCAAGAGCTGATTGAATCCCCGGTTCATCGCGCGCATACTGCCCTCGCGAAGGAGGGCAGGGCCATGATGAATCCGGCGGCGAATCCGGCGCTGAGCGCGACGCTCAATCAACAGCTCATGTCCGGCGTGGCAGCGGGCCAGCAGGGGATGATGGCCGAGGCGCAGGGTAATGCGGCCATGGCGGTCCAGCTCTATGAGCAGGCCATCGGCTGGATCCAGCAATCCATGGGGACGGCCCAGCAATGGGGCGTGTTCATCCCCCATGGGGTGCATGCGGCACTCGCGAATGCCCACGCTTGTGCGGGCCGGGCGAAGACCGCCCAGGGGCAGCAGCCCTTTGCCTGGCAGCACTGGCAGCAGGCCCTGGTCGAGCTGAACCAGGCGCTCGCCCAGTGCCCCCAGTTCGCGCCCTACCACGCGGCGGCGGGCACGGTGCTCATGTCCATGGGCAACTTGCAGGACGCGTGGCGGGCGTTCATGAACGCCCAGCAGCTGCAGCCGGGCGAACCGATCTCGCAGGAGATGCTGGCGATGATGCAGCGAATGATGCCGCCGGCGATGCAAGCCGTGCCCGGCTGGGGCGGCCTGCAGCCTGGGATGAATCCGCCCGTCGGCAACTGGTTGGGCGGCGGTGGAAGTGGTGCAAGAAGCCTGGGCGGGTCGGCCGGTGCCGACCAACACCCGGACTGGATGAAGACCGTCGGCAACGCCTGCTCGATGCTTGACCAGGTCTTCAAGACCGTGGGTGGCTTTCAGGACATGATGGGCCGCTTCGAATAGCCGGCCCATGAGTTTCAGCGCCGGCGGGTGGTCTTGCGCGGTTTCGGCCTGGGCGCCGGTTCCTCGTCCGCAGACGCATCCTCCTCAGCGGAGCCAGCCGCATCGGCATCGTTTTGCGCGCCCGTCCAGGGCAGGTTCGTCCAGAGCTTTCGGTTGGCATCGACGAAGTGGTTCCAGGTGCGCATCTGAAGCTCGAACGCATCCGGGATGCCATCCACCGTTTCGGCGGGCTCGAGGCCCGTCTCGTCCTCGGCCACCGTCTTGGTGGTGCCATTCAGGTAGACGGGTGCGGCCTGGAACAGCGGCGAGTAGAACGACCAGAACTTGCGCTGCACATCGACGAACTCTCCCCACAGACGCAACTGCTGCTCGAGGGTCTGCCCCCAGAAGGGAGCGAGCTGGGCGGCGTCGGGCAGGGCGCTCTTGGTGCCCGCCGCGGCGAACCATGGGGCGAACGGCGACGAGAACAGGGCGGACGTGTCGAAAGGATCGGGCATGACGGCTCCAAGGTTGAGCATCCGCCGGTAGGGGCAGACAACCCGGCCAACTCTAGACCCTCAGGCGCAAAGGCTGGGCGATGTGCCACCAGCGCGTGCGGTCTTCCCGGCGGACGCGCGTCGCCAGCCACCTGGCGCCCGGACGGCCCCTGCCGGCTCCCGTCAGCCGCGCAACACGGCGCGCACTGACATCGCGAGCACCAGCACGGCCAGCAGCAGGCTCCAGATCTCGAACGGCACGCCCAGTACCGACACTGCGGCATCGGCGCAGCTCGCGCGCACCGCGAAGAGCGAGGGCGCGAATTCGTCGATGCGCAAGGCGGTGATGACCTTGTCAGCAAACGTGAAGGCGCAGGACGCGGACTGCGCGGCCACGAAATGCTGGTACAGGGCAGCGGCGGCCGCGCACAGGGCGAGAAGCACGTCCGCGGCGGCCAGCAGCCGGCGGCCGATGCCGGGCGCGAACGCGCCGATGAGGCTCAGCACCGCGATCACCGCGTAGACCAGCCGCTGCAGGACGCAGTACGGGCACGGCTGCATGTTGAACGCGTACTGGCCGACGAGGGCCAAGGCAATGCTCACGATGCACAGGCCCGCGACCGCCAGCAGCCATTGGCGGCCGGTGAAGGACGATCCGACCATCGTCAGGCGACCTGCGCGATCAGCTCGATCTCGACGCAGGCGCCGAGCGGGATCTGCGCCACGCCAAAAGCGCTGCGTGCATGCGCGCCCTTGTCGGCGAAGACTTCACCCAGCAGCTCGGAGCAGCCATTGGTGACGAGGTGCTGCTCGGTGAACTCGCTCGTGCTGTTGACGAGGCTCATCACCTTCACGATGCGCTCGACCTTGTTCAGGTCGCCGATGGCCGCATGCAGGGTGCCCAGCAGGTCGATGGCGACCGCGCGCGCGGCGAGCTTGCCGGTGGCGGTGTCGATGTCGCGCCCGAGCTGACCGACCCAGGGCTTGCCGTCGCGCTTGGCAATGTGGCCCGAGAGGAACACGAGGTGCCCCGTGCGCACGAAGGGAACGTAGGCGGCGGCGGGAATCGCCAGCGGCGGAAGTTCGATGCCGAGGTCCTTGAGGCGGTCGTAGACGGACATGATTTTTTGTAGTGCGTTGGGGAGGAGGCAAATCCTACACTGCGCGCCCCATGACAGGACACCACACGGGCTCGCGCATCGCAGGGCTTTGCGCCGGCTGGCTGGCAGGCATCGGCCTGCAGCTGCAGGTGCCTGCGTTGCGCCCGCTCGTCGCCTACGAATTGGCCTTGCTGGGCGGCATGCTGTGGCTGCTGGCGGGCTGGCGCTGGCGGCGGTTGTGGACGCTGGCCGTGCTTGGCGCGGCGCTGGCGGGCTTCGGTGGCGCGGGCTGGCACGCCACGCTGCGCTTGCGCGACGCGCTGCCGTCGTCGCTCGAAGGCCAGGACATCGTCGTCACCGGCGTGATCGACGGATTGCCGCAGCGCGGGCCATCGGGCGTGCGCTTTCGCTTCGAGGTGGAGGACGCGACCGTCGACGGAATGGCTGTCGCCGTGCCGCCGCTGCTCGTGCTTGGCTGGTACGCCGGCTTCCACGAGGACGCGGTGCTCAGTCAGCCGCAGCTGGCACTGGGCGCCGGCCAGCGCTGGCGCTTCGGCGTGAAGCTGAAGCAGCCGCACGGCCTGCTCAACCCGCATGGCTTTGATGCGGAGCTGAACCTGCTGGAACAAGGTGTGCGGGCGACGGGCCATGTGCACGATGGCGTGCCGCCACGGCTCATTGACGCTGCCGCCGCGCATCCGGTCGAGCGGCTGCGCCAGAGGGTCAAGGACGCGATCGAAGCGGCCGTCGCCGACCATCGCGCGGCCGGCGTGCTGTCCGCACTGGCGGTGGGCGACCAATCGGCCATCGACCGCGAGGATTGGGACCTCTTTCGCAACACCGGCATTGCGCATCTGGTCAGCATCAGCGGGCTGCACATCACGATGTTCGCGTGGCTCGCGGGGCGGGCCATCGGCTGGGCGTGGCGACGGCATGCGTCGGCGGCCTTGTGGTGGCCGGCGCCGCTTGCCGGGCGATGGGGTGGGCTCGTCGCTGCCTGGGGCTACGCGGTGTTCTCGGGCTGGGGCGTTCCCTCGCAGCGCACGGTCTGGATGCTCGCGGTGGTGACGCTGCTGCAATCGACCGGCAAGCGCTGGCCGTGGCCGCTGGTGCTGCTGGTGGCCGCGGTGGTGGTGTCGGCGGTGGACCCATGGGGCTTGCTGCAGGCAGGGTTCTGGCTGTCCTTCATGGCGGTCGGGCTGCTGATGGCGTCCAGCCCTGCGAGCCGCATGCAGGCACCGTCTCAACCCTCGACGACACGTGGCCGCGTCCTCAACCACCTGCGCGGCGAGTTGAGGAGCCAGGTGATCGCCACGCTCGGCCTCACGCCGCTGACACTCGTCTTCTTCCAGCAGGTGTCGGTGGTGGGCTTCATCGCCAACGTCGTCGCGATCCCCCTCGTCACGCTGGTGATCACGCCCCTGGCGATGCTGGGCGTTGCGGCCTCGCCCTTGTGGCTGGCCGGCGCCTGGGTCGTGCAGCAGTTGTGTGCGCTGCTCGGCTGGCTGTCCAGATGGCCGGGCGCCGTGTGGACGGTGCCCGTCGCGCCGTGGTGGGCGCTGTGCGCGGGTCTCGTCGGCGCGGCCTTGCTGGTGATGCCGCTGCCGTGGCGACTGCGCCTGCTCGCCGTTCCGATGTGCATGCCCTTGCTGATGCCGAGCGTGGTGCGGCCGGCCGAGGGCCAGTTCGAGCTCGTCGCCGCGGATGTGGGGCAGGGCACCGCAGTGCTCGTGCGCACCGCGACCCACCTGCTCGTCTACGACACTGGCCCGCAATACGCACCTGGCGTCGATGCTGGCCAGCGGGTGCTCGTGCCCCTGCTGCACTCGCGCGGCGAAGCGAAGGTGGACCTGCTGATGCTCAGCCATCGCGACTCCGACCATGTGGGCGGCGCGGCGTCGCTCATCCAGTCCATGCCGGTTGCGGCCCTGCGCAGTTCGCTCGAAGACACGCACCCGTTGCTCACGACGGTCGCGCCCCAAGACCGCTGCATCGCCGGCCAGCGCTGGACCTGGGACGGCGTGCGCTTCGAGGTGCTGCACCCGTCGGCATCGTTCTACGACGCGCACCTGAAGTCCAACGGCATGTCCTGCGTGCTGCGGGTCAGCGGCGATTCAGGCACGGCCTTGCTCACGGGCGACGTCGAGCGCGAAGGCGAGGCCTGGATGCTCGGCGCGAATGCCGCCCTTGCAAGCGATGTGCTGATCGTCCCGCACCACGGCAGCAAGACCTCATCGACGCCAGCCCTGATCGACGCGGTCCACCCGCGCTTCGCCGTCTTCCAGGCCGGCTACCGCAACCACTTCGGCCACCCCGCACCGATCGTCCTGGCCCGCTACGAGGAGCGCGGCATCGCACATGTCGACAGCCCCAGCTGCGGCGCCTGGACCTGGCGCAGCGAAATGCCGGGGCAGGGTGTTTGCCAGCGTGACGCCGACGCGCGCTACTGGCACCATGGGTCGAACGGGGCCCGCGCGCATGGAGTGGTCGAAGGGGCATGCGCCGTGTGGCCTGGTTTTTGCTAACCTGCCTGCGGAGGAGACGTTCCGATGAGACCCAGCTTCGACGAGATGCAAGCCAGCCAGGACACGGTGCGCGAGCATTACCGCAGCTACCAGCGCTGGCTGTCGCAACAACCGCCCGACGTGATGCGGTCGCGGCGCGAAGAAGCCGAGATGATCTTCCGCCGCGTGGGCATCACCTTCGCGGTGTACGGCGCGAAGGATGAAGACGGCTCGGGCACCGAGCGGCTCATTCCCTTCGACCTGATCCCGCGCGTGATCCCGGCGCACGAATGGCAGGAGATGGAACGCGGCCTGCGCCAGCGCGTCACCGCGCTCAACCGCTTCATCCACGACGTCTACCACGACCAGGAGATCATCAAGGCGGGCATCGTCCCGGCCGACCAGATCTTCAAGAACGCGCAGTTCCGCCCCGAGATGATGGGCGTGGACGTGCCGGCCGGCGTCTATTCGCACATCGCAGGCATCGACATCGTGCGGGCCGCCAACCCAGACGGCAGCGGCACCTACTACGTGCTGGAAGACAACCTGCGCGTACCCAGCGGCGTGAGCTACATGCTCGAGAACCGCAAGATGATGATGCGGCTCTTCCCCGATCTCTTCAGCGAGCACCGCGTGGCGCCGGTCGCCCACTACCCCGACTTGCTGCTCGAGACCTTGCGCGCCGTGGCGCCCGCAGCGGTGAACGACCCGACGGTCGTGCTGCTCACGCCGGGCATGTACAACAGCGCCTACTTCGAGCATGCCTTCCTCGCGCAGCAGATGGGCGTGGAGCTCGTCGAAGGGCAGGACCTCTTCGTGCGCGACAACTTCGTCTACATGCGCACCACGCAAGGCCCGAAGCGCGTGGACGTGATCTACCGCCGGCTGGACGACGACTTCCTCGACCCGCTCGCCTTCCGGCCCGATTCGACGCTGGGCTGCCCGGGGCTCTTGAGCGTCTACCGCGCGGGCAACGTGACGCTGTCGAACGCGATCGGTACGGGCGTGGCGGACGACAAGTCCATCTACCCCTACGTGCCGAAGATGATCGAGTTCTACCTCGGCGAGAGGCCCATCCTCAAGAACGTGCCGACCTACCAGTGCCGCGAGGCCGATGACCTGCACTACGTGCTCGACCACCTGAGCGAGCTGGTGGTGAAGGAGGTGCATGGCGCGGGCGGCTACGGCATGCTGGTCGGGCCGGCATCGACCAAAGACGAGATCGCCGATTTTCGCAAGGCATTGGAGGCCAACCCCGGCGGCTACATCGCGCAGCCCACGCTCAGCCTGTCGACTTGCCCGACGTTCGTCGAGAGCGGCATCGCGCCGCGCCACATCGACCTGCGGCCCTTCGTGCTCTCGGGCAAGACGGTGCAGATGGTGCCGGGTGGCTTGACGCGGGTTGCATTGAAGGAAGGATCGCTGGTGGTGAATTCATCGCAAGGCGGCGGCACCAAAGACACCTGGGTTCTCGAAGCATGAACGGACATGACGATGCACCCCCACGCTCACATTCGTTCGCTGCCCCCCGAGGGGGCGCAGGCCTCCCTTGGGACTGCCCGGCGGGAGGCCTGAATGCTTTCTAGAACCGCCGATCACCTTTTCTGGATGGCCCGCTACATGGAGCGGGCCGAGAACACCGCGCGCATGCTGGACGTCAACTACCAGACGGCCCTGCTTCCGCAATCCGCCGACGCGGCCGAGAAAGGCTGGAACGGCCTGCTGTCGATATCCGAGCTGACGGGTGACTTCGCCAAGCGCTATGGCAAGGTCGGCGCGCGTACCGTGATGGACTACATGGTGTCCGACGCGGCCAACCCGTCGAGCATCCGCAGCTGCCTCATGGCCGCGCGCGAGAACGCGCGGGCCGTGCGCGGCACGCTCACCACCGAGGTGTGGGAGACGCAGAACCAGACCTGGCTGGAGTTCCAGCGCATGGTCGCCACCGGTGCCTTCCAGCGCGACCCGGGCGCCGCCTTCGAGTGGGTGAAGTTCCGCTCGCACCTGTCGCGTGGCGTGACGGTGGGCACCATGCTGCAGGACGAGGCCTTCCACTTCCTGCGCATCGGCAGCTTCCTCGAACGGGCCGACAACACCGCGCGCCTGCTGGACGTGAAGTTCCACGCGGTGGAAAGCGAATACCACGGCACGCAGAGCCAGTCGCAAGGCAACGGCAAGGACGTCGAGTTCGACTTCTATCACTGGTCGGCCATCCTGCGGTCGGTGTCGGGCTTCGAGGTGTATCGCAAGGCGTATCGCAACGTGATCCGGCCGGAGAAGGTGGCGGAGCTGCTGATCCTGCGGCCCGACATGCCAAGGTCGCTTGCGGCCTGCATGAACGAGGTGGTGGCCAACCTGCGCATGGTGGCGAACGAGCAATCGAGCGAGACGCTTCGGCGGGCAGGACGCTTGCGAGCCGACCTGCAGTACGGCCGCATCGACGAGATCCTCGCGACGGGGCTGCATGCCTATCTCACGCAGTTCCTCGAGCGCGTGGGCACGCTGGGCCTGGGCATCAGTCGCGACTTCCTTGTGCCGGTCGAGGCTTGAGCGCACGGCAATCGAAGGCTCACACCGAAACCCGCCGCGATGAAACTGCGCATCGAGCACGAGACGCACTACGAGTACAGCGCGCCGCTGCACTACTCCTTGCAGTCGCTGCGGCTCACGCCGCAGGCCAGCGCCCATCAGACCGTCGTGCACTGGGCGGTGCAAGCGCCCGGCAAGCTCTTTGGCCAGCGTGATGGCTACGGCAACGATGCGCACACCTGGTCGCTCGCGCGGCGTTTGTGGCGTGGCGTCATCAAGGCGGCGGGCCTCGTCGTCACGCACGCGTCACCGTGGCTGGACGATGATGCGGCGTGCCCATCGCCGCTCGTCTATTTGCGCCCCACCCAACTCACGGCCGAAGAACCATCGCTGAAGGAGTTGGCGCGCGGCTTGTTCGACGATGGCGCGACCGAAGGCAAGGTGCTCGAACTTGCGCGACGCGTGGCGACCAAGGTCGAATACCGCGGTGGAGAGACGACCGTGGACACCTGCGCCGCCGATGCATTGAAGCTGGGCGCCGGCGTCTGCCAGGACCAGGCGCATGTCTTCATCGCCGCCTGCCGCGCCAACGGCATTCCGGCGCGCTACGTGAGCGGCTATTTCTATGCGCCCGATTCGCCGGCACTCGCAAGCCACGCCTGGGCCGATGTCTGCACCGACGTGGCCGCGCGCCGATGGCTGAGCGTGGACATCACCCATGGCTGCCTGATGGATGAACGCCACGTGCGGCTCGCCGTTGGGCCAGACTACGCGGCCTGCCTGCCCATCCGCGGCGTGCGCCACGGCGGCGGCAAGGAAGCGATGCGGGTGAACGTCGCGATTCGTGCCGGCGACGGCTGATCCGCCGGGCGCCATCCAGCGCGCCGCGCCCAACAACTCAAAAGGGAAGCTCTCATGTCGATTCACGTCGCGCTGAACCACGTGACCCATTACACCTACGACCGGCCGATCAACCTCGGTCCGCAGGTCGTGCGCTTGCGGCCGGCGCCGCATTCGCGCACACGCATCCTCAGCTACTCGATGCGCGTGGAGCCCGAAGAGCACTTCATCAACTGGCAGCAGGACCCGCAGTCCAACTACCTCGCGCGGCTCGTCTTTCCGCAGAAGACGACGCACTTCCGCATCGAGGTCGACCTGGTCGCCGAGATGTCGGTGCTCAACCCCTTCGACTTCTTCCTGGAGCCGTCGGCCGAGAACTTTCCGTTCGACTACGACCCATCGCTCGCGCACGAGCTCGCGCCTTACCGCGTCAAGTCGGCCCTCACGCCGGCCTTCGAGAAGTACCTCGCCAGCATCCCGCGCGAGAAGAAGCAGACCACCGACTTTCTCGTCGCGCTGAACCAGCGCCTGCAAGGCGACATCGCCTACCTCATTCGCATGGAGCCGGGCGTGCAGACGCCGGAAGAAACGCTGGTGAACGCGAGCGGCTCGTGCCGCGATTCGGGCTGGCTGCTCGTGCAGTTGCTGCGCCACCTCGGGTTCGCGGCGCGCTTCGTGTCGGGCTACCTCATCCAGTTGAAGAGCGACGTGAAGGCGCTGGACGGCCCGAGCGGCACGGAGGTGGACTTCACCGACCTGCACGCATGGTGCGAAGTCTTCCTGCCGGGCGCCGGCTGGATCGGGCTGGATCCGACATCGGGCCTGCTCGCGGGCGAAGGGCACATCCCGCTCGCCTGCTCGCCCGACCCGTCGTCGGCCGCGCCAGTGACGGGCGCACTCGACGAATGCGAGACCACCTTCGAGCACCACATGAAGGTCTCGCGCGTGTGGGAGGCGCCGCGCGTGAAGCTGCCCTACACGGACGAACAGTGGCTGGACATCCAGAACCTGGGCAGCCGTGTGGACGCCGACCTGCGCCGCCACGACGTGCGGCTCACGCAGGGCGGCGAGCCCACCTTCGTCTCGGTGGACGACCGCGACGGCGCGGAGTGGAACACCGACGCGCTCGGCCCCACCAAGCGAGCCCTGAGTGCCGAGCTGATGGACAAGCTCCGCGCCAAGTACGGCGACGGCGGCCTGCTGCACTACGGACAGGGCAAGTGGTACCCGGGCGAGCAACTGCCGCGCTGGTCGCTCAATCTCTTCTGGCGCAAGGACCGCGAGCCGCTGTGGACGCACCCGGAGCTGTTCGGGAACGAGCGCCTGGACTACAAGGTCACCGACGTGCAGGCCAAGGCCTTCCTCGAAGGCGTGGCCGCGCGGCTGGAGCTGGACGCGAAGCACATCTTCCCCGCCCACGAGGACACCTGGTACTACCTGTGGCGCGAGCGCAAGCTGCCCACCAACGTGGACCCCTTCGATGCGCGCTTGTCCGACCCGCTGGAGCGCGACCGCATCCGCAAGGTCTTCACACAGGGCCTGGACAAGGTGGTGGGCCACGTGCTGCCGGTGCAGCGCAACCCGCACGCCGACAAGCTGCCGCGCTGGCTCACGGGGCCGTGGTTCCTGCGCGATGAGCGCTGCTACCTCATCCCCGGCGATTCGGCGATGGGCTTCCGCCTGCCGCTGGATTCGCAGCCCTGGGTCGCGCCCGTGGACTATCCGTGGGTTCACCAACCCGACCAGACGCAGCCCTTCGCGCCACTGCCGCCGTATCGGCGCCTGCGATACAGCGACCCGATTTCTGCACCTGGCTCCCTCTCCCCCTGGGAGAGGGCTGGGGTGAGGGCGTCGGCGGGGGAGGGGCAAGGCCTCGGTACGCAGCGGCCGTCGCCCTCTCCCTACCCTCTTCCAGAGGGAGAGGGAAAGACCCAGCCGCCGGGCAAGTTCGAGTCCGCAAGCGCCATCACCCGCACCGCGCTCTGCGCCGAGCCGCGCGACGGCCGCCTCTATCTCTTCATGCCGCCTGTGGCTGCGCTGGAGGATTACCTCGAGATCGTCGCCGCCATCGAAGACACCGCGCAGGCGATGAACCTGCCCGTCATCCTCGAAGGCTACGAGCCGCCGAAGGACCCGCGCCTGGCCACGCTGCGCGTGACGCCCGACCCCGGCGTGATCGAGGTGAACATCCACCCCGCCCACAGCTGGGCTGAGCTCGTCGACCAGACCACCCACCTCTACGACGCCGCGCACGAGACGCGCCTGTCCACCGAGAAGTTCATGCTCGACGGCCGCCACACCGGCACGGGCGGCGGCAACCACTTCGTGCTCGGCGGCGCGACGGTGGCCGATTCACCCTTCCTGCGCCGGCCCGAGCTGCTCACCAGCATGGTGGCCTACTGGCACAACCATCCGTCGCTGAGCTACCTCTTCAGCGGGCTCTTCATCGGGCCCACCAGCCAGGCGCCGCGCGTGGACGAGGCGCGCAACGATTCGGTCTACGAGATCGAGATCGCCTTCGCCGAGCTGAAGCGCCTGACCGAACAAGAGGCGCCGTGTCCGCCGTGGCTCATCGACCGGCTGCTGCGCAACCTGCTGATCGACGTGTCGGGCAACACGCACCGCGCCGAGTTCTGCATCGACAAGCTGTACTCGCCCGACGGCCCGACCGGTCGCCTCGGCCTCTTGGAAATGCGCGCCTTCGAAATGCCGCCGCATGCGCGCATGAGCCTCACGCAGCAGCTCTTGATGCGCGCGCTCGTGTCGCGCTTCTGGCAGCAGCCGTATCGGCCCGAGAAGCTCAAGCGCTGGGGCACCGAACTGCACGACCGATTCATGCTGCCGCACTTCGTGTGGGACGACCTGCAGGACGTGCTGAGCGAGCTGAACGACTTCGGCTATGCGGTGCGGCCCGAGTGGTTCGCGCCGCACCTGAACTTCCGCTTTCCGCGGCTGGGCGACTTCAACGCACGCGGCGTGGACGTGGAGATCCGCCTCGCGCTGGAGCCCTGGCATGTGATGGGCGAGGAGGGCGCGCCCGGCGGCACGGTGCGCTTCGTCGATTCGTCGGTGGAGCGGTTGCAGCTGAAGGCCACCGGCCTGGTTGGTGACCGACATGTGCTCACCTGCAACGGCCGCGTGGTGCCGATGCAGCCCACGGGCAAGGTGGGCGAGTTCGTCGGGGCAGTGCGTTATCGCGCCTGGAACCCGCCGTCGGCGCTGCACCCGACCATCGAGCCGCATGCGCCGCTGACCATCGACCTCGTGGACAGCTGGATGAGCCGCTCCATGGGCGGCTGCCAGTACCACGTGGCCCATCCGGGCGGACGCAACTACAGCACCTTCCCGGTCAATGCGTATGAGGCAGAGGCGCGGCGGCTGGCACGCTTCTTCCGCATCGGCCACACGCCGGGGGCGATGGTGGTGCCGAAGGAGGAGAGGAACCCGGACTTCCCGTTCACGCTGGACTTGCGCAAGTGATGCCTTTCTCCCTCCCCAGAGGGGGAGGGAGCCAGAACCGGGGGGTCGGACTTGCGCTCTCGTTTCCATCACTTCGCGTCGTTCCCGACTCCCGCGACAATCCCCTGGTGACATCCCCGACATGCCGCCCATGCTGAGACAGCTTCTCTCCGGCTATTCCGCCCTGGAAGGCCGCTACGACGAGCTGCTGTCCGGCCCCGCCACGCCGCGCCCGCACTGGGACGCCTTCCTGCGCTCGCTCGCGTCTCGCGAGGGCGCCGAGGTGTCGGACACGCTCGCCCTGACAGAGCGCGAGATCCGCGAGAACGGCATCACCTACAACGTCTATGCCGACCCCAAGGGCGCCGACCGCCTGTGGGAGGTGGACCCACTGCCTCTGCTCATCTCGGCCGGCGAGTGGGAGGCCATCGAGCAGGGCATCGCGCAGCGTGCTGAGCTCTTGAACAAGGTGCTCGCCGACATCTACGGAGCGCAACAGCTGCTGCGCAACGGCAGCATCCCGCCCTCGATCGTCTTCGGCCACAGCGGCTTCCTGCACCAGGCGCAGGGCATCCGGCCGCCGGGCGGCGTGCACCTGTTCCAGTACGCGGCCGACCTGGCACGCTCACCCGACGGCCACTGGTGGGTGGTGGGCGACCGCACGCAGGCACCCTCGGGCGCGGGCTATGCGCTGGAGAACCGCCTCGTCATCTCGCGGGTGTTCCCGAAGATGTTCCGCGACCTGCACGTGGAGCGCCTCGCGGCCTTCTTCGCGGCTTTGCGCGAATCGCTGCTGCGCTGGGCGCCTCGCGGGGACGGCGCGCCGCTGGCGGTCTTGCTCACGCCGGGGCCGTACAACGAGACCTACTTCGAGCATGCGCTGCTCGCCCGCTACCTCGGCTTCGCGCTGGTGGAAGGCAACGACCTCACCGTGCGCGACGGACGGGTGTGGATGAAGACCGTCGAAGGCTTGAAGCGCGTCCACGCCATCCTGCGCCGCCAGGACGACGACTATTGCGATCCGCTGGAGCTGCGCACCGACTCCGCCCTGGGCGTACCCGGCCTCACCGACTGCGCGCGCCGCGGCACGGTGATGCTCGCCAACGCGCTCGGCTCCGGCGTGCTCGAATCCGGCGCCTTGCTCGGCTACCTGCCCGCGCTGAGCGAGAAGCTGCTCGGCGAGCCGCTGAAGCTGCCGTCGATCGCCACCTGGTGGCTGGGCGAGCCGGCCGCATTCGACGACGCCTGGCAAAGCCTCGACCAGGTGCTCATCAAGCCGCTGGACCGATCGCGCGGCGAGCGGGCGGTGTTCGGTGCCGATTTCCAGGGCGCGGAGCGCGACGAGTTGCGCGAGCGTCTCGAGGCCCGCCCGCACCGCTACGTGGCGCAGGAGTGGGTGCATGGTTCTCAGGCGCCGGTGCTGGAACATGGCGAAGGCGCACTGGCCGAGCAGCTTCGTGCCCGCAACGTCGGGCTGCGCGTGTTCGCCGTGGCCACGCCCGACGGTTACCGGGTGATGCCCGGCGGGCTCACCCGGGTCGCGGCCGAAGGTGATACCCGCGGCATTGCGATGCAGCGTGGCGGCCGCTCCAAGGACACCTGGGTCCTGTCCGACGCGCCTGTCAACGTCGCCTTCTCGCTGATGTCGCGCACCGTGCAACCCGGCGATCTCGTGTCGGCGCGCGCCAACCTGCCGTCGCGCTCGGCCGAGAACCTCTTCTGGTATGGCCGCTATGGCGAGCGCTGCGAAATGGCCGCGCGGCTCCTGCGCACCGCCATCGGCGGGGTGCTCGAGGACAACGCGGAAGAAGCCGAAGGCGTGGCGCCGGCGCTCGTGCTCGCGGAGAGGTTGGGCCTCATCGAGTCCACCGACAACCCCGGCCCTGACCTGCTGCGCGCCGCCACGCACCCCGACGAAGCGCTGAGCGAGCGCTTCAAGCAGCTGTCTCGCGTGGCCTACAACCTGCGTGACCGCATGTCCGCCGACAACTGGCGCGCACTCAACCAGCTCACCGCCGACCCGGTGTTCCAGCGCGGCGCATCGCTGCCCCTGGCACTCGTGTGGCTGGACCGCGCGGTCACGTCGATGATGACCTTGTCGGGCTTCGTGCTCGACGGCATGACACGCAGCATCGGCTGGCGTTTCCTCTCGCTCGGCCGACGCATCGAGCGGCTGGCCGGCTTGTGCAGCACATTGGAAGTCGCGACCCGCGAAGGCCGCACGCACGGCCTCGACTGGCTCCTGGAGCTCGCCGATTCCACGGTGACCTATCGCTCCCGATACCTTGTCGCGCCCGAGTGGATGCCGGTGCTGGACCTCATCCTGCGCGACGAGGTGAACCCGCGCTCCGTGGCCTTCCAGGTGAAGGGCCTGAGCGAGTACATCGCAAAGCTCGAGATGACGCATGGCCGCTTTGCCAGCGACGTGCTCGCTCCCGCGCATGCAGCCTTGCGCAGCCTCGAACCGGAGGATTTGCATCCCGAAAGCGAAGCCGTCGCTCGCGTGCTCGACATGCTGCATCGCGCGGCGTTGGCGGTGTCCGACGAGCTGAGCTTGAAGTTCTTCTCGCATGCGGCGTCGCGCAGCGTGCTGTCCTTGGTGGCATGACATGGCGGGAGACACCGAGGCCTTCGTCCGCTACACCGTCGAGCACGAGACGCACTACAGCTACACGGCCCCCGTGTCGCAAAGCTGGCAATTGGCGCGACTGACGCCCAAGAGCCTGCCCTGGCAGCGTGTTCTCACGCATTCGCTGCAGATCGACCCGCCGCCTGACGAGCGCCATGACGAGACCGACAGCTTCGGCAACAGCGTGACCCACTTCGGCCTGCATGGCGCGCATCGCATGCTGCGGGTCCTGATGCAGTGCCTGGTGGAGGTGAGCGCACGGCCCATGCCTGCAAAGGCCGAGGCGCCTGTGTCCTGGGAATCGGTGCGTGATGCCGTTCGCGCGCAGCCGCAGCTCGACGACTTGCGCGCCGCGCGCATGTGCGAGCCGACGCAGCTCGTGCCCTTGTCGGATGCAGCGCGCGACTACGCGGCGCCGTCCTTCACGCCCGGCCGCGACTGGTTCGAGGCGGTGGACGATCTCATGCATCGCATCCACCACGACTTCGAGTTCGAGCCCGGGGCGACGACCGTGAGCACCTCGGTGGACGAGGTCATCGCCAAGCGCCACGGCGTGTGCCAGGACTTCGCCCACCTGATGCTTGCCTGCCTGCGTGGCCATGGGCTGCCGGCTCGATATGTGTCGGGCTACCTGCTCACCGAGCCGCCGCCCGGCATGCCGCGGCTGATGGGTGTGGACGCATCGCACGCGTGGGTGGCCGCCTATTCGCCGCAGCATGGCTGGGCGGAGTTCGACCCGACCAATGATCAATTGGCCGACGAGCGCTACATCACGCTCGGCTGGGGTGCCGACTTCGCCGACGTGGTGCCGCTGCGCGGCGTGATCTTGGGCGGCGGCACGCAGGAGATGAAGGTCTCGGTCAGCGTCGTGCCGGGGTAGTCACTCGCACGCGCACAGAGCGCACCCCCGAACGAACGAGCGTCCCTGCGAGGGGGCGCGAAGCCGACCTTCGAGCGATGGTCAGCTGCAGCCAAGCTCAAGACACTCCGTTCCCACAACAACCAGTGGAGGACGGAGCGTGATGTGCGATGGCGATTGCGACGAGTTGATCGGCCCGGGATGGTTCGATTCGAGCCGAGAGCTGCAGCGGGGCCTGCTCGTGATGGAGGGCCTGCCCGAGGATGCGGAGCTCAACGAGTGGCTGCAGTTCATCTTGGCCGGCGCATCGGCTGAAGCCATGCAGGCCGCGTGATGCCTGCGAGGACGTCAGGCGATCTGCCCCGTGCCGCCCAGCGCCACATACAGCCACGCGCGGGCCTTGTCCCAGCGCCGGCGCACGGTGCGCTCGGTCACGCCCTGGAAGTCGGCGATCTCCTGCTCGCTGTAGCCGCCGAAGTAGCGCATCTCGACCACCTGCACGAGCTCGGGGTCCAGGGTTTCCAGCTCCAGCAAGGCGTCGTTCACACGGATGAGTTCTTCGCTGGCGCGGGTGTCGGGCACCTGCAGGGCATCGTCGCCCGCCAGCGTGACGTGGGCCGCGCCGCCGCCACGCCGCTCGGCCTGGAATTCGCGTGCCGAGTCGATGATGACGTGGCGCATGGTCTTGGCGGCGTAGGCGAAGAAATGATGCCGGTCTTCCAGGCGCAGGCCGCTGGCATTGACCAGCCGCACGAAGCTCTCGTGCACGAGCATGGTGGTGTTCATCGAATCGGCCCGGCCCTGGCTGTGCAGGCGGGCGCGCGCCACGCGCCGCAGCTCGGGGTACAGCGACGAGAACACCTCGTCCAGCGCCGCGCGGTCGCCTTCGGTGGCGCGGCGCAGCAGCATGGTGATGGGCGGCAGGTCGGGGGCGGTGTCCAGGGGCATGGCGCGATTGTCTTCTTTCGGCGGCGGGTGGCATGGCGGATTGGTGACAGCCAGTCAACAGGGCGTCCTCAAGGGTATGGACATCAGTTCAATCTCGGGATTCCATCTTGCGCACGACGTGCCTAAGATGCGCCCGCGATGAACCACACCCCCGAACAGCAGTGGTCTGCCTTGTCGGCCCTCTACGAGGAAGCCGACGGCCTGCCTGCGCACGAACTGGCGCCGTGGCTGGCCGGGCTCGAGCGCGAGCGCCACCCGCTGCTGTCCCAGCTCAAGCGCATGCTGGAGGCGCGCGAGCACATCGACACCGACGGCTTCCTGGGCACCCTGCCCAAGCTGTCGGAGGATGCGGCGGGCGCGAGCGAGTGGAAGGGGGGCGATCGCGTCGGCCCCTACCGGCTGGTCAAGCCGCTGGGCGAGGGCGGCATGGCCGAGGTGTGGCTGGCCGAACGCGACGACGGTGCGTTCAAACGGCAGGTGGCCATCAAGCTGCCGTACCCGAGGCCGGGGCGCGAGACGTTTGCCGTGCGCTTCGACCGCGAGCGCGACATCCTTGCGACGCTTCGGCATCCGCACATCGCGGGCCTGTACGACGCCGGGGTGACGAAGGAGGGCCAGGCCTGGCTTGCGTTGGAGTACGTGGAAGGCCAGCCCATCTCGCACTTCTGCGATGAGCGGAAAGTGAGCGTTCGAGAGCGGGTGATGCTCTTCAGGCAGGTGCTGCTGGCGGTCCAGCACGCGCATGCGAACCTGGTCATTCATCGGGATTTGAAGCCCGCGAACATCCTGGTCACGTCGCAAGGGGAGGTGAGGCTGCTGGATTTCGGCATCGCCAAGCTGCTCGAAGCGCAGGGCGATGCGATCGAAGAGACGGAGCTGACGCGCCAGGCTGGGCGGTCGATGACGCCGAGGTATGCGAGCCCGGAGCAGTTGACGGGTCTGCCGTTGACGACGGCCTGCGATGTGTATTCGCTGGGCGTCGTGTTCTATGAGCTCGTGAGCGGTGAGCGGCCGTATGAGCTGAAGGTGGAGTCACCCGCGCAGTTGGAGCACGCGATTCTGGAAGCGGAGCCGAGGGCGCCGAGTCGGCGGGCGTTGTCGGATGCGCAAGCGCAGGCGCGTGGGACGACGGTGAAGGGCTTGCGGAAGTTGCTGGCGCCGGAGTTGGATGCGATTGCGTTGCGGTGCCTGGAGAAGAAGCCGTCGGCGCGATACCTGTCCGTGGATGCGGTGTTGGCGGATGTGGATCGGTGGTTGCAAGGGGAGGCGGTGCTCGCGAGAGCGCCGGGGGCTTGGTATCGCTTTGGGAAGTTTGCACGGAGGCATCGACTCGGAGTCGGGTTGGGAGTTTCCGCGATCGTGTCTCTGGCGATGGTGGCTGCCGCAGCTGTTGTGCTGGGTCTCCAAGCCAGAGAAGAATCTGCGCGCGCGGGAGCGGCACGAGACTTCATGTTGAGTCTGTTCAAGCGGGCCGACCAGGAAAAGTCCAGGGGAGCTGACATTACTGCTCGAGAGTTGCTTGAAACCGGGCGAAAGGATCTGTTGTCGAGACTCGCGGGCCAGCCACGTCTGCAAGCGGAGCTGCTGCAAGGAATTGCGACGATTCAAAAGGACATGGGCGAGTACGTGGGAGCGGACAGCACGTTTGCTGACGCCGCACGCATTTATGGACAACTTGACATGCCGCGAGAGGCTGCGCTTGCTCGAATTGCGGAGGCGAATGTCGCTGTTCGAATGGGTGACATGAAACTTGCCGAAGCCGCCATGCGGCAAGTCAGGGGCATTCCTGGCCGCCCATCCGACGATCCGGAGCTGGACGCGCGAATGAATGAGGTCGATGGATGGATCGCATTTATTCATGGCGATGCAACCTTGGCAAACGAGCTTTTCCGGCAATGCTTCCAGCACGCTCTTCAGGCATTTGGTCCCAATCACACAAAGACAATGGATGCGCTGCGTGGTCGGATGTATGCAGAGCAGCAATTGAAGAACTACGACGCGGCCCTGGCGCTTCTCGTGCAATTGGAGGCCACGGCGGCAAAGACGTCGGGCGTCGATGGCAGAGAGTTGGCGGCTCTAGCAATTGATCGCGCCGATCTGCTGTTTGTGGCAGGTCGTCATGCCGAACTACTTGTCCACCTCGAGTCCGCGCTTTCGAAATGTGAGGCTGATCTTGGGCCTCACCATGCAGACTGCAGAAGCTTGTTGGTCCGACGAGGCCGGGCAATGTTGCGGCTGGGAATGAATAGGCAGGCGTCCCAGGATCTCGAGGCTCTAGAAGCAATCGCTTCTGACAAGAAGACTCCTGTGCTGAGTGCCGAGGCACTGTTCGTGATCCTCAAACTTAATGAGCTTTCCGGTGCGTCCGAACGCCGGAACGTGTCACTTGAAAAGGTGAAAACTCTTGCTGAAACTGAAGGCGGCGCAAGCCTCAATCGGAACTACAGGGTGAAAGCAATGCTTGCACTTGCTGAAGCCAGCTTGGTCGCTGGTGATCCGGTGAGCGCAGAGAAGTGGATTCATCAATTGCTCGACCTTCAAACTCCAATAGACGGCACTCGCAAGGCGACCATGCCGGACGCATTGGCGAAGTCGTATCTCGGAATTTCTTTGTTGCAGAGCGGGCGCAGTCTCGACGCTCTTGAAAAGCTGCAGTCAGCGCGCGATGAGTTGTCCAGCTTGGTTGGTGCAACACATCCCACAACACAGTTCTTCTCGCTCAATCTGGCGATTGCTCTTGAAGCACAAGCGCGCCTCACTGAGGCGTTGGACATTGTGACCGAGGCAGAGCCGATATTGAGAGCATCACTCGGCGCTGATTCGCCGACTTTCTTGCGAGTCGTGCAATTGAAGCTTCGGTTACAACGCGGTTTGATTGCGAAGTCAGGAGCTGAACAACTTCCAATTTCGCATCAACATTCCATCGAGCTACGCCCTCGGTCAACGATCGACCTGTTTCTCTAACTGCGCGGGAGCGCCCATGAAAATCGAAGCCAAACTACCTGTTGCTGTTCTCTTTCTCAGCACGCCTCTCGCCGCATACGCCGACAGCGCGCCAGGAACGGGCGTTCTCTATGCGTTCGCTGGAGGGTTTGCCGGGGGGTTGGTGGGGGCATTGTTGGCATGCTGGCTTTGCAAGCGCCGCAGTTCTTCAACGAATCAAGACAAGCCCACGGCCTAGTCACGGGTCGGGTCCGCATGCTGGGCGGCGTCGCCGTGTCGGCCCGCGTTGTCCGGTTTGACAGTCGCATCACGTATTCCCCTATGACACAGCCCATCTCAACACCGGGCTCTACAGGGGGATACGTCCATGAGCTCTCAAGAAACCGTCTTCGACAACGACACCATCGGCAATCCGTGGCCGGCGCTGGGCTGGATCGTGCTGGCCGCGCTGGCCTCGATCACCGCCTTCCTGCTCGCGCCTTTGCCTTGAAGCGGCAGTCGGGCAGTGACCGTCACTTCCCGAACGTCGCCTTGGCCCGGTTCACGCAGGCTGCCTTCGGGTCGCCGGCGAACTGGTCGCACTTCTCCAGCTCGACCTTGTAGTCGGCATCGCGCTTGACCTTGTCGGCTTCCGCGTTCGCGTCCGCCGAGCGCTCGTAAGCCTTGCCGTCGGCCTGCGCCTTGGCGAGCGCCGCCTTGGCTTGCTCGACGCACACATCCTTCAGGTTCCCGCCCTTGTCGTCGCATCGCTCGCGGGCCAGGTCGTATTGCGCCTTGGCGACGGCATCGGAGGCCGAGTGCCGCGTCTTCACGCTGTCCTTGTAGGTGATCTCGGCATCTGCGTCGGCCTGCACGCGGGCCAGATTGGCTTCGGCCTTGCAGATGTCGCGCGCGTTGCCGGCGAGGGTGCCGCATTGCTTCTCCGCCGCCTGCTGTTGAGCTTTGGCCGCGGCGTGGGCTTGGTCATACCCGGGCTTGTCCGCCGCCTGCGCCGGCGCGCAGGCCAAGCAGGCCGCGGCGAGCGCCACAGCGATCAATGACGAGTTCCACGGCAGCCCCGAATCACGAGCCTGCGCGGTGGTCAATGGAAGAGCAGAGCGTTGCTTCATGATGTGCCTTTGCTGGTAACGGGTTGTGTTCCTGCTCGGCAATCGACGTGCCTTCGTGCGACCCGCGGGCACCTTTCGACGCTGCGGCGCCGCCACGCCATGGTTCTACGGAGCGCCCCTGTTTGCGGCATGCCGCGCCGGTGCTACAACGCCCGCACGGCTGAGTCCAGGGAGCGGATGGAAACACTCGATCGCATCGAACGCACGGCCCGGCGGCATCCACGTGCTGCCGTCGCGCTTCTCCGCAAGCTGGAGTCCGCCGCCGCCGAGGCCGGCCGGCACGACGTCGGGCTGGACGCCCTCTATCAGCGCTACTTCACGCTGGAGCGGCTGGGCGAGGCCTCCGCGGTCATGGACGACCTGTATGCCGGGCTGCAGCTGGCGGAGGACGCCGGCCTGTCGACGCAGGCGGGCCGCATGCTCGAAGCCATCGGCCGTGTGCGCTACACGCAAGGCGAGTACCGCGAGGCGATGCACCTGTGGGGCCGCTGCCTCGACCTGTTCAAGCTCACGGGCGATGTCCGCTCGGCCATCGAGGCGCGCATCGGCCTGGGCGCGATGTACTGCGCGCTCGGCGACTACGGCACCGGTGTGCGCTTCCAGCGCGATGCGCGCGAGCTGCTCGACGGACATGACGACCCGTACCTGGCGGCCAAGCTCGGCCTCAACCTGGGCGTCAATCAGCGGGCGATGGGGCAGCGCGAAACCGCGATGGCGGAGATCGAGGCCGCGCTCGGGCATGCGCAGCGCGGCGGCATCCGCGAATACGTGGCGGAGTCGTACTGGCACCTGGGCCAATGCGCGCGCGATGCGGGCGACCTGTCTCGCGCTGAGACGCTCACGCGCCAGGCGCTCGAACTGGCGTCGGCCTGCCGCTACATCTGGCTGAACTCAGCGGCGCGCATTTCGCTCGCGCAAATCCTGCGCCAGCAAGGCCGCCGCGATGATGCCCGCGCCGCCTACGAAGACGCGCTGGCCGCCGCCATGCGCGTGAGCTCGCGCCCGCAGCAGACGGCTTGCTGCAGCGAGCTCTCGCAGCTCGCCGAAGAGCGCGGCGACAACGCCTCGGCGCTGCGCTATGCGCGGCTGTACATGGCATTGGAGCTGGAGATCAATGCCGAGCTGAGCGCACCCGACCGGCTGCGCAACATGCAGCAGTACGACATCTCCGAAAAGCCGCCCATCCAGAAGCTGCTGGAGCTGTCGTCCAGCGTCACGATGCAGCGCATCGGGCTCGACGATGCGCTGCGCCGCGTGGTGACCACGGCCGCCGACATCCTGCGCGTGGAGCTGGTTGCCATTTGCCTGCGTGACGACGAGAGCGGGCGCGTCCTGTGCCGCGCGCTGCACGGGCCCGGCACGCTGCGCTTCAAGGTGGGCGATGCATTGGATGCCGAGCGCATGACCACCTACGACTCGCTGCAGCGCACGCTGGAGCAACCGCTGGTGGTGCACGACTTGCGCCTGCACCCGGCAGCGGCCGAGCTGGCGCCGGTGCTGGGGCCCTCCGATGTCCGTTCGCTCATCGAGGTGCCGCTGCGCCTGCGTGGCGACAACATGGGCGTGGCCACCTTCGGCCAGACGGGGGTGCGCCGCAACTGGACGCGCGACGACGTGCTCTTCGCATCGCACATCGCGAACCTCGTGGAGCACTTGCTGAGTGATGCGCAGCACATCGACATCCAGCAGCAGCTCGAGCAGAACAATCGTGATCTCGAGCGACGCGTGGCCGATCGCACCGCCGAGCTGCGCACCGCCTTGCGCGCGCTCGAAGACAGCAGCCTCACCGACCCGCTCACCGGCCTGCGCAACCGCCGCTTCCTGCTGCAGCATCTGGAGGAAGACGCCGCGCTCAACGAGCGCCGTGCGCGCGAGCCGTCGTCCGCGGCCGCCGATGCGAGCGACACGGTGATGTTCATGGTGGACCTGGACCACTTCAAGCAGGTGAACGACACCTACGGCCACCTGGCCGGCGACGCAGTGCTCATCCAGATCAAGGAGCGGTTGCTGCGGGTCTTCCGCGAATCGGACTATCTCGTGCGGTGGGGAGGCGAGGAGTTCCTGATCGTCGCCCGCGCCACCTTGCGCAGCCAGTCCGCGCGGCTGGCCGAGCGGGTGCGGGCCACCATCGCCAATGAGGACTTCGTGCTGCCCGATGGCACGCGGCTGGCGAAAACCTGCTCCATCGGCTATGCGAGCCACCCGTTCATCGGCACCGATCCGCTTGCGCTGTCGTGGCAGGAGGTGGTCGCGCTGATCGACATGGCCTTGTATGCAGCCAAGCGCGCGGGACGCAACGCATGGGTGGGCTTCGGCGCAACGGACCTCACGCGCGCGCCGGAGCTGCTCGTGCAGCTCAAGGCCTCGCCGCGCGAGGCGGTGAGCTCGGGCACCGTCGTGCTGGAGACCAACCTCGATCCGGCGCGCGTGGTGAACGTGCTCTGACCTTGATTGCCCCATTCCCCTGCAAACAAAGGCCACTCGGGCATTGCTCCCTCTTCCGCCTGGAGAGGGCTGGGGTGAGGGCGACGGCGATGGCACTGACGAGGCCTGATAGCGTCTGCGCCCAGACCCTCACATCGCAACGGCCCACGCCCCCACCCCAACCCTCCCCCAGCGGGGAGGGGGTCCCATGGGTCAGCACAAACCATTACCAGTTCTCTCTTGGTATTGGTACTCAAATGGTATTCAAGTGGTTATAGTGACGGCGCCCACTCTTGGAGAACGCCGACATGCTCCCCACCACGCCTGCCCGCCCGCTCGCACGCGCCCATGGCCTGCGCATGCTCTGCGCGCTGACCGCGGCACTCGCGGCCACGCAGATCTACGCCGCCAGCTACGCCGCCTGGAAGCCCGACACCTTCTACTCGGCCGGTTCGCTCGTGACCTACAACGGGCGCAACTACCAGGCGACGGTGGACCAGACGGACTACAGCAGCACCGGGTGGAACCCGACGACGACGAGCCTGTGGACGGACGTCGGTGCCGCGAGCGCACCGGCACCGGCACCGGCACCTGATCCAGTGCCCACGCCACCTCCGCCGCCGCCTGCTCCCGCCCCGGCACCCGCACCCGCCCCTGCACCTGCACCTGCAACTGCACAAGCACCTGCACCTGCACCTGCACCTGCACCCGGTTGCGCGCCGACATGGGTCGCGAACACCGCGTACACGACCGGTCAGCAGGCCAGCGTCGGCAATGTCAACTACAAGGCCAACTGGTGGACGCAGGGCAACAACCCGGCAACCAGCAACGGCCCGACCGGCAGCGGCCAGCCATGGACGAAGGTCAATGACTGCGGCGCTCCCGCTCCGGCACCTGCTCCGGCACCTGCTCCTGCGCCTGCGCCTGCGCCCGCGCCGGCCGCCCGCAGCTACGTCGGCTACTCCGGCACCTGGAACACGAGCATCTACGACCTCACCACGGCCAACATTCCCAACTACTTCACCCACGTGAACCTGGCCTTCGCCAAGCCGAACACGTCCTACGTGAAGGGCAGCTATGCCTTCGACCAGAACATGGCGGGCTTCGAGTTCATCGAGGGCGCATCCACCAACACCGGCCAGCGAACCTTCACCGCGCAGCAGTCGCAAGACCTTCGCAACAGCATCGCAGCCCTGAAGGCACGCGGCACGCAGGTCTGGGTGTCGTTCGGCGGCTGGGCCTACAGCCAGGGCAGCGAGTGGGCCAACTTCAACGCGAAGGGCGTGGTCGATCTCGCGGTGGACCTGGGCGCCTCGGGCGTGGACATCGACTGGGAGACCAACGGCTCATCCTGCAACAAGCTCGATGCGGCCAACTTCAGCTGCAACACCGACGGCCAGATCAACGGGATCATCGACAGCCTCTACAGTGAGATCCAGTCGCGCGGCGCCAAGCTCGGCATCTCGGTGGCGGGCTGGTCCACCGGCGCCTACTACGTCAAGGGCTCGCCCTTCGAGGAAGGCAAGGTGCAATGGGGCTCGCCCTTCGGCGGCGTGATGTACACGGTGGTCAAGACGCGCGGCAGCAAGCTGAGCCACATCAACCTCATGTCGTACGACGGCGGCGACTACTACGACCCGCGCGAAGGCTACGAGTCGTACCGCGCGATCTACAGCGGGCCGATCAACGTCGGCATGGAGATCGCGCCCGAAGGTGCGGGCGGCGCGGTACTGAAGATTCCCGCCAACGGCGTGCAATACGACGCCGAGATGCTCAATGGCAGCAACAACATCGCCACCGCCTACTACAACGTCGAGACGCTGGTGAACTACGTCAAGAACAAGGGCAAGCCCAACGACGGCTTCATGCTCTGGCAGATCTGGAAGCAGCGCGTGCACCAGCCCGCACCCGCCGGTGCGGCCACCGAGAACACCGTCGGGCAGTACGTGTGCAGGAACCTGCCGCTGAAGGGCGATTGCACGCAGGCGATCCCGAGCCTGCCGAAGGACTGAGTCGGCTGGGGGCGTTCAAGCGAGCGAGGGCCATGCGGCCCTCGGGACGGCAGGCTCGTAGGTTTGCGCAAGGGGTGCCGGTGAGTCTGTGACGCCGATGCAAGCCGCGTGAATCTCATGAAAGGTGCCTCCTGAGTCCATCGTCGCGACGTGGTGGTGCGAGGGTGTCGCGCGAAGGGATTGCTGCGTGGGCTGCACACTCGGCCGATGAAGAAGTTGACCTGCTGTTGTTGTGCCGGGGATGAGCGGCTGCTCGCTGATCGGGCAACGGGCGGTGACGCTGAGATTGCGGCGCAAGACGCACCTGCCGGTTGCGCCTTCACGCTCGGGCACTCGACGCGGCCGATCGACGAGTTCATCGGTCTGTTGACGTCGCACGGCATCACGCAGCTGATCGACGTCCGCACCGTTCCGCGTTCGCGGCACAACCCGCAGTTCGAGACGCAGGCGCTTGCGAAGTCGCTGGCAAAGGCGCGCATCGGGTACGCCCTCGCGCCCGGCCTCGGCGGCTTCCGTCGCACCAGCCCCGAGTCGCCGAACGGTGCCTGGCGCAACCTGTCTTTCCGAGGGTATGCGGACTACATGCTCACGCCTGATTTCAACGAGAGCCTGGTGGCGGTCATGGAGCTCATGAAGACCGACCGTGTCGCGCTGATGTGTGCAGAGGCCGTGCCATGGCGATGCCATCGCTCCCTGATCGCCGACGCGTTGTTCGTGCGAGGGCATGTGGCCTGCGAGATATCGAGCGCGACGAGGTTGCAGCGGCACAGGTTGACGCCGTTTGCGAAGGTGGAGGGGGAGGGGGTTACCTATCCGTAGGGTGTGACGGGGTGGGATGGAGCTGGCGATCAATCTGGAACCTTGGCCTCCACCTTGGCCTTGGACAGGCTCAACGCTTTGAGCATGTAGCCTCGCCAGAGCAGCCTGGTGAAGAGGCCGACCAGCGGCCCCAGGAACCTGGATCTGCTCACAAACTGGTATCGCCAACGAATCGCCGTGGCCTTTCGGCCGGGCACTTGCTCGAACCACCATTCGCCGCGCGCTTCGCTGGCAAGAAGGCGCAGCACGCCCGTGAAGTGGTCGATCGTGTAGGCGAATCGATGCGAATACTCGTATTCGGTGAGCGATTCGCGGGCAGTGCTGCCGTCGGAGAAGGCCACGGTCCGGGTCCGCCCCGCGGCATCCCATGCTCCGCTTTGATCCCGTGTCTGCACCACGGCAGGCAATGGGCCATACCCGGTGAAGATCGATGTGAGATCAATCGGCACGATTTGTCCGAACGCCTCTTCGATCGACGCTTCGATCGTCGTGCTCACGGTTGCAACAGCAAGGCTCATTGCATTTCCTCTGTGTCTGTCGGTAGGCGCTGACCGCGGCGTCGCGGCTAGGCGGATCGGGTTGCGGCGACGGCTTCGCTGACGAACGATGCGTAGTTGCGCAGAGGCCGCCCCAGCATCGCTTGCAGCCGATCGGCCGCCCCATCGGTACCATGCATGCCGATCTTCTGGATGCCGGCCATCATGAGACGCATGTCGTAGGCCAGCCATGCCGGGCTGTATGTCGCCATCTGTGCCTCGAAGGCTGCAACGTCATCGCCCGCATAGGTGATCTCGCGGCCGAGCGCGCTTCCCCAGGCCTGCGCCGCTGACGCACCGGTGATCAACTCCGGTCCCACCAGGTCCAGGGTCACCGCGGGCAGCGCCGTGGACGCAGAGTCTCGGCGAAGAAGTTCGGCGACGGCGATGTCGGCAATGTCGCGCGCATCGATCATCGCGACGCCGGTCGAGCCGATCGGCATCGGGTAGACCCCGTACCCCTCGATCGCCTGCTGGACCATGCGCTCGTTCTGCATGAAATAGGCAGGCCGCAGGATGGTGGCGTGCAGGCCGAGTGTCTCGATCATGCGTTCAACAGTGTGCTTGCCGGTGAAGTGCGGAACGTTCACGTACTTGTCGGCGTGGATCACCGACAGGTACACGATGCGTTCGATGCCCGCTTCGTGCGCCAGGTTGAGCGCGATGAGGGCCTGCGTCACTTCGTCGGGCGTGACGGCGTTGAGCAGGAACAGCGTGCGCACCGACGAGAGGGCGGCGCGCATGGACGGTACGTCGGTCAGGTCGCCGACCACCTCCGTCACACCGGCGGGAAAGGCCAGCTTTCCCTGCTGGCGAACCAGCGCCTTGACTTGCGCGCCCGCATCGGCGAGTCCGCGGACGACGAGTGAACCGACGGTGCCCGTGGCACCGGTGACAAGAATGCTCATGTGAATCTCCTGGAGAGTGAACTGGAAACGATCAGCGTGAAAAGTCCGCCACGACCTTGCCGGTGCGCGAGTCGGTGCGGTTGCGTTCGATGGCCGCGGGGATGTCCTTGAAGCCGACGACCTCGCTGACCTTGGACTTCAGCTGCCCGCCGGCCACTTCCGCGGCGAGTCGTTCCAGCAAAGCGGCGTCGGGCTTGTTCATGAACCACAGGCCGCGGCGGCCCTCCGGCGTGCGGGCCAGGATGTCCGGCGACGACGTGCCCACGATGGCGCCGGTCGGCGTCAGCACCTGCCAGGAACGATCCAGCACCTCGCCGCCGACGTAGTCGAGCACCAGGTCGATCTCGCGGGCGACCTCCTCGAAGCGTTGCCTCTGGTAGTCGATGACGTGGTCTGCACCGAGACTGCGCACGTACTCGACATGGGCGGTGGCCACGGTCGCGAAGACCTCGGCGCCTGCCTGCTTGGCGTACTGCACGGCATATCCGCCCAGCCCTCCAGCGGCGCCATGGATCAGGACTCGCTGGCCGGGGCGGATCGGCCCGGCCTGGTGGAGGCTTTGCCAGGCTGCCACGGCAGCCACGGGGATCGCGGCCGCCTGAACATCGTCCACTGCGTCGGGCGTCTTGGACAGGTTGGTCTCCGGGACCGCGACGACATCGGTATAGGCCCCGAGCCCGCCGACGGGACCCATCACCCGGTCCCCCACGCTCAAGCGCGAGACGCCCGGCCCGACGGCCTCGACCACGCCGGCGAGTTCGATGCCCAGCACGGCGGGCAGCTGCAGCGGGAACGCATCCCGGACGTAGCCCGCCCGGACCTTCCAGTCGAGTCCGTTGATGCCGGCGGCGCGGACGCGGACCAGCACCTGCCCTTCGCCCGCCTTCGGCGTTTCGATCGCACTCAGCTCGGCGGCATCAGCGCCGCCATAGCCACGAATCAGTACTGCACGTTGCGTCGTCATTTCGGTTTCCTCGTATCGGTTGCGGTGACGAGAAGATAGGCTGTTGCGAATACAAAACAAAGACGCCAGAATCAAGACGCACTGGCTCAAATTTGGAACAACATGGACTTGAACGCCGTCAGCAACTTCACGCTCGTCGCGACGCACGGAGGTCTCGGGAAGGCCAGTCGCGCCAGCGGCAAGTCGAAGGCAACGCTGTCGCGGCACATCGCCGAGCTGGAAGAGCAAATCGGCGTGCGACTCATCGAGCGCAGTGCCCGCGGGCTCAAGCTCACCAAAGCCGGCGAGACGCTCATCGCACGGACCGAGGGCCCCCTGCAGGAGGTCACCGAAGCCATGACCGCTGCACGCGAAGGTGTGGCGACACCGCGCGGTCGCCTGCGCGTCGCGTCGCCATTGCTGTTCTCGCAGCTCGCGATGGGGCGCCTCTGCGCGGAGTTCTGTGCGGCCTACCCGGAGGTCACCGTCGAGGCGGTTGCAGAGGACCGCATGGTCGATCTCGTCGAAGAGCAGTTCGACGTCGCGATTCGAATCAACCCGAGCACCGACAGTGGCCTGGTGGGTCGGCGATTCGCAAAGGACAGGCTCATCGTGGTCGCAGCGCCTTCGGTGCCCATGCCCAGCCCGGGAGCGGTGAGGCCGGTGCAAAGCATCGTCTCCGCCAGCTTCCAGCCCACCCTGTGGAACCTCGGGGAAGGCAACCTGGTCCTGGAGCCCATCCCGAGACTCAGGCTCTCTTCGTTCCTGATGATTCGCGACGCTGCGGTCGCGGGCGCCGGCGCCGCGCTCATCCCGCAGTCGATCGCCTGGAACCAGCTGACTCGCGGCGAGCTGGTGCAGTGGGGCACGGTCTCAGGCTCGGAGGTCGCCCTGTGGATCCTTCACACGTCCAGGCGCCTGCCCGCACCGAAGGTTCGCGCCTTCGTGGATTTCATCTGCGATCAGTACCCCGAGGAATCCCTCGTCCTGCACGGATAGAACAGGCGGCGCTCGCGCTTCTCGCTGAGCCGACGACCGCGGCGCACCGAGGACGTTGACGGCTGCTGGCCGGCAGCCGCAGCCGGTCTCTCTAAAGCTTGCCCGCCTTCCAGAGCTGAATGAGCTCGATCGGCCAGAACTCGACCGGTACGATCATCACGGCCTGGGTATCCGGATGCGCGAGCACCGGGAAGCTCGCGGCCGACAGGACACCCGCCGGGATGTGCCGGCGCCACACCATGACGGCGGCCGAGAACACCGGTCGGTCCGTCAGCTCCAGGGGCAGGCGCCAGCCCATCGTGCGATCCATCTCGTTGGTCACCTTGTCGGCGATCGCCTTTTCCCGCGGATCGGATGGCTTGGCGCCCTTCAGCTTGAAGATGCGCTCTGCGATGGCGCGCAGTTCCTGAGGACGGGCGTCGAACGCGGTGTCGCGGCTGTAGATCACCTGCGCCGGACAATCACTCGCGCCGGCCTCGAACAACTGCTGGTTGGCCTGGACCACCGCAGCCCACACGATCGTGCCTTCCGCCAGCAGCAAGGCTTGGCGATCGACCGCCTCGCGCAACGCATCCTGCGGTTTCATCCACGACGGCGCCGGGCCGCAGATTCCGGCCAGCGTGCGCGGATGCATCGTCGCGCGCCGCTGTGCAAGGACGCCTCGAAGGCCTTCCAGCGCGCTCAACATCGTCGGGTCAGCAGGCGAGGGGCGGATCTGGCTGCGTATGGGCGCGTTCAGCTCGGTCGGGTGGCCGTCTAACACGAGGCCAAGCATCGTGGTATCCGTGGCTCGGCCTTCCACCAGCCGCCGCACCACCGTCTGGTACGGCAGGAAGACGACGCCGCCGGAATGCACGCAGGGAATCTCGCCGTATAACAGCCAGCCGCCGTTGCCCCAGCGCCGAATGACCTCGCCGAGGAACGCGCCGAACATCGGGATCAGCCACGGCCACTCGCTGCGGTCGCCAGACGCGTGGATCTCGTCGATGGCCTTGTCGAGCCAACGCACGCCCGCCAAATCGAGCGTGGAGATGTGGTCCTGGCTCTCGCGCGTCATCTCCTGGAATTGCGCCACGAGCCGGTCCATCTCACGCTGGCCCAGCTCCGACATCGGCTGTACGTCGTCGCGCGTGAGGCCGGTCACCCAACCTGCGCCCTTCATCCGGCCACCAGTCAAGGACTTCGCCACTTTCGCCATCGCCATGAACGGCTCGCCTCCGGCGTCCTCGCACCAGTATGCCCAGGCTTCCTCCTGATCGGTCGCGCTCTGCGCCAGGTAGCTGACCGTCTGCCCGGGCGCGATCCAGCCATCTGCCGGGGCGCCGTACCACGCGATGAACGTCTGGTCATCGAACCAGCGGGCGGCGGTGGTGGCCAGCTCGTAGCCGTCATTCGTCCGCGCGAAGCCGGCGAACGTGCGCACACGGATCGGCCCGCTCGCGCGATTCGTCAGGCTCAGCTGATAGTAGCGCCGCGCGCCGGTGAACATCGATGCGCCGGCCACAGCGTCGACCTCGCGCCGACCGCGCGCCAGCAGCGCCTCGTCGGCCCAGAAGTTCGCGGGCGGATCCGACCCGGCGCTACTCGGCGGCGTCGGAGGTGCGCGTGGCGCGTCCACCTTGGCTGGAGTGACGCGAGGCGGCTCGAGCGTGGCGATGCGCGCCTGGATTTCGCGCGCCTCTTCGGGCGAACGCGAGCGGCGCAGGTGCTCGCCTGCCTTGAGGAAGCCGCCGTCCAGCCCGTCGACGGCGGCGACCAAGCCGACGCCGGGGTCGAGCCTGGCGATCCGGCGCCTGGCCTCGTCGCCTTGAGGGCCGTCCGAGAAGGCCGCGGCGTAGAGCGCGGGGACGCTGCGCAGGTCTTCCATCACCAAGGCCTTGGTCGGGTCGATCGTGAGGTAGTCGAGCCTCATCGAGGCCAGGGCCTCCATGGCCTCCTGCCAGCGCCGCTCGCCGGCCTGCGCATCGCCCGCCAAGCGGGCGAACACCGGTCGGGACTTGACGAGGTTGATCCTGGCCTGGTCGACCGACACCGTTGGGTTGAGGACCGAGAACCTGCGCGGCACGTGGCGCTGCTCACCATCGGCCTCGACCGGCTCCATGAACGTGAGCTGGCAGGGCTCCAGGTCGACGCTGCCGAACAGGCAAAGCCAGGGCAGGGGAACCAGGTCACGCGCTTGCGCCACGATGAACCATTCACCGCTCAGCGTTGGCAGGTCGCTCGTTCGAGCGGGGGTGTTGAGTAGAAAGGTCTTGCCCGACATCGATTCGACGGCATCCGTGCGAGACGCCCGCTTCGAACTCGACGTGGCTCGATGGTGGCGCCAAGCCCGGGATCGTCGCATGGAACGATCTCCGCTCCATTTCAGAAGATCTGCGAAGGCCGGTCAGATTTCATGCAGCGCCCTGACGCTTCGCAGCAGCTCGTCGACGTCGGATGACCCAGTAACCGGCGTCAAGCCGCATGTGGCGGCCAGAGCAGGTGACGACTCAGAGGCTTTAGTCATTGGCCAACGCCCCGACGCACTTCCGCTCCTGGCCGGGTCCTTGAGTTGACGTCACCGCCCGGCAGCCGCCTGTCGTAGCGCGCAACGGTTTCCATTGGAGCCGCACCTTCAAGGCATGCGGGCAGGGAGAGAATCACGGTCCAGACTGCCCCTGGTCGGCCAGACAGCCTGTCCCAATCTACAGCTGGTGCCCTCAGACTGCCAATGACCGACGCTCAATACACGACCTTGCCACAGTGGCCCAACGCTTATCCGGCCAGCGGCGCCAGCGCCACCCTGAAACTCCTCAATGAGGATTTCATCGTGACCGAGCTGCCGCTGCAGCTGCCCTCCGGTGAGGGAGAACACATCTGGCTGGACATCGAAAAGAACGGTGCCAACACCGCCTTCGTTGCCCAGCAGCTGGCCGAGGCCGCCAGCGTGCAGGAAAGGGATGTGGGCTATGCCGGCCTCAAGGACCGCTACGCCATCACCCGCCAGTGGTTCAGCATCTATCTGCCCAAGGGTGAGACGCCCGACCTGACACTGCTTCAGCACCCGGAATTCAACGTACTGAGCCAGAGCCGTCACGCGAAAAAGCTGCGCCCCGGTGATCTGCATGGCAACCGATTCCGCATCGTGCTGCGTGACGTGACCGGCGACCGCGACGCCATCGAGGCCAATCTTCAGGCCGTTGCGTCACATGGCGTGCCCAACTACTTCGGCGCTCAGCGTTTCGGCCACGACGGCGGCAACGTCGAACAGGGCCGGGCCATGCTGGCGCGCGAGATCCGCGTGCGCAACCCGAAGAAGAAGGGCATCTACCTGTCGGCGGTGCGATCCTTCATCTTCAATGAAGTGCTGGCGCTGCGAATTCAGCAGGGACTCTGGGGCAAGACCCTGCCTGGTGACGTGATGGACGAGGCGGGCCGGCCCACCGGACCGCTCTGGGGACGGGGCCGTGTGATCGCCACCGATCAAGCGCAGGCCCTGGAAAACGGAGTGGCCGAACGTCACGCCATCTTGTGCGACGGCATGGAACACGCCGGCCTGGATCAGGAGCGCCGCTCCCTGGTGGCGAGCCCCATGGATATGTCATGGGAATGGCCGCAAGCCAATCAACTTCTGCTCACGTTCTCTCTGCGTGCCGGGAATTACGCCACTTCCGTACTGAACGAAATCCTCCGTGCAACGGAGCCTGACCGGCGCACGGAGAACGAGTCTGCGGCTGTCGAATGACGGTGTCATCACCTCGGGTTGAAGGGTGCAGTCCCTGTTCCTGGCACACCGTTTCCCATCCGGCCGCTTCCCCGTCGGTGCGGGTTCACATGTGATTCGGCAGGTGGCCTCCGCGGCGACCTGTCTTCATCCCATCCCAAGGCCGGCCTCAGCTGTCGGCCCAACGTCGAGAGTACCCGCTCATCGAGCAGCCCATGACCATTGATGGCGCGCAGCTTCCTGCAGAAACTCCGTCACCGCCTGCACGCGAGCGGCATTGCGTCGGCTGGGCAACGAAACCGCGAACATCGTGTGCGACACCCGCGAAGCAAATGGCGCCAGGACTTCCACCAGCTCACCCCGTGCCACGTCCGCCGCCGCCAAGGGGGTCGACAGCATCCCGATGCCGGCCCCGGCCACCAGTGCGTGATGCACCAGGGCCGAGGTGTTGGCCGCCAGCTGGGCCCTGATGCTGACCTCCACCATGCGCCCTCCCTTGCGAAACGCCCAGCTCACTGCAGGTCCTTGCGCGGTGTGGGTGATGGTCTGATGCTGGTGCAGCTCATGGGGCTCGGCCGGCTCGCCATGCTGTCGCAAGTAGTCGGGTGAGGCATACAGGCGCCGCTCGAACGAACCCAGCTTGCGGGCGACGACGGCTTCGCTGTTGCCCACGGTCGTGCGAAGGGCCACGTCGATGCCATCGGTGACCAGGTCGGCCACCCGATCCTCAGCCACCAGCTCGATGCGCAATGCAGGGTGCCGCGCGCGCAGCATGGCCAGGTTCGGCACGATCAGCTCCTCGCAGATCTCCTGGCTCGACGCGAGGCGCACGGTGCCCGCCACGCGTTGGTGCTGCTTGGCGAATGAGGCCGACATGTCTTCGAGCCGCGCAAGCAGCTCGCGTGCTTCTTGCGCCAGCTCCGCGCCTTCGGGCGTCGCCGACAGGCCATGCGTGGAGCGGCGCAGCAGCGTGATGCCGTAGCCCGCCTCCAGGCGGTCCACACCGCGCGTGACGACGGACACCGCCACATCCAGCTCCCGGGCCGCTGCCGAGAAGGAGCCCAGGTCGAGCGAGCGAACCAGCCAACGCAGGTCCGACGGATCGGGCAAGAAGTGTTTCATGGGGAACTTCATGGGGATTGCCTTTGCGTGCCGCGCAAAACCGATTGTGGGGCCGCAGGGTTTCCGGTTGAGGCCGCTCTTTCTACAGTCATCCCACCCCATCAACGAACGGAAGACGCCATGCCCATCCTCAACGTCAAAGTCTCGGCACAACGCAGCCCTGAGCTCTCCGCACGCATCACCGAGACGCTGCTGGAACTCACCAGCCGCGTGCTCGGCAAGCGGCGCGACCTCACCGCGGTGGTGATCGACTATGTCGACCCACGCGACTGGTTCATCGCAGGGAAGTCCTTGGCGGACCTGAAGCAGGCCAGCTTCTACTTCGATGTCAAGGTGGTCGACGAAACCAACACCAAGGCCGAGAAGGCCCGCTATGTGGCCGAAGCCTTCGAGGCCTTTGCCGCCATCCTGGGGGACCTGCACCACGAAAGCTACGTGTATGTGCAGGACGTGCGCGCCACCGCCTACGGTTTCGGCGGCAGGACGCAGGAGTACCGTCATCAGCACCCGGATCAATGAGAGGAGCCGCCATGGAACTCGCGAACCTCGTTGTCGCCGCGGCCTTGCGTCGTGCCGCATTGGATGCCTGGATTCCGGAAGGCGAAGGCAAGTGGTCCCTGCCGCTGCAGTTCCTGCCGGACAACTCAGGGTGGGTCGAGCTGATGCGCCTCAAGCCGGGAGTCCGCCTGGGCCTGCACCGGCACAGCGGCGAGGTCCACGCCCTGAACCTGGCGGGTGAGCGCCGCCTCAACGACGGACGCGTGGTGCGCGCCGGAGACTACGTCTACGAGCCGACCGGCAACGTGGACTGGTGGGAAGCCATCGGAAGCGAGGAGCTTCTGGTGCATGTGGTCGTCAAGGGCAGCGTCGAATACCTCGGGCCGCACCACAGCGTGCTTCAGCGGATCACCACCGCCGACCGCATTGCGGACTACCGCCGGCACTGCGCGTCCCTGGGCGTGCAGCCGAGCGAGTTGGGCTGAGGGTTTCGCGGGTGTGGTCGTCATGGGCCATGCCGAGCACGTCAAGGAGCGCATTCACCTGCCGCCCTGAGCGTCGTCGCTCTCGGACAGCTCGCTCCAACCTGCGGTGTATAACTCACGCCCACTCAGGAGTCGTCCGATGATCCGTCGAACTGCGTCGAGCGTAGCGGCCTGCCTGTCGATGCTCACGCTGGCATCGCCGCCGGCCGGTGCCGCGGAGCCGGCGGTCCAGGCCTTGCGCGCAGCCACCATCTACACCGCGCCCGACGCCACACCAATCGTCAACGGCACGGTCCTGATCCGCGAAGCCAGGATCACCTCCGTCGGTCCCGTCGACAAAGACGCCGAAGCCACGCCGCCCTTGGCCGCCCAATGCGACGGCGGCGTGATCCTCGCGGGCTTCCAGAACAGCCACGTCCACCTCAACGGCAGCGCCTTCACCAACGCGCGCACGAAACCCGCGGCGGAGCTGGAACAAGGCCTGACCGCGCTGTTGACGCGCTGGGGCTTCACCACCGCCTTCGACATCGCCTCCGACCGCGACAACACGCTGGCCATACGCACTCGCGTGAACAAGGGCGAGCTCAAGGGCCCTCGCATCCTCACGGCCGGCTGGCCGCTCTTTCCGCACGATGGCCTGCCCATCTACCTCGATCACCTCGACCCTGCGTTCCGCGACAGGCTGCCACAGCCTGACTCGGTGGACGCGGCGCTGGCCGTCGTGCGGCAGAACCTGGACGCCGGTGCCGATGCGACCAAGCTGTTCATCGTCACGCCGCAGGGCCGCGGCCGCGTCAAGCAGATGAAGCCGGAGATCGCTGCCGCGGCGGTGGACGAAACACACCGGCGCAAAAAGCTGGCCTTCGCGCACCCCACCGACATCGACGGCGTGCGGGCCGCGCTGCAGGCGCACGTGGACATCCTCGCGCACCCGCCGCTGGGCGTGCCCGCGCCGTGGCCGAAGCCATTGATGGACCAGTTGCGCGCCGAGGGCGTCTCGATGATCCCGACGCTCAAGCTGCTGCGCTACGAGCTGGACAAAGAGCAGGTGCCCAAGGACATCGCGGAGCGCATCGTGAACGAGAGCGTGCAGGAGTTCGGCAAGTTCGCTGCCGCCGGCGGCAAGGTGCTTTTCGGCACCGACGTCGACTACATGACCGACATGGACCCGACCGAGGAATACGAACTGATGGGAAAGGCGGGCATGAGTGCGATGGAGATCCTCGCCTCGCTCACCACCGTGCCCGCCGCGCGCTGGAACGAAACCGGGCGGCGCGGGCGCATCGCGCCGGGGCTGGATGCGGACCTGGTGGTGCTGGAGGCCGATCCCGCGCAAGACGTGAAGCGTTTCGCCGCGGTGAAGTGCGTGGTGCGTGGAGGGAAGGTGATCTACGCGAAGTGATGTCCGCACGTGGGACCACACGCCTCATGGGCGCTCGTCAACGACCCAGGGGCCGCGGCCGGGGCGGACGCAGGCTCGGCCGGTGGCATGGCTGCTTCCGATGGAACGGGCGCGGAGGCCGCTGAAGCCGCCGGTGGCACTGCGAGGACGGCGGTGCCTGGCATCGAGGCACTCGGCGCGGGTGCAACCGGCGCTGTCGGACTTGGCGCAACAATTGCCGGAATCGATGCAGCACTCGAAGGCACCGGCGGCGGCACGCTCGACACCGACAACGGCCTTTGCCGCTTCACCGTTTCCCCCAGCGCCATCACCGCCATCGCGTAATAACTCGACCAGTTGTAGCGCGTGATCGCATAGAAGTTCTCCGTCCCCGCCACGTAGCTCGGCGCGGCATCGCCGTTCTGCAGTTCGATCAATGCCAGCTTCCCCGCATATGCCTTGCCGGCCTCATCGAGCACCGCCCCATGCTGCGAAAACTCCAGCGCACTGAAGCTCGGCAGGATGTCGGGCGCCAGGAGCAAGGCGCGTTCGCTCGTGTCCACCGGCACGTCCACATCGAAGCGCGTGGGCAGGCCGCGCTGCCAGCCGTGCCTGGCCAGGAAGTTGGCCACGCTGCCGATCACGTCGGCTGCGCTGTTGTGCAGGTCGATGTGGCCATCGCCGTCGAAGTCCACCGCGTGCTGCAGGATGCTGGACGGCATGAACTGCGGCATGCCGATCGCGCCGGCGTAGCTGCCGCGCCACGAGAGCGGGTCCACGCCCTGCTGCTTGCACAGCACGAGGTAGTTCTCGAGCTCTTCGCGGAAGAAGGCGCTGCGGTCGCGGCGGCCGGTGGGGAAGTCGAAGCTCAGCGTGGCGAGCGCATCGATGATGCGGAAACCGCCCATCTGCTGGCCGTAGATGGTTTCCACGCCAACGATGCCCACGACGATTTCCGGCGGCACGCCATAGCGCTCTTCAGCCAGCCGCAGCCAGGCGTCGTTGGTGGCCCAGAAGGCGGCGCCGGCCTTCAGCCGCACCGGCTCGATGAAGCGGGCACGGTAGGCCGTCCAGTTCTTCGCGGTGCCTGCCGGCGGCGGCATGATGTATTTCGCCACGCTCGGGATGAACTTCGATTGCGCGAGCGCGGCCCTGGTCGCGTCGGCATCGAGCTCGCGGCGTTGCGCCACGTCGGCGGCGAAGCGCATCACGTCTTCGCGCGAGCCGTAGATGACGACGTCGGGCGCCTTGTCGGGCGCGACCTTGGCGTGCTTGCGTGGCCTGGGCTTGGCGTCCGTCGAGCTCGCCATCATCCCCATGGCGAGTGCGAGTGCAGCGGCGGCGAACGATGTCCACGCCCGGGCTGGACGAGGCGTTCGCGAGGCGCGGCGCGGGCGCGAGAGCGGTGTCGAGGCAGGCTTGAATCGCATGCGTGAATGGATAGCGTGAAGCGTCATCGGTTCCGTCGAAGCTGTCGGGCATGTCTCACGAACTGACGCGTGAGTGTGGTGTCGGGCTTGCGCTGCGCGTTGCGGCCGTAGCGCTGGTGGTCGATGGCGTGCAGCACCTCCACGAGTCCGCGCGCCGCATCGCCCAGCTGTGCGCGCACGCGCTGCGCCAGGGTGCGCGGTGGTTCATGCATCGGCGCCTCGACCTGCAATGAACGCAGGGAGCGGCGGATGCTGTCCATCTGCCGGGTCCATGGGTCGATGCGGTGCCGGTCCCACCAGGCCCAGGCGGCGCCGGCCAGCGCCATCGAGCTCAACGCAGCAATGAGCAGCAGCGACAAGTCTTCCCAGCTTGGTGAACTGAAGCCAAGGTTCTTCAACAAGTCCAGCTGTTGCCCGCGCGAATAGTTCAGCACCCACTGGTTCCAGCGGTTGTTCACGGCTTCCCACGCATCGCGCATCTGCGCGAGCAGGGCAGGGTTGACGTTGCCGATCGCCCCGGCCACCAGGCCCTGCGGCCGCACCAGATTGCGGCTGCGCAGCACGCGGTCGGGCGCGACGGCGGCGGTCGGGTCGGCGCGCACCCAGCCTGAGCCTTCCAGCCAGTACTCGGCCCAGGCATGAGCATAGCTCTGCCGCACGATGTAGTAGCCGTCGATGGGCGCGGGATCGGTGCCCTGGTAGCCCGTGACCACGCGCGCAGGCACGCCCATGGCGCGCATCACCACCACGAAAGTGGCGGCGAAGTGCTCGCAGAAGCCAAGCTTGCGATCGAGCCAGAACTCGTCGATGGCGGCGTCGGCGTTGAGCTCGCCATAGGTGCCCGGCGCGAGCGTGTAGCTGTAGCCGGCAGTGCGGATGTGGCCGAGCACCGTCAGCGCCAGGGTGCGCGCATCGGCGCGCGCGTAGCGAGGGTCCTGCCGCAGTTGCTGCGCCCATTCGATGGTGCGCGGGCTGTTGCCGACCGGCAGCTCTAGCGATTCGCGCAGCATGGCGCGCGAGGCGGTGAGCCCGTGCCGGAAATCGATGTTGGCCTGGGCCTCGAAGCGCAGGCGCTCGAACACCGGGCGATCGGTGAGCCATTGCAGGTCGTCGCGCGCGAAGACGCGGTAGCCCTCCACCAACGGCGGCTGGGTGGTCGCCTCCAGCAGCGGCAGCACGGCCAGGCGTTGCGGCTCCAGGGTCATCTCGTAGCGCACGGGCTCGCCGCGGGTGCGCAGGTCGAACTGCGCGGACGCCCGCTGGATGGGCAGAGGCCGCCACTCGTGGCCGTCGAAGGTGGTGAGCACCGGCCCGCGGAAGTACATGGCCTCGGGCGGCGGCACGCGGCCAAGAAAGCGCACGCGCATCGCGACGCTGTCGTCTTGCGCGATCTCCGCCACCGAGCCCATGTGCATGCTGTTGGACAAGCCGGTGGTGGGCGCGCCGTCGTTGGGCACGCCCCACAGGGGCCCGATGCGCGGGAACAGCACGAAGAGCAGCGCCATGATGGGCGCGCCGAAGAGGGCGGTGCGCAAAGCCAGCGTGCCCGCCGTGCGCAGCGCCGGCTGGCCCACCGGCATGTGCGCGAGCACGAGTGCCGTCAGCAGGCCCCAGACGGACACCAGCATCATCGCCGCCACGCCCAGCGACTGCGAGTAGAGGAAGTGCGTGAGGATGATGAAGAAGCCGAGGAAGAACACGACGAAGGCGTCGCGCCGCGCGCGCAGCTCCAGCGTCTTCAGCGCCATGAGCACGACTGCCATGGTCACGCCCGGCTCCTTGCCGAGCAGGGTGCGGAAGGTCCACAGCGTGAGCCCGGCGGACACGATCAGCAATGCGACCAGCCACCACTTGCTCGGCAGTGGTGCGTTGGCCAGTGCGAGCTGCGTGCGCCAGGCCAGCATCACCGCCGTCAGCGCCACGCACCACAGGGGCAGGTGGGGCAGGTGAGGCAGCACCGTCCAGGCGATCACGCCCAGCAGGAACAGCGTGTCGCGCGCCTCGCGCGGCAGGCGGTGGAAGCGCTGGACGAGGCTCAGTTCCACAGCGCGAGCGCCTCCAGGCAGGTGCGGCGGTGTGCCTCGCCGTGGTCGCGCGGCACATCCACGCCCGGCAGCTTGAGGCCGTAGTTGACGCCGGCGCGGTCCGCGGTGACCACCCAGGCCGCGAGGCGCGAGAGCCGGTCTTCGGGCGGCAGCGTGCCGCAGGCCTGCCAATCGAGCCACAGCTCGTGCTGGGCGGATGCGCTGGTGTCGCGGCTCACGAGGTCGCCGCCGGCTTCGAGCGCTTTCGCTGCCTTCTTCCAGAAGACCAGCTTGAGCGGGTCGCCGCGTTGATAGGCGCGCACGCCTTCCACCTCGGCGCCTTGCGTGCGGCGCGATTGCGCGGGGCCGCCAGGCGTGGCGCGGGCCGAAGGCATGGGCGCGGCCGGCCGTTCGGGCTTGGGGTACACGAGCACCTGCGCTGCCGGCCGCCACACCGTCCAGGCGCGGAAGAAGCCGAGCGGAAAGCGTGTCTCCGCGCTCAGCGTGGGCAGCTCATGCCGCCCACGCGAGGCGGGCACGAAGCTCACATGCGCCGTCGCCTGCGCGCCGCCGGGCACGTCCACCCAGGTCAGCGTGGACACGTCCGCCGATTCGATGCGCAGCCCGATGCCATGCCGCGCGCCCGAGGGGCTGGAGAGCACGATTTCCATGCCCGCGGCATCGCCCGCGAACACGGGGGCCATGGGCTTCAAGTGCAAGGTGAGCCCGCGCAGCGTGTTGTGCGTGAGTTGCATGGACACGATGCCGCTGCCCGCGAGCAGGAAGGTCAGCACGTAGCCGAGGTTGAGCTGGTAGTTGATGGACGCCACCAGCAGCGTGAGCAGCGTGCCCGCGAAGAGCAGCCCGGCCTTGGTCGGCAGGATGTAGATGTTGCGCTGGGTGAGCAGGACGGTGTCGGTCTTGCGCAAGCGCGCTTGCCACCAGGCGCGGAAGCGGGAGGTGATGAAGCCTGTGGGGGTGGGGAGGGTGGCTGACATGGTTGGTCTTGGCGGAGGCCGTCGCCCCTCACCCCGGCCCTCTCCCCAGAGGAGCGGCGAGGGAGGAATACCTGGCGGCTTGCTTCATGGGAGACCGATGGCCTCGACCATCGCGCGCACTTGTTCGACGCGGCCCCGGCCGGCACCGGCGACAGGCACCAGGCGGTGTGCGGCCGTCTGGGCGAGGATGGCCTGCACGTCGTCGGGGGCGACGTAGTCCCGCTCATCCAGCAGTGCCCGCGCCTTCGCCGCACGCAGGATGGCGATGCCCGCGCGGGGGCTCAGGCCTTCGACGAACCAGGCGCCGGAACGGGTCGCCGCAATCACCGTCTGCAGATAGTCGAGCAGCGCATCGGACGCGTGGATGGCGATCACCGCCTTCTGCGCCGCCACCAGTTCCTCGGGTGTCATCACGGTGCCGAGTGCATGGATGGCTTCGCGCCGGTCCTGCCCCGAGAGCAAAGCACGCTCGCTCGCGCGGTCGGGGTAGCCGAGCGTGATGCACATCAGGAAGCGGTCCAGCTGCGACTCGGGCAGCGGGTAGGTGCCGAGCTGGTCGGTCGGGTTCTGGGTGGCGATGACGAAGAAGGGCCGGGGCAGGGCGCGTGTCTCGCCCTCGACCGTGACCTGCTGTTCTTCCATCGCCTCGAGCAGCGCGCTCTGCGTCTTGGGGCCGGCGCGGTTGATCTCGTCGGCCAGAAGCACCTGCGCGAACACCGGGCCCGCGTGGAAGACGAAGGTCTCCTTGCTGCGCTCGTAGATGCTCACGCCGATCAGGTCGGACGGCATCAGGTCGGCGGTGAACTGCACGCGCGAGAAGCGCAGGCCCAGCGACACCGCCAGCGCATGCGCCAACGTGGTTTTTCCGACGCCGGGAACGTCCTCGATGAGCAGGTGGCCGCCGGCCAGCAGGCAGGCCACGCAGTCCTCGATCTGCGGTCGTTTGCCGACGATGATCGTGCTAATCTGGTCGATCAGGCGGGTGAGTTGAGCGGCAAGCGGTGTAGGCATGCGGCTCACCATAACCCAAATCCCCGTGGTCGCTCACCGCTTCGCCGGTCAGTATTTCCCCTGCGCGCACGCCGATGTCCACTGCCTTCTACTCGCACCCTGATTGCCGGCTTCACCAGATGGGGCACGGTCATCCCGAGTGTCCCGAACGGCTGGACGCGATCACCGACCACCTGCGCTCCATCGGGCTGGACATTGCGCTGGACATGCGCGATGCGCCCGAGGTCGACCTGCGCGAGGCGCACCTGGCCCACAGCAGCGGCTACGTCGCCGAACTGAAGGACTTGCTCGAGCAGGTGAGCGAGAGCGGCCAGATGCGCGCGCTGGACCCGGACACCATGGCCTGCCCGGCCACCTGGCAGGCCGTGCTGCGCGCGGCCGGCGCGGCCGTGGCGGCCACCGATGCCGTGATCGACGGCCAGGTGAGCAACGCCTTTTGCTCCGTGCGCCCGCCCGGCCACCACGCCACGCGCGACCAGGCCATGGGCTTCTGCTTCTTCAACAACGTGGCCATCGCCGCGCGCCATGCGCTGGACGTGCGCGGCCTCAAGCGCGTGGCCATCGTCGACTTCGACGTGCACCACGGCAACGGCACCGAAGACATCATCGCGGGCGACGAGCGCGTGCTGATGGTCAGCATCTTCCAGCACCCGCTCTACCCGTACTCCGGCAGCGTGCCCAAGGGCACGAACATGGTCAACGTGCCCATCCCGCCGTACACGAAAGGCGGCGAGGTGCGCGAGATGATCGAGGCGATGTGGATGCCGCGGCTCGAGGAGTTCAAGCCGCAGATGGTGTTCTTCTCGGCCGGCTTCGACGCACACCGGGAGGACGAGCTCGGCCAGCTCGGACTCGTCGAGGCGGATTACCAATGGATCACGCGGCGCATCAAGGACGTGGCCGACCGGCATGCGCAAGGGCGCATCGTGTCCTGCCTGGAGGGCGGGTATGCGTTGAGTGCGCTCGCGCGCAGCGTGGCGGCGCACCTGAAGGTCCTGGCCGAACTGGATTGATCCCCTGCGACTGACTCGCCCCAAGACAACGAACCCGGCCACCACGAACAACAACAATGTCCCGTCCCCTCACCAGCACCGAACTGCGCGAACTCGCCGACTCGCTCCTCCAGCCCACCGCCCTGACCGAGCTTGCGCTCGTCGGCGCCTGCCTCGTCATCGCCTGGGCAGCGGTGCGGCTCTTGCGCGGCACGCAGGCCAAGCCGGCGTCCATCCTCTTCGGGCGCCGCATCATCGACGGCGTTCTCTTTCCCATCCTCGCGCTGATCCTTGCCTTCATCGCGCGCGGCATGCTGCCGAGCCTGGGTGTGCCGATGGCGGTGTTCAAGCTCGCCATTCCGGTCCTCACGTCGCTGGTCGTCATCCGGCTCACGGTTCGGGTGTTGACGGCGGCGTTCCCCACCTCGCGGGCCATGCGCGCCATCGAGCGCACGGTGTCGTGGCTCGCGTGGATCGGCGTGGTGCTGTGGGTGACGGGTGTGCTGCCGGTCGTGATGGAAGAGCTGGACGGCATCGCCTGGAAGCTGGGCAGTGCGCGCATCTCGCTGCGCAACGTGGTGGAGGGCTCGCTGTCGGCCGTCGTGGTGCTGGTGCTGGCCTTGTGGGTGTCGGCGGCCATCGAGGCGCAGCTCATCAAGGGGGCGGTCGCCACCAACCTGTCGCTGCGCAAGATCGCCGCCAACCTCGTGCGGGCCTTGCTGCTGTTCATCGGCCTGCTGTTCGCCATGTCTGCGGCGGGCATCGACCTCACTGCACTGAGCGTGCTGGGCGGCGCCGTGGGCGTGGGCCTGGGCTTCGGCCTTCAGAAAATCGCCGCCAACTACGTGAGCGGCTTCGTCATCCTGGCCGAGCGCAGCTTGCGCATCGGCGACATGGTGAAGGTGGACAACTTCGAGGGCCGCATCACCGACATCCGCACGCGCTACACGGTGATCCGCTCGCTGGGCGGGCGCGAATCCATCGTGCCCAACGAGATCCTCATCACGCAGCGCGTCGAGAACTCGTCGCTTGCCGACCCGCGCGTGCTGATCACGAGCACCGTGCAGGTGGCCTATGGCACCGACGTGCGCGCCCTGCAGCCCAAGGTCGAAGCCGCCATCCGCCGCGTGCCGCGCGTGCTCGAAGACCCGGGGCCCTCGGTGCAGCTGGCGGCCTTCGGTGCCGACGGCATGGACCTGAATATGCACTTCTGGATCGGCGACCCCGAGAACGGGCAGGGCGCCGTGAAGTCCGAAGTCAACCTTGCGGTGCTCGACGTGCTCAACGCCGAAGGCATCGAGATTCCATATCCGCAGCGCGTGATGCACATGGTCGCGCCGCCCGTAGCACCGACGCAGTGACCGGGCACGCGTCGGGCCGACATTCAGACTGGAGACGCCATGAACGCGGTACGACATCGGCTCCTGATCATCGCCGCCGCCGCCTTGCTCGGCGCCTGCGCGGCGCCGCAGACGCAGCAATCGCAGCAGCCAGCGGCGTCCGGCGGCGCACTCGACTATCACGTGCCGGACGCCGCCTTGCGCGCGCCCGAGACCGCCAGCGGCTTCACCGAAAAGCCCGGCTGGTCGGCCAAGCATTTCATGGTGGCGGCTGCCAACCCGCTGGCCACCGACGCCGGCTACCAGGTGCTGAAGGCGGGCGGCTCCGCCATCGACGCGGCCATCGCGGTGCAGATGGTGCTGGGGCTGGTCGAGCCGCAGTCCTCGGGCATTGGCGGCGGGCTGTTCCTCGTCCACTACGACGGCAAGACCGTGAAGGCCTACGACGGCCGCGAGACCGCGCCTGCCGCGGCGACGCCCGATCTCTTCATGAAAGACGGCAAGCCGATGTCCTTCCTGGAAGGCGTGGTGGGCGGCCGATCGGTGGGCACGCCCGGCGCGCTGCGGGCGCTGAAACTGGCCCACAAGCAGTACGGCAAGCTGCCGTGGAAGGCGCTGTTCCAGCCGGCCATCAAGCTGGCCGAAGGCGGCTTCGCATTGAGCCCGCGGCTGTATTCGCAGCTCAAGGCCGACGACTCGCGCACCCTGCGAAATGACCCGGCAGCCGCGGCCTACTTCCTGCAGGCCGACGGCACGCCCAAGGCCATCGGCACCGTGCTGCGCAATCCGGAATATGCGGCGGTGCTGCGCGACGTCGCCGAGCGCGGGGTGGCTGCCTTCTACGAGGGGCCCTTGGCGCACGACATCGTCGCCAAGGTGCGCAGCCACCCGACCAACGCCGGCCTGCTGAGCGAGGCTGACCTTGCCGGCTATCGCGCCAAGGAGCGCGCACCGCTGTGCTTCGACTACAGGCAGTGGCGGCTGTGCGGCATGCCGCCGCCGTCGTCCGGCCCGCTCGCGCTGGCGCAGATCATGGGCATGATGGCCGCGCGCGACATCGAGGCGTTGAAGCCCACGAAGCAAAGCTTCGGCCTCGAGCCCGATGCCGAGGCGGTGCACCTCATCACCGAGGCCGATCGCCTGGCCTATGCCGACCGCGCCCGCTTCGTTGCCGACCCCGACTTCGTGCCGCTGCCCGGCGGCAACGCCAACGCGCTGCTGAACCCCGCCTACCTGTGGGACCGCAACAAGCTCATCACCGAGCGCAGCATGGGCCGCGCGCAGCCCGGCAACCCGCTCGCGCCCACGGTCGCGATGGCCGATGACCGCAGCCCTGAGTTGGCCTGCACGTCCCACATCTCGGTGGTGGACGGCGACGGGCACGCGATTGCGATGACGACGACGATCGAGAACGTCTTCGGCTCGCAGTTGATGGTGCATGGCTTCATGCTCAACAACGAGCTGACCGATTTCTCCTTCGTGCCCAGCGAAGACGGCCGGCCGGTGGCCAACCGCGTCGAAGGCGGCAAGCGCCCGCGCTCTTCGATGTCGCCGATGCTGGTGTTCAACCGCGACGACGGCAAGCTCGTGATGAGCGTCGGCTCGCCCGGCGGCTCGGCCATCATCAACTACACCGCCAAGGTGCTCTTCGCGACCCTCGACTGGAAGCTCGACGTGCAGCAGGCCATCTCCTTGCCCAACTTCGGCTCGCGCAACGGGCCGACGGAGTTGGAGGAGGGGCGTGCATCGCAGGCGCTCGTCGATGCGCTCAAGGCTCGCGGGCACGAGGTCAAGCTGATCGATCAGACGAGTGGACTGCAGGGTATTCAGCGCGTGACGCAGGACGGCCAATGGCACTGGTTCGGTGGGGCCGACCCGCGCCGCGAAGGCATCGTGATGGGCGACTGAGCGCCGCATCCAACCCCCATGGACCACACCTTCCTCTCGGCGTTCATCCTGTTGCTGCTGGTGCTCGACCCGCTGGGCAGCCTGCCGGTCTTCATCCCGATCATGCGCACCGTCTCGAAGGAGCGCCGCAAGCTGGTCGCGGTGCGCGAGGTGACCATCGCCTTCTGCGTGCTGCTTGCCTTCATGTTCCTCGGGGACGGCTTTTTGCGAGTGATGCACCTGTCTGAGCGCTCGCTGGAAGTCGCCGGCGGCGTGATCCTGCTGATGGTCGCGATCCGCATGATCTTCAGCCACGAGGGTGGTGTCTACGGCACGCCCGATGGCCGCGAGCCGATGATCTTTCCGCTCGCGGTGCCGCTGCTGGCCGGCCCGTCGGCGATGGCCACGGTGCTGCTGCTGGCCTCGCGCCAGCCCGAGCGCATGCTGCAGTGGGTGGGGGCGCTCGTGAGCGCAATGCTGGTGTCGGGTGCGGTGTTGTTGTTGTGCGACCGCATCCGCCGCCTGCTCGGCGACTCGGTCGTGTCCGCGCTGGAAAAGCTGATGGGCCTCGTGCTGACGGCCATTGCGGTGGAGATGATCCTCGCCGGGTTGAAGCGCTACTTCGTCGGCGGATGAGTCGCTGAATGAAAAACGGGCCGCACCCGAGAAGGCGCGGCCCGTTTGCGTTGTGCGGCGAGATCAGAAGAACTCGTAGGACGCGGTCAGGCCGATCGTGCGCGGACGCAGGTAGTACGCCTCGCTCACGCCCTGGACGGACGGGTGTTGGATCTGCTTCTTCACATTGGTGAGATTCTTCGCGAACAGCGTGAACTCCCAATGATCGAAAGTCATTCCGGCACTGGCGTCAGCAGTGAAGTAGGCGGGCCGATCGTAGTCCGGGTCACCCTTGATCAGGCTACCGCGGCTCGCGCCTGTCCACTTGCCACTGGCACGAACGAACGCGTCGCCGAGCGACGTCGGATGAAAGCGGTACTCGAAGCCCAGGGCGAGGTTGTAGTTCGGCGCGCCCTGGATGCGGTCGCCCTTCTTGACGTGCAGTTCGCCTGTGTCCGGATCGGTTCCGAGCGCGGGAGTGTCCTCGGCGAACGTGGCGTGGACCAGACCAAGCGCTGCGTCCAGGGTCAGTGACTCAGAGGCGCGAAGCTTGGCCTCGAACTCGAGGCCATAGGTGGTGGCACGTCCGACGTTGGTCTCGAAGTCGAAGCCGGACGCCGGCAAGGTCACGTCCTGCTGGATGTTTTTCCACTTCGTATAGAACGCCGACACGTTCAGGGACAGCCGGTTGTCGAGCATGCGCGACTTACTGCCCACCTCATAGCTCCAGAGCGTGTCTGGTTCGAAGCTTGCCGGCGGTGAACCCGACAAGCCGATGTCCTTGATGTCTTGGAGTACCAGCGCAGACGCAGGAATCGGACGATTCGCTCCCCCGAGCCGGAAGCCCTTGGCCACGTTGGCGAACAGCGAGGTGTCGGGATTCATGTCCCAGTTGACCGCGAAGCGTGGAGTGACAGCATTGGCACTGCTATCGATGACCGCCGACGAAGGCCCGCCGGCGTAGTAGAAGTCACCTTCACGGGTGAAGTGTTGTGACGCCTTGAGGACACGCAGCCCGAAGGTGCCGGTCAGTTCCGGGTTGACGTGGTACGAGAGCTCGCCGAAGACCGAGTTCTGCTTGTCGTTGTAGTGGCGGGCGCTGTAGTAGGAGCTGTCTCCGGTGAATGCGCCCGGGAAGGTGTCGGCCAGTTCCGCCGGATCGTTGATGTCCTTGCCGGCTGCGGCGAATGCTGCATTGATGCCGAACACGGGTTCGTTGTCGAAGACCTCCGTCTTCGTCTTGGCCGAGTAAAAGCCTGCGATCCAGGTGAAGGGGCCGCGGCTCGCGTCATAGTCCTTCGACTGCAGACGAAGTTCCAGCGAGGTCTGGTCGATCTTGTTTTGCAGTTGCACCGCAGAAGGCAAGGCGCCCACGATGGTGCCCAGTGCCGTGTCGGTGACGACCGAGCCGATGTAGACCGAGTTGATGCTCGTGCCATCTTGGACACGATCGAAGCGCCGCTTGTAGCTGCTCAAGATGCCGGTCAGATCACCGACGCCGACATCGCCGTTGACGGTGAGCGTCGGGACAGTCAGCGAATCCTTGCCCGGTTCGCGCACGATCTTGCTGGTCTGGAAAATCTGCAGCGGCACATTCTTGTTGACCGGCTGGTAGTCGCCGACTGCGAGGTAGGTTGCATCGATGTCGTTGCTCTTGTAGCGCTGGGCGAACAGCGATGGCGTGATGGTCCACGCGTCGTTCAGCTTGAACTTGACCGCACCCTTGAGCACGTTCCAATCCTGGCTGTTGATGCCCTTGTCGATCACCTGAAGGGTAGCCGGGTCGACTTGATCGACGAAGCCGCTGGCGTGACCTGATTGCACACCCAGGCGCAAGGCGACGCTGTCTTTCACCAAGGGAACATTGAGCACGCCCTGGACTTCGTGGTTGGTCCCCCCGTGCGCGGTGCTGGACACGGTGGCCGACGCGCTGCCGCCAAACTGCTTCGCATCCGGCTGCTTGCTGATGAAGCGAATGGTTCCTCCGAGCGAGCTTGCACCGTACAGGGTGCCTTGCGGTCCACGAAGGATCTCGACACGTTCAATGTCGAAGAACCTGGGTTCGGCCGTACCTTGGCTGTACAGATTGCGAGTCGTCAGCGACACGTCGTCCAGGTACACCGCCACCGTGGCGGAGCCGGCCTGCGAGCTGATGCCGCGAATCTGGAGAGTGGACAAACCGGAGCCGCCGCCTGCGTTGGTGAAGGACACGTTCGGGATGGACCGCGAGATGTCCTGCACATCGGTGATCTGGTTTGCCTGCATGTTGTCGCCGGAGATCACCGAGACGCTCAATGGCACCTTTCGGATGTCTTCACGGCGCTTCTGCGACGTCACCACCACTTGGTCCAAAGTCACTGCCTTGGCTGGCGCCGAGGCCGCCTCCGACGGTGCAGTCGCAGCCTGCTGCGCATGCACGGGCGCAGCAGCAAGGCAGGCGAGCCCCGACAACACGGCCGGGCCAAAGAGCTTCTTGCGAGATACGAACTTCTTCTTAGACACGGGTGTCCTCCTCGACGGTGTGAGAGCGGGGTTGATGCTAGCGAAGGGTCAACGCGGTGGCGTCGGATTCAGCAAAGCATGTTGCGTGCGCGCCGCAGGATCAGCGTCCGCGCAGGTGTGCCGGTGCTTCGAGCCGCTTGGCCAGGGCGGACAACATCAGGGTCAACACCAAGTAGATGGCCGAAATGAAAAGGTAGGGCTCCCAGTAGCGCGAATAGGCGCCTGCCACCGTGCGTGCCGCGAGCGCAAGCTCGGCCAGGCCGATGGCGGAGACGAGCGACGAGTCCTTCACCAGCGTGACGAACTCGTTCACGAGCGCGGGCACCATGCGGCGGAAGGCCTGCGGCAACACCACATGGCGCATCGCCTGCCGGTGCGTGAGGCCGATGCTGTAGGCCGCCTGGGTCTGCCCGCCGTGGATGCTCTGGATGCCTGCGCGCAAGATCTCGGAGATGTATGCACCGGCGTTGAGCGTCAGGGCCAGCGCGCCCGAAAAGAATGCACCGTGGTTCTGGCGAAATTCGCGCGCCGCATCGCCGCTGAGCAGCAGCCCGCCATCGGGGTGGATGAGCGTGGGCATCAGCGCGAAGTGCACCAGCAGGATCTGCACGAACAGCGGCGTGCCGCGGAAGAAGGTGACGTAGCCGACCGTGATGCCGCGAAGCAGCTTCCAGCTCCATTCACTCACCACCGACTTCGGCCGAGGCGCGTCGCGCGAGCTGCTGATGAGGCCCAGCACCGTGCCGAGCAGGAAGCCCGCGACGATGGCGAACACGGTGAGCTCCACCGTCGTCACCAGGCCTTGCGCGAAGAGCGGGCCGTAGCCCGCGAGGATGTCCCAGCGCAGATCGAACATGGGCGTTCGCGCCGCGGTTTATTTGCTCGCCGCCGGGGCGGCCGTTGTGGCGGCTGACCCGCCGGCGGCGGCGCCGAAATACTTCTTGTAGATGCTGTCGTAGGTGCCATCGGACTTGATGTCCGACAGTCCCTTGTTGATCTTGGCGAGCAGCTCGGCGTTGCCCTTCTTCACCGCGACGCCGTACTGCTCGGGCGAGAAGCTGTTGTCGCTCACGGTCTTGAACTTCGCACCGGCGTTGTTCGTCACGTAGTTGATGACGGCGCCGTTGTCGGCCACCACGGCGTCGATGCCACCGGCCTCCAGCTCCTTGAGCGCGAGCGGCGTCGATTCGAAGCGCTTCACGTTGGGGCTGGTCTTGCCCTGCAGCTTGCCCACCACCTCGTCGCCGGTGGTGCCGGTCTGCACGCCCACCTTGAGGGACTTCAGGTCGTCGAATTTCGCGACCTTGGAGTCAGCCTTCACCGCGATCAGCTGCACTGCGTCGAAGTAGGGCGTGGTGAAGTCCATGCTCTGCTTGCGCTGGTCGGTGATGGTGATGGCCGACACCAGCAAGTCGCGGTCGCCCTGGTTCAAGGCATTGAAGATCCCTTCCCAGGGCGTGTTGACGAACTTCACCTCGAGGCCGGCCTTGGCGGCGGCAGCCTTCACGACGTCGATGTCGAAGCCGACGATCTCGCCTTTTTCATTCTGGGATTCGAAGGGCGCGTACTGGGCATCGGTGCCCACGACGTAGACGCGGCCGGCGGCGGCAGCCGAAGAGGCCGCAGCCGGCGCACCGGAGGCGGCGTCGCCGCCGTCCTTCTTGCCGCAGCCGGCGAGGGCCAGGCCGGCAAGGAGTGCTGCGGCCAGGAGATGGCGTCGTCGGGCGAGCGAAGCGGTCATCGGGTGTCCTCCGGATGTCTTGTGTTGAAGCCCGGGGTCTCGTGGACGCCGGGCGCGCGCAAGTGGCGGAGTTTATGACGCCGCCGGGCTGTGACATTCGGGATTGCGGCTGGCCGGGCGCGGAATGTAGGGAGTTGGCGACGGTGCGGCGAAGGTCGCCCGCCACCTCAGTCTTTACCCTCGGGCGCGGCTGCGCTCGTGAGCTGGTTGCCATCGCCCAGCAGGTAGCTGATCTCATCGGCCGTGAACCCTGCAGCCGTGCGAGCCTCGATGTTGAACGGCGGGCGCAGCCTGGGTGCGGCGTACTTGTGGACCAGCTCGCCATACAGCGTGCCCGCGTCCAGGCCTTGTTGATCGCACAACCAGCGGTACCAGTGGTTGCCGATGGCCACGTGGCCCACCTCGTCGCGCAGGATGATGCCCAGGATCTCCACCGCACGCGCATCGCCCGCCTTGGCGAACTTGGCCTGCAATGGCGGCGTGGCGTCCAGGCCGCGGGCTTCGAGCGTGCGCGGCACCAGCGCCATGCGGGCGACGATGTCGTGCGCCGTGCGCTGGGTCATCGTCCACAGGCCGTCGTGGGCGTCGAAGTCGCCATAGTCGTGGCCGAGGCTCAGCAAATGCTCGCGCAGCAGCGTGAAGTGCAGCGCCTCTTCGCCGGCCACGCGGGTCCAGTCGCGGTAGAAACGCTCGGGCATGCCGTCGAAGCGCCACACCGCATCGAGCGCGAGGTTGATGGCGTTGAACTCGATGTGCGCAATGGCGTGCAGCAGCGCGGCGCGGCCTTCAGGGGTGAAAGGCGAGCGGGTGGGCACGTCCTTGGGCGGCACGAGGTGGGGGCGGTCCGGGCGGCCTGGGAGGTTCGCCGGTTCGGCCAAGTGTTCCGATGGGTCGATGAGGTGGTCGGCCAGGCGCTCGTGCAGTTCGCGCGCGGCGGTGGCCTTGCCGGCGGGCTGCACCATCTTCAAGACCTCGAGGGCGCGGGCACGAAGGGAGGGACGCATCGAGGAATTATCGGGGCAGCCCCGGCGATGCCCGGGCATGGGGTCAGGGTGAACCCCCTTGGGATTGGGTACTTACGTTCCTTGTCCTGGACCGAAAACAGGTGTACAAAAAACCACCAGTCCCAGCAGTACTGCATTCCTTCAGATGGGAGGCCCTATGCACAGACGGATCTACTGGTTGTTGCCTGACCTGGCGAGCGCAAAACGCACCATGGACGACATGCTGCTCGCGCGAATTCCGGAACAGCACATGCACTTTGTCGCGCGCGAGGACGCCGACATGACCGGGTTGCACGCCGCCAACATTCTCCAGACCTCCGACGTCGTTCGCGCGGCTCAGATGGGCCTGGTGATCGGCGGCGCGGCGGGCGCGGTGCTCGGCATTGCCGCGGCCGTGTTCTTCCCGATCGTCGGCACCGAACCCCAGTGGGGCATCGCGGCTGTGCTGGCCGTGGTGGGCGGGGCGTTCGGCGCCTGGTCGTCCAGCATGATCGGCGTGTCCACGCCGAGCAGCCGCCTCAAGCGATTCGAAGCCGCCATCGAGCAAGGGCAGATCCTGCTCATGCTCGATGTGTCGAGGTTCCGTGTCCAGGAGATCGAAGAGCGGCTGCAGGCGCTGCATCCGGAAGCGCATCTCGAAGGCATGGAGCCGAACATTCCGGCGTTCCCCTGACAGCTTGCCGAGGCGGCGTTCGCCTCGGGCCAGGGGACGGATGCCCATCGTCGCGGGGCGGTGAGCACTTGTGGTTGTGCCGTCGACGGAGTAGTGTTCGGCCGCATTCTCGCTTGCACTCGCACTGACTGCTGCGGCAGCTGGCCGCGACAGAGGGGTTCGCATGGGCATCGCCGTTGCACTTCTCGTCATTGTTCTTGGCTCGGTGCTGTTCCACTGGGTGTCCCCCTGGTGGACGACGCCGCTTGCATCCAACTGGAAACAGATGGATCACACGCTGACGATCACGCTCGTCATCACGGGCATTTTTTTCGTCTGCATCAACCTCTTCGTGGTCTACACGCTGCTGCGCTACCGCCACCGCGGCACCGGCCAGCGTGCCGCCTACGAGCCCGAGAACAAGAAGCTGGAACGCTGGTTGATCAGCGTCACCACGGTGGGCATCGTGGCGCTGCTCGCGCCTGGGCTGCTCGTCTATGCCGACTACCTGCGCCCGCCGCCGGATTCGATCATCCTGGAGGTGCTGGGGCAGCAATGGCAATGGCGGTTTCGCTTTCCCGGCGCAGGCGGCAAGCTCGGCGCAAGCGATCCGCGCTTCGTGACCGCGGCCAACCCCTTCGGGCTCGACCCCAAGGACCCGGCGTCGGCCGACAACATCCTCGTGATGGGCAACGAGGTGCACCTGCCCTTGAACAAGCCGGTGAAGGTGCTGGCCCGGTCGCACGACGTGCTGCACGACTTCTTCGTCCCGCCGTTCCGGGCCCGCATGAACATCGTGCCCGGCATGGTGAGCTCTTTCTGGTTCACGCCCACGGTGGCCGGACGCTATGAATCGATGTGCGCCCAGCTGTGCGGCGTGGGGCACCCGAACATGCGCGGTTTCGTGGTGGTGGAAGACGAGGCTTCGTACACGGCCTGGTTGAAGGCGCAACCGACGTTCGCGGCCACCATGTCCGCCGCGAGTGCCGGGCCGACCGATCCGCTGGCCATCAAGGGCCGGGCGCTCGCGCAATCCAAGGGCTGCGTGGCCTGCCACACGATGGATGGCAACCCGGGCGCGGGCCCGACGTGGAAGGGGCTGTACGGCAAGACCGAAACCTTCGTGGACGGCTCCAGCGCGCGCGTCGACGACGACTTTCTTCGCAAGGAGATCCGCGACCCGAAGGCGCGCACCGTCAAAGGCTTCGCACCGATCATGCCGGTGATCGAGCTGAGCGACGACGACCTCGCCGCCCTGTCCGCCTACATCAAGTCGGGCGCCGCCGCGTCTTGATTGAAAGAGGAACCCCATGGCCTACGCTGACCACAGTCCCGGCCACGAGCCGCAGACATTCATCACCAAGTACGTCTGGAGCCAGGACCACAAGGTCATCGCGGTCCAGTACGCCTGCACCGCCATCTTCGTCGGGCTCATCGGCGTCACGCTGTCCAACCTCATGCGGCTGCAGATCGGCTTTCCGGGTCAGTTCGAATTCATCAACGCCGAGCGCTACTACCAGTTCGTCACCATGCACGGGATGATCATGGTGATCTACCTGCTGACCGCGCTCTTCCTCGGCGGATTCGGCAACTACCTTATTCCGCTCATGGTGGGTGCACGCGACATGGTGTTCCCGTACATGAACATGCTGAGCTTCTGGGTCTACCTGGTCTCGGTGATCGTGCTGCTGGCGAGCTTCTTCGTCCCGGGTGGTCCGACCGGCGCGGGCTGGACGCTGTACCCGCCACAGGCCATTCTTCCCGGCACCCCGGGGCACGACTGGGGCATCATCCTCATGCTGGTGTCGCTGCTGATCTTCATCGTCGCCACGACGATGGGTGGCCTCAACTACGTGACCACCGTGCTGCAGGCGCGCTGCGAAGGCATGACGCTCATGCGCATGCCGCTGTCGGTGTGGGGCATCTTCACCGCCACCGTGCTCGCGCTGCTCGCCTTCCCGGCATTGTTCGTGAGCGGCATCATGATGCTGCTGGACAAGACCCTGGGCACGAGCTTCTTCATGCCGGCGCTGGTGTCGCTGGGCCAGGTCACGGACTACCGCGGCGGCAGCCCCTTGCTGTTCCAGCATCTGTTCTGGTTCTTCGGCCACCCCGAGGTCTACATCGTCGCGCTGCCGGCCTTCGGCATCGTGTCCGACCTCATCAGCGTGCACTCGCGCAAGGCCATCTTCGGCTACCGCATGATGGTGTGGGCCATCGTGATCATCGGCGGCTTGAGCTTCGTCGTGTGGGCTCACCACATGTTCGTGAGCGGCATGAACCCGTGGTTCGGCTTCTTCTTCGCCACGAGCACGCTGATCATCGCGGTGCCCACGGCGATCAAGGTCTACAACTGGGTGCTCACGCTGTGGCGTGGCGACATCCATCTCTCGGTGCCGATGCTGTTCACACTCGCCTTCCTGCTCACCTTCTTGAGCGGCGGCCTGACCGGCCTGTTCCTGGGCAACGTCAGCGTGGACATTCCCCTGTCGGGCACGTATTTCGTCGTCGCGCACTTCCACATGGTGATGGGCGTGGCGCCGCTGCTGGTCGTGTTCGGTGCCATCTACCACTGGTTCCCGAAGATCACCGGCCGCATGCTCGACGACCGGATCGGCAAGACGCACTTCTGGATCACCTTCCTCGGCACCTATGCGATCTATTTCCCGATGCACTACCTGGGCGTGCTGGGCATGCCGCGGCGCTATTACAACTTCGACAACTACCAGTTCATTCCGCAATCGGCGCACTCGCTCAACGTGTTCATCACGGTGGTGGCGCTGGTGGTGGGCGCGGGGCAGTTGCTGTTTGTCTTCAACCTCGTGTGGAGCACCTTCAAGGGTCGCGTGGCGGGCAGCAACCCGTGGCGCGCCGCATCGCTCGAGTGGTTCACGCCCGACACGCCGCCCAAGCACATGAACTGGGGGCCGCAACTCCCGGTGGTGCACCGCTGGGCGTATGCCTACAGCGTGCCGGGTGCCAAGGAAGACTTCATCGCGCAGAACGCGCCGGCTGAAGCGGGCGGCCTCGAGCCCGAGGGCGCCGGGACGCATGGCGTGACCGAGGTGCCGGCATGAGCAGCACGGCGACAGTCTTTCGCACGAGCGGCCAGGGTCGCGATGGCGACATCCCCAGGGCACCGCTGCTGGCAATGCGCCGCCGCTCCCGGCCGCAGGCGATCGTCGGGGTCGGGCTGTGGGTGTTCATCGGCGTGGCCACCACGCTGTTCTCGCTTTTCATCACCGCCTACATCATGCGCATGAGCGCCGGCGACGCGAGCTCGGTCGAACTGCCGCGCCAGCTGTGGCTCAGCACCGCCTTGCTCGTGATGGGGAGCCTGCTGTTGCATCGGTCGGGCGCGGCCGCCGCGGCGTCGCAAGCGGATCGCGCCCGCTCGCTGCTGCTTGCCGGGGGCGCCAGCGCGATCGCCTTCGTCGCCGTGCAGGGTTGGGCGTGGACGGTGCTCGCGTCGCAGCAGGTGACGCTCAGCGGCAATCCGTTCGGCAGCTTCTTCTATCTGCTGACGGCCATGCACGCGCTGCACGTGGCCGGCGGGCTCATCGGATGGTGGATCGTGAGCCGGCATGCCCGCCGCCCGCCGGAGGACTCCGCATGGCGCATCGCGCTGTGCGCGCGCTACTGGCATTTCCTGCTGTTCGCGTGGCTGGCGCTCTTCGCCAGCCTGAGCTGGATCACGCCCGAAGTGGCGCGCGTCATCTGCCGCACGGCCTGACACCCCACAGGAGCCACGCCCATGAGCTCTCCCGCCATCACCGCCAAGCCCGGTCCCTCAGGTGCCGGCGCCGGACGCCTGCGCGAGCTGGTGGCCGACTGGTCGTCCGACCAGCAGGCTTTCCACGTCGCCTGGGGCAAGGCGATGATGTGGATCTTCCTGCTGAGCGACACCTTCATCTTCGGCTGCTTCCTCACGAGCTACATGACGGTGCGCTCGTCCACCACCGTGGCCTGGCCCAACCCCAGCCACGTTTTCGCGCTCAACATCGGTGGCACGGAAGTCCCGCTGATCCTCATTGCCATCATGACCTTCGTGCTGATCACGAGCAGCGGGACGATGGCCATGGCCGTGAACTTCGCCTACCGGCGCCAGCGCGTGATCGCCGCGGCGCTCATGTTCGTCACGGCGGGTTTCGGCGAGATGTTCGTCTGCATGCAGGCCTTCGAGTGGTCCAAGCTCATCCTCGAAGGCGTTCGCCCCTGGGGCAACCCCATGGGTGCGGCGCAGTTCGGTTCGACCTTCTTCATGATCACCGGCTTCCACGGCCTGCACGTGACGGCCGGCGTGATCTACCTCGTCATCGTGGCGACTCGACTGCTGCGCGGCCACTACGAGCGCGCCGGCACCTACCAGATCGTGGAGATCGTGGGCCTGTACTGGCACTTCGTCGATCTCGTGTGGGTGTTCATCTTTGCCTTCTTCTACCTCTGGTGAGGTGACCATGACGGACGCACCTTCTTCACCCCAAGCGCACCAGGAACATCCGATCGGCCTGTACTTCAAGGTCTGGGCCCTGCTGTTCGTGCTGAGCACGCTGTCGTACCTGGTCGACTACTTCCACTTCCATGGCTATCTGCGATGGGGGCTCATCATCGTGCTGATGCTGTTGAAGGCCGGCCTCATCGTCGCCGTGTTCATGCACATGGCCTGGGAGCGCATGGCATTGGTCTGCGCCATCCTGATCCCGCCGATCGCCTTGCTGGTGCTGGTCGGCCTGATGTCCGCCGAAGCGGACTACACGTTCCTCACGCGCCTGCTGTTCTTCCGCTGAAGAGGGCCACGACATCGACACCCCGCTCGCGCCCGCCACGGTCCGTGCCCGGTGGAGAACCTACGCCGAGCTGACCAAGCCGCGCGTGGTCGCGCTGATGCTGTTCACGGTCGTGGTGGGCATGCTGCTGTCGACCCACGGGGCCATCGCGTGGCAGGTGCTGGTCTTTGCGCCCGTGGGCATTGCGCTGGTCGCGGGTTCCGCCGCGGCGCTGAACCACCTGGTCGACCAGCGCATCGACGCGATGATGGCCCGCACTCGCGCCCGGCCGCTGCCGCGCGGAGCGCTTGACGGTGCCCGCGTGACGGCCTTCGCCACGGTCCTGGGGCTCGCGGGAATGGGTGTGCTGCTCGCGTTCACCAATGCCCTGTGCGCGCTGCTGACCTTCGCCTCGCTGGTGGGCTACGCGGTGATCTATAGCCTCTATCTCAAGCACGCCACACCCCACAACATCGTGATCGGCGGTGCGGCGGGCGCGGCACCGCCGCTGCTGGGCTGGGTGGCGGTGAACGGGCAGGTCGACCCTGGCGCACTGGCCCTCTTCCTGATCATCTTCATCTGGACGCCGCCGCACTTCTGGGCACTGGCCATCCACCGGCGCGACGACTATTCGCGCGCGGGGGTCCCGATGCTGCCCGTCACGCACGGCGTGGCCTTCACCAGCGCTCGCATCGTTGCCTACACGTGGGCCCTGGTCGCGGTCTCGCTCGTGCCCTTCTTCATCGGCATGAGCGGGGTGCTCTACCTGGCGGGGGCGGTGATCCTCGGGGGACGATTCACCTGGTTCGCGTGGAAGCTGAGGTCCGACACGCGGTGGGCCATGCCGACCTTCCGCTATTCGATCGTCTACCTGTTCGGCCTGTTCGCGGTGCTGCTGGCCGATCACTACATCCAGGGAGTCGCCGGGGGCTGAGGTGCGGGAGGATGAGTGCCCGCCCGCTTGAAAATCACCGCCTGGAGTGCTGCCCAGGCAAGGGTTTGGGACTGCTTCGTAGAATCGTCGTTTTTCCTCCGGGCAGTCCGCCATGGGCATCTACCGAATCGATGAACTCACCCCCGTCCTCGCGGACAGTGTCTGGGTGGCCGACACCGCCCAGGTGATCGGCAAAGTGGTGCTCGAAGAGAACGCGAGCGTGTGGTTCGGCGCCGTGCTGCGTGGCGATAACGAAGAGCTGCGCATCGGCGCTGGCAGCAACATCCAGGAAGGCACGGTCGTGCATTCGGACATGGGCTTTCCGGTCACGCTGGGCCGCAACGTGACGGTGGGCCACCAGGCCATGCTGCATGGCTGCACGGTGGGCGACAACTCCCTGATCGGCATCAAGGCGGTGGTGCTCAACGGCGCCAAGATCGGCCGCAACTGCCTCGTGGGTGCGGGGGCGCTCGTGACCGAAGGCAAGGAGTTTCCGGATGGGTCGCTCATCGTTGGCTCGCCGGCCAAGGTGGTGCGCGAGCTGACACACGAGCAGATCGCGGGCTTGCAGCGCAGTGCGGAGCACTACATCGAGAACGCGCGCCGCTTCCGCGATGGCCTGGCCAAATCGGAGAGCACCTCGTGAGCGAGTTGCACAAGTTCATCTTCGAAGGGCTTCCGGTGCGCGGCATGCTCGTGCGGCTCACCGACAGCTGGAAGGAGGTGCTGCGGCGGCGCGAAACGGCGAACGATGCCTTCCCGCTGCCCGTGCAGCACCTGATGGGCGAGATGGCCGCGGCCGCCACGCTCATGCAGGCGAACATCAAGTTCAATGGCGCGCTGGTGCTGCAGGTCTTCGGCGATGGGCCGGTCAAGCTCACTGTGGCCGAGGTGCAGCCCGACCTGGCGTTTCGCGTGACCGCCAAGGTGGTCGGCGAGGTGCCCGGCGATGCGACGCTGGAGACCATGCTCAACGTGCACGGCAAGGGCCGCTGCGCGATCACGCTGGACCCGAAGGACAAGTTGCCCGGGCAGCAACCGTACCAGGGCATCGTGCCGCTCTTCGGCGACCATCGCGAGCCGCTTCAGAAGCTGTCGGAGGTGCTGGAGCACTACATGCTGCAGTCGGAACAACTCGACACCAAGCTCATCCTTGCGTCGAACGAAGAGGTGGCGGCGGGTCTGCTGATCCAGCGCTTGCCGGTGGAAGGTTCAGGCAACCTCGGCGCGTCGCGCAACGAAGATGAGATCGGGCTGAACGAGGCCTACAACCGCATCTCTCACCTGGCGGCCACGCTCACGAGCGAGGAGCTGCTGACGCTGGATGCAGACACGGTGCTGCATCGCCTCTTCTGGGAAGAGACCGTGCGGCGCTTCGAGCCACTGGTGGGCGACGAAGGACCGCGCTTCGTTTGCAACTGCTCGCGCGAGCGCGTGGGCAGCATGCTCAAGAGCCTCGGGCGCGAGGAGATCGACAGCATCCTCGCCGAACGCGGCGACGTGGAGATCGCCTGCGATTTCTGCGGGACGAAGTACCACTACGACGCGGTGGACGTGGGCGAGCTGTTCACGCCGGCGACGAAGCAGTCGCCGGGGTCGAGCGGGGTGCATTGAGGCGGGTGGTTCTCCGCTGGGGCTGTGCACGCGGGGGCACACCTTCAAACACAGAGGACACAGAGACCACAGAGTGAATGCATTGCTCTTGGTCTCTGTGTGCTCTGTGGTTCAAATGAAGCCTTGGAGGCTCACGGGATTCTCGGCAGCAAATGCCGCTCGCAGTTGGCGTCGCCGCAGCGCTCACACACCCAGCGCCATGCCGGGTTGGCCCGCGCCTCGTCTTCGGTGGCAGGCTCGTCGATCGCATGGCGAACGGCAAGAAGGGCTGCCTGCTGGCGCTTGTCGCCCTGGCCGGCGACGACTGCGAAGGGCAGCTTGGCACCGATGAGCGCCGTGCGTATCAACGCGTCGACTGGCTCGCGCACATGCGGGCCGTCGCGCTGCAGCCCGTCGGCTTCCCACGGCAGGTCCAGCGCGGTGAGCAGGGTGAGGTGGCATCGGCGATGTGATGCGAGCGCGATGTCGTAGAGCGAGCGGTCACCGAAGACGGTCTCGCTGTAGACGGCGATCATCAGCGCGGTCGTGTCGGCGATGACGATGTCGGCGCCTGCTGCGGCGAGTTCGATGCGTCGCGCCTGCTCTTCGGCAATGCCGGCCTGTTCGGATTGCACCGGGGTTCGGCCGCGCTCGTCGCAGAATTCGCGGAGGTACTCGTTGACCACGGTCACGCGGCGGTCGGTTGCCGACAGCGCGTTGCGCAGATGCTGGGCCAGTGTCGTCTTGCCCGTGCTTTCCGCACCGAGGACACCGATGACGAAGGCTCGTTTCATGTCAGGCCGCTGCCAACCTGCGCCACTCGCGCCAGCCGGCGAAGGACATCAGGAAGAAGATGGCGTACAGGATGACGGTGAGCCACAGGCCCTTGTAGGCGAAGAGTCCGACGCCCACTGCGTTGACGGCCACCCAGGTGGGCCAGTTCTCGACGTACTTGCGGCCGAGCAGCCACTGGCCGAGGACGCTGGCGGCGGTCGGGAAGGCATCGCCCCAGGCGACGTCGGTGTCGGTGTAGTGCTGCAGAAAGAGGGCGGTGGCGGGGTAGGCGAGGGCGAGGGCGAGCAGCGCGATCCATCGTGCACGTGTACCGAGCTCTCGAACCTTCAGTTCGTCGCCCGAAGCGGTCGTGCCACGCAGCCACTGCCACCAGCCCCAGCCCGCCACGACGGCAAAGAAGATCTGCAAGCTCGCGTCGCCGTAGAGCTTGCTGCTCCAGAAAAGCGCGAAGTACAGCAGCGAACTGACGATGGCCAGCGGCCAGGCCCAGGCATTGACGCGGATGTTGAGCACCACCATCACCACCGACAGCACGAAGGCAACGATCTCGAGCCATGTGACCGGCGCGCCCCACAGCGTGAAGGCAGCCGCGAACAGGGGCTGCATCGCGTGCAGCAGCGCGTCCATCAGGCCGCGCTTACTTGCTGCGCGGGGTCGACACCTGGACGAGGATCTCGTCCGGCTTGACCATGCCGAGCTCGTAGCGCGCCTTCTCCTCGACCATCTCCAGGCCTTCCTTGAGGTCGCGCACCTCGGCGTCCATCTGCGCATTGCGCGCATGCGCCGATTCGTTGGTGGCCTTCTGCTCGGCCAGCTTGCCTTGCAGCTCCATCACGCGCGGCACACCACCCTTGCCGAACCAGAGTTCGGCATGCACGAGGCCGATCAAGGCCAGCAGGGCAAAGGTGATGTACCGCACCGGCCTGATCAGCGCAGGTTGTAGAACGCGCTGCGGCCCGGGTAGGTCGCCACGTCGCCGAGGTCTTCCTCGATGCGCAGCAGCTGGTTGTACTTGGCGATGCGGTCGCTGCGGCTGAGCGAGCCGGTCTTGATCTGGCCGGCGTTGGTGCCCACGGCGATGTCCGCGATCGTCGAGTCTTCGGTCTCGCCCGAGCGGTGGCTGATGACGGCGGTGTAGCCCGCGCGCTTGGCCATCTCGATGGCCGAGAAGGTCTCGGTCAGCGTGCCGATCTGGTTGATCTTGATGAGGATCGAGTTGGCGATGCGGCGCTCGATGCCTTCCTTCAGGATCTTGGTGTTGGTGACGAAGAGGTCGTCGCCCACCAGCTGCACCTTGGAGCCCAGGCGCTCCGTCAGGTGCTTCCAGCCCGTCCAGTCGCCCTCGTGCATGCCGTCTTCGATGCTGATGATCGGGTACTTGTCGACCCAGGTCGCGAGGATGTCCGTCCACTCCGGCGCGGTGAGCGACAGGCCTTCGGCGCTCAGTTCGTACTTGCCGTCCTTGTAGAACTCGCTGGCCGCGCAATCGAGGCCGATGGCAATCTGCTCGCCGGCCGTGAAGCCCGCCTTGTCGATGGCCTGCAGGATGAGCTGGATGGCCGCTTCGTGGCTCGCCACGCTGGGGGCGAAGCCGCCTTCGTCGCCGACCGCGGTGCTCATGCCCTTGTCGTTGATGATCTTCTTGAGCGCGTGGAAGACTTCGGCGCCGTAGCGCACCGCCTCGCGGAAGGTGGGGGCGCCCACCGGGATGATCATCAGCTCTTGCAGGTCGAGGCTGTTGTTGGCGTGCGCGCCGCCGTTGATGACGTTCATCATCGGCACGGGCATCTGCATGCCGCCCGAGCCGCCGAAGTAGCGGTACAGCGGCAGGCCGGATTCTTCAGCCGCGGCACGTGCGACGGCCATCGAGACGGCGAGCGTCGCGTTGGCGCCCAGGCGACTCTTGTTCTCGGTGCCGTCCAGGTCGATCAGGGTGCGGTCCAGGAATGCCTGCTCCGAGGCGTCGAGGCCGAGCACGGCTTCGCTGATCTCGGTGTTGACGTGTTCGACGGCCTTGAGCACGCCCTTGCCGAGGTAGCGGCCCTTGTCGCCGTCGCGCAGCTCGATGGCCTCGCGCGAGCCGGTGGACGCGCCGGACGGCACGGCTGCGCGGCCCATGGTGCCGGATTCCAGCAGCACGTCGCATTCGATGGTGGGATTGCCGCGGCTGTCGAGGATTTCTCGGCCGACGATGTCAACGATGGCACTCATTTGCTTCTCCGTTCCTGAGTCAATTCTTCAAATCCGGTCCTGGCTGTCGTACCGGGCGGCCTGCATGTTGCCGCCATTCGGTTACGGCAGTTGTTCAATTTCTTGTCATCACACGCCCTCGACCAGCACCATGTTGAAGTACTCGGTCGCGCCTCGACGAAGTTCGCGGATCTGGCTGTACTGCGCGTCGTCGTAGAAGGCCTTGGCCCGCTCGTAACTCGGAAAGCGCAGCACCGCCACGCGGTGCGGGTTCCACTCGCCCTCCAGCGTCTCGTGTTGGCCGCCGCGCACCAGGTATTCGCCGCCGAAAGCCTGGACGGCCTTGGGTGCTTCGGCCATGTACTGCTTGTAGCGCTCGGGGTCGCTGATGTTCATGGTGACGAGCAGGTAGCCGTAGGCCATCGGGCGGGTCCTTCGTCAGCAGCTGAAGTCGTTCTCGAGCAGCGGCTGCTGCTTGATGACGCGGTCGAGCGCGACCAGTTGTTCCAGCAGCGCCTTCATGTGCTTGAGCGGCACGGCATTCGGGCCGTCGCTGAGCGCGTTGGTCGGGTCGGGGTGCGTCTCCATGAAGAGGCCCGCCACGCCCACCGCCACCGCGGCGCGCGACAGCACCGGCACGAACTCGCGCTGGCCGCCGGAGCTCGTGCCCTGGCCGCCTGGGAGCTGCACCGAATGCGTGGCATCGAACACCACCGGTGCACCGGTCTCGCGCATGATGGCCAGCGAACGCATGTCGCTCACCAGGTTGTTGTAGCCGAAGCTCGCGCCACGCTCACACGCCAGGAAGTTGTCGTCGTTCAGGCCCTTTTCGCGTGCGGCGGCGCGAGCCTTGTCGATGACGTTCTTCATGTCGTGCGGCGCGAGGAACTGGCCTTTCTTGATGTTCACCGGCTTGCCCGACTGGGCCACGGCGCGGATGAAATCGGTCTGGCGACAGAGGAAGGCGGGGGTTTGCAGCACATCGACGAATTTCGCGACCGTGGCAATTTCCGCTTCGCTGTGAACGTCGGTCAGCACCGGAACATTCAGTTCGCGCTTGACCTTGGCGAGGATCTCCAGGCCTTTCTCCATGCCTGGCCCGCGGAAGGACGTGCCGCTGGAGCGGTTGGCCTTGTCGTAGCTGCTCTTGAAGATGAAGGGGATGCCGAGCGCCGAGGTAATTTCCTTCAGCCTGCCCGCCACATCCATCTGCAGCTGCTCGGACTCGACCACGCAGGGCCCGGAGATTAGGAAGAACGTCTTGTCGATGCCGACGTCGAAACCGCACAACTTCATGCTGCTGCCTTTTGCTGACGCTCAGATTGATGCTTGAGCGCCGACTGGATGAACGACTTGAAAAGCGGATGACCGCCCCAGGGCGTGGACTTGAACTCGGGGTGGAACTGCACGCCCATGAACCACGGGTGCACGGTGCGAGGCAGCTCCACGATCTCAGTGAGCTTCTCGCGCTGCGTGAGCGCGGAAATCACCAGGCCTGCGTCACTCAACTTGTCGAGGTAGTTGACGTTGGCTTCGTACCGGTGGCGATGCCGCTCGGTCACCACGTCACCGTAGATCTCGTGCGCCAGCGTGCCCGGCTTCACGTCAGAGGATTGCGCACCCAGGCGCATCGTGCCGCCGAGGTCGGATTGCGCATTGCGCTTCTGGATGGAGCCGTCGGCGTCCTGCCACTCTTCGATCAGCGCGATCACCGGATGCGGTGTGTCGGCCTCGAACTCGGTGCTGTTGGCATTGGGCAGGCCCGCCTTGTGCCGTGCGTATTCGATGGTCGCGACCTGCATGCCCAGGCAGATGCCGAGGTAGGGCACCTTGTTCTCGCGGGCGTACTGGGCGGTGAGGATCTTGCCTTCCACGCCGCGCTTGCCGAAGCCGCCGGGCACGAGCAGCGCGTCGTAGCGGTCGAGCTGCTTGACGTTGTCGGGTGTGAGCGTCTCGGAATCGACGTACTCGATGTTCACCCGTGCATGGTTGTGGATGCCCGCGTGGCGCAGCGCCTCGTTGAGCGACTTGTACGAATCCGACAGGTCGGTGTACTTGCCGCACATGCCGATCGTGACCTCGCGTTGCGGATGTTCCACCTCGTTCACGAGCTCGTCCCAGCGCCTCAAGTTGGCCGGCGGCGTGTTGATGCGCAGCTTGTCGCAGATGAGCCCGTCGAGCCCCTGCTCATGCAGCATGCGCGGCACCTTGTAGATGGTGTCGGCGTCCCACACCGAGATCACGCCCCATTCGGGCACGTTGGTGAACAGCGAGATCTTCTCGCGCTCTTCCTCGGGGATGCGGCGGTCGGCGCGGCACAGCAACGCGTCGGGCTGGATGCCGATCTCGCGCATCTTCTGCACGGTGTGCTGCGTGGGCTTGGTCTTGAGCTCGCCGGCGGCGGCGATCCAGGGCACGTAGGTCAGGTGCACGAAGGCGCAGCTGTTGGGCCCGAGGCGCAGGCTCATCTGGCGCACGGCTTCGAGGAAGGGCAGGGATTCGATGTCGCCCACCGTGCCGCCGATCTCGACGATGGCGACATCGACCGCGTGCTCGGTGCCGAGGCCGGCGCCGCGCTTGACGAACTCCTGGATCTCGTTGGTGACGTGCGGTATGACCTGCACCGTCTTGCCGAGGTAGTCGCCGCGGCGCTCCTTCTCGAGCACGCTCTTGTAGATCTGGCCGGTGGTGAAGTTGTTGGACTTCCGCATCCGGGTGGTGATGAAGCGCTCGTAGTGCCCGAGGTCGAGGTCGGTCTCGGCGCCGTCATCGGTCACGAAGACCTCGCCGTGCTGGAAGGGCGACATCGTGCCCGGATCCACGTTGAGGTACGGGTCGAGCTTGATGAGGGTGACTTTGAGGCCGCGCGATTCGAGGATCGCTGCAAGAGATGCAGCCGCGATGCCCTTGCCCAGCGAGGACACCACACCGCCGGTGACAAAGACGAACTTGGTCATTGCATGCAGCACGCGGAAGTGCTGTGGTGGTAAAGCGCGATTATAGGTGTGTCGCGGGCGCGACCTGCCCGCTCAGATGTGTCTCAGATGTTCTTCTCGCTCGGATGGGTGATCTTCTTCATCGGCTCATAGCGCGGCGACTCCGGGCGCAGCGGGAACTGCGTCTGGCCGCCGTCCCACTGCGGGTCCTCGATGTCTTCGAACACCTGGCGCAGCTTCTGGCCCCAGGTGGTGCGGATCATCTGGAAGTACGGGTTCTTGTCGTCGATGCAGACGATCTGGTCGGAGCGCAGCGCGCCGGCGTCATAGACGAGCAGATCGAGCGGCAACCCCACCGACAGGTTCGACTTCAGTGTCGAGTCCATCGACACCAGCGCGCACTTCGATGCCTCGTCCAGCGGCGTCTGCGGGGTGATCATGCGGTCGAGCACCGGCTTGCCGTACTTGGATTCGCCGATTTGGAAGTAGCAGGTCTCGCGCGTCGCCTCGATGAAGTTGCCGGCCGAATAGACGAGGAACAGGCGCATCGGCTCCTTGCCGATCTGCCCGCCGAAGATGAAGGAGGCGTTGAACTCGATGCCCGCCTGCTTGAGCGACGGGCCGTCCTGGTCGTACACGTGGCGCACCGCGCTGCCGAGCACGCGCACCGCGTCGAACATGCTGGTGGCATTCCAGATGGTGGTGGGCACGCCGGTGCCGTTGTCCACCTTCTCCACCTGCAGGATCTCGCGCACCGACTGGCTGATCGACAGGTTGCCGGCCGACAGCAGCACCATGAAGCGGTCGCTGGGCCGCTCGTAGACCATCATCTTGCGGAAGGTGCTGATCTGGTCGAGCCCGGCATTGGTGCGCGAGTCGGAAAGGAAGACGAGGCCGGCATCGAGCTTGATGCCCACGCAGTAGGTCATGGGAGGTTGCCCTGGGGTCTTGGGAATGCGAAACCGCCCGATTGTCCGCGGCGGCTCCGCACCCTGGCAAGCGTAGCGACCTCGCGTGCGCGCTACTTCGTCCAGGCCAGCAGGTCGCAGCCCAGGGTCTGCTCGTTGCCGCGGGTGTCCTTGACCGTGAAGCGCCAGGCGTCGCCGGATGCCGGCACGGCGATCACGTTGCGCGACGTGATGGGCACCCACCACAGGTCGCAAGAACCCATGCAGCCAAAGCCATTGCAGAAGGAGCCCGTGTCCACGTCGAAGCCGATCTTGGTGCCGTCGGGCGACCAGCGGGCGTAGTTGGTCATCTTGGTCTGCGTCACGCGCTCGAGATTGCTCCCGTCCAGCCTGGAGATCCACACGTCCACCTCGGGCGTGGGCGACACCTGGTGCTGGATGCGCCAGGCCACCAGGTCGCCCTTCGGGCTGACCCAAAGCTCTTGCACGCTGTGGTCGGCCGGTGGCTGCACGCGGCCGGCATCGACCTCGCCGGCGGCCAGGTCGCCGATGCGCAGGCTGCCGTCGGACAGCACGCGCAGGTAGCGGCCGTCGGGCATCCAGTTGACCGGGCTCTCCGCGCTGAAGCGGCGCAGCACGGCCATGGTGGTGAGGTCCACGAAGATGGTGTCCGCTGGCGAGATGGAGTCTTCGCCGATGGTGGCCATCAGCAGTGTCTTGCTGACGGGCGATGGCCGCGCATGGCGCAGGTAGCCAGGGGCCTGCGTGCTGTACAGCGTCTGTGCGCTGGCCAGGTCGATCACCTTCAGGTCGGTATAGCCGTCATAGACGTTCCAGTCGGAGATCGCGAACTGCGTGCCGTCCGGCCACGGGGCGGCGCCCTTGGCCGTGGATGCGAGCACGGGCAGCTTGCCCTCTGGCGACGCGATCTGCGTGCCGTCGCGAAAGTCCAGCGCGAAGTTGTCGTGCCACAGGCGGCCTTCGAGCTGGGCGACAGCGGGTGGCGGTGGAGGCGGCGGTTCCGGCGCAGGCCCGGGCGCGGGTGCTGGCGTCGGCGAGGGCACCGGTGCCGGGTCTGGCCCACCACTGCTTGCGCCGCCACCGCATCCCGCGAGCGCGACCGCCAGGATGGCCACGGCCCATGCCGAGGCGATCCTCTTCGTTTCCCAGGGCCTTGTTGTTGTTGATGACAGCATCGATGACTCTCCTTGTTTTGTGATGTCCGGCTGCCGTGTACGCAGCGCGGCGAAGAGTAGGAAGCCCACCGTTCAAATAACATCGCCCCGACTGAATCGCCGCGCGCGCTCATCGCGGCGCAAGAACAAGCAGCAAGAGGGAGTTCAAACGCATGACACGACGCTGGACACCGGCGGCGGACTGGCTCGTCACCGAAGCGCAGGCGGTCGAGATCCTCTGGCATCCGAACAAGCGGATACACCTCAAGCCATTTCTTGGCCGCAGCAACGACCTCGCAAGCGCAAGCACGGAGCTCGGCATCAAGAAGACGGCGATGAGCTACTGGATCAACCGACTGGTGGAGACCGGCCTCATCCGCGTCGAGCGCACCGAGAAGCGCGGCCGGCACACGCTCACCTTCTATCGCTGCATCGCCGACCGGTTGCGCGTGGCGCTGAAGGACGCACCGATGGAAAGCTACGAGGCTGTGTTCGCCGACTTCTCGGCGCGATGGAAGGCGACGGCGGAGCAGACCCTCGCGCGCTCGCTCGCCACGCAGGCAGCCGATCTGGAGCTGTGCTTCCAGCCCCACGGCAATGGCGGCCCGTTCACCACCATCCTGCCTCGCGAAGGCGTGGAGCCGCCGCCCGACGACTTCATCTACTACTGGGCCAGGTTGTGGCTCACCGAGGAGGAGCAGGCGTCGCTGACGGCGGAACTCAACGCGCTGTACGACAAGTACGGCGCGATGAGCGACAAGACGAGCAAGAAGGTGGCGGCGCTCGTGCACCTGATGCACGTGCGCCTGGAGGCTTGAGGCCCCGGCTCAGCGCTTGCCGGGTTTCTCGCGCCGCAGTTCTTCGCCCTGGAAGTAGATGTTGTCGCGGTCGCCCGTGGCGCAGAAGCTCAGGCGTTCGACGCGGCCGCTGTCGTAGCGCAGTTCCAGCGTGTAGCCGTCGAGCCGGTAGGTGCCCGAGCGGTCGGGCAGGGTGCTCGGGCGCCGGCGCGTCGTTCCGGCGACGGCCACCTGGCTGCCCATGGACGACGAACTGCTGTCGTCGTCGTGCACGACCGACCCGCCCACTGCATTGCCCGCCGCCTGGCTGCCCATGCTGCCCACGACACTGCCGCCCGAATTGCGGCTGAAACGTCCGTCGCGGTCGAAGCTGATCGCCCGGCGCGAACGGGACACCGACCACAGGCTCGAGTAGGCGGTCTCGATCTCCCAGGTGCCGTCCAGCTTCTCGTCCTTGCGCGCCGGTGAGCGGGCGCTGTCGGCGGCCACCTTGTTCACCTCTGAGCTGCCATTGAGCTGCAGGCCGTAGTTCGCGCCCGAGCGCGTCCAGCGGCCCCATTCCTTCTCGCCTCGCTTCGCAGCCGCGGCGTCGAAGTCTTCCAGTGCCACCGGCGGAAGTCCGTCGCGGTACGTGCCGTCCTTGAGCAGCAGGTAGTAGTAGGTGCGGACCTGCATGGTCATGCCGGACTGCTCGTTGCGCCACTCCCAGAGGATGGCTTCGATGTCCCGTGGCTTGAGGCCCGTGCCCGCGGCCTTGACGTAGGCATACGGCGGTTCAGCGGCCGGCGCGCGCTTCTCGGCGGGCTTCGCAACCGTCGCGGAAGAGACGCTGCCGGTCCTTGCCGCGACGTGGCCATCGGCGCTGCCAACGCAGGCCGTCATGAAGATTGTCACCAGCCCGTTGACGGCGTCCTTGATGTAGGCCCGATCGCTGCTCAGCGAAGACTCTGCATACACCACAGGCCCTTCCGGCCGCTGGCAGCCCAGCCGCATCAGCGCGACCTGGCGCCCCTGGTCGTCGATGCCTTCGCCGGTCATCATCACCATGCCCGGCCTGAATTCGGACGCCGGCTCGAAGCGGCTCTGGGCGATGCCCGGCATGCGCGCGGTCGATCGGCCCGCGAACCAGGCCTGCAGCGTGGCGCCACCGGCTTCCGGTGGAAACACCCGCAGCTCGCTGCTCATGGCGCCGCTCGAATGGCGATAGGTCTGCACATTGCCCGGCGCCGGGCCGACGGCCCAGCCCACGGGCAGGGCGAAGGCGGACGGCACCGACACAAGCGCGGCCAGCACGCCGATCGAAAGGCGGCGAAATGGTGACATGGACTCTCCCTGCGTGATTCGGAATCCGGCCGGTCTAGCAGCCGGGCGCCGAGGGTAGCGGCAGGGTGCACGCGCTGGTACCCCTAGATCGGAAGCACGCCATCTGACAGACGCGGTCGGAAGAGCTGAGACGCATGCGCCACATGCAGCGTGCATTGTTCACACCTTTCTGCAAACTGACACGCAGCGCGCACGCCATGCGGACGGTTTGTCTCGCGAGGGACAGTGGCCGCGATCGAGCCCGCCGATAGTCGCGCCGTCCTACTTGGAGAGTCTGCGATGAAGCGTCGAATGTTCCTGGGTTCCGTGGCCTCCGGTGCCGCTGCGATGGTCGGATCGGGCTGGGTCTCCTCGGCGGCGGCCGCCGCCGAAGAAGGCATCTCCGGCTCGCACATCACCATCGGCAGCACGGCTGCGCTCACCGGCATCCTCGCGGGCGCCGGCGCCGACCAGAACGCCGGCATCACCGCGGCCTTCCATTCGATCAACAAGGCCGGCGGCATCCACGGCCGCGAGCTGCGCCTCATGATGAAGGACGACGGCTACGTGCCGGCGAAGTCGGTCGAGAACATCAAGCAGATGCTTGATGGCAATTCGGTCTTTGCCTTCATGTCGTGCATCGGCACGGCGAACAACGCGGCCATCATCCCGCTCATCGAACAGGCGGGCGTGCCCTACGTGGGGCCGGTCACCGGCGCTTCGTCGCTGCGCCAGCCCGGCCAGCGCAACGTCTTTCACGTGCGCGCAAGCTACACCGACGAGGTGACGCGCGTCACGCAGCAGCTCGTGGCGATGGGCCTGCAGGACATCGCGGTCATCTACCTCGACAACGGCTTCGGCAAGGAAGTCGCCAAGGATGCGGACGCGGCCATCAAGGCGGCGCAGCGCAAGTCCGTGCTGACGATCCCGGTGGCGGTGGACGGCAAGAACGTCGCCCAGGTGGTGGAACAGGTACAGGCCGCCAAGCCCACCGTCATCTTCCTCGGCACCACGGGCACGACGAGCACGGCGCTGATCCTCGAGCTGCGCAACCGCATGCCGGGGCTGCCCATCGTCGGGCTTTCGGTGTCGGTCATCTCGTCGGAGTTGCCGAAGCTGGGCAATGCGCTGCAGGGCCTGGCGATGTCGCAGGTGTTCCCGGACGCGACCTCGCAGAAGCTGGAATCGGTCCGCAACTTCCACGCCGCCATGCGCGCTGCGGCCAAGGAGAACCCCGGCAACACCAGCTTCGAGGGCTACATCAACGCGATGGTGATCGCCGAAGGCCTGCGCCGCGCAGGCCGCGACCTGACCCGCGACAAGCTGCGCCAGTCGCTGGCCGGCATGAAGCAGCTGAGCGTGGGCGAGATGAACCTCGGCTACGCCGGTGCCGCGCCGTACGTGGCGTCGCGCTATGTGAGCCTGGCCGTGCTCGGGGCGAACGGCAAGCGCACGAGTTGAACGGCCGGGCCGCGCCGCAGTGACCGCGGCCGAGATCGCAGGACGCGGCTAGTCGCCGAGCGTCGGCGGCTGCGTCAGGTCAGCGTCCACGTTCATCAGCACGCTGGCCAGCGACAGCGCGCGCCACAGCGGCACGGGCATCGCGAGGATGGCTTCGGGCGATTTTGCCTGCGCGACCCAGGCGCCGATCTCGGCGTGCTGATCAGCGGTCAGCAGGTGGCGGCGCCGCATCTCGTTCAGGGTTTCCATCTCGGGCCTTTCAGTACAGCGGGTTCGAGGGAAGGTCTTGCAAGAAGCGATCCAAGGAAGAGACCGTGATCGCCGCGAGAAGTTCGCCGGGGGCGCGCGTCAACGTCGCGCCTCGCGCAACGAGGTCACGAGCAGCGTCAGCCCGAGCGCGCCGAGCAGCGCGCCCGACAGCCTCGCGAACAGCTCGCGCTTGGCGGCGTAGCCCGCCTGCACCCGCTTGCGTGAGAAGACGAAGGCCAGCAGCAGGTGCCAGCACAAGGCATTGACGACCACGACCGCCACCGCGGCAGCCAGCAGCGCCGTGCCGTGTTCGGCAGGCAGCGCTGCCGAGAACACGCTGCCGAAGAAGAGCGCCGACTTGGGGTTGGACATGTTGGTGAGGAAGCCCGCCCGCAGCGCCCGGCTCGCGGTCAAGGGCTGCGACGTGCCGTCCTGCGGGGCACGCGAACGCCACAGCCGCGAGGCGACATACAGCAGGTACACCGCGCCCGCCACTTGCAGGAAGAGCCGAGCCGCCGGAAAGACGGCGAACAGCGCACTCACGCCCAGCACCGCCGCGCCTGACCAGAGCAGGGCGCCGATCGCGACGCCGAGCGCCGCGAAGGATGCACTGCGCCGATTGCCGCTGGCCGCCAGGTGCGACACGAGCAGCACATTGGCGCCGGGCACGACCAGTGCGGCGACGTGAAGGAGCCAAATGGTGACGAGGACGGCGAGCATCGGTGGGCGACTCCTTGGGCGGGTGGGCGGGCAGGGCGGGCGCAGTCGATCGTAGCAATCGCGGGCGCTCGGTCCTGATAGAGCCGCGTCGACTACAGGTTTTTCAACCGGTACAAGGCATCCAGCGCCTCCTTGGGCGTGAGCTGGTCGGGGTCGATCTTCGCGAGCGCCGCCTCCATGGCCGAGGGCTCGCGTTCGGGCAGCGCCGCGGGCGGGGCGAAGAGGTCGATCTGCGCGTCGCTCGCGCGTTGCTGCGTCTCGAGTGCCTCGAGCGTCGTGCGGGCCTGGCGCACGAGAGAGGCGGGCATGCCGGCCAGTCGCGCGACCTGCACGCCGTAGCTGCGGCTCGCGGGGCCGGGCTGGATGTCGTGCAGGAAGACGATGTCGTCTCCGCTTTCGGCCGCCGACACGTGCACGTTGAGCGCGCGGTCGTGCTTCTTCGGGAACTCGGTGAGCTCGAAGTAGTGCGTCGCGAACAGTGTGAACGACTTGTTCTTGTCGTGCAGGTGGCTCGCGATCGCGCCCGCGAGCGCGAGGCCATCGAAAGTGGATGTGCCGCGGCCGATCTCGTCCATCAGCACCAGCGATTGCTCGGTCGCGCCGTGCAGGATGGCCGCGGCCTCGGTCATCTCCAGCATGAAGGTGGACTGCGCGTTGGCAAGGTCGTCGGCCGCGCCGATGCGTGTGTGGATGGCGTCGATGGGCCCGAGCCGACAGGCCTTGGCCGGCACGAAGGACCCCATGGCGGCGAGCAGCGCGATGAGCGCCACCTGGCGCATGAAGGTGCTCTTGCCGCCCATGTTCGGGCCGGTGATGACAAGCATCTTGCGCGTGGCATCGAGCCGGCAGTCGTTGGGCATGAAGTTGCCGCCGCCGGTCTCCTGCAGGCGCGCCTCGACCACCGGATGCCGGCCTGCCTCGATGGTGATGCACGGCTCCTTCACGAACTGCGGGCGCGTCCAGTTGAGCGTGAGGGCGCGTTCGGCCAGCGAGGCCAGCGCGTCGAGGCTCGCGAGCGCACGGGCGAGGCCGGAGAGTTCATCCAGGTGTGTCTGCAGCTGGTCGATCACCTGGTCGTACAGCAGCTTCTCGCGGGCGAGTGCCCGGTCTTGCGCGGACAGCGCCTTGTCCTCGAAGGCCTTGAGCTCGGGCGTGATGTAGCGCTCGGCGTTCTTCAGCGTCTGGCGGCGCTGGTAATCCATCGGCACCTTGTCGACCTGGCCCTGCGTGACCTCGATGTAGAAGCCGTGGACGCGGTTGAACTGCACGCGCAGGTTGGCGATGCCGGTGCGCTGGCGCTCGCGGGTTTCGAGGTCGAGCAGGAAGGCGTCGCAGTTCTGGCTGATGCCGCGAAGCTCATCGAGCTGTGCGTCAAAGCCAGTGGCGATCACGCCGCCGTCGCGCAAGAGAACCGCGGGTTCGTCGGCGATGGCGGCCTGGAGCAGGGCGACGATGTCGGCGGGTGGGTTCATCGCCTGGCCGAGCATGTCCAGCAGCACGGCGGCGTTCGCCGGCACCAGTCGGCGCAGCGAAGGCAGGCCTTGCAGCGTCGCGCGCAGCCCGGTCAGCTCGCGCGGGCGCACCTGCCGCAAGGCGATGCGCGCGGTGATGCGCTCGACGTCACTCACGCCGCGCAGGGCATCGCGCACGGCATTGACGCCGTGCTCCATCAGCACGTCGAGAGCGTCGTGCCGTTGCGATGCCACCGTGCGTTCACGCAGCGGGTGCGTGAGCCAGTGGCGCAGCGTGCGGCTGCCCATGCCGGTGCGGCAGGTGTCCAGCAGCGACAGCAGGGTGGGTGAATCTTCGCCACGCAGCGTCTGCGTGAGTTCGAGGTTGCGGTGCGTGAGCGGCGGCAGGTCCAGCAGCTCGCTCGCGCGCTCGACCTGCAAGTGGCGCACGTGTGCGAGCGCCTGGCCTTGCGTGTGCTCCGCATAGCTCAGCAGCGCGGCCGCCGCGGCCTGGGCGCAGGGCAGGTCCTGCGCGTTGAAGCCGGCGAGGCTCGCCACGCGCAACTGCTCGCACAGCTTGCGGGTGCCGAGCGTCGCGTCGAACTGCCACGAGGGCCGATGCGTGATGGTGGTGCGCGACTGCTGCAGCGCCTTTGGCACCTGGTCGCGATCGACCAGCACCTCCGCGGCGTTCAAGCGCGAGAGCCAGCCGGCGAGCTGCCGCTCGTCGCATTCGGTCATGCCGAGTTGCCCGCTCGTGAGCCCGAGCCATGCGATGCCGTGCGTGGTCACGCCGCGGTGCGTGGTGCTGGACATGGCGAGCAGCAGCGAATCGCTCTTGTCGGCCAGCAACTCGGTGTCGGTGACGGTGCCGGGCGTGACGACCCGCACCACCTTGCGCTCGACCGGCCCCTTGGATGCGCCGACGTCGCCCACCTGTTCACAGATGGCCACCGCCTCGCCGAGCTTGATCAGCTTGGCGAGGTAGCTTTCCACCGCATGAACCGGCACGCCGGCCATCACCACCGGCTCGCCGGCACTCTGGCCGCGCGTCGTGAGCGTGATGTCCAGCAGCTTGTTGCCGCGCCGGGCATCGTCGAAGAACAGCTCGTAGAAATCGCCCATGCGATAGAACACGAGCGTGTCGGGGTGCTCGGCCTTGATGCGCAGGTACTGCTGCATCATGGGCGTGTGGGCGCTCAGGTCCACGACGGGCGGAACCTCGGACGAAACAGCGGGCGGAAGCGTGGTCACCGGCGTGGCCTTTCGCGTCAGAAGGGGGCGCCGTCCTTGCTGGGCATGTCGGCCTTCTTGATGCGGACCGCGCCCTTCTTCTTCGGCGCTTCCGCGACGGCAGGTTCTTGCGTCGCGATCAGCGCCTGCTCCGGCGTGAGGCCCAGCGTGCCCTCGGTCGGGCTCGCGGCAGCGGCGTCATCGGCCTTGATGACGCGGGTGTAAGGCGAGAGGATCTGCACCAGCTGGCCGTAGATCTTCGGATTGCCGGCGACCACTTCGCGCTGGTAGAGGTAATCCGCCTCGCCGGTGAAGTTGCCGATCAGGCCGCCCGCCTCGGTGATCATCAGCGAGCCGGCGGCGATGTCCCAGGGGTTCAGGCCCGTCTCGAAGAAGCCGTCGTAGTAGCCGGCGGCCACGTAGCACAGGTCCAGCGCGGCGGCGCCGGGGCGGCGCAGGCCGGCGCAGTTCTGCATCACGGCCTCGAACATCTGCACGTAGCGCTTGAAGTTGTCGCCCTTGCGGAACGGAAAGCCCGTGCCCACGAGAGACTCCTGCATGCGGGTGCGCTTGGACACGCGCAGGCGCTTGTCGTTGAGGAAGGCGCCGCGCCCCTTGGACGCGTAGAAGAGGTCGTTGCGCGTCGGGTCGTACACGACGGCTTGCTGCACCTGGCCCTTGAAGGCCAGCGCGATGGACACGGCATACACCGGGAAGCCGTGGATGAAGTTGGTGGTGCCGTCCAGCGGGTCGATGATCCAGACGTAGTCGCTGTCGCGCGCGCCATGCTCGCGGCCGGATTCTTCGGCCAGGATGCCGTGGCCAGGGTAGGCCTGCAGCAGCACTTCGATGATGGCCTGCTCGGCGGCCTGGTCGACCTCGGTGACGAAGTCGTTGGGGGACTTGGTGTTGACCTTCAGCAGGTCGAGGTCCAGCGATGCCCGGTTGATGATGGCCCCCGCCGCGCGTGCCGCCTTGATGGCGATGTTGAGCATGGGATGAAGCGCTTGCGACATGGGGCAACCTTGGAATGCGTGGACTGGCGGGGAGGAAAGAACGGGTGCGCGAAGGCGGCAAGGAGTGCCGCTGCGGATAATCGCGATTTTAACCGGCGCACCATGACTCTGGCTGACCCGACCCGTTTCATATTGCTCAACACCAGCCACCCCGGCAACGTCGGGGCGGCGGCGCGGGCGATGAAGGTAATGGGCTTTTCAGACCTGGTGCTGGTGGCGCCGCGCTATCACGACGTGCTCACTCATGCCGACACGCGGGCGATGGCCAGCGGTGCGACGGATGTGCTGGAGCGGGCGCGCATCGTGGCGACGCTGGACGAGGCGATCGAAGGCATCACCTACCTTTGCGCCACGGCGATGACGCCGCGCGACTTCGGGCCGGCCACGCACGCGCCGCGCGATCTGTTCCATTCGCTCGCGCACACGTCGCATACCGTAGGCTTGCTCTTCGGCTCGGAGCGCTTCGGCATGAGCAATGAGGACGTCTACCGTTGTCACGCCTGCCTCAGCATCCCGACGCATCCGGACTATGGCTCGCTGAACCTCTCCCAGGCCGTGCAGCTCATCGCCTACGACTGGCGGCAGGCGCTCGGGGGCTTCGCGGTGCAGCCGCGGACCAAGGAGGCCCACCTGGCCGATGCGGTGGCGGTGCAGGGCGTGCTCGATCACTGGGAAGATGCGCTGGTCGCGAACGGCTTTCTTGATCCGCAGGCGCCGAAAAAACTCATGCCACGGCTGAACCAGCTGTTCAACCGCGCCCAGCTCACGCGCGAGGAGGTGCACATTCTTCGTGGCATCGCCCGCGTCATGGGAAAGAGCGTGGGCAAGATCGAGGGCGAGCCTGACTCGTAAGCCCGCCGCGCCACGAAAGACCGCGATCGGCACGATGAGAGGCCACCCGGTAAACTTTCCAGCCCACTTCAGCGAGCTGACATGTTCGAGCGCCTACGAGAAGACATCGCCTGCATCATGGAGCGCGACCCGGCGGCGCGTTCCACGTGGGAGGTGTTGACTTGTTATCCGGGCCTGCATGCGCTGATGTTCCACCGCTGGGCGCATGCCTGCTGGACCAGCGGCTGGCACTGGCCGGCACGCTTCATTTCCCACCTTTCGCGCTGGCTCACGGGCATCGAGATCCACCCGGGCGCCACCGTCGGCCGGCGGGTGTTCATCGACCATGGCATGGGCATCGTCGTCGGCGAGACGGCGGAGATCGGCGATGAATGCACGATCTACCAGGGCGTGACGCTGGGCGGCACCTCGCTGTACAAGGGCGCCAAGCGCCACCCGACGCTCGGCCGCGGCGTGGTGGTGAGCGCCGGCGCGAAGGTGCTGGGAGGTTTCACGGTGGGTGATGGTGCGCGGGTCGGCGCCAACGCGGTGCTGCTCAAGCCGGTGCCGGCGGGTGCAACGGCCGTCGGCATCCCGGCGCGCATCATCGAGGCCAAGGAAGAGACGCCCGAGGAACAGACCAAGCGCAAGTTCTCGGCCTACGGCGTGACGCTGGGCGACGACCCGGTGGCGCAGGCGATGAAGAACATCATTGACCACACTGCCGGGCATGAGCACCAGATCGCGCTGCTGTGGCAGGCGATCGAGAAGCTGTCGAAGGCGAAGACGGACGATTGCGTGCCGAGCGATGCGCAGAAGCTCGAGGACTTCGACGCGGACCACCTCAAGCAGTTGATGAGATAGGGCCCCCCAGTCGCTTCGCTCCTGCCCCCGAGGGGCGCCACCCGACGGACCGGCGAAGCCGGATCCGCGGGCGTTGCCTGGCGTCCGGTCGTTTACTGGCGAATCGCCGACTTCGGCCGGAACGCCTTGCACACCGCCTCGTCGCACTCGATGTAGGGCCCACCGATCAGGTCCACGCAATACGGCACGGCGGCGAAGATGCCGGGCACAGCGGGTCGCATCTGCGCAAGACCTTCCAGCGTTTCAGCGATGGACTTGGGCTGGCCCGGCAGATTGATGATCAGCGCCTTGCCGCGGATCACTGCCACCTGCCGCGAAAGGATGGCGGTGGCCACGAAATTCAGGCTGATCTGCCTCATCTGCTCGCCGAACCCGGGCATCACCTTGTCGGCCACCGCAAGCGTGGCTTCCGGCGTCACGTCGCGCGGCGCGGGGCCCGTGCCGCCGGTGGTCAGCACGAGGTCGCATTTGACCTCATCCACCAGCTCGCGCAGCGCGGCGCTGATGCGCTCCTGCTCGTCGGGGATGAGCCGCGTCTCCCAGGTGATGGGGTTGCGCACCGCGCGGCCCAGCCAGTCTTTCAGTGCTGGAATGCCCTTGTCTTCGTAGACGCCGGTCGATGCCCGGTCGCTCACCGAGACGACGCCGATGCGAACCGGGTCGAACGAGCTCATTGTTCCTGCCTGATGAACTTGAAGAGGTCGCGGAAAGCGCGTCCGCTGCGCTGCTCGGGCACGGCGGCGGCGTCCTTGCGGGCGGCGCGGATGAGGCTGCGCAGCTGCTGCACGTCGCTCTCGGGGTGCTCCGCCATCCAGCGGGTGAGCGTGTCGTCGCTCGCGATCAGCTCGGCGCGCCAGCGTTCGGCTTCGTGCAGCGCCAGCGAATCCTTCGCGTGGCCCAGCTGCATGGCGGCCACCGCCTCGCGCAATGGCTCGGGGTCGGCGCGGCGCATCAGCTTGCCGATGTACTGCATCTGCCGGCGCTTGCCTTCGAAGGACTTGGTGCGCTTGTACTGGGCGATGGCATCGAGCAGGATCTCGTCCATGCCCAGGCCTTCGAGCCGGTTGGCCGGCATGGCCACGAGGGCCTCGCCCAGGTCCTGCAGGTCGTGTGAATCCTTCTTGCGCCGGGTCTTGCTCGGGCGGTTCCAGTCGGATTCTTCCGCCTCGACCGTGTCGGCCGGGGCTTGTTCCGGTGCGTCGCCCGCGGCGTCGTTCATGTCTTCGGGAAGGTGTTTTTGACCACGCACGGCAGAGGCATCGAGAGGGTGAAGTACGGTGGGTATGATAGTCCGCCATGGCACTCGACACCGTTTCCAATACCCCCGCCGGCACCGCCGAACCCTCGACCCGATCAGGCTTCGCGTACTCGCGGGGCCAGTTCCAGCAGATCGTCGAGGACGTGCTGGACTTTGCGAAGTCGCTGGGCGCGAGCGACGCGGGCGCCGAGGTGTCCGAGGGCGCCGGCTTGTCGGTGTCGGTGCGCAAGGGCGAAATCGAGAACGTCGAGCGCAACCGCGACAAGTCCGTGGGCGTGTCGGTGTACATCGGACAGCGTCGCGGCAACGCCAGCACCTCTGACTTTTCGCGCGCGGCGCTTGAGCAGACGGTGCGCGCCGCCTACGACATCGCCCGCTTCACCGCCGAGGACCCGGCCGCCGGCCTGCCCGATGACCAGGACCTCGCCAAGCCGGAAGACGCGAACCGCGACCTCGACCTCTTCCACCCGTGGGCCATCGATGCCGAAGGCGCAGTGGAAATCGCCAAGCGCTGCGAACGCGCCGCGCTCACGGTGGACCGCCGCATCACCAATTCCGAAGGCGCCGGCGTGTCGGCGCAGCAATCGCATTTCTTCGCGGGCAACAGCCGGGGCTTTCGCGGTGGCTACGCGAGCTCGCGCCACTCGTTGTCGGTGGCGCCTATCGCCTCGCTGCCAGGCAAGGGCGGTGACGACATGCAGCGTGACGCCTGGTACAGCTCCATGCGCGCGCCGGGCGACCTGGCAGCGCCCGAGGCGGTTGGCCGCTATGCCGCGGAGCGCGCGCTGTCGCGATTGAAGTCACGCAAGATCGCCACCTGCGAAGTGCCGGTGCTGTACGAATCGACGGTGGCGGCCGGCCTGCTCGGCGCCTATGTGCAGGCCACGAGCGGCGGCGCGCTGTACCGCAAGAGCAGCTTCCTGCTCGACTCGCTCGACAAGCAGGTGCTGCCCGATCACATCGACATCCACGAAGATCCGCACCGCTTGCGCGGCAAGGGCAGCGCGCCCTTTGACGACGAGGGCGTGGCGACGCGTGCGCGTGACGTGGTCAAGGGCGGCGTCGTGCAGGGCTACTTTCTCTCCAGCTACTCCGCACGCAAGCTGGGCATGCGCACCACCGGCCACGCGGGCGGCTCGCAAAACCTCGTGCTCACCAGCCGAAACACCCAGGCTGGCGACGACCTCGATGCCATGCTGCGCAAGCTGCATCGCGGCTTCTTCGTCATCGAGATGATGGGGCAGGGCGTCAACTACGTGACCGGCGACTATTCGCGCGGCGCGGCTGGATTCTGGGTCGAGAACGGGCGCATCGCGTACCCGGTGCATGAAATCACCATCGCCGGCAACATGCGCGACATGCTCAAGGGCATCGTCGCGGTCGGCGCCGACGCCTACACGCTCGGCGGCAAGACCATCGGGTCGGTGATCGTCGAGCGGATGAAGATTGCGGGCTCCTGAACGCACGCTTCCCCACCGCAGTTCACAGGGTTTGCGTGGGGCTCGTTTCTCCGAGGTGAAGCGGTGGTTTGCGCACGGGTAAATCCGGGTGGGTCGAAAAACCCCCACTCCTAGAATTTGCCGCGAAAGCCTCACTCGACAACTCAGGAGATCTACATGCAGCGTCGTTCGTTCGTTCATGGTGCCGGCATTGCCGGCGTGCTGGCCGCCGGTGTCGCGCCAGCCGTCGTGCATGCGCAAGCCGCGGTTCGCTGGCGCCTTGCCTCGAGCTTCCCGAAGTCGCTGGACACCATCTTCGGTGCGGCCGACGTGTTCGCCAAGAAGCTCAGCGAAATGTCGGGCGGCAAGTTCCAGGTGTCCACCCACGCGGGCGGCGAGCTGATGCCTCCGTTCGGCGTGGTCGACGGCGTGCAGGGCGGCACGGTCGAGATGTGCCACACCGCGCCGTACTACTTCTTCGGCAAGGACGAGACCTTTGCGCTCGGCTGCGCCATTCCCTTCGGCCTGAACTCGCGCCAGATGACGGCGTGGATGTACGAAGGCAACGGCCTGAAGCTCATGCGCGAGTTCTACGCGCAGTACAACGCCGTCAACTTCCCCGGCGGCAACACCGGTGCGCAGATGGGCGGGTGGTACCGCAAGGAGATCAAGACCGCCGCCGACATCAAGGGTTTGAAGATGCGCATCGGCGGCTTCGCTGGCCGCGTGCTCGAGCGCATGGGCGGCGTGCCGCAGAACATCCCGGGCGGTGAGATTTATCAAGCGCTGGAGAAGGGCACCATCGACGCGGCCGAGTGGGTGGGCCCGTACGACGACCAGAAGCTGGGCTTCAACAAGGTCGCGCCGAACTACTACTACCCCGGCTGGTGGGAAGGCGGTCCGCAGCTGGACTTCCTCATCAACACCAAGGCCTACAACGCGCTGTCGGCCGAGTACAAGGCGATGGTCGAGGTGGCCGCTTCGCATGCGCACGTGGACATGCAGGCCAAGTACGACGCTCGCAACCCGGTGGCACTCAAGCAGCTGGTGGGCGCCGGCACCAAGCTCTTCCGCTTCCCGAAGGACGTGATGGAACTCGCCTTCAAGGAATCGATGGCGGTGTATTCCGAGCTGTCGGCCAAGAACCAGAACTGGCGCAAGGTGTACGAGGACTATTCCAAGTTCCGCGCCGAGCAGACGCTGTGGTTCCGCTTCGCCGAAGCCGGCTTCGACGACTTCATGCAGGCGCAGAAACTTTAGCCCCCCAGTCGCTGCGCTCCTGCCCCCGAGGGGCGCCACCCGGCGGGCTGGCGAAGCCAGTCCCGCGGGTGTGGCTTGAGGGGAGCTTCGCTGCGCTTGCTCGCTCGCTCGTTTGGTGCCGGGAGGCACTGAGCCGATAGACTGCGGCGATGAATCCGACCGCTGTTCAGGTCATCGGCGCGGCGCTCTTTGCTGTCGCGCTGGTGCACACCTTTTCGACTTCCTTGTTCGAGAGGCTCGCGCATCGGTATCCGCGGCATGAGGGCATGTTCCACCTGCTGGGTGAAGTCGAGGTGGTGTTCGGCTTCTGGGCGCTGGTGCTCGTGCTCGCCATCTTTGCCGTCGAAGGCAAGACGGCGGCGACCGATTACGCCGATGGGCGCAACTTCACGGAGCCGCTCTTTGTCTTCGCGATCATGGTGGTCGCGGGGAGCAAGCCCATCCTGCGCTTGTCCACCCTGTGCGTGCAGGCGCTTGCACGGCTTGTGCCTGTGGCGCGTCCACTGGCCGTCTACTTCCTCGCGCTCTCGCTCATCCCTTTGATGGGGTCGTTCATCACCGAGCCTGCGGCGATGACGCTGGCCGCGCTCATGCTGCGCGAACGCGTGTTCGCCGCGGACATCCCCGAGCGGCTCAAGTACGCGACCATCGGCGTGCTGTTCGTCAACGTCTCCATCGGCGGCACGCTCACGCCTTATGCGGCACCGCCGGTGCTGATGGTCGCGTCCACCTGGGGCTGGGACCTCCAGTTCATGCTGGCGACCTTCGGCGTGAAGGCGGCCATCGCCGTATTGGTCAATGCCGTGGCGGTGAGTGCGATCTTCGGCCGGCAAATCGCGCGTATTCGCACGGAGGCCTCCAAGGACGACCAGCCGGTGCCGGTCTCGGCGATGCTCGCCAGCGCCGCGTTTCTCGTCGGCGTGGTGGTGTTCGCCCACCATCCGCCGATCTTCATGGGCCTGCTGCTCTTCTTCCTTGGCTACAGCGCCGCCTACCCTCGCCACCACGACACGCTGATCCTCAAGGAGGCGCTGCTCGTCGCCTTCTTCCTCGCGGGGCTGGTGGTGCTGGGCGGACAACAGCAGTGGTGGCTGCAACCGGTGCTCACTTCGATGAGTCCGCGTGCGGTCTTCTTCGGTGCCACCGGGCTCACCGCATTGACCGACAACGCCGCACTCACCTACCTCGGCTCGCTGGTGCCGGGCCTGAGCGATGAATTCAAGTACTCGCTCGTGGCCGGCGCCGTCACGGGCGGCGGCCTCACGGTGATCGCCAATGCGCCCAACCCGGCGGGTTTCTCCATCCTTCGCGCCAGCTTCGAGGGGAATGTGATCCGTGCCGGCGGGTTGCTGCTCGGCGCCATCGGCCCGACGCTTGTTGCGGTGCTTGCCTTCGAGGTGCTGTAGTTCAGCCGCCGCTGCGGCTGCTGCGTGCCTGCTCGCGCTTCATGAAGGCGTAGAGGCCTTCCACCTTCTCACGCGCCCACGGCGTCTTGCGCAGGAACTTGAGGCTGGACGCCACGCTCGGATCGGACGTGAAGCAGCGGATGGCGATGCGCTGGCCGAGTTCGGGCCAGCCGAAATGCGCGACGAGTTCGTTGAGCATCATCTCGAGCGTGATGCCGTGCAGCGGGTCGCGGGAGCCGGTGTTCATAGGAATCGGAAGGCGATGATGGCCACGAGTGTCGGCCCGAAGGCGGCGGTGAAGAGCCAGACCGCGTTGATGGTGCCGCCCTCGAAGCTGTTGCGCAGGATGGAGAAGCCGGCCGGGTTGGGCGCATTGGCGATCACCGTGAGGCCGCCGCCCGTGACGGCGCCGGCCACGAGCGAGTACTTGAACTCGTCGCTCAGGCCCGGCACCAGCGAGCCGAGGTAGGTGAGTGCGGCGTTGTCCGTGACGGCCGTGAGCGCGGTGGCCGCGTAGTAGACGGCGCTCGGGCTCATCCGCGTGAGCAGCTCCTGCAGCCACCATTGCTGCTGTCCGCCCAGCACCACCAGCCCCGCGAGGAAGAAGGCCACGAGCAAGGCCTCGCGCAAGATGAGCGGGTCGTGGTGGCGCGGGTAGGCAGCGCTGTAGCCGAGGAAGAAGAGCAGCAGCCCCATGAAGATCGGCGGGTGGTGCGAGAACACCACCACGCCGAGCAGGAACAGCGCGCTCACCAGCATCGCGGCAAAGGGCAGGGGTGAAGCTTCCGGCAGTGGCTCCGCCGGCTGGGCCCGGGCGATGTGTCGCGCGAAGAGCGCGGTGACGATGGTGGCGTTCACCACCACCGCCAGCGCGGCGCGCCAGCCGAAGGTGGTGAGCATGTGATGCAGGTCCCACTGCCAGGTGGTGGCCACCATCAGCACGGGCGGCGCGGCGAAGGGCGTGAGCGTGCCGCCGATGGACACGTTGACGAAGAGCACCCCAATGGTCGCGTACTTGAGCTTCTCCGGCACGTCGATGCCGAAGACGCGGTCGCGCAGCAGCATGGCGCCGAGCGTCATCGCGGCGGGTTCGGTGATGAGCGAGCCCATCAGGGGCAGCAGCGAGAGCGCGAGGAAGTAGATCGCGAGCGAGCGCGGCAGCGGCAGCATCACCGCCAGCGCCTTCACGCAGGCGGTGGACAGGCGCAGGATCGGCTTGCTGCCGGCGATGACCATGATGGCGAAGACGAACAGCGGCTCGGTGAAGTTGCGGCCATCGACGTAACCCGTGGCGGCCGTCTTGCCCTCGAGCGCGAAGGTGGCGAGCACCAGCACCAGCGCCCAGAAGCCGAAGACGACCTCGACCTCCGCGAGAAGGTGGAAGCCGCCCTCGTGCTTGGGATAGCGATGCGCCAGCTTGGCGAAGAGGGCGGTCGAGAAGGTATGGATCAACGCCACCGCGAACAAGGTGGCGCCGACGATCTGGACGGTGCTGGGATTCATCGCGCTCGTGTAGGCATGCTTCTGAAGAAACAAGGCCCCGCCGAAGCGGGGCCCGCGGGATGCAACGCGTGCCGGACTACTTCGAGCCGCTGGCCGGCGTGTCGCCGGGCCGTGGCTTGAAGAGATCGTCCAGGTTCTGGTTGTTCTTGTCGTTGCCGTAGCCACTGTCGGTCGGTGCCTCGATCTTCACCTTGTCGGTGTCGATGGCGTCCGCCTTCTTCAGCCCGCCCGACACGAGGCCCGGGAACGCGATGATCAGGCCGACCATGATGATCTGGATCAGCACGAAGGGAACGGCGCCCCAGTAGATCTCGCCGGTGGTCACGCGCTTGATCGGCTTGGCCGTGATCTTGTCGGTGTAGTCGTCATGCGGTGCCACGCTGCGCAGGTAGAACAGCGCGAAGCCGAATGGCGGGTGCATGAAGGACGTCTGCATGTTCACCGCCAGCAACACGCCGAACCACACGAGGTCGATGCCCAGCTTGTCGGCCACCGGCCCGATCAGCGGGATGACGATGAACGACAGCTCGAAGAAGTCGAGGAAGAAGGCCAGGAAGAAGATCAGCACGTTGACGACGATGAGGAAGCCCAGCTGCCCGCCCGGCAGGCCGGTCAGCAGATGCTCCACCCACTTCGGGCCGTCCACGCCCTGGAAGGCCAGGCTGAACACCGTGGACCCCATCAGGATGAACACCACGAAGCACGACAGCTTCATCGTCGTGTCCATGGCTTGGCGCAGCAGGCGCATGTCGATGCGGCGACGGGCCAGGGCCATGATGAGCGCGCCCACCGCGCCCATGGCGCCGCCTTCGGTCGGCGTCGCGATGCCGAGGAAGATCGTGCCCAGCACCAGGAAGATGAGCCCCAGCGGCGGGATGAGCACGAAGGTCACGCGCTCGGCCATCTTGGACAGCAGGTTCAGGCGGGTGAGCTTGTTGATGACCGCGAGCACGAAGGCGATGCCCACGCCCACGCACATCGAGGTGACGATGATCTCGTCAGTGGGCGCGCTGTCAGGACGCGACTTGCCGAACGCGATGGCCGAGGCGGTCGAGAGGACGACGAGGAACAGGAGCGACCTCAGGCCTGAGGAGCCGTCTGCCTCGCGGATGGTGCGCGCCTCCTTGGGCAGGGCCGGCGCCCAGGTGGGCCGGGCGATGGTCACCATGATGATGTACAGCACGTACAGGCCGGTCAGCACGAAGCCCGGGATGAAGGCGCCCTTGTAGAGGTCGCCCACGCTCTTGCCAAGCTGGTCGGCCATGATGATCAGCACCAGAGACGGCGGGATGATCTGCGCGAGCGTGCCCGAGGCGGCGATGACGCCGCTGGCCACGCGGCGGTCGTAGCCGTAGCGCAGCATGATGGGCAGCGAGATCAGGCCCATCGAGATCACCGAGGCCGCCACGACGCCGGTGGTGGCGGCGAGCATCGCGCCCACGAGGATGACCGCGAAGGCCAGTCCACCGCGGATGGGCCCGAAGAGCTGGCCGATGGTGTCGAGCAGGTCTTCGGCCATGCCCGAGCGTTCAAGCACCAGCCCCATGAAGGTGAAGAACGGGATCGCCAGCAGCGTGTCGTTCTTCATGATGCCGAACATGCGCAGCGGCAAGGCCTGCATGAGCGACTCCATGCCCGGCACGCCGAGCTCGATCCCCACGAAGCCGAAGAACAGGCCACAGGCCGCCAGCGAGAAGGCGACGGAGTAGCCGAAGAGCAAGAAGATGATGAGCGAGCCGAACATGATCGGCGCGAGGTTGGCCAGGATGAATTCGGTCATTGCTTGGCTCCCGCGGCGGCGGCTTCACGAGCGGCCACTTCCTTTTGCAGCAGGAACTCGGCAAGCTCCTCTTCGGCACTCTTGGCTTGGTGCTTCCTGGTCGGGTCAGGGATCAGGCCCTTCAGGAAGGCCACCCGCTTGATCAGCTCGGAAATGCCCTGCAGGCCCAGCAGCAGGAGGCCCGTCGGCAGCAGCGCATACACCGGCCAGCGAATCAGCCCGCCGGCGTTCTCGGACATTTCGCCGCTGTGGATGGCCTTGGTGACCAGTGGCATCGCGAGCGTGGTGGACACCCACACGAACGGCAGCAGGAAGCAGCAGATGCCGATGATGTCGATCCAGATCTGCGTGCGCTTGGAGAACCGGCCCATGACCACGTCGATGCGCACGTGCTCCTGGCGCATCAGCGTGTAGCCCGCCGCCAGCAGGAAGACCGCGGCGAACAGGTACCACTGCACCTCGAGCAGGGAGTTCGAGCTGTTGTTGAACAGCTTGCGCACGATGGCGTTGCCTGCGCTGATGAGGACCGCCGCGAGCACGAGCCACGCGACACTCTTCCCGATCCATTCGCTGAGCTTGTCGATCAGCCGCGATAGTTGTAATAGGAACGACACGAGAGTCTCCGAAGTTGAGATGCAAAGCACAGAACCACGGCGAGCACGGCCGAACTGCGACGCGAGCAAGCGCCCGATTCTAGGTTTGGGCTTGGGCGCGAGACCTTCGTGTTTGCGCTAGGCGCCGGCCCATCGCTGGGTGCGAACAGCGCGTTTGGTCCCGCAGGCTGAATGAGACCGCATTGCCCCTTCATCGGCAACGGGTCTTTCAGCTACGTGGTACTACGCGGCGGGTGCGATGCCGATGTCGCGGCAGTGCTCCACCGCGTACTTGATCAACTCCGCCTGGCCATCGAGGTTCAGCTTGCGCTTGATGTTCTGTCGGTGCGATTCGACGGTGCGCACGCTCAGGTTCAGTTCCGTGGCGATCTGCTTGCTGGATCGGCCCTTGGCGAGGCAGGCGAGGATCTCGCTCTCGCGCAAGGACATGACCGGTCGCGGCGTCTGTGAGCGGAAGAGGCGGCCGGAGATGGCGGAGCTCAGGAAGGTGCCGCCCGCGGTGACTTCGGCGATGGCATCGATGATGTCGCTGGCCGGTGCGTCCTTCAGCACGTAGCCGCGGGCGCCCGCCTGCATCGCGCGGTTCACGTACTCGGGGTTGTCGTACATGGACAGCACCAGCACGAGCAGGTTGGGCCGCTCGGCGAGCAGCTGCCGCGTGAGGTCGATGCCGTTCACGTCCTTCATGCCCACGTCCATGAGCACGAGGTCGGGCTCGGTCTGCGCAATCTGCTGCGCGGCTTCCTGCGCGTCGCCGGCTTCGCCGACGACTTCGATGGATGGGAGCGTGGACAGGCGGGCCTTCAAGCCTTCGCGGACCAGCGGATGGTCGTCGACGAGAAGGAGCCGGGTTGGACGGGCGGGGGTGTCGGTGGAAGTCATTCGTCGGCTTTCGTGCAGGGCACCCGGGTGCTCATGCAGCTTCCTGCAGGGCGAACTGCCGCAGCGAGGCGGCGGGCACCTCGGCGACCAACTGGGTGCGGCCGGGGCGCGAGTAGATGGAGAAGCTGCCGCCGATGGACACCAGCCGCTCGCGCATGTTGCGCAGGCCGATGCCGCGCTTGGGGTCTAGCTGCACCGCATCGACCTTGAAGCCGCGGCCATCGTCGATGACGCGCAGACGCACGCCGCTGCGGCTGAAGGCGAGCCACACGGCGATGCGGCTCGCGTCGGCATGCTTCTCGATGTTGGTCAGCGCCTCTTGCGTGACGCGAAAGAGCACGGTCTTCACGTCGTCGGGCAACTGCTCGATCTCGCCGCGCACCTTCACGCTCAGCACCGTGCCGCTGCTCTCGCCGAACTCGTCGCACAGGTGCTCGAGCGCGGCCGGCAGGCCCAGCACGTCCAGCTCCGCGGGCCGCAGGCGGTGCGAGATGTTGCGCACTTCGCCCAGCGCGGCCTTGAGCCGGTCCAGCGCCTTGATGAGCGTGGGCGGCGCGGCCTCGCCCATCTTCACGATGACGGACTCCATCAGCAGCTTGATGGACACGAGCGTCTGGCTGGTGCTGTCATGCAGCTCGCGCGAGAGGTGGGCGCGCTCCGCTTCTTGCGAGCGCACGACCTGCCGCGCCAGCAGGCGCAGCTTGGCTTCGGCGATGCGTGATTCGCTCACGTTGAGCACCAGGCCGCTCACGCCGATGAGCGCGATGCTCAGCACCGCGATGCCGGCGATCCACCACATCGTGGTCGTCACGTTGCCCGTGACCTGGCCATCGATCTGGCCCATGGTGGCCTGCACGTCGTCGAGGTAGATGCCGGTGCCCAGCATCCAGTTCCAGCGCGGCAGCGCCACCGCGTAGCCGAGCTTGGGCGCCTGCTGGCCGGCCGAGGGCTTGTTCCAGTGGTAGTGCACGAAGCCGCCGCCTTCGCGCGCTCGGGCGATGAGGTTCTGGATCACCGGCGTGCCGTAGGCGTCGCGCATCTCCCACAGCTCCTGGCCCACGAGTTCGGGTTGGCGCGGATGCATCAGGCTCTTGCCTTGCATGTCGTACAGGAAGAAGTAGCCGTCGCTTCCGAAATCCAGCGCGGCGAGGCGGCGCATGGCTTCTTCCTTGGTGGCGGCGTCATCGCGGCCGGAGCCGTACAGCGGTTCCACGATGCTCAGTGCGAGGTCCACGTAGTGCTTGAGCTCCGCCTTCTTGGAGGCCATGGTGGCGGACTCCACCAGCGCGCGCTCCTTGGCGGCGAGGTCGCGTGCCTGGTGGAACACGGCGAGCGCGATGAGCGCCAGCGAGACGATCAGCGGAATGACCGCCAGCAGGATGACCTTGAGCTTGAGGCGCGCCGGACGGGTTTCGTTCTGGCGGCTCATGGTGAGGTGCCTGTTCAGATCAGGCGCCGGTGGCGGCCCTGAACAGCTTGCCCGAGCGCGTGCCCGACCTGCAGAAGGCGACGATGGGCCGGGGCAGGGTGGCCAGCAGCTCGGCGAAGCGGGCGATTTCCTCCGGGCTCTGGAAGCCCGGCGCCACTGGCAGGAAGGCGTAGACCAGGCCCGCGGCTTCGGCCGCGGCTTCCATCTGCGCGCTGGTGGGTTGGCCGGCGCCGCCTTCGAAGTCCGGGCGGTTGTTGATGACGCTCTTGAAGCCGGCGTCGGCCAGCGCCGCCATCGCGTCGGGCGCGAGTTGCGGCGCGACGCTCACGTCGGGGCTCAACGGTTGGACCTGGATCGTCATGCGAATACCCGCCTTATTTCGAGAGCGCTTGCTTCACGGCCGCCGACACGAGGCCCATCTCGGCCTTGCCGGCCAAACGGGTCTTGACTGCGGCCATCACTTTGCCCATGTCGCCGGGGCCGGTGGCACCCAGCTCGGTCACGATCTTCTCGACCTCGCCCGCGACTTCCTCGGCGCTCAGGCGCTTGGGCAAGTAGCCTTCGAGCACTTGAAGCTCCGCGGTTTCCTTGTCCACGAGGTCGGTGCGGCCGGCGGTGCCGAACTGCGCGATCGAATCTTTGCGCTGTTTGATCAGCTTGTCGATGATGGAGACCACCGCCGCGTCGTCCAGCGTGACGCGTTCATCGACTTCCTTCTGCTTGAGGGCCGCCAGCAGGCCGCGGATGGTCAGAAGGCGGGCGGAATCCTTGGCCCGCATGGCGGTCTTCATGTCTTCGGTGATCTGGTCCTTCAGGCTCATGCGGGGTCCTTGTGATGTAAGCGGCGGATGTGAAAAAGCCCGCGAGTTGCGGGCTTTGTGCAGACTGCCTTGGCGGATCAGTACAGGCGCTTGGGCAGCTGCATGCTGCGGATGCGCTTGAAGTGACGCTTGACGGCGGCAGCCTTCTTGCGCTTGCGTTCGGCGGTGGGCTTTTCGTAGAACTCACGGGCACGAAGATCGGTCAGCAGGCCGAGTTTTTCGATGGTGCGCTTGAAGCGGCGCAGTGCCACATCGAACGGCTCGTTTTCTTTGACGCGAATCGTAGTCATGTATCCAATGAATCCTAAGAAGTTGCGCTCGGTGTCAGGCGTGAGGGCCAGCCAGGAGGGTCCGGATTCCTGGCGGGTTCAGCTTGCAAGCACCTGATCGCTGCGCGGGTTGCTAGCAAAGACGACGATTATAGCCCGCGTTTTCACGAGTCGCAACGCCGGGTCAGTGACGCGCTCAGGACGCAGGCAACGCCCGGGCGCAGGCAGAGGCGCTGGCCCAGGCCCACTGAAAGTTGTAACCGCCAAGCCAGCCGGTTACATCCACCACCTCGCCGATGAAATACAGGCCCGGGGCGCGGCCGCTTTCCATGGTCTGGGAGCTGAGTCCCCGGGTGTCGACGCCACCGGCGGTGACCTCTGCCTTCTTGTAGCCTTCGGTGCCGGACGGGGTGATGTGCCAGCGGGCGAGGCTGCCGGCCAATGCCTGCAGATCCTTGTCCCGCATCTCAGGCATGGGGCGGTCCGCCAAGTCGGGCCGCGCGCTCAGCCAGGCCTGCGCGAGGCGCCGGGGCAACACCTCGGCCAATTCATTGCTCAGCTGTCGGCGGGAGGTCAGCTTGGCAGCAGCGAGATGGCTAGCGAGATCCATGGCGGGCGCCAGATCGACGCCGATCGGCGTGCCGGGCTTCCAGAAGCTGGAGATCTGAAGGATCGCCGGTCCGCTCAGGCCACGGTGGGTGAAGAGCAGGTCTTCGAGGAATTCCCCGCCGGACTTGCCCTCGCCGGCGGTCACGCGCGCTTCGAGCGACAAGCCGGCCAGCTCGACAAAGGGTGCCCACTCGGCCGCGTCGAAGGTCAGCGGCACGAGGGCAGGGCGGGTCTCGATGAGCTTGTGGCCGAACTGCTTGGCCAGGCGGTAACCGAAGTCTGTCGCGCCGATCTTCGGAATGGACAGCCCACCCGTCGCCACGACGACGCTGCGTGCACGCACCGGCCCGCGGCTCGTGTCCAGCGTGTAGTGTCCATCGCTGGACACCCCGTTCACCGTGCACGGCTGCCAGCGCATGACCCCGCCTGCTTCGCACTCGCGCAGGAGCATGTCGATGATCTGGTCGCTGCCTTCGTCGCAAAAGAGCTGGCCCTTGTGCTTTTCATGGAAGGCGATGCGGTGCCGCTGCACCAGCGCGATGAAATCCTGCGGCGTGTAGCGCGCGAGTGCCGAGCGGCAGAAGTGCGGATTGGCGGAGAGGAAGTTGGGCGGCCCGGCGTCGCGATTGGTGAAGTTGCAGCGCCCGCCGCCTGAGATGCGAATCTTCTCCGCGACCTTCTCGGCATGGTCGATGAGCAGCACCTTGAGCCCGCGTTGACCCGCGATGCCGGCGCAGAACAAGCCGGCGGCGCCGGCGCCGATGACGACGGCATCGAAGGTTTGCATGCGGGAATTATCGGGGGCTGAAGCGAGCTGCTCGCGCGGCCGCGACAATCCGCCGATGTCGTCGATCCCCGTCTCGTCCCATTCGCCTCGCACCCTGGCCAACGCCTCGTGGGCACTGCGGGCCCAGTTCTTCGTGACGGGTGCGATGTTCGCCACCTGGGGCGTGCACGTGCCGACCGTCAAGGCGCACTACGGACTTGGCGAACAGGCGCTCGCGATGGCGATGCTCGCGGCCGGAGTCGGCAGCATCGGCATGCTGACGCAGGCCGGCCGCCTCATCGGCCGCTACGGCCCGCGCGGCGTGTCGATGGTGATGGCTGTCGTGTGCGCCTTGTGCATCGCCTCGCTCATCGCCTTCGAACACTACATCGGGTTGCTGGTGGTGATGCTCTTCTATGGCATGTCGGCGAGCCTCTTCGACGTGTCGATCAACGCCGAGGCGAGCGAGATCGAGCGCATGGCCGACCGGCCGATCATGAGCGGCTTCCACGCGATGTTCAGCCTCGGCGGCATGGTCGGCGCGGGCGTCGGTTCCGCTGTGCCGTTGATGGGGGTGTCCGCGCAGCAGCATCTGCTCGGGGCCGCCGTCATCCTCGGCGGTGTGGGCTTGCTGGCTTGCTCGGCCATGCTGCGCATGCAGGGGCCGCCGGCCACCAACGCGCCGTTGAGCTTGCCGCGTGGGCCGCTCGCGCTCATCGGGCTGCTCGCGTCCCTCGGCATGATCGGCGAGGGCGCGATGTATGACTGGAGCGTGCTCTACACGCGCCAGGAAGTGCATGCCGACGCCGCCACCGCCGCACTGGCCTATGCCAGTTTCAGCGGTGCGATGGCCGCGGGCCGTTTCGTCGGCGACTGGGTGCGGGCTCGCCTCAACGGCGTGCTGCTGATGCGCCTGAGTGGGCTGATCGGCGTGGCAGGCATGCTGCTCGCGCTCTTGGTGGCGCAGCCCTGGGCCGCCCTGGTCGGCTTTGCACTCGTGGGCCTGGGGCTCGCGAACGTGGTGCCGGTGCTCTTCAGCGCGGCGGGCCGAGTACCGGGCGTGTCGCCGGCCCACGGCATTGCCGCAGTGTCGGCCGTGGGCTACCTCGGGATGATGGCCGGACCGCCGGTCATCGGCGTGATCGCCGAGGCCAGCTCGCTCACGGCCGGCCTCTTCGTGGTGGTGATCTTCGCCGCGATGTTCGCGGCCTTCGCCAAGCGCGCGTTGACGTAGGTGGCGTTCAGCCCTTCCAGACGAACGGGAACTTCACCTGCTTCCAGAATCCGTTGGGCACGTAGTCGCCCACGACGCCGTACTGGTCCGGCCACTTGCGGTCCGACTGCACGGCGGTGCCGAAGAGGTGATCGAGGAAGGCGAAATGCGCGGCGTAGTTCTTGTCGATCGCCTCGTCGTCCTGCGAGTGGTGCCAGTGGTGGAAGTTGGGCGTGACGATGATGTAGCGCAGCGGCCCGAGGCGCACGCTCACGTTCGCATGGTTGAACACCGCCTGGAAACCGACGATCACGATGTAGGCGTCGATCACCTCCTTGCTGAAGCCCAGCACGTAGATGGGCGCCAACACCAACGTGCGCGTGATGAGCAACTCCAGGATGTGCTGGCGCGAGCCGGCCAGCCAGTCCATGCTCTTCACGCTGTGGTGCACCGCGTGCAGGCGCCAGAGCGTGGGCACCTCGTGGTACGCCCGGTGCGTCCAGTACTGCACGAGGTCCGCCACCAGCACGATGAGGAACAGCGCCGCGAAGAAGGGCAGGCCCTGCACCCAGGCCTGGATGCCGTCCTTGGCCGCCCAGCCGAAGAGCTTGTGCACCAGCAGGTTGGTCGCCAACAGGATGAACCCGACCACCATGTGGTTCACGATGAAGTGGTGGAAGTCGGTCTGCCACTCGGCGCGGAAGACCGGCTGGTCGCGGCGCAGTGCGAAGAGCTTCTCGATGAAGATGAAGATCAGCGTCGAGCCGAGCAGGTCGAGGATGAACCAGTCGAGGCCGATGTAGGGCGTGCCGTCGCGGAAGTCGTTGACGGGCACCTTGTGGCCGCCGAGCGCGAGGGTGAGGCCGATCAGCACGAAGGCCGCGAAGGCGAGCCAGCGGGCGCGGCCAAGCACGATGTTGAGCAACGACAAGCCGCCGGCGATCACGAGCGACCAGAACATCAGCAGCCGGATCACGTCGACGTTGTAGGACTTGCGAAGCTCCGGCGTCGTGAGGTATTCGGGGAAATGAAAGGCGAGCACGCCGAGGAAGCACAGGATCGCGAGCGACAGCGCGATGACCCCGGAGATGAGACCCTTGCCGGGCCGAAGCGCCCCGTGCGATTCAGTCAGCTGATTGAGTTTGTCGAGTTGTTGCATGCCGGCCTCCCCGCCGTTGCTTGAGACACGGCGGGCATTATCGGCGGCAGGCTCAGGCTGCGGCGCTCTGCACTATCCCCAATTCGGGGGCATGGTTCATGCAATTTGTCGCACGCAGCACGTCTCCGACCACGATGATGGCGGGGCTGCCGATGCCCTCGCGCCGCACGAGTGCTGCCAACTGGGCCAGCGTGGTCTGCACATGGCGCTGTGTCGGCAGGCTGGCGTGCTGGATGACGGCCGCCGGTGTGTGTGCCGGCAGGCCCTGCAGCAGGCCGGCTTGCAGGCTCTCGATCGTCGAGATGCCCATGTAGATGACCAGCGTGATGCCCTGCGCCGCGGCGGCGGCGAGCGTGGGCCAGTGCAGCGGCTCTTCGCCGCTCTTTGCATGGCCCGTCACGAACATCACCCCGTGCGCGTGGTCGCGGTGCGTGAGCGGCGAGCCGATGGACGTGGCCGCCGCGAGCCCCGAGGTGATGCCGTTGACCACCTCCACCTCGACGCCTTGCTCGCGCAAGTGCTGCGCCTCTTCGCCGCCACGGCCGAAGACGAAAGGGTCGCCTCCTTTGAGCCGCACCACGCGTTCGCCCTTCAGCGCTTCGGCCGCCATCAGCTTCTCGATGAAGGCTTGCGGCGTGCTCGCGCAGCCCCCGCGCTTGCCGACGTGGATCACGCGTGCCGACTTGCGGGCAAAGCGCATGACGCCTTCGCTCACCAGGTCATCCACGAGCAGGACCGTCGCGCAGCGGATTGCGCGGATCGCCTTGAGGGTGAGCAGTTCCGGGTCTCCGGGGCCTGCACCCACCAACTGAACCTTGGGCGAGAAAGACTTCATGCACTCAACTCCGACGACCTGGCTTGACTCCATGCATCCAGCGCGCGCCGGATGCAATCCGCCTGATGCAAGAGTGGTGCCGGGGCCGGTTTCTCGCCGCTGATGACCGACTGGATGTAGTGCGCCGTGGTGGCCGCATCGATGGCGCGCGGCAGCACCGGCAGCTCGGTAAGCACGCCTTCTTGCGCCGTCAGCGACAGGTCGGGCCGGTGCACGCCGCCCATGTACACATCGAGCTTGGGCAGGCGCCGCGGGTCGGCCACCGGTTCGCCTTCGGTGCCACGCATCAGCATCGCGTTGGCGTGTGAATGCTGCAGGAACTGGGCGAGCGACTGCGCGTATTCAGGGTGGGTGTGGTTGCACACCCGAAGCGCTGCGCCGCCGCGCGTCGGGTCGAGCAGCTTGGCGACCGTATGCCCCGGGTTGCGCAGGCCGATCACCCAGCGCGCATCGAGCAGGCGCGCCAGCGGCGGGCACAGCGCCTCGGTGGAGATGAACACCGGTTCGCGCCGCGCCCAGGCATGGGGAATCGCGCCCCCATCTTGGGCGATGGGCAGGCCCAGGTCGTGAAAGATTTCCGCGGTGGTGACGCGCCCCGGGTCGCGCGTGGGCCCATGCACCAGCACGGGGACGCCTTCTTGCGCGAGCAGCAAGGCGAGCAGGGCGGTAAGGTTGGGCAGCTTGCGCGCGCCGTTGTACGACGGCAGCACCACCATCGGGCTCGCGGGCTTGAGGGGGTGGCAGCGCTCCTGCGCAGCTTCGAGAAAACCGGCGAGCTCGTCGGTGGTCTCGCCCTTGATGCGCATCGCGATGGCGAAGGCGCCGATCTCGAGGTCGGTGACGCGACCATCGAGCACCTGGCTCATCAGGTCATAGGCCTGCGCCTGGGTGAGCGACCGGGCGCCTTCCTTGCCACGCCCGATTTCCTTGATGTATGCGGCGATGGTCATCTTTTGGGGTGAAGGGTGAAGGGTGAAAGGTGAAACGTCAGGCGTGCGGTGGAAGGATGGCACGTTTCACTTTTCACGTTTCACCTTTCACACGGTCGCCGCCTGGGGCGATCGGATCATCTTCTGGAGCTCCGGTACGCAGGAGCCGCAGTTGGTGCCGCACTTGAGCGAATCCTTCAAGTGCTGCAGTCGCACGTCCGCCGAGCCGCTGCATCGTCCGAGCTCGCCTTCGATCTGCGCCTGGCTCACGTTGAAGCAGGAGCACACCTGCTTGCCGCGCGGCGCCACGGCCGCAGGCGCCTTTGCACCGGGGACGAGCAGCTGGCGACCATAGGCTTGCGCGGGCAACTCGTCCTGGAGCACCGTCTTGATCCACGCTTCGGCCGAGATGTCGCCCGCCAGCAGAAAGCCTTCGAGCCGTGTGTTGCCGCCGCTCGCCTCGAGCCGCATGCTGCGTCGCTGGCCGCGCCGCTTGTCCACGTAGTGCAGCACCCGGCTGTCGGCCAGGCCGAGCAGGGTCTCGATCTGCTGCAGGAGCTCCGCAGGCGCCGCCTCGTACGCCCCGGCGCGCAAGAGCAGCCCCGTGCGTTCGCGGCCGAAAGGCACGCACGATGCAAACGGGAATGCGCTCATCAGCGTACGCAGCCGTTCGCGGGCGATCAGCGCCTGGCCCTCCGGCATCCACGCCATCGCCAGCAGGCGCCAGGGCATGTCTGCCTTGAGGATCTTCACCGCCGCATGCTTGAGCTCCGGCTGCTTGGATCGGGGGCAGAAGGCCGGCACGGTGAGGGCATTGACGCCTGCCACGCGCTCGCCGCTGCTCGTGCTGCCGCCCAGGTATTCCTCGCCCCAGTGCATGGCGATGAAACTCTGCGCGGGCAGCAGCTGCGCGCTCGCCAGCGCCGGCACGACGATGCTGCCGCGGCGCGAGGTGACGTGCACCAGGTCGCCGTCGGCGAGCTTCAGCCGCGCCATGTCCTGCTCGTTCATCTCGACCGCGGGTTCGGGCACGTGGCCGAAGAGGCGGCCGAGCGTGCCGGTGCGGCTCATTCCATGCCACTGGTCGCGCAGGCGGCCGGTGTTGAGCGAGAACGGGTAGCGCGCATCGCGCGGCTCGGCCAGCGGGTCGTGCGGCGTGTCGGCGAAGCGGGCTCGGCCGTCGGCCGTCGGGAAGATGCCGTCCTCGTACAGACGGGCCTTGCCTTGCGATTCGCCTTCACGCCATGGCCATTGCGCGGGGCTGGCGTCGAGCTGCGAATAGCTCATGCCCGTGATGTCGAGGTCGCGGCCGCGGGTCGATTCGCGGTGCTCGTTCCAGACTGCTTCGGCGCCGACGTAGGGGAACAGCGTCGGTTGCCCTGCGCGAAGCCGCGCCTCCAAGCGCTGCGCAAACTGCGCGGCGATCAGCCAGTCGTGTCGAGTTTCGCCCGGCATCGGCACGGCCGGGCGCACGCGGCTGATGCGGCGCTCGCTGTTGGTGACGGTGCCGTCTTTCTCACCCCAGGTGGTAGCGGGCAGCAGCAGGTCGGCGTAGGCACAGGTTGCGGTGGTCGAGAACGCTTCCTGCACGACGACGAACTCGGCGCGCTGCAGGGCACGCCGCACCGTGGCCTGATCGGGCATGGACTGGGCGGGGTTCGTGCAGGCGATCCACAGCGCCTTGATCTCGCCATCGGCCGCAGCCTCGAACATCTCGACCGCCGTCTTGCCGGGCAGGGCCGGCACGTCGGGCACGCCCCACAGCGCGGCCACTTCGGCGCGGTGTTCGGGGTTGGACAAGTCGCGGTGCGCACTGAGCAGGTTGGCCAGGCCACCCACTTCGCGGCCGCCCATCGCATTGGGTTGGCCCGTCAGCGAGAACGGACCCGCTCCCGGCTTGCCGATCTGCCCGGTGGCCAGGTGCAGGTTCACGATCGCAGCGTTCTTCATCGTGCCGCTGCTGCTCTGGTTCAAGCCCTGGCAGTACAGCGACAGCGTCGACTTGCGTTGCCCGCCGTTGACGCCCGCAAACCAGCGCGCCGCCTGCACCAGCGATTCCTCGGTGATGCCGCAGAGCTTGGCCACGTCCTTGGGCGCAAAGTCGCGCACGCGGTCGCGCAGCACCTCGAAGCCGCTCGTGTGCGCGGCGATGAAAGCGGCATCGGTCAGGCCCTCCCACAGCATCACATGCAGCATGCCGTTGAAGAGCGCCACGTCCGTGCCCGGCAGGATGGGGAGGTGCAGGTCCGCCACCTCGGCCGTCTCGGTGCGTCGCGGGTCGGCGACGATGATCTTCATCTTCGGGTTCGCACGCCGCGCGTCCTCGATGCGTCGGAACAGGATCGGATGCGCGAATGCCGTGTTCGAGCCCGCGATGAACAGGGTGTCCGCGAACTTCAGGTCGTCGTAGCAGGCCGGCGGTGCGTCCGCGCCGAGCGTGAGCTTGTAGCCCGCCACCGCACTGCTCATGCACAGCCGCGAGTTGGTGTCGACGTTGTTGGTGCCGATCAAGCCTTTGGCGAGCTTGTTGAAGACGTAGTAGTCCTCGGTGAGCAGCTGGCCCGAGATGTAGAAACCCACCGCATCGGGGCCGTGCTCCGCAATCACGCGATGAAAGCGATCGGCTGCGAGGTCCAGCGCCGCATCCCAGTTCACCGCCTCAGCCGGCTCGCCGCGAACCTTGCGAACCTGTGGCTGCAGCAGCCGCGTCTGCATGGTCACCGCCTGCGTCGCGGTGTGATGCAGCGTGCTGCCCTTGGTGCACAGCCGCCCGAAGTTGGCCGGATGGTCCGGATCGCCGCGCACGCCGGTGATCTGCGCGCCTTGCGACTCGATGATCACGCCGCAGCCGACGCCGCAGTAGGGGCAGGTGGACTTGGTTTCAGTCATGTCGTTGATGTACTCCCTCTCCCCCTGGGAGAGGGAGGAATGCGATGAGCGCCCCGCGTGCCGCGGCCCACCCACCGTGCGCTGCTGGCATCCGAGAAATCATGCCGTCGAGACTTCGGTCAAAGCCAGGCTGTTCAGCTCCTCAACGTCGAGGTAGACCAACCCGTTCTCGACGTTCACCGAGAACTTCGTCGTGCACCCCTCATCAGGCGACTTCGCACACCCGTCGTCCAGCCCGATCGTCCAGTTGTGCAACGGGCAAGCCACGCTCTCGCCGAAGACGATGCCCTGGCTCAGCGGGCCGCCCTTGTGCGGGCAGCGGTCCAGCAGCGCGAAGACCTTGTTCTCGCTGTTGCGGAACACGGCCACGTCGCAGCCCTTGTCGCGTGCCACGCGGCGTGCGCCGAGCATGGGGATGTCGTCGACGCGGCAGATGTTTTTCCAGTTGCTCATGGGTCAGCCCAGTTTCGAATACATGCCGGTCACGCCATCCATCACTTGCAGGATGCGTTCGCTGGCGGTGAAGACATCGCCCATCGCCCGCTTGTCGGCGGCTCCGGGCTTCACGGTGCGCAATGCGTTGTCGAAGAAGGTCCATTGCATCTCGGCGAGGTTCAGCTCGCTGCGGATGGCGGGCGTGGCCTGCGGTGCGTTCTTCAGCAGGTCATGCGCGGCGATGAACTCGTCTCGTGACTTCGCGATCTCGGCGGTGCAGGCGGATGCCTGCACGTCCCAGCACGCGCTCAGGTAGTACGCGGCCATGCGCTGGCTCAGCATGCGCTGGCGCCCGCTCACGTTCACGAGCTTGCCCACCGGCCGGGCCGAAGTCTTCTCCAACTGGCCCGTGCCTTCGTTCGCGAGCTTGAGGACGCGGGCGGCAAGCGACATCAGCGTCTCGGCCTTGGCGCGCGCCGGCTTCTCGCCCACGAGCAGCGCCTTGTAGTCGTCCCACGCCGCATCGAGCTGAAGGTAGGTGGCCTTGATGTCGGCGTTCGGTGCATACACCTTCAGCTCCACCAGCTGCCGCTCGAAAAGCGCCATCGAGGCCGTGAGCGTGCGCGCCGCGAGCTCGGGTTCGACGCCCTGGCCCGTGGCGAGGTAGCTCTTGGCCATGCGCTGGCTCAGCATGCGCTGGCGGCCGGCCTTGTTGATCGCGTCGTTCAGGTCCGCGACCTGCGCGCGCGAGCTGCCGGCCATGCCCAGCGCCGCGCCGGCCAGGAGCATGTCTCGTCGCCTCATGCCGCTGCGACCGGCACGAACTGCCGTGTGTCCACAGTCGCGCGGTCGAAGTCGAACCAAGGGTCCGGCTCGCCATCGAGCGAGAACTGCAGCCGCTCCCACAATGCCTTTCGGCCGGCATGGTCGTCGAGGATCTTCTTCTTCACGACGTCCAGGCCCACGCGGCTCACGTAGTGGCAGGTGCGCTCCAGGTACCAGCCTTCCTCGCGGTACAGCTGCAAGAAGGCGCCGCTGTACTCCAGCACTTCCTCGGCAGTCTTCAGCTTGCAGAAGAAGTGCGCGACTTCCGTCTTGATGCCGCCGTTGCCGGCCACGTAGATTTCCCAGCCGGAGTCCACGCCGATCACGCCCACGTCCTTGATGCCGGCTTCGGCGCAGTTGCGCGGGCAGCCCGACACCGCGAGCTTCACCTTGTGCGGCGCATACATGCGCCACAGCGCGCGCTCCAGGTCCTTGCCCATCTGCGTGGAGTCCTGCGTGCCGAAGCGGCACCACTCGCTGCCCACGCAGGTCTTCACCGTGCGCAAGGCCTTCGCGTAGGCGTGGCCCGACGCCATGCCGATGTCCTTCCAGACATTGACCAGGTCTTCCTTCTTCACCCCCAGCAAGTCGATGCGCTGGCCGCCGGTGACCTTCACGGTCGGGATCTTGTACTTGTCCACCGCATCGGCAATGCGGCGCAGTTCGTCGGCGGTTGTCTCCCCACCCCACATGCGCGGGATCACCGAGTAGGTGCCGTCCTTCTGGATGTTGGCATGGCTGCGCTCGTTGATGAAGCGCGATTGCGGATCGTCCTTCGCCTCCTTGGGCCAGGTGCTGATCAGGTAGTAGTTGATAGCCGGGCGGCAGCTCGAGCAGCCGTTGGGCGTGCGCCATCCGAGGCGCTGGTAGACGCTGTCGATGGTCAGCAGGTGCTCGTTGCGGATCACGTCGCGCGCATCCTGGTGGCTCACGTCCGTGCAGCCGCACATCGCCTTCTTGGTCGGCGCCTTCGAATAGTCGCCGCCGGCCGTGAACATCAGAAGCTGCTCGACAAGGCCCGTGCACGAGCCGCAGCTCGCGCTCGCCTTGGTGTGCTTGCGCACCTCGTCCAGCGTGAACAGGCCCTTTTCCTTGATGGCCTTGCAGACGGAGCCCTTGGTCACGCCGTTGCAACCGCAGACCTCATCGGTGTCGGCCATCGCGGCCGCCTTGTTGTGGCCTTCGTGGCCCGTGTCGCCGATGTTGGATTCGCCGAACATCAGCTTGTCGCGAATGTCGCCGATGGTGCGGCCTTCACGCAGCAGCTTGAAGTAGTAGGAGCCATCCACCGTGTCGCCGTACAGGCAGGCGCCGACGAGCTTGTCGTTCTGGATCACGAGCTTCTTGTAGACGCCGCCGAAGGGGTCGCTCATCACGATCTCTTCGCAGTCCTCGCCACCCATGAAGTTGCCGGCGGAGAAGAGGTCGATGCCCGTCACCTTGAGCTTGGTGGACGTCTGCGAGCCGGTGTAGCGGCCGATGCCGAATTCGGCGAGGTGCGTCGCGCAGACCTTGCCCTGTTCGAACAGCGGTGCCACCAGGCCATACGCGATGCCGCGGTGAGCCGCGCATTCACCCACCGAGTAGATGCGCGGGTCGGTCACCGTCTGCATGGTGTCGGTGACGACGATGCCGCGGTTGCAATGCAGGCCGATCTTCTCGGCGAGCTCGGTATTGGGGCGGATGCCCGCGGCCATCACGACGAGGTCCGCCGGAATCTCGGTGCCGTCCTTGAACTGCACGGCCATCACGCGGCCGTCCTTGTCGCCCACGAGCTGCTGCGTCTGCGCGCCGATCATGAACTTCAGGCCGCGGTCTTCGAGCGACTTGCGCAAGAGGCCACCTGCCACGTCATCGAGCTGGCGCTCCATCAGCCACGGCATGATGTGCACGACCGTCACCTGCATGCCGCGCAGCATCAGGCCATTGGCGGCTTCGAGGCCGAGAAGGCCGCCGCCGATCACCACCGCGTGCTTGTACTTCTTCGCGGCGTCGATCATCGTGTTGGTGTCGGCGATGTCGCGATAGGCGATCACGCCGTCGAGCTCCTTGCCCGGCACCGGCAGGATGAAGGGGTTGGAGCCGGTGGCGATCAGCAGGCGGTCGTATTCAGCCTCGGTGCCGTCGTCCGCCTTCACGATGCGGTTGCGCCGATCGACGCTCACCACCTTCTTGCCCAGCTTCAGGTCGATTCTGTTCTCTTCGTACCACGACAGCGGGTTCAGCACGATCTCGTCGAGCGTCTGCTCGCCCGCGAGCACCGGCGACAGCAGGATGCGGTTGTAGTTCGGGTGCGGCTCGGCGCCGAAGACCGTGATGTCGTAGAGATCGGGCGCGATCTTCAGGAGTTCTTCGAGCGTGCGCACGCCGGCCATGCCGTTGCCCACCATCACCAACTTCATCTTCTTCATCACACTCTCCTGGAAAGCCACGCGGGCTGGACTGCAGCAGGGATAGCAAGGCAAGTGCCAGCGCGGTGCATTGCACCGTTTCGGCGACGCACCGTTTCGGATTGACGCGCTTGCCTGAGAATCGGGTCACGGGACCCAGGGACACCATGAGCTTCGATGTCGAGATCGGCCACTTCAGCGTGAAGGGCCCGAGAGAACTGAATGAGGATTTCGCCGCTTCGGTGCAGCCTGCGCCCCACGATGAGGCGCGCGGACTCGTGGCTGCCATCGCGGACGGCGTCTCGTCCGGCGGCCGCGGCCTCGAAGCCGCACAGACCACCGTGATGAGCGTCGTGCAGGACTACTTCGCCTGCCCCGACACGTGGGACACCACCGTGGTGCTCGACCGGCTCATCGGCGCGCAGAACGCCTGGCTGGCCGACCACAATCGCCGCCGGCAGGGGCAGGGCAGCGGTGGTGATGGCGCCGCGGCCATGACCACGCTCACCGCGCTCGTGCTGCGCGGCCATGCCTTCACCATCGCGCACATCGGCGACACGCGCGCCTGGCTGATCCGCGGCAGCGGCGGCGAGGCCGACTGTGTCCAGCTGACGCAAGACCATTGCTTCGACCACCCCGACCAGCGCAGCCGACTCACGCGCGCGGTGGGCCTGGATGACCGTGTGCGCATCGAGTTCCTGCAGGGCGAGCTGCAGATCGGCGATGTGTTCGTGCTGACGACCGACGGCGTTCATGCCTCGCTCAAGCGCTCGCGCCTCGCGGCACTGGCGCGCGATGGCACGGCGCAGGCCGCGAGCCAGGCCATCGTGATGGCGGCGATCGCCGCGGGAAGCGGCGACAACGCCACCGCGCTTGTCTTGCGCGTTCGCGGACTGTCGCAGGCGCGGCTGGAAGACGGTCTCGTGCAAGGCCGGCAACTGCCGCCCACGCCGAAGCTGAAGGTGGGCGACCGGCTCGATGCGTACACCATCACCGGGCAGATCGCCGACACCGGCGTTCATCGCCTGTACCAGGCGCGCGTTGCCGAGACCCAGGAGCTCGTGGCCATCAAGGCCCTGCACGAGGCGCGCGCGGGCGACCGCGAGGAGCGCGCCATGCTGGCGCACGAGGCGTGGCTCGGCAGCCGCGTCGCGCCGGGCTCGGGCCAACACGGCGACGCGGCCTTCGTCGGTGTTCGCGAGACGCGCAACCCGACCAGCTTCTACACGGTGTTCGACTGGCACCCCGGCCGTACGCTGGAGCAGCGGCTGAAGGAGGGCCAGCGCTTCGAGGTCGGCGAGGTGGTGGAGGGCGCTTTGGCCGTCGCCCGTGCCCTCGGCCGCCTGCATCGGCATGGCGTGATCCACCGCGACATCAAGCCCGGCAACCTGCACCTGGGGGACGACGGCCAGTGGCGTGTGCTGGACCTGGGCGTGGCCATCTCCGGCAGCGAGCCGAAGGCCTTGCGCACCCTGCACGCGGGCACCCCGAGCTACATGAATCCCGAGCAATGGGCGGGCGAGGAACATGTGCCTGCCGATGCGGGCAGTGACGTGTACGCGCTGGGCATCACGATGTACCGATGGCTCACGGGCCGGTTGCCCTTCGGCGAGATCGAGCCCTACCAGAAGTCGCGTCACCGGCGCGACCCACGGCCTCCGTCGCGCTTGCGCCCGGACGTTCCGATCTGGCTCGATCACGTCGTGATGAAAGCCGTCGCGCTCGACGCAAGACAGCGCTTCGAGACCGCCGAGGAGATGGTGCTTGCCCTCGAGCGCGGGGCGTCCAGGCCCATCGCCGCGCCCGGCGCCACGCCCTTGGTCGCACGCGACCCTGCGGTGCTGTGGAAGATCGGCATGGGCGTGTCGGTGCTGTTCAACGCGCTCTTGATCTACTGGCTGCTGTTCTTGCCGCGGTGAAAGCGCCTTGTCATCCCGGCGAAGACGAATGCCTTCAGGCACGGGCCTTCACCTTCGACATGCCCACCGAGCCCGACGGAACGCTGCTGCTGACGGGCCGCGCACGGCCACCCTTTTCGGCCCAGGTGCGCGTCCAGCGGATCTGCATCACCCGCATCACGCCCAGCATCACGAGCGACAGTGCCGCGAACAGCACGAAGCCCCAGGCATAGGTGCCGGCGTACTGCTTGGACAAGCCCATCGCATTGGGCACGAGGCCGCCGCCCAGCGCGCCGATCTCGCCGATCATCGAGCCGGCCACGGCCGTCGTCATCGGCCAGCGCAGCGGCACCAACTGGAACAACGCACCGTTGCCCGCGCCGAGTGCGGCGAAGCACAGCATCAGCAGCAGCGTCGTCAACGCGAGGGAGCTCGATGCGAAACCCACCATCACGAGGCAGGCCGCGACCACCGCGAGCACCACCGTGAGCGTGTTCACGCCGCCCCAGCGATCAGATATCCAGCCGCCGGCCACGCGCACCGCCGCGCCCATGAAGGCCGCGAGCATGGTGAGCTGGCCCGCCTGCACCTTGCTCACGCCGAACTGGTCGTAGTAGTAGGAAGGCAGGAAGGTGGTGAGCCCGATGAAGCCGCCGAAGGTGACGCCGTAGATCAGGCTGAAGGCCCAACCGTCTTTCTCGAAGAGGCAGGCGATGTGCTCGCGCAAGCTCGCATGCGAATCGACATCGGGCGGCTCCTTGGCGAAGACGACCATCACGATCATCGGGATGGCAATGGCCGCCGCGGCCACGCCATACACCGCCTGCCAGCCCAGCCAGTTGGCCAGCGGCGGCGCCACCAGCACCGACACGGCAGTGCCCACGTTGCCGGCGCCCACGAGGCCCATCGCCAGGCCCTTGTATTGCGGCGGGAACCAGCCCGAGCCCAGCGACAGCGCCACGCCGAAGCTCGCGCCGGCGATGCCCAGCAGCACGCCCATGGCGAGCAGGTCGTTGAAGCTCTTGACGAAGAAGAAGCCGAACATCATCGCCACGGCGATGAGTCCCATCTCCACGAGCGTCGCGCTCTTGCGGCCGATGTATTGCGCCAGTACGCCCAGCGGAAAGCGCATCAGCGCGCCCGCGATGATGGGTACCGACAGCATCAGGCCCTTCTGCGCGGGCGAGAGCTTGAAGGTCTCGCTGATGAACGGCGCCATCGCGCCGTTGAGCACCCAGATGCAGCAGGAGAACGCGAAGTACAGGAAGGACGCGAAGAGCGTCGGCCCGTGCCCTGCCTTGATGAAAGTCTTGAAGTTCGACATGTGGATCATGGCTCCATGGAACGCCCCGGCGAACAAGGCCGGAGGAGGGAGGCACATGACTGCCCAGCAGCGTCGCGGGCATGGCCCGTCGTGCGCGGACGGGGCCTGGGTGCGTCGTCACACCCGGGCAGCATGATCGCAAGCCCTGTGCCAAGGACAGGGTCAATACTGATATGGTGCATTCCTTGCTCTGGGTGTTTTGAACCGTTTTCCTCGTAGACACCCCCAGTTCCGATGACTTCCTGCCTCGTCCTCGCCCCGTTTGCGCCCTCCGTCCCCTCGCTGGAAAGCGACCTCGAAGGTGCGGGTATTCACGTGCTTGGTGCAGTGCAGCGAAACAACTTGGTGCAAGACGCGGTGCGCCTTGCCCCAGACGTGCTGGTCTGCCACGAGCTCACGCCCGACGACGCCTTCTTCGATGCGATCGCGCTGATGCAGGCCACGGCGCCGCGGCCCGTGCTGCTGTTCACGAACGACCCGGATGCCGACAAGCTGGCGCGCGCGCTGGATGTAGGTATCCAGGGCTACGTCGTGAACGGCTACGCGGCGGGGCGCCTGCGGTCGCTCATCCACCTGGCGCAGGCCCGCTACCTGCATGAGCGCGAAGTGCTCGCCAAGCTGGCCGACGTATCGCACCGCTTCGAGGAGCGCAAGCTGGTGGACCGTGCCAAGGGCATCCTCATGCGGGCGCGGCAGGTGTCCGAGGAAGAGGCTTTCCGCGTGCTTCGGGCAGCGTCCATGCACACCAACCAGCGGGTGGGACAGGTGTCGCAGCTCGTCATCGTGGCGGCGGGGCTCGCCGAATCCATCAACCGCGCGGGGCAGCTGCGCATGCTGTCGCAGCGGCTCGTCAAGCTGTATGCGCTGGCCTGCATGTCCGCCGATGCGTCGGCGCTGGCGGAGTCTTGCGCGCGGGTGGATGCGAACCTCGCGACGCTCGCGAAGAATCTGTCCAAGCCGACCTATGGCGACCTGATCAATGCCGTGATGGCGCCCTGGGCGCCGCTCAAGGCCCTGTTGTGCGAACGCGTGGAGCCCGCGCGGCTCGGTGAAGTGGACGACCTGGCCGAGCGCATGCTGCTGCAGGCGGACCGGCTCGTGACCGCTCTCGGGGCGCACGGTGCAGCGACCACGCTGCACGTCATCAACGTGGCCGGACGCCAGCGCATGCTGTCGCAGCGCGTGGCCAAGCAAGCACTGATGTCGGTGCTGCTGCACGGCACGGCCGCTGCGGCCGCTTCCGCCGAGACCGAGCGCTCGCGCCAGGAATTCGAGCAGGCGCTGGGCTTCCTGGGTGCTGCGCCGCTCACCACGCGCGAGATCCGCGATTCATTGGACGAAGCGATGCGGGTGTGGACGGTGATGGACCGCGCCGTCACGCGTCCGCGAGCGGTGGACAGCGCGCGCACCCTGGCCGACACCAGCGAGACGCTGCTCATGCTCTTCGACCAGCTCACGCTGCGATACGAGCACAGCATGCAGGTGCTCGTCGGCTGAGAAGCGCTGTTGCGCACCGCCCCCCACCCGGTGGCCTGCGAGCACGCGGGGCGAAATGTGTGAACTGCTGCTCGTTTCGTGCAGCCTCCGATCGCGGGTGTTCGCTATGATCAATTTAGGGGGGTCGTGTCTCGTTTGAGGAAGCGAGGCTTGCCAAGGCTGCGACCCTCGGACAAAGTGGACGCCCCAGGCGCTTGCGGTGCGCCAGATGCAGTTGCCACCGCCGCCGAAGAAGGAAAGCTGATGACCGAGACAATGCAGTCAACGCCCGCCGAACTGGCAGACCGGGCCCGCGAGTTACGCGCGGCGCATGGCCTGGCCGACGGTTCGCTGGGCGCCGTGCTGCTGAGCGTGGTGGAGCGCATGGAAGCGCCCTTCGCCGTCAAGGAAATCGGCTCCGGCAAGTACGTTCACGTCAACATGCGCATGGCAGCGCTGTACGGCCGCTCGCCCGAGCAACTGCTCGGCCATACCGATGCCGACCTGCTCGGCCCCGAGATGTCCGCCCACCTGCGCGCAGCAGACCAGACGGCGCTCGGGCAATCGCTGCCCACCAACACCGAACACCGCATCGAACGCGACCGTGTGCGGCGTGACTTCAACGTCGTCCGAGTGGCACTGCCCACGGCCGATGGCGGCCCCCCGCGGCACATGTGCTGCGTGTGGATCGAGACGACGCTGATGCACCAGCGCGAGACGCAGCTGACCAAGGCCTTGCAGCAGCTCGAGCAGCAGCAGATCGCCAGCGAAGCGCTGCGCCGCGAAACGCAAGACCAGGCGCTGCGCGACGGCGTGACCGGGCTGTACCAGCGGGTGCATTTCGACGACCAATTGCGTCGCGAGGTGGATCTGTCTTCCCGTGAGCATCGCGAATTTGCACTCGTCTCCATCGCGCTGGACCCGCTGCCCGATGCGGTGAAGGCGCATGGCGAGCCGGCCCGCACCCGCGTGCTCGAGGCGCTGGGGCGATTGCTGCGCGGCAACACGCGGGCGATGGATGCATCCTGCCGGCTCGATGAGGACCACTTCGCCATCTTGCTGTCGGGCGTGGGCCTCGCGACCGCGCATTCGCGCATGGAGGGCTTGCGGCGGCAGTGCGCGACGCAGATCGTCGTGCTCGACGGGCGCGACCTCGGTTTCACGGTGTCGATGGGCGTGGCGAGCTTCCCGCACACGGCGCACACCCAGGAAGAGCTGATGTCGGCTGCCGACCAGGCACTGGCGGAAGCGCAGCGGCGCGGCGGCAATCACGTGACCCTCGCGAGCATCCGATTCGACGCGGCCTGAGGCCTTTTCTTCACCACGGAGAACTGAATTCGCTCTGTGGTCTCTGGGTGCTCAGCGGTTGAAACAAGTGCCGAGGTGCCCACCCGGCCTGCGATGAAAGGTCAGGCCGTCAGCGCCTTGGTGAGCATGTAGCCGGCCAGGCAGTAGAGCATCCCTGCGAACACCCGCTTGAGCTGGGCGACGTCCATCGCATGCGCGGCCTTCGCACCCAGCGGCGCCATCAGCACGCTGGCGGATGCAATGACCGCGAGCGCCGGAATCCACAGGTAGCCGACACCGCCGGCCAGCGGGTTCACGACGTTCCAGCCGCCGATCATATTGCCGAGAGTGCTCGCGACCGCAATGGGGAAGCCCAGCGCCGCGCTCGTCGCCACCGCGTTGTGCATGGGCACGTTGCACCAGGTCATGAAGGGCACGGAGATGAAGCCGCCGCCTGCGCCGACGAGGCCCGAGATCGTGCCGATCACGCCGCCGGCGACCAGCCGGCCGCCAGTGCCAGGCATCTGGCGGTGGGCTTCGGTCTTCTTGTTGCGCAGCATCTGCGTGGCCGAGAAGCCGACGAAGATGGCGAAGAGGAGCGCGAGCGCCGCGCCGCGCACCATCGGGTAGATGACCGCGCCGGTAATCAGCGCCATCACAGTGATGCCGGGGGCAAGCGTGCGCACCAGATCCCAGCGGATGGCGCCGCGCGCGTGGTGGGCGCGGATGCTCGACAGCGAGGTGAACATGATGGTGGCCATCGAGGTGGCGATCGCCATCTTCACGGCCAGCGCCGCGTCGACGCCGTGGTGCGAGAGCAAGAAGGTGACGAAGGGCACCATCAGCATGCCGCCGCCCACGCCCAGGAGCCCGGCCATGAAGCCGGTGAAGCAACCCAGGATCAGCAGTTCAACAATCAGTTGCCACTCGAGGCCGAAGATCATTCGCGCTCCCCAGGGAAACGCCGGGCCGTCCCAAGTTTCCCAACCCCCCTCGGGGGGGCGGCGGGGCGCAGCCCGGCCTCGGGGGCACTCAGAAGTTCGAGCACGGCGCGCCATTCTTCGGGCGTGACCGGTGTGATGGACAGGCGGTTGCCGCGCTTGAGCACCACCATGCTTGCCAAGGATGGCGCATCGCGCATCTCGGCCAGCGACAAGAGGCGCGTCTTTCGCACGAGCTTCACGTCAACGTGCTGCCAGCGCGGCTCCTCGCGTTTGGACGCCGCGTCGAAGTACTTGCTCTTCTTGTCGAACTGCGTCGCGTCGGGGTAGGCGGTGCTCGCAACCTCCGCGAGTCCGGCGATGCCGGGCTCAGGGCACGACGAGTGATAGAAGAGCACGCCGTCGCCCACGCGCATCTGGTCGCGCATGAAGTTGCGGGCCTGGTAGTTGCGCACCCCCACCCAGGGCACCGTCTTCGAAGGCGCACGCGCGACATCATCGATCGAGCACTCGTCGGGCTCGCTCTTCATCAGCCAGTAGGCCATGCGGGGAAGCGAATGTTCTGGAGCTTGAATAAGGTGTCCACCGCGAACCGTGCGCCGCATTCCTGAACCGGGGGTTCAGGTGGGCCAGGTCAACCGGGCTTCGGGTTCATCTGACGCGAGACGATCACACCCACCGGGTATTTCCAAGCCCGAGCTCATAGAGCATTGGTTCAAGGAAATATAAAACGCACGCGAGGGCGGCGGACGCTTTGGATTTTACGCCTCGCATCCTCGCGCATCACAGCAATTGACCATCGGCGCCTAAGGTTTGATCGATGCGACGAATCAGCGCATCGACGTCCGTGCTAGCGCCGTTGGCCGATGGATCGCGCGGGCTCGAAACGGGCGCGGGCAGAGGCCGTTCGGCGAGCGCATACGCAAGATTCAGCGCAGCCAGCACGGCAATGCGTTCTCGCGCCTTCACCTTGCCCGCATCGCGAATCGCACTCATCTCGCGATCGACGTTGCCCACCGCTTCGAGCAGCGATTGCTCGCCGCCTTCGGGGCAGCCGAGGATGTAGCTCTGGCCCATGATGGTCACTTCCATCTGCTTCATCGCTGGCTGTCTCCGCTGTCGGTGGTGGCCACCGTCTTGTCGGCCGGCAAGCGCTCGAGCAGGGCGTCGATGCGCGTGCGCGCCGCGTTGAGGCGCGACTTCAGGCTGTCGCGTTCGGTCGTCACCTGGGCCAACTGCTGTTCGAGCAGCGTATTGGTGCGCACGACCTCCTCGTGCCGCAGCAGCAATCTCTCGACCCGCTCGGCGAGTTCATCGATCTTGGACATGGCCTTCGTGCCCTGTACCGCTAAGGAAGCCCATTGTAGGGGGCGTGCTTACAATCGCTCCCGTTGGTGCCCGTGCCGGTGTTCATTCCGGCACAGTTAAACGGGAAGCAGGCGAGGGCCTTCGATGTCCTCGAAACTGCGCTGCCCCCGCAACGGTACGGCGGACGAAGCTTCACGGCTTCAGCTCACGCGCACACACCACTGCAGGCCACGGGCCATGCGGGAAGGTCGCGAGGGTCGCATCCGCCAGCCCGGATACCGGCCAACAGGCGGTGCGGGCGCTCTTGAAGAGCGCCGCGCCAATACGGGTCCAACGCCGGCGGGGAAGCTGGCGAGGACGTTCGAGTCGGTATGTCTCTCTCATGAAGAAACCAGTCTGCTCCGCGCGGCCGCTGCGCCTTGCCGCGGCCATCTCCATTCTCTTTTCCACCGCCATCGCGGCCCACGCGCAGGCCACGTCCTTCGAGTTGCAGCCGGTGACGGTCACGGGCAGCGGTGCGCCACGCACGCTCGGCAGCGAGATCGCCGCGACCAGCGTGCTCACGCGCGGCGACATCGAGCGCTCCGGCGCACGCGATGCGGTGCAGGTGCTCAACCTGCTCGGCACCGCGCTCGTCGAGCAGCAAGGCGGCGCGGGCACGCTCGCGGCCGTTCGTATGCGCGGCGCCGATTCGCGCGACACGCTGGTGCTGATCGATGGTGTACCCATGAACGACGTCGCCAGCGGCCAGGCGCTCATCCAGCAGATCCCGGCCGAGATGATCGAGCGGGTGGAAGTGGTGCGCGGCAACCTGTCGGCGCTTTACGGCGCCAACGCAACCGGCGGCGTGATCCAGATCTTCACTCGCCGAGGCAAGGCCGGCAGTTGGTCCCCGACGGTCAGCGGCGGCATCGGCGATCGCGGCACGCGCGCGCTCAGCGCCGGCGTGAGCGGTGGCAGCGAGCTCGTCAGCACGCGGGTCAACGTGGGCACCGAGCGCACCGACGGCTTCAGCGCGGCCAACGGCCCGACGGCCAACCCCGACAAGGACGGCAACCGCCGCAGCAACGCGAGCGTCGCGCTGGACCTGCACCCCGCGCCCGGCCACGCCCTGATGTTCGACCTGAGCCGCATCGACGGCCGTGCGGACTACGACAGCCCGTCGGCCTTCAGCCTGCCCACCGACACCCACGTCGCGCGCCAGGTGCGCGACGCGGTGTCCGCCCGCGGCACGCATGAGATCGCCGAGGACTGGACCTTCAGCTGGCGCTGGTCGCAATCGAAGGAGCATCGCACCGACACCGTGGTCGGCGGCTTCAGCTACGAGCTGGACAACGTGCTCAAGAACGACGGGCTCGTCGCGCAGGTCGAAGGCTATGCGCTGCCGGGCCTGCGCGTGCAGGCCGGCGCCGAGCGGCTGAGCCAGTCCACCGACAGCCCGAGCTACATCCGCAACAAGCGCGACACCGACGTGCTGCGCCTCGGCGCCAACTACGACGTGCAATGGGGCTCGGTGCAGGCCAACCTGCGGCACGACAAGACCAGCGACTTCGGCGCGGCCACCACCGGCTTGCTCGGCGCGGTCTACAAGCTGAGCACCAGCCTGAGCCTCGTGGGCAGCACTTCCACGAGCTTCACGCCGCCCACGCTCGACTTCCTTTTCTTCAATTGCGGCCCTGCCTTCCCGTGCAGCAACCCCAACCTCAAGCCCGAGCGCGCGCATAACGTCGAAGCGGGCCTGCAATGGCAGGACGCGGCAGTGCTCGTGCGCGGCACACTGTTCTCGGTGCGCTACCGCGACAAGATCGGCAACGACGCCGTCTTCGTGCCGCAGAACATCGCCCGCGTGAAGAACGATGGCCTCGAGCTGTCGGCGCGCGCCAAGCTCGATGCGTGGACCCTGCTGGGCGAAGCGGCCTTCCAGGACCCGAAGGACGAGGACACCGGCTTGCGGCCGATCCGCCGTGCGCGCGAGCAGTTCGCCTTGCGCGCCGACTACAGCCACGCCAGGTGGGTGGCGGGCGCAGGCCTGCGCTACGTGGGCGACCGCCGCGACACGACGCGTGACCTGCCGTCGTACACCGTGGTCGATGCCTCGGCCTCGATGACGCTCACGCCCGAGTGGACGGTGTCCGCGCGCATCGACAATCTGTTCGATCGCCGCTATGAGCCCACGGTGGGCTACAACGGCCAGCCGCGAGCCGTGTTCGTCGGCTTCAGCTGGCGTCCCAAGACCTGATGCTTTTGTCATGACCCTGTCTGCCCGTCCGTCCGCCATCGTGTGGGCCTTGGCCATCGCTGCGATTGCGGCGATGGCGCTCGGCCTGGCGGCGGGCAGCGCGGGCTGGGGCTTCGCGGCCACCGACATCGTCTGGCAGATCCGGTTGCCGCGCGTGATGGCCGGCTTTGGCGCCGGTGCGGCGCTGGCGCTGTCGGGCGCGCTGATGCAACTGCTGACGCGAAACGCGCTGGCCGACCCCTACGTGTTGGGTGTGTCCAGCGGGGCATCGGTGGGTGCGCTCGCGGCGATGCTTGTTGGCGTCGCCGTCCCGTGGTGGGCGGAGTGGGGCGTGCCCGCGGGCGCGGCGTTCGGTGCCTTCGGCTCGACCTTGCTGCTGCTCGCGTTGTCGTGGCGCGTGCTCGCGCGCTCCGGTTCGTCAGCAGCCAACGACGCGCCGGTGTCGCTGCTGCTGATCGGCGTGATGATCGGCTCGGCGGGCTCGGCGCTCATCACCGTGCTGCTCACCTTCGCGCCCGAGGCGCAGCTGCGCGGCATGGTGTTCTGGCTGCTCGGCGACCTCAACGGCGCGACGCATTGGTTGGCGGTGTGGACAGCCTTGATCGCGGCGCTCGCGCTGTGCTGGCCGTGGGCGCACCAGCTCGATTGGCTGGCGCGTGGCGATGCGTGGGCCGCGACCCTCGGCGTGCCCGTGGTTCGCAGGCGCCGCCAAGCCTTGCTCGCGTCGGCCCTGGCCACCGGTGCGGCGGTCGCGACCGGCGGCGCCATCGGCTTCGTCGGGCTCGTCGCGCCCCATGCACTTCGGCTGCTCGGCCTGCGCTCGGCGGCGTGGCTGCTGCCGGCGAGCGCCTTGGCGGGCGGTGGCTTCGTCGTACTCGCGGACACGGTGGCGCGAACCATCGTCGCGCCCATCCAGTTGCCGGTGGGCGTGGTCTCATCGGCGGTGGGCGTGCCGCTCTTCCTCGTCTTGTTGCTGCGCGGACCAAGGGGAGGGCGCCGATGAGCGCCGCCATGAATTCACCAGCCTTTCACCTCGAGGTGCGCAAGCTCGGCCTTCGGGCCGGCGGCGATGGGCACGGCCGCATGCTGTTCGAGGACTTGAGCTTCACCGTCGATGCATCGCAGCGCTGGGTCGTGCTCGGCCCCAACGGCGCCGGAAAGTCCTCCTTGCTTGCCGCCGTGGCCGGTGTGTTTCACGTGTCCAAGGGTGACGTGCACTTGCAGGGCAAGCCGCTGTCGCAATGGCGACCCGAGGCGCTGGCCGACTGGCGCGCCTGGTGCCCTCAGTTCTGGTCGGATCCGTTTCCGTCCACCGTGGCCGAGACGGCAGGCATCGCCATGCGCCGCGGTGCGTGGTGGTCGGCGGTGCGCGAGGATGAACAGGCCGTCGCCGACGTGCTCGCCGAACTCGATCTGGCGTCCTTCGCCGGCACCGACGTCCGCCAGCTCTCGGGCGGCGAGCGCCAGCGGGTGGCGGTGGCCACCGCGCTGCTGCAGGGCGCCACGCTGGTCCTGCTGGACGAACCCGTTTCGCACCTCGACCTCGCGCACCAAGGCATGCTCGTGCGCGCACTCACGCGCCGCAGCGAACAGGGCCAGGCCGTGATCGCGAGCCTGCACGACATCAACCTCGCATGGGACCTCTCGACACACGCCGTGCTGCTTGATGGCCGCGGCGCGGCGGTGGCCGGTCCTCGCGAGGCGGTGATGACACCGCCCGCGCTCTCGCAAGCCTTCGGCGTGGCGATCGATCGCGTCGAGGTGTGCGGACAGACGCGCTTCTGGGTAGGGTCATGAAGCCACTGCTCGCCTTGCTCCTGATGTTCGCGACCACGGCGTGGGCCGGCGCGCATGTCGATGACGCCGGTCGGCGCGTCGAGTTCGCGCGCCCGCCGCAGCGCGTGATCACGCTCGCGCCCAACCTCACTGAATTCGTCTACGCCGTCGGCGCCGGTGGCACGCTCGTCGGCACGATGGACACGAGCAACTACCCTGAGGACGCCAAGCGTGTCGAGCGCATTGGCAACTACCAGCGGCTGGACGCGGAGCGCATCGTCTTGCTCAAGCCGGACGTGGTGCTGGTCTGGAAGAGCGGCAACCAGGGCCGCGAACTCGGCCAGCTTGAAGCAGCGGGCATCCGTCTCTTCTACGTCGAGCCGCGCCGCATCGACGATGTGGCGCAAGTTCTCGTGCGCATCGGCGCCTTGCTCGGGCATGAAAGCGAGGGGCGGCAGCGCGCAGCCACCTATCGCCAGGCGATCGGCGAGCTGCGCAAACGCTATGCCAAGGCCTCGCCGGTCACGGTCTTCTTCCAGGTCTGGACGCAGCCTCTCATGACACTCAACGGCCAGCACCTCACCAGCGATCTCCTCGCGATGTGCGGCGGTCGCAATGTGTTCGCCGCGCTGCCTGCGCTCGCGCCGCAGATCTCGGTGGAGTCCGTCGTGGCGGCGGACCCGGAAGCCTTCTTCACGGCCCGCGAGTTCGACGGCAACGGCCCGACGTGGCGACGTGAACCGCAGGCCAAGGCCTTCCAGCCGTGGCGCGATTTCCGCAAGCTCAAGGCGGTGTCGCAGGGTTGGATGTTCAGCGTGCCCGGCGACCTCGTCACGCGGCAGGGGCCTCGTTCGGCCGAGGGTGCGAAGGCCTTCTGCGCGGCGCTCGACGAAGTGCGTCGCGAGATGGCGGCCAGGCGCTGACCTAGCGCGGGCGCTCGGCTGAACGCGGGCCATCAAGCGGCCGCCGCGGAACCGGCTTTGCCGGTCCGCTGGCGGCGCCCCCTGGGGGGAGGCGCCAAAGGCGCTTCGGGGGGTACTTCAGGACCCGAAGTCCTCGTCCAGCGGCATCGGCATCGTCATCAGGCGGTTCGGCGTGCTCGGCTCCCACAGCGCGCCCGGTGCCGTGTCCACGTTCGAGGTGATCGCGTTCATCAGGGCCAGGCTCACGCGCGAGGCCATTCGGCGAAGCAGCTTCGTCTGGTGGGGCGTCCATGCCTGCGTGCCACCGATCTGCTCGCAACTGAAGCAGCCGTACAGGCTGCCGTTGACCGAGAAGCTCACGTCGAGCATGGAGCGCACGTCCATCGCGTCGATGTAGCTTTCCAGAAAGGGGACGAGGGCGGGGTGCGTGCGGCAGTCATTGGCGATGACCATGCCGTCGCGCCGCAGGTGGTTGAAGTAGGGCGAGGGGTCGTTCGCCGTCATGTCAGGCACGCGCACGTTCGCGTCGGTCGCCACGTCGTGCATGGCCATGGATCTGAGCGCGGCGCCGTTGCGCGAGCCGATCAGCATGCGAACGCCGGCGCGCGAGCAGCCGATGTCCTGGGCCATGCGCCGGGTGAACAGCTCCAGGAATTGGGCCGAGTCGATCTCGCCGCGGTCAAGAAGACCGCAGATGCGCTGCAGCGCGACGAGTTCGGGCATGGGCTCATTCTGATGAGCTCGACGGTTCGGCGGTACTGCAAACCTTTGCAGGTCAAGGCGCCACGGACACCTTCGCGGATGGTTGGTGTACGAACAATTTCCGCGAATCGCACAAATGGGCGACTGCGCATTCCTCACACAGCGGCCTGCGTGCGATGCAGACGTAGCGGCCGTGCAGGATGAGCCAGTGGTGGGCATCGACCAGGTACGCCTCGGGCACGCGCTTCAAGAGCCCGAGCTCGACCTCCAGCGGGTTCTTGCCGGGCGCGAGACCTGTGCGATTGCTCACGCGGAAGATGTGCGTGTCCACCGCCATGGTCGCTTCGCCGAACGCCACGTTCAGCACCACGTTGGCCGTCTTGCGTCCGACGCCCGGCAGGGCTTCGAGCGATTCGCGCGTTTTCGGCACCTGGCCGCCATGCTGCTCGATGAGGATGCGGCTCGTCTCATGCAGGTTGCGCGCCTTGTTGCGGTACAGCCCGATGCTCGAGATGTATCCGGTGATGCCCTCCACGCCCAGCGCCAGCATGCGCTCGGGCGTGTTCGCCACGGCGAATAGCCGGCGCGTGGCCTTGTTCACGCCGACGTCGGTGGCCTGCGCCGACAGCAGCACGGCGGCAAGCAGCTCGAACACGTTCGTGTATTCGAGTTCGGTGTTGGGCTGCGGGTTGGCTGCCTTGAGGATGGCGAAGAATGGCTCGATCGAGGAGGGCTTCATGCGCGCCGATTGTGGCAGCGCGCCGGCCTCATCGAGCGGTGGACGATGCCTGCGGCGTGGAGGCCGCGGCGACTTCGGCGGCGGACGGCAGGGACGGATCGGAGGCCGGTGTGGCCGCCATCACGGCACCCATCGCCTGGGTGGTCGGGCTCGGAGGCTTGGGCGTCTTCTTGTCGCAGGCCGCGACCGCCGCGAGCATCACGAGAGAGAGAAAGACATTCCGGAACCGTTTCATGCCGTTCACCCGTAGCGCGAGCGGAGTTCGCGGATCTGCATGCGCGCCTCGTTCTCGCGAATGCCTTGGGTCTTGTGGGCCTTGGGGCTCACGTGCGGTCGGCGGTCGCGGTCATCCGCGGCCTGGCTGCCATCACGCTCCTTGCGGTGGTCCCTCATGTGCTGCTTCCTGGACCCCTCGTTGCGCTCACGGTTCATCGCCTCACACTCCTTCGAGCTGGCCGGTCGCCCTGCGCACGACGATGTGCGTCGGTGTCCACGCCGGACATGTCGAAAGACTAGTGGGTGGAAGGCGCGACCGCATCAGCCGCGCTCCGCGGCGCAGGTCGGACCGCACCGATATCGTTGTAGGACCCGGCCGACACGCAGGGGCCCGCGGCCGAGACGCGTCAGCTCGCCTTCGCCTTCTCGAGGTGCTCCTTCACGAGGCTCAACACGGCCTTGGACTGGAACGTGCCCGCCAAGCCCTGGAGACGCTCGCAGAACGCGGCACAGGACGGGTCGTCCCGGGCGATCTTCTCGGCCCGGTCGCGCACCGCGCCCATGTTGCCGGCAAGCGCCGCGCGGTGCAGTTCTTCGAGCTCGGCGGGAGCAGGAGCGATGAGCTCCGGGTGTGGCTGGATGGGCGGCACCGGGGCTGCATCGACCCAGCTCAACGAGAGGCTGAGCGCGATCTGGTCGAGCAGCGCCTGGCGATCGATGGGCTTGGACAGGAAGCCGTTCGCGCCAGCTGCCATGCACTGCGACTGGTCCACGGCGGAGGCGTTGGCCGACACCGAGATGACCGGCACCTTCGCCCACTGCGGCTGTACGCGCAACCGCCGGATCGCCTCGAGGCCGTCCATCACCGGCATGGACATGTCCATCAGCACCATGTCGGGCGTGCGCTCTGCCATGGCCAGCAGCACTTGTGCCCCGTCGCTCGCCTCGCTTGTGTGGAAGCCGAGCGGGCGCAGCATGTCCACGAGCATGGCCCGATTGCCCGGCACATCGTCGGCGATCAGCACGCTGCGCCTCGCGCCTGTGTAGCCCGCCACCGCGCGCGGCTCGGCGAGCGCAACGACGTCGGCCGGCTCGAGCAGTGGCAGCAGCAGCTCGAAGGAGAACACGCTGCCTTCGCCCGGACGGCTGTCGACCTGGATCTCGGCGTTCATGAGCCGCACGAGTTGCCGGCTGATGGCCAGGCCCAGCCCGGTCCCCCCGGCGCGCCGATGCGCATCACCGACCTGCTCGAAGGGCTCGAAGATGCTCTGCACGTCGCGCGGGTCGATGCCCACGCCGGTGTCCTGCACGTCGAAGCGCAGGCGGGCTTGCGATGGCTCGCTGACCAATCGGCTCACGGCCAGCCGGACGCGGCCCTTGTCGGTGAACTTCACCGCATTGCCCAGCAGGTTGAGCAGCACCTGGCGCAAGCGCTTCTCATCCACCGCGACCGAGCGTGGCAGGTCAGGTGCGGCATCGAGCGTGAAGGCGAGCCCCTTTTCCTCGGCCTTGATCTCGATGATGTCGGCGATGCTGCGCAGGAACGCCCGAGGCTGCGTGGCGGTCGGGTACAGCTCGGTCTTGCCGGCCTCGATCTTCGACAGGTCAAGGATGTCGATGATGAGCATCAGGAGATGCTCGCCGCTGTTCTGGATGGTGTTCAGGCCCACCATCTGGCGTTCGCTCAGGCCGGCGTGCATCTTCAGGATCTGGGCGTAGCCCATGATGGCGTTGAGCGGTGTGCGCAGTTCGTGGCTCATGCGCGCGAGGAAGGCGCTCTTGGCCTGGTTGGCCACCTCGGCGCGGTCCTTGGCGACGCTCAGCTCGTTGGTGCGCTCGCGCACCAGCTCTTCCAGGTGCTCGCGGTGCCGCTGCAGTTCTTCCTCGCGCTCCTGCAAGACGGCGATCATGCGGTTGAAGGCGTGGGCCATCACGCCGATGTCCTTCGGGCCCGCGATGTCGGCGCGCACGTTGGCCTCGCCACGCTCTGCGCGTTCCATGGCATCCGCCAGCTGTGTCAGCGGGCGTGACAGGCGCAGCCCGAGGAAGCGGATGGCGATGAGGAAGAGCACTGCAAAGGAGAAGGAGACTGCAAGGTTGGTGAAGAAGACGTTGCGCATCATTCGCGTGAGCGTCGCCTTGCTCTGGACCACGCGCACGTAGCCCAGGAGCTCGTTCTGGTGCTCCACGACATCGAAGGGTGAGGCCGATGCCTTGGTTCGCACCGGCGCAACGAAGCGCCATTCCGTGTCGGTCTCGGCCTCCAACGAGGCGCCGGCTGCCATCTCCGCAGGCACGCCGGTCTTGGCCGCCACCGGCCCGCCCTTGGCCCGCGCGATCAGCGGGCGGCCGACCGCGTTGTGGATCGACACCTCGGTCACGTCGGGGAAGGCGAGCGTCGCGTTGACTGCTTCGGAGCCGTTGTCGGCGGATGCGTAGAGCAGCGCGAGGCTGGCGTTGGAGGCGAGGCTGTCGGCGATGCGCTCGCCCTGCTCGACCAGCGTCTCGCGGATCTGCCGGCTGCCCTGCCAGGAGCTCACGATCGACGAGAAGAGGGCGATGCACAGCACGCCGGCGGTCACCGTCATGCTCAGCTGATGGTTGATCGTCGTGTTGCGCAGGAGGGTTGCGAGCCAGCGGCGTATGGCGGTGACCATCATGGCTCCGGGAAGACGAGGTCGAAGCTCTGCTGGCGGGAGCCGAGCTGGATGCCAAGGTGGCTGGCGGTGCGAAGGTTCACGGCGACGTGCACTTCCTTGAGCGGCAGCATGCCGCGGCTTGGGTGGCTCGCACCTTGTGCGGCTGCAGAGACGGCCAGGCTTTTGCCAAGCTCGCGGTTGTTCGGGTACAGCGCGAAGAGTGCGCCGCGCTTCACGTGCGCCACGCTGCTGGAGAACACCGCCACGCCGCGGTTCCACGACTCCTGCAGCACGAAGGGCAGCACGGTGGCCTCATCGACGGTGGTCGAATCCTGCGGCAGCCAGATCACGTCGCGCTTCGGATCGGCGCCGGCGAAGGCATCTTGGTAGAAGCGGAACGCCGTCTTGATGTCCTCGGCGTCCTGCACCGTCATCTCGAGGCCGAGCGCATGGGCGGCGTCCTTGGCGCGGCGGATCAGCCAGGCGTTCTGGCGCGGGTCGTGCACGACGAAGATTCGCCGCGCGCCCGGCATCAGGCTCTTGAGCTGCGCGAACAGCAAGGCGGGGTCGGGTGCGAGGCTGTGCACGGTGAAGCGCCTGGCATCGCTCTCGGGAACCGATAACACGCCGCCCGCCACCACGCCGAACTGGTCGATGCCCGAAGCCGCCTTCAGGCCATTGCGGCCGAGCGCGATGACCACGTGCACGTCCTGCCGCTTGAGCTCGGCCGTGAGCTCCTGGATGTTCGCATTGGCCGGCACCGCCACGGCGAGCACGTGACCCCTGGCCTGCTCCTCGATGCCTTCGATGATCTTGAGAAAGACGCCGCGAAAGGGCTCGCCGATGTCGGGGTAGACGACCGCGATGCCGCGGGCGTCGGCGGCCATGCCTGGCGTCGACAGCGATGCCATGACGCACAGCGCCATGACTTGCCGTCGCGTCGGACAGGGGACAGGCTTCATGTACCGGTGCCGCCCTTGGCGGCGATGCGTTCGCGTGCCCGCGCCAGCGCCGCCTCAAGCACCGCGCGTTTGTCGTCGAGCGCAGCCGGGTCGGTCAACCTCGACGCGGCGGGCAGGTCTTGCAGCGCCGCACGAGCCTTGGCGGCAAGGCGCTCGTCATGCTCGCGCGACTCCCGCTCCATCCGAAAGCGGTGGAAGGCATAGCGCTCGCGCGAGGCCTGGGCGGCGTCTTCACTCCACGCGTCCCAGCCGGTGCGCGGGCTGGTCACGTCATCCAAGGAGATGCAGTCGACGGGGCACACCGGAATGCACAACTCGCAGCCGGTGCATTGCGACTCGATGACGGTGTGCATGGTCTTGGGGCCGCCCACGATGCAGTCGACCGGGCAGGCCTTCAGGCACAGGGTGCAGCCGATGCACCAGGCCTCGTCGATCACCGCCAGCCGGCGCGGGCCTTCGGTGCCATGTGTCGCGTCAAGGGGCAGTGCAGGGCGGCCGGTGAGGGCGGCAAGTCGGGCGATCCCTTGTGCGCCGCCGGGCGGACACCGGTTGATCGCGACGCCTTCGTTGGCAATCGCGTCGGCATACGAACGGCAATCCGGATAGCCGCAGCGCGTGCACTGCGTCTGCGGCAGTGCATCGTGGATGGTTCGGGCAAGAAGGCGAAGGTCGGCGGCGGGATTCACCGCCGGATTATCGCCAGTGCGAATAGCGTTCTGATGTGGCCGCAACCTACGCGGATGCAGTGCTGCGGTGCGATGCGGCCTTCTTCACGGTGGCGATCTTCTTTTTGGCGGCGCCCACCGTGCCCTGGTGGCTGGCGATGAAGTCGCGAACCACCGGATAGACCTTCTCGCGCCAGCGCCGGCCGGAGAAGATGCCGTAGTGGCCGGCACCTTCCGCGTCGTAGTGGAACTGCCGATCCTTCGGGATGCCGGTGCACAGGTCGTGCGCGGCCTTGGTCTGGCCGGCGCCCGAGATGTCGTCCAGCTCGCCTTCGATGGTGAGCAGCGCCGAGGTCTCGATGTCCTGCGGACGCACGAGCTGGCCCTTTACTTCCCAGGTGCCATTGACGAGCGCGAAGTCCTGGAACACCACCTTGATGGTGTCCAGGTAGTACTCGGCCGGCATGTCCAGCACGGCGTTGTATTCGTCGTAGAACTTGCGATGCTGGTCGGCACTGTCGTCGTCGCCGCGAACCAGGTCGAGGAAGTAGTCGTAATGCGAGCTGAGGTGGCGGTCCGGGTTCATTGCCACGAAGCCGGTGTGCTGCAGGAAGCCGGGGTACACGCGGCGGCCGTTGCCCGGGTAGTTGATGGGCACGCGATAGATCACGTTGTGCTCGAACCACTCGTGGCTCTTGTTCATCGCGAGGTTGTTGACGGCGGTCGGGGACTTGCGGGCGTCGATCGGGCCGCCCATCATCGTCATGGTCAGCGGCGTGGGCTCGCCGTTGCTGGCCATCAGTGAGATCGCGGCGAGCACCGGGACGGTGGGCTGGCACACCGAAATCACGTTGACTTCGGGCCCGCAGTGGCGGATGAACTCCTGCACGTAGCCGACGTAGTCGTCGAGATGGAAGGGGCCGGCTTCGGTTGGCACCATGCGAGCGTCGGTCCAGTCGGTGATGTAGACCTTGTGGTCCGCGAGCATGGAGCGCACGGTTTCGCGCAGCAGCGTGGCGTGATGGCCCGACAGCGGCGCGACGATGAGGACTGTGGGCTGGTCCTTCATCTTGGTGAGCATCGGCAAGTTGTCGGTGAAGCGCTTGAAGCGCAGCAGCCGGCAGAAAGGCTTGTCGACGGCAACCTGCTCCTGCACGGCGACGTCGATGCCGTCGACCATGACCGAGGTGATCTCGAACTCGGGCTTCTCGTATTCCTTGGACAGCCGGTGCATCAGGTCCAGGCCCGCGGAAATGCGGTGGGCCATGGGCGTGTGCGTGAACGGCGACAACGGATGGTTGTACAGCTTGGACGACGCGCTGGCGAACTCCGCGAAGGGGCTCAGCAGGGCGCGTTGTGCTTCATAGAACTGATACAGCATCGACGTTCCTTTTATTGACGTTCACTTCCAACGGTCCTTGTACTCGCGCGCCAGCATGGCGGACGGCGCTTCAACGCATCACCTGCAGTAACTGCTTGTGATGGTGCGATGCAGCATTCTAGAAGCTCGGCATTCATCGTGCCTCACTCACAGCAGGGACAAGCCTCGAAAACAGCGGTGTTTGGTGCGTTGCACGCACCATACTGTCGCGTTGAAGACAGGCGCTTGTCCCAAGCACGAAAAAGGCCCGGTCGAGCCGGGCCTTGAGCCTTCCAGGTTACGAGGCGGTTACGAGACCTTCGCGATGGCGGCGACCACCGCATCGATGTTCTTGCTGTTGAGTGCCGCCACGCAGATCCGGCCGGAATCGACTCCATAGATGCCGAACTCGCTGCGCAGGCGCTGCATCTGCTCTTTGGTGAGGCCGGAATAGCTGAACATGCCCTTTTGCTGGGTGATGAAGCTCATGTCCTGCTTCACGCCTGCGGCCTTCAGCTTGTCCTGCAGTGCAACGCGCATCTGCTTGATGCGAACGCGCATGCCGGCGAGTTCTTCTTCCCACATCTGGCGCAGCGCCGGCGTGGTCAGCACGGTGGCGACCACCTGGGCGCCGTGCGTGGGCGGATTGGAGTAGTTGGTGCGGATCACGCGCTTGAGCTGGCTCAGCACGCGGTCAGCTTCGTCCTTGGACTTCGCGACCACGCTCAAGGCGCCGACGCGCTCGCCGTACAGCGAGAAGCTCTTGGAGAAGCTCGTGGACACGAAGAAGTCGAGGCCGGAATCGACGAAGAACTGGATCACCGCGCCGTCCTCGGCAATGCCTTCGCCGAAGCCCTGGTAGGCCATGTCGAGGAAGGGCACGAGGCCGCGGTTCTTGACGATCTCGATGACCTGCTTCCACTGGTCGAGCGTGATGTCGTAGCCGGTCGGGTTGTGGCAGCAGGCGTGCAGCACGACGATGGTGCCGGCCTTCGCGCCGTTGAGCGCGGTCAGCATCCCGTCAACATTGATGCCGCGCTTGGCTGCGTCGTAGTACGGATAGTTTTCGACCGGGAAGCCGGCGTTTTCGAACAGCGCGCGGTGGTTTTCCCAGCTCGGGTCGCTGATGAGCACCTTGGCATCGGCGTTCACACGCTTGAGGAAATCGGCGCCGACCTTCAGTCCGCCGGTTCCGCCCACGGCCTGCACGGTCGCGACGCGGCCGACCTTGAGGATCTCGCTGTCCGCCCCAAATACGAGGCCTTGCACCGCCTTGTCATAGGCCGCGATGCCATCGATGGGCAGGTAGCCGCGGGCCTTGGGCGCCTCGACCATCTGCTTTTCGGCGGCCTGCACGCACTTCAGCAGGGGCAGCTTGCCGTCGTCGTCGTAGTACACGCCGACGCCGAGGTTCACTTTCGCCGGGTTCGGGTCCGCATTGAACTGTTCGTTCAGGCCCAGGATGGGGTCACGGGGAGCCATTTCGACGGCGGCGAAGAGCGAAGCCATGTCTGTCCTTGCAGGTGTGCGACACCGGAGTGTCAGTAGAGCGGATAAGTGATTTGGGCTAATCTCGTCGATTGCCCTTTGTCGTCCCATCGCGGGAAAACCCCAGGATTCTAATTGCCATGGCCGACCACCTGTCAGTTGTTGGTTCACCGGACGCCACTGAAATGAACGTTCCCGCCAAGGGCGAGTTCGTGAGCTTCCCGGGTTCGCCCTTCCAGCTCTTCCAGCCGTACCCGCCCGCGGGCGACCAGCCAACCGCCATCGCCAAGCTCGTGGAGGGCATCGAGGATGGCCTGACCTACCAGACGCTTCTGGGCGTGACGGGCTCCGGCAAGACCTTCACCATGGCCAACGTGATCGCCCGCATGGGGCGCCCGGCCATCGTGTTCGCGCCCAACAAGACGCTGGCGGCGCAGCTGTACAGCGAGTTCCGCGAGTTCTTTCCGAAGAACGCCGTCGAGTACTTCGTCAGCTACTACGACTATTACCAGCCCGAGGCCTACGTGCCGCAGCGCGACCTGTTCATCGAGAAGGACAGCTCGATCAACGAGCACATCGAGCAGATGCGGCTGTCGGCCACCAAGAGCCTGCTGGAGCGGCGCGACGTGATCATCGTGGCCACCGTGAGCGCGATCTACGGCATCGGCAACCCGAGCGACTACCACCGCATGGTGATGACGCTGCGCTCGGGCGACAAGATGGGCCAGCGCGACGTGATCGCGCAGCTGATCCGCATGCAGTACACGCGCAACGAGATGGACTTTTCTCGCGGCACCTTCCGCGTGCGAGGCGACACCATCGACGTCTTTCCCGCGGAACATTCCGAGCTCGCGATCCGCATCGAGCTGTTCGACGACGAGGTGGAGTCTCTGCAGCTCTTCGACCCGCTCACCGGGCGCATTCGCCAGAAGATTCCACGCTTCACGGTGTACCCGTCCAGCCACTACGTGACGCCGCGCGACCGGGTGGTGTCGGCCATCGACACCATCAAGGAGGAGCTGCGCTGGCGGCTCGATGAACTGGTGAATTCCGGCAAGCTCGTCGAGGCACAGCGGCTGGAGCAGCGCACCCGCTTCGACCTGGAAATGCTGCAGGAGATCGGCCACTGCAAGGGCATCGAGAACTACACGCGTCACCTTTCGGGCGCGGCGCCCGGCGAACCGCCGTCAACGCTCGTCGACTATCTGCCGAAGGATTCGCTCATGTTCCTCGATGAAAGCCACGTGCTCATCGGGCAACTGGGCGGCATGTTCAACGGCGACCGGGCGCGAAAGACGGTGCTGGTGGAATACGGGTTCCGCTTGCCGAGTGCGCTCGACAACCGGCCGCTCAAGTTCGAGGAGTTCGAGACCAAGATGCGCCAGGTGGTGTTCGTCTCGGCGACGCCGGCGGCCTACGAGCAGCAGAACGCCGGCCAGGTGGTGGAGCAGCTGGTGCGCCCCACGGGCCTGATCGACCCGGTGGTGGAGGTGCGACCGGCGACGCACCAGGTGGACGACGTGCTGCAGGAGATTCGCGAGCGGGTCAACGTGCACGAGCGGGTGCTGATCACGACCCTGACCAAGCGCATGGCGGAGCAGCTGACCGACTACCTGGCAGACAACGGCGTGAAAGTGCGCTACCTGCACAGCGACATCGACACGGTGGAACGGGTCGAGATTCTGCGCGACCTGCGCCTGGGCACCTTCGACGTGCTGGTGGGCATCAACCTTTTGCGAGAGGGCCTGGACATCCCGGAGGTGTCGCTGGTCGCCATCCTGGACGCAGACAAGGAAGGCTTCCTGCGTGCCGAGCGCTCGCTCATTCAGACGATCGGCCGGGCGGCGCGCAACCTGAACGGTAAAGCCATCCTTTATGCGGACAAGATTACCGATTCGATGCGAAAGGCGCTGGACGAGACCGAGCGGCGACGCACCAAACAGATCGCGGCGAACCTGGAAGCCGGCATCACGCCCCGAAGCATCACCAAGCACATCAAGGAAATGATCGATGGCGTCTACTCGGAGAAGACCAAGCGGGAGAACCTGAAGAAGGAGCACGACACTGCCGAGGTCGAGGCGATGTCGGAGAAGGACTTGAGCAAGCGCATCAAGAGCCTCGAGAAGCAGATGCTCGAGCACGCTCGAAACCTCGAGTTCGAGAAGGCGGCAAGGGTGCGCGACCAGCTGGCGCTGCTGCGGGAGCAGGCTTTCGGGGCGCCCGGCACAGACAACATCGTTCCGATCCAGGCTGGCAATTCCCCCAAATCCTAGGAATAACCCCGGGAGGCACATGGATTGCCCTAAAGCCACGAGACCTACAAGGTTTCGGGGCTTTGGTCTTTTTGCGGCGCACCAATTACCCGGAACTTGAAGGGCTCTAGCCCGACCAAATCAGTCGGCTTCCGCTATACTCGACCGAACTAGTAGGAATAAAGCAAGGGTTTCCCTTCGAGGGATAACCCGTACGGTGAGTCGGCAGAGGGGATTCCGCCAGTGAGGTCGCTGTCTTTGTTGCGCCGCAAGGCTTCAGGAGAAATTCAATGCGTTTGACCACCAAAGGGCGTTTCGCCGTTACCGCCATGATCGATCTGGCTCTTCGTGAGCATTCGGGTCCGGTTGCACTGGCTGCCATCAGTGCCCGCCAGCAAATTTCGCTTTCCTATCTCGAGCAGCTGTTCGGCAAGCTGCGCCGCCATGAACTCGTGGAAAGCACCCGTGGCCCCGGCGGCGGCTATTCGCTCGGTCGCAAGTCCGAAGAAATCACCGTTGCTGACATCATCGTTGCCGTTGACGAACCCATCGACGCCACTGGCTGCGGTGGCAAGGAAAACTGCATGGGCGAAGACAGCGGCCGCTGCATGACCCACGACCTCTGGGCCAGCCTCAATACCAAGATGATCGAATACCTCGACTCCATCTCGCTGAAGTCGCTGGTGGACGAGCAGCTGGCGAAGGGCGTCTCCATCGAGGAGCACCCGGTCAAGCGTGCAATTTCCACGCAGCCGGTGGTCAAGCCCATCAAGGTGAACGCCCCCAACTCTGTCTTCGCGCTCGGCAGCGCTTTCTCGAAGTAAGTAGTTTGACCCCGGCGGCGTGGTGGACGCGCCGCATTGATCACACTCGCCCCCCATGGACACGACGACCCCTCACTTCCCGATCTACATCGACTACGCCGCCACCACGCCCGTGGACAAGCGGGTGGTGGACGCGATGATTCCGTGGTTGCACGATCACTTCGGCAACCCGGCGTCCCGCAGCCATGCATGGGGATGGGAAGCGGAGGCGGCGGTCGAGCGTGCGCGCGAGCAGGTGGCGGCGCTCATCGGCGCGGACCCGCGAGAAATCGTGTGGACCTCCGGCGCCACCGAGTCCATCAACCTCGCGCTCAAGGGCGCGGCCCAGTTCTACAAGACCCGCGGCAAGCACCTCATCACCGTGAAGACCGAGCACAAGGCCGTGCTCGACACCATGCGTGAGCTGGAACGCCAGGGCTTCGAGGTGACCTACCTCGACGTGCAGGAAGACGGCCTGATCGACATCGAGAAGTTCAAGGCGGCGATCCGCCCGGACACCATCCTCGCGTCGGTCATGTACGTGAACAACGAGATCGGCGTCATTCAAGACATCCCCACGCTCGGCACCATCTGCCGCGAGCGCGGCGTGATCTTCCACGTCGACTCCGCGCAGGCTACCGGCAAGATCGAGATCGACGTGAGCAAACTGCCCGTCGACCTGATGAGCCTCGCGTCGCACAAGACTTACGGCCCCAAGGGCATCGGCGCGCTGTACGTGCGCCGCAAGCCGCGCGTGCGCATCGAGGCACAGATGCACGGCGGCGGCCACGAGCGCGGCATGCGCTCGGGAACGCTCGCCACGCACCAGATCGTGGGCATGGGCGAGGCGTATCGCATCGCGCGCGCCGAGATGGGCGTCGACAACGAGCGCATCCGCATGCTGCACAAGCGCCTCATCGACGGCCTGTCGGACATCGAACAGGTCTTCCTCAACGGCCACGCCGACAAGCGCGCGCCCCACAACGTCAACATGTCCTTCAATTTCGTCGAAGGCGAGTCGTTGATCATGGGCATCAAGGGCGTGGCGGTGTCCTCCGGCTCTGCCTGCACCTCGGCGAGCCTGGAGCCCAGCTATGTGCTGCGCGCGCTCGGCCGCAGCGACGAACTCGCGCACTCATCCCTGCGCATGACGATCGGGCGATACACCACCGTCGAGGACATCGACTATGTGGTGGCGACCTTGAAGGACCGCGTGGCGAAACTGCGCGAACTCTCGCCGCTGTGGGAGATGTACAAGGACGGCGTCGACATCAGTGCGATCCAGTGGACGGCGCACTGAAACTGAAGTTGTTGGAGAACTGACATGGCATACAGCGAAAAAGTCGTTGATCACTACGAAAACCCCCGCAACGTCGGCTCGTTCGAAAAGGGCGACGACACCATCGGTACCGGCATGGTCGGCGCACCCGCGTGTGGCGACGTGATGAAGTTGCAGATCAAGGTGAACCCCGCCACCGGCCTCATCGAGGACGCGAAGTTCAAGACCTACGGCTGCGGCTCGGCCATTGCGTCGAGCTCGCTCGTGACCGAATGGGTCAAGGGCAAGTCGCTGGACGAAGCGCTGACGATCAAGAACACGCACATCGCCGAAGAGCTGGCGCTGCCGCCCGTCAAGATCCACTGCTCCATCCTCGCGGAAGACGCGATCAAGGCAGCGGTGCAGGACTACAAGGCCAAGAAGGCTCACTGACCTCATGGCCGTCACCCTGACAGAAGCGGCAGCCCGCCATGTCTCGCGCTACATCACCAAGCGAGGCAAGGGGGTGGGCGTGCGCCTGGGCGTGAAGACCACGGGCTGTTCCGGTCTTGCCTACAAGCTCGAATATGCGGACGACATCGCGCCCGAGGACGTCGTGTTCGAAGGGCATGGCGTGAAGGTGCTCATCGACCCCAAGAGCCTGCCCTACATCGACGGCACGGAGCTCGACTTCGTGCGCGAAGGCCTCAACGAAGGCTTCAAGTTCCGCAATCCGCGCGAGAAGGACCGCTGCGGTTGCGGCGAGTCATTCCGCGTCTGACGGACATTCATCGACGACCAGGCGCGGCCGCGAACCGCGCCTTTTTTACGCTTGACCCTTTCTGCGTCTGAACCCAAGGCATGAAGCTCGACAGCGACGACTTCGAACTCTTCGGCGTGCCACGGCGCTTCGCGCAGGATCGCGCCGTGCTGGACGCGCGCTGGCGAGCCCTGCAGGGTGAAGTGCACCCGGACAAGTTCGCGGCCGAAGGCGGCGCGGCGCAACGTGTGGCGATGCAGTGGGCCGTGCGCGTGAACGAGGCTTACCAGCGCCTGAAGGATCCGCTCAAGCGTGCCGCCTACCTCTGCGAACTGCAGGGCGAAGCGGTCGACGCGGAGAACAACACGGCCATGCCGCCGGCATTCCTGGTGCAGCAGATGGAATGGCGCGAGGCGTTGGACGACGCGGACGGTGTGGACGAGGTCGAGGCGCTGTCGGACGAGGTTGGAGCGCATCGCGCAAAGGCTCTTGCCGAGCTGGCCAACAGCCTCGACGAGCGCAGCGACCCCAAGGCGGCGGCGCAACAGGTCAGAGCCCTCATGTTCGTTGAGCGCTTTGTCCAGGACATCGAAAGGCGCCTGGAGGCGCTGGGACAATAAGAACATGGCACTGCTTCAGATCTCCGAGCCCGGCGGCGCGCCCGACCCGCACCAGCGACGCATCGCGGTGGGCATTGACTTGGGCACCACGCATTCGCTGGTGGCGGCGGTTCGCAATTCCGTGGCCGAATGCCTGCCCGACGATCAAGGCCGCGTGATCCTGCCTTCGGCGGTCCGCTACCTCGAAGGCGGTGGCCGGCACATCGGGTACGAGGCACTGTCGGAAGCGGCCATCGACCCGCGCAACACCATCGTGTCGGTCAAGCGCTTCATGGGCCGAGGCCTCGCCGACATCGCGCATCGCGAGAAGCTGCCCTACGATTTCATCGATGCACCGGGCATGGTGCAGTTGCAAACGGTGGATGGCGTGAAGTCGCCGGTGGAGGTGTCTGCGGAGATCCTCGCGACGCTGCGGTACCGGGCGGAAGACACCTTCGATGACGAGCTCTTCGGTGCTGTGATCACTGTGCCCGCGTATTTCGACGACGCCCAGCGGCAGGCGACCAAGGATGCCGCGCAACTCGCCGGCTTGAATGTGCTGCGCCTCATCAACGAGCCCACGGCCGCAGCCATCGCCTACGGCCTGGAGCATGGCTCCGAGGGCCTGTACGCGGTGTACGACCTCGGTGGCGGCACTTTCGACATTTCGCTGTTGCGCCTGAGTGCAGGCGTGTTTGAAGTCGTTGCCACAGGCGGGGACTCAGCGCTCGGCGGCGACGACTTCGATCGCGCACTCGCCGATTGGGCCCTCGACCAATCGTCGCTCGCCGCCGTCACGCCGCAGGACAAGCGCAGCGTGCTCGTGGCTGCCCGCGCCGCAAAGGAAAAACTCTCCAGCGCCGATCACGCGACCTTGGCATGCCCGCTATCGACCGGCGAGCTGTCGGTTCGCATCACTCGAGCGCAGTTCGAGTCGCTGGGCACGGCGCTCGTCACGCGCACGCTCGCGGCTGTGAAGAAGGTATTGCGCGACGCGAAGGCCGACAAGCCCGATGTGCAAGGCGTGGTGATGGTCGGCGGCTCGACCCGCATGCCCATGGTGCAAAAGGCGGTCGGCGACTTCTTCGGCCAGACGCCGCTCACCAACCTCAATCCTGACGAAGTGGTCGCGCTCGGCGCTGCCATCCAGGCGAATGCACTCGCGGGCAATGCTGGCGCCGACGAGCTGCTGCTGCTCGACGTGATCCCGCTGTCGCTCGGCCTCGAAACCATGGGCGGTTTGGTCGAGCGCATCATCCCGCGCAACAGCACCATCCCCACTGCTCGCGCGCAGGAGTTCACGACCTTCAAGGACGGCCAGACCGCGATGGCCATCCACGTCGTGCAAGGTGAGCGCGAGCTGGTGAGCGACTGCCGCTCGCTCGCGCGCTTCGAGCTGCGCGGCATCCCGCCGATGGTGGCCGGCGCGGCACGCATCCGCGTGAGCTTCCAGGTCGATGCCGACGGCCTCTTGAGCGTGAAGGCGCGCGAGGAAGCCTCCGGCGTCGAAGCCGCCATCAACGTCAAGCCGAGCTACGGCCTGTCGGACGACGACGTGGCCCGCATGCTGCGTGAAAGCTTCAGCACCGCCGAAGACGACATGAAGGCGCGCAGCTTGCGCGAGTCACGTGTCGAGGCCGAACGCATGTTGCTGGCGACTCGTGCGGCACTTGCGGCCGATGGCGACCTGTTGTCGACTGACGAGCGACAGGCCATCGACCAGCTGCTCGTCAGCATCGAATCAGTGCGTGAGGGCGAAGACCATCACCTCATCGACGCCGCCGTCGAAGCCCTGGCGAAAGGCACCGAAGCCTTCGCAGCCGAACGAATGAACCGCAGCATCCAGCAGGCCCTGGCCGGACGCAGCGTCGACCAGATCTGAGTCCTGAGCCATGCCCATCATCAAGATCCTTCCGCACCCCGAGTACTGCCCCAACGGCGCCGAGATCAAGGCCGACGCCGGCACCTCGCTGTGCGAGGCCATGCTCGAGCACGACATCGAGATCGAACATGCGTGCGAGATGAGCTGCGCCTGCACCACCTGCCACGTCGTGGTGCGCGAGGGCTTCGATTCGCTGGGCGAGCTCGACGAGTCTGAAGAAGACCTGCTCGATCGCGCGTGGGGCCTGGAGCCGACATCGCGCCTGTCCTGTCAGGCCATCGTCTCGCAGAAAGACGTGACCATCGAGATCCCGAAGTACTCGATCAACCACGCCAAAGAGAAGCACTGAGCCAGAAAAAAACCTCCGGGCCGCTGGGACCCGGAGGTTCACAAAGGGCTGGGCCCTACTGAGGAGATAAGCAATCTCGCGATTGCCACTCCCTCATACGCAAGGCCCGTGCCTGATTGACGGCCCCCCAGTCGCTGCGCTCCTGCCCCCATGGGGCGCCGCCTGGCGGACCGGCGCAGCCGCTCCGCGGGCGTAGCTTGATGGACGCGTCGCTTCTACGCGGCCAGCTTTTGTCCGTGGCGTGTGTAGAGGAAGTCCAGCACCTCCTTGCGGTAGTGCACGTATCGGCTGTCCTCGGCCAGCGCCACCCGGTTGCGCGGACGTTCCAGCTCGACGCGCAGGATCTCGCCGATGGTTGCTGCCGGGCCGTTGGTCATCATCACGATGCGGTCGGACAGCAGCACGGCTTCGTCCACGTCGTGCGTGACCATCACGACCGTACTTTGCGTTCTTGCCACAATCTTCAGCAGTTCATCTTGCAGATGTGCACGGGTCAGTGCGTCCAAGGCGCCGAATGGCTCGTCCATCAGCAGCACCTTGGGCTCCATCGCCAGCGCCCGGGCGATGCCCACGCGCTGCTTCATGCCGCCGGAGATCTCGTGCGGGCGCTTGTTGGTCGCGTGGCTCATTCCGACGAGCTCCAGCGCATCGAGCGTGCGGCGCTTCAGCTCAGTGCGGTTGGCCTTGGCGCCAAACACGCGCTCCACCGCGAGGTGCACGTTCTCGTAGCAGGTGAGCCAGGGCAGCAGCGAATGGTTCTGGAACACCACGGCGCGCTCGGGCCCCGGTGATGCAATCTCGCGGTTGTCGCACAGCAGCGCACCACTCGTGGGCATGAGCAGCCCCGCGATGAGGTTGAGCAGCGTTGACTTGCCGCAGCCCGAGTGGCCGATGAGCGTGACGAACTCGCCACGGGCGACCGTGAGGTTCACATCGTGCAGCGCGTGGAAGCGGCCCTTCCTCGTGCTGAACACCATCTCGGCTGCGTGAACATCGATGAAATTCTTCATGGTGTGATCCTTCCTCAATCGTTCTCGTAGCTGAAGCGGCGGGCGATGCTCACGAGCATCCATTCGAGCAGCAGCCCGACGATGCCGATCACGAAGATGGCGATCAGGATGTGCTGCACGTTGAGGTTGTTCCACTCGTCCCACACCCAGAAGCCGATGCCCACGCCGCCGGTCAGCATTTCGGCGGCGACGATCACGAGCCATGCAGTGCCGACCGAGAGCCTCACGCCGGTGAGCATGTAGGGCAGCACGGCGGGGAAGAGGATGCGCGACATGATCTTCCACTCGGACAGGTTGAGCACCTTCGCGACGTTCATGTAGTCCTCGGGCACACGCTGCACGCCGACGGCGGTGTTGATGATCATCGGCCAGATGGAGCAGATGAAGATCGTCCAGATGGCGGCCGGGTTGGCGGCCTTGAACACCAGCAGGCCGATGGGCAGCCAGGCCAGCGGGGAGACCGGCCGCAGCAGGCTGATGAGCGGCGACACCATTCGGTTGAGGACGTCGAAGCGGCCGATCATGAAGCCAAGGGGTATGCCCACCGCCGCCGCCATGCCGAAGCCCATGGCCACGCGCTGCAGCGAGAAGAGGATGTTCCAGCCGATGCCCTGGTCATTCGGGCCCTTGCGGTAGAACGGGTCGGAGAAGACCTTGATGGCTTCCTCGAACGTGGCTGCCGGCGTGGGAAAGGTGCTTCCCTTCATCGTGAGCAGGCCCCACACGCCGATCAGCAAGGCGATGCCTGCCAACGGTGCGAAGACCTTGAGCACGAGGGCGCCCCAATCCGTTGGCACCCGGCTGGCGGACGGCGTGACGGCCTTGGGCACGACCGGCGCGGATGACGCCGCGGGGGTCGCCTGCGCGGGCGCTGCGGCGGCTTGCTTGACCGGCGTCACGCTGCGCGCATCGGGTGCCGCTTCGAGCGGCGAATGAAACACTGCACTGACCATGGGTGGCTCCTGGAGGTGGGTGTCAGGTCGTCAAGCCGCCGAAACTTTCAGCGCGAAGCTGTCGGCGTACTTCTTCGGGTCCTTGCCGTCCCAGACCACGCCGTCGACGAGCTTGCTGGTGCGCATCGGCTCCTTGGGCACGTTGATCTTCAGTGCGCCCGCGGCCTCCTTGTAGAGCTCGATCTGGTTGATCTGCTTGGCCACCGCCAGGTAATCGGGATGGTCCTTGAGCAAGCCCCAGCGCTTGTGCTGCGTCAGGAACCACATGCCGTCCGACAGGTAGGGGAAGTTCACCGCACCGTCGTTGAAGAACTTCATGTGATTCGGGTCGTCCCAGGTCTTGCCCAGGCCGTTCTGGTAGCGGCCAAGGATGCGCTGGTTGATGGCATCGACACCGGTGTTGACGTAACTCTTGTCGGCCACGGTTTCGGCCATCTTCAGCTTGTTCTGCAGGCTCGCGTCGATCCAGCGGCTGGCCTCGAGGATGGCCATCGTCACCGCGCGCGCGGTGTTGGGGTACTTCTTGACGAAGTCGCCAGTGGTGCCGAGCACCTTCTCCGGGTGATCGCGCCAGATGTCTTGCGTGGTGACACCCGTGATGCCGATGCCGTCCATGATCGCGCGGTGCCCCCAGGGCTCGCCCACGCAGTAGCCGTCCATGTTGCCCACGCGCATGTTGGCCACCATCTGCGGCGGTGGCACGGTGATGACCTTGGCGTCCTTCATCGGGTTGATGCCGTAGGTCGCGAGCCAGTAATACAGCCACATCGCGTGCGTGCCGGTCGGGAAGGTCTGCGCGAAGGTGTATTCGCGCTTGTCGGTCTGCATCAGCTTGGCGAGGCTCGGGCCGTCCACCGCGCCCTTGTCGGCGAGCTTCTTCGACAGCGTGATCGCCTGGCCGTTGTTGTTCAGCGTCATGAGCGCGGCCATGTCCTTCTTCGGGCCGCTCACGCCCAGGTGCACGCCGTAGATCAGGCCGTACAGCACGTGGGCCATGTCCAGCTCGCCGTTGACCAGCTTGTCGCGCACGCCGGCCCAGGAGGCTTCCTTGGTCGGGATGATCTTCACGCCGTACTTCTTGTCGAAGCCCAGCACCGAGGCCATCACCACCGATGCACAGTCGGTCAGCGGAATGAAACCGATGCGCACTTCTTCCTTCTCGGGCTTGTCGGAACCCGCGGCGTACACCGCGCTCTGCAGCCCCGGGACCATGCCGGTGGCGCCGGCGGCGGCAGCGGCCTTGATGAGTTGACGGCGGCTCATGTCGATCTTTCCAATGCGTGGTGTGTTCATGGCGGTTTGTCTCGTGCAAAAAGCAAAAAGGCGTCCGCACGTCACTGGCCTAGACCAGTTCGGTGGGGACGCCATCGTCCTTTCGATGCATGCGCCAACCTTGGTGCGCATCGATGTGGTGTGGAAGATCGCCGTTGACCTTCCTGAAGGGTGTTACGCAAGCCGCATGCCAGAGTTCTCGGCGTCTATTCAAATGCGGGTGTCAACCACAGGGAACACAGAGAACACACACATGAAGGACACGCTCGTTCCTCTGTGTCCTCTGTGGTGAAACACAAGAAGCCACGCACCCCCGTTCTGGTGCGGCGCACAAGCCTTGTGCGCGCTAGCCGAGCAAATCGACCACGTCGATGATGCGCTGCGCCACGTCGGCGATCTTCATGCCCTTGTCCATCGCCGTCTTGCGCAGCCGCGTGTAGGCCTCGCCTTCATCCATCGAATGCCGCTGCATCAGGATGCCCTTGGCCCGGTCGATGACCTTGCGTTCGGACAACTGAGTGCGTGCATCGGCCAGCTCGCGCCGCATCGCTTCCTCGTGCTGGAAGCGGGCCATGGCGACCTCCAGCACTGGCTTTACGCGTTCTGGCGCGAGGCCGGCGACCACATAGGCGGTGACGCCGGCGGCGATCGCGTCGCGCACATGGGTGGTGTCATCGTCGTTGGTGAAGAGCACGATCGGCCGCCGGGCGTCACGCGTGGCGACGACCACGTGCTCCAGCGTGTCGCGCGCCTCGCTCTCGGCGTCCACGATGATCATGTCCGGGCTGATCTGCGCCAGGCGGTCGGGCAGGAATACGTCGGCCGGGAGCACCGCCACGATGTTGTAGCCGTTCTGCAGCATGCCGATGCGCAGGCTGCGGGAGCGCTCCGCCTCGACGGCCGCATCCGGATCGGCCGGGTCGGCGATCAGGTTGTCGGGTGCGACGATGACAATGCGCAGGGCCGTGGCCGGGTTCATGCGGTGACCGATTGCAACTATCGCGCCATGCGGCGGCGATCGCACGACGGAATGCATTGAAGGAACGGCCGGGCGCAAAAAAGCCCGCTCGCGGCGGGCTCTTTCAAGAGGAGGCCGGTTCAGCGACCGGTCTGGCTTGCCGAGATCGCGCGTCGCAACCACCCGCCCAGGGGGCGAAGTGACCAAAACTGGGCGTCGGGCGTCATGCATTCGCGCTCGAGCACGATCCCCTTGGCCTCGAGCATGTCGACGAAATGGCGGACTTCGGCGCGCCGCAGGCCACTCACATCGGCGAGCTGGACGACCGTCATGTAGCGCTGCGACATGTCGCTCGCCATGCGTCGATACGCCGTTCGATGGAAGGGCGGACTGAGCTCCGGCCAAGCTGCTAGACGATATTCTTTCATCGCTCCAACGACTTTCAGTGTTATTTGGCGCGCTGCTTCGAGGCAGTTCTACGCTCTTGTGGGAGGTGCAGGGTAGTAGCTGACTGTCCAGTCGAGAAGGTATTTCTTACCGAATGCGGGAAATCCCTTAGTCAAAACCTGTTTCCAGTTGTGTAACGGGGTGAATTCGAGCGCCCCGTAAACTGTCTGCATGAACATCCTCGGTGTCGAGTCTTCCTGCGACGAAACCGGCGTGGCATTGGTTCGAACCACCGATCAGGCAGTCATTCCGGAACTTCGGGCACACGCCCTGCACAGCCAGATCGACATGCACCAGGCCTATGGCGGCGTGGTGCCTGAGCTTGCCTCCCGTGACCACATTCGCCGCGTCCTGCCGCTCACGCGGAAGGTGCTGGCCGACGCTGGCGCCGACCTTGGTGAAGTCGACATCGTCGCCTACACGCAGGGACCCGGCTTGGCAGGGGCACTGCTCGTGGGCGCGGGTGTCGCGTGCGCCCTGGCCGCGGCATTGGGCAAGCCGGTGCTCGGCGTGCACCATCTCGAAGGCCATCTGCTCTCGCCATTCCTGTCCAAGGATCCGCCTGAGTTTCCGTTCGTTGCGTTGCTCGTCTCGGGCGGGCATACGCAGCTGATGCGCGTGGATGACGTGGGCCATTACGAGTTGCTGGGCGAGACCATCGACGACGCCGCCGGTGAAGCCTTTGACAAGTCGGCCAAGTTGATGGGGCTGGGCTACCCCGGCGGCCCCGCGCTGGCTCGGTTGGCAGACTTCGGGGACGCCCAGGCCTTCTCGCTGCCGCGGCCACTCCTTCACAGCGGCAACCTCGATTTCTCCTTCGCAGGCCTGAAGACGGCGGTGCGCACGCAGCTGATGAAGTTGTCCAACGTCTGCGACCAGGACAAGGCCAACCTCGCGGCCGCGACGCAGGAGGCGATCGTCGAGCTGCTGGTGCGCAAGTCCCTTGCGGCCCTGAAAGAGACCGGTTTGAAGCGATTGGTCGTCGCCGGTGGCGTGGGTGCGAACGCGCGCCTGCGCGAGTTGTTGAATGCCGAATGCGCCAAGCGACAGGTGCGGGTGCACTACCCCGAACTCGCGCTGTGCACCGACAACGGCGCCATGATCGCGCTGGCCGCGGCCATGCGCCTGCAGCGCGGCATCGGCAAGACCAACAAGGACTACAGCTTCAACGTGCAGCCGCGATGGTCGCTGCAGGCAGCATGAAGGGCCATCGATGAGATCAGTGATCAGGAACCTGCCCGGCTCGAAGATTCGCGAAGTGGCGAACGCCGGCATGGGCCGCGAGGACGTGCTGGCCTTCTGGTTCGATACACGGACGCTCTGACAACACTCGATCGGTAATAAGGCCTGCTATTATGAAACTTCTATGGAAGTGGAAAAAGACAATACTGACGATGAGGGTGTGCGTCCCTTCACGGTGGCGTACGCGCCGTCCGGGTACCTCGAAGCGCGAGGGTACGGTCTCGTTGGTCATCTGCCGTTTATCTTCGACCACCGACCTCGCTACCACCGGTTGGGCAACCAGTTCTTGATTGACTTGGGGACCGGTACGTGGTCCGTGAAGACACGAGGGGGGGAACAGGAGGCACAACTCCCCACGGATGAGTCAATGAGAACCTATGCCTACTCGCTGGCCAACTATCTACAGTTTTGCCACCAGCGTGGGCTAGATCCTCTGCAGATGGAATACCGGGACCTCATCCAGACGTACCAAGGGGCCATGCGAGCCGGAACGTGGTCTATCAGCGGTGAGGGGCTAAGCGCCAATACCGTCAACACGCGGGTTGATGTCGCGGTGATGCTATTGAAGTGGGCGACGGCCAAGGGACTGCGTGAGGACTTCCATGTCCCTACCGTTACGCGGACCGTCGCCGTCAACCGCGCACGTAGCTCTGGTGCGAAAAGCGAAAAGAAGGTTGAGTCGCGCAAGGGCAAGGCCAGAGTTGAGAAGCGCAGGCTCGGATTTCCTGACGAACGTGTCATTGGTGCCTGGCTTGGCAGGATCCGAGAGCGCAGTGCCACAGAGGGCCTAATCGCAGAGACGATCATAGAAACGGCCGTGCGTCGCGAGGAGGTGGCCTGTTGGCGCGAGGACACGCTTCCCCAGGATCCGGATGACTGGGCCGTTGTTAACCAGAACCGGCCTTTGGAACATCAATCGGTCCTCGTCACGCTGCGCTATGGCACCAAGGGCCCCAAGCACGGCGATGACCACGGCGACAAGATTGGGCCAGAGGGAACGATTCACGTTCCCATGCCCCTGGCGTTGAAGCTTCATCACTACCGCGAGCACGTACGGCCTCACGCACTTCGAAAACTCTTGAAGAAGGCGAGAAACGGTCGGGAGGCCGCGGCGATTCGCAAAGGATCTGTGCACCTTTTCCTGCACCCCGAGACAGGGGAGCGCTACTCAGGGCAGCAGATCTATGACTTCTGGACTTCACCAGCAGTCGATTGTCCAAAGGGTTGGCATCCGCACCTCGGCCGCGACTTCTGGGCCTGCACCAAGTTGTGGAAGCACCTGGAGGAAAGGCAGGATTTGATCGCGCGAATCACTGGGTCTGACCCTTCGCAATCGGATCTTGCTCTCCTCAAGAACGACCTGATGGGCTACATCGAGCTAACGATCCAACCGCAGCTTAGACACGCCTCCATCAACATTACGCTGATGTACCTACAGTGGGTTGCCGATCGGCTAAACGTCAACCTCAATCTGGTGGATCGGTACAACCAAATGTTGGATGACGAAGGCCGAGAGCAAGAAGCAGATGGGAGGTAGGCGTGGGCATCCGCAAGACAAAGAAGGAACATCTGAAGGAACACGCCGGTTTGGCGCTGGTTCCGCGGGAGCCCCTGCGGGTACCTGAGTCGGACGACCCGTTGGTCTTCTGGACGCGCCACCCAACGGACCCCACCAAAGTCGACCTTCGCGAGTTCGCTGCTGGAAAGGCGGAAACGTTAACAGGTCGAAAAGCCGAAAAGCACTTCACGGGTCGCCCAGGCCTGGTTGCGCAGCTTGTTCCGGCGCTCAAGGACTCTCTGGTGGTGGCAGCTTCGAATACGGTGGTGCAGTACATCACTGCTTTGCGCAACTGGTGGTCCATCCTGGACGGGATTGAGTCTTCCGCAAAGATCGCCGGCAAACCCATTGAGCGTGTTGACGATGCTCGGAACCTGACCCCGCTTCATGCAGCACGAGCGCATCAAGCGGGAATGAGTAGAAAAGCGTTCTCAACATTCCGTGCACTGGTTGACTCAACACGCATTGCCCTCGGCGCTAGGGAGACGTACTGGCAAGCACCAGAGGAAGATGATGCGGTAAAGCACATCCCCCCCGAGGAGCAGCGCAAGGCCATTCGCATGGCTGTCAAGTACGCGTGTCGCCGTGTGCTTCAACACTGGGAGGTTTGCCGTGAACTGGAGCAGACCGAACGCGAGCCAGTCGATCAGGAAGTGGCTGCCCTATGGCGTGCCCTGCGGCATATGCGAGCAGCCCAGAACCGGACCGGGAAAAGCTTGCCGAACAGCGACGAACTGGACGGCGTTGGTCATGACGGGCATCGCGATTGGTGTAGACGCCATGTTGGACTCGTCGCCGAGGTCCGTCTCACGGTCTTTCCAAACAAGCGGCAGGCGCTGGCGGTGTTCTCGCAGTGCATGGCGACCACGGGCTGGAATGCCGCCGTGATGCTGGGCCTGGACGTCACTAGCAACTTCCTGATCGACCATCCCAAGGACACGGCTGACGATCCGCATCGTCGCTGGGTGCTCATTGGTCAGAAAGAACGTGCTGGAGGCGCAGAGCAATACGCCTTCGGTCAGTGGAAGTCGCTGGACTTGCCAGGCCACCTCATCAAAACGTATCTGGCTCGCGTGGAGTCGTTGCGAGCACTTCTTCGGGCAGAGTTGCTCGAGTTGCAGGTCCAGTACGACATGCGCCACAAAGCGGCTCCCAAGTCCAAAGAGACCGAGAAGTTGTTCAAACGGCTTGCTTGGTTACGGCAGTCCATCAAGAGCCCGTGGCTCTTCGTGGATCGGTATGGAAAGGTCGATGCTTTGGACGAGAACTTCCGTGTCAATCAGGCCCAAAGCGCCAAAGGCATCTCAAGTTTGACCTACCTCGACGAGGTTCTCGCTGAGCTGAATCAAAGGCATCAGGCGGACGGCAAAGAGGCGATTCCAGCGGTCTCATACAGAGACTTCAGGATCTGGTTCGCTGACTACTTGTACCGCTCGTCTTTTGGCAATTTGCTCGTGGTCAAACTGGGCCTCAACCACAAGGGGATCGGATCTTCAAAACGGTATGTGAATACGAACCTTGCGAACCAAGACGCCGCAAATGAAGCTCGGAAGTTCATGGAAATCTTGACAGACGAATTGGATCGCGGGCGGATTGACCTCACGATCCTGGCTCACCTGATGCGCCACGGTCCGCTGACCGCCGAACAAGAGGAGAAGCTGAAAGAGTTGCGGAGACTGCCGAAGTCAAGGCAGGGTGTGGGGTGTCGTGATCCACGCAACCCTCCCAAGCATCTCAAGGCGACCGCCGGACAGGCCTGCGACGTGCAACGATGCCTCCTGTGCACCGATCATGCCGTGTTGCTGCCGGAGTCATTGCCCGGGATCGCGATGCGCGAGGCTGAGCTGCTGGCCATGCAATTGGGCTTGCCCGCGGACATCTTCAATGAGGGGATATACGACCTTGAGCTTCACAACCAACAGGCTGCCCTGCTCCAGTTCGATCCGGCCAAGGTGAGCGAGGCACGAGGCGAGTGGGCCAGGGCCATTCGCTCAGGACAACACACCGTGCCCGGTATGCCCGGGGTGATCCGAATCTTCGAGGAGCAAGCTTGAGCGCAACAGAAGCCTCGCTCCAGGCGCAGTTGGCAGGTGCCTCGAAGCGAACACTGCCACCTTCGCAGGAAGTCCCTTTCTCGCTGGAGAACCTCCAGCACCTCAGCGTCGAAGAGTCACTCCTGTGCCAAAGCCTGCTAGGTCACGGGAACAAGCTAGGTGTTTGGGAAAGCCCTAAGAGTACCTTTGCGCATGTGCCGCGGGACGTCCGGAGCGTCGATATCCGTGCGCGGCTGAAGGCCTGTCTTCCGGAGAGTCTGCGAGCCAGTCCGGTGGAAGCCTTGTTGGAAGAGTCGGTGCTCTACATCACTCGATACTCTTTGCTCATGCTTCTTGGGCCAGCCAGCAACTCCAAGAAGACTAGAAACCAGCCAATGAAGGCCTCTACCGTCGCCCACATGGTGTATACGTGCCTGCCGATAGTGTTCTCGCGTGGTATTGAGCGTCGCTTTCGTGATGGCGCGTCGTTAGTGAACGGATTTGCGAGTGCCTTGTCGGTCGAAGATCTGCGGGAGTTCAGCAAGAACGGAAAAGTTGCTCAAGAACTTGATCGGATGCGGCGTCTAGTGGATCGAGGGCTATGGGGGGATGAACCCCGGCACACGAATGCCAGCAGCGCGACGACACCAGTCAGGGGCGAACGTCCCACACCATCACCAGAGCGTAAGCCCGAGCCGCACCAACCGCTACCTGACGAGTACATGGAGCAAGTGGGACCGCGTGTGCTCTGGCTGATTAAGGACCTCGGTCCCAACCTAATTCACTTGCTCAATCATCTGGTGTCTGTCCAAGGAGAGCGAAAGCTCAAGAAGACAGAATCCTTCAGCGGTCACATCAATGACTATTTCGAGGAAAACGTCTGGCGAGACAGGCATGGCAGTGAGATCAAGGTCCCGCCGTTTCCACTTCGGCTATCAGCTATGGGAAGAAACCGCAACCCAAATAAGCAAGCCTATGCCTGGCCACCTCGAGGCTACGCGGACGTGATTGGTCTGAGAGCGACTCTGCAGCGCGCGCACTTGTTCATGGCTTTGCTGCTGATGACGTCGCGCCAGTCTGAGATGAGGGCCTTGACGCGCGCCTGCGTGGAGGTCGCCGCTGACGGCAAGATCTATGTCAACGGCAAGACATACAAGGCCACCAAATTGCTGGAGGGGAAAGATCGACAGTGGCCTGCACCAAGCATCCTCGTTCAGTCCTTCGCCCAGCAGGTCGAACTGCTCGAAGCATCGGAACGTCTGGCGATCTTGTTGGCAGATGCCAAAAGGGTTGATGAGCTGGAAGTTCCTCGCGAGTCTTCCCCAGCGTCTGAGCAGCTACACCTTTGGGCATCATTTGGTGTCGTCGGCAATTCAGATGGCAATTCAGATGCCACAGCATCGCTGGAGCGACTGGGGAGAGTGCTCCCTGATCTCGCGCGAGCGGTCGGCGTTGACGACGAGCCCGGGGGCATCAAGATCCACCCCCACCGGTTGCGCAAGACAATGGCCCGGCTGGTGGGTATCGCCGTGGATGGATCGCAGAAGGTAGTGATGCTGCTACTGGGTCACGAGGATGTCCGAACCTCGCTGTACTACATGCAGACCGACCCGGCTTTTCGGCAGGATGTTGAAGACGTGATCCGAGAGATCCGCATCATCCGCTCAGCGAAAACCATCGAGTCAATGCACGCAGCACTGCACGAGCCCGGCAGTCTTGCTCATGCAGGACACGGTGGCGGTGGTGCATCGGTGTTGGAGCAATCGATCGTGCAACACGAGGAGCGGTTGCATCGATCGGGCAAGAAGTGGGGTGTCGACAGTGCGCGTGAGTTGGCCGCCATCCTCACGGACAACGGAAACAGCTCACGGCTGATTGCTCCCGGCGTCTTGTGCACCAAGTCGCCGGGAGAGGTCGGCATGTGCAACCAGAAGCGCGGCGAGGTCTCACCGGGCAACTGCAAGGTCGAATGCCCGAATCACATCGAGCTAGCGACGAACCGCCGCGACGTTCAGCGCGTGATCCCGATCTTGGTTCGAGACACCAAGACCTACTTTGAAGAAGGTGAGTGGCTGGCCGCCGTTCACTGCAAACGGCAGTTGGTTCAGGAACTGAGTCGCTTCGATGACATCGGCGATGAGTTCAGGACAAGGCCAGAGGTTCAGGCCGTCCTCGCCCTGGACCCTGAAGGTGGGCCATGACGGACGCTCACAGGCAGGCCGCTGCGATGCGCGGGAAGGCCCGGACTAGTGTGGTCAATTTCAAAGTCCGATCGGCCCTGAAGACCATTAGGCAAGAGATGGCTTCCAATGACGGTATCTACCCGTCCAACGGCGGAGCCGTGTCATTGAACGAGGTGGCCCGCCGTGCAGGCATCAGCGACACCACGTTGTTCGCGCCCAAACAGCGTCAACTGAAAAAGAGGCTCACAAAGTGGATCGAACTGCTGAAAGAGACAAAGGTCGTGGGTCGAGTTCGGGTCCAGCGCAAGCTGTCCGAGCGAGTGGCTGATTGGAAGAAGCTCTACCAGGACCTTCAATACCAGTTCATCGAGGTGGAGCTGGAATTGCAGGAGAAGCAAGCCGAACTTGAGAAGGTCCAGGCTTCGTACGATGCCCTCATGGAGCAGACTCGCAGTGGTTTATCCAAAGTGTCCGTGTTGCCTGCCAAACCAAGAGGCCGTTGATGCCACGTCCGTCCGTCATTCCCGGTATACAAGAGAAGCTCGAGCAGTACCTTAACGAATGCGAGGCTGCCTACATGCAGCAGCCAGAGGGGGCGCGGAGCCCCACCATCCCGGCCACTGGCGACGGGAAGGTCAATGTGCGCCAAGTCGGCGTGGCCATCGGGCTAAAGCTAACGCAAGAGAAGTACCTGTACGAACGCGGGGAACTCTCCTCCCTCATCAACCTTATGGGTGAGGGCCAAGGGCTCGCGCCGATCGGGGCCCGCGTTTCACAGGATGCTTCGGACAAGGCAGTGAAGGCCAAGGCCCTGCTGCAGGCGCAGAACCTTCGAGCCGCCTCGCAAGCAGCCTTAGAGGCCCAGGCGCAGCACGAGGAGCTGATCGAAAGGATCAAGGATCTCAGCCAGGCGTACGAGCAACTGAGCGCCGAGAACCTGCGCCTCAGGGCGAGGCTGGATGCCATCGAATCCGGGATGTTCGTGCCGGAGGTGGAGTGACGACGGGGACCCAGTCTCGGCTTCCGCAGAACATCTGCAAGCGCCTGACCGTGCAGCGAGTCCACTCCCAACTGGAACGTGGATGCATCTTCTCCGGTGATGACGATGCCGGGAAGATGTATCGGGTGAAATTTAGCGGTGGCGACTTCGCCCCTGAGCCTGGAGATGTGTTCGACGTCTTCGGACTGTTGGGACAGTACCGTGACCGGTTCAGAGGGATGGTCGAGCAGATCGACTCATCGAAGATGACTCGCGTTGCCGCTTACGGTGTGTTGCTTGGGCCGTTCCTGCGGCGGCTGCCCAACATTAAGGAGAAGAGAGCCGATCGACTGACCGAGCGCTTTGGGGCAGAGTTGCTGGCGGTGCTCAGCGATGTAACCAGATGCCATGAAGTGTCACTCGTTCTGGAGCCCTCCAAGCCGGAACTGTCGGCGAAACTCACCATGCAGATCTACGCGGCCGTCGCTGTGGCGGCCGGGGCAAATGAACTGCGACGTGCGGAGGTTGAGTTCCTTGCAGAATTGGAGTCTCTTGGCCTGAGGGACAACCGGGTAGCGGGCCGCGCCTGGCGCTTTATGGCAGGCTTGGACGCAGTTCAGAGGCTGCATCGCAACCCCTACCTGCTGGCGATGATGCTTCCCTGGAGGGAGGCTGACAAGCTGGGTCGCCGGGTGTTGGAGCATTCCGGCGAAGTTCAGGAGATCCGCGAACATCCGGCCCGCTTGTGTGGAGCGGTCCAGAGCGTGTGGCGGGATGCACTCGCTGCCGGACACACAGCCGTCACGCCAGAGGCGATGAGCTCGTCCCTGGACGCTCTGAAGGTCCCGGCCGCTAGGGCCATGAGGTTGGCTGCCGAAAAACGACTCGTGCGGCCTTCTGGTGGCCTTCTGAGGGCGCCAGGCGCAGCATGGCTTGAGGATCAGGTAGTGGCTGCCATCTGGGCGATGGAGTCTCGTGAGCCTTCGGTGAATGTGCCAGCAGACCAAATCGACCGGGTGCGCGTGACCTTTGACGCCGAGTGCCGGGCTGGGCTGACATTGGAGCTTGAGCAGCAGGCGGCGGTGGCTGCGCTGTTGACTCTTCCGGTGGCCGGGCTTCAGGGGGGAGCCGGGGTAGGCAAGACGACGGTGATGAAGGTCCTAGCCGAGGCGTGGGAGTCTCTGGGCGGTAACGTCGTATTGGGCGCTGTGGCGGGAAAAGCCGCACTCCAGCTCGCAAGGGGCGCATCCAGTGCGGCACGGCCGCGGGTTGCCTTCTCCGTGGCCCGTCTGATCGGCATGCTTGAGCGTCGCAGGGCGCGAGAGGAGAACCCGGAACTTAAGATTCCGGCCAGCGATGTGGAGTTCAACGAGAGCACTCAGTTGATCATCGACGAGGCCGGAATGTTGGATACGCCCAGCCTGCACCGCCTGCTTTCCCTGCTGCCGGAGGGCGCGCGAGTTCTGTTCGCGGGTGACGTGGGGCAACTACCGCCAGTGGGGCCTGGTGCCTTCTTTCGCGACCTTGTCGCCGAAGGTTCAAGAGTTGTGACTTTGACGAAGGTGCGTCGGCAGGCCGAGGGGAGCGTGATCCCTGCGATCGCGGGTCAGATTCGTGAAGGCCGGGCTCCGCGGCTCAATGACTGGGCGGGGGAAGATGATGGCGTGTACCTCGTGTCGCCGGAGAACCTATTGGAGCTTCAACGTCAGCTTCGGCGCTCACGGGAAACGCTCGTAGTTGCAGCGCTGCGCAAGACCGTCTCGTTCGTCAACAACTCTGAGGCAGCCGCCCGGCGGGTTGCAGGTGTTTCCGAGGTGCGGGTGGCACCAGATGTTTACGTGGCCGTCGGCGACCCGGTGGTGATGAACTCCAACCGCTACGCTGAGGGTCTGTACAACGGGCTACTTGGGGTGGTAACCAGCATCGGTGACGGAATAACCGTGCATTGGGACGGCAATGCAGAGCCATTGGAAGTGAGCCCGGAAGCTGCTGCAGACATCGAGTTGGCCTATGCCATCACGTGCCACAAGGCACAGGGCAGTGCTGCAGAGGCAGTGTTAATTGCCGTTGAGAAGTTCGAGATGGTGACCCGCGAATGGCTTTACACCGCCATCACACGTGGTCGAAGGCTCGTACTCCTTGCCTCTATTGAAAACTCGATCAGCGATGCGGTAGGACGACGAACGATCAGGTGCACTGGGATGCAGCTCAAGGCACGCCGCAGCAGCTGACCGCGATCTAGGCCAGCCCTTCCTTGTTAAGCAGGTTAGGACGTGGTGGTCGACGGCGGTGCTCGAGGAGCATGTGGCTCTTGTCCGCCGGTCGGCCCGGCCGAGGGCATGCGGGGAGCCCGCTCCGGTCGACTGGCAAGGCGGCGGTCTCTGGTCACGAACGATGCGAGTACGGTGAACAGCGTCACCTGAAGCCACCTGGTCGCCAGTCAGCCTCGGCGACGCCTCAAGAACGTTTCAAGGCGCTCGACTCCTGCAAGGAGTTTTTGGTCGGATGCAACGGCGTGGCACCAGCGCAGCCAACCGTCACCTTCTGACCCGAATGCAAGTCCAGGCGCCAAGCCCAAGCCGACATCACTGACCAGGCGCTTTGCAAGTTCAAGTGAGTTGCTCTCACCTTCAATACGAAAGAACGCATACATCGCGCCGCCGGCGTCCGGCACTTCAACTCCAGGAATCGCCTTCAAGGCGTCGACCAAGACGGTCCTTGAATGCGAGAGGATCCGACGGATCCTCGATACCTCTGGCTCACCCTCTCGCAGTGCAAGCGCTGCGGCCCTCTGCACAGGCTCGAACATGCAGGAGAAGCTGTACTCGATCACCTTGGAGAGGTCACCCATCAGTTCCTTCGGCACCACCATCCAGCCCGCGCGCCACCCGGTCATTGCCCACGCCTTCGAGAAACTGTTCACCGAGATGATCCGATCGCCGTCTTCGTATCGACTCAGAAAGGAGGGCGCAGAGGTTTGGGCGATGTCGTACACCAGCCGCTCATACACATCGTCGCAGAGCACCCATATGCCGTGGCGCCTGCAATGCCACAAGATGGCGTCAACGGCATCCTCATTGATGGTCCAGCCCGTCGGGTTGTTGGGAGAGTTGATGATGAGCAACTTCGTGTTGGGCGTCAGCGCATCGATGAGTCGGTCGAGGTCCAGCGACCACCGTCCTTCGCGAACGCTGAGCGGGACGCGCTCAACTCGCGCGCCGAAGATCTGCGGAATTGCGCAGACGTTGGGCCAGAGCGGGGTGATTGCAACCACACGATCTTGCGGCTCCACGAGCAACTCTGACGCAAGCATGATGCTCGTGACTCCGGAACTGATTGCGGCTACCCGATCGACATCGACCGGCTTCTTGTGCAGACCAGAGAGATAGGACGCAATCGCTTCACGGAGGTACGGACGGCCAAGATTTTGCGAGTACTGCGTCTCGCCGTCTTCGAGCGAACGACTTGCTTCCGCTCGTATGAATGCCGCGGTCTTCTGGTCTGACTCGCCGAACCAAAAGGGCAGCACGTCCGATCTCCCCATGGCGCTGTTCGCCACTTCGCGAATCAGCGAGCCGGGTAGTGACCGAATGGAGGCTCGGGCTTCAAGAGAGTACTGATGGTGCTGGGTCATGGGCAAGTCGCTGGGTCTGAGATGGGCGGGGTGTCAACACCCGGCTTTCGAGGACGAGGCGGGATGCTGAGATTCTCAACGATGGCCGAGTCTTTTGGCTGTCACGTCTGTGGCCGCCAGCGTGCCTAAGCTACTTCTTCGGCTTCCGCAGCGAGACCGGTGTCCGATTGCGCGCCAAGCGCTGCTCGAAGGTCTCCGCGAAGGTCACCAAACCGATTCCAAGCGCACCTGTCCAGCGTCGCAGCTCAACGACATCTAGCCGGCGCACACCGAGTTCGCACTTGCTGACGAAGGTCTGATGCTCGCCAATGCGCTCCGCGAGCTCGACTTGGCTCATGCCTACACGCGCACGCGCAGCTCGAAGCTCTTCCAGGAAGAACGCGTACTCGGAGGAATGAAGAGGTTTGGGCATCAACTACCTGTTCGGGCAGTCGATAGCTTTGATGCGATGTTCGACTATGCGAAAATCGGTTGAATGAAGTTCAACTACGTCCGCGTAGCGGGCTGAAAAATCTGCACAGCGGCTGTACTCAAGAGCCGAGATGCCGCCACACCACCCAAGGGAGACCTAGTCAAGTGAAGCTTCACGCGCTGGCCATGCTTTGTCCTGCCCTGGTGGCGGTATCCCAAGCTCTTGCGTCACCCGTTGACTGCCAGATCGAGAAGAGCGATCACTTCGTTCTGATCGGCAAGTCGCTGCGGATCTCACCTGACGCCGGCCTTTGGATGACCGTCCAGGGAAAGCTCAGGAATGGTGAGGAGGTCACGTACGCGAACGACGACCCCATCGTTGTGGCCGACGTCAAGATCCTGCGCACCACTCCGTCCTTCGTTTCCTCTACTGCGGTGACGCTGACTTCCGAAGGGCTCATTGGCCCCTTCAATAGCCTCAAGGCTCGGATTGCCGCCCGATCACCCGTAGCGGCGGTGCAGGAAATTGCGCTTCCAGACGGACGGGTGTTCTCGGTCGCGCCCCTCAACCAGGACTACGCTGCGGTGTTCAACAAGACCAACGGCGAGTTGTGCAACGTGACCATTAGATACAACGCGCCTGACCCCTTCTGGTCGCATGGCGCCGCCACGGACCCGGTTGATGCCACGTTCGAGCCCAAGCTGCGAGAAGATGTCGGCGACAGCGCAGGCCTGCGCGTCATCTTCAACGGCGTGTCTGCAGGGCAGTTGAACTTCCAGGAAGTCTGGACGAACGGGTCGGCCATACGTTCGTCAATCACCAAGTCGTTCGACCAGTTCGCGAAGTCTGTGCGGATCGGGTTGCTCGACTTTGACGTGGTCGCGATCGCGGACGGCAAGATCACCTTGCGCTACAACGTCCAGGAGCGATTCCGGGTCAAGGCAGACGAGGTAGCCAAGGCCGGTCTGCGTCCTGGGGCGGCCACCGGTTCTATGGTTGTCCGCACACGTCGATGAACGAGTTCGGCGCGCAAGCAATGGCGCCTTGCTCCGACGCCTTGTCCGGAAGTGAAAGAGCACACGAATGTCGACCAAGCGAAATCGGCGATCGCCAACGGGCGCTCAACTAATGATTGAGACTGCGGTGTTTGCGGGGCAACTCTTGGCCAAGGCCCAGCTTTGGGACAAGGTGCGAGCGTGTGCAAGGCTCAGCCCTGATGGCATATGGGAGGTGAACGTAGCAAGCCCGCATTGCAATGATCAGCTCTCCGAGAAGTTTGAACGTGAGGTTGGCGCTGGCGCTTGCAAGTGAGGCAACCGTGCGTTCCCCTTTTCAGACGCTCATGAGACGTCCGAGGCAGTCCAATTCATCTGGCTATGCACGACTGGCGACCGATCGGTGCCCCGCGTACGAACCGGACGACGGTCCGTTGACCCTTAGCCAGATCGCGGCAATCCGGGAGATAGCAATTCCGCTCTTGCCGACTGGTGCCACGGTTTCCCAGCAGTCACTGTTCCGACACGAGGAGCTCGCCAGCGTGCCCGACACCTCCTCACGTGATCGCGAGCGCGCATTCTCCGCGCATCAACTGAAGCCTCGAGCGACGAGGCCTCTGTGACCAAATTCGAGTCGAAGTCGGAGTAAGGGCAGCGGGTGGCGCTTTAGCCGATGGGCAATGCGAACGAGAAGATCGATGAAGCTGTGGACGGTGTGGCGGGACTACAGTGCGACGGGGGAAGGCAGAACTCTCATGGCTCGGATCGCCTACGCTGAGAATGCGCAGGACGCTCTCGCCGGCCTTGGACGGGAGTTCGACTCGTACTTCTCCAGTGGAGCCGGGGTGCTAGAGGGCGTGCAGCAGAACGCGGTGACGCAGGCGCTATGTAAGCGGCAAACCAGGCCGTCTTGACAAGGAGTCGGATGCGCTCTGCCGACTAGTTCTCGAGGGCGTGCCGCAGCAGCTGGAAGTCGACCGTGGGCGTCCAGTAAGGGGAGGCATCGCGATCTTTTGCTTCATCAAATGATTTCGCGAAGCTGCTCGATCGCCGGCGCATCGTTCGAGAGACACGCCCTGTATTGATTTCCTTGGCGCTGCGCTTCCTACAAACTATTGACGCGCAGCGCCACGATGTTTGCTAGAACGCGAGTGGCATAGCGGACGTCCTAGACAGCATTGAGGAGTCACATCATGGCAACGGGCCCGAGCTGGTTTGATTCAGTGATCGAAAAGGTCAAGGAAGCGATTTCCCCAAGCAGCCAAGGTGCGGGGAGCTCAGACGGTCAGCAACACGGGGCGCCGACCAGGCCTACGGCTGGTGATGAGCATGTGACGCCAGGGGATGGAGCCACTCAGCCCGACAGTCCCTACCGCACGCCTGGACAAATCGACAAATATCCGGAAGACGAAGACGACGCCGGCACGACGCTGGAGGGCTCTGGAAGTGCTGAGGGAACGACCTCGCTCCCGGGTGGGCAGGGCACCGAGGAAAACAGCGGTGCCGGCATGACCGAGGCAAATCAGGGTGCGGCCATCGTCGCGGCAGCAGGAGCCGCGGCGGGCATCGCTTTCGTAGCCGCGGTCGCGGCCGGCCTTGCTGCAGCGGCTGCAGAGGCAGAAGCTGCAGGCTTTGCTGGCGCTGAAGAGCTTCCGAGCGGAGCGGCTCTGGGAGCTGCCTTGGTCGCCGACGGCATCATTGCAGCGCCGATGGAGGGCGAAGAAGGTGACCCTGCTGCAGCCGAGCCAAGCAGCAACGGCTCGGCAGCAGCCAACCCGGACGAGAAGGACGGCATCGATGAAAACAAGGACGAAAACGGCGACGAGGAGAAAAACGATGACGAGAAGCCACCCGAACCCGAAAGCGAAGGCTCAACCAACAGCGGTGACGATGAAAGTGACGGGGTGGGCGGTGGGTCGAGCCGAAAGGAACGGATCGGGGAAATCATCGCGCAAGGCCTCGTTTCCGGAGGGATCGTTCCGAAGCCCGACGATGACGGCGACGGTACGGGGCGAACGTTGACGCAGCGCGTGGCCGACCTCATCAATAGTGCGCTGGCATCAAGCGGCATTGGCATTACGAAAGACGATCACGGCGACGGCGATGGCACGGGCCGTCCCAATTCGGATCGAATCGCACAGATCGTCGCCCGTGCACTTGCAGCCGATGGGCTCGTTCCGCAGCACGATGACGGTGACACGGATGGGGACGGCACTGGGCGGCCAACGCCGACCTTTGAGCCTGGCGTGAGACCCGGTCCCTAAGAGGGCTGGGAAAGCATCGCTTTCCGCTGCAGTTCATCGGCGCTCGTGGTCAAGCGCTCGACCTCATTGCGACGCCCGGTCGTGCTACAAGGTGGTTTCGATCCTTGCCCAACGGCTACGCCGTCCCTCTGCAGGCCGCCCGCCGCCTGGGCACCTGGGCGGTGCTGCGCCGCCGCTTTGCCGCTGTGCCAGGGGTTGCGTTTCGTGCCCGAGAAAACAGGCTTTCGTTGAGCTGCGCTCCGGTGCTTCTTCATGGCCGTATCTGCTCAAGGCCTTCAGGATTACATCGGGCGCTATTCGCCGATGCGGCGCTCGAACGAGCCAGGCAGATGGAAGGTCGCGCGACTCTCGAGCTTGCGGCTCGCTTCCACTTCAATTTCGCCTGACCGCGCCGGCCGGCCGCTCAAGTACAACACGTGGGTTGGCCTTTTGGGGACCGTGTTCTTCGGTTCCAGCGTCTCGCGCCTGCAAAGCAGTCCTTGGGTTAGCTGCTTCTGGCCGGCACCTTCAAATTGCTTCGGTTCCAGTAGCAGATGTTGGTGTGACCAGCGGCCCGAATGACCGCTCCCTCAGGGTCTCGTCGACCTGAGCCGACCGTGAAGCGACATTCGCAGCCCTGATCTCGCCGCCTTGAAGCGGTCGGTCGGGTTTCTATGCGCTTCTGCTTCAGTCATCTTTCGTGGAAAGTTCGGTTTCTCAAAGCTGAATTGGCCGTCAAGCCTCGGGATCGTCCGGCACCCACTACGCCGTCCGATTCATCGTCACGGCAAGTGCCATTCGCGCGTTACGTCTTCATCCGGATGGGGGCCCGCATACAGCAGCGCAGCGTACAGTTCACCTTCGACCGTGAAGGCGTAGTAGTAGACGCGAGCGGCAGCGATGCGCGTCGTCTTGTCTCCCTGCTTGAGGTGCGTGTGGCACTCGTGAATCGAGACCTCTCCCGCCCTGTGCAGCCTCAGCGTGGCGGTAATGCCGCCAGACTGCGCGTGGTCCAGTCCATGGCGCGCGAAGAAGGCGTCGATGCGGCCGCCCGATCCGCTGCGGGCGTACTGATCGAGAGCATCTGCCGCACGACGCAGAAACTCATACCTGTGCCCGGCCACGTGGTCCGCGCTCTCGAGGGATCCGGGGGTGATGATCAGCCGTGGGTTGTGGGCCGCCAGACTGTTGAAGTAGTCCGACGGGGCTTGCAACTGCAAAGCTGCGCCAGGAAGCTGCGCATTGATTGCAACATAGAGGGCATCCCAGAAAGCCTGATCGCGCCGCCGCGCACTGGACTTGGACGGCCAACCCGACTCCCCGGGTGTGGGGCGAATCACTGTGGCGTTGAATTCCTCGAGGACCGCCAACTCTTCGAGTAAGTCGTCCGGCAGCGGCGCATACGGGAGGACGAGGACAAAGCAGTCTCCATAGTTGTCCGCCTCGCCCTTGACGTACTCCTGCAGTCGATAGATCGCTTGGTTGTCGTGCGGCAGGAGCTTGAAGGTACCGGCGTTGCCGACGCCGGCCGCGATGTTCAAGACTTCGAGATCGCGCCGCGCGGCTTCAGCTTCCACGCGCTGGCGCACGAGCGTGGGCAGCCCGATCATGAACACCCTTGCCATGAAGGTGCTCGCTCAGAGTCTGGCTCTGACGAGGATGGTGCTGAGCAAAACTGGGAGAACGACCCGGCCGATATCCTCGTCGCTGAGGAGTTCGAGAAGCTTCGCCGCCTGCAGTCTGGGCGTCACCGCGCCCAGACTGTCGAACGACAGAGCCGCAGGCCGCTCCGCGGCGGGCTTTTCTTCGGACGTTCGCAGGCGATCGACGTCGATGTTGTTCGCCTTGGCCCACTGAAAGATCGTGTTTAGCACAAGCTTCAGCCGGTGCTCTCTCCAGAGTGCGGCCTTGGACGCGAGCGATCTGGTAAATGCAGCGTTGAGGGCGCTCGTGTAGGGCTGGGCGAGCATCTGATCGAGCACGTTGCGTTCTGGGCCCGTGACGGGCACCGCATCCAGGAACTCGTGCATCCATCCCTTCTGCGTGTCGCCAAGGATGGGAGGAATCTCGGCGTACTGCGCGGGGTTGAGCGTTACCTGGGCCCGAACCTCGGGGTGATGGGTCGGCGTGTAGTGGCAGATCTGGAAGGTCTGGCGGTCGAGGTAACGCCGCCGGTCAGGATCCGGGTTGGCAAAGGCTTGCCACACATCGCTTCGGATCGGCCTTCCGGCCCACTCGGTCGGCGAGACGACCGAGTGAAGTACAGGAGCCTCGACGTCCGCCTGAGCGGCTTCAGTCAGAGAGACCTGGATGTCGCCGCCGTCCTCACGCCTGGTGACCTGAACGACGTCGCGCTGGCCCTTTTCAAGGAAATCCTGGAACTTCTTGTACCCGTATCGTCGCTCGTCAAACGGTTCGAGGTTTCGCTCACGAAGCAGTGCGTTGAGCCGCTGCTTGAGCCGCGCCCCCACCTCGGGACTGCGGGCGGACAGTAGTTGGACGAGAAGCTTGGAGACTTCGGCGGCTTCGAGCATCAGGCGGCCAGACATTTCATAATGTGGAATGAAAAAAGCCCGCTACAGAGTGTAGTGGGCTTTCCCGTTCATAAATTTCTTTCTGAGTCTCTGACTTGCGAGGCGTCATGCCACAGGAGGACTCACGCTCTTGGAGCCACTTAGGCGCACATGCAAGCACTCAAGAAGCTACCAGAGTCATTGATCTAGTCGTTCTAGAGCTTCCCTCGCCTAAACGAGGGTACGCCAGTGTAGCCACACCCCGTCGAAACGTCAATCTCAACGGCAAACGGCCCGATGTCTGGCATGTCTCGGTTCAGGGGGCTGGCTCGTGCCTTGGACAGGCGTCGCGACAGCAGACGCTGGCAGCCGTCCGCTCCTGGCCCTTGTTGTACGGCTGCTGGACGCCGCCCCTTTTGCCCGAAAAATGGTTGCCGCGACGCGAAGTAAGCCGTAAAGTAATCAACGTACAGCTCAGGTACGTTTGATGATCATCGGCTACGCCAGGGTAAGCACCCAGGACCCGAATCCGCAGCTCCAACTGGACGCACTGTCCGGGGTCAACTGCGAGCAGGTCTTCCACGAGACCGCAATCGGGACCCAGCGCGAACGACCTGAGCTCGTTGCTTGCCTGAGGACCCTGCGAAAGGGTGACACCCTGGTGGTCTGGAAGCTCGACCGCTTGGCGCGATCCCTCAAGGACCTGGTCGAAATCGTCCATGATCTCAACCAGCGTGGTGTCGGCTTCCGATCGCTCACCGAGTCGATCGATACCACCAGCTCCGGCGGAAGGCTTGTCTTCCATATCTTTGGTGCCCTCGCCGAGTTCGAGCATAGCTTGATCCGCGAGCGAACCATCGCAGGCCTGGCCGCAGCCAGAGCTCGCGGGCGCAAGGGTGGCCGCAAGCCGGCACTCTCTCCCGCGGATGTGCGCAAAGCCGCCGTGCTGCTGGCTGACCCCAACATGACCAAGACCGAGGTCGCGAAACACTTCGGAGTGAGCCGCGTGACCCTGAACGCGGCGCTCGCACGAGCAGGCATCGTGGACCCCCATTTGGCGCACAAGAGCGCCAACTGCTGAACCGCTCAGCGTCATCGGACCGACCTCACCTTCCAAAAACTCAATGAGCCAAAAAACAAACGCATCCGGAAACACTGCGGGGGGCACCAAACTAGCTGACCTCATATGGAAGTCCGCCGAGCTGCTACGCGGCGCCTTCCGCGAGCCCGAGTACCGCCGGGTCATCCTGCCTTTCACGGTACTGCGTCGACTGGACTGTCTGCTTGAGCCGACCAAGGACAAGGTGCTGACCAAGCACCGGGAGATCGCGTCGAAGAACTACAACTTGCGCATGTTCCTGGCGTCGATCACCGGCTATCCGTTCTGGAACCACTCGGCTTTCACGCTGAGGGGCCTGCTTGAGGCGCCGGACGACCTGCGGGACAACCTCGAGAACATGGTCAACGGCTTCTCGCCGAACGTGCGCCGCATCTTCGAGAAGTTCAGTTTCATGGCGACCGTGGACAAGCTGCGCGAGAAGGGGCGGCTCTACCACGTTGCCAAGGCCTTTGCCGGTGTACCAATGGACCTCAATACCGTGTCCGGTCACGACATGGGCAAGGCATTCGAGGAACTGCTCCGGCGCTTCAACGATGCGTCTCCGGCGGGTGAGCAGTACACCCCGCGCGATGCAATTCATCTGATGGTCGACATCCTCTTCGACGGCGACGACGAGGTTCTTTCGGTGCCAGGTGCAATCCGCACCATGTATGACCAGACGGCAGGCACTGGCGGCATGCTGTCCGAGGCCGAAGAGAAGGTGAAGAACCTGAACCCGAACGCGAAGCTGCGCCTGTTCGGCCAGGAGCTCGAAGACGAGACCTATGCGATCTGCATGTCTGACATGCTGATCCGAGGCCAGGATCCGGCGGACATCGCGATGGGCGATACGCTCGCCGATGACAAGCACCCAGACCAGCGCTTCGACTACCAGCTATCCAATCCGCCCTACGGCGTTGAGTGGAAGCCGGCCGAAGAAGCGGTCAAGAAGGAGCACGCCAAGGGCGCCGCGGGCCGCTTCAGTCCGGGCTTGCCGCGCATCTCGGACGGCCAGATGCTCTTCATGCTGAATGCAGTGGCGAAGATGCGGCCCTTCATCAATGGTGAGGGCGGTGGCCGCGTGGGCCTGGTGCACAACGGCTCACCGCTGTTCACCGGCGACGCCGGAAGCGGCGAGTCAGAGATCCGGCGCTTCCTGCTCGACCATGACTACCTCGACGCGATAGTGGCCCTGCCCACAGACATGTTCTACAACACGAACATCGCCACCTACCTATGGTTCCTGTCGAATCGGAAGCCGAAGGAGCGGCAAGGCAAGGTGATGCTCATCGACGCCTCAGCCATGGGCGTGCTGATGAAGAAGAACCTCGGCAAGAAGCGCTTAGAACTTAGCGATGACTGCCAGCGCCGCATCGTCCAGGCCTACCACGCGTTCAAGGCCGTCGAGTGGAAGGATCGGGCTCCCATTGGTGGTCGTAAGCGCGCGTTGAAGGCCAAGGTACGGCCGGCGTCACACTTCTTCTACCGCAAGGTCACGATCGAACGGCCGCTGCGGATGCGCTTCGAGGTGACACTGGAGCGCTTGCAGGAGTTCCGCGACTCGCTTGTGTCGCAAAAGGCCCCGAACAAGGTCCTGCTCGACCACGCTTTGGATCGACTCGCGTTCGAGCTACCGGCACAGGAGGGTGGGCAAGGCCTCGCCTGGATGTCCGTCGACAGTTTCAACAACGCGCTCCAGGGAGCGGCGAATGTCGAGAGCGACTCGCGCGGTACCGTCCTTCAGAAACTCACGGCAAAGGATCTGGAAGTCGCGCGCAAGTTCTTCGGCGTGCGCAACAAGAAGGGTGAAATCGTCAACGACAACAAGGGGAAACCGCTGCCGGACGCAGACCTGCGTGACGCCGAGTACATCCCGTTCTCGTTTCTTGGCATGAGCGGTGGCGAAGTGGCCGCCGGCGTGCAGACCTACTTCGACTTCGAGGTGAAACCGCACTGGCCTGACGCCTGGATCAACACCAACGTCACCGACGAATCCGACGGCAAGATCGGCGTCGTGGGTTGCGAGATCAACTTCAACCGAGAGTTCTACGTCTACAAGGCGCCGCGCAGCCGTGAGGCGATCAAGCACGACATCGAAGCCATGGAGAAGCGGTTCATGGAAATGCTGAAGGGGGTGGCGGGATGAGCGAGATCAACCTATTCCGCCTTCAGGGCGGCAAGGCCACCGAACTGCCAGGCAAGGCATCTGATCTTGAGAAACCCCTGCAGATACTTATCGAGAACAACCTTGAAGCGCTTCTTGGCGTTCGGTTCCTCGCCTCCGAGCATTCGACCGGCAAGACTCACGCCGGCCGGATCGACACACTCGGCATTGACGAAGACAACTGCCCAGTGATCCTCGAATACAAGCGCTCCAAAGGCGAAAACGTCATCAACCAAGGCCTGTTCTACCTGGACTGGCTGATGGACCACAAGGCTGAGTTCGAACTCCTTGTCTTGAAGCGCTACGGGGAGAAGGTGGCTGACGCCATCGATTGGGCTGGACCTCGGTTGATCTGCATCGCGTCTGACTTTACAAAGTACGACGGCCATGCTGTCCAGCAGATGAGCCACAGCATCGAGCTGATTCGATACAAACAGTTCGGAACGGAGCTCCTGCTCTTGGAGCAGGTGAGTACGGTTGTGTCCCAGGCGGCGGGTTCCAAGTCGTCAGGGACGCCGAAAGCCGGTCCCACGGCGAAGCACGCCTCCACTCCACCCGCGACGACAGCCGCTGGCAAGCAATCGTCTGGAGACAAAACCGTGGCGCAGTGGTTTGCCACGATGTCGCCAGAGCAGCTAGCCCTCTTCGAGTCTTTGGAAGGCTACGTCACGTCCCTCGGCGACGACGTCAGCCGCAAGGATCTGAAGCTGTACGTTGCGTTCAAGCGCTTGCGCAACTTTGCCTGCGTCGGATTCAAGAAGGACGCCCTGTTCCTTTGGCTGAAGCTACCTCCGGAAACTGTGGCACTGGAGCAAGGTTTCTCGCGCGATGTACGCCAGATCGGACACTGGGGTACTGGCGACGTCGAGGTGCTAATCAAGAGCCATTCGGACCTCGACAAGGCGAAGAGCTTGATTCAGAAGGCGTACGAGGGATGAATAGGGACAGTGAAAGAGCGGATGTCGGTGCAGGACTCGTCAGAGGCGCGCTGCAGACTTCGCCGGAGCCCGCTGGGGAAGACTGGCTGAAGTCGGTTCCCGCCAACTGGTCAACTCTGCCGCTCAAGCGGTTCGTTCGCTTGGTAGGCGGCCATACCCCCTCGACATCGAACGACGCCTACTGGAGTGGACCGATTCCTTGGTTCTCACCGAAGGACATGAAGGCCTACGAGTTGGCCGACAGCATCGATCACGTCAGCCAAGCCGCTGTTGAAGAAACTGGGCTCCAGATGATCGAAGCCGGCACGACCATGATGGTCGTGCGCGGAATGATTTTGGCCCATAGCTTCCCCGTATGTGTGACGTCAGTGGCTGCGACCATCAATCAAGACATGAAAGCCATGCTGCCTGATGAGCGCGTTGACCGAACGTTCTTGCCGTGGCTTCTGCGAGGCGCAGAGGCGCTGTTCCTTTCTCTCACGGAGCAGTCAGCTCACGGCACGATGGCACTTCGGACTGAACGCTTCATGGGCGAACGGTTGCCCATTCCACCCTTGAACGATCAAGGTGAAATCGCCGTCTATCTCGACGCCGAGACGAAGCGGATTGATGGGCTGATCGAGGCAAAGTGTGAACTGCTTGATCTGCTGAAGGGCTTCGATGAGACAGCGTTCTTCAGCGCCCTTTCGGCCGCGGCGGAGGCGAAGGAAGGACAACCTGACGAGCAGGTGCCTTGGTTGCCTGGCCTGCCGCGATCGTGGGATCGCTGCAAGGTCAAGCACATTGTTCTCTCGTTCGACCAGGGCGTGAGCCCTCAGTGTGAGAGTCGCGTTCCGGATGAAGGTGAGTGGGGCGTTCTGAAAGTGGGATGCGTGAATTCCGGGCGCTTCGATCCTGCAGAGAGCAAAGCTCTGCCGCCTGGGATCCCGCCCGTTCCGGAGGTGACCGTCGAAGAGAATGACCTGCTAATTTCCAGAGCAAATACCAAGGCTCTCGTTGGGCGTTCAGCGGTTGTCGAGCGATCATTCCCCAGACTGATGCTTTCAGACAAGCTGTACCGGCTGAAGATGGACGGCGAGCGGTGTCTGCCTGAGTTCGTGCGTCGTGTAATGTGGATTCCGGCCGTGCGCCAGATGATCGAGGAGCGTGCTACTGGTGCAAGTCCGTCCATGCTCAACATTGATCGCCGCACAATCCTTGAACTCTCTATCCCACTTCCTCCAATTGACGATCAGATTGAGATCCTCCGGCAAGCAGCGGTGGCGAACTCGTCTGCGCAAGAACTTGTACTTCACGTTGAGCGCGAGATCGAGCTCCTTCGCGATCTCCGGACTTCGACTATCACTGATGCCGTCTTCGGCCGCATCGACGTGCGCCACCACATGAAGAACTGACAAGAGCCAGGGAGGCTCGACGCATGACCACCGCGATTCACCAGGAAGTCGTCTTCGAAGACGAGATCTGCAGGCACCTGCAGTCCCATGGCTGGACGTTCGATGGACCGCTGCCCTACAAGAAGGGCCACGCCTACGATGCCAGCTATGACCGGCGGCTCGCCTTGGTGCCTGAAGACGCGATCGCGTGGGTGAAGAAGACCCAGCCAGAGGCCTGGACCAAGTTCACTGCCCATCACAAGAACGAGGCCGACGCGCAAAAGGAGTTCGCCCACCTGCTGGGGGCAGAGCTCGACCGCGAGCACAAACAGATCAAGAAGGACGATCCACAACTGTGGGGCAGCCTGCGTTTGCTGCGCCGCCCATTCAAGCACATCAATGCCATCTTCAAGATGGCGCAGTTCGAACCGGCCAACAGCCTGAACCCGAAACTGTGGGACGACTTCAAACTGAACATCCTGCGCGTGATGCGCCAGGTTCACTACTCGAGGCACAACGAAAAGTGCATCGATCTGGTGTTGTTCGTCAACGGCATCCCGGTGGCCACAGTCGAGATCAAGACCGAGACCACTCAATCGATCGAAGAAGCAGTCAAGCAGTACCGCAAAGACCGCCTTCCGCGCGACGAGGCGAGCAACACCGACGAGCCTCTGCTGTCCTTCGGCCGCCGCGCCCTGGTGCACTTCGCGTTGTCCAGCGACGAAGTGCGGATGACCACGAGGCTGGACGGCGCCAAGACCCGGTTCCTGCCATTCAACTGTGGCATCGAGGATGGACATGGTGGCGCTAGCGCCGGCAACCCGGCGGATGTGGCCCGCGGACACGCCACGGCCTACTTCTGGCACGAGGTGCTCTCTCGCGAGACGTTCTTGGGCATTGTCGGCAAGTTCATCGCAGTCGAGCTGAAGGAATCGGTCAATCTGAAGACCGGAAAGAAGGCGCTCACGCCAGCGCTGCTGTTCCCTCGCTACCACCAGCTTGATGCGGTTAAATCGCTACTGGATACGACGCTGAAGGAGGGTGTCGGCAAGACCTACCTGGTGCAGCACTCGGCCGGCTCGGGTAAGTCCAACACGATTGGCTGGTCGGCCCACCGCCTGTCCACGCTCTTCGACGCCAGCAACCGCAAGGTGTTCTCCAGTGTCATCGTGATTACTGATCGGCGGGTGCTGGATCAACAACTGCAGGACACGATCAAGCAGTTCGAGGCCACGCCTGGCGTAGTTGTGAAGATCGACGAGGACTCGGGTCAACTGGCCAAGGCACTGGACGGCGAGGCCAAAATCATCGTCACCACCCTTCAGAAGTTCCCGTTCGTGCTGGGCAAGATGGGTTCGATGAAGGATCGCACCTTCGCGGTGATCATTGACGAAGCGCACTCGTCGCAATCAGGCAAGAGTGCGGTGAAGCTGCGTGAAGCGCTAAGTTCTGAAGGGCTGAAGAAGGAAGCCAACGAGATCCCAGAGGACGGTGGCGAAGACAGCGAGATCAGCAGCGAAGAGCTCATTGCCAAGGTGATCGCCGCGCGGAAGCGCCCGCCCAACGTCTCCTACTACGCATTCACCGCCACACCCAAGGCTAAGACGTTGGAGCTCTTTGGTCGAACGGGCGCGGATGGATTGCCGCACCCCTTTCATGTGTATTCGATGCGCCAGGCGATCGAAGAGGAATTCATCCTCGACGTCCTCAAGGGCTATGTCACCTACGACATGGCGTTCAAGCTGGAGCAGGCAGGTGAGGACTTTGAGGTCAAGTCTGGCAAGGCAAGAACCAAGATCTTCAGGTTCGTCTCGATGGAACCTACGGCCATCGGCAAGAAGATCTCTGTCATCGTCGAGCACTTCCGCAAGCACGTCATGCATCTGCTGAACGGCCAGGCAAAAGCCATGGTCGTGACCGACAGCCGCAAGGCTGCAGTTCGCTACAAGCAAGAGTTCGACAAGTACATGGCGACGATGGGCTACAGCGACTTCAAGGCGTTGGTGGCTTACTCCGGCACGATCACCGATCCCAAATACGGGATCGAGGACGCGAACGAAGGAGACATGAACGGCGGCACGCCGAAGATCAAGGATGACCTGATCAAAGAGACCTTTCGCACTGACGCGTACAAGGTCCTGCTCGTGGCGAACAAGTTCCAAGTCGGCTTCGACGAGCCGCTGCTGTCCGCCATGTACGTGGATAAGCGCCTGGACGATGTCATGGCAGTCCAGACCCTGTCACGGTTGAACCGCATTTACCCCGGCAAGATCAAGACCTTTGTCCTGGACTTCCGGAACGCCGCTGAAGACATCCTTGCCGCTTTCGAGCCGTACTACCGGACCGCGACGCTGTCTGCCATCACCGATCGGAATCTGCCGCACCAGTTGCGCGAGAAGCTAGACAACGCGCATGTCTACCTGTGGGCGGAGGTTGATGCGTTCGCCAAGCTCTATTTCAGTGAGCGCAACGACCAGGCGTTCCAGGCCCATCTGAAGCAGGCGCACGAGCGGTACCAGGTACTCGCCCGCGAAGAGCAGGAACTCTTCCGCCGCGATGCAGCGACGTACATAGCGAGCTACGACTTCCTGTCCCAGCTCGTCGACTACGACGACCCGAGTCTGGAGAAGTTGCATGCATTCCTTAAGATGCTGCTGCCCCGGCTGCGTGGCCAGGATGAAGACCCGGTGCTGATTGACGGTTCTGTGCGTCTGGCGGGTTACAAGCTGGTCAACAAGCGCGAGCATGCCCTTGCGCTGGAGAAGGGCGAGAACAAAGCGCTCAACCCGCTGACTGCGGGTGGCGGTACCGCCTGGGAAGACCCCCGCGCCAAGCTGTCGGAGATCATTCAGAAAATCCACAGCCTGTTCACCGGCAAGTACACCGATGCTGAGGTGGCGGGCTGGTTTACTGCGGTGACCGGCAATGTGGTTGGCGACGAGCGAATCCAGATCCAGGCCAAAGCCAACCCGACCGCCGCCCAGTTCGCCAATGGTGACTACAAGAACGTGCTAGCGGAGGCTGTCATCAAGGCTTTGTCCAGTCACCACGCGATGTCGGAGCAGATGCTGCAGAACCCGAGGGTGTTCGAGGAAGTGGCTGAGGTGCTGTTGACGGATGTGTATGAGCAGGCGCGGGCGGCAGCGACGCACGGTTAACCTCAGCGCGGTACAAGCAACCAAGCATCGGCGGCTCTAGAGAGCACGCAAAGGGAGAGCAAATGCCAAACGTCTTGCCAGGGTCTGTCTGGAGGAAGTGGGATCTTCACGTCCACACCCCGGATTCGTTCTATCAGAACTACCCGGGAAACAGTGACGAAGCGTGGGAGGCTTTTCTGAGCGACCTTGAGTCGCTTCCGCCTGAGTTCAAAGTTGTCGGCATCAATGACTATGTCTTGGTCGACGGCTACGAGAAGGTTCTGAAGGCAAAGCTGGAGAAGGGCAGGCTGCAGAACATTGACCTGATCTTGCCGGTGGTTGAACTGCGGCTCGACAAGTTCGGCGGCACCGTGAAGGCCGGCGACAAGGCATCGAGCTGGAGTCGCATCAACCTTCATGTCATCTTTGACCAAGTCGACCCCCAATTCATCCGCGAGCAGTTCATCTCTGCCATATCACCGCACTACCGGCTGCTGCCAGGCTCGGCAGGTGAAGGCAAATGGAAGCAGGTGATCACCCGCGCAAGCATCGAGGCATTGGGCCAAGCCATCATCGAGACGGTTCCCGAAGACAAACGTGGCCAGTTTGGGAGCCCTCTGATCGAAGGCTTCTACAACCTCAACGTAAGCGCCGACCGCGTCATGAAGGCGTTGGAGAACGACGCACTGCGGGGCAAATTCGTCGTGGCTGTTGGCAAGACGGAGTGGGAGAACCTCAAGTGGAACGATCACACAATCGCCGAGAAGAAGACGCTCATCAACAGCGCACACTTGGTCTTCACCGCTGCCGAGACGCCTGAGAACTACGAGAAGGGTCGCGCAAAGCTGCGCGAGTACGGCGTCAACGATCGCCTGCTCGACTGCTCCGACGCCCATTGGCTCAGCGGCGCCGCTGACAAGGACAGGATCGGTCACTGCTTCACATGGATCAAAGCCGATTCCACCTTTGGCGGCCTGCTGCAGGCCATCCAGGAGTTCGATGATCGCGTATACGTCGGAGACAACCCGCCGAAGAGAGCTCTCGTTGACGCAAGCAGGACCAAGTTCATCAGGTCGGTGTCAGTCTCAAAGAAAGAGGGCTCAAGCCTTCCCGAGACTTGGTTTGATCTTGAACTCCCTCTGAACAGCGACTTGGTTGCGGTTATCGGCAACAAGGGAAGCGGCAAGAGTGCCCTTTCCGACATTGTTGCCCTCGTTGGATGCGCACGGAACTTTGCAAAGTTCTCCTTCTTGACGCCCACACGATTTCGCGGCTCCAAGGGCCGCTTGGCATCGCAGTTCTCTGCGACGCTCACCTGGCATGACGGCAACGTGTCGACCATGGATCTCGACAAAGATCCCTCGCCGAGCAGCGTTGAGCGAGTCAAGTACCTTCCACAAAGCTACCTGGAGGACCTGTGTAACGAACTTGGCGAGCGTGGATCCGACACCTTTGATGCCGAGCTGCGCAAGATTATCTATTCGCACGTGCCAGAGGAAGACCGGCTCTTGCAGCCATCCATGGACCAACTGCTGGCGTTCAAAGTGGCGGAGATTGACAAGGCGCGTCAGGCATTGAAGCAGGACGTATCCAAGGTCAATGCGCAGATCCTCGACACTGAACGCCGGATCTCGCCTGACTTCAAGAAGTCGCTGGAGGAGCAGCTCAATGCGAAGAGGGCGGAGCTCGCTGCCCTCGATGCTGCAAAGCCGCAAGCAGTCGAGGATCCAAACGCGTCGCCGGAGGCTCTCGAAGGGTCGAAGGTTGCGGCGGCCAAGATCGAAGCCTTGGAGCTCAGTGTCCAGCAGATCGACAAGGAAGGTGTCGCTCTACGTGACACGAAGGCAGCGGCGACCCGCCGACAGGCTGTCGCCCGCAAGATCCAGCAGGCGCTGGCCAACTTCGACAAGCAGCGCGACACATTCGTCTCTGAATTGAAGGCTTTGATTGCAGAGCTCGGCAGTCCGTTGCAAGTTGACTCCCTGCTGCGAGTCGAGATCGACCCGGGGCCCGCAGAGTTGATCGTCAAGGAAACGCAAGCGCAGATCGTAGAAGTTGAAGCCAAGCTGCAGAGCGATGCGCCAGGAAGCATCAATCAGAGAAAGGCTGAGGCGTCTGCCGCAATCGCGGAAGCGAAGAGCAAGCTGGGAGAGCGGCAACGGCAGTTCGTGCGCTTCAAGGAAGAGTTGGCCACGTGGGAGCGCCGTAAGGCCGAGGTCGTTGGCGCAAAGGACAAGGCCGGCACTATTGCTTGGCTGGCGGCCGAGGTTGAGTCTCTTGCAGAATTGCCCACGCTACTCGCAAGCCTCAAGGCGACACGGACTAAGTTGGCGGGAGAGATCCACGGCAAGATCCACGCGATGGTCGAGGAGTACCGGCGGCTATATGGCCCTGTGCAGTCCTTCGTGGTCTCGGCTCAGCAAATGGACATGCAACTGCCGTTGGAGTTCCACGTCCGTATCGAGGAGGCGGACTTCGAGGATCAGTTCCTCGGCAAGCTCAACCGCCAGGTCAGGGGGTCGTTCTCAGGCGTTGAAGAGAGCGTCCAACGTTTGAAGGGTGTGCTGGTCGACATTAATTTCGACGTATCTGCCGAGGCGGTCGAGTTTGCGACTCGGATCGATGAGATGCTGCACTTCGACCAGCGTGACGGTCAGGTCCAGCGCGACACTCGCTTGGCGGACCAGCTAAGAAAGGGTGTTGAGCCGCAAGAGCTCTTGGACTACGTGTTTGGCCTGGATTATCTGAACCCTCGCTATTCACTGACGTACGCTGGCCAAGAGATCGGCCAGCTCTCGCCTGGCGAGCGTGGACTGCTGCTTCTTGTCTTCTATCTCCTCGTAGACAAAGACGACATCCCCATCGTCATCGACCAGCCGGAAGAGAACCTGGACAACCAGACCATCTACAAGGTGCTGGTGAAGTGCATCAAGCGGGCCAAAGAGCGAAGACAGGTGATCATGGTGACTCACAACCCCAATTTGGCAGTGGTATGCGATGCCGAGCAGATCGTCTACGCGTCGTGCGACAAAGTCGCCAGTAGGTTCGAGTACGAAGCCGGAGCGATCGAGCGGGAGGAGATCAAGAAGAGGGTCGTTCAGATACTTGAAGGCACTGAACCCGCCTTCAAGAACAGACAGCTGAAGTACCGGCTGTTGTAGATACACAGGGCAGACGCTCGTCGGGCGTGCTCGTCAGACGACGTTCCTGAACGGCCGCAGCCGCCAGAGGGACTACTCGATGGAAAAGACCAAAACATCTTCCATATAGTATTTTAGGCACTACATGGAAAAAAAACTCTGAAAAATCAATGTTTTGGGATACTCATCTAGTGTGCTGCTCCGTATAATAAACGGCGAGAGCGACGAGCCGACGCCCGGGTTCATCCGCGAGGCGGCCATCGAGTCG